>NZ_CALUYL010000011.1 GCF_944324995.1 uncultured Mailhella sp.
CGCCTTCCGGCGCGCAGACGAAGCCCCCGCGACGCTTCGCGAGGCCGTGAATCTTCTTGCCGAACGCCGCCGCCGCTACGCCGATCTGCTCGCCCGCGAAGTGGAAGCGCGCAACGCGCTTGCCGAACAGACGCGCCTCATCGACGTGAGAGCCCAGGCCCTGAACTCGGCGATCGCCGAACACGACAGCGCGCAGGAAAACCGCAACCGCCTCGCGTCCGCCCTCGCCTCCCTCGAATCCGCACGCCGCGCCCTCTTCGGCCTGCGCAGCGTGGACAACGAAGAGCAGGCAGCCCGCAACCGTCTGCAAGAACTGGAAAAACAGGAAGAAGCTCTGCGCGGAAGCCTCGACGACGCCTCCCGCGCGCTGGCCCGCAGCCGCAGCGACGCCGCCGCCCTTGCCGAGCGCCTGACTCAGCGCGCCTCGGCCCTGCGCGACATGGAAGCCGCCCTCGAAAAACACCTCGCCGCCGAACGCTTTGCCGACGAGCAGGCCTGCCGCGCGGCCCTGCTTTCCAAAGAGGCGATGGACGAGCTTGCGAGCGAACGCGACCATCTCGCCAAACGCGCCGCCGCTCTCGACGCCCGCCAAAAGGACCTTGCCCGCAAGCGCGCCGAACAGCGCCTGCCCCTGCCGCCCCGCGACGCCACCGAACAGGCCCTCGCCGAAACCCGCGCCGAACGCGAAAACGCCCTGCGCACCCTCGGCAGCCTTCAGGAACGGCTCAGCGCCAACGCGGAACGCAAATCGCAGGCCGCCGAACTGACCGGCCAGCTCAAAAAACAGGCCGACACCTGCCGCCGCTGGAACGCCCTCAATGCGCTCATCGGCTCCGCCGACGGAAAAAAATTCCGCAACTACGCCCAGGAACTCACCTTCCGCCGACTCATCATCATGGCCAACCGGCAGCTCGCCTTCATGACCGACCGCTACCTGCTCGTCCACAGCAAAACCGAAGCCCTCACCCTCAACGTCATCGACCGCTACCAGGCCGACGCCGTGCGCTCCTCCCGCAACCTCTCCGGCGGCGAAAGCTTCATCGTCAGCCTCGCCCTCGCCCTCGGACTCGCACAAATGGCCAGCCGCAACGTCCGCGTGGACTCCGTCTTCCTCGATGAAGGCTTCGGCACCCTCGACGAAGAAGCCCTCGGCACCGCCCTCGATATGCTCGCTTCCCTGAGACAAAAAGGAAAAATGATAGGCATCATCTCACACGTCCAGGCCGTCCGCGACCGCGTCTCCCTCCAAATCCAGGTCTCCCCCCTCGGCAACGGCAAAAGCGCCCTCTCCGGCCCCGGCGTCTCCCGGGTGTGAAAGGCAGGAAAGACAGGAAAGGCATGCGGGGGAAATAATTCCCCCCGCGCCCCCCTGTTTCCGCCTCAGGCTTCGCCCTCGGCGGGGCGGGAGTGCGGGCGCTCGTCAAACGTGTGCATTGCGGCGACGCAGCTGGGGAAGAACGAATTTCAGGAAGATGGCGAGGGAGGCGAGCTGTCCCAGCGCGCCCACGCGATAGGCGGCGTCCATGCCCAGGGCGTCGGCAATGACGCCGCCGCTCAACAGGGCGAGGAAGAGGCCGCCGTCCATGCCGATGAAGTACATGGAACTTGCCACGCCGCGACGGGACTTGTCGGCAAGGGACATGAGAATGGTCTGAAAGCTCGGCATGAGCGCGCCCAGCGAGATGCCGAGCCACGTGCCGCAGAGCACGAACACTATGGGCGACGCGGTGCAGGAAAGCAGCATGGCTCCGCCCAGGGTGGCGAGCTCAGAGAAGCAGATAAGCTGCGCAATGAAGCCGTGATCGACGATGTAGCCGGAAAAGAGTCGGCTGCCCATGAGCCCCAGGCCCATGAACAGGAAATAGAGGCTGGCGTAGTCGGCAAGGCCGTTTTCTCTGGCAAGCACGGAAAGGTAGTTGGTAATCATGCCCTGCATGAAGGAGGCGATGAGCAGCGCGAGAAGGGCGAATGTGCCTTCCTTCATGAAGAACATGTCGGGCGAGAGCTTCTTTTGCCGTATGACGATTTGCTTTCGCGGACGCAGAAGCATTTGAAACACGGCTCCCGCGAACGCGAATCCCGCCGGAACCCAGAAGGCGGCGGCATAGGAAAAGGCGGCCGCGGAGAGGCCGAGCATGGGGCCGAAGATCATGCCGAGCGACACGGTGCTGCTGAAAATGCCGATGCCTGTGCCCATTTTGCCTTCGGGCATGAAGTCCACGGCAAGCGTGGCCTGCGAGGTGGTCATGGAGGAAAAGACCAGGCCGTGCGTGAAGCGGACAAGCATGAAGACCAGCACGCCCGAAGCCACAAGGCAGAGCGGAAAGCATACCACACAGGAAAGCGTGGAGAAAATAAGAACGTGCCGTCTGTCGAACCTGTCGGCAATGACGCCGGAAAACGGCCGGAACAACAATGCCACCAGAGGAAATACGGCCATGGCCACGCCCATGACGGATTTCTGACAGTGCAGTACGTCCATGAGATAGAGCGGCAGCACGGGCATAATGGAATAGCCCGCCATGCAGGTGCAGAGATTGGCCAGACAGATCAGAACGAAATTTCTGGTGAAGAGCTTTTGCCCGAGGATCGGTTTCGGATTTCCGTCGTTTTGCTTCATGGTACGCACTCCGGAAAAATGACCGCGCAGAGCGGAAAAGGTTCCTTTGTGTCTGATACCATGTTTTCTCCGTCTGCGTAAAGTCGGAGCGAAGGCCCCTGCTCCGTCGTATGCAGCCTGTTAATGTTCTCCCCCCCCCAACTATCTGGAAATCCCTTCCTTTGACACGACTGTCCGACATTTGTCGGACAGGAGTCGGCCACCGCAGGTGGGCGCAGCAGCGCACACCTGCACTGAGTCCGCAGACCGAACAGCGCCTGCCAAGTACCCCGGCATCCGCAGTCACCCGCCGAGGGCGCAGCCGTCGGCGGAATCATGGGGGCCCGGGGGAGATTATCTCCCCCGGCAGGGTTCGGGGCAGCGCCCCGAGTGCTCTTGTCTGGTCCCCTTCCTCTAAATCAAATCAAGGAGTTCGAGGGGGGAGTGGATGACGGTGGAGGCGCCGGAGGAGCGGAGGAAGTCTTCGGTGCGGAAGCCCCAGGTGACGGAGACGCAGGGGACGCCGGCGTTGGCGGCGGTACGGATATCGACGTCGGAGTCGCCGACGTAGAGGGTGCGGCTTTTATCGACGCAAAGTTCCTTCATGGCTTCGAGGAGGCTGTCGGGTTCGGGCTTGCGGCGCACGCCGGGGCGCTCGCCGAGGGCGGCGGGAAAGAGGCCGCCGAAGAAGGCGCGATTCAGTTCCTTGACCTCTCTGTCGGACTTGTTGGACACGATGCCGAGTTTCAGGCCGCGCGCGGAAAGTTCGTTCAGCAGTTCCGGAATCTGCGGATAGGCGCGGGTATGATCGCGGCAATGGGCGGCGTAGTATTCGCGGAAGGACGCAAAGGCCTGTTCAAAGTACGGGCTCTCCTCGCCGCCGGGCAGGGAGCGGATCATGAGAGTGCGCACGCCGTTGCCCACGAAGGAGCGCACTTCGTCCATGCTGCGGCGGACAGTCGTGCAGCCGGACAGGGCGTGGTTTACGGCGTCGGCAAGGTCTTCGAGCGTGTCGAGCAGCGTGCCGTCCAGATCAAAAATAATGGCATCGTATTTCATGGAAACTCTGTGCGCGGGGCGCGGGTTGGAGTGAAAAACGTTTTTTTGGGGGGCCGAAGCCCGGAAAATGTGAACGCGCCGCGGGAAGGGGCGACATTCGGGGAAAACGGCGGCGCTCCGCGGGACGGAACGACATCCAAAACCGGGGGCGACGCCCGGACTCAGAGTGCGGAAGCTCCGCGCGTCCAGATTCGGGACACGTCCGGCGCGCGTTGCGTCCGTTTCGGGGCGCGGGCGTCCTGCACCGGAAGGACGGAACGACATCCAAAGCCCGTGGTGCAAGCTCACGGGGTGGCAGGTAAGGGCGCGCGGCGGTCGAACGGAACGGGCATTCCCCACCGGGCAGGCCCGGCGTCGGGCGAGCGCCGGGAAAACACCGGTCGGCACGGGATGCGCGCACAACGACGAAGCGCTCAAAGCCCGGGGTGCGAAATCACGGGACACCGGTTCCGGGTTCCGCCGGGGGGCTGACGGGCACGGGAGCTTTCCCCCGCCGCCCTGCTCTTCCCGGACGCCCCGCTCTTTTCCGGGAGGAAAAGCAAAGCAGAGCGCTGCACCTTCCGCCGTTTGGGGTGCTCGCTGCCTCACCGGTTCTGCGGCGTCGCCATCCCCGTTCCGCCGCTCTACGCAAAAGGGGGAAGGTTGCCCCTCCCCCCTTGATAGTCATGCGGCAATCGCGGCGCAAAAAGCGTCCGCCGCTCGCCCCGAAGGATACGGCCTAGAAGGCCTGACCCATCGAGAACTCAAACCGGCCGCTGTGGCGTCTGGTGCCGTCCGCGTTCTCGGAAAGCGGATAGCCGTAGGCAAAGCGCAGATCGCCCATCGGCGAGCGCCAGCGCACTTCCAGACCCGCAGACGAATACACCTTGTCGAACACGCTCGACGTCTGCGCGCTGTCCGTGTTGAAGCCGATGTCGTAGAACGGCACGAAGGCCAGGCCCAGATCAGGCTTCACCACCCAGATGTATTCAAAGTTCGCGTAGCCCATGCGGTCGGAACCGATGGTTTCACCCGTTCTCGGATCCCGCGGCGAGATGTCGTCGTAGGAGTAGCCGCGGATGCTGCGGATGCCGCCTATCCAGAAGCGCTCGAACACGGGGATGGTCTTGTCGTCGTCGGCCTTGTACACCGCGCCCACGCGACCGCGCACGTGCAGAATGTTGGTGTCGTTCAGGCCGTAGTAGAAGCCCGCTTCGAGAATCGGCTTGAAGAAGCTGTCGTCGCTGCCGGTCCAGGGGCCGCCGTACTGCATGTTCAGAGACACGCGCGTGCCTTCCGTGGGGAACGTCGCGCGGTTGGTGGTGTCGCGAGAAATGCCCATGGACACCGTGCTCGCCCAGTGTTTGCCGCGGTACGCCTGAATGATCTGCGAAGCGTTGTCCGACATGTGATACAGGTTGTAACGCTCGAACTTGTAGCCGAAATGCACGTTCGTGTATTCACCGATGGGATGGAACAGGCCGAGACGCACACCCGTGGAACGCTTGTAGAAGTACGACCATTCCTCGTCGATGGTGTACGGGCTGATGGAGAAGCCCCAGTAGGTGTCGAACACGCGCGGGTTCACGAAGGACGCTTCAAGGTAGCGCTCGCTCGCCGACGTGTACGCCGACAGACCCAGCGTGTAGCCGCGTCCGAACAGGTTGTTCTCCGTGATGGACGCCATCACGCCGAACTTGTCGTAGGTGGAGTAGCCGAAGCCCACGCTCACCACGCCGGTTTCGGTTTCCTTCACGCCCATTTTCAAATCCACTTCGCCGGGCGTGCCCGTGGGCACCACCGTGGGATTCACTTCACTGAAATATCTGGTCTTTTCCAGGCGCTGCGCAGAACGACGCATCTTTGCGCCGCTGAACTGCTGTCCGTCGGCCAGACGCATTTCACGCAGGATGACGTTGTCGCGGGTGCGGTCGTTGCCTTCCACCTCCACGCGGCGGATGTACTGACGTTCCCCGGGCTTCACCGTGTACACCACGTCCACCACGCCCGCTTCCGGACGCGGACGCGGATCCACATCGATGTTCGCAAAGGCGTAGCCGTAGTCGCTGTAAAAGTCCGTGAGCGCCTTCACGTCGTTCTGAAGCACTTCCACGTCGAAATAGTCGCCTGCGGCCTGATGTTCGTCCATGGTGATCTGCTCGCGGATACGGTCTTCCGTGTCGATGAGATCGCCCTGAAGAATCACGTCGCCCACCTTGTAATGCACGCCCTCGCGCACCCGGAAGATCACCCGGATGCCGTCGTCGTCATACTGCACTTCGGGGGCCGCCACCTGACCGTCCACGTAGCCGTGCTTCATGAAGTACGCGCGGATGGCCTGCGAGTCGCGTTCCAGCAGATCGTCCTTGAGCACGCCCGTGCCCGTGAACCACGAAAGCAGGCCGCGCTCCTTCAGAGAAAGGAAGTCCTTCACGTCGTCGGGAGAAATTTCCTTGAGGCCCTCGATGGCCACTTCCTTAATATAGAGCTTGCTGCCTTCGTTCACGTGCAGCACCAGCACCGCGGCTGCGCCGTCGGCGCGCGGCTGCACTTCGTAGGTCACCTGCGCCAGGTAAAAGCCCTGCTTGTGATAAAGATCGGTCACCTTCTGCAGGTCGTCCGCAAGCACCTTCTCATTGAGCACGGAGTCGGTGTGCGTGGACATCGCTTCGGTAATGTCGCCTATCTTCACCGCTTCCGAGCCTTCCACGCGCACCTCTTCAATGCGCGGCTTCTCCACCACCGTGAACACCAGCACAGGGCCGGCGCCCGTGTTTTCCACGTCGGCGCTCACGTCGTTGAAGTAGCCCAGATCCCAGATGTTGCGCACGTCTTCGTCCACGCGATCCTCGTCCACGGGATCGCCCGTGCGGGAGCCTACGCGCACAAGCACTCTGTCCTTGTCGATGAACTTGAGGCCGCGCACCTGAATGTCCGCAATGCCGCCGCGCGACGCCTTCGCCGCCGTGCGCACAGGAGAGGCGGAATCCAGATCAATCACCATCTGGCCCACAAGGCTGTTCACCGCAGGCTGAAGCTCAAGAAGACTGGCCCCTTCCATGTGATACGCCCGCGAACCCGACGCCGAGGCAGGCACAAGCTGCATGTCGAGACTGAAATGTTCGCCGACCTGACTCAGGCTGCCGTACACGGCATAGCCCGCCCGCGCCGAACGCGCGCGCTGCTTGGCGCTCGCCACCGTGGACGACGCGCTCTTGTCCGACGCCGACGTGGGTATGACCGCTATGCCGCGCGCCTCGAATCCCTGACGCACCAGCGAGGGCAGATCTCGGGCAAGCTGCGCCTGCGCCGACGGAGCATTGACGGCGAAAGGCAACACCAGCACACGGGTTTGGGCCGCGTCCGCAAGGCCCGCCCACACAACAAGGCAGGCCACGGCACAGGCCAGACTAGAAAGAATCTTGCGCATAGAGCTCTCCCGATCTCAGTTCAAGGCTGCGGTCCATATTGTCCGCAAGTTCCCGGTTATGCGTCACGATGACAAGGGTCATGCCCATGTCGCGATTGAGTTGTTTCAGCACGTCCGCCACGCGGGCGCCCGTTTTTTCATCCAGATTGCCGGTGGGCTCGTCGGCCAGCAGCACCTTGGGGCACAAAAGCGTGGCCCGCGCTATGGCCGCGCGCTGTCGCTCGCCCCCCGAAAGCGTGGTCACGTGATGGTTCAGCCGTTCGGCAAGCCCCACCCGTTCCAGCGCTTCGGCGGCGCGTTCCAGCGCCTCGCGCCGCGGCATGCCCGCAATGATGGCCTGCATGGCCACGTTTTCCACCGTGGTGAACTCCGGCAGCAGATGATGAAACTGAAACACGAAGCCCAGTTCCCGATTGCGGAACTGCGCCGCTTCCTGCGGGGTGAGCGCCGAAAGATCGCGCCCCTCGAAAAGCACGCTGCCGCCGGTGGCGCGGTCGAGCGTGCCCAGAATGTGCAGCAGCGTGGACTTGCCCGATCCCGACGAGCCCACGATGGCCAGCGCCTCGCCCGCCTTCACGTCGAAACTCACGTCGCGCAGAATGGTCAGTTCGCCGGCCGGGCTCTCCACGGTTTTCTGCGCGTGGCGCACCTGGTAGAGCGGATGATCCGAAAAGTCGATGGGAGCGAGAACGTCGTTATTCATAGCGAAGGGCCTCGGCAGGCACGAGACGGGCCGCCTGCCTGGCGGGATAGATGGTGGCCACGAAACACAGCAGCATGGACACCGCTCCGATGACAAGAAGATCCACCGGGTCGATGATGACCGGCAGGGTGTCCATCATGTACACGCCGGGAGGCAGCTCGATGAACTGATACTTCTTGAGGAGCAGCGCCAGCACGATTCCTAGCACATAACCTATGGATGTGCCAACAGCCCCGATGATGGCTCCCTGAAACATGAAGATGCGCCGCACGCCCGCCGCCGTGGCTCCCATGGACATCAATATGGCGATATCCTTGGTCTTTTCCATGACCAGCATGACCAGCGACGTGATGATGGAAAACGAGCCCACCAAAATGACCATGAGCAGCACGATGAACATGCCGAAGCGCTCAAGCTGAAGCGCCGCAAAAAGATTGGCGTTCATGTCGATCCAGTTGCGGGAATAGAAGGGAGGGCCGAGGCGTTCGGCCACGTCCCTGGCGATGTCGCGGGCGTCGTAGGGATTCTTCACGAAGGCTTCCACGCCGGAGACGTGCCCGTCGGGATAGCCCATGAGCTCCTGCGCCGCGCCCAGGGAAACATAGGCGAGGCGGCTGTCGAAATCCGACATGCCGGACTTGAACACGCCCACCACCCGGAACGAGCGCAGCTTGGGCACAAAGCCCGCCGTGGTGCGCTGCCCTGCCGGAGACATGAGGTTCACCCTGCTGCCCACGCGCAGATTGAAGCGCCGCGCCAGATCGTGACCCACGATCATGCCTGCGGGGCCGGACTCGCGCACGAGATCCTCGACGCTGCCGCTCTCCAGATGATGCAGAAGCGGCATGGACTCGCCCGCCGACACGGGATCAATGCCGCGCACCACCAGACCGGTGGCACCCTGCGGCGTGGAAAGCAGCACTTCGGCGTACAGAAACGGCGTGGCCGACACCACGCCCGGAGTCTCGCGTATGCGCTCGATCACCTCGCCTTCGCCCCTGGCCGCCTCGGGCCCGAAGGCTCCGGCCTGCGTGGCCATGACCATGACGTGCGGATTCGCGCCGAGAATCTTCTCGCGCATTTCCTCGGTAACGCCGTTGTACACGCTCATGACAATGACGAGCGCCGCCACGCCGATGGCCACGCCGAGCACCGACATGAACGAAATGATGGAAATGAACGTGCGCTTGCTGCGCGAAGTGAGATACCGCGAAGCAATGAACAGCGAATACGACATAGATTCCCCTTTCATGGAAGCCCCGGCGAAGCGCCGGGGCGTTGTTCCCGAAAGACTACACCTCGGGGCGCAGCAGCGGGAAGAGCAGCACCTCGCGGATGGTGGATTCGTCGGTAAGCAGCATGGTCAGACGGTCGATGCCCACGCCTTCGCCCGCGGTGGGCGGCATGCCGTATTCAAGGGCGCGCAGATAGTCGTTGTCGAGCGGGCAGGCTTCGTCGTCGCCGGCGGCCTTGGCTTCCACCTGCGCCTCGAAGCGCAGACGCTGATCCACGGGGTCGTTGAGCTCGGAGAAGGCGTTGCCGTATTCGCAGCCGCAGATGAAGATCTCAAAGCGGTCGGTGATGTCGGGATTCTTGTCGTTGCGGCGGGCCAGCGGAGAAATTTCCGCAGGATAGGCATAAATGAAGGTGGGCTGAACGAGCTTTTCTTCCACGTCAAGGTCGAAAAGACGGGACTGAAGCTTGCCTATTCCCTCGCTTTCCATGAACTTTTCCCCGCGCGAGGTGAGATAGGCGCGCACGGCCTCCATGTCGTTGTAGAACTCGGGCCTGTGACCGCCCACCTTTTCGAGCGCCTCGTGATAGGTCATGCGCGCCCAGCGGCCGGGGGTGAGATCCACTTCCTTTCCCTGATAGGTGATCACCGGGCTGCCGCACACCTTCGTGGCGATGTGCGCGAAAAGTTCCTCGGTGAGGTCCATGAGATCCTCGAACGTGGCGTAGGACCAGTAGAACTCGCAGGTGGTGAACTCGGGATTGTGACGGGTGTCGATGCCCTCGTTGCGGAAGCAGCGGTTGATCTCGAACACGCGTTCCAGGCCGCCCACGATGAGGCGCTTGAGATAGAGCTCGGGCGCGATGCGCATATAAAGATCGATGTCGAGCGCGTTGTGATGCGTCACGAAGGGCTTGGCCGCCGCGCCGCCCGCCAGAGCGTGCAGCATGGGGGTTTCCACTTCCATGAAGCCGCGCTCTTCCATGAAGCGGCGGAACTCGCGCACGATGAGCGAACGCTTGCGGAATATCTCGCGCGTGCGGGGATTCATCACCAGATCGACGTAGCGCTGACGATAGCGGGATTCCACGTCGGTGAGACCGCTGTGCTTGTCGGGCAGCGCGCGGAACGACTTGCTGAGCAGACGCACGCTCGTGCAGCGCAGGGTGAGTTCGCCGGTCTTGGTGCGGAAGAGATGACCTGTCACGCCCACGATGTCGCCCACGTCGAGCTTCTTGAAGGCCGAAAACGCTTCGTCGCCGAGCACGCTCTTTTCGGCGTAGCACTGAATGCGGCCGCTGCGATCCATGACGTGGAAGAAAATCACCTTGCCGAAGGAACGCGACGACATCATGCGTCCGGCAATGGCAAATTCCTCGTTCAGCGCCTCAAGCTCCTCGCCGCTCATGTCGGCGTAGGCCGCGCACACGTCTCCGGCGTTCTGCTTTCGCTTGAAATCGTTGGGATACAGCGGAATGCCCGCATCCAGAAGATCGCAGGCCTTGCCCACGCAGTTCTTTACAACTTCGTTCAGTTCGCCGTGATCGGCGAAATTCTCCAGCATGGGCATGAAATAGGCCGCATGTTCCGACTTCGTGGCAAGCTTGATGGGCTTGCGGGCTTTCTTCTGTGCTTCCAAAAGACACTCCGTTATCTGGCAGGGGCTCTGCCCTCTTGCATGTATTCGGCAGCGCTCAGCCTCCTGAAAAGGCCGCAACGAAAGACTCGCTTTCCGGCGCCGTAAAAATATGGGCGTAGGACAAATACGCCCGGTCGTCAAGTGCCGCGCTCCGCACCGGGCCGTGCGCCGCATCCCCCGCGGCAAGGGGGAAAAACGGAGAGAGGTTCCCCTGCCGCCGCGGGACTGCGCTGCCGCCTCTCCGATTCCCTGCGGCGGGAAAATGCGCGCAGAACTCCGCGCCACCACCCGGAAGACGCTGCGGCACAGGAAATTGCCCTGCGCCGCGCGAAGTTCTGCCCCTGTTGAAGAAAGCTGACGTGCAGGCGTCCACCCTGCGGGGGGGGGGGGACTCGACAGAACTCAGAGAAGACGTTCACGCCGTTCGGAAACGCCTTCCCGAGTCACATGCCGCCAGAAAACGCGCGGCCCCCACGGCTGCGCGTGGGGAAAAACGCGCGCCCGGCCTCAGCGCCGGGGAGAAGCACGGGGCCGATTGTTTTTCTCCGGGGCATGCGGGCGATGAGCGAAGCCAAAAGTCGCGCCGCAACACGCCGGAATGACGGAATAATTCCCCGGTTGCGGGCAGACGTGCAGGGTTTTTCTTGCCCATCGGGAGCGAGTGGCTTACAACAGGGGCATGGACACCCTGCGAACCATAGCCTTCGCTCTGCTTCTGCTCGTGTTTCCGGCCATGCTCGGCGCGGAAGAACCCGAGCCTGCCCTTACGCTCCCGGGCGACGCGATTGTCTGGCTCAGTCCGGAAAAGGGGCTGGACATGGCAAGGCTGGCCTATGTGGAAGACAAGGGCGACGAATTTTCCCGTCGCATCGTGATTCGGGTGCTCCGCTTCGATACCGACGAATACGATTTCCGCCTGTTCAGCTCCCGCTGGGAGGGGCAAAGCATTCCCACCATGCGCGAGTGGGCCGCCAGCAAGGCGCTCACGGCGGCCATCAACGCCAGCATGTACCTCAAGGACGGACAGACCTCCACCGGCTACATGCGCAGCGGCGAGCGCACCAACAACAGCCGCATCGTGAGCCGCTACGGCGCTTTCTTCGTGGCCGGCCCCAGAGAAAACGGACTGCCCCGCGCCGCCGTGCTCGACCGCAGCGTGGACGACTGGCAGAACCTGCTGCCCCGCTACGACATCGTGGTGCAGAACTTCCGCCTCATGGGCCCCGACTCGCAGCAGATATGGCCCGCCAAAGGCCCGGAACACGCCATTGCCGCCATTGCCGAAGACATGAACGGCCGCATTCTGTTCCTCCACTGCTCCGATCCCGCCTCCGTCCACGACTTTGTGGAAGCCCTCAAGGCTCACACCGATCTCAATCTCAACAGTGCCATGTACGTGGAAGGCGGCAGCGAAGCCTCCCTGCTCCTCAGCCTGCCCGAATCCTTCCAGCTCTGGAACGGCATGTCGCCCGCATCCTACATGTTTTCCTCCCGCGGTGACGCCATTCCCCTGCCCAACATCCTCGGCGTCATACGCCGCCAACATTAATAAAAGAACACATCTCTCAAGCGCGCCGCAGCTTCTGTTGCCTCCGCGGCGCTCCGCTCTCCCACGCCCGTTTGCGCAAGACACACTATACGGTCTGCATTGCTTGCACGACGGCGGCTGCGTTTAACGCCGGAAGTGAATTCCGGCTACTTGCCTGCCGTCGGCCGGGCTTCTGACGTCGCCCGGGGCCCCAGAGCGTTGAAAGAACACCTTCCGGGTTACCTTTGCCCCCCTCACGTTTCCTCTCCCCCAACATCTGGAAATCCTTTCCTTTGACACGACTGTCCGGCGCAGGCCGGACAGGAGTCGGCCACCGCAGGCGGGTCCGACAGGACACGCCTGCACTGCGTCCGCAGACCGAACAGAGTTTGCCAAGCACTTCCAAGCCTCGCCGCATCGCCTTTCCGGCCTTCACTCCCCCCTTCGCCCTTGCTCCGCGCATAATCTTCCCGTTCACCCTGTCCTGCCGATCCGGCGAAGCCGGGAGGCAGAATCAGGGGGGCGCGGGGGGAATTATTTCCCCCGCATGCCTTTCCTGCCTTTCCTGCCTTTACGCGTCGGGGCGGGGATCGGGGAGGGAGGCGTCTTCGGTGAGCATGTCGCGGAGGCGGCGGGCAGCGAGGCTGAGGGTATGGCCTTCGTATTCGAGGAGGCTGATGCTGCGCGGGGGGATGTCTTCCGCGATGTTCAGCGCGAACACGTCGCCGCGGCGCAGCGCCTCTTCCGCGGCCTGTTCCGGCACGAAGCCGATGCCGAAGCCGTGGCGGACGAGGTCGATCACGAGATCCGACGTTTCGGGTTCCATGGCCGGTTCAAAGTCCAAGCCGTGTTCCTTGCAGATTCCCGACAGAAACTCGAACGTCAGCGTGCCGCGCCTGTGGCAGATGAATGGATGACGCATCACTTCTTCCAGCGGCACGGGGCGATCCTTCAAATCACTGAACGCCTCCGACGCCACAAACACGTCCCGAAACTCGCACAGCCGCGTTTCCTTCAGCGAGCGGAACACCCCGCCCGAAATCGCCGCCACCGCAAAGTCGATGGCTCCGGACTTGAGTTCCTCCATCGCCTCAAACGACGTGCCTCCGTACATCCGCAGCTTCACTCCCGGGTAGAGTGCGTGAAAACGTTCCAGTCGCGACAGCACCCAGCCCCGCAGCGCCGTTTCGCTCGCCCCTATGGCTATGCTCCCCGACTGCAAGCCCACCGCCTGCGCCAGTTCCTCGCGCCCCCGCCGGAACTGCTCGCAGCCCGCTTCCACATGCGCGTAAAAAATCCGCCCCTCGGGCGTGAGCTCCACCCCGCGCCGGTTGCGTATGAACAAACGACACCCGAGCTCCCGCTCCAGCGCCGCCATCGATCGCGACACCGCAGGCTGACTCGTGAACAGCATCGCCGCCGCACGACTGAAATTCCGACAGCGCGCCACCTGATAAAATATGCGGCAAAGTTCCCAGTTCAGTTCCACATTTCCCCCCTGGCATGCGCTTCTGATATACCTACCATATCAAATGAGTATTTTACCGTATCATTGCCCCCTGCTATAGGCAAGAAATGTCAGGAGCGCGGTACTGTTCACGCGCGCCCCGGGAACGGCCCTCCGGGCAGGAACCTCTTACCATGAATCGCGGATACATCTTCATCTTTCTCGCCACCGTGTTCTTCAGCTCCATGGAAGTCGCGCTGAAAACCGTGGCCAACGACTTCAATCCCATGCAGCTCACCTGCACCCGTTTCCTCATCGGCGGTCTGCTGCTCATTCCCTTCGCGCTGCGCGGCCTGCGTCAGCACGGCGCCACCGTTACCCTCGCCGCCTGGAAAGGCTTCGCCGGACTCGGCTTCGTCGGCCTCGTGGTCAGCATGATGCTCTATCAGGTGTCCATCCTCTACGCCCCGGCGTCGGTGGTCAGTGTGCTGTTCAGCTGCAATCCCGTGCTCGTGCTCGGCTTCGCCTACCTCATCCTGCGCGCCGACATCCGCCCCCAGCACATCACCGCCCTCGTGCTCGAAGTGGTGGCCGCCATCATCATCATTGATCCGCTGCACACCAGCGCCGATCCGGTGGGCATCGTGCTCGTGCTGCTCTCCGCCGCCACCTTCGCCCTCTACGCCGTGCTCGGCAAAAAACAGTGCGCCCAGTATTCCGGCGTGGCCGTCACCTGCTTCAGCTGCCTCGCCGCCAGCGCCGAAATGATCGTGCTCATGCTCATCAGCCACATCGGGCCCGTGGCCGACGCCCTCCAGGCCGCCGGCGCGCCCATGTTCGCCAACATGCCCTTCTTCTCGGGCTACACTTCCCACAACATCCTGAACTTCCTCTACATCTGCGTGTTCGTCACCGCCGGCGGCTACGCCTGCTACTTCATGGGCATGGAAGCCACTTCCGCCATGCAGGGCTCGCTCGTCTTCTTCTTCAAGCCCGTGCTGGCCCCCATTCTCGCCATGATCGTGCTCGGCGAAAAAATTCCGGTGAACATGTGGTGCGGCATTGCGCTCATGCTTGTGGCCTCGGTTATTTCCATGATTCCCACATGGGAAGCCCTCATCGCCGCGCGTCCTTTTGTCGTCAGCCACCTCCTGCACAGACGGCACTAGGTCGATTGCGACGTTTTCCGGCTCCGCCGGAAAAGGGCCCGTTTCTCCTCCCCCCTGCTGAGAAACGGGCCTCATTTTTTAACGCAGAAACCAAAGAACCATCTCCCCCCCCTTTTCCGCAAAAAAAACGCGGAACGCCCGCCCGGAGCATGTCGCCGGGTTCAGCGTTCCGCGCCTTGTCCTGCACCTGATGCCGGACGAAATCGCGCTACACGGTGATCAACGTGAGCAGGCCAGGAAGTTCCTTGCTCAGCACGACAAAGTGAAACACGTTCAGAAAAAAGAAATAATTCAGCTCCGTGTAAAAATTGCGCACCGCAAAGTAAAGAACGCTCAGTCCCAGAAACACCGGAAAATAGTAGGTGAAGGGAAAGACGACATTCTGCACGTTCAGCGCAAGTCCGCTCAGCGTCAGCGAGGCGTACATCACCGCCAGGTCAAGCACGAACAGCACCGGAACAAGTTTAATGGAATTCAATACCTTGGTCATAATTCAGCATCCTCTTTTTCCGCAGATGATCTCTCTTGTGGGCCGCGCCTTCCGCACTGCGCGCAGGCTGCGCGAACGCGCGCGCCGTGTGGTGGTATAAAGTTTTCCTTTCAAGGACGCAACGCCCCCTTCCGCGGAAATCCCCCGGAGACGACAAAACGCGCGACCGCATCACGGCCGCGCGTCCCTTACCCCGAACGCTCCATGCGTCCGCCCGCCTTCAGCAGGCAGGGCATCTAAAACGCGTACTGGAACTGAAGCGCCGCGCGCCAGTCGTCCTTGTAGGAACCGCTGCGTCCGTGCGCGGCCGAGGTGTCGAAGTCCTCGACAATGTACGCCAGTTCAAGGGCGGCCGTCAGGTTCTTATAGATTTCATAGGTCGAAAGCATGTTGAATTCCACGGCGGAATCCTCGGTGGTGAGGTAGTCGTAGCCGTCGCCGTAGGCGCCGTTATGCTTGTTGTTCGTGCCTGCAAAGTAGGTCACGCTGAAATCGTGGTTCAGTCCGTCGATGAACGATACGCCGTTCAGCTGCGCACTCACGCCCCACGTGCCGCCGAAACTGCTTCTGTGCCCGCCGAGTATGCCCCACGCCGCATTGAAATACGTGCTCGTGCCGTTGAAGTCGCCGTAAATGATGGGTATCTGGCCGGAATTCATGGCGCGGCCCTTCTTGTCGCCCGAGGAGTACCAGCCGAGCAGCGTCGGCTCGCCGAAGCTCATGGCGTAGGCCGCCTTGCCCACCGCGTACCAGCCTTCCTGATCCGGCGAGGCGGAATATTCCACGCGGCCGTAGGCGGCATCGAGCGCCAGCGTGACGGGATCGAAGGGTTTCCACTCCAGGCCCGCGCCGAATATCGCCATGTCGGCCCGGCCCGAACCGCTGAGGTTGCCCTGCTCGGTCATGATGTCGGGATTGTAGCGCGCGCCCTCTTCGTTCACGAAATCGCCGCGCGTGCCGTAGATCGCCCAGGGCGACGCCGTGAAGCTGTCGAACTTCGCCGTGCCCACGAGTCCGAAAAGATCGTACTTCGGCGCGTTGACTTCCGATTTTTCGCCGCGTCCATTGGCTTCGCGCGCAAGTCTGGTCCAGAAGCCGGTCACGTTGTAGCGTTCGCCGAGCGGCACGGACGCCACAATGCCGTCGCCCACGAGATCGGCGATCATGGTCGAGGTGCTCGCGTAGGCGGGCAGATCGAAGGCGTGACGGCCCATGCGGATGGTCACCTCGGTGCCGGGCACGACCCAGTCGATGTAGGCCTGACGCATGAACACGCCTTCGTTGTTTCCGGTGGTGTCGGAACCCCAGTCGTGCTCGCCGACCTGAAGCTGAAAATACCCGGAAAGCTGTTCCGAGGCGGTCAGGGTCATGCCGAGGCGCAGGCGCTGCACGGCATAGTCGGTGTTGCGGCCGCGGAACCCTTCGGAACCGCTCTGGAATTGAAAGAGATATTCGCCGTCCATTTTGAGGTCGACGGCGGACGCGGGACTGGTGGCGGCCGTGACGAGTCCGGCGGCCAGGACAAGAGTGATGAGTTTTTTCATTCGCGCATTCCCGAATGTTTGACCGCGGCATGCGGTCTTGCCTGCGCCGCTTCGCAGGAACGGTCTCCGGTCCCCAACCTTTGCTCTCGCCCGACCCTGATGCGAAGCGTCCAAACGCAGGGCAAAAATTGCGCAAAATAGTACGCCTGTCAAGTTAATTGAAAAAGAAATTCATTTTTATTAAATACCTTGAACGCGCATGGCTTCTGACTGCGCGCACGGCGACTGCCGACGATTTTCGTCAAACGGGGCTCGGGGCCCGGCGCGAAAGACGAAGGACGAGGGAAAGGCAGCGGGCAAGGATGGGCGGGGCATGCGGGGATGAGCACGCGGCGCGACGGGGCGCAGGGGCGGGAAAACCGCGTGAGAGGCAAAGCCGGTCGCAGAAAGAGAGACCGCGGCAAGGACCATCGGGCAAAGCGGAGGCCTGCGGGAAAAACGGGGAGCGAGGGGGGAAAGGCAGGCAGGACAACCTGGGGCCGAGGCGGAACGGCGCGGGGCGGGAAAAACAGGGCACAGAGCGAGGCACAAGGCGACGCAGGCGCGGGGGGATGAAAAAGCGAGACAAAGCCCGGGAAGTTGCGGAGGGCCTTCGGCGCAGAGAATCCTGCGGGGAGACTCGGGAAAGATTCGGAGGCTTCCCGGAACGCCCGGCGCGGAGGAAAAGGCGAGGCGCGGGGAAAGAGGTGGCGGGCGCAAGAGGGGGAGGCGTGGACGGAAATCCGCTTTTGCCCCGGCCTGTCCACGGCTTCTGCGATGCTCCGGCGACGAGGTTCCGCAGGTCATCGCCCGCAAGGCGCTCCCCATTTTCCCGTCGGCTTCCGCTCCGGCCCGCTTCCCCGGATGTTCCGCAACGCGACGGCCGTTCGCCGAACGTTGCCCGCAAGGGACTCACGTTCATGCCCCCGCTTTCCGCAGGGGCGCAAGCCCCCGCCTCCTCCCCCGCCCCGCGCTCGCTCCTCCGCTTTTTCCTCTTCCTTCACATTTCCCCACACTTCGCCCCGGACTCTTCCGCTCCCCCCTTCCCCCGCTCGCCTGCCCGCCGTTTTCTCTCCCCCCGCCTGCCCACGAAAAAACGCGCGGAGTTTCCCCCGCGCGTTTGCTCATGCGGCCCGGACGCCGCAACCGTTCATCGGCGAATTAGAACTTGTATTCAAAATGAAGCGCGGCGCGCCAGTCGTCCTTGAAATCCTCATTGCCGCGTCCGTGCGCGGGATTGGTATCGAAATCCTCAATGATGTACGCAAGTTCCAGCGCCGCGTGCAGATTCTTGTAGATCTCGTACGTCGAGAGCAGATCGAATTCCACGGCGGAATCCTCGGTGGTGAGGTAGTCGTAGCCGCTGCCGTAGCCGCCGTTGTACTTGTTGTTCGTGCCCGCAAAGTAGGTCACGCTGAAATCGTGGGTCAGCCCGTCGATGAAGGACATGCCGTTCATCTGCGCGCTCACGCCCCAGGTGCCGCCGAAGCTGTAACGATGGCCGCCCACGGGACCGAAGGTGTTGTCGAAGTAGGTGCTCGTGCCGTTGAAGTCGCCGTAGATGATGGGAATCTGACCGGAATTCTCGTCGCGGCCCCGGTTGTCGCCGGAAGCGTACCAGGCCAGAAGAGTGGGTTCGCCGAAGCTCGTGGCGTAGGCGGCCTTGCCCACGGCGTACCAGCCTTCCTGATCGTCGGATTCGTCGTACTTCACGAAACCGTAGGCGGCATCGAGCGCCAGAGTGACGGGATCAAAGGGTTTCCACTCGAAGCCCGCGCCGAAAATCGCGATGTCGGCCCGGCCCTGTCCGCTGATGTTGCCCTGATCGGTCAGATTGGACGGGCTGAAATGCGTGCCGTCCGCGTAGGTGGCGTCGCCCTTGGCTCCGTAGATCGCCCACGGGGACACGGTAAGGCCGTCGAAGGACGCGTTGCCCACCAGACCGAACAGATCATACTTCGGCGCGTTGACGTCGGTCACGTCGCCCTCGCCGTTGACGTCTCTCGCCATGCGGGTCCAGAAGCCGGTCACGTTGTAGCGGTCGGCAAAGGGCACGGAAACCACCACGCCGTCGGCCACGAGGTCGGCAATCATGGACGAAACGCTCGCGTAGGCGGGCAGATCAAAGGCGTGACGGCCCATGCGCACCTTGATGTCGGTGCTCGGCACGGTCCAGTCGATGTAGGCCTGACGCATGGTTACGTCCACGCTGTTGCCGGTGGTGTCGGAGCCCCAGTCGTAGGTTCCGGCCTGAAGCTGGAAATAGCCGGAAAGGTTCTCGCTGGCAATGAAGGTCAGACCAAGACGCACGCGCTGGAGCGCATAGTCGGTATTCTGTCCGTGGAAGCCTTCGGAACCGGTCTGAAACTGGAACTGATAGCGGCCGTCCACTTTGACGTCGACGGCGGAAGCGGGAGAGGCGGCGGTGGCCGTCAGGCCCGCCGCGAGAAGGAGAGTAGTCAGTTTTTTCATGCTCTTCTTTCCAAAAGTTTGACCGCGCATGCGGCTGGTTCGACGCCGCTCCGCCTTTCGGCCCGAAAGCCGTCCCCATGGCGAAGCGTACACAATGCGCCAGCATGAACGATACATTCGTGTTCTGTCAAGCAGGACGTCAAAAAAGGCGCTGCTCCGACATAAAAATCACAACGTCGGCGCGGGGGCGAGGGGGCGCAGGACGACGGGAGGGAAATGGTGCAAGGGGGGCAAGGCACTGGAAAGACGGAGCGCGAGGCGGGGCGGGAAGAGAATGGGAGAGGCAGCGCCGGTCGCAGAAGGAGACGCCGCGGCAGGGACAATCGGGCAAAGAGGATGCCTGCGGGGGATAACGGAGAGCTCGGGAAAACGCGAGGCAGCCCCCCCATGCGGAGAACGGGAAAACAGGGTGAGGTGTGGCAGCGCCGACAGGAAAAAAGAAGGAAGAAGGCAACGAAAGCAAGAATCCGGGCAGGCGGTACGGCTCAGGCGATGGGAAAGGAAACGGAGCAAGGCGCGACGCGGCGAGGGCGCGCGAGGCAGGCGGAACGGCGCGCCGGGGATGGAAGAAAAACAGGGCGCAGAGCGAGGCACAAGGGCGAGGCTCAGGCGGCGCGGGGGGAAAGTCGGCGGAGAGGCAAGGCACAAGGGCCCGAACGAAGGAGAAAATGAAGCAGGACGCAGGAAGAGGCAGGAAAGGGCCGCAGGCAGGGAAGCCCGCCGCCCGTCTCTCCCCGCCCCGCCCTGCCGCAATCAACGTCATGCCCCGGCTGCGCCGCGGGCGACGGGCGTTTCCGCCAGCGGCAAAAAAAACACCGGCGCGGAAGCCCGCTTTTGCCTGCGGGAACCGCGCCGGTCGCATCGGCACTTCACCACTTGCCGTTTTCCAAAGTCATCGGGAAGGCACAGTCAGCGAGTCCGCAGCAGGACGCCTTCCCGCACGCCGCATTACCCCTGCGGCCCCTCTTCCCTCTGCTTGCGCTGCTTCGGAGAAAGAACGACCTCGCCCTTCTGATTCATCAGCGGCGTGACGAGCCCCGTGCGCTTGTCCACCATGCCCAGGCCGTTCACGTATCGAAGATGCGGCGCGTTTCCGGCGTCAAGTTTCGCCCTGTACCCTGCAAGCGTCATGGCGTTGCGCAAAGACTGCTCCGCCTGCTGCTTTTTCTGCTCGTTCTTCCACCAGGCCAGCGGATCCAGCGCCTTGAGCGCCGTTTCGTCTCCAGCGGCGAAGCGCTGCTGAAGGTCGCGGCGTCTGTTCTGCTCGTCCAGCCCGGCCTGCATTTCCTGTATCTGCATGTCGCGGTACTGAGACCTCTCGGCGTCCCGCGCTTCCTGCCGTTCCTGCGCCTGCCGCTGCGCCTCCATGCTTCCCAGCCCTGCCAGGGTATCGAAGCCCGCGCGCCCCGCAAGCTGCCCGAAACTCCGGCTCCCGTCGTTGTTCGTGAGCAGGGAAAGCCCGGCAATCAGCGCGGCGGAACCGGGATCGTTCCGTATCGCGTTCCACGCCGCATTTCTGTCCTCGGTCTGCCGGTTCGCCTGCGCGAACGGAGACGTCCACCCTTCAAACATACTCCCTCCTAGAACAGACCGAGAAGGCCGCCGGCGATGGCACCGATGCCGGCCCCCACGGGCCCGCCGATCATGCTGCCTATGCCCGCGCCGGACAGGCCGCCGCCGAGCACGTTCCCCACCGTGCTCCCGCCGCTCTGCTGCCCCGTCGTGGTGCTGGTGCCGCCGTAATTGCCCTGAATCAGATTGTTGTAGTTCTGGAGCGCAAGCAGCGCCTGCTGCTGTTCATAGTTGTAACGGTCGATGTCGGCATTGATGAGCTGCTGATTGTAGTCGTCCATCATGCCCCCGGCCTCGGAAAGCGCCGCCGCGTCGGTGTACGCCTGATTGGCAAGCTGCTGCCCCGTCTGAGACGCCACCACCTGCTGACCCACGCCCGTGTTGTAGAGCTGACCGGCCTGCGCGGCCGCGTCCGCCCGCTTGTCCCACAAGCTGGAATACATCTGCGCGGCGAGATTGTTGGCCGCATCGGCGGCCGCCGCCTCATGCGCCCCGGAACCGTAACGCCCCGCACGGTTGAAATTGCCGTCGAGATCGGCCTGCACCTGACTGTTCGCCCGGTTGTACAGCTCATCGACATAGGGGTTGTCCTCCTGCGAGAGCTGGTTCAGCGTATTCAGCCCCTGATTGTCCGCAAGCGCCTGCCCCGTCGTGATGTTGTTCATCGCGTTCGAGGCGTTGTCTATGAGCGGGCTGCCGTTCTGCGCCCTGTCGGCCTGCATCTTGAGCGCATCCTGCGTCCACTGCGACTGCCCGGCCACGGTCTGCCCCGGATAGTAGTCGGGAGCCAGACCGCCGTTGTTGTAAAGCTTTTGCGCCTCCTGAAAAATATCCGTGAGATAGGGCTGCTGCCCTTCCCAGGGATCGGCCTTCTGCACCGTCGTGGTGGAACTGCCACCGCCTTTTCCGCCGCCCATACCGCCTCCTACAGCGTTGCGTTTTCCGCGGGCACGGTGTCCCGCGTGTACATGGTGAGCAGGGCGTCGGCGTTGTGCCCCGTGGCCTGATTGAACACCGCGCCCGGAAGCACGGCTATGTCCATGGCCCCCACCCTGTGAATGAATCTCACGGCCGCCCGGTTGTACAGCGGCGTGATGCCGTAACAGCGATCCAGCAGGTACCGGCCTTCCTCATCCTTCGCGTGCAGCGCCATGCCGAGAGCGTACAGCCCGAAGCCCTGCGCCACGGGAAGCCTTCCCGCCGTTCTTTTCGTGCCCTGCGGCAGCGTGGCGAAATGACACTTCGCCGTTCTGCCTTCCTGATCCGTCAGCCAGAACAGGCCGCACGGCTCCCCGCGGAACAGGATGATCCACGGATGCACGTTCGAAGAACGCGCCCAGGCGGCAAAATCCCGCTCCTCCATGCGCGGAACGTTGTAGAACGTGGCCGTGTCGCGCCCGCTGGCGCGCATGCGGGACCAGAAGCGCATGAGCTGCCCGTCGGAAAGCTCCGTCCTGTAGATGCCGGAAAATTCGCCCATGCTTAGCCTCCGAAATTGAACGATCCGAGAAGTCCGCCGAGTTTGGACGGGTCAAAGTTGAGATTCATGCCGGAAGCGGCGCTGCCGATGTTCCCGCCCGTTGCAGGAGTGCCGGGGCCGAAGTTCCCCGCCAGGGTCGGCTGAGGAAGGTTTGCCGCCGCGCCTGCCGCCATGTTGGACGCCACGTCCACATTGCTTCCCTGCATCATGGCCGCCGTGTTCTTCGCCTGCGAAGTCACCGGAGAGGCCATCGACTGACCGACGCCGGGCATGACGCCCTCATTGAACACGCCTTCCCCCTGACCGCTCTGCCCCTTGCCCAGCATGCCGAGAAGGCCGCCGAGCTTTGCGGCGTCCATGCCCTGACTCTGACGCTGCAAAAGCCCCGCGCCCCGGGGAACGGCTCCGCCCGAGCCCCGGGAAGCGTCCACACGCATGCCGGGACTGGAAAGATTCGGCGTCACGCCGCGCTGATAAAGTCCTGCCATATTTTTCTCCTACTGTCCGCCGTCGCCGATGAGCGCCCAGCCGAAGGAACACTCGCCCGGAGCCGCGGCAAAACGGAACGTCATGCTGTCGCGGGTCATCTCCGAAAGCCACCACACCGCCGAAGCGGCCGCCGCATCCAGCGGAATGAGCATGGCAAGACGCCCCGCACGACAACGTTTGTCCTTCACCGTAACGCTTGTCTCTCCCGCGGCACACGTCACGCGCCCGATGTTTGCCGTGTCGCCGCGGAGGGCGGCGTTCACGCCCACGGCAAGCGCTATCATCTGCGCAGGCGTCGAGGCCGACACCTGCGGAACAAAGTTCGCCATTACATGCCTCCTTCCGCTTCAATCAGCGCTTCCACGCCCACGGCATGACGCCAGTTCTCCCCCGCCGGTACCATGACCCGCGCCGCAAGATACACAGTGGAAAGATGCTGATAACACACGCCGTCGCGCTGCTGCTTCGTGTATCTGCCGAATCTTCGCACGTCCATTTCCCGGCTGCGGAACACCGGCAGCGCCTGCGCCCCGCCGCAGTCCACCAGAGGGCGGAAGCCGTGCACCATCATTCTGTCCCCGCCCTGCTCCGCCGTGTCCATGACCGCTTCCAGCGTCGATCCGTTGAAGTTGGCCAGCCCGTGCGACGTGTCGAAACTCGATATCACGCTCATGTCGCCGTTCTTGAAGATGCCGAGGTCAAGGCTCGTGAAGGGCAGGCTGTCCAGCGGGCCGTATTCGTCCAGTTCTTCCAGCGTCATGCCGCCGCGCGTGTAGTCCTGAAACAGCGTTTCCGTGTCGATCACGCCGTAGGACCAGCGATCGAGAATGTAGTTGTAGATGAGCAGCCGGTCATGAATTCCCGCCGGGGCGTCCGGCGTGGGAAAGCTCCACATGGCCACGCGGTTGCGGTTGTCGTGCACGCCGCGCACCTCGCTCAGTCTTTCGATGGACACCTGATCGAAAAACCATTCGTCCACGCGCTCCACGCCTATGGATTTCACGCTTGCGCCGTCGGTCATGCGCCAGCCGTCTTCCGCAAGATACACGCAGGCGTTGCCGCATATCACGGGAGAATACGGCGACGCGCAGCCGTGTTCCCTGTCCACCGGGTCGAACTGGAATATGTACGGCGTGCCCACATACGTCGCCCGCTGTATGCCCCGTTCCAGAAAAATCAGCCCGTCCACGCCGCCCACGCCCCCGACTATGGCCTGCACCTGACCGCCCACGGGAAACACCTGCGTGTCCGACTGTATGTACTGCGCGTCGTTGCTGCCCGGTTCCGGCCATTCGTCCGGCCTGTCCAGCCCCGACCAGCGTATGGCGTTCCTGCCGTCAACCAGCTTGCCCATGACAAGAAAGTCGCGTATCACGCCGAACACTTCCCCGGCAGGCGCGCCTTCCACGGCCTCGAAGTTCTGCGCCACCCCGGCCACGGAACTTTTCAGCAGCGTGGAGCCGAACAGCGCATACACCGCGTTGCCGTATTCCGTGAACGCCCGCACGTTTGAGGCCGTGGTTCCGGCATACTTTGGCGCCCACGTCTTGCCTTCAAGGGTGTAGATTCCTTCCGCCGTGGCCGCGAACGTGGTGTTCGTGCCGTACAGATCCCGCTGGGAATAGGCCGCCTTCGCCTGCGAGGGCAGCGCGTCGTACGCAAGCGCAACGCTGCCGCAAAGCGGCCGGTAGCCGCGCCTTGCCGGTATCACGTTGCGCGCTTCGGGAGTCTGCTCCCCGTTCAACAGCGCCGCGTCCGGCTCCCACGCGCCGAAGTCGAGCCGCGTTTTCTTCATTGCCATTGCACCACTCCTCTCCACAGGCCCTCACGCCGCGCAAGCTCCGTCCAGCCCCAGCCCTTGTATTCCGGAACAATCGTCTCTTCGCCTGCCGCCGCGGAAGGGGCGCACGTCACGCCTCGGACGCGGTTCGGCTCCTCGTGCTCCGACGTTTGCGCCGCAAGCCCGGAAAGCTCCGTCATGCGGACGCGATACGGCAGAAAACCGCTTTCGACCAAAGCCTCCGCGCCCCCGCCGCCATGCTGCAGGCGGAGCATGAAGCAGGCTTCGCCGCTCGCGGCGGAGGCCGGAGAGGCGGGAATCCCCACGGTGACGCCGCCTATCTGTTCCCCCTCCAGCAGGGCCGCGCCGCTCCCCGTGAGAGACAGCACGGCATGCCCCTGCATGGTTCCGCCGCCCCCGGCGCTCCCCCGCAGCTCCGCGCTCCGGATGCGCACGGCCGAAACTTCCTCTCCGGATTCGCCCGGGCCGACCGCCTGTTCCAGGGCGTACAACCCGGCGCTGTTCCAGATGTCGGAATCCAGAGACCAGAGCAGCTCATCCAGGCTCCCCCAGTCGTCCAGACTGTCCAGATTCTGAGGCGGCGCCTTTATTGTGGAAAACAGCGCGCCCATGCCGTCAGTCCATGGTCAGGGTGAGGTTGCCGGTATTGATCCGGTAAATGTCGCCGGCCAGAAGCTCCTTGGGCGTGGTTATCTCACCGTACCAGACAAGATTTCCGCCGCTCGCCGCGTCGAACAGCCCCCACGAAACCGCCGTTCCCCAGTCCGCCGTGGCCGTGGGAAACTCTATGGCCGCGCTGTTCTTCATGGTTCCGTCGGCAGGTTCCCCGAACGCGACAAGCTGCCTCGCATAGGCCCCGCCGGTCACTTCCGTGCCGCCCCCCGTTTCGCCCGGGGCCGCCGTGAACAGCGCGAGATAGTACGAGCCGTCGTTCTTGAACAGCGTGAGCAGCTTGTCTTCTCCATGATTGGTCAAACTCATGTCATATCCTCCTTACCGGGCGCATGGTGATGTTCGCCGTGAACCGCGCCCGCTGTTCACCCGCTTCCGCCTTCTGCCTCGCCGCGGCGTAATACTGCGTCCATGTCTCCAGCGGCACGCTCCCCCGCGTGAACGGCCCGCTTTCCACCAGCGCCCCGTACAGGTACAGATCCGGAAACGTGAGCAGCACGGGATTGTCCGGCTGATTCTCCCCGAGCGGCTCAATCTCCGCGTAATAGGTGAGGTACAGCGTTCCCGCGCCGTCCGGCACGGGCATCAGAAACAGGTCGCGCCCGATGATCGTGTACTCCCGCGGCCTGCCCGGCGCCCTCTTCTGCCCGTACGTGTCCGGCGGCGAATAGGTAAGGTTCACCGTCCGGCCGTCCGCATCCGCCCAGGTGAGGTCGCGCATCTCCATGAACACGTCCCAGTTCCCCGGCTGCCTGCGCCACGGCAGCGGCACCGCGCTCTGCCCGGCAAGAACGGACGTTTCCGACCGCCTCTCCATCACCCGAAGCCGCAGTTCACGGTTCATGCGCCGCTCCGCAAGCGCAATGAACGTGGGTATGCGCTCCGTCATGTCGTCACGGCCCAGATAGTCCGCCACGGCTTCGCAAAGCCCCGTGTAGCTGGTAAGATCGGCCATATCAGTCCCCTCCGAGGAAACTTCCGAGCAATCCGCCCAGGGCAATATCCCGCCCGGGCGTGGCAAAAAGCTCCCTTCCGACGCCGCGAGTCACAGGCGAGGCGGCCATCTTTGCCATGGCCCCGCCGCCAATGATCATCGGAACGGCCTCGGCGGCTCCGCCTTCAAAAAGCGCCATCCTTTTTTCCAGAGCCGTTTCAGGAACAGGAAGGCCGAAAAAGTCCGATATCGTCTTTCCCGGATCGGAAAGGCCCAGCGTCGCCCCGCGGCCCAGGCCTTCAAGCACGTTGCGCGTGCCGAGGCCGAGGCCGCGCGTCATCTCATCCATGACGTTCCGCCATGAAGAACCACCGTCCCGAGCGTCGTTTGTCTGAGCAGCCTGTGCTTCGCCCGGAGCGAGCGCGGCGGCCGTTCCACCGGCAAAAAGCGGCAGCATCCCCTTGCGGAGCGCGTCAATTTCTGGTATGTTGGATTCAGTGGAAACGCCGTCAGCAGAGAGCGCTTGCTGCGTGGCCCCTCCCTCCGGGGAGTGTGAGGTATGAGGATGGAAGGCGGAACCATCCGGCGTTTCCCAGGAACGGCTCTTCATCTTGAGGAGCCGTTTGTTGTCTACGGGATTCACCTGATGCAGATAGGTAAATTCTTCAGAAGGACGCAAAGAACCTCTCACTCCTGTTCTGCTCCCTAAAGCTCCAATGCTTTCAGCATAGGGTTTATTTGCCCGCACATAGAATCTGCCCTTACCGGTAGTTAGAGACTCAACAAGATCTTCTATCTCTTCATTGGACATGTGCCCGTGTCTGGCATCCCAATAGTGTTGAATATTATTCCTGCTAGCGGCCAAATTTCGAGTATGGAAGGCACCATTCTCTTCCCTTGCTGCCTTGAAGACGTCTTTCGGCAATCGTTCCTGAAACTCGAACACCGGCTCATTAATGGGCAACGCGCCTTTTGACGCCTTTTCAAAAAGGTTCAGCAAGCGCCGCCCATCCTTGGAATAGACCGCCGCTTCCGCGTCATCCGGGGCGAGGGCCGCCCATCCTGCCATCAGCCCCAGAAGACCGCCGAGCTTTTTCCCATCCACCATCACACTCTCTCCAACGTCGTGCGGAAGGCACGGTTGTCAGGATCATTCAAAAATTTCCGCATAGCCTCGGGGTCGTTCAGAATATCCAGGCCCTGAGCGGCGGCGATGTCCACCACAGTCACGGGAATGGACGCCACCTTGCGGAACGTGGGAGCCTTCTGGAAACCGCATCTCTGAATGTTCTGCTCCGCCCTGTTCTGCCGGATGATCTCCGTCACGTCCTGAGCGCGGGAAATGATTCCCTCTTCCGTCACGAAGTCGGAAACGCCGTCCGCGTAAGCAAAGCGCACGCCGCGCACTCCCTGCGAAAGTTCAAGCATGAAAACCTCCTTTTTTCCGAAGCGTAGCAGAGCCCGGCCGCGCGGCACACGGGACATATTCTTAAAGGCACGACGCAAAAAAAATGGGCGCGGAAACCATGTTCTGCGCCCGCTCTCAACGCACCTTCGTCCAGCTCTCTCCTCCCGCCTCTTTGTCCCGCCCGCAGGGCCCGCAAAAAAAAATGGCGGCAGCCCCTTGCGGAGCGCGTCAATTTCTGGTATGTTGGACTCAATGGAAACGCCGTCAGCAGAGAGCGCTTGCTGCGTGGCCCCTCCCTCCGGGGAGTGTGAGGTATTAGGGTGGAAGGCGGAACCATCCGGCGTTTCCCAGAAACGGCTCTTCATCTTGAGGAGCCGTTTATTGTTTACGGGATGCACCTGGTGGAGACACGTTATTTCCTCTGATGGGAAGCCCCAATCCCCCGAAATACTTCCCCATGTGCCCACGCTTTCAGCACATGTTTCATTCGCACGCCCATAAACATTCCGCCCGCCTTGATGCGTCGCCCGCAGCCCCCGCCAAAAAAACGGCGGCAGCCCCTTGCGGAGCGCGTCAATCTCTGGTATGTTGGACTCAGTGGAAACGCCGTCAGCAGAGAGCGCTCGCTGCGTGGCCCCTCCCTCCGGGGAGTGTGAGGTATGAGGATGGAAGGCGGAACCATCCGGCGTTTCCCAGAAACGGCTCTTCATCTTGAGGAGCCGTTTATTGTTTATGAGGTTCACCAGACTCGGCGGCTAAGTCCGCCACGTCCACCAGCGGCGTTTCCAGCCCTGGTTCGCGATTCACATGGCCGGCTCATTGACGGGAAAACGATACTGGTCGGCAGGCACGGAAGCGGAAGCTTCACCCGGAGCGAGCGCTGCGGTCGTTCCTGCCCCGCCCGCAGCCCACGGCAATGTTCTGTAAATATTCGGATCGTCTGGGTTGAATGTGCCGCGATTCTGGACTGACTTGATCTGGTTCGGCTCTTTGACCATCCAATAGCCTTTATCAGGCACATGGACATAATCCAGTTCCTGAACCGGCTGCCCGGCACGACGCGCCGCACGTTTTTCCGGCAGTCCATACGTTCCTTTCAGATAGACATCCATCTGATGCGGGCTGTAAGGCGCGGGCTTTTCGGCAAAATAAAAGCCTTCGCCATAAACGCCCAGACTGTTTATCTTGTCTTTGGAAAAAAACATCAAAAACGGCGTCTGTATTGTGGTGAACGACAAGAGGTCTGCCTTCATCATCAACCACTTTGGAAGAGCGCTTGACATCATCAAGCTTTTGCCCCCAAAGTAATCGTGAGGCTTGGGGTGCGCTGCCGTTGGCAGTCTTGAACGCATCTTCGAGCCTCTTTTTATTTTCCACCTCATGCAGATAAACTCCCTGCCTGTCTTTACCGCTTTTTACAACAACTTCCCCGGCGTAATCCGTATCGCCGATACGCATGGGCGCGGATATCACCGACGTGTCGTACTCTCTCCCTTTCCAGTTGCTTTGCCGGTCAAACACCGTTCCTTTTCTGATGATATCCGGCACGGCAGCGAACGCGGCCGACTTTTCCCTGCCTATACCGTGCCCCATCGAATCTTTGACGCCTTCAAGGTCAAGGCTCACGTCTCCAGGCTCCGGACTTCGCACCGCCCCTCGGAACATCTCGTCATACCATGCTGGAACTTTTTCCGTCAGCGGCACTCCATCCTTCTGAAATTCTTTTCCGGTCAACGTCACTACCGGTCTCCCGGATACGGCTTCATTACAGGCTCTTGCCGCAGGCCAGTTCCCAAACCAGGCCTTGAAAAACGGGCTTTCCGTGCCCATATCGCGGTACAGTTCCCCGGCCGCTTCCACTATCTCGGGATTATCCGCCCACCCTTTGGGCAAATCGTTGTAGTCGAGGCTGTCGGCAAACTTTCCGAGCAGCCCCATGAAGTTCTGCGGTATCTTCGCCATCACACCCTCTCCAGCGTCGTGCGGAAGGCACGGTTGTCAGGATCATTCAGGAACCTGCGCATGGCCTCGGGGTCGTTCAGAATGTCCAGTCCCTGCGCGGCGGCAATGTCCCTCCGAGGAGTCGAAGCAAGTTCCCTGTCCACGCCCCGCGTCCCAGCCCTTCCAGCATGTTGCGCGTCCGAGGCCGCGCTTGAACTCGTCCCAGGACGACGGTTCTTCAGGGCAGAATCCATGCCTTCTGCTCTGCCAGAGTCGAACAAAGGCAACATGCCCCCGCCACCTGTGACCAGCATTTTATTCTTGCGCCATGCGTCAAGGCCGCGTATAGTATTCTCAAAAGACGGGTTATTGACAGCAGAAAGGGTCCCGCTGCCAATGCTCTTCGAGCGCTCCCCCAATGAGGGAGTAAAGATGGAGGAAGTCGACCCGCCCTCCCAATAGCCCTTGTCTTTCAAAAGTCTTTCGACTTTAGAGGCTTCAGGATTATACAGCGTTATACTCTTGAAGCCTTTTTTGTCAGGAAGGCCGAAAAAGTCCGATATCGTCTTTCCCGGATCGGAAAGGCCCAGCGTCGCCCCGCGTCCCAGCCCTTCCAGCATGTTGCGCGTGCCGGGGCCGCGCGTCATCTCATCCATGACGTTCCGCCACGGTGCACCATCACCGAATTCACCCTTCTGCGCCGCCTGCGCCTCACCCGGGGCAAACGCCGCAGCGGTTCCTGCTCCTCCCATAGCCCTTGGGAGCGCCTTATAAATATTCGGATCGTCAGGGTTGAATGTGCCGCGATTCTGGACGGACTTGATCTGGTTCGGCTCTTTTACCATCCAATAGCCTTCGTCAGGCACATGGACATAATCCAGTTCCTGAGCCGGCTGCCCGGCACGACGCGCCGCACGTTTTTCCGGCAGTCCATACGTTCCTTTCAGATAGACATCCATCTGATGCGGGCTGTAAGGCGCGGGCTTTTCGGCAAAATAAAAGCCTTCGCCATAAACGCCCAGACTGTTTATCTTGTCTTTGGAAAAAAACATCAAAAACGGCGTCTGTATTGTGGTGAACGACAAGAGGTCTGCCTTCATCATCAACCACTTTGGAAGAGCGCTTGACATCATCAAGCTTTTGCCCCCAAAGTAATCGTGAGGCTTGGGGTGCGCTGCCGTTGGCAGTCTTGAACGCATCTTCGAGCCTCTTTTTATTTTCCACCTCATGCAGATAAACTCCCTGCCTGTCTTTACCGCTTTTTACAACAACTTCCCCGGCGTAATCCGTATCGCCGATACGCATGGGCGCGGATATCACCGACGTGTCGTACCCTCTCCCTTTCCAGTTGCTTTGCCGGTCAAACACCGTTCCTCTTCTGATGATATCCGGCACGGCAGCGAACGCGGCCGACTTTTCCCTGCCTATACCGTGCCCCATCGAGTCTTTGACGCCTTCAAAGTCAAGGCTCACGTCTCCAGGCTCCGGGCTTCGCACCGCCCCCCGGAACATCTCGTCATACCATGCCGGAACTTTTTCCGTCAGCGGCATTCCATCCTTCTGAAATTCTTTTCCGGTCAACGTCACTACCGGCTCCCCGAATACTGCTTCATTACAGGCTTTTGCCGCAGGCCAGTTCCCAAAACAGGCCTTGAAAAACGGACTTCCCGTGCCCATATCGCGGTACAGTTCCCCGGCCGCTTCCACTATCTCGGGATTATCCGCCCATCCTTTGGGCAAATCGTTGCAGTCGAGGCTGTCGGCAAACTTTCCGAGCAGCCCATAAGTTTCTGCGGTATCTTCGCCATCACACCCTCTCCAGCGTCGTGCGGAAGGCACGGTTGTCAGGATCGTTCAGGAACCTGCGCATGGCGTCCGGGTCATTGAGAATGTCCAGTCCCTGCGCGGCGGCAATGTCCACCACGGCCACGGGTATGGACGCAACCTTGCGGAACGTAGGCGCTTTTTGAAAGCCGCACTTCTGTGCGTTCTGCTCCGCCCTGTTCTGCCGAATGATCTCCGTCACGTCCTGAGCGCGGGAAATGATTCCCTCTTCCGTCACGAAGTCGGAAACACCGTCCGCGCAGGCAAAGCGCACACCGCGCACGCCCTGCGAAAGTTCAAGCATGAAAGCCTCCTTTTTCCCGAAGCGTAGCAGAGCCCGGCCGCGCGGCACACGGGACACATTCCCAAAGGCACGGCGCAAAAAAAACGGGCGCGGAAACCATGTTCTGCGCCCGCTCTCAACGCCCCCTTCGTCCAGATCTCTCCTCCCGCCTCTTTGTACCGCCCGCAGGGCCCGCCAAAAACAGCGGCAGCCCCTTGCGGAGCGCGTCAATCTCTGGTATGTTGGACTCAATGGAAACGCCGTCAGCAGAGACACGCTCGCTGCGTATTCCGTGCACATTTTGTGTATCGGTCAAAGGATGGAAGGCGGAACCATCCGGCGTTTCCCAGGAACGGCTCTTCATCTTGAGGAGCCGTTTATTGTTTATGGGGTTCACCAGACTCGGCGGCCATGTCCGCCACGACTTTCTGCCGATCTTTTCAGCTTGTCGCGTCAGTCATCATTCCTCCCATCCGAAGTATCCGAAAAGGCCGCCAAGCCTGTCACCCAACCAGTTGCCCGCTTTGTCCATGCCATAGGAGATGAACGGCTCAGCGATCACAGAAGCCGCGCGGCCCGCCGCCGTGGCCGCGCCTACGGGAGCCGTCAGCATGTCGACGGGATCAAAAACGGGCGTTACCAGCCCCGGTTCGCGGTTCACATAGCCCGGAGCATTCGCAGACTAGGGATATTCATCCGCAGGGATGGCGCGGACGCGGTAGTCCTGCACGGGCACAAACGCCCGTGCTTCGCCCGGAGAAAGCGCGGCGGCCGTTCCACCGGCAAAAGCGGTAACATCCCCTTGTATATCGTATCAATCGCGGGTATATTGGAGTCATCAGAAACGCCGTCAGCAGAGATGTGCTCGCTGCGTAAACCGGTCTTTTCGACCGAGTTAGACGATGGTATAGACGGTTCTTCCGTATTGCTGCGCCATCCGGCGTTTCCCATAAACGGCTCTTCATCCTGAGGAGCCGTTTATTGTTTACGGGATGCACCTGGTGGAGACTCGTTATTTCCTCTGATGGGAAGCCCCAATCCCCCGAAGTACTTCCCCATGTGCCCACGCTTTCAGCACATGTTTCATTCGCACGCTCATAAACATTCCGCCCGCCTTGAAGGTCGCCCGCAGAACCAGCCGAAAAACGGCGGCAGCCCCTTGCGGAGCGCGTCAATTTCTGGTATGTTGGACTCAATGGAAACGCCGTCAGCAGAGAGCGCTCGCTGCGTGGCCCCTCCCTCCGGGGAGTGTGAGGTATTAGGATGGAAGGCGGAACCATCCGGCGTTTCCCAGAAACGGCTCTTCATCCTGAGGAGCCGTTTATTATTTACGGGATGCACTGGTGGAGACACGTTATTTCCTCTGATGGGAAGCCCCAATCCCCCGAAGTACTTCCCCATGTGCCCACGCTTTCAGCACATGTTTCATTCGCACGCTCATAAACATTCCGCCCGCCTTGAAGGTCGCCCGCAGAAACCGCCGAAAACGGCGGCAGTCATGGCGGCTTTGGTCATCCGCCACATGGATAGACAACAAAGCCCCCAGGGGAACTGCCATTCTCCTGGGGGCGAAACCTGGATCACTCAATCCGGGAACGAGCCCGCATCCGGGGAGGATTGTGTCGGCAACACTTTCCTTCCCTTCCTAATGCGCACTTTTCAGGGAAGCGTCGAGAATCGGCCGCCATGCCTTCCACGCCATGCCGAGAATCAGCAGCGCGAACGCCACGCGGAACACGCCCGCCCTGCTCCACAGCTCGATGATGCCGATATGGGCGAACACGCCCCAAAAGGAGCAGATCAGAAGCGCGACCACGGTTCCGACCTTCCTGTTGCTGATTTCGTGCAGGGCCACGGCAATGGAATCTATGGTGGAGCTCGTCACGCAGAGCACCGCGACAAGCAGAACAAGATTCATGCCCGTGGTGAACTGCAGCTGCGCCATGACGAGCACGAGCAGCATGTACAGCCCGAAAAAGAAGCTCCCCCAGAAGAACGCCGTGCCGCGTCCCGTCACTTCCGCCCGCTGCCAGTGCTGCACGTCGCCTATCGGCCCCGAAAGCAGTATGCACGCGCTCCACAGGCCCCAGAGCATGTCGTCGGAGGAACTTTCGGGAAACGCGATGCGCGGAACATCCTGCCACAGCCCCATGCCGATGATGACCACAATGGCCAGCATGGTCATGCCCCACTGCCAGCAGTCCGTCCAGATGGACGCGGAGAGGCCGTGCCGGTACATGGCAAGGGTGAACGCCCAGCCCACGGCCGCGGCGGCAAGAGAGGCTCCGCCTTCCGGAACGCCCATGTCCCTGAGCACCATGAACAGGATGTTCATCTGAATGACGAGGCAGAAGCACTGGATGACCAGCGCCATGACTTTTATCCCGGGGCGGTCGAAGACATGCCGCCCGAGAAGGCCGCAGCGGGCAAGCAGGCCGAAAAACGCCAGCGTGAGCGTGTTGGCCGCGGCCCAGACGGCCCAGGCTCCAAGACCTTTCTGCTGCGCTATCTGCATGCCCACGATGAGCGAGGTTCCCCACGCCCACGAGGCGGCAATGGAGGCTCCTGTTTTTACATCTCTCTGCATGGCTGCCTCCTCAAACCTTGAGTGAAAACGGATTGTAGGACACGTCGGTGTCATAGGCATCCGCGCCTTCTTTCTGCTTCACCCAGCGCACCAGTCTGGAAGAAACGGGAAGCGTCATGGTTTCCACCGCCGTTTGAATGAGATAGGTGGTGCAGGCAAAGCCGACGGCTTCCTTCAGGCTGAGAATGCCGTAGAAGGCGATGACATGAAACACCAGCGCATCCAGCGCCCGCCCGAACACGGAAGAAATGAACGCCCGGCTTTTGAAGTACCTGCCCCGGCTCAGCAGCTTGAGCCGGGACATGATCCAGGAATTGACCGTGGAACAGGCGACATAGCCGCACAAAATGGCGACGAGTATGCGCGGCCCCATGCTGAACGCCCTGTCGTACGCCTCCGCCATGCTGCCCATGCAGGAGGCCGCCGGAAGCGCCACGCTCAGCTGAAAAATCCCCACCACGAGAATCGCCAGAAAAAACGTTATCCACATGACGAAGCGGGCTCTGGCATAGCCGTAAAGCTCGGTGAGGCAGTCGTCGATCACATAGGTGACGATGAACGTGAAAATGCCCGTGGTCACATTCAGGCCGAAAGCGTTGACGACTTTTATTTCCAGAAACAGATCAATGATGAAGAAGGTCACGAAGACCGCACAGAAAACCGTATAGCAGACGGATGTTTTCTGTTCGCAACTGCGCATTTCCATGAGAACGGCTACTCCTGAACCAGATATTCCGTGAGAAGAGCGTGAATCCTGCAATGGGCGGGATCCTTGGGCATGCCGTTCCATTCGGAAAGGTCGGAGGTCATGGTGCGCCACGGAATGACGCGGCAGAGATTGTTGCACGTCATGCATCCCTCGGGAATGCCCTTGGGAAGCTTTGCCAGCAGCGCCGCCCTGTTCTGCTGGATGCTTTCAAAGTCGTCGTCGATGCTGCCGAACTTCAGCAGGTCGGCAACGGCCTTGTCTTCGAGCGCGGTTTCATAGCCGGGGTACAGGGAGCCGTCATAGTACATGGCCAGATAGACCACGGAATAAAACGTGTCGCTCACACCTTCGCGGCGCATTCTTCCCGGCCCGTCGTTGAAGAAGAACGCGTTTTTCAGTTCGGGATGCTCCTGCATGTGCGCCTGTATTCTGGCAAGGGACGCCCGCACCGCGTCTTCGTCGATGTCGGTGAAGAACGCGCCGAAGCGGTCGATGTTGAACACGGCCATGAGGTCGGGAAGATCCTTGCGGAGTTCGAGGAAGTCAAAAAAGACTTCATCCATGCGATGAATGTTCTTCGCGCTGAACACCGATATGGTTTTGTTGGTGAATCCGTTCTTGTACAAAAAGCGGATGTTGTTTCTCACGGTTTCATAGGAGTCGGCCTTGCGCGTTTCATTCTGAAAGGCGTAGTCGTACGAGACCACGATATAAATCTGACACTGGTTGTCGCTTCTCATTCTGCTGAGAATGTCGATATTCTCCTGAGCGAGCGAGCCGTTGGTGATGATATGCACCCGCAGGAGGCAGGGATCGGCCGCGTGCACGAATTCGGCGATGTCGTTCAGGCGCATGAAGGGTTCGCCGCCGAATATCACCACGACGATGTCCTCTTCGGGCATGACGCTGGTCTTGAGCCATCTGATATACTCCGCAAGGCGGGAAAGATGTTCCACGGACACCCTGGTGACTTCCCTGTTCACGGAGGGTTCGCCGTTTTCAAAGCAGTACGAACACTGATAGTTGCAGTAGCTTCCGACATTCACTTCTATCTTTATCATGCTTGCCTCCGGGCATCGGTTCTCTGATAATCCGAGAGCAGACGTTTCATCATGGCTTCGCGAAGACGCGCGGCCTTCTCGTCATCCTCCGGAAGTTCCACGCCGGCGGATTCCACGCGCACGCGTTCCGGGCTCTCCATGGCAATGACGCTCACGGGATAGGTCCAAAGCTCCCGGGCGTCTCCCTCGCGCTTCATGGGCCACGACGCCTGCTTGCCCTTGTGCAGGCGATAGGCCCTGTCGCCGTTGTACGCAAAAATGTAGTCTTTGAGCTGCGCCTTGTAGTGTTCCGTATCCTGCTGAGGATACTGATGAAGCACGTCAAAATTGGAAACGCTCCAGGCGTTGAATTCGGGAGTGTCGTAAAAGGAAAGCATCCGGCCCGTGAGACGCCCGGTAAGCATGACGTCGGTGTACTTCACGAAGTCGTACTTGCAGGAGAAATTCATGAACCACAGAAACTCTCCGAGCGTCCGCACCGGAAGTCCATAGTGCCGGAAGGCCTCCTCGAACTGCCCCACGGCGTCGTCGAAGCCTATCCAGTCGCGCCAGTCGCGGAAATACCAGTCGGGATAATTGTGGTTGATCAGGCTGCCGAAGAGCTGATCGGCACACCAGCCGGTCAGGGCGTATCCTTTTTCCATCGCCTGCTGCTGCGCCTTGTCCAGAGCCCGCCCCGGAAGCACGAAATGCATGGCGACGCCCGAGGCGCGCAGATGCTCGAAGAACGCCGGATACTCTTCCACGGAATACTTGGTATAGACGACGTGCAGGCCGCGAAGGCTGCCGCCCGCGTTTTTCAGCATGGCTATGGTCATGGCCGTGCTGTCCACGCCGCCGGAGCAGAAAAGGTACAGGTCCCGGCCTTCACGGCGGGATTTGTTCCAAAGTTCCGCGGCCCGCTCGTCCATGACATCCCTGAGGGGCTTCGAGAAGGTCGCCTCGTACATGTTCAGGTGCGGCTCGTACAGGTTGTACGGAGAAAAGCGGTTCAGAAAGCCGAAACGGTCCCGCAGCGCGTAATATCCCGTTTTGCCCGCAAACACGGAAAGCGCGTCCGTGTGACCGTCGGGCCACGCGAGCATGTGATGAGAAGAAAGAAGAAAGAGCGTCCGCATGGTCACGCCTCCAGCCTTTTCACGCCAAGAAGCTGGCCGCCCGTGAGCATGTTCACGGCCATGGAAAGCGCAGGGAACCACTTGTGCCACTGAATGCGGCAGTTCACCTCGTCGTACTTCTCCGGCGTGCCGAGGCATCCGCCGCCGCAGAACATGCGCATCACGCAGTCCATGCAGGCGCGCTCGCGCCGACTCTCCAGCACCGCGAGCTTCACGGGCACGCGCGGCCCCTCAAGCGTTCCCATATGCAGATTGCCGCCCCTCTCATCCTCATGTTTTCCGGCAAAGGAATGACAGGCCCAGACGTTGCCGGTGATGTCCACATTCAAAGAAAGTGCGCCGGGCTGAGCGTTCTGACAGCCGCCGAATCCGCCGGTCCGCCCCAGGCTTCGGAGAAAACTCTTTGCGGCCTGAACATAGGCATGGGCGAAGCGCCGTCCTCTTCCGATGAAGAGCTCGCGGCAGCAGTCCAGCGAAAAGGCGTACAGCTCCTTTTCCGAAAGCGCCCACGCGGCGCTCGCCTCATCGCCGACCATGAGCATCTGCACGTCGCCGATGGCCCACTCTTCCGAGCCGAGGCGCTCATCCATGAAGTCGATGAAGCGGGAGACAAGCGGATTTTTCCTGTGGAACACCGGATTCACCGACCAGTGATGACGGGCCACGCCGTCCTTCAGCGCCTCAAGCGCAAAGGAACCGGGAGCGAGCACATCGCTTTCGTCTCTCGCACTCTGCCCCGACCCGTCGTAGGAAAAGCCCACGCCGACATGATTGTCGTGCAGCCAGGCGAGATTTTCCTCGTTGAGCAGCGCGCCGTTCGAGCAGATGCCCAGGAGTGTGCGGGGCTTCACGTCTCTGAGACCGGCGGCGAGTTCCTTCATCATGTCGAAATACAAAAGAGGCTCCCCGCCCCAGAACAGGACGCGCGCCGCGTCCACATGGCAAAAATGCCTGTCGCAGTAGTCGCGCACGCCTCTGACGAAGGCATCCAGACGGAGCGGAGAGAAGATTTCCTTTTTCATGTCGGCCTGACAGCAGTAGCCGCATCTGTAGTTGCACGCCGTGCCCATGACGATGTTGATTCTGAGCTCCTCGCCGTCCCGCTGACCCATGATGAAGTTCGGCGGAACCCCGGCTCCGTCAAGGGTGTTGAGTCTGCTGTCGTAGGCGAGTCTGAGCGTTCCGGACGCATGTCCGACTTCAAAGACATATTTCATGTTTCACTTCTCAACAGTTGCAGTTGCAGTTGGAGGAGGTGCAGCGGCAGTTGCAATACGTGCAGTAGGAGCAGTAGGTGCACCAGCCGCTGCAATGGGTGCAGTAGGTGCAGTGCGTGTTGGCATCCCCGGGAAGTGTAATATTTCGCGTTGCGGCGGACGTCACTCTTCCTTTGGCGTCCACGGTAAAGTACGGCACGGTGAAGGTTCCGCCGTGCGCCGGGCTCGCGTTGCCGGTCGGGCCATAGTTTCCGGCGGTCACGCCGCTTGCGGAGACGCCCGTATTCGCCGTGCTCTGGGCCGCCTGGGCCGCACTTGCGGCTTCATCCGCCGCGCTCTGGGCCGAGCTCACGTCTTTCTGCAGGGCGTCGCTTTCCGCCTTCACGTCCGCCATGAGCTGACGAAGGGCGTTGTTGAGGCCGGAAGGCGGGCAGCCCTCGGCAATGTTGATGCCCGAAATCGTGGTGTTCAGATCCGGGTTGGTATTGTAGCTGGATACGGCCATGCCTTAATCTCCTTCACAGGCAATACGAAGTGCAGTGCGTGCAGTAGGTGCAGTGCGCACACCAGCCGCTGCAATGGGTGCAATAGGTGCAGTGCGTGTTGGCGTCGGCAGGAAGCGTTACGGTTCTTGTTGCGGCAGCCGTTATCCTGCCTTTCGCATTCACGGTAAAAAAAGGAACCTGAAAGGACTGCTGATGCCCCGGAGAGACGTTGCCGGGCGGGCCATAGCTTCCGGCGGCCACGCCGCTTGCGGCAACTGACGCATCGGCCGTGCTCTGGGCCGCCCGGGCCGCGCTTGCGGCTTCCTCCGCCGAGGTCTTTGCCAGACTCAGCTTTTCCCGCAGAGCGTCGCTTTCGGCCTTCACGTCCGCCATGAGCTGACGGACGGCGTTGTTCACGCCCGCCGGCGGACAGCCCTCGGCGATGTTGATGCCCGAAATCGTGGTGTTCAGATCCGGGTTGGCATTGTAGTTTGATACGGCCATGAACCCTCCTTTTTCACGAACATGACACAGGCGCAGAGCGCGGCACAGAAAAAGCGGGGAATGGCGCGGCCCGGGACGGACGCGACAGGAAAGCACGCAGGAAGGAAGCGGCGCGGAACCGGCGCGGCAAGGAAACGGCCCGGCGGGAAGCCGGAGCCGCAGGAAAAGCCGACGCCCGGCCCCGCCGCCCCGGAAGCACAGCGCAAAAAAAGAGCGGCGGGTTTCCCCGCCGCCCACATGGAAAAGGACGCCGTTACGCCGACTTGAGATCGGCCAGCACGCCGGAAGAGGCGTCGTTTCTGGCTTCGAGCGTGCATTCCACAAGCACATGGCCCTTCAGGCTGTCGCCGGTGACGGCGAGACGCTCCTCGCGGAAGCCGCGCAGATACGCCACCTTCCAGTACTGAGGATCGAGCACGAAGGCGCAGGTCTTGGAGAAGGACTCGAAGGCCTGCACGCGGTTCGGCACGAGCTTGAGGGAACCGAAGTCGGAAACGTACACGTCGATGACCGCGGTCGCCTTCTTTCTTTCGGCCTTTTCAATCTTGGTCGCGCCGCCGGAAAGCACCTCGCTCATCTTCACGCGGATGTCGGGCGCCATCATGATGCGGTCGGGGTTGCCGCCCGCGTTGTACACGGCCGTGAGCAGATTCTTGAGCATGGCTTCCGTGGGAACGCGCGCCGTGCCAGCCGTACACGCTTCCGAAGTCGTGGCCTTTGCGCCGCTGTCGCCCCCTGCGTAGTTGGTCTGCATCCAGCAGGGAAGGCCGGTCATGAGGCGGCCTTCACTGGAGCCGTTGTCCGCGCGGGCAAGCTTGTTCTGCAAAAGCGCGTATTCCACGTCCTTCTTGAGTTCCTTGGTGCGAAGGGCCATCTGATAGGCGTACTGCCTGTTCACGCCCGCCTGCTTCACGGCCTGCGCCGTGCCGGAAACGTTGATGGCCTTCTTGAGAATCTGCGTCTTGTTGGAAAGTTCCGTGGTGCTGCTTTCGGAAAACGTCGTGGTATCCGCGCCTTCGAGCACGGAATTCTCGGCCGGACTCGCCAGCGTGTCGGTCTGCCACTCGTGCAGCGTCTGGCTCGCCTCGCTTTTCCCGCACATGGAGAGAAAAGGCGTGTCCGTAGGGGCAACGTTGAAAATGGTGTTCATCAGATCGCGGGGCTTGCCCTTGATGCCCGCGTCCTTGAGCTGACCGGAAACGGTAGCCATAACAACCTCCTTACATTTCTGCTTCGAACAGGGCCGCGAGCGCGTCCGTGCTGTTCGGGTTCCTGGAAAGCAGGGCGCGCGCCCTTTTCGCCCTGTCGCCGGCGTCGGCCTGCGCCGCGCCCCGCGGGCTCTGCACCCGGGGCGCTTCCGCCACCTTTTTCGCGGCGCTGGCGCGCCTGGCCTGCATTCTGTCGTAGAGCATGGCCTTGGCGACAAACTTCACCTCATAGCCCCGGGACAGCCCGTTGACCACCTCGGGCGGGCATCCCTGCTCCTGCATGTATTTCGCCACGTCGGAAGCAAAGGTTCTGCTGTCGAATCCGGCGCCCATGAGCGCCCTGATTTCCGGCTGCACCTGCGCAAACTCGGAAGCCATCCTGTGCTGCGCTTCCTGCGCCCTCTGCGCTTCATAGAGATTCGCGGCCTGCGCAACACCCTGCTGCACCCGCTGAATGGCTCCCATGCGCGCGTTGTACGCCTGCTGGAGCTTGATGCAGGTTGCAGGATCGCTCTGCGCAAGGCCGTTCCAGTCCACGCCGCCGTACTCGCCTTCCACGATCTGCTTCATGGTTGCGAGCGCCTGCTGAATCTGCGCGTTCGCGGCCACGGCAAAACGCTCCTGCTGCTGCCGGGCGGCCTGCCGTTCCTGCTCCGCCTGCGCCGCGGCCTGCGCATGCGCTTCTTCCCGCGCGTGCACGGCGCTGCGAACTTCCGGCGTCATGCCCTGCCACAGGGCCTCTTCAAAGCCTTCCGGCCTGGGAATGTCGGACGCGGTGTCCTGTTCTCCTTCGTCCGGCGCCTCAGACTGCGGCCCCGCAGGCTCCTCACCTTCCTCGCCTTCATCCCAAGGCTGATTCCCGCCGTCTTCGGCAGCTTCCTCCTCCGCGAACATTTCGGCGACGGAATCCACATCGTACACGCCTTCTTCGGCGCTCCCGCCGACGTCTCCGCCGAGTTCTCTGGGTTCTTCGTTCATTTCTTCCCCTTTGCGGCTTCCAGCGCCGCGTTCAATACCTCATCCTTACCCTGCTCACGAAGCGCGGCACACTGCAATGCGTCGAAAAGTTCCTTCTTCACGGCGGCAAGCGCCCGCTGCATGTGCCACCACTCCTCACGCTTCACACTGTCCGCACAGGCGCGCCACGCCTGCACATACCTTGCGTCCAGACGGGCAAAGGCCTGCCGGAACACCCGGCTTTGCAGAACGCGTCCGGCTTCCAGCGCGTCCATTCGTTCCTCATGCGTCACTCTTTTTCTCCCATGAAGTAGTCAAGCAGGCCTCCCAGCTTGTCCACGCCGCAGGAAACCGCAGGCGCAAGCAGGGCCGCGGCCGCCTTCCCCGCTTTTGTCGGCACGCCGATTGGAGCCGTCAGCATATCGACGGGATCAAAAAGCGGCGTTTCCAGACCCGGCTCCGTGTTCACATATCCCGGAGCATCGGCAGGCCATAAGGCCAGCCCTGCACCTGTACCCGCGCCCGCTATGGCGGGTGCTTGCAGCTTGAGCTTTTTTAACTGTTCCTGTAAGGTATGTTCAAAAGGGGTGCTGACAGCAGAAATGGGACCGCTGCCAACCTGCACCGCAGGCATCTTCATCAGTGAAGGTGAGAATATGGAGGAGTTCGGCCCGCCCTCCCAGTACCCTCTTTTCTTCAACAAATTCTCCACCTTTGAGGTTTTCGGATCGTACATGGTAACGGTTTGAAAACCTTTTTTGTATGGCAAAATAGGCATATACCATGACCTATCCTGCTTGCCCGCAGGATTCCACAACGCCTCTTTTGCTATCGGATTTTTTCCAAGAACATTTGGAATAAGTACCGTATCCGGTGAATCGTAAATCCCCCGATATCCTTCAGCTATCTGTTCCGACGTCCAATTATCTTTCTTAACACGCTGGATAAGCCCATGATTATTGAAATAGCCATAGTTTCCGCCATATTCGGCCGAATTTTTCAAAGCAGTTGCCGCATTCGGACTTTCCAGTGTTCCTGCTTTGCTTCCTCCATATTTTCGGCCTGCAATGGCCTTTTTTACTACGTCCAGAATATCCGGTCTTACTGCGCCTTCCGCATCATCCGGCTGTGAAGAAGCGGCAATAAGCCCCAGCAGGCCGCCGAGCGCCTTCCTATCCATCACCATCCCCCTACGCCCTTGATCTTCGTGAGCCCGCTGCCCTTCTCGCCCATCCTGAGGCGCGTCTCATCGAGATCCCTTTCCATGCTCATTCCCATGGCTTTCAGCGCGAGCTCGCCTTCCGTCTTCTGCCTGGCAAGCGCTATCTTGCTCTGCGTCTCAAAGGCCTTGCGCTGCGCGTCCGTCTGCGCCTTCCACGCGTCGGCCTGCTGTTTGGCCTTCGCCTTCTGCTCTTCAAGCCTGAGCTTCTGCTCTTCCGGCGACGGCTGCGCGGGCGCGTTCAGCATGGCCTCTTCCGCGCGTCTGGCATCCTCTTCCGTGCCGAAGAAGCGTTCCGGCGCTTCCAGTCCGGCGGCCTCGCACATTTTGTGACAGGTGTACACCACGTTCGAGAGGCGCACCGGAGAGTTCTTTCCCATCTGCGCGAGAAACTGCTGCTGTATCTGCAAAATCTGCCGATACGCCGCGAGCAGCTTGCTCCGGTTGCCGGTGCCGAGGCCCACGGCCACGGAAATATCCATGTCGGGATCCCACCTGCGCGGATCGAACGCCATGAATCTTCCCTTGAGTCGGAGCTGAATCTCCTTGTCCTGATACCTGTGCAGAAGATGCAGAACATAGCGGCCGAGCGGCTTGAAAAACGTTTCGGCATAGACGCGGGCAATCAGTTCCAGGCGCTGATTGATCGCCTCCTCCATGATGGACGCCCCCGTGGCCGTGTTCTGGAGCGCGTCGGCCTGAAGGCTCTGCGTGCGGCTCGATATGCCTGTTCGGCGTTCGATGAGCTCGGAACTCATGCTGAGCCCCTGCAGCGCATCCCCGGCCGCCGTGGCCACCGGAAGAGGCGTGATGCTCGCATCCCCCTGTATTCTGTGAACGGCCCCGGCCTCGCGGGCGAGCAGACTGTCGTATTCCACATGGCCGCTCATGCCCTCGTTGACCACAAGCTCGCCCTGATTGGAAAGCATGAGATTGTCGAGATACTGACGCGTCATTTCCGTGCGCAGATCCTGCAGATCGGTGACGAGGTCGGCCAGACAGAGCCCCACCGCCTGATGCGGCATGGGCACCGAACAGGCCGCAAACAGCGGAGCGCGGTACAGCGGCCATTCCTCGAACCGCAGCACCCGGCACGACTCGGCGTCGCCGCAGAACGTGACCTTGACCTTCTCCGCCACGCCGTCGCCGTCCATGTCGAAGTCGAACCACGCCTCATACACCTTGTATTCCCGCGTGGCGCGGCTCTGACCGTCCCTGTCCGCGCCGTTCGCATCGTTGACGGCGCGCCCGACCTCCGTTTCCGGCATGACGTCGTCGTCTTCGAGCGGCGGCAGCTCGTCGATGAGAGACTGCGCATAGCCTTCCTTGCGCAGATCCGAAGCCGTCTTCACTTCCCAGTGCGCGATGAAGCGCGCCTTCTCCACGTCCGCGGCGTCCGAAGAAATCACCACGTTTTCCGAAGGCACGGGATCAATGCGGATATCCCGCGTCTTCACGGTGCGGTGCACGGTGAGGTCATACCGGGGCCCCAGCGGCGAATCATACCGTTCCACGCGCACCGCGCCCGGCGTTTCCATGTCGAGCGCCGGATCCATGAGCAGCGCCACGGCCTCCTGCTGCGAAAGCCCGGCGTACTGGAACACGCGCCGCTCCGTCTTTTCCGGGCAGTGAACAAGGCACCAGCCCACGCGCTGATACAATCCGTCGGCGAGCACGTCGTGAACCAGCGAAAACATGCGCCTGCCGAACACCACCTGATTGACGTACAAGGTGGCGTCCTTGGCCGCCTGTTCCTGCGCGGGCGTGCGCGGATCAAAACGGATGATCTCGTCGCCGCAGAACACGCGCATGAGGCCGGGCTTGGCCCATTCCACGGTTTCCAGCACGGTGCGGTCCACGTACACGGAAAAGCCGCGACGCGCCCGGTCGTCGTCCACGGCATAGCCGCAGCCGAGATATCGCCTCTTGAGCATCGAACGCTCATCCGAGAGCCTGGAGCCTTCCGTGCCCATGCACTGCTCCATTTCCCTCACGATGACGCGGCGAAGCCCGTCCTTTGTCTCTTTTCTGTCCATCAGCACACCCGCAGATGCTTGCGCGGCGGAAGCCTGGCAAAGCCCCGGCCCGCGACGTTGTCTATTCCCATGGCCAGATACCGGAAGGCGTCGGCTCCGTGACTTGTCCAGTCGTGCAGCGGCCGGGCGCGGAAGTCCTGCGCCTTTTCATCCCATTCCCGCTGATACAGCCGCAGGGCTTCCAGCCCCTGCGCGCAGCGCCGCTCGTCGAACCAGCAGCGCGGCAGCAGCAGGCGGACCGCGTTGATGCCGTCATCCACCCGCGTCATCGGCAGCACCCGGCCTCGTATGTTGAGGCGGCGCAGGGTTTCCAGGCGCGTCGTGCCCGTGCCGAGCTCCGAAACGCCCGCATCGTGGGGCAGAAGGTGCTCGCCGTACACGTACCCCTTGTCCTGCAGCACCTTGACGTAGTGATCCAGCCCGACGCCGGAAGCCTGATAGTAATCAATGATGTGCGCTTCCCGGCCCACAAGCTGCGCGAACCAGATGGCCGTGGAATCGGAAAAGCCCAGGTCCCACGCCGTCACCACGGGCACGCCCGGCCGATACGGTACGTTCGTGATCCGCCCTTCCCGGTCGAGCTGCTCCATGAGCCTGCCGTAATACGCGCCCAGCACCGCGGCGGTGAAGGAACATTCGTATTCCTGCTCGTATTCCGCCTCGCTCGTCTCGCGCCGCGCCACGGCAAGATCCTCTTCGCTCAGAATGCCGGTTTCCGAGGCGCGATACATGAGCGCCGCCCATTCCTCACTGTGCAGACGCGCGTTCTCCCACACCTTCCAGAGCGCGTTCTTGCCCTTCGGCGTGCCCAGAAAAAGCGCCCGGCCGTGCGTGGCCAGAATCATGGGAAGCACGATTTCCGACCACATGGAATACGGCATCTGCGCCACTTCATCGAACACCACGTCGCAGAGGTTCAGGCCGCGCAGCGAGTCGGGATTCTCCGCGCCGTAGAGCCGGATGCGCGCCCCGTTCCGAAAGTCCGCGCGAAGCTCGCCTTCGTTCACCCTGGCCCCGGTCGCCGCGGCAATTTTTTTCAGATAATCCCAGGCCACATCCTTCGCCTGCCGGTAGGTGGGCGCAATGTACGCCCCGCGGTACGACTCCCCGCCCGCTGTCGCGTTCCGGCACAGGCGCGACACCGCGAGCACCGTTTTGCCGAATCGCCTATGACAGATGAGCACCCCGAACCTCCGGGAATCGAGCGTCTCCAGCGCCTTTTCCTGCAAAGGCCTGAGCCTGATGCGCACTTCCATCACTCGCCCCCGAAGAGCACGACCTTCACATCCTGCTTCACGTCGGCCTGCACCTTGTCGGTGTACAGGCCCGCAGCCTTGCCCCGGCTGATTTCGGCGCTGACGGCGGCGGAAAGCTTGCCCTGTTCCACGGCAAGGTCGCGCAGACGCCTGAGCGCTTCCAGATGCTCTTCAAGCGAGAGCAGCGCCTGCTGCGCTTCGGCAAGCTGAAGTTCCCGAATCCGCACCGCCACCTTGCCGGTGTTTATCAGCGCCGTCGCCTTTATCCGAATGGTTCCCGGATTGATCTTTTCAACGTCATAGGCGCGACGGTAGGCTTCCGCAGCGTTCCCGCACGTCACGTACTCGGTGCAGAACTTTTCCTGCTTTGCCGTCAGTTTCGCCATGTCACCTTTTCTCCTCCGCACACTCGTCTTCCCGGAACGGGCACTGCGCCGCGTGCTTCTTCCGCGTTTCCGGGTCCATGGTTCTTCGTATGTCGTTGATGTCGTCCGGGTTCATGAGATCCACCACGGAAAGGCCGAGCTTGCGCAGAATCCACTGCTTCACCGTTTCCCCGCCTATCCCGGCCAGAATGACGGCCACGGCCACCTGCATTTCCGGCGTCGCGTCGGGAACGGCAAGCGGCAGAAGAAGAACGCAGCCGACGGCAAGGGACGTCGTCAGCACGGCGTTGAGCAAAACCGTGGCGACCTGCTGCGCGCATGTTCTCTGCTTGTAGCCGCGCCTAAGCTGCCTGACGGCGGAAGCCATGGCCACACCGCCCGCAAGCAGCACCAGCGGCCAGGTGCCCTTCACCACGCCGATGTATTCCGCCGCATGTTCGGCGCCGTCTCTGCCCAGATCGTTCACCGAGTCTTCCTTGTCTTTTCAAAGGTTCTCAGGCCGGAGAGGCCCAGCATGCCCGCCATGAGCTCCCACAGGTTGTCGGATATGAGGGAAGGAAACACCGGCACGCCCGGATACCAGCCGGAAAGCCAGACCATGACGGGACGCAGCACGAAGTCGGAAAAAATGGCCAGCGCGCACACCCAGCCGATGGCCGGCCGCCACCCCGCCACAAAAAGCGATTCGTGGGCGGCCTCGGCCTTGTTCACGTCAAGCTGCGCCATGACCTGCGCCTGCGCGTTGTCCGCCTGCTTGAGCAGCAGTTCCGCCTCGCGCTTCCTGTCCCCGTCGAAAACGTCGAGCGCCGAGCCCAGCAGCTCGGCGGCTGCGCCTATCCATCCCACGGCGCTCATGCCCCCTCCTGCCATGCTCCGGTCTTCATCTGGGCTGCAAGCTCAAGAGCCCGGCCCTTCACGTCGCTCTTCCACTTCGAGTCCAGCATTTCTTCCGACGCGCGGGCGTAGTTCTCCGACTCCAGGGCCGACCACATCTTCCTGAACTTCGCAAGCTTCGTCAGGCCCAGGTTGAAGCACATGTTGAGAAGCACGGCCTGCCGCGGCTCGGCAAGCCTTCGCCACCAGGGAAAGGCTCCGTCCAGTTCCTGACCGCAGCTGCGGACGTCGAGTTCCAGCAGCTTCAACGCTTCCATCCTGCTTATCCTGTCGCCCTCCTCGCCGACGTTCGGCACGGGATGCTGATCGAGATTGTGCCCGTAACCGATGGTCAGGGCTCCGGCCGGACAGCGGTATGCTTCCAGGCGGAGCCCCTCGTGCCTCTTGAGCTGATCCAGAAATCTCGGATGATGTTCGATACGCATAAAAAAAACGCCCCCTTTTTCAGAGAGCGTAAAAAGAAAAATCCGCGCGGCACAGCGCTCTGCCATTGCAGCCGAGTCTTTTCCGGCACGGATTCCGGCCGGGCGGGCCTGCGTCATGACCTGCGCCCTCCGGCACACGGAAAGACGCGTCCGATGCCCGGCAACCGGGCGTTCCAAAGCCCCGAAGGATGTCACGACAAACTTCCCGCAGACTCGCGACAGTCTTCCGGCGGACGCGACGGACGTGACGCCGACCGCGCCTCCCCTCAAGGGGCGCGAAGTCGACGCGGCACGACGATGCCGACATGCCTGCAAGGCAAAAGGGGGAGAAAGGAGACGGGAGAAGCCTGCCGGACATCGCGCAGTATGCCCGGGAGAACATGCAAAAAAAGAAGGGGCTACGCTTTATCAGCATAACCCCTTGAAATTCATGGTGGGTCGTGCGCGATTCGAACGCGCGACTCTCTGCTTAAAAGGCAGGTACTCTACCTACTGAGTTAACGACCCTTCCGGTCGAAAAGACATAGCGCTATCGAGAGCCGGAGTCAAGAGAAAAATATGACGCCGTGCCCAAAAGCGCCCGAACGCGCTCTCCAGCGGCAAACGTCAGTCCACGCGGCGCAAGGTCAGCGGAATGACGTGCAGCGCGCGGGAAATTTCGTCGGTGCTGCCGAGATTCCATTCCCAGGAGCCGTCCGGCCAGCCCGCGCGACGGGCCAGTTCCGCGGTCACGCCCTTGATGTTGATGACGGGATGCCGCAGAAACACCGCAGGCAGTCCGTGCGTCAGATTGCAGGCCAGGCACGCGTCGCCGCGCTGATGCAGCTCGAACAGAAAATCGAGCTTCCTGTCCGACCCCGAAAGAAGCGACATGCGGATGTCGTACGCGCCTTCTTCCGGATCTCCGAACAGCGCCTCGAAAAACTGATCGGTGCGTTCGGGAGGAAAAACCTCGTTCAGGCATTCAGGGGTGAAGATTTCTTCATAGCTCGGCATGGGCCTCTCCTTCAATGTTCAACGTGACGCGCCACACGCGCGTTTCCAGGATACTATCCTCCCGCCGCGCAAACGGCAAGGAGGTTCCGCGGGCGGATGCACCGTCTCCGATGCGGATGCCGTGCTCCGCCCCTCCGCTTCCGCCGGGGAGCGGCAATCATCGCGCCGCAGACGCAAACGCCGACGGCTTCGCGCTCCTCCGCCGCGCCGGACAAGGGGCTCGGCAAACAAAACGCCGCGAGCCCGCACAGAAGCTCTCTTCGTTCCCGCGCCCGGCATCAAGAGCCGCGGCCCGCTAGCCTTCCGAGGCCTCGTCGAGCATGGCTTCCAGATCGGCTTCCGAAAGGCCCGCGGGGTTCTCCACCACGCGCAGCACGCGCCCCCCTTCCATGACCGCCAGAAACGACGCAAGCCGCAGGCTCTGACGCAGGCCGTGCGACACCATGACCACCGGCAGATTTTCCGAAAGGCCGAGGAGCAGATCTTCCACATGCCGCGCCGAACGCACGTCCAGCGAGGCCGTCGGCTCGTCGAGCAGCAGCATTTCCGGTTCCAGCGCCAGAGCCCGCGCGAGGCACAGCCGCTGCTGCTGCCCCCCGGAAAGGCGTTCCGCGCTCATGTCGAGGCGGCCTTCCACCTCGCTCCAGAGATCGGCGCGCACAAGCGCGCTCCGAACGCGGTCGTCGAGCTCCGAACGCGGACAGTTCATGGTCACGCTGAGCGGCGCGGCAATGTTGCGGTACACGCTTGCCGGAAATACCTGCGGCGTCTGAAACACCATGCCCACGCGCCGCCGAAGCTGCTCCAGCGGCACGGCGTCCGGCCCGGCGCCGGGAAGCACGTCCACCTCACCCCCGGCAAGGCGAAGCGTCACCCGCCCCGAGGCGCGGCAGCCCGGCACCTCGTCGTTGAGACGGTTCACCGCCCGAAGAAGCGTGGTCTTGCCCGATCCGGAACGCCCCACCAACACCGCTATGCCGCCCTGCGGCACCGACAAATTCACGTCGCAAAGCACGGTGCGATCAAAGAACGACACCGACAGTCCGCCAATTTCCAGCACGGGTTCATGCCGCATCTTGTCCATGAAACGCTACGCCCTCCCCTGCCACGTTCTGCGAAAGCTCCTCTCCAGCGCACGCGCCGCCGCCAGAAGCAGGCAGGACACGATGAGCAGAAACGCCGCCGCGCCGAAACCGCGCAGAAGCTCCTGCTGATCCTGATACTGGGAGGAAATGTAATAAATATCGAAAGACAAGGCTTCAAACTTGCCGAAAAGCCCGGAAGGCAGGCCCGCATTGGCCACCACGCCGGTGAAGAGAATGACGGCGGTATCTTCCGCGGCGCGCCCCACCGCGAGCACCACGCCGCCCAGAACGCCGCGCGCCGAGGCCGGAAGAAAAAGATGAAACACCGCCTGCGCATGGGAAAATCCGCTGGCCGCGGCCGCAAGCTTCAGCGACGGCGGCACGGCCGAAAGAGCCTCGCGCGCCGAAGCCGCCAGCACCGGCAGCACCAGCAGCGACAGGCAGCACGCCGCGAGCAGCAGCGAGGTATTGGCCTCGGGCAGCACCGTGCGCCGCAGAAGCAGAATGAGCATGAAGCCGAACAGCCCCATCACGATGGACGGCATGCCCGCAAGCACGTCCACGGCCGCGCCGAGCACGCGCTTTTGCCGGGGCGAGGCGAATTCGGCCAGATACACGCCGCAGCCCACCCCGGGAAACAGCGCCAGCGCCATGGTGAGCGCCACCAGCCAGAACGTACCCACGCACGCCGGCCAGAGGCCGTCCCACACGGGCGCGCGGCCGAACACGGCGTCGAGCGGCGGCGTGCTGCCGAACAGAAGTTCCGGCCCGAGCACGGGCAGCGCGCGCCAGAAAAGATATCCCATGAGCGCGAACACCACGGCCGGAACCGCCACGGACGAGATCAGCGCCAGCGCGCGGAAACAGAGAAAAGAAACCGAATGTCTCATGACTTCGCCCCCAGACGCCGGATGCCGAGACTGACCAGCGCATTGACCGCCAGCAGCAGAAGTCCGGCCATGAACAGCGAATCGTAGGCCGCGCCGCCCACTTCGTTGGACGTGACGAGCGCCATGTGCGCCGTGAGCGTGCGCAGGCTCGAAAGCATGGATTCGGGAGCCACGGGCGCGTTGCCCGCCAGCATGAGCGGAAGCATGGTGTCGCCCACGGCCCGGCCGAAGGCCAGCACCGCCGCGGAAAGCAGGGTGGCGCGCGAGGCGGGCAGCACCAGATGCCACATGATTTCCATGCGCGACATGCCGAGCGCCGCGCCGGGCAGGGCCGCTCTCTCCAGCCGTTCGCGAAGCCCGGCCTGGAGCACCAGCACCACCGTGGGCAGAATGAGCACGCTCAGCATGAGCGACGCCGTAAGCCACGAGAAGCCGGAACCGCCGAAGCCCCGCCGGATGGCCGGAGCCAGCAGAAACACTGCGGCAAAGCCATACACCACGGTGGGCACGGCCGTCATGACGCGCACAAGGCCGCCCACCACGACGCGCCAGCAGCCGGGGCGACCGCCGCACGGCGGACACAAAAGCCAGCAGCACAGGCACACTCCCATGAGCCATCCGGGAATTACAGCGGAAAAGCCCACGGCCAGCGATCCCACCGCCATGGGCAGAATGCCGAATTCTCCCTTTCCCGGAGCCCACGACCACGAAAACGGGCCGCCGCCTCCGCCCGAAACAAAGGCGGGCAGGGCGAAGGCGACGACCATGAGAAACAGCAGCGCCATGGCCGTTGCGGCCAGCGCCACGGAAATGCGCAGGAGCACCAGGCCCGCATCCCGGCTTCCCCGGCTGCGGCAAGACGCGGCGTTTCTCATGACGGCCTACTTCCTGTCCAGCGGAATGTAGCCGGAAGAGCTGATGAAGCCCTTGCCGTCTTCGGAATAGATGTAGTCGATGAACAGCGCGGTGAGGCCCTGCGGCTTGCCCTTGGTGTTCATGTACAGAAGACGCGTGATCTTGTAGGTGCCGTTCGCGGCGTTTTCCTGCGAGGGAACCATACCGTCCACCGTGACGCCGCGGATGGAGGAATCCAGATGACCGATGCCCACATAGCCGATGGCGTTGGGATCCTGAGCAATGGCGGTCTTCATGGCGCCGTTGGAATTCACCACGTTCGCGCTCTGCACCGAGGTGCCCTTGTCGAGGGCGCGTTCTTCAAAGGTTTCGCGGGTGCCGCTGCCGTCTTCGCGCACGTAGAGCGAAATGGGAGCGTCCTTGCCGCCGAGTTCCTTCCAGTTGGTGATCTTGCCGGCAAACACGTCCTTGACCTGCGCCTTGGTCAGCGAGGTCACGGCATTGGCCGGATTCACGGCCACGGCCACGCCGTCGATGGCGAAGGGGAAGGTTTCCAGACCATACTTGGTCACTTCGCTTTCCTTGAGGGCGCGACCGGTGTTGCCGATCTGCACGAGACCCTCGCCCACCTTCTGCACGCCCACGCCGGAACCGCCGCCGGCCACCGTGATGCGGATGTCGCCGTTGGCGCTCATGATGGCCTGCGCGGCCTTCTTCATCACCGGAATGTGCGCCGTGCCGCCGGCGATATCAAGCGTGCCCTTCTGGCCCTTGAAGGAATCCAGAGGAGCGGCCACGGCCAGAGACGCGCTGAGCAGCACCAGCGCGAACGCGGAAAGAATACGATTCATGCTCACCTCACGCAGGAGGCGGCACCTTTCGGGAACAGTGAAGCATCGCAGAGATCGGCGCAGAACGCCACTACGAAAAACCGGCAAGACACACCTTGTCTCTGCGTATGAATGCGTCAGGTGTTCCTGAAAAACATGCCGGCCTCTCGTTGAAAAAAATGACAAACGGCGCGACCTTCGCGCCCTTACCTTGATTTTTTGCCTCACCGGAGGGGGAAAGTCAAGCCGCGCGCCAAGTTGCGTTTTCCGGGCGCGGGGCGAAAGACACGCCGAAGACGATTCCTGCGGGCGATGGCTGCCCGCTCCCCCAAAAAGCCCCGGACGCGGGTGGTCCCGCCCACAAAACTCCCCGGGCGTCGCGCAAACGGCGCGCGCCCCTCTTTGCCTGCGCGACGGCGCGGCAACGTCACGCTTCCGGCAGGGAGAGCGTGAGCAGACCATCCACCGCGGCGCGCACGTCCGGCGCGGCAAAAAGACGCGTTCCGGCGCGCCGGGCTCCGGGCAGTTCGGCCTCGACGGGCACAAATCCCCGCTGCACAATCCCGTCGACATCCAGCCCGAGCTTCCGCGCGCTCGCCTCGCCCTTGCCGGTGAGCACCAGCACGGCCGCGGCCAGTCCGGCGTTCGCGCCGAAAAGAAGATCCTCCACCTTGTCGCCCACCATGGCGCACCGCCCCTCGTCCAGACCGCGCGCAGCCTTCAAACTCTCCCACATGCCGACATCCGGCTTGCGGCACGAACACGACTGCTCCGGCGCGTGCGGACAGAACCGTTCGTCGTCCAGACCGGCCCCGAACGGCGCAAGCAGCTCCCCGAGACGCTTCTCGCACGCGTGCCAGCCCGATTCCGGGAAATATCCGCGCCCGATGCCGGACTGATTGCTTATCACCACCGTTTTCACACCCCGCCGGCGCAGGCGTCCCAGCGCCTCGCCCGTGCCGGGTATGAGCTCCACGCCCGCGGGATCCCCAAGATAATGCTTGTCCACAATGAGCGTTCCGTCGCGATCAAAAAGCACTGCCGACCATTCCATCCGGTCTTTCCCTCCAATATTCCAACATCCATGTTTCCCCTCTGCCTCAGAGCTCCCCCACCCATCGCCCTCCCCGTCATTTCTCCCCCCCCGCCGAACAACAACGCCCTCGGCGGAATCAGGGGCTGTGGGCCGTGAAAGCGGGAATCCCCGCCGAACGGCGAAGCCGGAGGCGAAATCAGGGGGGCCGGGGGGGAATTATTTCCCCCGGCGGGGTCCGGGGCGGCGCCCCGGTGCTCCGGTCTGTCCCCTTCCTCTCTATTTCCAGCGCTGCGGGGCGCTCCCGGGGACGACGATGGGGCCGCGGGGCAGGCTGCGCCAGGGGAAGGGGCCTTCGTGCATGATTCTGTCGGCGAGGCGTTTCGGAGACGTGGGAGCGCTTGTTTCCTGGAGTCCGGCGATGCGGGCGAACTCGCCCACGATGGCCTGCGGGCTGCATCCCTGTTCGCGCAGGGCCGCGAGGCTCAGGCTGGCGTGGCGCTTGGCAAGGCGTTCTCCCTGCTCGTCGCAGAGCAGCGGAATATGCGCAAAGGCCGGAGGCGTGCCCCCGAGCAGGCGATAGAGCAGAAGCTGACGCGGCGTGGAAAGCAGAATGTCTTCCCCGCGCACCACCTGCGTGACGCCCATGCGCATGTCGTCCACCACCACGGCAAGCTGATAGGCCCACACCCCGTCGGAACGGCGCAGGGCAAAGTCGCCGCCGCAGCTTTTCAGCGAAATTTCCTGACGGCCGAGCACCAGGTCGTCAAACACTTCCACGTCGTCGTCCGGGCAGAGCAGGCGCAGCGACGGACGCCTGCCTTCGGCTTCCTTTTCGGCGCGCTCCTCCGCCGTGAGGTGACGGCAGGTTCCGGGATAGGCCGCGCCCGCATCGCCGAGCCCGTCGGACGCTCCGTGCGGCGCGCCCGCCAGAACCCGCAGTTCCTTGCGCGTGCAGTAGCACGGATACACCAGCCCGTGCCTGCTCAGCCTGTCCACCGCTCTGTCGTACAAGCCGCGGCACAGGCTCTGATGATACGGCCCGTGCGGCCCGTGGTTGGGGCCTTCATCCCAGTCCAGGCCGAGCCACGTCAGATCCCGCTCGATGGCGTCCATCCACGACTGGCGGGAACGGTCGGGATCAATGTCCTCGTGGCGCAGAATCACGCGGCCTCCCGACGTGCGCGCCCCCATCCACGCCAGAAAAAACGACCACGCGTTGCCCAAATGCAAAAGACCCGTGGGACTCGGCGCAAAACGCCCCACCACGCCCCCAGAACCTGCGTCGTTCATGCCTTCCCCTCCGGTTTCGGCGGAATGTGCTCAAAGCACTGTTCAATCACGGCGTTGGATACCAGCATCCCGCGCCGGGTAAGAAAAAATCGTCCGTCCGCAAGCACGGCCATGTTCCACCGCTCCAGCTCCTCAATCAGCGCCCGGTTGTCCGAAACAAAATCCCGGCCCGTCAGACGCGCGTACTCCGAAAGCGCGAGCCCCGCCGACGTGCGCAGACGCAGCATCACCAGCTCTTCCGCGCGCTCGGCAAAGCTCAGGCGCTCCGTCTCTCCGGCGTTGCGCCCTTCCCGCACCGCCGCAAGCCACGTTTTGAAATCCGCAGGCTCGCTGATGCGGCATCCGTCAAGAAAGCTCACCGCCGCAGGCCCCAGACCGAGATATTCCTCCCCGCGCCAGTAACCCATGTTGTGACGGCATTCCCGCCCCGGCCGCGCATAGTTGGATATCTCATACTGCCCGTAGCCCGCCGCTTCCAGAAGCGCGCCCCCTTCCTCGTACATGGCGGCCGCCTCGTCCTCGCCGGGCAGGCGCAGCGAGGCGCGCTCCCGAAACATGGGCGTGCCCTCCTCCAGCGTGAGCCCGTAGCAGGAAAGATGCTCCGGCGACAGTTCCGCCGCTTCGCAAAGCTGTGCCTTCCAGGCTTCCGGCGTTTCGCCCGGAAGCCCCCAGATGAAATCAAGGCCCACGTTGTCGAACTTTGCGCGGCGCAGCGCCTCAAACGCCCGGAGTGCTCCGGCCCGGTCGTGAACGCGGCCTATGGCCGCAAGCAGCGCGTCGTCAAGCGCCTGCACTCCCAGCGACACCCGATTCACCCCCGCCGCGCGAAAACCCGCCGCGCGGGACGCGTCCACGGAGTCGGGATTCGCCTCCATGCTGATTTCCGCATCGCCGTCCAGAGAAAAGCAGTCCGCGGCCGCGTCCAGAATGCGGCCCAGCACCGGGGGCGGAATCAGGCTCGGCGTGCCGCCGCCGAAAAACACCGTGCTCACCCGCGGGCGACCAAGAGTCGCCGCCCGGCGGCGCATGTCCGCCACCAGAGCGCGGGCCCACAGCGACAGCCCTTCGCCCGAGCCCACCGGCTCGGAATAAAACGCGCAGTAACGACATTTGCGGCGACAAAACGGAACATGAATATAGAGCAACATCTTTTCAGAATGAAAAAATCCCGTCACCCCGTCAAGCCCCGGGGCCGCCGCGAGGAACGGAGAGAAGCAAGAACGCGGGGCGAAGCTGGACAGGGCGGAAGCGATGCCGGGTCGAAGCATGGCAAAGCACGGAGGAGCGCAAGAAGAGAGCGGCTCCGGGAAGGCCCTCGGGCAAAGGGAAAAGACAAGGCACAGGGACTGCGGCGGGCAGGCCTCGACGTAACACACCGCATGGGGGGGGGCAGGCCCCCTGCCGGACGTTCCGCAAGGCGCAGCAAAAAAGCGACACGGCGTCGCCCGGAGCAGACGGGAAAAAAAGACGAAAACGACGCCGGACAGAGGACAAAGAAAAAAAGACGGGCCCGGCGATGCCGGAGGGGCCTTGCCGATGACAGGCCGGGGCTCGGAAACAACGCAAGCGCCGCCTTCTCGCGCGCAGGTACGCGCGCTCCACAAAAATAAGCTGCGCCCCGTTTTCCCCTGCGGCAGCGCCTGTGAACGCAAAACGGGGAAAGGAGGGAGGGATGGGAATATGAGCAGAGGGCAAGAAAAAACGACGCAAAGGCACAGCGGACAAGGCTCCATGTTCCCCGACGAAGTTCCCCGATGTCTGCCGCTCGATGCAGAAAAAATCCGCTCCTTATGCATAACATTTTTCTATCTGTCAAACAAAATCTTTACCGTACCTGAAAAAATCTTTTACCGATCATTCAATACAAAAAAAATGTTGCTTCAAAAAAATTTTTTTTGCCATAAAAAAAGTTTATCACTGCATCATCAAGTTTACCTGTAAACCTTTCTCCCGCACCATTTCTTTCCATTTTTTAACGATAAATAAAATTTTCTTGCAAAGTGCAACACCTCCATTTTTTCTGCTGGCGTTAACTATAACTCTATGCTATCCGCTATTTTCCCAAACCCGAACTTTTATCGTCACACCTGTGCCGAACCCGTTTGTTCTCGAAAAATACTCCGGAAGCATCACCCGTCCGGGTTCGGAAAAGCATCGGCGAGCGACGCCGCTTCCGAGGAAAACAACATGGAGGCCTCTTCATCATGACGACCAAAGGCGCTCTCGGCAATCTCATCAACCGCTACGCCGCGGTGCTGAAGAAATGCCGCATCATCAACACGTTCGGCTCCCTCGCCGCGGCCGCCCTGCTCCTTGCCGGCATCGCCGCCCCGGCCATGGCCGTGGAAAGCATGTTCGACGACTTCATCCCCGCCGATCCCGACTTCGTGGTCAGCAGCGGCGCCGACGTCGGCCCGCCCAAAACCACCCACAACCTCGCCGAAGATCAGACCGGCATTTCCTGGGGCGTGGCTTCCGGCGGCGATACTCCCCCCGTCGTCTATGCCGACGCCAACAATCCCAACGCCGAAAACCACGGCTACGTCTGGGTGAAATCCTCCGAAAACGGCGGCTACGCCGAAGGCATGGGCGGCAAAACCGGCACCAGCTTCACCCTCACCAACTACGGCAGCATCTTCGTGGACGGCACTTCCGCCTCCGCCACCAAGGGCATGGGCGTCAATCCCGACGGCAAGGCCGTCAACGAGGGCCTCATCGCCGTGCGCAAGGGCAGCGCCATGACCGACAATTCCGGTTCCAGCAGCAAGACCCTTGTGAACAAAAACGTTATCTCCGTGGAAGACGCCGGCGGCGTCGGCATCTTCTACCGCAAGGAAAACATCACCTCCGGCGAAGTCACCAATCAGGGCGACATCCACGCCCGCAACGGCGGCGTCGGCGTCGCCATCACCAGCGACAGGAACGAAGAAGCCTACCACAACAAGTTCTTTACCAACTCCGGCCGCATCATGGCCGACGAAAACAGCGTCGCCATCCTCGTTTACGGAACCGACAACGCCACCGTCAGCCTCGAAGGCAACAGCCGCGTGGACGGCCTCATCAGCCTCCAGGGCAAGAACAACAACCTCATGATCGACGGCGTGGGCTCCAAAAGCGCGGAAAATCTCTACGTCAAGGGCACCTTCGGGGGCGAAATCAGCAATCACAGCAACATCATCTTCACCGACAATTCCCAAATTTTCCTGGACGACTCCCTCATCATCGACAACACTTCCGGCGTCACCCTCGCCAATACCAGCCTCGTCCGGGGCCAGCACGCGCCCGATTCCGCCCTCTTCCTCGTCAACAACGAAAAAACCGCCGTCAACGGCGGCATGAGCACCCGCGGCACCGCATCCGTCGAACGCATGGAAAGCAGAGACGGTCACGTTTCCCTCAAGGGCGCCGTCGTCGGCGACAACGCCTTCGTCGCCCAAAACGAAGGTCAGCCCGTCGGCGTCGTTTCCGCCTCCCTCGCGGACGGCCGTTCCCTCGACATCAGCCGTTCCCTCTTCTCCGGCAACTCGATCACCGCTTCCGCCGGCGTCTCCTCCCTCGGCGGCGCGGCCGTTGCCGTGTCCGGTTCCGAAAAAAGCCGCGTGTCCATCGCCCATTCCGACTTCGTCGGCAACACCGTCAGCGCCTCCGAAGGCCGCGGCGGCGCCATCTTCAACAACGGAGCCGCGCTGTCCATCACCGACAGCTCCTTTAAGAACAACCACGCCTCCTCCAACGGCGGCGCCATCTTCAACGACAAGGGCGGCAGTCTCACGTTCAACGGCATGAACGTCTTCTCCGGAAACACCGCCTCCACTGCCTACAACGACATCCACAACGAAGGCTCCGTCACCGTGGCCGGCGGCGTCACCAAGCTCGCCGGTGGCTACACCCAGCAGGGCGCGCAGTCTTCGCTCCGCGTGGCAAGCGGCGCTTCCCTCATCATAGGCATGCCCGACTCAGGCGGCGTGGAACCCGCTTCCGGCGAAGCCCTGCTCGCCCTCGGTCGTCCTCTCGATCTCGGCGGCGGCAGCCTCCACGTCGGCGATTCCCCCGCGCGCAGCGCCTCCAACGTCACCTTCGGCAAAAACTCCCTGCTCGTAGTCGACGGTCTCGCCGCCAAGTCCGGCCCCGTGCTCTCCGGTTCCGGCTCCATCGCCGTGGACGAAGGCTCCAAGCTCTACATCGCCAACGCCCGCTCCGGTGAATCCTACACCGTGACCTCCGGCCTCGCTTCCGATTCCGGCGACTACTGGAAAAGCGCCAATCTCCTCGCCGGTCGCCTCATCGAGGCCGAAATCTCCACCGACGGCGGCGTGGTCAAGGTTCACACCCAGGCCCAGGACGCAGGCCGCACCCTGCCCGGCGTGATTCCCGTCAACGCCCTCAACGCCATGATGAGCGGCGGCCTCAACAACACCGACGCCGAATCCATGGGCATCCGCTTCCTGAGCCGCGCCATGGACAACGCCCAGTTCATCGCCGACGATCACACCGCCACGGCGCTCGTCAACGAAACCTCCCGCGCCGCCGTCACCGCGGGCGTGCAGAACACCGCCCTGCGCGTGGCCGACGCCGGGGTCGATCAGCTCACGCATCACCTGTCGCTGAGCTTCTTCGGCCAGGAAAACAACATCCACAAGGACGGCGTGGACGTCTGGGCCACTCCCATGTACGGCAACACCTACACCCACGGCATGAGCGCTTCCGGCGCTTCCGTGCGCGGCAACTATGGCGGCCTCATTCTGGGCGCAGACACCGAAGTCGGCGAAATTCTCGGCGGCAAGGTGCGCGCAGGCGCGGCCGTCAACGGCGGCGGCGGCAAGTCCCAAAGCGGCGGCACGGCAAGTTCTGTGAGCAATTCCTACAACTTCGGCGGCGTCAACCTCTACGCCGGATGGAGACTCGGCGACTTCAACCTCATCTCCAGCGTAGGCTACTCCATCGGCACCCACGACGTGAGCCTGAACATGCCCGCCGCCATGGGCATGGGTCAGGCCCGGGCCGACGTGGACACCACCGCCTTCGTCGCCGACATGCGTGCCGAATACCGGATAACCACCCCCGTCGCCGACTTCGTGCCGCACGCCGGCGTGCGCTACACCTCCCTCAACACCGACAAGCACGATCTGAAGGTCAACGGCTCCACCCTGAACTCCGTGGCTTCCGACACGAAGAACATCGTGCAGTTCCCCGTGGGCGTCACCGTGTCCAAGGACATCGACGTCTCCGGCTGGAACATCAAGCCCCTCGCCGACGTCTCCGTGATTCCCGCCGCCGGCGACAAGAAAAGCACCACCAAGGTGTCCTATGCAGGCATCGGCGCGCTCGACAGCGTGAACACCCGCATCATGGATTCCACGAGCTTTGCGGGCACCCTCGGCGTGCAGGCCGAAAAGGGCAATCTCGCCCTCGGCCTCAACTACGGCGTGCAGACCTCCCGCCACGAAACCGATCAGAACGTGAGCCTCGGCATCAGCTGGAAGTTCTAAAACCTCAACGTCGAACCGCGCCCGGCAAACGCTGACCCCTTATTCAGCAGGAACCGAGCGCCGTTCGGCAAAACGCGCCTATTCAGCAACACTCTGAAACCATTCGGAAAAAGCTGAATATCCGTTCGGCAAAAAAGAAGACCGGGCCTCTCTCCCGGTCTTCTTCTTTTAATTTGACGCTCTCCGTCGATATTTTTTCATCCGGCGCTGCCTTTCGGCGCGACTCTCCGGCTCTTCCCACTGACGCTTCCCTCGGGCGCTTCCCTCGGGCGCTTTCCATCCGGCACGCCTGCACAAAAACGCCTGAGCCCTGTGCCCAACCGCCTGAGTTCCGAGACTTCCGTCCTGATCCCCGGCAGACCGTCCCACGCTCTCCAGACCTTTCCGCGCAAGATCTCCCCTGTTTTCCACAAACAAGAGCCATCAGCGCACCTGACCAGGCAACGCCATCGCCCTCCCCCATCCGCGGACGGGCGCGACAGCGCACGTCCGCAAACATGGGGGCGCGGGGGAGATTATCTCCCCCGCTGCCTTTTCTGCCTTTCCTGCCTTTTCTGCCTTTCCTCTCTCACCGCACGCGGGCGGTGGCCCAGCAGGCGGAGACTTCGGCGGCGCGGGCGTTGAGGGCGCGAAGTTCGGCTTCGGGGAGGAGACCGGCGAGGCTGCGGCCGGCGCGCCAGCGGGCGCGGATGAAGGTTGAGCTGATATCGAGTCTGGGCACGGGGAGAAAGGTGCAGCATCCGCCGCCCGTGAGGGGCACGGTTTCGCGGCCCAGGGGCACGTCGCTGTCGTCGGGGAGGCTGCCGGGCCAGAAGGTTCGGATGCTTTCATGGAACACGCTTCCGTCGTCGCCGTTGCGCGGCACCATGACAAGGTGCGCGAAGTGCGGGAGTTCCAGGCCGTGCTTCCAGGTGTCGAGCGCGGCGAAGGATTCCGCCCCCATCATGAAATAGGGCAGCTCTTCGCCTTCGTGGCGTCGGGCCCATTCGCGGAGCGTGCGCCAGGTGTACGAAGGGCCCTCGAGTTCGCCTTCCAGAGTTTCCACGCCGAGAAACGGAATGTCGCGGACCGCGGCGCGCAGAAGTTCCACCCGAATGTCAAAGGGCAGCAGTCCGGCGCTTTCCTTGTGCGGAGGCGTGGCGCAGGGCATGAGCAGCACGCGCTCAAGGCCCAGCGCTTCCGCCACTTCTATGGCGTGGCGCACATGTCCGTTGTGAACAGGGTTGAACGTGCCGCCGAGTATGCCCGTAGCGCCCATGAAGCTATTTCCTCACCTGCCCCTGACCGAACACCACGAACTTGGTGGTGGTGAGTTCCTTCACGCCCATGGGGCCGTAGGCGTGGAGCTTCGACGTGCTGATGCCTATTTCCGCGCCGAGGCCGAGCTGTCCGCCGTCGTTGAAGCGGCTGGACGCGTTCACCGCCACCATGGAGGCGTCGGCTTCGCGCAGGAAACGCATGGCGTTCAGGTGATTCGTAGTGCAGATGATCTCCGTGTGATTGGAGCCGTAGGCCGCAATGTGGGCCAGCGCTTCATCCATGTTGCGCACCACGCGCACCGCAAGAATGAGATCGTGAAACTCGCATCCGAAGTCGTCGGGAGCGGCGGGAACGGCCGAAGGCCCGAGCAGCGGCAGCGAAGAGGCGTCGGCACGGAAGCTCACCCCCGCGCCGCCGAGCTTTTCCGCCACCATGGGCAGGAACGCGTCGGCCACGGCCTCATGCACCAGCAGACATTCCAGCGCGTTGCACACGCCCGGACGCTGCACCTTGCCGTTGTACACGATGTCGAGCGCCTGCGGCAGATCGGCGCTCTCGTCGATGAAGGCATGGCACACGCCCTTGTAGTGCTTGAGCACGGGCATGGTGGCCTGACTCGTCACCGCGCGCACCAGCGATTCGCCGCCGCGCGGAATGAGCACATCGACAAATTCGTCAAGACGGCACAGCTCGGAAACCGCGTCGTGCGACGTGATGTCGATGAACTGCACCGCGTCGCCGGGAAGATCCGCCGAGCTCAGCGCCTCGTGCAGCACCGACGCCAGCGCCACGTTGGAATGAAGAGCCTCGGAACCGCCGCGCAATATCACCGCATTGCCCGCCTTGAGGCAGAGAATGGAAGCGTCCACCGTCACGTTGGGCCGGGCCTCGTACACCATGGCCACCACCCCGAGCGGCACGCGCATGCGCCCCACCAGCAGCCCGTTGGGCCGCTGCCACTGGGAATCCATGGCCCCCACGGGATCCGGCAGCGACGCCACATAGCGGCACGCCCCGGCCATGTCGGCCAGAATGGCGGGCGTCAGACGCAGCCTGTCCATGCGCGGCGCATCCAGCCCCGCAAGCCGGGCCGCTTCAAGATCCCTGCCGTTGGCCGCCAGAAGCTCCCCTTCCCGCTCCTCCAGCAGCGAGGCCAGCGTCTCCAGAAAACGCACCTTCGACGCAGAACTCGCCGCCGCCATCCGGCGGGAGGCTTCCTTCGCCTTTCTGCCGGCAAGACGCACGGCTTCACGGATGTCTCTTTCTTCCATTGCCAACTCCTTAGAAAAACATGCGCCAAGCATACGGTCCCCCGCCCCCCGAGTCAAAGACAATTTCGGCAATTGAGAGGAAGGGAACCAGATCGGAGCACCGGGGCGCTGCCCCGGAAAGGCAGAAAAGGCAGGAAAGGCATGCGGGGGAAATAATTCCCCCCGCGCCCCCCTGTTTCCGCCTCAGGCTTCGCCCTCGGCGGGGCGGGAGCGTGCAGGCAAAGCGCGTTGCCGAAAACAGGCGGGAGCTTGGAAAGACTGGGACTGCGAGGGGGTGGTGTGCCTGGCGGGCGCTGTTCGGTCTGCGGACTCAGTGCAGGTGTGCGCTGCTGCGCCCACCTGCGGTGGCCGACTCCTGTCCGACAAAAAGTCGGACAGTCGTGTCAAAGGAGAGGATTTCCAGATGTTTTTTGGGAGAACATCGAGGACAGTTTCGTAAATGCAGACCAGAAAGTATTCTCTCCCCCCTCAGCCCCGGCGATATGGGGAGTCTGCCAGATATGTTGGAGGGAACACCAAAGTCAGGGCCACAGGTAAATCGGAAGTCGTTTTTTCAACGCTCGGGGGAACGCGGGCAACATGGAATTTCCAAATATTTTTGGGAGGAAGAAACATCTAAGGCTGACAATGCAGACCGAAAAGCGTTCTCTCAACGCTCTGGGGCCCGCGACCTGCCTTCAGGCGGTCGCGCCGACGGCAGGCAAGTAGCCGGAATTCACTTCCGGCGTTAAACGCAGCCGCCGTCGTGCAAGTTCCGCAGACCGTACAGTGTGTCCTGCGCAAACGGGCCTGCGTACTCTCCGAACGCTGTTCTTTAATTAAAGGATGCATCGGAGGAGGAAGAGGTGCCGCTCAGAAGATGAATGCCGCGAGAGAAAACGCGGCCCGGAAGAGGCATGTGAAGAAACGATGGAAGACGCTCCCGCCCCGACGCATCAAAAAAGCCCTTTCCGACTTCGTCGAACCCGTTCTGCGCGAGGCGACACAGGCAAGTTCCTCCCCCGGAAGCTGCGCGCAACCCGCCCGCACAGGAGCCTGACCGCAGCTCGGCCGCCGCCGCTCTGACGAAATCCGCAAATCCCTTATGGACATCAGAAAAACCGCGCCGTTTCTGCGTCTGTGTTTGACATTTATGTCAGTCTCTACTAGCGTGCTTCCATGCGCCGGAAAGTCATCCGGCCTTTCCTTTTGTCCTCTTCTCCCCATTCAAGGAGTCATACATGGCACAGCGTCCCACCATTCAGAAACCTACGCCTCTGTCCCAGCCCGCCTTCCGCAAGGGCGCCGATCCCGTCATGGGCGGCGTGAACCTTCCCAATTTCAGCGCCGAAATGCAGGCCGAAGTCAGCCCCGAAGCCGCTCCCCTCTGGAACTTCGTGCTCACTCACGCCCGCAAAATCGCCGCCGGCGTGGTGGTCGTGGTGCTCATCATTCTCGGCGTGGCCGGCTGGCAGTGGTATCGCGAAGAACAGGTGAAGGACGCCCGTCAGGCCCTCGGCCGCGTCATTTCCATTCAGGATCCGGCGCGCCGCGTCGCCGCTCTCGAAACCTTCCTCAAGGACGCGCCTTCCGCCGTGCGCGCCGCCGCCGATCTCGAACTCGCCGCCTCCGCCGTGCAGACCGGCGACTGGGACAAGGCCGCTTCCGCCTACGCCCGCGTGGCCGAAGCCGACGGCGACACCCCTCTCGCCTTTGCCGCCCGCCTCAACTACGCTCAGGTGCTCATGCACAAGGGCGATTTTGCCGCCGCCCGCGATGAATTCAAGAAACTCGCCGCTTCCGCTCCCTCCGACGCCGTGCCCGTGATCCGCCAGCAGGAAGCCGAAGCCGCCGTCGCCGCCGGCGACAAGGCCGGAGCCGTGGCCGCCTACGAAGCCGCCGTCGCCGCCCTGCCCCCCACCGATCAGGAGTCTGCCGCGTTCTTCCGTTCCCGCATTGCTTCTCTCAAATAACGCCGTTCCGACTGTCGGAGTGCTTTCATGCTGCATCATTCCAATAACGCTGCCAATCAGGATGTCAGCCCCTGGCTGGAAACCCTGCGCCTCATGGCCAGCGAAATGGGCCCCAAACGCCCCTTCCAGACCAGTCTGACCTCGCTGCTGCGCAAGCTTTCCGAACGTCACGGTTTTCTGCGTCCGCACCTCGTGCTCTTCGATCCCGAAACCGGCATGCTGCGCCTCAGCCTCGCCGATACCCAGCCCAGAGCCAATCACGCCAACTACGCGCCCGGGGTGGGCGTCACCGGACAGGTCTTTGCCACCGGTCGCTCCGTGATCGTGGAAAAACTCAAGGGCGATTCCCTCTTCCTCAGCCTGCTCTTCGAGCGCACCGACGAGGAAATGGAACGCCTCTCCTTCATTTCCGTGCCCATCCTTGCGCCTGCGGGCGACGGTCCGCTTTCGGCGCGCGAGGTCATCGGCACCCTCAACGCCGACACCGAATTCATCTCCCGCGAAGATCTCGAAAAACGCCGCGTCTTCATGGAAGTGGTGGCCGCGCTCATTGCCAACGAAGCCGCCTACCTGCAGGAAGAACTCAGCCGTCAGCGCCGCCTTCCCGGACGCATCGCCAACGATCTCGCCAGCGAAGACGCCCGTTCCGATTCCGCGTTCATCGCGCAGTCGAAGGTCATGCGCAACATTCTGGAACAGGCCGCCCACATCGCGCCGGGACGCGCGCCCGTGCTGCTGTGCGGCGAGCCCGGCGTGGGCAAGGAACGTCTTGCCACGCGCATTCACGCCTTCAGTCCGCGCAGCGACGTGCCGCTTGTCGTGTGCCACTGCGCGGCCCTTCCGCCGGAACGGCTTCAGATTGAGCTGTGCGGCTATCAGAAGGGAGCGTTTCTTGGGGCCATGCAGACACAGAAAGGTCTCTTTGAACAGGCCAACACGGGCACCATCTTCCTCGACGCCGTGGAAGCCCTCACGCCCGCCGCGCAGGAAAGTCTGCTGCGGCTGCTCAAGGAGCACACCGTGCTGCGTCAGGGCGGCGAAGATCCCGTGCCCGTGGACGTGCGCGTCATTGCGGCCACGAGCGCCCAGCTCGACACGCTGGTGGAACAGGGACGCTTTTCCGCAGAACTGTACGCCCGGCTCAACATGTGCTCGCTGCACATTCCGCCGCTGCGCGAGCGCCGCGAAGACATCGTGCCGCTGGTGGAGCATCTGCTGCTGCGCAACGCCGACTATCACACGGAAAAAATCAAGCGCATTTCCTATCCGGCGCTGGAACTGCTCACCCGGTACTTCTGGCCGGGCAACGTTTCGGAGCTCACGAGCTGCCTTCAGCGCGCGGCCCAGTACTGCGAAGACGGCGTGATCCGCGCCGGCGACCTGCCGCCCTCGCTCCAGACCGCCGAAAGCACGGCCACCGAAGCCGGACTCTCCCTCGGCGACGCCGTGACGCGCTTTGAAAAGGAACTGCTTGTGGACGCGCTCATCAAGGCCGGAGGCAACATGCTGAAGGCGGCGCGCGACCTCAAGTCGAGCTACCGCATCGTGAACTACAAGGTGAAGAAATACGGCATTGATCCGCACCAGTTCGTCTATCGCAACAAGAACATGTAGCGGATGAAAAAACATGAATCCCTCCCCGGTATCCGGCGGAGGGATTTTTTTTGAGAAAAAACGCGGCCGCAGAAACGCAGCCGGAGGACTTTTTGCGGCGCGGTGCAAACCGGGATGAAGTTTATCGCAACGCAGAGCCGCGGCGACGGGAACACTCCGCAGCGCGGCGGAAACGGCGGAGGGATTTTTTGCTGAACACGGCAGCCGGAGGACTTTTTCCCGCGCATCGCCGCCGAACGACGTTTTCCCCCAACGCCGCGGAGGGAGGATTCCTGCGGCACGGACTGCCGGAGCTTTTTGAGCGCCGACAGCAAAGAGATTTCGTGTCGCGTCTGCCGAAGTGGTTGTGCCCTGCCACGGCGGGAATTTTTGCCCGACACCGGGGAAGGCGTCTTTTCACGGCGCAACGCAGAATCGGAGAGATTCTTTACCGCGCGCCCCGTTGAAGAACGTGCTTTTCTGAAGCAGCGGGAGGCTGCCTTGCGTGATGCCGCGCAGCCGCCTATGAAAAATTTTTGCCGCGCGTCGCAAACCGGGATGAAGTTTATCGCAACGCAGGGCAGCGGCCGCGGGAATTTTTTGCGGCGCGGCGGAAACGGCGAAGAGAATTTTTTATTTTAATGGGCAAGGCAGCCGGAGGACTTTTTGCCGCGCATCACCTCCGAACGGCGTTTTCCCCGGTCAGTACACAAACGCCCGAGCCCTCAAAAGAAAGGGCGATACCGGTCAGCCGTGTCTCTGCACGCCTTACGCCGCTGACTCGCAGCATGCCGCGGCGCAGAGCCTGCGCGTCAAAAAGCCTGTGCATCATCTGTGCTCTCGGAAGCCGACCGCAGCGGAGCTTCCGTCGCAACGGCATCCGCCCGACGCTCCGCTCCATGCCGGAGTTCTGTCCCGCACGACTCCATCGCTGACCTGTGCCGCATCCGAGTCCATCCCCGCAGAAAATCCACGTCGCCCGGCGCGGCGACGGCACCAGCGCTGCACGGCGTCCGTGCCCGGCACTCTGCCGCTCCGGGGAAAAACTGGCGCGGCTTCGCCCGGCGCAGCGCAAGGCGTCCGCCAAGCCCGCCGAATCCCGGCGTGCCTTCTCTGAACGAGGAGGCGTTGCGCTCCCGACCAAGGCCCGCGAAGGCATCCGCAAGCGTCACCTGCCCTGCCGAACCGTAAGCACAGAGCACTCCGCGCAGGCTACTGGAGCAGCGACAGCACTTCCATGCGGCGCACCGCGGCGGCGGGCGCAGCGCGGCGACGGGGAGAACGGCGAACGGCCAGGGGCGTGTTCTCCAGCGCTTCGGCCTGCTCGGCCAGGGCTTCGAGATTGCTGCAGGCCAGGGCCACCAGCGAGGGACTGAAAGTTTCGACATTCAGAGAACCAAGGAAGGAACGCACGCTGCGGATATCGTCACTCATGGCCATAGGAAGGTCTCCTTGAAAAATCTCATTGATTTTTTGTGGTGAACACGACTCTCTTTTGCCAGTTTTATTTATTTTGTCAACTAAAAATTTACATTTTGAACTTTTTGCATTTTTTCAACTTTCAATTGACTTTTTTGTTCTCTTCCTTTAAATATTGATTCATGAACAGCGCAACACCTGAAACTCTCGATCGCCTCCTCCAGGGAGCCGGACTTCGGCGCGACAGCCAGCTTGCCGAGCTTCTCGGCGTGTCTCCGCAGGCCGTGAGTCAGGCCCGTCGCAAGGGGCGCATTCCCGACGGCTGGGTTTTGAAAGTGGCCGCTCAGTTCGGGCTGTCCACGGACTGGATATTTTTCGGCAGAGAGCCCGGAACGGGCGTCGTGCCCGCGTCGGAGTCCCATGCCGCCGCGGCCGAACAGGAGGACGACGCCATGCGGGAACGCCGCGCCAAGGGCGAAAGCTTTTTCGGCGAAGTGGGCTCCGGGCAGGACGCCATCGGCCTGGTGATGGTGCCGCTGGTGGCCGCGCGCCTTGCCGCGGGCAAGGGCAGTCTGGAAACCGACGGCGACGTGCTTTCGTACTTCTCCTTCCGGCAGGACTGGCTGTGCCGCAAGGGCAACCCGGACAAGATGGTGCTCATGAAGGTGTGCGGCGACAGCATGGAACCGGACATCCGACACGGCGACATGGTGCTTGTCGATCAGAGCAAGTGCCAGATTTACGGGCACGCCATCTACGCCATGGGCATCAACGAGGAAATCTACATCAAGCAGGTGGAAACGCTGCCCGGCGGACAGCTGGTGCTCCGGAGCCGCAATCCCGAATATTCGCCCATCAGCGTGGATCTGCACGGCGATCTTGCCGACAGCGTACGCGTCATCGGCCGCGTCATCTGGTGCTGCCGGGAAATCTAGGGACTCTTCTGACCGGGCGCGGAGCAGAGTGCGCTTGCCGCAGCATGCCCTGCAACGCGACAAGCCGGACAAACAAACCGGACAAAACGGCACGCTGGGAGAACGCCGACGACCGGGAGAACGCATCGGCGCGCTGGCGAGTCCGTCGAAACTTCGAGGACGCCGTCAAAGGCCGCTTGCGGAAACACGCCGAAAACGCTCCACGCATGGGGCGAGCACAAGCACCCCCTGCCGCCGAAGTCACTCAAAATCCGCGCGCTGCCTCTTCATCGAAGCCGGTCGGAAATCCGAGCATTCCCTCAGAGCCGAAGTTAATCGACAAGCTGCGCGCTTCATCGCAGCTGAAATCCGATCGGAAGTCCGAACGCGGACTTACTTGTCACCCCGTCTCTGACTGCGCGCCCATGTCGGCGGAAAAAACGCACAACTCGGAGGTAAATCTCACCGTACGCCGTGCGGACCGGACCGAAAACAGGGTATTTCCGCCCTTCTCCTGTATGTTTTCCTCTGCTTTCACTGAGCCAGCCAAGGAAAATTCTCCTCTTCATCCAGGCCGCAGCGCAGCCTGTCGTCATTCAGGTCAAATGTCGTGACGAGAAGACGCATTTCCTCTCCCATGAACTGAAACGGCCTCTGCGGATGGGGAAATTTTTCATGCTCCGGGTACACCAGTGCCACGTCACCCGTTCCGTGCGTCCACTGTCGGCCGTAAACATAAAGCTGGTATACATCGTGATTGTCCACGTCGGAGCTCTTTTCAATTCTTTTCCACTTGGTATCCAGCACCCACGTCCGCCCGTCGCAGCACACAACAATATCAGGCCTGAGCTTAAAGCAGGCGTGTCCGCTGCGCGAGCAGAGCCAGCCTTCAGACTGAGCCTCCAGCACAGATCCCGGCATAAGCTTTCCACGCAATGTCTGGGCAACGTACCGCTCGAAAAGAACATCCATGGAAAACAGCATGCTCATGCCCTCATGACTGTGGGAAACGGCATAAGGCATGTCTTTTCCCAAAACAAGTTCACACCACGGACGAATCGCAGCATAGGAAGCCATCAGCCTGTCGCGGCGCCACTGCGAAAAGTCGCCCTGAACATCCCGGCTCAAAGGCACGGGCTGCATGAGCTTGCACAAGGAAGCGGCAAGCCGCCAGTTTTCCGCCAGACGCACACATGCTCTCACCCGTTCCAGCGCACTGCGCAGAAGACGATTTTCCGGTCTGTCCTCAAGAAAGACATCATGCCGGACATGAAAAACATGCCGCCTGTGCGGAGGCTGCTGCATCTGCCTGTGCACGTCCAGCTGCCCGCGCAGAAAGGAAGACACTTCTTCCACTCTTTTGTAGTCACAGCGAAGGCCGTGCTTCATCAGCTCATGCAGGCGAAGAAGGAACTGCCGGGCCACCCATTCCGTCAGAGGGCGCTCAAACAGACTGATGTCCGCAGTGCTGAAGCTGCGGCAATCTGCGTCTATCAGCTTCGTCAGCATCCGTATGAGCTGACGACGGCCCTCCGAAGCCCTGTCGGCATCATGCTGCGTTTTCGGAAGCATCTCCAGCTGAACACCACATGGCGTGGTCAACACGCCGACAAGGCTCTTCAACTGAAGCTCGGTTCGACTGCGAAGCTCGCCCAGCATGGCGTCCTTTCCGCAAAGTTCCGCCAGCCAGTCAAAGGCCGATGCCGGTATCTGCACCCGGTCAAGCGAGGGCAGCGACACGGCATCCGTCGTCAGGCGGGCATATTCACGAACGGTATACTGCTTCATGGCTGAGGCTTATGCTCCTTCAGCCATCGGATAAGCTGCGCGCCCATGTGCTGCGTATTGCCCGTAAGTGTTATGCCGAGCTCTGCGGCTATCTGCCGCAGAACCTTGCGCACCTTTCCGCTTTCTACATCCGGTCCGTTTTTTCTCCGTATGCGGATGGGAAAGTTGTTGTTGTACCTGTATCGCTCAATGATGAAGTCATCATATTCCTCAAAATCGTCGCGCTTCATGCCTGCATTGTCTTCAGGCGAGACGTTATCCTCCGTCTCTTCGGAGGTCTCTTCCTGAACGTCCATGTCCGGCACGTCCTCAGGCTCGACTGCGGCATCGGAAATCTGAATATAGGAGGCCAGGTTCTGAAAGGCCGGCTCACTCCATTCCCATATCTCACAAGGCCTGCCGAGGGAAACCGAATCTCCGAACAGCGATGCCTTCGACTGAACGACATGCAGGAACCTGTTCTTGTCCTTTTTTCTGTGATCGTTGAGAACCCACTGAATTTTCTGCCAGTCTTCAAAGAAGTACTCTTCGAGCAAGGGAACTGTCTGCCGCCGGAATATCTCCGCAAGGGCACGCATGAAACGCCCCTTTTCATGCTCGTCGTTCAGGGAAAATCCGTTCAGAAGGCGCATGAACGGCGCATGCCCGATGCGGTGATCCCGATCCAGCAGCACGGAAATGCGCTGGTTCATGTCGCTGAGTATTTTGCCGAGGGAAATTCCAGACGCCTCATCCAGAACCAGACTCTCCAGAAGCTGAGGCTGCGGCGGCACCTCCTCAAAGAAAAAGCGACGGCGGAGGGCAATGTCGAGTCCCGTCAGCGACCGGTCAGCCGTGTTCATGGTACCTATGATGTATACGTTCTCCGGCACGGTGAACTTGTCCCGAGAATAGGGAAGATGCACCCAGAGCGTTTCTCTCTTTGCGCTGCTACCCGGCAGGACTTCCCTTCTTGAATCTTCAATGAGCGTGATGAGTTCGCCGAATATGCGCGCGATGTTGCCCCGGTTTATCTCATCAATGATCAAGACATAGGGAAGTGCTTCGTCTCCCCCGGACTCTCTTCCCTGAAGCAGCATTTCCAGTCTTTCTGGATCAAGAACGTCGGTGCCGAGCTCATACAGCGTGATCTGACTGAAGTTCTTAGTCATGACGTCCTCGACGGGACGCGAGGGTGAAAACGTGCAGAGCCATCTGACGTTGCGGCACTGCCCGTAGGAGTCCCCCTCTCTCTGCATGACCCTGTACCCGCCCGTAATTTCACCGACGGCCCTGAACTTGCGGTTGCCGTCGGAAACGACCACGATATCGCCCACCTTCATTCTGCGGCAGAACTTGTTCACCACGCCGACGGCATAATCGTTGTTCCCGATCTGTTCGGGAAGAGCGCTCTTAAACTTTTCATGGATCTCCCGTTCCGTCCGGCAGGACGAAAAGTCCACGCAGCCGCCATATCCCAGAAGAACATAGCTGTTCTTCAGGCACTCGTCATAGATGTAGGCATCCTCGCCCTGCGTGTTCCCAAGGGACATTTTCCATATTCGCCGCCCGCTCAGCTCGACCTTGTCCGTTCCGATGCGATGAATGCGGCTGCGCGCGGTATTGCACAGCTCCTTAAAAATGCCGTCCTCCACGGCATAGCCGACGTTGCCGTTCTCTCCTGCAAAAGCGCGTATCCCTTCCACGAAATCTTCATAGCTGAAGCTTTGATGAAAGGTCACAAAGCGTATGTGTCCCTTGGCCGCCAGACGGTCAAAGCACTGCTTCTTTTCCTCTCTGGTCTGACCGATCCCCTTCATTCCCGAGGCTGCAAATATCTCCAGAGCTCTGTCCACCGTGGCATAGGTCTTGCCCGTGCCGGGAGGGCCATACAAAATCTGATTCAGGGGAATGCTTCTCTTCAAGGCAGGCGTCAACGCTTCAACTTCCGTCTTCCGACTCCATATCTGCTCACTGTAGGCGAACAGGTTTCTTTCTCCACGCCGATCCATGAGTCGGCGATACAGCTCTGCAGTGCTCAGACTCGACGATTCGGCATCGCCAAGAGCCGTCGTCAGTCTCTCGCGCCTGTATACGCAGACAAGCTGCGGATTCTGCCGGTCCTGATAGAGAAAGGCGATTTTCCATGCCACCATGGGCCAGAGCGCATCGGCAGTGACGGCATCCAGATTCCGGGCCTGCACGGCCTCAATAATGCTCAGAACATTTTTTTTGACGACCGCAAAGGCTTCCTCTGGAGAATTTCCCAGGCATGAGCGCCAGGCATATTTCTCCCCGTAGATGAACCCGCGGGACTTCTTTTCCGATACTTCGGTATTTCCCCGCTGATAAATGCCGAACTTGAAGGCATTGCCACCCCAGATGGAGCCCAGCTTGTCCGTCATGCTTTCAAGGCAACGCACAAAACTGCTCTGATCGCTCAGTGTATGATACTGCGGCAACGTCATGCCCCGCACCTTCTCCACAGGCCAGAGTTCAAGAAACTTCGTCCAGATGGAATCACATTGACTGATGTCGATCATAACTTACCACCTTAAAAAAATACAGGCCGGTCTCTTTTTACAGGTCGTACGGCTGACGATTCCTGAAAACATGCTGTTCAGCATACCCAAAGCACGGTGTCTTTACAACATCCCAGGCATTCTTGTCACACCTCGAGCAATGTTTTCAGGCTCTCTCGGGGAATCCCCCTCTCCCCGACCGTCTAGTTTCTGTGCGTCGACTTTTCGGTGAAAGCACGCAAGCCGTGAATCGGAACATGCTGCCTCGCGCCGGACACGGCACGATGTCTTCGGACTCGAACGTCCTTTCCCTCTTGCAGCATGACCGCAAGGCGCCGTGAGCAGGTTCGCGTCCTGCTCACGGCGTGCATCGTCTCTTCCCCTGCTCTTCTCCCGCGCTTTTCCCGCATTTGCCCGTTGCGGAATCGCAGGTCCGCAGGCATGCGCCGCTTTTCGCGCCCTGCCTAGCATCCAAAAACGACGCGCCGATTTCGCGGAATGAAGGGCCGTCTGTAGCGCTCTGAACGTTCGGCAGGGGGAGCTGCCCTTTTCCGGTGCCCGGATTGTCGGGCCGATGCCGAAAAGAGAACCGTGCTCCCGCCTCGTCCGCGCTTTTCATCGACGCCATGCCGGCGCCGGCACGGGCCTGTCGCCCTTCGACGAAAATCGGGCAAAAAAAAAGCCCCGCTCGGGGCAGGGCAAGAATGAAAAGCTCTAGGCCAGCATGGCCGAACGTTCAATCATGGAAACCGTGTGCTCAATCTGGCCGCCGAGAGAAGAATGACGGCTCATTTCGCGTTCCACGGCGGTGATTCCCTTGATGACCGTGGAATGCTTGCGGTTGAAACGTTCGCCTATCTGCTCCAGCGTGAGATCGGTGTGCTTGCGCAGCAGGAAGAACGCCGTGTTGCGCGCCAGAACAAGATTCTGACGGCGAGACTTGGAACTCAGCTGCGCGGGCGTCAGATCGAAACTGCGGCAGATGAGCTCCACCACGTCTTCCAGACTCAGGCTGGGACTCGTGCGCGCCACGTTGCGGATGACGTCGATGGCCATCTCTTCCGTGACCGTGTGCCCCGTGAACTGCGACTGAAGCATGAGATTGTGCAGGCAGCTCTCCAAGAGACGCACGTCTCCGGTGATGCGGTCGGCCAGAAGATCGGCCACCGCCGAAGGCAGCACCATGCACTGACGGCGCGCCTTTTCCTGAAGAATGTGCAGACGCGTGTCGCGGTTCGGCCGCTCCATGCTCGCCACAAAGCCCGAACAGAACCGGGACACCAGCTGCGAATCCACACCCGCCAGATCGCGCGGCGCAAACGAACTCGTGAGCACCACGCGGCCGCCGTGATCCTGAAGATTCTTAATCGTGGAAAGCAGTTCTTCCTGCGTGCGATCCTTGCCGCGCAGAAAATGCACGTCTTCCAGAAGCAGCATGTCCAGCTGACGGAAACGTTCCTTGAACTGGTCGATGGTCTTGTACTTCATGGCCTGCACGAACTGCGAGGTGAATTCCTCGGCCGTGAGATACTCCATGCGCACCTGACGCTTGTCGGCTTCCAGACTGAGCGCGCGTCCCACCGCCTGCGTGAGATGCGTCTTGCCGAGCCCCGCTCCCGCACACAGAAACACCATGTCCACCGGAGCGCTCGCTTCCAGAATGTTGCTCGCCGCCGCATAGGCTATCTGATTGCACGGACCGACCACAAAATCTTCAAAGGAGTGCTTCCACCCCTTCATCATGGCCGGATTGAAGGTGCGCACCCGGGGCAGCGGCATGGGCAGATCAAGCTGCTTGTCGGCCATGAGCACGGTCGGCGCCGTGGACGGAATGGAAGCCGCCAGCTGCTCAAGACTCGTCGGACGCGGCAACTCCGCCTTCTTGCGCGACGAAGACGCCCGCACCGTCACCTTCACGCGGCTGCCGAGCTGCGAAGACGCCACTTCCGCAATGGCCTGAGAAAACTGATCGCGCACCTGAGCCGCCATAAAATCATTCATGGCGGTCAGGCGAACTTCCCATTCGCAGGCTCCGACAGGTTCAATAAGAAGCCCCTGGCCGCCGGAACGGTCAGTGCGCGACAATTTGACCACATCACCCTTGAGAGGCTCAAGAAAAACCTTGAACTTCCCCTCGGGGAGTCTGCTGCGAAGTTCGTTAAGTATAGAAGACCAGATTTCTTTCATAACAGAGAATCTTTACAGAAGGGCAAAGGAAAATACCATCGGCATGAATCAAAAATCCGCACTATGCCGCAAGTGCGTTTTCCACAACGTCTCGAACTAATAACTCATTATCATAGTTGAAAAAATTTTCAACTCCTCCATTATCGGGCTTTTTATATTAATCCCTTGATAACACTTGAAATTTCTCCGATAACAAAAAAATTCCACAAAGTTTTCCACTTTTTCTTCCACAACTTGCTTTTCGTTTTTCTCAAATTTTCTCAATTTTTCTCCATTTTTCATGTTTTTCCTTTGTTTCTCCCCGCCCTCCGATCCCCCCTGCTCCGCAAAGAAAATCACCCCGCTCATTCTTTTTTTGTTCTTCTTTTCCCCCCACTCCCGCAGCCGCCCATAAAAAATTTCTCAACTCCCCTCACTTCCTGACTTTTTTCTCAAAGTCAAAAATTGTCGACATTGGACATCCCCATCCATGCCTCGCCGAATGCGGCCGTCCCACCCCAAACACCGCCGCTTCGCACCCCAACAGCCAATATCGCACCCCCAAAAATCCCGGATAATCCAGCTCTGCACAAATCACAAAAACACAGGAAAGACAGGGGAGAGAAAGGCAGAAAAGGCAAAAAGACAGAAAAGACAAAAGGCAGAAAAGGCATCGGGGGAGATAATCTCCCCCGAACCCCCATAATTTGCGGGACGAACCCTGTCGGGCACGTCCCGCAGCTTTTGGGGGGAGCGGTGAACATCCTCCTCGTCTTCCCTGCTGGTTCTCTGCCTGGTTCCCCCTCCTGCGTCCGCATCGCCTTCTAAGCTCCAAAACACGCTGTGTTTCCCTCAATTCATCGGAAAATCGTTGCCTTTGACATGCCCGCCCCGCGAGCCTGTCATCAGAAACGAATGCCGCGGCACACGCCCCGATAAACCTCGACACCGTTTCTCCAATCCGGAGAATCACCTCCCCCAATAATCTGGAAATCCCTTCCTTACTCACGACTGTCCGGCGCAGGCCGGACAGGAGTCGGCCACCGCAGGTGGATCCGACAGGACACACCTGCACTGAGTCCGCAGACCGAACAGCGCCTGCCAAGCACACCACCCCTCGCAGTCCCAGCCTTTCCACCCTCCCGCCTCCCGAAGAACACGCAGGCCCGTTTGCGCAAGACACGCTGTACGGCCTGCATGACTTGCACGACGGCGGCTGCGTTCAACGGCGGGAGTGAATCCCGCCTACTTATGCCCGTCGGCCGGGCTCCTGACGTCGCCCGGGGCCCCAGTGCGTTGAGAGACGGCCTTCCGGCCTTCCACTCCCCCCTTCGCCCACAGATTCGGCCATAATCTTCCCGTTTACCCTGTCCTGCCGAAGCAGCGTTAGCTGCGAGGCAGAAACAGGGGGGCGCGGGGGGAATTATTTCCCCCGCATGCCTTTCCTGTCTTTCCTGCCTTTTCTGCCTTTTCTGCCTTTTCTGCCTTTTCTGCCTTTCCGCATTACGGAGGGGGTTGACGCGGGGATTTTTCTGATTATGCTCATTTGTGCAAAACGAACATTGATTTTCAGGTTCGGAAGGAAGGAAGATGCCGCGTCCCAGACAATGTCGATATGTAAGTTCTGCGCCCTCGGTGACGTATTTCAAGCCGCGCGGGATACCGCTGCGCGAGCTTCAGGAAGCGTGTTTGAGCGTGGACGAGCTGGAGGCGTTGCGTCTGGCGGATGCGGAGGGGCTCACGGCGCAGGAAGCGTCGCAGCACATGCGGGTATCGCGTCACACGTTCGGGCGAACGCTGGCGTCGGCGCGGCGCACGGTAGCGCTGGCGCTCACGCAGGGGATGGCGTTGCGCATTGAAGGCGGCACGTACGCCGTGGTTTCCGATTCCTGTTCCGGGCACAAGGAGCACACCATGCAGAAGATTGCAGTTTCGAGTGAAGGACCCACGCTTGACGACATGGTAGATCCGCGTTTCGGCCGGGCCGGCGGATTTGTTGTTGTCACGCTTCCGGAGAAGAGCGTGGAATACATCGACAACGGAGCCTCGCAGACCATGAGCATGGGCGCGGGCATAGAGACGGCCGAGCGCATGGCGCGCGCGGGCGTGGACGTGGTCATCAGCGGTTATGTGGGGCCCAAGGCCTTTGAAGCGCTGAAGGCGGCGGGCATCAAGGTTTGTCAGGACGTGGAAAACGTGAGCGTGCGCGAGGCGGTGGAACGCTTTGAAAGCGGCTCCCTTCCCTTTGCCGAAGCCTCGAACAAGTAGCGGAGGAATCATGCGGGTAGTCATTGCCAGCGGCAAGGGCGGCGCGGGAAAGACCTGCGTGACGGCCTCGCTTGCCGACGTGTGGCGCGGGCCGCTCGTGGCCGTGGACACCGACGCCGAAGCGCCGAATCTGCATCTTTTTCTTCCGCCGCGGATTACGGAAACGACGACGGCCTGGCTCGACGTGCCGAACATGGATCCGGAAAAGTGCATTCACTGCGAGAAGTGCCGGAACATCTGCACGTACAAGGCCATTGCGTCGTTTGCGGGGCGGATCACGCTTTTTCCCGACATGTGCCACGGCTGCGGCGGATGCTTTGCCGTGTGTCCTTCGGGCGCGCTCGTTCACGGAAAGCGCGAGCTCGGCGTGCTTGAGAGCGGCGACGTGCTGAACGGTTCGGCGAGATATCTTGCGGGCCGCACGCGCATCGGGGAATCCATGACGCCGCCGCTGCTGCGTCAGGAGCTGCGCCGGCTCTCCGCCATGCTCGAAGAACGTTCCGCCGACGCCCTCATCGATTCCCCTCCCGGGGTGAGCTGTCCGGCCGTGACCGTCGCCCGCGAAGCCGACGTGATTCTGCTGGTGGCGGATCCCACGCCGTTCGGCTTTCACGATTTTCGTCTGGCGCATCAGGCGTTTCTGCCCATGGAGCTGCCCGTGGCGGCGGTGATCAACCGTGCCGGGGCGGAAGGCAACGCCGAGGGCGACGAAGCCGTGCGCGCCTACTGCCGCGAGCACGACGTGCCCGTGCTTGCCGAGCTTCCCTTTGAACGCGAAGCCGCCGAACAGTACGCGTCGGGCCGTCTGCTGGCAGAGCTCTCCCCCGCCTGGCGCGAACGCTTTGAACATTTGAGGGACGCGCTTGTCGAATTCGGGGCGAAGCGGGCCCGGGAGGCGCATCATGCGTGAAATCGTCGTCATCAGCGGCAAGGGCGGCACGGGAAAAACCACCGTGAGCGCAGCGTTTGCGCATCTGGCCGAAAACAAGGTGATCTGCGATCTGGACGTCGATGCTCCCGATCTGCACATTCTGCTTGATCCCAGCCCGCAGGAAACTCACGCCTTCGTCTCCGGCCACAAGGCCGTCATCCGGCGCGACGCCTGCCTCGGCTGCGGCAAATGCGCCGCTCTGTGCGCCTTCGACGCCATTGCCCTGCACAAAGAGGGCTATGCCGTCGATCCGCTGCGCTGCGAAGGCTGCGGCGTGTGCGCGCATCTGTGCCCGGCCGGGGCCATTGATCTGGAAGAGCCCCACTGCGGCGACTGGTACAAAAGCGACACCCGTTTCGGGCCCATGGTTCACGCGCTGCTCTTCCCCGGTCAGGAGAACTCCGGCAAGCTCGTGAGCCTGCTCAAGGCCGAAGCCCGCGCCCTCGCCCGTGAACAGAACCTCGATACCATTCTTTGCGACGGCTCGCCCGGCGTGGGCTGCCCTGTCATATCCTCGCTGTCGGGCGCAAGTCTGGCCGTGGGCGTGGTGGAACCCACCCCCTCCGGACGTCACGACTTTCTGCGCGTGGCGGATCTGTGCCGTCATTTCCGCGTGCCGGTGGCCGTGATCATCAACAAGGCGGATCTCAATCCGGAAGAGGCCGACGCCATCGCCAGAGAATGCGAACAGCGCGGCGACGTCCTTCTCGGACGCCTCCCCTTCGATCCCGTGGTCACGCGGGCCATGGTGGCCCGCAAGGCTCTCACGGAATTCGACAATCCTGTGGGAAACAGACTGAAGGACATGTGGTCGGCCCTTCAGAAGCTGAACGTGCGCCGCTGAAAGGCGCCTCTACGACCGTTTTCAGGAGTCTTACATGAGCACTATTGTTGCCGTTCCTTCCGCCATGCCCGGCGGCCTCGACGCCCAGATGGGCATGCACTTCGGCCATTGCGACATCTACACCATCGTGGAAATCGAGGACAACAAGATCAAGTCCGTCTCCACGCTGGAAAACGTGCCTCATCAGCAGGGCGGCTGCCTCGCTCCCGTGCAGCACCTCGCCTCGCACAACGTCAACGTGCTGCTCGCCGGCGGCATGGGCATGCGTCCGCTCATGGGCTTCCAGCAGGTGGGCGTGCAGGTGTTCTTTGCCGGCAATCAGCTCACCGTGGGCAGCGCCGTCAACGCCTACATCGCCGGACAGCTCCAGCCCTTCAGCCTTGAATTCACCTGCGGCGGCGGTCACGCCCATTGATGCCCTGCACCATGGATATCCTCGTCGTCTCGCCCCGCGCCGAACTCTGGCAGAGCCTCCGGCCGCAGTTTGAAAAACACGGCGCCGTCCTGAGCCTCGCCTGCAACATGGACGACGCCCTCAACTCCTTGAACCGGCGCCTGCCCGCCCTCGTCGTGCTCGACATCAACGCCGACAACGCCGCCCTGCGCCACGCCGTGTTCCAGGTGCTCTCCGTCAACGCCATGATCCATACCGCCGCCGTCACAAGCATGACCCCCGAATCCTTCCACGACGCCATGGAAGGCCTCGGCATGCTCGCCGGCCTCCCCTCCACCCCCACCCCCGCCGACATCGACGCCCTCATGGACGCCCTCGCCAAACTGGAAGGAAAGTAGGGAGAGGGAGGAAGAGAGAGGAGAGAAGAGATTGCGGGGAAAGAGGGACACCCTTTTGAAAAAGGGCTGTCCCCCTTTCCCCGCACCCCCATCCCCCTTCCTAAAACTTTTATTTTTGGGGGA
>NZ_CALUYL010000012.1 GCF_944324995.1 uncultured Mailhella sp.
CCCTTCGCCTGCTACATGTACGGTCTGTTCATGGCCGAAGTGGCCGTGGAACTCGCCACCGGCAAGACCAAGGTGGAAAAGATGACCATGGTCGCCGACATCGGCACCGTGGTGAACAAGCTCATCACCGACGGCCAGATCTGGGGCGGCCTTGCTCAGGGCATCGGCCTTGCGCTGTCCGAAGACTACGAGGACATCAAGAAGCACAGCACCATGCTCGGCGCCGGCATTCCTTATCCCAAGGACATCCCGGACAACATGGAAATCATCTACGTGCAGAGCAAGCGTCCCGACGGTCCGTTCGGCGCTTCCGGCACGGGTGAAATTCCGCTGTGCGGCCCGCATCCGGCCATCATCAACGCCATCTACAACGCCTGCGGCGTCCGCATCACGCACCTGCCCGCCTACCCCGAAAAGGTGCTGGCAGGACTGAAGGAAAAGGCCGCCAAGTAACTTGATCATCCGGGGTCGGAGAGCTTTTTCGGGCTTCTCCGGCCCCGCCCTTTTTCTGCCCGGAGCCGCTTCGGGCAGTCTTTTCTTTTTTCGAGGTACGCCGTGCTGGAACAAAGCCAACTTCACGCCGTCGAGGCCCGCTGCACGCAGGAAGCCGCGCCCCGCTGCCGCACAGCCTGTCCGCTGGACATGGATGTGCGTTCCTTTCTTGAATGCCTTGCCGCGGGCAAGGTGCGCGACGCCCGCAAACTTCTGGAGCGGCATCTGCCTCTGCCCGGCGTCATGACCGCCGTGTGCGATCATCCCTGCGAAAACGCCTGCCTGCGGCGCGATCTCGGCGGCGGTCTTGCCGTATCCGCGCTGGAAAAATTCTGCATGAGCGCCGTTTCCGCACAGACAAAACCGCTCATCCGGCCTCCCAAAGGCCAGAAGCTTGCCGTGCTCGGCTCAGGGCTGGCGGGTCTTGTCGCCGCCTTCGACATTTCGCACAAGGGCTTTGCGGTCACGGTCTATCACGAAGGCGAAAAAGACGAAGCGCTCCTCCGCGCCTTTCCTTCCCTCAACGCCGCCGTGGCGGAAGAGGAGCTGCGCGCGCTGGAAAAATTTCATGTGAGCTTTGAGCGCGCCGCTCTCGACGAAGCGCTTCTTGACCGCTGCCTCGAAGATTTCGGGGCCGTGTTTGTGGACGCCTCGGTCTGCGCGTTTTCCCCTGCGCGCGAGAACATCGACGCCGCAACGCTGCTCTGGAAGGACAAGGTCTGCTGCGGAGGCTGGGCCAGCCGCACCCCCACGGGGGCGAGCTATGCCTCCGCGTCCTCACAGGCCGGAGAAGGCCGACGGGCCGGAATCACGCTGCAACGCGTTCTCACCGGCGTTTCGCTGGTGGCTGCCCGCGAAGGCGAAAACAGGGAAAACCGCCTGCACACGCCGCTCGACGGCGTGACGCCTCTCTCCCGCGTTCTGCCCTCCGGCGACGCATACACGGAAGAAGAAGCCCGGCGCGAAGCCGACCGCTGCATCCGCTGCTCCTGCATGCAGTGCGTGAAGGAATGCCCGTTCCTCCAGAAGTACAAGGAATTTCCCCGCGTCTATGCGCGCAAGCTCTACAACAACGCCTCGGTGATACGCGGCACCCGCACGGCCAACGTCATCATGAACGGCTGCGCTCTGTGCGGTCAGTGCGAAGTCATCTGTCCCGAGCACTTCTCCATGGCCGATCTGTGCCTTGCCGCCCGGCGCGACGCCGTGGAGCGCGACGTCATGCCGGCCTCAGCCCACGAATTTGCGCTGGAAGACATGGCGCAGGCCTGCGGCCCGGAAAGCGCCTTTCTGCTGGAAGACCCCACCCTTGCCGCGCAGGGCAGGCACGCCGCGAGCCTGTTTTTCCCCGGCTGTCAGCTGGCGGCCTCGCGGGGCGGGCAGGTGCTTGCCATGTACCGCCATCTGCGCGACCATCTGCCCGGCGGCGTGTCGCTCTACAGCACCTGCTGCGGCATTCCCGCGCACTGGGCCGGACGGGAGGCCCTTTTCCGCGAGCACGCCGAGACGCTCCGCCGCGACTGGGAGTCCTGCGGCAAACCGGAAATTCTTGCCGCCTGCTCTTCCTGCATGACGGCGCTCAGGCTGGCGCTTCCCGAGGCGAAGATCACCTCGCTGTGGTCGAAGCTCGACTCGCTCATGACCGAACCTTTTTCCAGCCGCGCGCCCCGCGTCATGAACGTGCAGGATCCCTGCGGTGCGAGGCATGACGCCGAATGGCAGAGAGCCGTGCGCTCCCTTGCCGCCAAGGCGGGCATACGCGTGGAGGAGGCCGCGCGCACCGGCGACGAAAGCGCCTGCTGCGGCTACGGCGGACTGGTATGGAACGCGCAGCCGGACGTGGCCGACGCCCTCGCCAAAAAGCGCGCCGGAGAATTTTCCCTTCCCGTGCTCACGTCCTGCATCATGTGCCACGACCGCTTTGCCGCGGAAACGGAAAGCTGGCACCTTTTCGATGTGCTTCCGCAGACCGCGGAAGAAGGCGTACAGGCCTCCGCGCCCGGCCTTTCCGCACGCCGCGCCGGACGCGCGGCGCTGAAGGAAGCGGCGCTCGAAGAATTTCTCGGACAGAAGCCCGACGCTCGAAGCCACGAGGAACCGATTCTGCTGCGCATTCCCGAAGACGTGCGCGAAGCCATGGAACGGCGCTACATTCTGCGTCAGGACGTGGTTGCGGCCATTGCGGGCATCGAAGAGAGCGGGGCCAAGTTCCTCAACCGGGAGAACGGCCACATTCTCGGCTCCTGGAGGCCGCGCAACGTGACCTTCTGGGTGGAGTACACGGCGGACGACGACGGCGGATTCACGCTGGTCAAGGCGTGGTGCCACCGCATGGTGGTGGCCGGAGCCATTCAGCCGGCAACGAAGGTCGTCATGGAAGAAAAGGTACACGCCTGAGCCATTGACAACGCAAACGAGGTTTTCACATGAGTCTGGAACCGAACTTCACCACGGACGACGGCGACTGGATATGTGCGAAGTGCCATGTGCCGCTTGAGCAGATCAAGGTGCAGGCGCTCTACATGCACAGCGCCTTCGACGTCATTCTTCCCCGCTGCCCTTCCTGCGGACTGACGCTTATTCCCCAGTCGCTGGCGGAAGGCAAAATGGCGGAAGTGGAAGCGCTTCTGGAAGACAAGTAATGAGCGCAGCGGCATCTTCCCTCTACGCATCCTCCGTATTTCAGAGCATTGCGGGCGGCGCGTGGCGTCCGGGCGGAACAGCGCTCACCCGTCACGGCCTTGAGCTGTGCGCTCTTGCGCCCGGTTCCACGGTGCTCGACGTCGGTTGCGGAAGCGGGGCCAGCCTGGCGCTTGTGCGGGAACTCGGTCTGAACGGCACGGGGCTGGACAGGGAATGTTCCCTCACCGAGCCCTTTCCCTTCGTGCAGGCCGACGCGCAGAATCCGCCCTTCCCCGACGCCTCCTTCGACGCCATTCTGTGCGAATGCGTGCTCTCGCTCCTGCCCGACGCGGGGCAGGCGCTGCATCGCTTTGCCGAAATTCTGAAGCCGGAAGGAAAGCTGCTGCTTTCCGATCTTTTCGTGCGCGGCGGCGAGCCTTCCGCACCGCCTTCGCCCGGCGCATCCTGCCTTGCGGGCGCGCGCACGCGGCAGGAAACGGAGCGCCTCTTGACGGAACACGGCTTTGCCCTGCTCCATTTTGAGGATCACACCGCCAGTCTGAAGGAACTCGCCGCCCGGCTGCTCTGGTACGGCGACGAGAGCGTGTGCGGCTTTCTGCGCGGAGGGCGCGGAGCCGAGGCCGGCGCCTCCCGCGACTGTGCCTGCGGCTCGCTTCGCCCCGGAGGACTGCGCTACGGCTACGGATTATGGATAGCCGCCCCTGCGCGTAACACATCACGAGGGGGCGCGCAAGAGACCTGAATTTCATAGCCTTGCCTTCCGCCCGCGGCATCTCGGAGCGCCGGAGTGCTCAGCTCCGGGCCCGCCCTTCCGGCAAGCCCTTTCCGAACCCAAGAGTTTCAACGTTTTCAAGGAGTCCGTCATGAACGCCCTGTTATTGGATCTGCTCCCCTATGTACGCAAAGGTTATTGCTGTTCCCAGCTGCTTCTTGCGCTGGCAAGACAGCTCGACGATACGGAAGATCCCGGGCTCATGTGCGCCATGCGCGGCCTGTGCCACGGCATAGGCCAGTCGGGAGGCCCCTGCGGACTGCTTGTCGGCGGCGCAGCCGTGCTCGGCTGGCTCTCCAGCAAAAACGAAGAGGAACCGCATCCCATGATCGACGCCATGACCAACGAATACGCCACATGGTTCATGGAACGGGTGAGCGCCTACGGCGGCACGGGCTGCGAAAACGTGTCCGCCGGACTGGCCGCAGCCGCGGGCGAGCCTCTTCCCGAAGGCGGCATGCCGCCCATGGAACTCTGCGGCGATCTGCTCGCGGAATGCTGGGAAAAGCTGCTGGACATCTACGAATCCTACGAACTCGACGGCGTGAGGAACTGACATGCTGCTTGCCCAGACTCAGAGCCTGTGCCCCGTGTGTCTGCGCCTTGTGGATGCGGGCTATTACCTTGAAGGCGACACCGTCTATCTTCGGAAGCGCTGCCCGGAGCACGGCGAATTTCAGGTTCCCGCCTGGAAACAGATCGAGGGCGCGCCCGCCTTTGCCGACTGGCGGAAGAATCCGCGCATTCCGGCCTATCCCGCGCATCCCGCCACCGCCGTTTCCCGCGGATGCCCCTATGACTGCGGTCTGTGCCCGGAACACGTTCAGCACACCTGCACGGGCCTCATCGAAGTGACCATGCGCTGTTCTCTGGGCTGCCCCGTGTGCTACGCCCGCGCGGGAAAGGCTTCCGAGGCTCCGTCGCCGGAGGCGGTGGGCAGGCAGATGGACGCGCTTTCCCGGGCGTCCGGGCCCTGCAACGTGCAGCTCTCCGGCGGAGAGCCCACGGAGCGCGACGATCTTCCCGAGCTCATCCGCATGGCAAAGGAAAAGGGATTTGCGCTCGTGCAGGTCAACACCAACGGTCTGCGCCTCGGCAGGGAAGCGGGATACGCCGAATCGCTCCGGGCCGCGGGACTGGATTCCGTGTATCTGCAGTTCGACGGCGTGGACGACGCCGTGTACCGCACGCTGCGCGGCCGCGACTGTCTGGCGCTCAAAGAGGCGGCCATCGAGGCCTGCGGCCGGGCCGGGCTCGGCGTAGTGCTGGTATGCACGCTGGTGCGCGGCGTCAACGACGGGCAGGTCGGCGATCTTCTGCGCTTCGCACTCTCGCGGGGCGGTCATGTGCGCGGCCTGCACTTTCAGCCGGTGTCGTCGTTCGGGCGCTTCCCGTGGGACATGGGGAACGCCCCGCGCATCACGCTGCCGGAACTCATGGTCTGCCTGGAAAAGCAAAGCCGCGGCATGGTGAAGGCCTCGCACTTTCATGCGCCCTCCTGCGAGCATCCGCTCTGCTCCTTTAGCGCCGTGTATGCCAGAAACAGCGACAATTCGCTCGGCGAACCCGTGGGCGCGGCCTGCTGTTCCGGCGGAACCTCGACGGCCGCATCTCCCCGCGTGGTGGACAACGCCGAAGGTTCCCGCGCCTCGCGCGCCTTCACGGCCGCACACTGGGCCTCGCCCCGCAAAGAGAGTTCCCTGAACGACGCCTTTTCCCGCTTCCTTGCCCGTTCGGGAGCAGAGCGGCGTTTCACGCTTTCCGCCATGGCCTTTCAGGACGCCCTCAGTCTGGATGTGGAGCGCGTGCGCGGCTGCTGCATCCACGTCGTGGCTCCCGATGGCAGAATGATTCCCTTCTGCCTCTACAATCTGACGAGCTTCGACAACATTCCTCTTTACCGGTCCGCGCCGAAGGAGGATGCCCGGTCATGACTCCGCCTCTTTCTCCCTCACGGCTGGACGCCTGGCTTGACGCCGAGTGCGGCGGCAATCTGGCCGTTCCGCTTCCCGAAAGGCTGGAGGCCGCGCGTCTTGAAGCCCTGCGCCGCACCCTGTGCCGCGCCTTTTCCCTCAGCCGCTGGTACAAACGCACGCTCGCCGGCTGCAATCTCGACATCGACACGGCGGCCGATCTTGCCAATCTTCCCTTCACCACACCGGAAGATCTGCACGACTACCGGGAATTTCTCTGCGTGCCGCAGGGAGACGTGCAGCGCATCGTCACGCTCCAGACCTCCGGCTCCACGAACGCTCCCAAGCGCATCGCCTTTTCGGAAGGCGATCTGGCCCGCACGGCGTCGTTTTTCGCCGCGGGCATGGCGCAGCTCGTGCATGAAGGGCAGCGCCTCATGGTGCTTCTGCCCGGCGCGCAGTGTCCCGACGGCGTGACGGATCTGCTCCGTCAGGCGCTCACGCCCTCCGGCGTGGACGTGGTGGCCGGTCACCCCGAGGCCACAGCCGAAACGCTGCGCAACGATCTTTCCCGCTGGCATCCGCAGTGTCTTGTGGCCGCGCCGCATCAGCTCGACGCCCTGCTCGACGCCTCCCGAGACGATACCTTCCGCCGCCTCGCCTCATGCGTGGAAGGCATTCAGTCGAGCGGCGACATTCTTGACCTGTCCGTGCGCGACGGACTGGAAGAAGCGCTCGACTGCGTGGTGCTCGACCATTACGGCATGACGGAAACCTGCTTCGGCGGGGGTGTGCAGTGCATGGCGAAAAACGGCTATCATCTGCGGGAGCTGGATCTTTTTCTGGAAATACTGGATCCTGTGTCCGGCAAACCCGTTCCCGAAGGCGAAACCGGAGAAATCATACTGACGACCCTCAACAGGGAAGCCATGCCCCTCATCCGCTACCGCACCGGCGACGCCGCAGCCTGGCTGCCCGGCCCCTGTCCGTGCGGCAGTCCCATGCGTCGGCTTTCCCCGCTGAAGGGCCGCTATGTCCGTATCGACGGAGCGCCGGTGCTGCGCCTCGTCCGCAAAGGAGGTTTTTATGCAAGAACTGCTGCATCTTCTGTGTTCTGAGCTCGCGGCGGGACGCCCCGCCGCTCTGGCCACCGTGGTGTTTCAGGCGGGCTCCGCTCCCCGCGGCGCAGGATCCCGGCTGCTCGCGGGCCCGAAAGGACTGCTCGGCGGCACCACGGGCGGAGGACTGGCCGAAGCCAGAGTCATCGAGGCCTGCGCCAGGGCCTGCGAAACGCAGGAAGCCTCGGTGCTCGACATCGCCATGGACGGCACGCTCGCCGCGCGTTCGGAAATGATCTGCGGCGGACAGGTTCGCGTGCTCATTGAGCCTTTTGCGCCAGAAAACAGAGAACTTGCAAACGTGGCCTCACTGGCCGCCGCCGCGGCGAAAGGCGCGGGATGCCGCATCGTCCGCCCCTACGCTTCGACGCGCACGTCCTGGACGCTGCTGTACGACGACGGCTCCGCCGCCGGAGTCCCCCTCGACAACGCCGCAGCCAAAACGCTGCTTGCCGCGCCTCTGGACGAAGCCGCCCTCGTGCCCTGCGGCGAAACCGTGTATTTCTGCGAACGCTGCCAGGCGCCGGAACGCATGATCATTGTGGGCGGCGGGCACGTTTCCCGTCCCACGGCGGCCATTGCCGGACTCACCGGATTTGCCGTCCATGTTCTCGACGACAGGCCCGAATACGCCAACAGCAGCCGCTTCCCCAATGCCGAGGTGCATGTCACGCCGGAGTACGCCCGCTGTTTTGACGCGCTTCACGTCACGCCCCGCGACTACATCGTCATCGTGACGCGCGGCCATCTGTTCGACGGCGTGGCCGCGGCGCAGGCGCTCAGAACGCCCGCAGGCTACATAGGCATGATAGGCAGCACGCGCAAACGTCAGCAGATTTACGCCAAACTGCTCGAATCCGGCTTCACGGAACAGGATCTTGCCCGCATTCACGCGCCCATCGGCCTCGACATCGGTGCGGAAACGCCCGAAGAAATCGCGGTCAGCATTCTGGCCGAGTGCATTGCGGTGCGCCGCCACGCTCCCGCCCCCGTGACATGGAGAAAAAAATAAGCGATCATGAACCCAAATCCGGCGGAAGCTTCCATCCTGCCGCCGAATTCAGGCCGCGCGCCGCTGCGTCCCGCATGCGGCGTTTTCTTCAACCTCAACTTGAAGTTTTTCCATGATCGCTTACGCACTTATTCTGGCCGCAGGCTTTTCCACGCGCATGGAGCCCCACTTCAAACCGCTGCTTCCCCTGCCCCTGCCGGGCGGCGAACGCAGCGCGCTTGCCGCCGTGTGCGCGCTTTATCAGTCCGAGGGCGTGAAACCGCTGGTGGTGGGAGGCAACCGGGCCGACCTCACCCGGCGCGAAGCCGAATCCGTCGGCGCGGCGTTCACGCTCAACAGGCATCCGGAGCGCGGCATGTTCTCAAGCATCCGCGCAGGCATGGCCGCCCTGCCGCCGGAATGCACCCACGTGTTCGTGCATCCCGTGGACATTCCGCTCGTCCGGCGCATGACCGTGCGCACGCTGCTCGACGCCGCCGACGGTTCGGACACTCCGCCGCTCATTCCCTGCTATCAGGGCCGGGCCGGACATCCGCCGCTCTTTCCCGCTTCCGTCAGGCACGCCGTGCTGAATGCAGGCGACGACGGCTGCCTGCGCACCGTTGTGGAGAGCCTGTGCCCGGTTTCGGTGCCCGTGGCGGACGCCTTCATTCTCCGCGACATGGACAGTCCCGGCGATTATGCGGCCCTGTGCGAACTTGCACCCCGGCAGAACATTCTCTCGCCCGAGGAGGCGGAAGAACTCCTGCATGTCCGTCACGTGCAGGAGCGGGGCGTGCAGCACTGCCTTGCCGTCGGCCGCGTGGCCGCCCGCTTTGCCTCGACGCTGAACGAGGCCCGTCGCGCGAGGGGAGAAAGACCGCTCAGCGAAGCCCTGGCCCGGGCCGGGGGCATGATTCACGACGTGTGCAAGGGCGAGCCGCATCATGAAGCCGCCGCGGGAGCACTGTTTCGCAGATGGGGCATGGACCCCATGGCGCGTCTGGTGGAAGATCACCGCGACATGACCGTTCCCGACGCGGAGCCGCTCACAGAAAGAGAAATGGTGTTTCTTGCGGACAAATTCGTGCGCGGAAGCGAAGCCGTGCCCCTGAGGGAGCGCTTTTACAGCAAGATGGCCCGCTACTCCGAGGACCCGGAAGCCGTGGCCGCCATCACCGGACGCATGGAGCGCGCCGAGGCCATGGCCGACCGCATGGAAAAGGAATGCGGCCGCAGCCTTGAAGAACTCGCCCGCGAGGCGCTCGCAAAGTAGCCGCGGCAAGACAGCAGGGACGGGCTCCGGCCCCGCTCCGAGACATCGCCGTTTTCCGGAGGCCTCGACGGAGAACACCCCCCGCTGTACACGGCAAAAAGGCTCCTGCCTGCCTCGACAGCTTACGCCTACAACAGGAAAACACACATCTTGCAAGCTGAAGGTTGAGAGCTTGAAATTCGTTACCCACTCTATTTACTTCAATTGGATATAAAAGATACGCTTATATCTCCTTTTATTTTTCCAACCCTATTTCCAACATTCGAATATAAAATTCTTCTAATTCCTAGCAGAACTTCAGCAGAGGTCCTATCGACATGGTCGGTATGACCTCTTATATATCTGCAAGCCACTATTACAAGATACACTCTACCATGTACATATACGACCTGCTATCTTCATTCCAGTCAATGATAGCCCGTAAAAAGTCTTTCATGGTATGACATCCTCAACTGTGCTCCGCGTGTATCATCGGACAGTGATGCCTGATATACTCAGCTATCTTTGTCTTATTTTCTCCTACTGTATGATATCGCACAAACAGCACAAAAATCTCGATTTCGTATGTGCTAACTTCTTTGTATCACCCATTGTAATCTTCGTTTGATTTGCTTATGGGCGCAGCTGCCAGAGCACACCTCTTTTTTAGCAAATCACAAGGAGTGTTGATAGCTTACACATAACCATAAATTTTTTGAAACTATCATACCGGCTGAGTCTGGGCTTTTCTCTAAAAAAATTCCGACGAGATTTGAATTCCACATAAATGTTTTAAAGTAATATCTATATATTTTATATGACTTACATTTGACCTGAAGACATTTTAAGAATGTGAGCATAACCATGATGAAAAGCGGAAAGAAGAATTTTTTATTTCAGATCTGGCATTTTGGGCACTGAAAAAGCCAATATATTTTTTTGATAACATGTCGAAAAAGTGTACTTTTTTGACACTCATAATAATGTCAGTTCCTTTCCAGACCTATAGCAGGGAACATCCGAAAATTCCAGCAAAAAAATAACGTCGATTTTCATTCGTTCCTCGCCAACCAAAAAGTACACTTTTTGGACGCTCCGATTAAAGGATTCGCGTATGGCAGGGGGAAAACATCGCCTCATCACAAGTTGTGTGAGGGATATCAACAGGCTGTGTCTGTTCGAGGAGTTTGTTCGGAGCAGTTATCTTCCCTACGTGCAGCAAAATAAGCGGAGCTGGAAGACCGACGAGCGCTATCTGAACCGGCATATCCTGCCATACCTTGGTAACTGCGCTCTGACAGAAATTTCCGAAAAAAAACTCGGGAAATGGCTCTCCAGTTTGGAAGCCAACGGCCTGGCTGCCAGTTCGCGTTATCGCCTGTTCTGGCTCGTCAAATATATTTTGAATTTTGCCGTGCGGGTGGGAGCGCTCAAGAGCGATGCCGCCTTCCAGAATATGGTTGTGCGCAAGAACAAGCCACAACGAGCTCCTGAAATTCTTACGCCGGCAGAAGCATTGAAGCTTGTTCATCTGCTTGAGGAATATGCCGATCGTCCCAGTGCGCAGGCCATTCATCTGCTTTTGCTTACCGGGGCCAGCAAGTCAGAAATTCTCTATGCCCGCTGGCAGGACGTGCATCTTCGCCGTGCCGTTCTTGCCACAAAGATGACCTATACGGGGCAAAGCAGACTTATTCCCCTGAACACTGAATCAATCAGACTCATTCGCAGACTTCCCCGTCGCAAAGATGTGCCGTGGCTCTTTGCGTCATCTTCCGGGCAGCGTCTCACTTCTGTTTTTTATACCTGGAATATTCTGCGCACCAGGTTGGGAAGGCCGGAACTTCGTATTCAGGATCTCCGGCACAGTTTTGCAGGTTTTCTTATGGATATGGGCATTCATCAGACTTATATGTATAGTTTTATGGGTAACTACATGCCAATAACATTGAAAACTATTTATGATACTACAATATAATAATTTATAAAATCCATGAATAAACATTATCCTGTCATTTCTGTTATTATTCCAGTCTACAATGTCGAGAAATATATTGCTCGATGTCTGGACAGTGTGCTTAATCAGAATTTTTTTAATATTGAAATTATCTGTATAAACGATGGCTCTACGGACAGATCTTTGTCTATACTTCACGAGTATGCCGCTAAGGATTCACGCATTTGTATTATAGAACAGGATAACCGTGGTGTTTCTGCAGCTCGCAACGCCGGACTTGAGGCTGCAAGAGGAACGTGGGTCGCCTTTGTGGACAGCGATGATGAGGTTCTGCCCGACATTTGGACTACGATTCTTGAGGAGGTCGGTACAGAAGACGCTGTTTGCTTTAGTGCTGAAGAAATACGCATAGATAATGGTAGGCAGATACCAGTTAAATCTGGGTATTTTGATGTTGCCTTCCAAGGTGGAAAGGTTTTGCAAGATGAAGACTTATTCAAGCTGTCCATGACAGTATGGGATAAGTTATTCCGTCGTTCAAAAATCGAAGCTTGCACACTACGCTTTCCTGGTGGCGTTCATTTTGAAGATAATGTGTTTGTCTTGAATTTTTTTATCCTTTATCGAAATGTCCGCTTCGAGTCCCGTAAACTATACCGCTATTTCAGACGTGAAGGCTCCATCATGGACAATGCATTCCATCAGAAAACGGGACAGGCTTTTGACTTAATTAGAATTCTTGAGCCTATTTATGATTTTTGGATGCAACATAAGTTCTTTCCCCAGAAGCAGCCAATATTTGAACGTATCTGTTTGCAACGTCTTCAGTTTGCTCTGGAAATTTGCTTACCTTGGGAGCGCGTGGGCCTCGTCTACGCCATGGCCAAGTATTTTCATGATCGGCAGTTAACACCAAAAAATTCATCATTGCTGAATATCTTTGACGGAAAAATCGAACTGCGTATTGGATCGTTTCCTGGTCGGAATATTTCTCTTCTTCACCTGAAACCGCTTCAGCGGATTCTCTACATCGGCAACGTTCAAGGCAGAAAGGTGTTCTGTCTTCTGGGCTTCATCCTGTTCAGCTGGAAAAAACATCAGAACCATTGAGAACGCCATGCCCCGCTGTATGCCATTCTCCGTCATCACTCCCTGCAGCCGGACAGAACGCTCCCGGCCGGGAACGCCCTCAGCCGTGTCTGCCCCGGCGCTGAAGAACAAAGAAGTTCTCTGCATCAACCATGCATCGCCGGACGACACGATTCCGATGCTCAAGGCCCGTCGTCAAAACGATGCCCCGGGGAAAATAATCCCCCGAAAAACCAGTCGGGGCACGACCGGCGTTTTCATCATCGTCCGGCAGGCCTTCCGCAGCGGACTTCTGTTCCAAGGAAGCCGATCCGCTGCACACCGGAATACCACAAGCCCTGACGTCTGACGCTTCAACACGACCGTGGCGGAACGTACATCTGCCGGACACCGACGGCTGGAGTCGTTCAGGGCGCCGCAGGCATACAGGTAAAAAAGCTGAAAAAACTCAAGGGAAAGGGGAACAGCAGTGACAGTGAAAAACATCATCGTGGGAGCCGGCATTTCCGGCGCAACCGTAGCCCGGGTTCTTGCCGACAAAGGCGAACAGGTGCTTGTGGTGGACAAGAAACCGCACACGGGGGGAAACTGCTACGACTATTACGACAGAAACGGCATCTGCATCCACAAGTACGGCACGCACATCTTTCATACGGACGTGAAGCCCGCCTGGGATTTCGTTTCCCGCTTCACGGACTGGCATCCGTACATGCACACGGTGGTGGGACTCATAGACGGCCGGCTGGTGCCCATTCCCTTCAATCTGAACTCCATGCGTCAGGTGTTCCCGGCAGCCTTGGCCGCACGCCTCGAAGACAAGCTCATCGTCCGTTTCGGCTTCAATAAAAAGGTCCCCATTCTCGAACTGCGCAAAACCGATGACGACGATCTCAACTTCCTTGCCGAGTACGTCTACCAGAAAGTTTTCCTCTTCTACACAATAAAGCAGTGGGGCGTGAAACCGGAAGAACTCGATCCTGCAGTCACCGGTCGCGTGCCCGTCTACGTGAGCCGCGACGACCGCTATTTTCAGAACCGCTGGCAGGGCATTCCGCAAAAAGGTTACACCGCCATGCTGGAAAAGATGCTCGCCCACAGGAACATCACCGTGAAGCTCAGCACCTCCTGGAACGACATAAGGCAGGAATGCCGAGACTGCCGCATTTTCTACACCGGTCCGGTGGACGAGCTCATGGACTGGTGCTTCGGCGATCTGCCCTACCGCAGCATCACGCTCGAGTTCCGTGAATACGATCGCGAGTTCTTCCAGTCCCATGCCGTGGTCAACTACCCGGAAAACTACGATTTCACCCGCATAGGAGAATACAAGTACTTCCTTCGCGACGTCTCTCCCCGCACGGTGGTGTCGTTCGAGTACCCCTCGGCCTACCGCCGCGGAGTGAACGAGCCTTGCTACCCCATTGCCGGGGGGAAAAACGCGGCTCTGTATGAAAAGTACCTTGCCGCCGCCCGTGCCGAATACCCCGACATCCATTTTCTCGGACGCCTCGGCGACTACCGGTATTACGACATGGACAAGGCCGTTGCCCGTGCCCTCAAGCTCATGGAGAACCTGTAAGCCTGACGTATCCGTTCTAATACCGCGCGGCAATGTGGAAAAGCAGGCTTCGATTAAGGCAATCGCATAGCCTGCATTAAAATTTAAATTACTCTCAAGAGGATAGCAACACAGGATGGTATGAATAAGATGTCAGAAAACTCCATAAAGGTATCAATTGTCGTTCCGTGCTATAATGTCGAAAAGTATGTTTCACAATGCATTGAAAGCATATGTAATCAAACATTAAAAGACATAGAAATCATATGTATCAATGATGGTTCAAAAGATAATACTCTTTCGATACTTCATAATTTTCAAAATAAAGATAACAGAATAAGAATTATTGACAAAAAAAATACCGGATATGGAAACTCCGTTAATATGGGTATGGCAAAAGCCCAAGGAAAATATATCGGCATCGTCGAATCTGACGACTTTATCGAGCCGAAAATGTATGAAGAACTGTATCGTGCCGCAGAGTTTCAAAATCTTGATGTCGCGCGATGCTGCTACTATGAATATCATACGGCGGACAACAGCAATATCAAAAGATACTTTCCCTGGGTCCCCAAGAATACCGTTTTTTGTCCATTGAATGATGACCTTGCCCCCTTCTGGCAGCAGCCTACGATATGGATCAATCTGTACCGCAGGGCATGGCTTGAAGAGAACAATATTAAATTCCTTGAAACTCCCGGAGCCTCCTATCAGGATACCTCTTTCAGTTTCAAAGTCTACAGTCTGGCAAAAAGATTCATGATGCTGGATACTGCCTATCTGCACTACCGTGTGGACAATGCGGAGTCTTCAATCAACAGTAAAGGAAAAGTTTTCTGCATATGCGATGAATGGAATGAAATAAATAGTTTTCTTGACTCTCATAAAGAGATATATGAAAAAGTTAAATATATTATTCCTGCCATTCAACTTGGAAATTACAGATGGAATTATAACAGACTCAAAAAAGAAGATCGCTATTCTTTCATTCTTGTATGGCATAAAGAATTGAAAAAATACATAAAAAGAAAACAGCTAAAATGGAAAAATTTTACAAAAAAAGAAAGAAGACAGCTATTCTGCATAGCATATTTCCCGATTATTAAAAAATTATTCAATAATAATCTTTAATTTCAAGGAACAATACTGCAATGAACAATAAGATATCAGTTATCGTTCCTGTCTATAACACGGAAAGGTACCTGGGGCGGTGCCTCGACAGCCTTATCACTCAAACATATAAGAATCTTGAAATTCTTTGCGTCAATGACGGCTCCACCGACAACTCGCAGAAAATACTGGAAGAATATGCGGCAAAAGACTCCCGCATAACAATTATTGTTCAGGAAAATGGTGGACTTTCTGCCGCCAGAAATACCGGCATTTTCCATGCCTCTGGTGATTTCCTTTCCTTCATTGACAGCGACGACGAACTTGTTTCGTCCGCTTATGAAAAAATCATGGAGTGTTTTTCCGACGACATAGATGTCGTATGGTTTGAGCCTCGTATTATTTATGAAGACTATAAAATATATAAGCATATAGGACAAAGTGATGCTAATTATTACAATTTAAAGTACTCTGGAAGAACTTACATCACAGATAAAGTTCTTCTTGAGTCAGACGTCAATGCCTGGAACAAAGTCATTCGGCTCTCAAAAATCAAAGAAACAGGAGTATTGTTTCCCAAAGGCATGCTGTATGAAGACAGCGTCTTCTACTGGAACTTTTTTTCACTGGTGAAGAATGCCTTTTTCCTCAAGGAAAAACTCTATATTTATTATAGACATAGTCAGTCTATTATGTCCGACACTTTTGCCAAAAAACCCGGAAAAGCCATATGCCATATATATCTTCTTGACTTTATATATAATTTCTGGAAGGAGCACGATCTTCTCCAAAATCGAAACGAGACTCTGCAAAAAATATGCGTCTCCTATTTCTTCAATGCTTTGCGTAATGTCGCCGACTTTGAAAAGGCGCTTGTCGTATGGGAAATGTGCCAGCGCCTGCGTACATGGAACATTGGCCATGACTATGTCCCTGAACTTGAATGCATCCGTAACGGAAAGTACGATATTACATTTTGGCAGACGCACAACATATCGTCATCTTCCCCCCATCTCAAGCACCTTGAACGTATATTCTGCATAAAAAAAGAACATGGGAAAAAAATCGTTCGCCTCTTTACCAAAAAATTATTTACCATATAGCAATATTTAATTTTAGCGAATTACTGTTTTTCTTCACTAGGAGACCATCATGTCCTACACCATTGCGAAAATTACCCATGATACATGCACGGGATGTGGCGCATGTTACAACATATGCCCTTGCCAAGCCATCAGCATGACTTATGACAGTGAAGGATTTTTGTTTCCACACATCAATGAAAGATGCATAGACTGCGGACGCTGCCTTTCCGTCTGCCCTGTCGAACATCCCCTGCAGCTGCATCCCACGCCGCCGAGCTATGCCGTATGGGCCAAAGATGACATACGTCTCAAAAGCTCATCCGGCGGCATGTTTTCTCTGCTCGCCGACTATGTCCTGGACAAAGGGGGCGCCGTCTGCGGTGCAGTATACTCTGACGACTGGCAGACGATCCATCACGCATGGGCAGAAAATAAGGAAGAATTGGCAAAGCTCCGTGGTTCGAAATATGTCCAAAGCAATACTGAACTTTGTTACCAGACAGCAAAAAAATATCTTATCTCCGGTAGGGTAGTACTTTTTACTGGATGTGCATGTCAAATTGCTGCACTGTATAACTATCTTGGCAAAGACTATACAAATTTAATCACATCCGATGTTCTATGCCATGGTGCAAACTCTACTACAGCATATCAATCATTTTTAAAAGAGTTTACACAAGGAAAAGAAATAGAAAAAGTAGATTTTAGAGATAAAAAATTATTCAATTGGTCTTCTCCTACAGTTGTATATTTAAAAGATGGATCTATTAAAAAGTCTGCTTGGAACGAAGGAACATGGTATAAAGGATTTTTATCTGGAGTAATTAATCGATTAAGCTGTTCTACATGCGTTTACGCACGAGCAGAACGAGTAGCCGATCTTACACTTGCAGACTGCTGGCAGGTGCACAGGATCAATCCACACTTTGATGACAGAAAAGGCACGTCTCTTGTTCTTGTGAACAGCGAGAAGGGCAAGCGCATTTTTGATCTTCTCCGCCCGGAAATGACGCTCTGCGAACGCATTCCTCTGGAAGAAATCCGCAAGTATAACGGCCAGCTGAACTTTCCGACCCCGGCGCATCGCAGTCGTCGCTTCTTTTTCAGCCATCTCGAAAAGCTCGGCTACCATGCCGCTCTCAGCTACGGTCTCGGCCGTCGCTTCGACGTCGGCCTGGTCGGATGGTGGTTTGCGTCCAACTACGGCTCTTCCCTGACCTATTATGCTCTGGGAAGCCTGCTGGCCGAGATGGGAAAGCAGGTGCTGCTTATCCCCATCGGCAAAGTCGACGGACTTCCCTGGGAAAAAGAGACTCAGCAGACCATCGACTTTCTTTCCAAATATTTTTCGGTAGGCAAAAATCGCGATTTCGACAGAATGAACGAATTCAACGCATTCTGTGATTCATTCATGCTCGGTTCCGATCAGCTCTGGACGGCCGGAGCCTGCGGGCTGGTCGGCTACTCGTTCTTCCTGGACTTCGTGGCCAGGGACAAAAAGAAAATCGCGTTCTCAACATCATTCGGCCACAGTCATTTCAACGGTTCCAGAGAAGAACTGGACACTGCCCGAGATTACCTGACACGCTTCGACGCCATAAGCGTCCGTGAAAAAAGCGGCATAGCACTCTGCCAGGAATGCTTCGGAATGCAGGTAGAGCAGGTTATAGATCCCGTTTTTCTTTGTCGAAAAGAAGACTATGACAAGTTAACCGACTCTGTTGAGGCTCATCACCCCAACAAGTATCTGCTTTGCTACATTCTTGATCCCTCACCTGAAAAAGAAAAGGCGGCGCAGGAAATAGCAGAAAGAGAACATCTCGAAATCATTACTATTTCTCGGAATAAAAGAATATAAAAATGCTGTAAAAAACTGGCATGCAGGTTCAATTCTTCCATGTGTGACAGCAGAAGAGTTTCTACATTATATTAAGCACTGCGACTTTCTGCTTACCGATTCCCATCATGGAACATGCTTCGGTATTATTTACAGGAAGCAATATCTTGCGCTTACCAATGAATCACGAGGCAAAACACGATTTGAAACCGTAGCGGAGCTTCTGGATCTGTCTTCACGAATGCTTGATGCCCCGTATGATCTTTCGACAAAAAAAGATATATTTGAACCCATTGACTACGAAAAAGTTCAAATAAATCTTGAAAGAGAAAAACAAAAAGCGTTACTATGGCTAAAAAATGCTTTTAATAAAGAAACAAGATACGTGGAGTCTACATTAAATACTATTGACAACGACAGTTTTCGTAGAGACAGAGGCATTATCAATAGGATGAACTGGCTTGATTGGCGAGTCAACAAAGAACTGTATCATGAAATTGAACTTCTCAAAGAAACCATAAAAAAGCTTGAAGAAAAGAATAATTATAGTATTGAAAATAGTATCCATAAACCAAAGCGCGACGATCATAACATTCTTGAAAACATTATAAGCGTCAAAAATGAAGGAAATTACAAAGTTATACGATATTCAACAGGCGCATTTCAAGATTCAAAAGAAAGATGTATAATAAATAAGCAATAGAAGACATATTATACTATTATTACTTCTGTCATTCACTACTCAGAGGTTCTCATGCGTATTCTTCTTGCAGGCGGTGCAGGTTACATCGGTTCGCACACGGCCGTGGAGCTTATCCTGGCCGGGCACGATGTCGTCATTGTGGACAACTACAGCAACAGTTCTCCCGAGGCGGTTGAAAGAATAGAAGAAGTGAGCGGCCGTTCCGTTGTTGCCTATGAAGCGGACGTGCGTGACCATGATGCCGTGTGCAGCATCATGCGCGAGTACCCCGTGGACTGCGTGGTACATTTTGCCGGTCTGAAGGCGGTGGGGGAATCTGTGCGCAAACCCGTCGAGTACTACCGCAACAACATAGACACCACGCTCACGCTGCTGGAATGCATGCGGGAGAGAGGCGTTCACAACATCGTGTTTTCCTCGTCGGCCACCGTATACGGCGAGGAAAACCCGTATCCCTATGTGGAAACCATGCCGCGAGGCAGATGTTCCAACCCCTACGGCTGGACGAAGTTCATGATGGAACAGATTCTGGAGGACGCCGCCCGTGCGGATGCCGAACTTTCCGTCGTTCTTCTGCGCTACTTCAATCCCATAGGCGCCCACCCGTCCGGCCGCATGGGGGAAGATCCACAGGGCATTCCCAACAATCTCATGCCCTACGTGGCCCAGGTGGCCGTGGGACGACGCGACCATCTCACCATTTTCGGCAACGACTACCCCACCCCCGACGGCACCTGCCGCCGCGACTACATCCACGTGATGGATCTTGCCGCCGGACACGTAAAGGCCGTGGAATACACCGCCGCCCACAAGGGCACGGAAATCTTCAATCTTGGTACGGGCACGCCCTGCAGCGTGCTGGAAATAGTGCGAGCCTTTGAAGAGAACAGCGGCGTTCCCGTGAAATATGAATTCGGCCCCCGCCGCGACGGAGATCTTGCGGAATTCTGGGCCGATGCCGACAAAGCACGCGACGAGCTCGGCTGGACCGCCGCCCGCACCCTCAGCGACATGTGCCGCGATTCATGGAACTGGCAAAGGCAGAACCCAAAAGGCTATGAGTCCTGAGCCGAGTTCTTTCTCCCCAGAGCCCCAATGCCGCGAGCATCGGGGCCTTTTTTATTTTGCGAAGCGACTGAAATAAGACAAGCGCCGCTCAAAGCACGCCTTGAGCAAACATTTCATGCGCGTTGCCCGCGTGAAGCGTTTCTCTGGCGAGCAAGAGCCCTGCGCGGAGCCTCCAAAACTCACGATCTGGTGGACGCGCAATCCCCATCCCTCCCACTACAAAGAGTGCATGCTCTGCCTTCAACGTTTCCTCAGAGGGAGAAGGCACGCCGCGCGAAAAAGGCAAAGCGGCGTACGGGGTGAAAAAAACAAGCGCCCTGCCTGAAGGGCGCCTTGCATGCTACACGCGGCCGAGCACGAAATACACGCCCGCCACAAGCAGAACCAGCGCCAGAAACGCCAGCGAACGCTTCTGCATGGGCAGAGCGGCATGGGCCACGGCGTACCAGAGAAGCGCGGCGAGCGGCAGGCAGAGCATGCCCGCCGTAAGCGCATGGGAAGCGTACACTCCGGCAAAGGGAAGCAGCGCCAGCGCGCGTTCGGCGTCAACCACGGGCGTGAGCCAGAACATGGCCGCCGCGGACACGGTGAGCAGCAGCCCGGCGCAGAAGGCCTGCCGAGCGCGCATGGACAACGCAAAGGAATAATAGTCCCTGCCGAAGTCGTCGCGATTGCGGCAGAGAATGTGCCAGCACAGCGCCAGCGCGTAGGCTCCCGTCAGACCGAGGAACAGGGAGAAGGCCGCAAACAGCGCAAAGCCCAGACTCTGAAGTCCGGCCATGAGCACGAGAAAGGCCTGCACCGTCTCTTCCTCGCTGCCGGCTCCCGCCGTGAGCGCGCCGAGGCAGAAGCCCCAGGAAAGAATGCACAGCAGGCAGGCCGAAAGCGTGGAGGCAAGGCCGGAAAGCACTCCGAAGGCCATTTTGCCCGCGCGGCGGACAAAGAGCACGGCTACCGCGCACAGGGCCGCCACGGCGGAGGCCAGAACGAGGCACTCCCACACAAAACCCCACGGCCCGGTCATGAGCCTGTTGATCCATCCCCCGGCCAGCAGATCGGCGACAAGCGCCAGCGCAAAAAGCACCTGGAGCGCGGCCGTGAACGATTCCGTCTGACCGGCGCACTTGTCGTAGAGCGAGCGGCGGCGGACGGAGGCGAGTCTGTGATCCCACACGGAAACAAAAGGAAGCATGGCGCCGGAAAATCCGACGATAAGAAGCACGGCAAGTGCCGCGCAGGTAAAGAATGTCATGAGTACTCCTGTCGCCCTACCGACGTAATCACCGGCGGCGCCCTCTTCCTACTTGTGCAGTGACGGCAAGTTTTCTACTATGCGGGCAGCCCGGGCATGAAAGATCGGTACGAAATGTACCGCGGCCCGTCAAGAGGGAATATGCGCAAACCCCGTCCTGGAACGATTCTTCTGCTGCTGTGGGGAGTTTTTCTCTCCCTTGCGGTGTACGGCTATCTCGCATGGCTTCAGCCGTCGCGTCTGGCTTCCACCGTGTCTCAGATGCTGGAATCAAAACTCGACGTGCAGTGCCGCATCGGCGAAGTGTCGCTTTCCTTCCTTCCCGTGCCCACCATCCACGCCTCGGACCTCGCCCTGCTGCGCGGCAGCGTGGACGACGTGGAACTTCATGTGCGGCGCGCCCGCATTCAGATAGGCTACCTTTCCCTTCTCCGCCTGAAGCCCATCGTCCGCTCGCTTTCTCTGGAGAGCCCCACGCTCGACATCTCCAGCGATCTCATTCAGAAGCTTCTCAACAAAAAAAAGGCCGAAGCTCAGACCGAAGACGCCCGGCCCTTCTCGCTTTCCGATCTGCCCGGCATCACGGGCGTGCGCATCAGCGTGGAAAACGGCACCTGCCGCATCACCGGAGCCGAAGGCAAGGGACATCTCGCCGTTTCCGGCATCAACGTCGACGCCAGAATGCCGGGCCTTCTTCCCGGCCATCTGGACCTTGCCGTGGGAAGCCTGCGCTACACCACCTCCGCCGGGCTCGACGCCTCGGCGTCCGACACCCGCCTTTCCCTGTCGTCGCTGCGGCGCAATCATCGGGAAATGTGGCGCGGCGACGTCGCGTTTTCCTCCAACCTTCAGCTTGCCGCCCTCGACAAACTCATGGGTCACGAAATCGCCGGGCCCTACCGCTACTTTCCCATGCCGGAGCCGCTCAAGCTCTCACTGACGGGCGAATTTTCCGCCTCCCCGGAACAGTCGCTCTACAAGGCAAGAGGCACGGCGCAATCCTCCGCAACGCTCGTCATGAACGGCCATCCGGTGCCCATTTCCCTGTCCGTGCCCTTCGACGCGCAGAATGTCGCCGAAGGCATGGACGTAACCGGCGCCGACGTGCGCATGGGCGACGACAACGTCATCATTTCCGGTCATGTGACCGGCCTTGCCGACGGCAATCCCGTGCTGAACGGCCGGGCCGACATCCGCCACTTCAGCCTTGCCCGCTGGTTCGGCTTCGGGCAGGCCATGACCGCGGGCCTTCAGCGCGCGCTCGACGGCATCACCGGCTCCTTCGACGGCATGGAGCTCAGCCTGCGCGGCGTGACGGTGTCCAAGCTCAAAGCGCAGGTGCTGGGCATAGCGCTGGAAGGCTCGGGAAGCTGCCGCGACTATCTCAAGCCGGAAATTCTCATCAGCGGTCATGCCAGACAGGCCGATCTCAACAGCATCTTTCCCGAACTGCGCGGAGAATTTCCCGACATGTCGCATCTGCCGCCGCCCGTGCTTCCCCTGCACGACGATGACGAGGCGTCCCAGGGCTCTCCTCACGTGGGCTACGACATCCATATTTCCGCAGACAGCGCGGACATCATGAACTTCCGCGTGAGCGGAGCCGACGTACACGTAGTGCCCGCGCCTGCCGGGCATCCCATGCTGAACATTGCGGTGGCCGGTCTCTACGGCGGCAAGGCGACCTCCAAGGTGTACCTTGACGACAAGGTGCGCGTGACGGCCGACTTCGACCGCGTATCCATGGACGGACTTACCCGCGCCCTCGCCGGGTATCCGGCCCTGACCGGCCTCATGAAAAAAGGCTCGGCGGACATTTCCTTTGTCGGCGGATCGGGCCTGACCATACTGAGCACCCTCGGCGGCACCGTGAAGGCCAGTCTGGAAAAGGGCACACTCAATCTGGACAAAAACGCCTCCGCCCTGCCCTTCGCCTCGCTTGCCGTGAGCGCACAGGCCGTTGCCGCTCCCGGCAAGGATCTGAAAACGCTCCCGCCCGTCATGGACTTTCGCGGCAACTGGAACGTCGATCTTGCGTCGAAAGGCTGGTCCGTGTCCGCCGAGGCCAAACAGGCCGCGCTCTCGTTCAGCACCAAGAACGGCCTCCCCACGGCCATGCGCAGGCAGCCCGTTTCGATTCAGGCCACGCTCGACAAAAGCCTGAGCAGCCTGCTTGCCGACGACCTGAAATTCACCCTCGCAGGCAAGGGCAGCTACAGCGCAGACAGCAGAACCGTTTCCCTCGCAGACGCCACGCTCCGCCATCAGGACTTCACCCTCACGGGCAGCCTTTCCGCCTCGGACGTGCCCAGCAGGCTCTCGCTTTCGGGCAAGCTCGCCCTGTCCACGCCTTCGCTTCGCCGATGCGCGGCGCTCTTCGGCGTTTCTCTGCCCTCGCCCGCCGGAAAAAGCGTCTTCCGCAAGGCCGAGGCCGAAGCCTCCGTCACCGTCAGCTCGCAGATGCTCAGCCTCGACAAGCTGCACGGCTCCATCGACGGCACCTCCTTCAGCGGAAGCCTGCATCAGTCGCTTTCGGGAAGGCCTACCCTCACCGGAGCGCTGAACTTCCCCTTCCTCAATATCGACGACTACCGCTCCACGGAAGGCCGCGCCTCTTCCTCGTCCACGCCGCTGCCGCTCTCCTTCCTGAAGAACACCGACCTGTCCCTCACGCTCTCGGCCGACAGGCTGCGGGCCTTTTCCACCACGCTCGCCGACGTCTCCCTGCCCGTTTCCCAGAAAAACGGCACGCTGAGCGCGCCGCTCAAGGCGGTCTTCCCCGGCGGAGGACAGGCCGAAGCCCATTTTCAGGCCGCGCTTGCCGCCGATCAGAGCGCCGCGGACCTTTCCCTCGTCACCCGATGCCGGAACATGAACATGATGAACTTCAGCCGCGACAGAGGCCAGAAAACGCTCATCGGCGGCACCGGCACCTTCGACGCCTCCCTGCGCTCGCGGCAGAAGCACTGGGAGGACTGGAAACGCGCGCTCGGCGGCAAGCTCTCGCTTTTCGTCTCGAACGGGGCCATCGTGACGCCCGAATCCGGGCACGGCGACAGAACCCGAAAGGAATCCCGCACGGACTTCAAAACCATGTCCATGACGATTTCCCTTTCCGGCGGCGTGGCCTCCTGCCGCGACTTTCTCATCAAGGGCTCTCCCATCACCATCACCGGCGGCGGCACGGCCAGCCTCGCCACGGAAACCATCGACGCCGAGGCCACGGTCACGCTGGCGGGCATCCCGGAAATGCCTCTTTCCATCACCGGCAATCTCTTCTCGCCGAAAATCACCTACAAGCTGCTCGGCGCGGTAACCGGCACGGTAGGCAACCTGGGCTCCGGCGTCATTGATCTGGTGGGCGGCGTGCTGAGCGCGCCCTTCAAGCTGTTCATGAAGTAAATCCCGGAAAAACGCGCGGACTCCGACGACGCGCCTTTTTCCGGCATGAAGACGGCACGGCGGCTCTTCTCCCTTCCCTCACGCGAGCCCCAAAAACTGCCGGGTTCAGGCGGCATGCCCTTTTCCGTCCGCCCTCGGGCGCGGCGACAAAAGGCAAAAAAATACGCCGCCCCACTTTTCCCATCGGAAAAAACGGAAGCGGCGCATGCCGACGCAAAGAATCAGCCCCGGAGCGCTGCGGCCCGCCCGGCAAAAAAGGCTGCCCGAGCTTCAAAAACGCCGCGGCTCGCCGGACGCCTGCCGGCGTCAAAACTCAGAGGCGCTCAAGCTCGCGGCCCTCGTTCACCCCGAGAGCCGCAATCTGACGGAAGATGTTGAGCGATTCCTCCGCTTCGGCGGCGTCGAGCGAACGCAGGGCAAAGCCCGCATGCACAATAACGTAGTCGCCGGGCAGGGGAGCCTCCGGCAGAAGAAGGGTGGAAATTTCCATATAATTTTCCCCCTGACCCACCTGAACGCGGGCCTTTCCCTCTTCCGGCACTTCCACGACTCGAACGGGAACGGCAAGACACATAGGTATTCTCCTGAAAAAACTCATATCATGACATGACAATCCTCTCTCATACCCCCGCAGGAAAAATCATGCAAGCGTCCGGCCCCACAACAGGCGCATGCGTTGCCAAAATTCGGGAAATCGGCTAACGTCCCTCTACTTATCCACCGGAGTAAGACAACACTATGAATGAAATCCTTGCACCCGTCCTGAATCTTCTGAACCGCCTCGGAGAGATGGCGCTGTTCCTCTTTGAAGGCTTCAGGCAGGCATACGGCTCCCGACGGCTGTTCGGCAAGATTCTCCAGCAGATATACGTCATCGGGGCGAAATCCATGTTCGTCATCCTGCTCATCGGCCTGTTCACCGGTCTGGTGCTCGGCCTGCAGGCCTTCTACGCCATGTCCATGTTCGGCGCTCAGGGCATGCTCGGCTCCCTGCTCGCCCTCACCCTCATCCGCGAAATGGCCCCCGTGCTCACCGCCGTCATGATCACCGCGAGAGCCGGTTCCGCCATGACCGCGGAAATCGGCGTCATGCGCATTTCCGATCAGATCGACGCCCTCGAAGTCATGGATATCAATCCCACGGGCTATCTCGTCACCCCGCGCCTTCTGGCCTCCCTGTTCACGTTTCCGCTGCTCACCTCCATTTTCACGGTGGTGGGCATCTTCGGCGGCTACCTGTCCGCCTGCGTGCTGCTCGGACTCAACGAAGGCCGCTACTTTTCCGGCATCGAATCCAGCGTCACCATGGACGACGTGCAGGGCTGCTTTCTCAAGGCCGTGGTCTTTGCCGTCATCGTCATCACCGTGTGCTGCTTCCAGGGCTACAACGCCCACAGAAGAAGCGACGGCAAGGGCGCGGAAGCCGTGGGCAACGCCACCACGTCCGCCGTGGTCATGAGCTGCGTGCTCATTCTCATGGCCGACTACGTTCTCACCTCCTTCCTTCTCTGAGGCGCGCATGAATCAGCAAGCCTGGGACATCACCCTTGAACATCTCGACGGCGGCTACGACGGCCGCATCGTGCTGAAGGACTTTTCCGCCGTCATCCCCGCCGGAACCATCACCACCATCCTCGGCGAATCCGGCTGCGGCAAGACCACCCTTCTGCGCCTGCTGCTGGGCCTGAACCGCCCCTATGCGGGCTCCATACGCATCGGCGGGCGCGACGTGTGCAACATGTCGGAAACGCAGTTCCGCAAGATGCGACGCCGCTTCGGCGTGCTCTTTCAGGACGGAGCGCTCATCAGCTCCCTCACCCTCGCCGAAAACGTGGCCCTGCCCCTTGTGGAGCACACGAAACTGCCCAGAAAAACCCTGCGCGAAGCCGCCCTGCGCACCCTGGCTCTCGTGGGTCTGGAAAAGTTCGGCTCCTACTATCCGGGCGAGCTTTCCGGCGGCATGCGCAAGCGCGCAGGCCTCGCCCGGGCCATCGTCACGGAGCCGCCCGTGCTCTTCTGCGACGAACCCACCTCCGGCCTTGATCCCATCACGGCCGCGCAGATGGATCAGCTTCTGCTCGACATGAAGGCCTGCTATCCTTCCATGACCACCGTGGTGGTCACGCACGACCTCGGCAGCGTGGAACACATTGCCGAACACGTGCTCGTGCTGCAAAACGGACGTGCGGCCTTCTCCGGCTCCAAGGAAGAACTTCACGCGTCGCAGGACCCCTATCTGCGCCGTTTTCTCGACCGTAAATTTGAAGAATCCCGCCGCATGGCGGCTCCGCCCCTGGACAGCTCCGTACGCAAGGCGCTGGCCGAATGGCTGGACGATTAACGAGGAACCTATGTCAGCTGCAAAGAACATCGTCATTGGAATATTCGTGGTCATCGGCCTTGTCTGCGTGGCCTATCTCACCATCAAGCTCGGCCGCATGGAAGTGCTCGGCGACAGCGGCTACACCGTGACCGCGCGCTTCTCTTCCGTGGCCGGTCTGCGCGTCGGAGCCAGCGTGGAAATCGCCGGCGTGTCCATCGGCCGGGTGTCCGCCATCCGGCTCGACACCAAGGACTACACCGCCCACGTCGATCTGCACATCAACGAAGGCGTGCCGCTCTCCGAAGACGTCATGGCCTCGGTGAAGACCAGCGGCCTCATCGGCGACAAGTACATCGCCATCACGCCCGGAGGCTCGGAAACCCCGCTCGAACCCGGCAGCCTCATTACCGACACGGAACCCGCCCTTGACCTCGAAGCCCTGATCGGCAAAGTCGTTTTCGGAGGTGTATAATGCGCATCAAAATCTTCCTTCTCTCCCTGGTTCTCTGCGTGCTCGCCGCGGCCCTCCCCGTCCACGCCGCGGACATGACCGCCCGTCAGACCGCCGAGGCCGGCGCCGACCGCATACTCGCCCTGCTCAACGATCCGGCCTTCAAAACGCCGGAAGGCAAGCCCGTCATCCGCAAGAAGATTGAGGACGCCGTGCTTGACCTCTTCGACTTCGAGGAGTTCTCCACCCGTACCGTAGGCCCCACCTGGCGGCAGTTCACGCCCGAGCAGAAACAGCAGTTCAAGGACGCCTTTACCGAACTTCTGCGCAACACCTACATCGACACGCTCGATGAATACAACGGTCAGAAGATCCGCTTCACCGGCGAAATCAGCGCCGGCAACGGCAAGCGCGTGGAAGTGCAGATGGAATTTCTCGCCGATCAGAAGACCTACCCCGTGGCCTTCCGCATGCTGGAAAAGAACAATCGCTGGGTCGTGTACGACGTGCTCATCGAGGGCATCAGCATGATCAAGAACTACCGCGATCAGTTCCGCGACATTCTGACCAAGAACTCCCCGCAGGAACTCATTGAACGCGTGAAGGTCAAGGCCGAAGAACAGAAGAACAAACCCAAGGAAGCCAAGTAATGCGCACCGCAATTTTCGCCGCCCTTTTGGCCCTGGTTCTCGCCTGCGGCACAGGCTGCGCCTCCCGTCAGGAAAACGCTCCCGCCGCGTCGCAGCAGGTTGCCGCTGAAAGCGTCGCGCAGACCACCGACGCCGGCGAAGACTTCGGCGGCCTCGACGACTACGACGACTACAGTGCCGAAGACCTCGCCGCTCAGGATGATCCGCTGGAAGGCTGGAACCGCTTCTGGTTCCACGTGAACGACTGGTTCCTCGAATACATCGTGAAGCCTCTGCACAAGGGCTACGCCTTTATCGTGCCCGAACCCATCCGCAACGGCGTCAGCAATTTTGCGCACAACGTGGCCTTCCCCGTGCGCATGCTCAACAGCCTGCTGCAGGGCGAGTTCGCGCAGGCCGGCGTGGAATTCGACCGTTCCGTGGTGAACTTCATGGTCAGCCTCGGCTTTGCCGACGTGGCCAGTCAGAGCCAGCCGCTCTACCCCTATCACCCCGAAACCGAAAACTTCGACTACACGCTCGGAGTGTGGGGCGTACCCGACGGGCCGTACTTCATCATTCCCTTCCTCGGGCCTTCCACCGTTCGCGGGGCCGTGGGCGAAACCGGCGACGCCTTCATGAAGCCGCAGTACTACGCACTCGACTGGGAAGTGAGCACCGCAAGCAGCGTGTACTTCGCCTTCAACGGCGCCGACGCCCTCTACAAGCCCTACGATCAGATTACCGAATCCGCTCTGGAACCCTATGTGGCCCTGCGCAACGCCTACCTCAACATGCGGAAAAACCGCCTGCAGCGCATGACCTTCTCTTCCAACACTCAGGACTAGCCAGGAGACCTACCGTGGCCAAATCAGACCGTTATCACAAAACCTTCCCCGTAACCTGGGAACAGCTCCACCGCGACGCCAAGGCTCTCTCCTGGCGCCTTCTGGAACGCGGCAAGTTCACCAAAATCGTGGCCGTCACCCGCGGCGGACTCATTCCCGCAGGCATCATCGCCCGCGAGCTCAACATCCGCCACATCGACACCGCCTGCATCATGCTCTACAACTACCGCGAGGAAGGCGATCAGGAAACCGTGCTCAAGAGCGCCGATCCTTCCTTCAACTCGGAAGAGACCCTCGTCATCGACGACCTCGTGGACACCGGCCACACCGCCAAAATTCTGCGCGACATGCTGCCCAAGGCGCATTTCGCCACGCTGTACGCCAAGCCTGCGGGCATCCCCCTCGTGGACAGCTTCGTCACCGAGCTCAGTCAGGACACATGGGTGCTGTTCCCCTGGGATTCCGAAGTGCAGTACACCAAGCCCATCATCGATCTCAAGGAAGGCGACTGAGGCGTTGTCTCCCATCGAAAAAAGGCCGGTTTTACCGGCCTTTTTTTATTTCCGCACGCCGACTTTTCCGGGAAAAGGAATTGACAGCACGCGTCGTCTGTGCTCCCATTCCCCCGTTCGGGGGCAATAACCGTTTTTTCTTCCGACGGGCAGCCGCCCCTCGCCGCCCATAACGAAAAGAGTCATCATGTCCGCAAAACGCATGGTCACCATGGACGGCAACACGGCCGCCGCCCATGTCGCCTATATATTTACCGAAATAGCCGCCATCTATCCCATCACTCCATCCTCCCCCATGGCGGAAAAAACCGATCTCTGGTCCGCCCGCGGACGCCTCAACATGTTCGGTCAGCCCGTGCGTCTCGTGGAAATGCAGTCCGAGGCAGGGGCCGTCGCCGCCGTTCACGGCGCGCTTCAAACCGGCGCACTTGCCACGTCCTTCACCTCGTCGCAGGGACTTTTGCTCATGATTCCGGTGCTGCACCGCATCGCCGGCGAACATCTTCCCTGCGTGCTGCACGTGGCCACGCGCACCGTGGGCACGCATGCCATGTCCATTTTCGGCGATCATTCCGACGTCATGAACTGCCGCCAGACCGGCTTTGCCATGCTTTCCACGGCCAGCGTGCAGGAAGTCATGGACCTCGCCGCCGTGGCCCATCTTTGCGCCGTGCATTCGAGAGTGCCGTTTCTGCACTTTTTCGACGGCTTCCGCACCTCTCACGAGCTGTGCAAGGTGGAGGAAATCGACGACAAGGAACTCGCCGCCCTGCTCGACCGCGACGCGCTGAACGCCTTCCGCGCTCAGGCCCTGAATCCGGAACATCCGCGCATCCGCGGCACGGTGCAGAACGGCGACGTATTCTTCCAGGTGCGGGAAGCCTCCCGCCGCTTCTACGACGCCCTGCCGGACGACGTGGAATCCTGCATGGCAAAGATCAGCGCGCTCACCGGGCGTGAATATCATATCTTCCAGTATTACGGCGATCCTGAGGCCGAAGACGTCATCGTGGCCATGGGCTCCGTGTGCGGCACCATCGAGGAAACCGTGGACGCCCTGCGCGCCTCGGGCCGCAAGGTCGGCCTCGTGCAGGTGCGTCTGTACCGTCCCTTCTCCGCCCGTCATCTTCTCGCAGCGCTCCCTGCACGCGTGCGGCGCATCGCAGTGCTCGACCGCTGCGCCGAAATGGGCTCGGCGGGCGAGCCGCTCTACGAAGACGTGTGCTCCGCGCTCATGGGGGCGGGGCGAGCCGCCCTCGTCGTCGGCGGCCGCTACGGCCTCTCCTCCAAGGATACCGATCCCACCCAGATCCGCGACGTTTTCGACAATCTGCGCCGCCCCGAGCCGCTGAATCATTTTTCCATCGGCATCGTGGACGACGTGACCCATCTTTCCCTGCCGCGCGGCGAAGAGCTCGACACGGACCGGGGCAACATTCTCATGAGCTGCAAGTTCTGGGGCCTCGGTTCCGACGGCACGGTGGGCGCGAACAAGAACACCGTGGACATCATCAACCGCGTCACGCCGCTCTTTGCGCAGGCCTATTTTGAATACGACGCCAAGAAATCCTACGGCCTCACGCGCTCGCATCTGCGCATCGGCAGGGGGCCGGTACGCGCCTCCCGCGCCGTGCGTCATCCGAACATCGTGGCCTGCCATGCGCAAAGCTACGTCGGCCTCTACGACATGGCCGAAGAACTCAAGGAAGGCGGCATCTTCCTGCTCAACTGCACCTGGAAGGAAAGCGAACTCGACGAGCGCCTGCCCGCGCGCTTCCGCAAGACGCTCGCCGAAAAAAAGGCCCGTCTCTTCATCATCGACGCCACGAAGCTGGCGCACGAGCTCGGCCTCGGCCAGCACGTGAACGTCATTCTTCAGGCGGCGTTCTTCCATCTTTCCGGCATCATTCCCGAATCACAGGCCGAAGCCTGCATGGAGGAAGCCGTGCGCAAGACCTACTTCGCCAAGGGCGAAGAGGTGGTGGCGCGCAACATTGCCGCCATCCGCGCGGGATTTAAGAACGTGCGCGAAGCGCCCGTGCCCGAACGCTGGAAGACGCTCGACAACGACGAGCCCGCCCCGCGCGCCGACGCGCCCGCCGTGGTGACCCGTCTGCTTGATCCGCTGAACGCCCAGAAGGGCGACGATCTGCCCGTGAGCGCCTTCCTCGGCTACGAAGACGGACAGATGGACATGGGCCTCACCGCCTGGGAAAAGCGCGACATTGCCGTGCATGTTCCCCGCTGGAGAGCCGAAGCGTGCGTGCAGTGCAACCGCTGCTCCTTCGTGTGCCCGCATGCGGTGATTCGTCCGTATCTTCTTACCGAAGACGAAGCCGCCCGCGCGCCCGAAGGACTGGTGAGCGCTCCGGCCCGGGGCAAGGGAGCCGAAGGGCTCCGCTACACCCTTCTGATAAGCGTGGCCGACTGCACGGGCTGCGGAAGCTGCGTTTCCTGCTGCCCCGCCGCGGGCAAGGCGCTTGCCATGAAGCCGCGGGCCGAGGTGCAGGAAAACCGCAGGCTCTGGAACTACGCCCTCGGCATTGAAGACAAGCGCGTGTTTGCGCCCTTCACCGTGCGCGGCAGTCAGTTCCGGCGGCCGCTGCTGGAATTTTCGGCGGCCTGCGCAGGCTGCGGCGAAACGCCCTACGCCAAGCTCCTTACCCAGCTTTTCGGCACCCGCGTGTACTGGGCCAACGCCACCGGCTGCTCGCAGGCCTGGGGCGCGGCCATGCCCGGCATTCCCTACGCCGTCAACACGCGCGGTCAGGGCCCGGCCTGGTCCAACTGCCTGTTCGAGAACAATGCGGAATTCAGCCTCGGCATGCTGCTCTCCGTGCGTCAGCAGCGCGAGGCCGAACGCGAACGCGTCCGCCGTCTGCTGGAACATCTCCCCGAAGGCCCCGCCGCCTGCGCCGTCCGCCGCTGGCTCGAACTCTTCGACAGCTACGAAGGCTCGGAGGAAGCCTCGGAAAATCTTAAAGCAGAACTTGAACAACTGCCGCAGACCGACGAAGTGCGCGACATTCTCGCCCACGCCGATCAGCTGGTCAAAAAATACTTCTGGATGTTCGGCGGCGACGGCTGGGCCTACGACATCGGCTTCGGCGGCCTCGATCACGTGCTCGCCACAGGAGAGGACATCAACGTGCTCGTGGTGGACACGGAAGTGTATTCCAACACCGGCGGCCAGTCGTCCAAGGCCACGCCGCTCGGCGCGGTGGCGCAGTTCGCCTCCGCGGGCAAGAAGAGCGGCAAGAAGGATCTCGGCGCCATGTTCATGGCCTACGGCAACATCTATGTGGCGCAGGTCTCCATGGGAGCTTCGCCCGAGCAGCTCATGAAGGCGCTCAAGGAAGCCTCGGAATATCCCGGGCCTTCCCTGGTCATCGCCTATGCGCCCTGCACGGCCCACGGCATCCGCGCGGGCATGGCTCATGCGCAGCAGGAAATGAAGCGCGCCGCCGAAAGCGGCTACTGGCCGCTCTACCGCTATCATCCCGACAGACCCGATCCCCTCGTGCTGGACAGCCCCAGACCCGACATGCCCTACGAAGAGTTTCTGAGCGGCGAAAACCGCTACGCCTCGCTCAAACGCACCTTCCCCGAGCGGGCCGACGCCCTGGCCGAAAAGGCCGCCAAAGAAGCCGCGCACCGCTACCTTCGCTACGAACGGCTCGCCGAGGCGCTCCGCCGCGGAAACTGAAAAAAATTTTTCGTTTCCGCAAAAAAAGACTTGCCAAGCCGCGGCAAATTGTCTATCTACATTCCTGCGCCGAAGTGGTGAAATTGGTAGACACGCTAGGTTCAGGGTCTAGTTCCCGTTCGGGAGTAAGAGTTCGAGTCTCTTCTTCGGCACCAGAAGCACGCAAAGTCCGTGAGGTCATCCTCACGGGCTTTTTTATTTTTCTCTTCCGCAGACAAAAACAAGAACCGGGCGTCGGGCTCTTCCATCGCCTGATGGCCGGGCGCTCTTGTGCGCGCCTTTTCCCGGGAGTCTTTGTTCCGGCTTTTTCGCGCGCCGCAACGCTTCCGGCAGACGCAATTGAAATCCGCGGCCCGCTGTGCTAGAGCTTTTTTCAGGGAAATGCGGAAAAACGCGACGCCGATGCGCCGCTTCGTCCGCGCGCGGCCGCACAGCATCATGCCGCCGCCCTCTCCGCCGCATCCGCAGGCGCGGACTTCGCATTTCATGAACACGCGCCGGTCGCGCCGGCATCCGCGCTCGCCCCGCGTCCGCGGAAAGGACGCCTTATGGTCAAAACCTGGAACATTGCCATCCCCGAACTCACCGGCAGGGAAAAACGCCGGGCCTATCTCTACCTTCCCACCATGTACCGGGATCAGCCCCGCCGTCGCTTCCCCGTGCTCTACATGTTCGACGGCCACAACGTCTTCTTCGATTCCCACGCCACCCACGGCAAAAGCTGGGGCCTTTCCGAATACCTCGACTTCTTCGACGTGCCCCTCATCGTGGCCGCCGTGGAATGCAATCATCATCCCGACAACGGCCGCCTCTCCGAATATTCTCCCTACGACTTCTGCGATCCCGAATTCGGCAGCGTCACCGGCCGGGGCGACATCACCATGGAATGGCTCGTGAACACGTTCAAGCCCTCCATCGACCGGCGCTGGCGCACCATTCCCTGGCGCGAGCAGACCTTCATTGCGGGCAGCTCCATGGGCGGCCTCATGAGCCTCTACGCCGTGACGAAGTACAACGAAATCTTCTCCCGCGCGGCGGCGCTTTCCCCCCACATCTGGGCGGACAGAAAAAAGCTGACCGACCTCATCCGCACGGCCCCGCTCTCACCCGACACCGTGGTGTACATGGACTGGGGCTCGGAAGAATTCGGAGGCAACCGCCGCATGGCGCACGATCTGCGCCTCGTGGCCGACGCCATCTTCGACCGCGGCATTCATCTGACCGCGCGCGTGGTTCCCGGCGGCGAACACAGCGAAGCCAGCTGGGAAAAGCAGACGCCCTTCTTCATCGACACCCTCATGTACGGCCTGGACGGCTGACGCCAACTCGGAGGACAGCATGCAGACAAGATACTTCAAGGAATACAGTCCCGCCCTCGGCCGCGACATGGAATGCAAGGTGTACGGTCACGCCGGCCGTCCCATGCTCTTCGTTCCCTGTCAGGACGGCCGCTTCTTCTCTTTTGAAGACTTCCACATGTCCGACACCATGGCCCCGTGGATAGAAGACGGCAGACTCATGGTCATTGCCGTGGACACCATCGATCAGGAAACGTGGTCCAACAAGAGCGGCGATCCGTGGTGGCGCATCCGCCGTCACGAAGCGTGGATGAATCATCTTTTCAACGAAATCGTGCCCTTCGGTCAGCATCTGGCGCGCGTGGCCAACGGCTGGGACGGGCATCCCGGCCTCATCGCCTTCGGATGCAGTCTCGGCGCGCTCCATGCGGCCAACCTGTACCTGCGCCGTCCAGATCTCTTCAACGGGCTGCTGGCGCTTTCGGGCATCTACACGGCGAGCTACGGCTTCGGCTCCTACATGGACGACGTGGTGTACGGCAATTCTCCCGTGGACTACATGGCGAATTTCCCGTCCGACCATCCCTACATTCCTCTGTACAACAGCCAGCGCGCCGCCATCTGCGTGGGCCAGGGAGCGTGGGAACTGCCCGAATCCACGAGGCAGCTCAAGGACATTTTTGAAAGAAAGGGTATTCATCTCTGGGTGGATATCTGGGGACACGACGTCAATCACGACTGGCCGTGGTGGTATCGGCAGGTGGAATACTTTCTGCCGTGGCTGCTCGGCGAACGCGCAGCCTGACATCTGAATTGCAGGGGGATGCCGGATCGGCGCGTCGCCGATCCGTTTCAGAAGGAAGGCGCCGAAAGGAGGATCAAGGCACCATGAAAAACTTTGTGTTCATTTCACCGAATTTTCCCACAAACTACTGGAAGTTCTGCCATCACCTCAAGGCCGACGGCCTGAACGTGCTCGGCATAGGCGATCAGCCCTATGACGAGCTTCTGCCGGAACTTCGGGCCAGCCTCAGCGAATACTACAAGGTGAGCAGTCTGGAAAATTACGATGAAGTGTACCGGGCCATGGGCTTTTTCATCCACAAATACGGCCGCATCGACTGGCTGGAATCGAACAACGAATACTGGCTGGAACGTGACGCCGCCCTCCGCACCGACTTCAACATCACGAGCGGATTCCAGAACAAGGACATTCCCAGCATCCGCTTCAAGTCGGGCATGAAGGAATTCTACCGCCGCGCAGGCATTGCCACGGCGCCCTATCACCTCGTGGACGACAGACAGGGCTGCCTTGACTTCATCGGCCGCGTGGGCTGGCCCGTGGTGGTGAAGCCCGACAACGGCGTGGGCGCGTCCGACACGCGCAAGCTTGCCTCCGAGGCCGACCTCGACGCCTTTCTTGCGCAAAAGAAATCCGGCGTGCCGTACATCATGGAAGAGTTCATCCACGCGGAAATCAATTCCTACGACGCCATCTACAATTCCAAGGGCGAACCGATCTTCGAGACCGGCAACATCACGCCCAAGTCGCTGATGGACGTGGTGAACAACGCCGAAAACGTCATGTACTACATTCTCAAGGATCTGCCCGACGACACCCGCGCCGCCGGACGCGCCACGGCCAAAAGCTTCGGCGTGAAGAGCCGCTTCGTGCACTTTGAATTCTTCCGGCTCACGCAGGATCAGGCAGGCATGGGGAAGAAAGGCGACGTGGTGGCGCTGGAAGTGAACATGCGCCCGAGCGGCGGCTACAGCCCCGACATGATGAACTTCGCGAACAGCACCGACGTGTACAAGATCTGGGCGGACATGATCGCCTTCGACCGCTCCACCCTGCCCGTGGGCGAACACTTCTACTGCGCCTTTGCCGGACGCCGCGACGGATGCGAGTTCCGCCTCTCCCGCGAGGAACTGGAGAAGAAGTACGCCGCAAACATGAAAATGATCGGGCGCATTCCTCCGGCGCTGGCCGACGCCATGGCGGATCAGATGTTCATCGCCACCTTCTCCACCAAGGAAGACATGAACGCCTTCTACGCCGACGCCCTGGCCCCGAAAAACTAGTCGAACCTCCGACCAGAGCCGTTCCGACGACGCACGCCGCCTGCGGAACGCCCCTGTCCGGAGCCGAAATCTTTTCTCCTGTCTGCCGCTTCGACGCGGGCGCCTTCGCCCTCCCTTGTCCGGCCCGGAATCTTTTCTCCGGGCCCACCGTTTCGGCACGGACGCCTTCCACCGTCGGCGAGCGTTTCGGGCAAGAAATAGAAAGAATCGGCTATGGACAGGGGCGGGGAAAAGGCCCACCCTGAGCGTGCCGACTCTCCGATGGTCGGGGAGCGGCGTCCGTCGCCGCGCTGCGGCGCATGCGGACTCCGCTTCGGGAACGAAAGACGCCTCGAAGCGGCCTTCGGCCTTCAACCGCACAGGAAACATCATGAAAGACATCGTCATTATCTCGTCCAGCCCTCGCAAGGGCGGCAATTCCGATCTGCTTTGCGACCAGTTCATGAAAGGCGCGCTCGAAGCCGGGCACAAGGTGGAAAAAATCGCGCTTCGGGAAAAGAATCTGCATCCGTGCATGGGCTGCGGAGCCTGCGAAAAAAGCCGCCGCTGCGTGCAGAAGGACGACATGGCGGCCATTCTCGACAGACTTGTCGAAGCCGACGTCATCGTCATGGCCACGCCCGTGTATTTCTACACCATGAGCGCGCAGATGAAGACGCTCATCGACAGAACCGTGCCCCGCTACACCGAAATTTCGGGCAAGGAATTCTACTTCATCGCCACCGCCGCCGACGGCAACAAAAAGGCGCTGGAACGCACCATCGACGGCTTCCGCGGCTTTACCGACTGCCTGGACGGCGTACAGGAAAAGGGCGTGCTTCTCGCTCCCGGCGTGTGGAAGAAAGGAGAAGTGACCGGCAACGCCGCCATGGAAGAGGCGTTCAACATGGGACGCAACGCCTGAGCGCTTTTCCCAGCAGTCCGCCCGCGCGGCGGAAGAGGATGAACCGTCCTTTTTCCGCCGCATGGGCCGCGCACGACCTGCTTTTTCCTGCGGCATGCCGCCGCACGTTTTCCCCTCCCCGCAAGGCTGCACTCATCGGAAAACGACCGGCGGGAGACGACAAAAGCTGCGTTTTTCCGTACGAGGCCGCGCCTGCGCTCACGAAGCGGCATGCCAGGGGAATGGAATCTTCCCGTGCGCGTGGAGATACGAGCAGCATAGCCCGGACGGAAAAAACAAGCTCGGGAATCTCCCCGTGCGCGTGGAGACACGCTCATGTTTTTCCTTGGCTCGGCGATGGCTTTTTCGCCTTCCCGCGCGGGTGGGGATGCGCTCAGCGGCAAAAAAGCGAAACGCTCCGAGAACAAAGAATTTCCGCGCGTGGGGTGCGCTGCCACGCTCAACGTTTGCCGCTGCTGAATAACAGGGATTCCCGCACACGGGGGACGAGCGGAAACTGTTCAACGCCCGTCAGATGGAAAAAGCCCTCTTCCCCGCGCGAGCCTTCGCCGACCGATGCGCGGAAATTGTGCCTGCGGCGATCGTTCTTCCCCGCGCGGGGCCGAGCTCTGCCTGGGCTGTTCTCCCGTAACGGAAAAACACAGCATTCCCGGCCGTGCTTCCGAAAGAAAGCCGTGATCCTTCCGAAAACATGACGGAGAGCCTCTTCCGCCCGATCCCGCAGCGCGCCCCTCTGTGAACTTTCCGGGCGGCGGCCGCCCCCTCTTGACTCTTCGCGACTATCCGGCCAGAATTTCTCAACAAGTCCGGCGAGTCGCCGCGCTTTTCCACAACAACGTCTTCCGGCCCCGGGGCCGCCCCTCATACCGTCACAATCATGCGACTGCTTCTTCCTTCCGTCATCATGGCGGTCTATGTTTTTCTGAGTCTTGTCCTTCCTCTGAGGGCGGGACTGCCCGCCAAGGCCCTCCTGGGCGTCGCGCTCATGGCCGCCGCTCTCAAATACGTCTTCTATCAGGTAGTAGGCGGAGGCTTTTTCCGGCCCGACCTGCCCGCGCCCGTCATGTTGACGGCGGAAGCGCTGTACGCCGCGCTGCTGGTGCTCTTTGTGCTGGCGCTCGCCAAGGACGCGGCAGGACTTGTGCTGCGCGTCTGCCGCCTGTTCGGTGTCTCGTGGCGTCTGCCCCTCACGCCGGGATGGCGCTGCGTCCTTCTCATGCTCGTGTCTCTCTCCTGCGGCACATGGGGCACCTGGCAGGCCGTGCGCGTGCCCGACGTGCGCACCGTGAACGTGGCCGTTCCCAACCTTCCAGCAGAACTTGAAGGTTTTACGCTGGCGCAGCTCAGCGACCTGCACATCGGCCCGGTGCAGAAAAAGGCCTGGCTTGCCGAAGTGGTGCGGAGGACCAACGCGCTCTCGCCGGACGCCGTGGCCATCACCGGCGACATGATCGACGGTCTGCCGAACGCCCTGCGGGGCGAAATGACGCCCCTTGCCGACCTGCGGCCCAGATACGGCGTCTTCGGGGTTACGGGAAACCATGAATACTACTACGACGCACGCGGCTGGATACAGGAATTTCAGAAGCTCGGCGTCGTCATGCTGAACAACGAACATCGCGTGCTTCCCGGCGGACTGGTGCTCGGCGGCGTGCCCGACTCCACGGCAGAACGCTTCGGCGGCCGGGGCCCGGACGTCGCGGCCGCGTTTGCCGGCGCTCCCGACGGCGTGCGCGTGCTTCTCTCCCACAAGCCGCACACCTCGGGCATTCCCGCGCCGGGCGTGGCTCTTCAGCTCTCCGGGCACACGCACGGCGGTCTCATCTTTTTTCTGGCGCCGCTCATCGGCGCGTACAACGAGGGCTACGTCAACGGCCTGTATTCCACGCCGCAGGGCGGGCAGCTCTACGTCAATCCGGGCACGGGCCTGTGGAACGGCTTTTCCTGCCGCCTCGGCGTTCCCTCGGAAATCACGAAATTCGTCTTTCACCGCAAGGCCGATTCCTGAGCAGGGCCGCCCTCCTGTCGGCTCTGCCGGATGAAAACGCCGCAGGCGCATGCCGCCCGCGGTCATGATGATGCCGTGATGCGGTCCGCAGACCTCCAGCGCAGACCTTTCGGCAAAGTCCCGTCTTCTCGCTTTGCAGAAAGGAAAACGCCCTGTGATTCCGCTTTTGCAGACAGTTCATCGGCCATCCCGCCTGCGTCCAATGCGTACGTAAGGAAAACTTCAAGGAACAGTTCAACCTTTTCGCCCGTCCCGGCTGCCCTCGAGAGAAGTTCGAGCACAAAAAAAGCCGGAGAACTTCCCCGGCCTTATAGTAAAGCTATGGATAATCAACGAAGTTACTTCTTTATAACCCACAGTCCGCGAGGAACTTCCTCACATTTCATAAGTATACCTTCATTACGCAACTTCTGACCAGCCCAACGCATATCGTATTGCCAGCAATAAAAGAGATCACCTGATTTCCGGAGCTCGTCTTCATAATGTTCCCAAATATACTTACAAATTTGAACAATTTTTCCTTGTCCACCAAGAGCGTTTAACGCTTCAATAACCATATCGGGTAAATCATTCCTCGTCACGATACAACTCTCTTGTCTGGTTTATGCATTGAGTTAGCACGGATATAAACAATCAGACTTCCATGACCGACGTGCCGCGGCGCACTTCGAGCACATGATCGATGGCGCGCAGCTTGTCGATGGTCTGGTAGAGATGCACGGCGTCGCGCACTTCCACCGTGAAGTCCATCTGGGAGCGGCCGTCCACCGTGGATTTGATCTGCAACGCGTTGATGTTGACGTCCTGCTGCACGAACACAAGGCTGATCTTGGCCAGAAGGCCCTTCTCGTTGAGACCGAGAATGCTGATTTCCGCCGGGAAGGGCTTGCTCTCCTCGTTGTTCCAGGTCACGGAAATGAGACGTTCCGATTCCAGATTCTGGAGATGCGGGCAGTTTGCCGTATGCACGATGACGCCGCGGCCGCGGCTGATGAAGCCCACCACCTGATCGCCAGGCACGGGCTTGCAGCACTTGGCAAAGTGAATGAGCGTGTCTTCGATGCCCTTGATGGTGATGCCGTCAGAAGGCTTCTTGGCCGCGCCTTCCGGCTTGGCCGCCGCGCTCTCCTGCACGAGCTCGTGCTTGGGCGTAAGCAGGGTGAGCAGACGTTGCAGCACCTTGCGAGGGGTAAGACGTCCCGTGCCCACGGCCGCAAAAAGATCGTCCAGCACGTTGAGCGAGAACTCCGGCACCACGAGCTGCAAACGTCCGTCCTTGGCGGCCTTGGTCACGTTGAAGTCCATCTTGCGGCCTTCCTTTTCCAAGAGCTCCCTGCCGAGGGCCACGGCGGCCACGCGCTCCTCGGTGCGCAGGTAATGCTGAATGCGGCTTCGGGCCTTGGAGGTCTTCACCATCTTGAGCCAGTCGCGGTGCGGATGCCGGTTCTTGTCGGTGATGATCTCCACCATGTCGCCGTTTTTCAGCGGCGTGGCGAAGGGTTCGAGCTTGCCGTTGATCTTCGCGCCCACGCAGTGCGCGCCCACGTCGGAATGAATGAGGAAGGCGAAATCGAGAGACGTCGCGCCCTTGGGAAGCTGCTTCACCGCGCCCTTGGGCGTGAACACGTAAATTTCGTCGTTGAAGAGGTCCATGCGCAGCGAGCTCATGAACTCGCGGGAATCCGTCTCGTCGCGCTGGCGTTCCATGAGATCGCGCAGCCACTGGAACTGCGGCATGTCCTGCATGGCGATGGCGTGATTGCGCTCCTTGTACATCCAGTGCGCGGCCACGCCGTGTTCGGCCATGTTGTTCATCTCTTCGGTGCGTATCTGAATTTCGATGCGCTCGCCTTCCGGCCCGATCACCGTGGTGTGCAGCGACTGGTAGCCGTTGGCCTTGGGCATGGAAATGTAGTCCTTGAAGCGGCCGGGCACGGGTTTCCAGAGCACGTGTACAAGACCGAGCATGGCGTAGCAGTCGCGCAGATCGTTCACGATGACGCGGAAGGCGATGATGTCGTGCATCTCGTCGAGGGGCGTTTTCTGCGCCATCATCTTGCGATAGATGCTGTAGGTCTGCTTGATGCGGCCGAAAACGCGTCCGTTGATGCGGTTTTCGGTCATGATGGCCTCGATCTTCGCGATGACCTTGGAAATGAGCTGACGCTCGACTATCTGGTTGTCCTTGAGCCAGTTGGTGATTTCGGCGTAGGCGTCGGGCTGCAGATAGCGGAAGCTCAGATCTTCCAGCTTCTGCTTGAAAAGGTGCAGACCGAGACGGTTGGCGAGCGGCGCGTAGATGTCCATGGTTTCCTGGGCGATGCGCTGCTGCTTGTAGGGCTTCTGAAAGTCCAGCGTGCTCATGTTGTGCAGGCGGTCGGCCAGCTTGACCACCGGAACGCGGATGTCGTGCGCCATGGAAAGGATCATCTTGCGGATGTTTTCCGCCTGCGCCTCTTCCTTGGTGTCGAAGGTCATCATGTTGATCTTGGTCACGCCGTCCACGATGTCGGCCACCTGTTCGCCGAACAGCTCGTCGAGCTCGTCGATGGAGGAATCGGTGTCTTCCACGGTGTCGTGCAGCAGGCCCGCGGCCACGGTGTGCTCGTCGAAGCCCATTTTGGCCAGCGTGAGCGCCACCGAGGCAGGATGCAGAATATACGGATCGCCGGAAAGACGAAGCTGCCCGGCGTGGGCGGCGGAAGCGTAGTCGTAGGCGCGGCGCACCATGGCCACGTCGGCGTCCGGACAGTGCTTGACGAGTTCCTCCACAATGCTGTCGGCCGAAGGAATCTTCGAGGCCGGAGAGCTCGCCCCCGTGACGGGAGAGACCACCATGGAAACGTTTTCCTGTGGATGAACGTCTTTCTGCCGGGTCTCGCCCGCTTCCGCTGTCGTCTGAAGAATGGAAGTCTGACTCATAAGAACCTGCTATTGCTGGAGCGCTCTGGGAACCCACCACCGGTCAAAATTGTAGGTAATGCCCGCCGGAGCTGGTTGAATGCCCTGGAACCTCGCCTGAACCATGGGCAGAGAATACGGCACATAAAGAAAAAGGTACGGCTGCTCCTCGTGAAGTATTTCCTGAAACCTGTCGTAAATGGCCTTTCGCTGCCCTCTGTCCGCGAGGGCGCGGCCCTTTTCCAGAAGTCTGTCCACCTCCTCGTTGCGGAAGCCCACGAAATTGAGCCCGTGTCCCTCGGCGGCGGAGGAATGCCACACGTCGTAAATGTCCGGATCGTCAAGAATGTTCCACGCCAGAATCAGGGCGTCGAACTTTCTCGTGTCGACGAACTCCTTCAGGAAGGCGGCCCATTCCACCGTGCGGATGGAGACCTTCACGCCGACGGCCCGGAACATCTGCTGAAGAATGACGGCGACCTTGATGCGCTCGTTGTTGCCCTGGTTCACCAGTATGGTGAATTCAAAAGGCAGGCCGTCCTTTTCCAGAATTCCGTCCTTTCCCATCGTCCACCCCGCCTCGGCAAGCAGGCGGCGCGCACGCTCAGGGTCATAATCATACGCCTTGAGCGCCGTGTTGTACACCCATGTTCCGGGCTTGTAGGGGCCGAACGCGGGCTCTCCCATGCCCAGAAGCGCTCCTTTGATGATGCCCTTTCTGTCGATGGCGCAGGAAAGGGCCTGCCGCACCCTTCTGTCCTTGAAGAAGGGGCTTTTCTGGTTCAGTCCGAGATACGTGTAGCCGGAAGCGAGATACTTGTACTTGCGCCAGTTTTTTTCCCACCATTCGCCCTGGGTCTGGCGCAGATACTGCTGCGGCGAAAGCCCCACGAAATCGAGCTTGCCGGCGCGGGCTTCGAGAAACATGGTGGTGCTGTCGGGAATGATGCGGTAGATCACCTCGTCGAGGTAGGGGCGGCCCTTGAAATAGCGGTCGTTGGCCTCAAGCACGATGCGGCTGCCCGGCTCCCACGACTTGAGCTTGAACGGCCCGGCGCCGATAGGATTTCTCGCGTAGCGCGTGGAGGCGATGTTTTCGTGCTCCAGAATGTGCTTGGGCAGAATGGGATGCATCCAGGTGATGGCCGCGCGGGCGTAGGGCGCGTCGTAGCGCACCTCGAAGGAGAGAGGACCGGTCTGGCGGTATTCCTTCACGTTGAGGAAGTCCGCGGCGTAGGCGGTGGGCGTTTTCGGATCCGTCATGAGCTTGTAGGTGAAGGTGACGTCGTCGGCCGTGAGCGGATGCCCGTCCTGCCAGACCAGCCCTTCCTTGAGGCGAAAGCGCATGAAAAGTCCGCCCTCAAGCACTTCCCACTCTTCGGCGGCGCATTTTATGATGTTGAAATCCTTGTCGTATTCCAGCGGAGACGTGTAAAGCAGGCCCGCCACCTCGGCCGAAGCGGAATCGGACGCCAGATAGGGAATGAGGTTGGACGGCTCGCCGATGCTGCCCATGAGTATGCTGCCGCCGTACTCGGGCTGCGCCGGGAGAGAAAAAGTTTCCTCGGCCGCGCCGCAGAGACGGACAAAAAACGTCATGCAGAGCAAAAACGTTGCGGCAAGCCGCAGCGCGGAAGAAAAAGAACCTCTCGTTTCAGAGCAACATTGCGTCGAAACAGGGAAAAGCAACCCGGGACACGGCGGGAAATATAACTTTTTTTTCATGAAAAAAGCCTAGCACAGTTCACTTCTCTTGAAAACTGGGATATTATCGTATAATCCTAGAAGGCAATGGTCGGTATCGCCTTTTTTTGCTCAGGATTTCCGCTTCCGTCGATTTCCCTTCCGACCGTGCCGCACAAGGGTCAGCCTTTGTCCATACTTTCTGTCATTTGAGGTCTGTTGCCATGAACCGACGCGAGGAAATCGCCGCCCGTGGGCTTGCCGAAAACTTCATTCAGAACACCATTCCCGAGTACATCACGGAATATGGTCGCGCCATTGAAGCGGAAGGCAATCTCAGCAAATTCACCCTGCGCTTTGAAAACGACGTATGGACGGTGGAAAGCACCGTTCAGGGGGAAGATTTCGAGGCCTACAGCCCGGTGGTCCACATCAATCTTGCCGAACAGCGGGTCGATTCCATGTGCAACTGCATGGAAGCCTTCAACGGACCCTGTCGTCACGTCGCCGCCACGGCCATACACTTCATCAACTCTCTGGACATCTCCGAAGGCAAGGCCGATCCCGCGCCCGCGCCCCGCGAAGACTGGCGGCAGAGCTTCCGTCACTTCTTCGGCGGCACCTTCGAGCCCGAAACGGGGCGTCACTATTTTCTGTTCCGCTTCTTCCCGGAACCGGGACGCCTGTCCGTGGAATTCTTCCGCGCCCGTCAGAACAAGACCGGCCTTTCCTCCGTGCGTCAGGAAGTGACGCTCGATCAGATTCTGCGCAATCCCGAATGGTGCGAACATTCGCCGGAACTGCCCGTGGTCTGCCGTCAGATCGCCCAGTATCTCGACTACTACGGCCACCGCGTGGAAATCCCCGACGGGCTGCTTTCGTGGTTCTTCTGGGCCATACGCAAGGAAGACTATCTCTACTGGAAGGACACCGAAATTCCCTGCCGCATCGAGAGCTCTCCCATGGCGCTCAAGCTGCGCCCCTCGCTCGACGACGACGGTCTGCGCTTCGACGTGCTGCTTCAGCGCGAAGGCAAGAAGCCGTTTTCCATCATCGACGAAGAGCCCGACGAGAGCGGCGACATTCCCGCGCCCGCGCATGAAGGGGCCACGTTCCACGGTCAGATGCCCCTGTGGGTGTGCTGGAATCAGGGTTTCTATCCGGTGCAGACCTGCCTGAACCATCACGTCATTCAGGCGCTGGTGCACAAGGGCCCGGTCATTCCGCAGGAAGACATTCCCGAATTTCTCGACAGGGTGTGGACGCGCCTGCCCGCCTCGGAACTCTACGAGCAGGACGAATTCCTCAAGATCATGGAACCCGTGTTCCAGCCTGCCACGTACAATCCGAAGCTCTTCCTCGACGAAGAAGGAAGCCTGCTCACGCTGGAAGTGCAGAACATCTACGAAACCCTGCACGGCGAATTCACCCTGCCCGGCCCGAACCCCGATTTCCAGACGGGCAGCTACGTCTATGAAGGCAAGACCTTCCTCGTTCGCCGCAATCAGGTGGAGGAAAACGCCCTCATCACGCAGCTTTCCGACATGCGCTTCCAGCCGAGAAGCAGCCGCCTGTGGTTCATGGAGCCCGAAGAAGCCATTTCCTTTCTGCTCGACTCCTACCCCACCCTGCTGGAAAACTGGCGCGTGTACGGCGAAGCCACGCTCTCGCGCTACAAGGTGCGCGCCTCCACGCCGGTCATCAACGCGAGCGTGGAAAGCAACGAAAAGGAAAAGTGGTTCTCCCTCGACATTTCGGTGGATTACGACGGCCAGAACCTGCCGCTCGACCGCATCTGGAAGGCCTGGCTCAAGGGCAAGCGCTACGTGCAGCTCAAGGACGGCTCCTACGCCTCCCTGCCCGAATCCTGGCTCGAAAAGCTGGCCCACAAGCTCAAGGTGCTCGGCCTTGATCCGGCCAAGCCGCCCAAGCAGAAGTTCAAGCAGTACGAGGCCCCGGTGCTCGACAACCTGCTCGAAGACCTGCCCGGCGCGCTGGAGGATTCCTTCTGGAGCAAGCTGCGCGACAACATCCGCAACTTCCACGAAGTCAAGCAGATAGAAACGCCCAAGGGCCTGCAGGCCTCGCTGCGTCCCTATCAGCTTCAGGGCATCTCGTACCTCAACTTCCTCAACGAGTACGGCTTCGGCGGCATTCTCGCCGACGAAATGGGCCTCGGCAAGACCATTCAGACGCTCGCCTTCGTGCAGCACATGGTCAACCACGGTTCGCAGGGCCCCAACCTCATCGTGGTGCCCACCTCCGTGCTGCCCAACTGGGACCGCGAAGCTTCCAAGTTCGTGCCCGGACTCTCGCGCGTCATCGTGTACGGCACGCGCCGCGAAGGACTGTTCCGCAAGATCGCCACGTCCGATCTCGTCATCACCACCTACGCACTGCTGCGCCGCGACATGGAGGAACTCGAACAGCACGAGTTCAACTCCATCATTCTCGACGAAGCCCAGAACATCAAGAACCCCAACACCATTACCGCCCGCTCCGTGCGGCAGATCAACGCCAAGATGCGCCTCTGCCTCTCGGGCACGCCCATTGAAAACAACCTCTTTGAACTGTGGAGCCTGTTTGAATTCCTCATGCCGGGCTTCCTCGGCAGCCAGCACGCCTTCCAGCGCGGGGTCATCAAGCCCATCAAGGAAGGCGACGCGGAAACCCTCGAATATCTGCGTTCGCGGGTGAAGCCGTTCATTCTGCGCCGCACCAAGGCCGAAGTGGTCAAGGATCTGCCGCCCAAGGTGGAAAACGTCATGTACTGCGCCCTCGAAGAGGAACAGGCCGAACTCTACGCCTCCCTCGCGCGCAAGCTGCGTGAACAGGTGCTCGCCGACGTGGACAAGAAGGGCATGGCCAAGAGTCAGATGTCCATTCTCGACGCCCTGCTCAAGCTGCGTCAGATCTGCTGCCATCCCAAGCTGCTCAAGCTGGACATGCCCGGCTTCAACGCCAACATGCCGTCCGGCAAGTTCGAGGCCTTCAAGGACATGATCCTCGACATCGTGGAAGAAGGTCACAAGGTGCTCGTATTCTCGCAGTTCGTGCAGATGCTGCAGCAGATACGCGCCTGGCTCCAGATGACGGACATTCCCTTCTGCTACCTCGACGGCTCCAGCAAGGACCGTCTGGAACAGGTGGACCGCTTCAACAACACGCCTTCCATCAGGATCTTCCTCATTTCCCTGAAGGCGGGCGGCACGGGCCTCAACCTCACGAGCGCCGACTACGTCATCCACTACGATCCGTGGTGGAACCCCGCCGTGGAAAGCCAGGCCACCGACCGCGCCCACAGAATAGGCCAGTCGCGTCAGGTGTTCTCCTACAAGCTCATCTGTCAGAACACCGTGGAAGAAAAGATTCTGAAACTCCAGGAAATGAAGCGCGGCGTGGCCGAAGCCGTCATTCCCGGACAGGAATCCTGGAAGTCACTCACGAGAGAAGACCTCGAAATGCTCTTTGAAGTGTAGCGGATTCCCGCCGACCTCAAGCGGCCCCGCGCGTTTGCGCCGGGCCGCTTTTTTTGCGTCCGCGCCCCTTGAATTTTCCCGCTCCTGACGTATCGTCCTCGCAGAAGCGAAAAGATTCCGCCCTCGGAACGCCGAGCTACCCCAAGCTTCGCGGTCGAAGCAGCGAAAACGCCCTTCCGATGCCCCCCCGCAGTCCGTCCGCGCATCCGACGCCCGCGCCTGTGCATTCGACTCATGCGCCCGCGAATCCGACGCATGCCTCTGCGCCCCGCGCTTCTTCGCCGGACGTCGCGCCGGACGCACCGCCTCCGGGCCTCCTGGGCGCTGCGTGCATCCGTGCTGCGCTCCGCCTGCGGAACCTTGCCGGGATGTTCCCGGTTCTCATTCACCTGCAACCATCCGGGAGCCGCACATGACGCTTACCGAACTGCTTTCCAACGCCAAACACGCCGTCGTTCTTACCGGCGCAGGCATTTCCACCCTTTCCGGCATTCCCGACTTCCGCGGCGCAGGCGGTCTCTACACCCGCACCGACATCGACGCCAACAAGCTCTTCGACCTCGACTACTTCATGAAGGAACCTACCTACTACTACGAGCACTCGAAGGATTTTCTCTACAATCTGGAGGAAAAGGAGCCCAACATCGTTCACAAGACGCTCGCCCGTCTGGAAAAGGAAGGCGTCATCCACTCCGTCATCACGCAGAACATCGACCTGCTCCACCAGAAGGCCGGATCGAAAAAGGTGCTGGAACTGCACGGTTCGCCGCTGCTGCACCACTGCCTGCGCTGCGGCAAGAGCTGGACATTTGAAGAAATCGCCCCCCTCGTGCGCGTCGGCGAAGTGCCCGTGTGCGACAAATGCGGCGGCATCGTGAAGCCGGACATCGTGTTCTTCGGCGAAGGACTGCCCGAATACGCCCTCACCGAGGCGGAACGCGAAGCCCGCGCCGCCGACCTCATGCTCGTGCTCGGCACCAGCCTCACCGTGTACCCGGCCGCGGCCGTGCCCGAAATCACCCTCCAGTCCGGCGGCAAAATCGCCATCATCAACCGCGACCCCACCCACCTCGACCGCTACGCCACCTGGATAGGCCGCGACCTGAAAAAGGAAATGGAAGAGCTGGAGATTTAAAAGAGATGCGGGGCTCTGCCCCGCTCCCCGCCGGGGGAAATGATTTCCCCCGAACCCCCTCAATTCCGCCTCCCTATCTTCGCCGCTTCGGCGGAAGAACGTTCCTGCCTGGAAAGCGCTCATCGAAAAATACGGCGCAGTTCCGCAGGCAAGACGACTCTGCAAAAATTTTTTTTGCGCCCCTCTGCACATTTTTCGCCGCATTTCGGCACAAACGCCGACGCAAAAAACGGCAGCGCCTCTTTTTTGCTGTTTGGCCTTTCAGCAAAACAGTTCCCGAAACGCCGTCTTTCGACGGCCGGGCTCAGGGAGCCATCATGGCGGTCAGTCGCGCCTGCCGGGCCTGCGCCTTCTTGTCGAGCGTGGCCGACGTGGCCGTCAGAAACTGCCCCAGGCAGGACAGCTTGAGCGCATAGTACACATGCAGCCCCCGCTTCTCGTCCGTCACGATCTCGGCGGCCTTCAATACGGCCAAGTGGCGGGAAATCGTGGACATATCCGCGCCTACAAGACGCTGCAGTTCCGCCACGCACATCGGGCCGCGCGTCAGCGCCTCGGCCATCATGAGCCGGCTCGGATGCCCGAGCGCCTTGAATATCCTGGCCTGCGCCTCAATATATGATCTGTCCGGCAGACGCCTCGACAGCAGCATGTCCATAGTTCCCCTCCCCATGCCTGTTAGTTGCGTAATTGACAAAATACACAACAAGAATCCCCAGTGTCAACGCTGCAATTCTCTGCTGCTTCTCTGCGATATCGACGCGATATTCACATTTTCGTGAATTTTTCACCTATTGCGCTGCGCAAAAAACGATGACATCATGCAACAATCAGGCACAAGGAACAGAAAACAGCGTCGACAGCGACCTTTTTCTCGCCATTTTTGACAATATTGAACGTTGCAGGAGGCACCCATGTTCAGAAAATTCTTTGCCGTCGCCCTCGGCGCGGCCATGCTTCTTTCCGGCGCGATGGCGGGCGAGGCCCTGGCCGCCAAATTCGTCACCATCGGCACCGGCGGCATCACCGGCGTGTACTATCCCACGGGCGGAGCCATCGCCAAGATCATCAACGCCAAGAAGGACGTGTACAACATCCGCGCCAGCGTGGAATCCACCGGAGCTTCCAAGTTCAACATCAACGCCATCAACAACGGCGATCTCGAATTCGGCATCGCCCAGGCCGACACCCAGTATCAGGCCTACAAGGGCGTCGGCGACTGGGAAGGCAAGCCCGTGACCAAACTGCGCTTCGTGTTCGCCCTCGCGCCCGAAGCCGTGACCTTCGTGGCCGCCGAGGATTCCGGCATCAAGAGCCTCGCCGACGTCAAGGGCAAAATCATCAATCTCGGCGATCCCGGTTCGGGCAACCGCATCAACGCCCTCCAGGTCTTCAAGGAAGTGGGCCTCGAACCCGGCAAGGACTTCCGCGGCGAAGGCCTCAAGCCCGCCGACGCGCCCCACACCCTTCAGGACGGCCGCATCGACGGCTTCTTCTACACGCTGGGACATCCCAACGGCAACATCAAGGAAGCCACAGCCGGCAAGCGCAAGTGCCGCATCGTGCCCATCACCGGCATGGACAACCTGCTCAAGGAATGCCCCTACTACTCCAGGACCTTCATCGACATGAGTCAGTATCCCGACGCCTCCAACGCTTCCGACGGCAAGGTGGAAACCATCGGCATGCTCGCCACCTTCGTGACCTCCGCCGACACCCCCGACGACATCGTGTACGCGATCACCAAGGAAGTGGTGGAAAACCTCGACGAATTCAAGAAGCTGCATCCGGCGCTCGAATCCATCACCAAGGAAAGCCTGCTGGAAGGCCGCACCGCTCCCTTCCATCCCGGCGCTGAAAAGTACTTCAAGGAAGTCGGCCTGATCAAGTAGCAAAGCTGCGCATGCACGCTCTTTGCACCGTTATGACGGATGCCTTTGCGGGGGCCTGCCCAGGCTCGCCCCCGCGCGCCGTCTTTTGTTTTTCCTAACCTGCGGGACACTCTCTCATGCCTCAGAAACACATTCAGACCACTCCGGCCGGAGACAAATACAAGGAAGATCTGGCCCACGCCGAGCACGGCATGCGCGGCGACACCATGGGCATCACGGCGAAGATCACCTTCGTCATCGCCCTGTGCTGGTCGCTCTTCCAGATGGCCAGCGCGAGCTTTCTGCTCATCGACTCCATCTTTGTGAAGGCCATTCACCTGGCCTTTGCCATCACCCTCGTTTACTTCAACATTCCCCTGCTCAAGCCCTCGTCCTCCTCGCGATGGGACCTGCGCATTCTGCTGGCCATGAACAGAGTGACCGTCATGGACTACATTCTCGGCATCATGGCTGCCGTGGCCGCGCTCTACATCTTTCTGGATTACGCCGGACTCTCCGCCCGTCCCGGCGCGCCCAACGCCCGCGACATTCTCATGGGCATTCTGCTCGTGGTTCTGCTGCTCGAAGCCACCCGCCGCGTGCTCGGTCCGGCGCTGCCCATCATCTGCACGGTCTTCATTCTGTACGTGTTCACCGGGCCCTATCTGCCCGATTTTCTGGCCTTCAAGGGCGCGTCGCTCTCCCGATTCATCTCACAGATAACCATGGACACGCAGGGCGTGTACGGCATTCCGCTTCAGGTTTCCGCCACCGTGGTCTTCCTGTTCGTGCTCTTCGGCACCATGCTCGACCGCGCAGGCGGCGGCACCTTCTTCACGCAGCTCGCCATCAGCGGTCTCGGCAGATACCGCGGCGGCGCGGCCAAGGCCGCCGTGTTCAGCTCCGCCCTCTCCGGCATGGTGTCCGGCTCCAGCATCGCCAACGTGGTCACCACCGGCACCTTCACCATTCCGCTCATGAAGCGCGTGGGCTATCCCGCCGTGAAGGCCGCCGCCATCGAAGTGGCGTCGTCGGTCAACGGTCAGCTTGCGCCGCCCGTCATGGGCGCGGCCGCCTTCATCATTGCCGAATACGTGAACGTACCCTACATCGAAGTGGCCAAGGCGGCCGCCATTCCGGCCTTCGCCTCCTACGCCGCCCTGCTCTGGATCACCCATGTGGAAGCCTGCAAGCTCGGTCTGCGCGGGCTCTCCAAAGACGAACTGCCCCGCACCTGGGAGGTGCTGCGCGGCGGACTGCATTTTCTCTTTCCTCTGGCCATGCTGCTCTATGAGCTCATCGCCCTGCAGCACTCCGCCGAGCTTTCCGTGTTCCGCGCCATTCTCGTGCTCGCGGTCATCATGATCTTTCAGCCCGTGTGCATCGCCGTGGTGCGCAAGACCTCCAAGTGGCAGGCCTTCAAGGAAGGCCTCAAGCTGACCGTCTCCTCCATGGCCGCCGGCGCCAACAACATGGCCGGCGTGGCCCTGGCCACGGCTTCGGCAGGCATCATCGTGGGATGCGTCTCTCTCGGCCTCGGCCAGCAGATCACCTCGTTTGTGGAAGTGCTTTCCATGGGCAACATCTTCCTGCTGCTCATCATCACCGCCGCCGCAAGCCTGCTGCTCGGCATGGGCCTGCCCACCACCGCAAACTACATCATCATGGCCTCGCTTACCGCGCCCGTGCTCGTGGAACTGGCTTCCGGCTTCAGCATTCACGGCGTGCAGCTCGCCGTGCCCCTCATGGCCGCGCACCTGTACTGCTTCTATTTCGGCATTCTCGCCGACGACACGCCCCCCGTCGGCCTTGCCGCCTACGCCGGAGCCGCCATTGCGAACGCCTCCCCCATCGCCGTGGGCATTCAGGGCTTCTTCTACGACATCCGCACCGCCCTGCTGCCGCTGGTGTTCATCTTCAACCACGACATCATTCTCTGGAACATCAACAGCCTGCCCGAAGCCGTCATGATCTTCTGCATGACCTCGCTCGGCATGGTCTGCTTCTCTTCCATGATTCAGGGATGGTTCATCACGAAGACCAGCCTGCTCGACCGGCTGCTTCTTCTCGCTTCTTCGGTGGTTCTCATGTATCCCGCCCTGCTCACGGGCTTCTTCCTGCCTCAGGAACAGCGGCATTTCGGCTATCTGGCGGGCCTTGCCCTCATGGCTCTCGCGTATCTGCGGCAGAAGGCGGGCGCACGCACGGCGTCCGGGGAGGCAGCGGCATGAAAAGAAGAACCGGCATCATCGCCAAGCGCTCCCTGCGCCCCAGGGCGATGAAAAAGATCGTTGACGGCAACGTGCAGCAGGAACTGCAGTGCGCGCACTGCAAGACCATATTCCCCGACTACCTCGGCCGCTGCCCCGAATGCGGCAGCGACGAATGGACCGCCCTCGTGGAAGTGAATCCCTACGCCCGCGTGCCCATGGAAAGCATCATCAAAGGCTGCGCGCATCTGCTCTGGATGCTCGGCATTCTGGGCTTCTTCGTCTTCGTGTGGCAGATGGACGACCCCGATCCGGACGTGTGTCTGCTGTACCTGTACGGCGGCGTGGCCACGCTGGTGGTGTGCATACTCGTTTCCGCCGCGTTCTTCAGCCTGAGCGAGCTCATGCGCCGAACGCTGCGCATCCAGCGACGCCTCAAGGTCTTCCACGAACACTACAACGAAACCCACCCCGTCAAGCACATCTGGAAAACACACATCAACAGTTGACACTCCCCGACTCCCGTCCCGCGGCCAAGCTCCGGGGCGGGAGTTTTTTTCATGCGCTCCGCAGGCCCGCCCAGGCGGCACAGACCGCGCCTGCCGCGCAGGCTGCTCATGTCGCCGAGGGGCCGCAGGACCGCAGGCTGCCCCCACGGACTCCCTCCGGGACTCACGCAGGCCTCCGCGCAGACCGGAAGACCCAGCCCCCTCTCCCCGTGCCGCGTTCCCAAAATACCACCCGAAAAGCGCCTTGAACGCCGTCGGATGTCTTTCCGCCCGGCACGGAAAATCGCCGCCGGAGGGGGACGCCGATGCCCCCGCGCCGTGTTCCGAGCTCACGGAAAAACAGGGGCGAGGCGTCCTCTCTTTCGCGCCGACCTTCCGCAGGCCCGGCAACAAGGCAGACGGACGGCTCGGCAAACAGACGGAGCGGCGAAAGTCTCCCCACGCAGGATTTCCCCGCCGGACGCCTTTTTTCCCCCGCACAAGCGTGAAAACCCGGGAACGCGCCTGTCCTGCGCTCCCCCTCATGAACGCTCGCCCTCTCATGAACGACGAAGGGCGACGGATGACTCCGTCGCCCTTCTGCGCCGCGCGGCAGTCCCGCCTGCGTCGACCTTACTGTTTCGGCAGATACTCCCTCAGCGCCTTGTTCCCCGGCTCCGCGCTGAAGCTCAGCGGCAGCTCATCGGGGTTCAGGGAAGCCAGCGTCAGCGCCTCCATGAAGTTCATGGGCTGCGCCGGAGCAATGACCATGCGCATCACGCCGGGCTTTTCAAACATGACAAGCAGCGCCTCGCCGAGCTCGCGCACGGGCCGTTCCTTTTCCTTCGCCATCTTTCCGAGCAGCATCGAAAGCTCGGCAAGTTCGCGCTCCGCCGTCGAATCGCTCCACCGGGCCCCAATTTCCACGCTCATGGGCAACAGGCCGGAATCCCGATACGTCACGTTCACGTTCTTCAGCCTCATGCTGGTCATGAACTCGTTGAGCCCGGCCCTGTCATCGGACGTAATCGCGTTCACCAGCCCGCGAAGATCGCCCTGCAGCGCCATGTCGCCTTCCAGGGAGCCGAGGCCTTCCACCTCGTACCGAACCTTGCCGGAACACGCTTCCCGGCTCACCAGGCTGTCGCTCGACGCGTTCAGCGTGAGGCCGTCCGGAGCGTAGCGGGAAATGATGTCGGCCTCCTCCATCGTTTTCGGGAACGTCATCTTCAGGCCGGAAAGATCCGTGACATAACGGCTCGCGCCCTGATCCGTCATGGACAGTCGATAGTCGAAGCTCTTCATGGTCACGGCAAAGACCTCAGGCGCTGCGCCTTTCTCTTCGGGCGCATCCTGAACGCTCGGGGAGCCGCCTTCAAAGACCGCAGGCGCTTCTTCCGGCGTATCCTGGAAGTTCAGGGAGCCGCCTTCCATGAAAATGCGTCCGACGGGCATGTGATCCCGGTAGGCCGCTCCTATGATGCGATCCATCTCCGTAAAGATCTGCTCGCCGACGTCGCCGAACAGATCTTCCTCGCTGACGGCGTCAATGCTTTTGCTCACCTTGAGAAATTCCGCCACCAGCTCCGGCTCGGGCATGCGGATGTCCCGGATTTCCAGCGTGTCCAGCGTGCCGGAAACATCCTTGCCAAAGCCGCGCAGTCCGAAAAATCCCAGGCTGACGGGAGAAACCTTTTCCCCGGCTTCGGGCGCGCGCAGGCCTTCCACAAGGGCGATTCTCTCCACGCTGAGGCTGACGGGCGACATCGTTTTCTCGGAAAGTTTTATGGAAACGTTGGAAGCTTCCATGCCGTCGATGCGGCAGCGGTACAGTTCCTCAAAGAACGCCGCCTCTCCCCTGTGCTCCCTGTGCAGGCTCAGCAGCGTGCCGAGCCGCTGATACCAGCCCGTAAGACGCACGCTGCCCGCCTTCTGCTCCACGGTGGTCTCTCCCAGAGTCACCGTGTCGTCGATGCCGGAGGCGGCGATGGACTCGGCCACCACGGGAAGCGCATCGGGATTGTAGGCCGCGTCGGACTTCGTAAAGACGTACTTGCGGTTGAATCCCTTCACTTCCACGCTGTCGATGGATCCTTTGCGCGTAAATCCCTCGTCGGAGAGCTTGTAGGTGACGCCCTTGAGCGTAAGCGTGTTGCCGAGCAGCGAATATTTGATCTCTCGCGCCTCGGCGGGCACCACGGCGAGCGCCTCGGCCACGGCCTTTTCCGTCTGCGTTTCCACGGCGCGCACGCCGAACCATCCGGCAATGCCGGCACACACCACGATGACGCCGCCGATCACATATTTCTTATTCATGGTCTTTCCCTCGCAGATAATCCGTCAGCGCCCTGTCGCCCGGCTTCGAGCGGAAGGAGACGGGAAGAGCGTCGGGATTCCTTGACATAACCTCAATGAAATCCACGGCGTTCATGGGATTTTCGGGAGCAATGGTCATGGAAAATTCGCCGGGTCGGGAAAGCTGCTCCGCCAGCGCGCGGCACAGTTCCCTCATGGGTCTTTCGGGAGATTCCCCGAACATCTTCAGCATGCCGACGGAGGTCGCCAGCAGCTTTTCCGGCGTGCTGAACTTCCACGCGGCCACAAATTCCACGCCCAGGGGAACCAGGCCGGAATCCTTATAGACAAGATGCATGCTCCGCATGCGCAGATTCTGCATGAGCGCGTCCAGCTCTTCCGGCGACTCTTCATCGCTGAGCAGCGCCTGTTCCAGAGCGCGCACGTCGCCGGTCAGGGAAATGTCGCCGTCCAGCGTTCCGAGGCCTTCCACCTCGTAGTGCGACCGGGCCGAAAGCTCCGTGTCGCTCGTCAGGCTCTCGCCGTCCGCGTTCAGCACCAGCCCGTCGGGCGCGTAGCGGGAAATCACGTTGGCTCCCGGCAGCGTGTACGGAAGATTGATCTTCAGGCCGGAAAGCCTCGTCGTGTTCCTGAGCGCGCCCTTGTCTGCCCAGGACAGAGCATAGTCCAGGCTTTTCAGGCCGACGGAAAGCGCGGCGACTCTGCCGCCAGAATTCGGCGGATATTCGTTCCGGGTAAAGGACGCACCCTGCAGGGCGACGCGTCCCACCGGAATCTTGTTCTCGTAGTTCTTCTGCAGCACGGCGAACATCTCGTCGATGCGCCCGGCATCGAGCGCACCGGACGGGGCGTCCCCGGAAGCGGCGTCCCGGTTCAGGCGGAGACATGCAGCCAGCGCCGCGGGTTCGGGAAGCCGCACGTCCCTCAGTTCCAGACTCTGAAGGCCGCCGAAGAACTGATGCCCGGCAAAGCGGATGCCGGAAATTTTCACGCTCGCGGGCGCCACCTTCTCCTCGCCGCGCGGGGCGCGCAGGCCGTCGGGAAGGGATACGGAATCCACGGTCACGTTCACGGGTGCGGCGTCGGGCGCAAGAATGGTGGTCGAAATTCTGCCGACGTCGAAGCCTTCCAGGCTGCAACGGAACAGTTCCTCGAAGTACGATTCCTCGCCGCGATGCTGACTGTGCTGATCGAGCAGCATGCCGAGGCGCTGACGCCAGCCGCGTATCTGCACTTCGTCGATGTTCTGTTCCACGCGCGTCTGCGCCACGTGAATGCTGTCGACAATGCCTTTGGCGGTGACGGATTCCGCCACAACGGGAAGCTCATCGGCATGATAGGCGGGCATGTCGGGCCTGACGTACACGCACTTGCGGTTGAAGCCCTTCACTTCCACGCTTTCGATGGTGCCCTTGTGCATGATCCTGTCGTCGGGGAGCTCATATTCCACGCCCTTCAGCGAAAGGGTGTTGCTGAGAAAGGAATACCTGATCTCGGCAGCCTGCGCGGGCACGGCGGAAAGCGCCGCGAACACGGCGTCTTCGGTGTAGCTTTCGAGAATGCGCAGGCCCATGTAGCCGGAAACGCCGGCCCAGAAGATGAGGCCTCCCACGATGTACTTTTTATTCATAACGCTCCTCTGACGTTGCTGGAAATGCGCTCGGGATGAGTCGCCGCCTGTCAGTCCGCAAGGCCCAGCAGCTTCTTGACGGCCTCCTCGCGGAAGCCCACCACGCTGCGGCCGTCCGGCACCACCAGCGTGGGGAACGAGCCGCGGGGATTGTGCGAACGGAGCGTGGTCATGATTTCCTTTCTGGCCGGGTCTTCAAAATCGTCCACGTAGATGAGCTTGTGCTCAATGCCCCGCTGATCGAGAAAATCCTTGAGGCGAACGCAGTGACGGCAGGTATGCAGGGTGTACATCACCGGCATGCCGCAGCTGCACGGATCCACGCCGCAGCGGTAATCCTCCTCCTTGCCGCGGGGAACTCCCGTGGCCGACAAGGGGCGTACCTTTTCCGTCGATTTCTTCTTCTCCTTGCCGAAGAAGACCAGCAGACAGATGCCTATGAGAACACACGCCACGATGAGAGGCAACGCGCCTGAACCCGAAACAGCTTCCACGTAACGCTCCTGAACTCGATCCGCGGCCGCGGACCGGCTGACCGCACCTTCCGGGGCGGCAACATACAAAAAAAGCCGGCGCGAAACCGGCTCTCCGCAATGGGCGGCTATTCAAAACGACTGACGCGGGTGATGACGACCATGTCCAGAGGCACGGCCTCGTGCTCGCCCTGCGGCTTCACCTTGAGCTTGGCAATCTTGTCCACCACGTCCATGCCGTCTTCCACGCGGCCGAACACGCAGTAGCCGAATCCTTCGGGGGTGTCGTCCCTGTGATCGAGCTCTTCGTTGTCCACCACGTTGATGAAGAACTGCGCCGCGGCGGAATGCGGTTCCGACGTGCGGGCCATGGCCAGCGTGCCGCGCTTGTTGGAAAGGCCGTTGCCCGCTTCGTTGACCACGGGTTCGTGGGTGGGCTTTTCGTCCATGCGCACGCCGAGTCCGCCGCCCTGAATCATGAAGTCCTTGATGACGCGGTGGAAAATGGTGTTGTTGTAGAACTCTTCGTCCACATAGCGCAGAAAGTTCGCCACGGTGGCGGGAGCCTTGTCTTCAAAAAGTTCCAGCAGAATGTCGCCGGAGGAAGTTTCCATAAGAACAAGAGGATTGCTCATCGTCGTCTCCACAGAGGTAATTTTTTCTTTTGTGACGCAAAAAAGGGGAAAAGGCAAGGCAAACGGCCTAGAGGGGGCTTTCCATGAAGGCGCGCACCTCCTGCGCGCTGCCGCAGTGGCGCAGCGCCTGCATGAGGCGCACGGTCAGGGTTTCCACGGTCTTGTCGCCGCCGGAAATCGCCCCGAGCCTCGCCGCCAGCACCCCGATGGGATACCGGGAAAGATCCACGCCGTCGAACACGCACTGCGAGGCGCACACGATGACCACGCCCTTTTCCACGGCGCGGCGTATGGCGGGCAGAAAGCTGCCCCGGCTGTCGTTGGGCACGCCGCCCGCGCCGAAGCCCTCGATGATGACGCCCCGATAGCCCGCGTCCACGAGCATGTCCAGAAGTCCGGGAGACGTGCCCGGCACGAGCTTGAGCACGCAGACCATGCGCTCAAGGCCGAGCACAAGTTCCAGGGGCTCCTTCGGCAGGGGGCGACGCTCCTTCCACTGCACGCCCTGCGGCGTGATGCGCGCAAGCGGCGCGTTCACGCTGGCGTAGGCCGCAAAGCTCTCGGTGTGCATCTTCTTCGCCCTTCCGCCGTCGATGACCGCGCCGTGAAACACCACGAACACGCCGGGCTCGCCCTCGCAGGCCACGAAAAAGGCGTCCTTAAGATTGCGCGGGCCGTCGGAACCTTCCGCCTCCAGCGGAAGCTGCGCCCCCGTGATGATGACGGGCTTCGACAAATGCCTCAGCATCTGATGCAGCGCCGCCGCCGTGTAGGCCAGCGTGTCCGTGCCGTGCGTGATGACGAAGCCGTCGTACTTGTCGTAGTTGTCGGCCACGGCGCGGGCCATGGTTTCCCAGTCTTCGGGCTGGAGGTTGCTGCTGTCGAGATTCATGAGCTCGCGCACGTCCACCCGGCAGGGCAGATCCCTGCCGAGAAAATGCAGCATGGCTTCGCCGGAAAGACGCGGCACCAGCCCGTCTTCCGAAGGCTCACAGGCTATGGTGCCGCCCGTGGCCAGCATGAGAATGTTCTTCATCCGTTGTCCTCTTCCAGAGGCATGAGTTCGCTTGCGCCGTCCGTCGCTTCTCTGAGCGCCTCGCGGCAGGGTTCCACAAGATCTTCGGGCATCTCCAGGGTAAAGAGTCCACGCGCACCGAAATCCTCCTCCACCACGCGCGCCTGGAAGCGCGGCAGCAGCCGGTAAAACCGATCCGCGTGGGCGTAGTCCACTTCCACCATCGCCTGCGCGAGCACCTTTTTTTCCGTCACCGGCAAAAGCAAAAGCGCCTGCTTCACGCCGTTCTGATACGCGCGCGTCAGGCCTCCCGTGCCCAGCTTGATGCCCCCGAAATAGCGCGTGGTCACGGCCGCAAGCTCGCCTACGCCCCCGTACAGAAGCTGCGCAAGCATGGGGCGGCCCGCCGTGCCGTGAGGTTCGCCGTCGTCGCTCTGCCCCACCTGCGCCGTGTCGCCCGGACGCCCCGCGGCGTAGGCCCAGCAGTGATGCCGCGCGTCGGGAAACTCCCGGCGCACGCTCTCCACAAAGCTGAGCGCGCGCTCCCGGCTGTCGGCCCGCGCAAGCGTGGTGATGAAGCGGCTGCGCTTTATCTCCTCTTCAAAGCGCACGCAGCACGCTTCTCTTCCGCCCGGACGCGTCAAAAGCGCCGCGTCGAACAGCGGCAGATCGGGAACCTTGTAGGAGACTGCCATAAAAAACCTTTATTATCATATAGTTATAAAAAAAGACAAAAAAATAACCGCCGCCTTGCAAAAAAACACTTTACAAAGGCGGAACTCTGTCCTAAATAAGAATCGTTCCTACTAAGGAACAACACAACAAAATAAACAAAGCAACGTCAACGTTTTTTCGCACAAGGAGTCATTATGAGCAAGACCTATGAAAACCTGATGGAAGCGTTCGCCGGCGAATCTCAGGCCAACCGCAAGTACCTCGCCTTTGCCGCCCAGGCCGAAAAGGAAGGCTGCAAGCAGGCCGCCAAGCTGTTCCGCGCCGCCGCCGAAGCCGAAACCATCCATGCGCTTGCCCATTTCCGCAACGCCAAGGAAGTGAAGAGCACCGCCGAAAACCTTCAGGCCGCCATTGCCGGCGAAACCCATGAATGCGTGAACATGTATCCCGGCATGATCCTCGACGCCAGGAACGAAGAGGAAATGGCCGTGGCCAAGTACCTCGACATGGTCTGCAAGGTGGAAGGCGTTCACGCCGAACTCTACAAGGACGTGTCCAAGGATCCCGCCACCGAGGCCGAAGACTACTACATCTGCCCCGTGTGCGGCTTCATCAGCAAGGGCAAGTTTGAAGGCAAGTGCCCCGTGTGCGGCGCTTCCGGCGACAAGTTCTACACCGTGAAGTAACTCTGCCTCACAGAGTCATTCTCAGGCCGTCGGCATTCCGGCGGCCTTTTTTTGCACCCTGCCTCCGGAGGATCGGCATCGACGCATCCGACGAATCGAGGCGGATGCAGGCGGGCCGACGAATCGCCCCCCTTGAAATGCTCGAAGCCTCCTTCCCCCCGGGCGGAACGGGACGTTCGGGGCCGCCTCGGCGGGTCGCCCTCCCCCGCAGGCAAGCGGGACATCCATCACGCTCCCCGGCAGGCAGAGACCCCCGCACGTCGCGAAGCAGCATTTCCCCGACGCTCCCGGCCGGAACGAGTCCCGCTTTTGCGCTCCGCCGCGGCACGCCGTTTTCTGCCGTGCGCACCGCCCGCAGAAAGAAAAATCTTCCGCCGCGTGCAGGTCGGAGCCGAAGCGAAATTTCCCCGCTGCGGCAAGACCTTTTTCCCCGCGCGATCCTTCCTCGGAAAGTTTTTTCTCCGTCGCCGGGCATCCGCCGCCGAACATTGTCCCTTTCTCTCCCTGCGCGGCGACAAAAAACGCCGCCGGACGCCTCACTCTTCCGTCCCATCCCCCGATTTTTTGCACAGTCCGCTCCCGCGCGCCGTCTTTTTTCACCGTGCCCGCCGCCGAACCCGCCCCTTTTTTCATTTACAAACACCCCGGATAGGCATAACAATCATCGCTTACGATTTTTCCGAGGCGGTCATGGACAACGACATTCTCATCATCGGCGCGGCATGGTTCATCGGCGCATTCATCAACGGACTCACCGGCATGGGCGGCGCGCTCATCGCTCTGCCGCTCATATCTCTGTTCGCGTCCTCCAAGGACGCCATCGTCGTGAGCATGATCTCCGGCTTTCTCGTCGGACTCATGAGTCTGCTGCTCTACTGGCGCTACATCAATATTAAAGAGGTGCTCGGCTTCTGGCTCGCGGCCCTGCCCGGCATCTTCCTCGGCGTGTGGACACTCAAAATCGTCAACATCGCCTGGCTGGAACTTTTTCTCTGCATTCTGCTCGTCATGCACATCACCGTGCAGCTCATTCAGGACTGGCTCGGCACCTGCATGGCTCCCAGGGCCGTCATGAAATACGTCTGCGGCATCGGCGCAGGCTTCTTCAGCGGATCGCTCGGCGTCAACGGTCCCGTCATGGCCATCTACGCCTCGCTCATGTGCCTGGAAAAAAACAGAGCCCGCGGCTTCTTCACCAGCGCCACCATCGCCTCGTTCGTGAGCCTTTCCGTGCTCGTCGGCAACGGCCTCGTCACGGAACACGTCATCCACACCGTCTCCTGGGTGGCTCCCGCCGCCGTGCTCGGCTTTCTCTGCGCCTGGCCCTTTGCCAAACGCATCAAGCAGAGCACCTTTCACAACGCCCTGCTCATTCTGCTCGGCGTGGCCGCCGTCTCCCTGTTCTTCCAGCTCCTGCCCTACTTCACGCACTGAGAACTTCACGCGCCTGCGTCGGAATCGCCCGACCTTTCCACAACACACTTCTTCCCGCACTCGACTCACTCCTCACCCCCATTTGAAAGCATGGTCAGCGATCTGTTCATCATCGGCGCAGCGTGGTTCATCGGCGCATTCATCAACGGTCTCACGGGCATGGGCGGCACGCTCATCGCCCTGCCGCTCATCACGATATTCATTTCATCCAAAAGCATCATTCTCATCAGCTTCATCGCCAGCATCATGGTCGGCCTGATGACCCTGCTGCTCTACTGGCGCTACATCGACGTCAAGGACGTGCTCGGTTTCTGGATTCCCGCCCTGCCGGGCATCGTCATCGGCGTATGGACGCTCAAAATCGTGGACGTCGAGCTTCTGGAACTTCTGCTGTGCATCATCATCGTGCTGCACATCACCGTGCAGCTCATTCAGGACTGGCTCGGAACCTGCATGGCCCCGAGAGCCGCCATGAAATACATCTGCGGCTTCATTGCCGGATTCTTCGGCGGCTCCATCGGCATCAACGGCCCCATCATGGCCATGTACGCCTCGCTCATGTGTCTGGACAAAAACAAGGCCCGCGGCTTCTTCACCTCGTCCACCGTGGCGTCGCTCGTCAGTCTCGGCATCGTCATCAGCAACGGGCTCATCACCGAAGACATCGTCCGCGCCTCGTCCTGGGTGGCTCCGTCCGCCGTGCTCGGCTTCCTGTGCGCCTGGCCGCTTGCCAAACGCATCCGGCAGGAAACCTTTCACAACGCCCTGCTCATTCTGCTCGGCGTGGCCGCCGTCTCGCTGTTCATGCGCGTGTTGCCCTACCTCACGCGCTGACGCGCCGCAGCGGCAGCGCCGCTTCTCCCCCCCTTCATGACGCAACCAGGGCGCAGCCTGCCGCAAACGGCAAACTGCGCCCCGTTTTTTGCTATCCGCTTCGGCTCCCCGAAGGCATCGCCCGAGAATCGCCCCCCTCCGGTCTTCTTCCGCCGTGCTTTCCCCGGTCGCTCCCGCGCTTCGGACGCAGGGCCCCCGGTTTTCCCCTGCATCCTGCCGCCGCGCCGTTTCCGCCCGTTCCCCGTCGCGCTCTGCTCGCTCTTCGGTCGTCCCTGGTCACGCCCCGCCCGTTTATCGCTCCTCCTGTCCGTTCATCGGCCGCGCCTGCCTGTTCACCGGCGTCGTTCACCGAACATGCGCCGTCCGTTCCCCGGCCGGAGCATCGCGCACGCCCGGCTTCCGGCCCGGCCGCCCGGCAAAACCCGCGAAAATGCAAAAAGCCCGCGCTCTGCCTGAAGCAAAACGCGGGCCTGCGATTTATTCCCTGCGGAATGTTCTGCCGCTAATCCTTGCGGTAGTGGCAGCCCAGACTCTGCTTGTTGCGCAGCGCGGCCTGAGTGATGAGGTAGCCCGTCTGGCAGCCGTGGAACAGATGCACCAGAGGCTGCGTGAGCGGCGTATGCTTGTAGAAGTCGTGCAGGTGGCTGGACAGATCGCGCAGATCGGCAAAGGCGCGGCGCAGTCTGCTTTCGGTGCGGATGATGCCCACATAGTTCCACATGATGTGGCGTATGGTGGCCCAGTCCTGCGCGATGAGCGCGGGATCGTCGTTGTGCTCGTTGCCGGGATGCTTCCAGTCGGCGATTTCGGCAAAGATGCTCGTGTCGAAATGCTCGGAGCCCAGACGCGCGGCGATGTCGTTGCCCGCGGAAATGCCCCAGAGCAGGGCTTCCAGCAGAGAGGTGCTGGCCAGGCGGTTGGCGCCGTGAATGCCCGTGCAGCTGCATTCGCCCACGGCATAGAGTCTGTCGAGCGTGGTTCTGCCGCGCAGATCCACCAGAATGCCGCCGCAGAAGTAATGCGCCACGGGCACGATGGGCAAGGGCTGCGTGCGCATGTCTATGCCGATTTTCCGGCAGCTCTCGAACACCGTGGGGAAGCGGCGGGTCACGTCGCAGTCGAGGGTGGAGCAGTCGAGCAGCATGTGATTCTCGCCGGTGGCCAGCATTTCGCTCACGATGGCCTGCGAAACCACGTCGCGGGGCGCGAGATCGCCGCGGGGATCGTAGCGGCTCACGAAGCGCTCGCCGTGGCTGTTCACCACATGGGCGCCCTCGCCGCGCAGGGCCTCGGTGAGCAGGGGAATCTGCTGCGCGTGATTGAACAGGCCCGTGGGATGGAACTGCATGAATTCCATGTTGGCCAGACGCACGCCCGCGCGGTGCGCCATGCTGATGCCCGAACCCGTGGCCCACGGATTGTTCGTGGAATACAGATACACCTGACCCACGCCGCCCGTGGCGAGCACGGTGTTTTCGGCGAGATGGAGCTCCACTTCCTGCGTGGCCTCGTTGAAGGCGTAGGCGCCGAGGCAGCGGTTGGTGAGCTGATAGTGGCAGGCCGTGGAGCGGGCGTGATGTTCGGTGGTCACGAGATCCACGGCGGAGCGGCCGCCGAGCACGGTGATGTTCGGATGCGCAGCCACGGCGGCGTGAATGTGCTCGATGATGCTGCGGCCCGTGTAGTCCGCGCAGTGGGCGATGCGAGGCACGGCGTGACCGCCTTCGAGGGTCATGTCCCACTTGCCGGAGGCGTTGCGGTCGAAGGGCACGTGGAGCTTGTCGATGAGCATGCTCTGCACGGCCTCGCCGCCGTGTTCGGCGAGAAAGCGCACGGCTTCGTCGTAGTTGTAGTCGTGACCGGCCACGAACATGTCGTGCTCAAGGGATTTCTGATCTTCCGGATCAGTGGAGAACACGATGCCGCCCTGGGCCATGATGGAATTGCCGCCGTCCAGCTCCTCGGTGGGCATGAGAAGATGCACGTCGAAACCCTTGTCGGCCATGGTGAGCGCGGCCGCGCACCCGGCGAGACCCGAGCCTATGACAAGTACCTGAGAACGATAACGTAATGCATTCATATAGCGACGCCTGAACTGCGGCAGAACCCGCAGCAGCGATTGGATACGAAGCCGTATCCGTTGAAGGGCCGGCAAGGCGCGTCCGTCCGGAACGTCGATCTGCGGCGCGGCCGCAGGCCCCCTTTCATGCCCGGGGCGCAACGGATTCCGCCGCCTGCGCAGGGAAGAGCCGGAAAGCGCCGAGCCTTTCGCCCGCAGACCGGACTAGCGGCAGACCTCAAGCATGCGTACCAGAGACTCGCGGGCCGGAGCCTTGAGGGCTTCGTCCACAAAAACTTCGCCCTTGCCTTCGTCCAGTCCTTCCAGGGTGGCCAGCAGTCTTTCGGCGGTCACCTTTTCCATGTCGGCGCAGGTGGCCTGCGCGAGAGGAATGATGTTGATGCGGTCGGCATATTTTTCCATGAGGCGGCGCACCAGATGGAATTCCGTGCCGATGCACAGGGCGGATTCCTTTCCTTCGGCGGCGGCCTTTTCGGCTTCCTTGATGAGGTAGGCCGTGGAACCTGCGCCGTCGCAGCGCTCCACCACTTCGGGGGAGCATTCGGGATGCACGAGCACGCGGCAGCCCGGGAAGTGACTGTGGAAGGCATCCACCATGTCGGGCTTCATGAGCGATTCGTGAATGGGGCAGCAGCCGGGCCAGAGCAGCAGCCGGGCCGAGCGTGCCTCGTCGCTGTCGAGGTTGTCGCGGGAAAGGTCGAGCAGGCACTGCTCTTTTGCAGGAATGCCGAGCGTGCGCGCGGTGTTGCGGCCGAGGTTGCGGTCGGGCAGAAAGAGCACGGCGTCGCCCTGTTTGAAGGCCCATTCCAGCATGACCTTCGCGTTGGAAGAGGTGCATACCGCACCGCCGAAGCGTCCCACCACGGCCTTCACGGCCAGCGAGGAATTCACGTACGCCAGCGGAACCACGCGTCTGCCGGAAGCCGTGAGTCTTTCGAGGGCGCGTTCCACGTCTTCGGCGCGGGCCATGCGGGCCATGGCGCAGTCGGCCTCGTGATCGGGCAGGAACACGCGCTGTCCGGGCCGGGCCAGCAGGCAGGCGGATTCCGCCATGAAGTACACCCCGCAGAACACGATGTTGCGGGCTTCGATGTCGGGAATGCGACGGGCCAGCTCCAGCGAGTCGCCCACGATGTCCACGTGACGGACCACCTCGTCGGACTGATAATGGTGTCCGAGAATGACGAGATCGTCGCCGAAACGCTTCCTGAGCTCTTCGATGCGGGAATCGGTCGAGCCCGGAACGTATGCCTTGTTCTCCATAAAAACCTCATGACCGTGTTCCGGAGCGATTCCGGCACGGTGCAGAATCAGCGGTTGCCGCGCTCCATCTTCATGCTGAAATCAGCCGAAGGCGCGGAATGGGTGATGCGGCCCACGGAAATGAAATCCGCCGGGCGCTCGCGGCAGGAGAGCGCCAGTTCCCGAATGGTGTCCAGCGTTACGCCGCCGCTTATCTCGGCCTCAATGTCCCGCGGAATCAGGGGAAGCACTTCGGCCAGCTGCTGCGGCCCCATGTTGTCGAGCAGAATGCGCTCCGGGCGGCAGGCCACCGCTTCGCGCACTTCGGCCTCGTTGCGGCACTCCACCTCGATGGGCGGGCAGGGCTTGTAGCGGTTGCGCAGCGCTTCCACGGCTCCCGTGATGGAGCCTGCCGCGTCGATGTGATTGTCCTTGATCATCAGCATGTCGGCAAGGTTCATGCGATGGTTGCAGCCGCCCGCCATGCGGACCGCGTATTTTTCCAGATACCGGTGTCCGGGCAGGGTTTTGCGCGTGTCGAGCAGGCGCACGCCCGTGCCTTCGAGCTTTTCCACGTAGGCGCGGGTGAGATCGGCCACGCCGGAAAGATGCGTCATCAGGTTGAGGATCACGCGCTCGGCCTTGAGCAGCTGAATGGTGTTGCCGTGCAGGCGCGCCACCACGGTGCCGTTTTCCACGAGACTGCCTTCCTCGACCTCGGCGCTCCACGACGCGGGATCCATGCCGATGACGGAAAGCACCAGACTGATGAGCGGCAATCCCACCACAAGAGTGCGCTGCTTGGCCACGATGTAGGCCCGCGACTCTTCTTCCGGCGGAAAGATGCCGAGACTCGTCAGATCGGGACCGTCTTCCTCAAGCGCCAGACAGATGAGATCGGCGGCAAAGGCGCAGGCAGTCTCGGAAAGCACCGCCGCGGTGTCGGCGGGAACGACGAAGGGAGGATCCACATGAAGCGCAGCAAAGCCCTGTCCGCTCATATTGGAGCTTGCTCCTGCGGCCCGGGCATGATATTCAATAGCGTCTTTGGACATGTCCGCCTCTTTATTTCTTCCTCTGCGGGACTGTGTCCCGAAGGAGAGTTTCTCCACAAAATGGTGTGAAGTAACAGGCTAGGCGACCTCTCTCGATTCGTCAAGTGTGTTTGGGGAGAATACAGGATATGAGTAAAAAAACACAATCACAAGCAGAAAACGAACGTCTCTCCCCCATTGTTCCGGTCTCCACTCCCCCGCAATCGTCCGAAAGCGCATCCTCTGCCATGAAAAACGACGCATCGAGCGTCGAACATGCGATACCCGACGCCCCTGCATCCGAAACGCGTCCTGCGGCCGATGTTCCGGCAGCCCCGCAGGCCGGGAGCAGTGCAACTTCCGCACAGGCCGAAAATTCCCGGACTTTTTCCGCGAAGAACGAGGTCTCCGGCTCCGAAGAGTCCGATAAGAGCGCCGGGCCCGCATCCTCTGCGGAAGCCGCCGACGCCCGGGCAGAAGCGCCCTCCCCCGACGCCGCTCCGAACGCCGCCCCTGCGCCGGGCGCTGTTCCCACTCCCGACACGACTCCGCCCGCCGCACCCGCCCCCCACGCCACGTCGCTTCAGAGCGACGCGAAACCCGCAGAATCCGCAGACATTTCCGCTGCCAACGCGCAAGCACCCGCCCCTGCCGCATCCGCCCCAACCGGCGACGCCGCAGGCAAGGCGCCCGAAGACGAGGAAGACCTCTCGCAGTACGAAACCAGCGCAAAGGAAGCCGGTCTTGAAGCCTGCGGGAGCGACATCGACAGCGACGACTTCGTGCATCCCGCCGACCGCGCGGAACACCTGGAACAGCTGCCCCTGAACAAACAGCTTTGCGTGCTCACGCACCTTTCCACCGAGGAGGCGGCCGAAGCGCTCGCCGAACTCGACGAGGAAGTGGCCGGCGACGTTCTGGAAAACATGGACGCCGACGACGCGGCCCGGCTCATTGCGGAAATGGATCCCGACGACGCCGTGGACATTCTCGACGAGGTGGAAGAAGGGCACCGCGACATACTGCTGAGCAACCTGCCCGCCGACGACGCCGAAGAGCTGCGCATGCTGCTGAGCTTCGACCCCGACACCGCGGCGGGCGTGATGAACACGGACATCATCATGGTGTCGTCGAGCTCCACGGTGGATGAGGCCATCATGCTCATCCGCAGCGAGCTGGAAGAAAAGGAAATGCCCTACTACGTGTACGTGGTGGACAGTCAGGAAACGCTTGAAGGCGTGATTTCCCTGCGCGATCTCATGCTGGCGCGGCCCGGCACGCTGCTCACGAACATGGTGAACAAGCAGGACGTCATTTCCGTGCAGTACGATACCGACAAGGCGGAAGTGGCGCGTCTGCTCGGTCACTACAACTTTCTGTGCCTGCCCGTGGTGGACCGGGAGGAACACCTCATGGGCGTGGTCACGCACGACGACGTTCTCGACATCATTCAGGACGAGGCGAGTTCCGACATGCTGGGCATGGTGGGCGCCGGTCAGGACGAAAACGTGGATACGCCCTGGACGCGTTCGGTGCGCATCCGCCTGCCGTGGCTCGTCATCAACATGTGTACGTCGTCGCTGTCGGCGTTCATCGTGTCGCTGTTCGAGGGTTCCATCGCGCAGATGGCCCTGCTCGCCGTGCTCATGCCCATGGTGGCCAATCAGGCGGGCAACACGGGGCAGCAGGCGCTTGCCGTCATGATCCGCCAGCTCGCCACGGAAAGTTTCGACGCCCGCCGTTCCTGGGGCGCGGTGTTCCGCGAGAGCAAAATCGGCCTCGGCACAGGCATCTTCATGGCGCTGCTGGCCTATGTGGGCGTCATGTTCCTGAGTCACAACAGCATGCTTGCCACGGTCATGGGCATTGCGCTGCTGCTCGACATGCTGCTCGGGGCCATTGCGGGCGGCGCCATTCCGCTCATTCTGCGCGCCCTCGGCCGCGATCCCGCGCAGGCGTCCAGCATCTTCCTCACCGCCCTTACCGACTCCGGCGGCTTCTTCATCTTCCTCGGACTGGCCACGACGTTTCTTCTGTAGTCCCGGGTTCCGAGCCTGAAACAGAACCGGTCTTTCTTCCGAAGGCCGGTTTTGTTTTGTGAAAAGGCCCGCGAAGCGCCCGCAAAAAATAAAAAGAACAAGCCCGGAAGCCCGCCGGACAACGCGAATCCGCCCGCCGGAAGAACTGCCCGCACCGGCGGCAAGCCGCCGCAGACTCCGGGCGCTGCCCCGGCATCATTCTCGCCGCCCTTCTCCAGAGCGTGAAACGCCGCGCCGATCCGCCGACCGCCTCGGCAGGCTCCCCAGCCCCGGCGTTCCCGACCGCCCTCCTCGCTTGCTTTGCCCGGCCCCGCGGACAACCGCGTGACGCAACCCTCGTTCCTTCGAGCTCGCGCCTGTTGTCTGCACGGCTTCGCCGGAACGAAACAACGTTCCCCCCGCGCATTCAGGCGTCGCCACGCCGCGTCCGCTCTCAGCTCTCCGCCGCCCCATCGTGATGCAGCCCCCAGGCCTCAGGCGACGAACGCGTCGTCCTGACATCCTCAAAAGCCGAACTCCCATGCCTCGGGAATACGCCGCCGCTCCCCGGCCCGCACCCGGCATGAGAAGGCCCGGCCCTCCGCTCCCGCGCCCCCTTTTCTCTCACGCTCCGATCAGCTCGCGCAGGCGGGTTCGGATCATGGCAAGATAGTCGGGCATGGCGGCCAGCACGGGCGGCGAAAGCGCCATGCTCCAGTTCCCCCACTCAAGCGGCTCCATGCCCGCCACGCGAAGCTCGGGTTTTCTGCCGCGGAGCGCGGCAAGCTCGAGGGCGTCCAGAAGGTCGCCTTCGTGCAGACTCAGGCCGCGGCCCCGCATCCGCGCAAAACGCTCCTCGGAAAGCCAGTAGAGACTTCCGGGCTCGCCGCCCGCGGCCACGGCATCCAGGGCGATCACGCGTTCGTAGCCTTCCAGCAGGGAAAAGCAGTCCGACAGCGAAGTGCCGAGTTCCAGAAGTTCCGCTCCCTCGACGCCTTCTTCCGCCAGACGCCGCAGCGCATAAACGCCGAGGCCGTCGTCCCCCTTCAGAATATTTCCCATGCCGATCACCAGAATGCCCATGCGCGCTCCTTTTTCGCGCATGATGCTCCGCCGTGCCGACACGCGCCATGATAACCTGACTTCCGCCGAACTTCTGCCCCGCCCTCCGAAAAAAAAACGGAAAACTTTTCCCGGCGGCTTTACTCAGTCACGCGGCGCAAGACCTGCCCCTCAGTTTTTTGACGCCCTGCATTCGGCGCAGGCAATGTCGCCGCACGGACTTTTCTCCTGACACGTCGCGGTTTCGATCGCTCAATATCGACCGACGTTCGCCCCCTTCTTCCCGCCTGCACCGTGTCCCCGGCGTTCCGCCTGCCGCTGAATCTCCGGCCCGGCTCCCACGGCAGCCCCCTTCCGGCTCCCTTCGCACTGCCCCGGCTCAACAAGCATCCGCCCCGGCCTCGGCCAGACTCCCACGCCGACTTCGCCGCCGCGGCCACGTTCCGCCCGACTCTCGTTCTCTGCCCCGCCGATGCCTTCCTCCCCGCCGCCTCCCCGCGCCGACAAAAAAAGCGCCGCCCCGGCGTCGGAAAACTCCGATCCGGAACGGCGCTCCCTGTTGACGGCAACGCTCCGCTAGTAGAAGAATCTCTCCCCTTCCCGCGTGATCTCGATGTCCTGCGAGATGGGATCGATGAGGCGGCAGTAGCCGTAGTTCAGCCATTCATCCAGCGTGTTGAGCAGATCCTCGCGGGAAAAGCCCTCGCGCTCGGACTGTTCCAGAATCCTCGGGAAAAATCCCGGGGGCAGCGGCCTCGGCGCGGAATGCACGGCCTTTTTCAGCCAGTCCCGCGTTTGCTCCGGCGTGGCGGGAACGCGCTTTCTGCGGGGCATGACTACTTGTCGCCCTCGTCGAGCCAGCACTTGATGTTCTCAAGCTGACGGGCCACGGACTGCGGTCCCGTGCCGCCGGGAACATTGCGGCGAGCCACCGCGGTGTCGTAGTCGAGCGCGGTGTACACGTCTTCGCCGATGAGATCGCTCAGCGAACGGAACTGATCGAGCGTGAGATTTTCCAGACCCACGCCGAGTTCTTCGGCCATGGCCACCGCGCGGCCGGAAACGTGATGCGCTTCACGGAAGGGCATGCCCCTGGTCACGAGGTAGTCGGCAAGTTCGGTGGCGTTCAAGAAGCCCGCGGAGAGGGCCTTGCGCATGCGCTCGGGATGGAACGTGATGCCTTCCAGCATGTCGGCCATGAGGGAGAGCGAATGACGCACGGTCTTGTCGGTGTCGATGAAGGGAATCTTGTCTTCCTGCAGATCGCGGTTGTACGTGAGCGGAATGCCCTTCATGATGGTCATGAGATTGAAAAGATTGCCGTACACGCGGCCGGTCTTGCCGCGCATGATTTCCGCCACGTCGGGATTCTTCTTCTGGGGCATGATGGAGGAACCCGTGGAATGCTTGTCGGAAAGCGTGATGTAGCCGAAAAGCGGATTCGCCCACCAGATGATTTCTTCGCAGAAGCGGGAAAGGTGCGCCATGCACACGCTGCCGCAGAACAGGGCTTCGAGGGCGAAGTCGCGGTCGGCCACGGCGTCCATACTGTTGTCGAAGATGCCGTACATGCCGAGTTCGTCGGCCACCATGGCGGGATCGAGCGGATAGGTGGTTCCGGCCAGCGCGGCCGCGCCGAGCGGACTTACGCGCACGCGGCGTTCGCAGTCGGCCATGCGTTCGGCGTCGCGCTTGAGCATCCAGGCGTAGGCCAGAAGATGCTGGGCCAGACTCACGGGCTGGGCGGGCTGCATGTGGGTGCATCCGGGCAGCAGCACGGCGCGGTTTTCTTCGGCGCGGCGCACGAACATGCGGATGAGCGCCCGGGAAAGACGCATCCATTCGCGCATCTTGTCGGACACGAAAAGGCGGAAATCGAGGCACACCTGATCGTTGCGGCTGCGGCCGGTGTGCAGCTTCTTGCCCACTTCGCCCACGATCTGGGTGAGGCGGGTTTCAATGTTCATGTGTACGTCTTCGAGTTCCTGCTTCCAGGGGAAGGAGCCTTCCTCGATTTCGCGCTTCACCTGATCCAGGCCCTCGATGAGCGTTGCGGCCTCTTCGCGGGTGATGACGCCCTGCTCGCCCAGCATGTGGGCGTGGGCTTTGGAACCGGCGATATCCTGCGCGTAGAGCGCGCTGTCGAACGAAATGGATTCCGTGTAGGCTTCCACGGCAAGGCTGGTGCTTTCTTTGAAGCGGCCGCCCCAAGGCTTGTCGGACATGGTAACTCCAGAATGGTTAACGCCGCAGTCGCGGCTTGGAATACGCGAGGCCTCCCGCAGCGCGGGAAAACGCGCAAACGCCGCAGGACGCGGCGCTTTCGGAAAGATCGCCCTTCTGCGCCCGCGCCGCGCGCAGAGGCGTCGTTCGGGCAGAACTCCGACGCCGGGCGAAACGTCGGACGAAACACGAAGATTTCCGGCAACACGCGCCCGGCTGACGCAAAGCGCGATCTTTCGCCGCAAAGCAGCAGTCCCGGCGCAGAATCTTTTCGGCGAGCCTTTGCTCTTCCGAAAGAGAGCGCGAAACAGGCACAGGGGCCGTCGCGCAGGCTTCCGCCGGAAAGCTCGAAACCGTGCGCCGGAACCGGCACGCCAAGGAGCCTCTGCGGGAAGCAAAACGTTGCGCCGACCTGGCGCGCCCGCGCAGGATTCGCCCTGCGCCGTCGTTGTCCTGCCCGCGGAGAGCCCCCGGAAACGGGGAGCGCGGCAGAGACGCCGGGCCGCCGGATCTTCGGAAAAAGGCCGGAGGAACATCCCCCGGCCCGTGTCATGCTACTTGAGGAAGCGGCTCACGCGGTCGGCATAGCCGCGGATGCGCAGGCCCTGCAGACGGATGAAGCCGGCGGCGTCCTTGTGATCGTAGGTGGCGCACTCCTCGAAGGTGGCGAGGTCCTGGCAGTAGAGGCTGTGGGGAGAATAACGACCCACGGGCCAAGCGGTGCCCTTGTAGAGCTTGAGGCGCACTTCGCCGGTCACGCCGCGCTGCATCTGATCGATGAGGGCCTGCATGGCTTCGCGTTCGGGCGAGAACCAGAAGCCGTTGTACACGGCGGCGGCGTAGCGGGGAATGATGGTTTCGCGGGTGGCGAGGGCTTCGCGGTCGAGGCAGATGCCTTCAAGGTCCTGATGGGCCACGTGCAGCACGGTGCCGCCGGGGGTTTCGTACACGCCGCGGCTCTTCATGCCCACGAAGCGATTTTCCACCATGTCGAGGCGGCCGATGCCGTGCTTGCCCGCGATCTTGTTCAGGGTCATGATCATTTCGCGGGGGGTGAGGCGTTCGCCGTTCAGGGTGACGGCGTCGCCCTTCTCAAAGCCGATGGTGATGTATTCCGGTTCGTTGGGAGCCTGTTCCACGGGCACGGCCATCACATAGCTGTTCGGGCCGGGTTCTTCCCACGGATCTTCGAGTTCGCTGCCTTCAAAGGAGCAGTGCAGCATGTTGCGGTCCATGCTGTAGTGCTTGTTGGAGGCGTTCACCGGAATGCCGTGCTTTTCGGCAAAGGCGGTGAGGGCGGTGCGGCTCATGAGATCCCATTCGCGCCAGGGGGCGATCACCTGAAGGTCGGGAGCGAGGGCGTTGATGGAAAGCTCGAAGCGCACCTGATCGTTGCCCTTGCCGGTGGCGCCGTGGGCGATGGCGAAGGCTCCTTCCTTGCGGGCGATTTCCACGAGGCGCTTGGAAATGAGCGGACGGGCGATGGAAGTGCCCATGAGGTAGCGGCCTTCGTAGGTGGCGCCGGAACGAAGCATGGGATAGATGTAGTCGCTTGCGAACTCGTCGCGCAGATCCTCGATGTAGGCCTTGGTGGCGCCGGTCTTGAGGGCCTTGGGTTCCACGCCGTCAAGATCGTCTTCCTGACCGAGGTCGGCGGTGACGGTGATGACTTCATAGCCGCGCTCGACGATGAGCCACTTCAGGATGACGGAGGTGTCGAGACCGCCGGAGTACGCAAGAATAACTTTATTGTTCTTAGCCATGGCAAAACCTCACGGGCGCTCGCGCCCATGTTTTGACGGTTAACCCGCCTGAGCGGAAAATCATGCCGGAAACCCGGCTTTCTGGCGTTCAGAAACCATGTTCCCTGCGGGCAGGAAGCATGGAAAAAAGACCCGCGCCGCGCGCAGCCGAACGCGGGAGAAACCTTCTTGTAGAAAGATTCTCACGCTTTGTAAAGTCCCGGAACGGGGCGCGCCGAAGCCGCTTCCAAAGCAGCGGGGCCGCGCGGGGCCGGGCCGCCCTGACGCACGCAGGAACAAGGGGCGTCGGACGAGCTGCGGACCGGAGCAACCGGGAACGGTCCGGCATCGACGCCGGAAAAGGCCCCGGACATGCGAAGCCTGTGTCGCCGTTTCCGGCGACGCGCCGATGTCGAAAGTCCGCGGAAATCCGCCGCCGAGGCTCCGCGGCGCGCCCGTGCGCGTGCGTCCGGGCGCGGAAGCCGAACGCCCCTGCCGTCCCGCCGCCCCGCACGGCGAAAGGCTCCCGAGCGCGGGGACAAAAGGGACAAAAAGTCCGGCCGGACCCCTCCTCCTGCAACGGAATCCGGCCGGGCGTCATCCGTGAAGACGACGCAAATGCGGACTACTTGAGCACGCCGACTTCCTTGTAGTACTTCGCCGCGCCGGGATGCAGCGGAATACCGGCAAGGTCGGTCACCGCGCCCTCAAGGGAAATGTCCTTCATCACGGAATGGGACTTTTTCACGATGTCCTGATTTTCCCAGAAGCACTTGGTGAGATCATAGATCACGTCGTCGGGAATCGAGGCGTCGGTGATGAGCACCATCTTGACGGCCGTGGTCTGCACGGGCTGGTCCTGATCGGGATACGTGCCCGCGGGAATCTGAAACCGGGCGTACCAGGGGTAATCCTTGGAGAGGTTGGCGAAGGTGGCGTCGTCGATGTTCACGAGGCGGCCGTCGGCGGTGGCGCACATTTCGGAGACGCCGGCGTTGGGCAGACCGGCCATGATCCAGGTGCCGTCGAGCTGCTTGTTGCGCATGAGGTCGCCGGCTTCGGCGGGGCCGACGTACTGGGCCTTGATGTCGCCGGGATACTTGAGGCCGGCGGCGGCGAAGTGGACCTGCGTTTCGCCGATGGTGGTGCCGCCCGCCACGCCGGGAGCGAAGACCTTGCCCTTGAAGTCCTGAAGCTTGGACACGTTGCTGTCGGCGCGGGCGATGACCTGATTGGGATTGTAGTAGAGACCGGCAATGATGCGCACGTCGGGGTAGGCGTGGCCCTTGAACTTGTCGAGGCCCTTCATGGCCTGATAGGTGATGCTGGTGATGGCGAAGGAGACCTGGGCGTCCTTCATGCTGAGCAGCTGAAGGTTCTGCACGCCGCCCTTGGAGGACTGCACGCTGGCCTTCACGTAGGGCAGCCTGGTGCTCCACAGATTGCCGAGGGCCGCGCCTATGGGATAGAGCGTGCTGGTGGTAGCGGCGGTGGGAATGCTGATGGTCACGGGCGCGCGATCGGCGGCCCGGGCTTCCGCGGCCCCGAAGACCATGGAAACGGCGGCCAGCAGGGAAAGAAGGACTTTACCGTACATAATCACTCCTGAACCTGTTGAAGTTGTCCTCCTTCCGCCGGGGAAGAAGGGATGAATGCTTTTCAGTCCGCCTGCGCGGGCGGAACGGCGTCTGCGCGGGGGCGGGACGAGGAACGCCTGTTGAGGGCGGCGGCCGCAAGAATGACGGCGATGCCGATGGCGTCGGTGGAGAGGCCGGGATCGATGGTGAGCACTGCGCCTGCGATGAACATGAGGCTCTGGAGCAGGGAACAGGGGCCGAAGAGCCAGCGTTCGAGGCCCACGGCGAGGGCGCAGACGCCGAAGCTTGCGGTGATGAAGGCCCACACGGTGGCGAGTCCGGGATTGGATGAGCTGTAGAGCAGCAGCGGATTGTTGAGGAAGAAGAACGGCAGGATGAAGCCGGAGAGTCCCAGCCGCACGGCGATGAGGGAGGTTTTGGTTTCGTTGGAGTTGGCGATGCCTGCGGCCACGTAGGAAGACATGGCCACCGGTGGCGTGATGTTGGAGAGGCAGGCGTAGAAGAGGCAGAACATGTGGGCGGACATGGGCTGCACGCCGACGCCGGTAAGCACGGGCACGGCCACGGCCGCGACGATGACGTAGGCCGCAACGCCGGGCACGCCCATGCCGAGTATGGTGCTCATGACCATGACGAACACGCCGCCGAGATAGAGCTGCCCTTCTCCCACGTACTTGAGCACCTGGAAGCCGAAGGTGAGACCGAGGCCGGTGAGGGACACGGAACCGATGATGATGCCGATGATGACGCACGAGACGCCCACGCCCACGGCGCCCTTTGCGCCTTCTTCGAGGGCCTGCAGGATGCGCTTCGGGCCCATGCGGGTTTCCTTGGAGAACCAGGAGGCGACCACGGTGGCCGCAATGGCCATGGCGGCGGCAAAGAGCGGCGTGTAGCCCATGAACATGACGACCATGAGCACCACGAGGGGAATGATGAGGTGACCGCGCTTTTTGATGACCACGAGGGCGTCGGGGATGTATTCCTTGGAGAGGCCCTTGAGGCCCAGCTTTCTGGCCTCGAAGTGAACGGCCATGATGAGGGCGAGATAATAGAGGAAGGCGGGAATGGCCGCGGCGAGCATGACCTTGGTGTAGCTCACGCCGAGAAATTCCGCCATGATGAAGCCCACCGCGCCCATGATGGGCGGCGCGAACTGACCGCCGGTGCTGGCCACGGCCTCCACGGCTCCGGCAAATTCGGCCTTGTAGCCGGTCTTCTTCATGAGCGGAATGGTGATGGCGCCGGTGGTGGCCACGTTGGCGAGGGCGCTGCCGTTGATCATGCCCATGAGGGCGCTTGCGATGACCGAGACCTTGGCCGGGCCGCCGGCGGTGCGTCCGACGAGGGTGAGGGCCAGGTCGTTGATGAATTCGCTGAATCCGCTGATGCGCAGGAACGCGCCGAAGAGCACGAAGAGGAACACGTAGGTGGCCGACACGCCGACGCCCACGCCGAGCAGGCCCTGACTGCCCCAGAACATGTGATCCATGACGCGCGTGAGGGAGAAGCCCACGTGGCCGAACGCGCCGGGCAGATACTTGCCGAGGAAGGTGTAGGCCAGAAACACGAGGGCGAGCGCGGCGAGGTTGGGCACCACGCGGCGGGCGCATTCAAAGGCCACGAGCACGCCTATGCCCGCCACCACGTAGTCCTGCGTGGTGAACCAGCCGCCGCCCATGGCGATGGCATCATAATGAAGGATGAGATAGCCGAAGGCGTACAGGCTCGCGCACACGCACACGAGATCCCACAGCGTGGGCAGCGCTCTGGTTCTCTTTTCGCGGCGCAGCGCCGGATACATGAACGAGGCGAGCACCAGCAGAAAGATGATGTGGAACGCGCGCAGCTTCATGGCGTCCATGGTGGCGAACACGGACGCGTAAAGCTGAAACAGCGAGAACGCCACGCAAATGACCGCCACCACTTTTCCGAACGCGCCGCGGAACTGCCGCGTTCTGGATTCGCTGTCCTTTTCCTCCACCAGCGCCTGCGCTCTGGCCTGTTCCTCCGCGCTCGCGACGACGTCTCCTGCGTCCGTCGTCACCACGGAGCTCTGATCCAAACTTTTGTCCATCAGCATATCACCCGGGGAAATGTTTAGCACGCGCCGCCCGGCATCGCGGACAGCGCGCCCTTGTTGTCTAACGACCGAGAGGGCGCGCTGTCAAGCAATGCGGGCGCGAAAAGAGACGCGGCACAATGTCTGCCGCCGTTTTTTAGGGGGAAGCCGCAAGTTTTCGGAGCGCGCAACTTTTTTCGGAAAACGAAACAATAACAAAAAAGCCCCCGGCATGAACATGCAGGGGGCTGATTCGTCACTGGTGGGTCACCGGAGACTCGAACTCCGAACCAATTGATTAAGAGTCAACTGCTCTACCAATTGAGCTAGTGACCCAGTGC
>NZ_CALUYL010000013.1 GCF_944324995.1 uncultured Mailhella sp.
TCCACCTCGCACTGGCCGGGCGTCATGTACCTGCTTGAGCAGCGCATGAAGCGCGGCGACGCCTGGAGCGACATTCTCAGCCGCTACAGCTACGAAGTGGAGTGCCCCACCTGCCACGGCACGCGTCTGCGCAAGGAAGCCCTCTCCGTGCGCGTGAACGATCTCAACATCGAGGACTTCTGCAACCTTTCCATCGAACGCGCCCTCGAATGGGTGAAGGGACTCTCCTTCACCGGGCGTCACGCCATCATCGCCGAGCCGCTCATCAAGGAACTCACCTTCCGCCTCGGCTTCATGGTCAACGTGGGCCTCGAATACCTCACCCTCGGCCGCTCCATGGTCACGCTCTCCGGCGGCGAAGCCCAGCGCATACGCCTCGCCTCGCAGCTCGGCTCCGGCCTCGTGGGCGTCACCTACGTGCTCGACGAACCGTCCATCGGCCTGCATCCGCGCGACAACGAACGGCTCATCCGCACCCTGCGCAGCCTCCAGAAGCGCGGCAACACCGTGCTCGTGGTGGAACACGACGAAGCCACCATCTGCGAGGCCGACACCGTGCTCGAAATGGGCCCGGGTTCCGGTTCGCAGGGCGGCGAGCTCGTGTTCGCAGGCACGGTGAAGGAACTGCTCCGGCATTCCGATTCGCTCACCGCGCGCTACCTGCGCGGCGACCTCACCATTCCCGTGCCGGAAACCAGACGCCGCTCCGACAAGTTCCTCACCCTGCGCGGCGTGACCACCAACAACCTCAAGAACATCGACTGCGCCATTCCCCTCGGCGCGCTCACCTGCGTCACCGGCGTGTCGGGCTCGGGTAAGAGCTCGCTCGTCATCGACACGCTCTACCGCCGCGTGGCGCGTCACTGCGGCCTGCGCACCGAACAGCCCGGCCCCATGAAGGGCGTGGAGGGCCTCGAGCAGATAGAGCGCATCGTGTCCATCGATCAGACGCCCATCGGCCGCACGCCGCGTTCCAATCCCGCCACCTACACCAAGGTGTTCGACGACATACGCAAAATCTTCGCCATGACCCCCGACGCCAAAAAGCGCGGCTACACCGCCAGCCGATTCAGCTTCAACGTGTCCGGCGGTCGCTGCGAAACCTGCAAGGGCGACGGACAGATACGCGTGGAAATGCACTTTCTGCCCGACATCTTCGTCACCTGCGACGTGTGCAAGGGCCGTCGCTTCAATCACGAAACCCTCGAAGTGCGCTACAAGGATCTGAACATCTCCGAAGTGCTCGACCTCACCGTGCATGAAGCAAGGGAATTCTTCTCAAGCTACCCCGCCCTTGAGCGCCGCCTCGGCGTGCTCGAAGACGTGGGCCTCGGCTACCTGCGCCTCGGACAGGCGGCCACCACGCTTTCCGGCGGCGAAGCGCAGCGCATCAAGATATCGCGCGAGCTCGGCAAGAAGTCCCTGCCGCGCACCCTCTACATTCTCGACGAGCCCACCACCGGCCTGCACATGCACGAAGTGGGCAAGCTCATCAACGTGCTGCATCGTCTGGTGGATCGCGGCGCCACCGTGGTGGTCATCGAGCACAACACCGACGTCATTCTCTCCGCCGATCACATCGTGGACCTCGGCCCCGGCGGCGGCGAAAACGGCGGCACCATCATCGCGTCCGGCACGCCCGAGGAAATCATGGAAAATCCCGCCTCCATCACCGGCGCCTTTCTTGTGGAAGAACGCAAAAAACGACGCGACTTTCTGAACGCCATACTCAGCGAGGACTGATCATGAAACTCCGTCTCCTTCTTCTTGCGGCGCTGCTTCTCGCCCCTGCCCACGCGCAGGCGAAACCCGTTTCCGTGGTGCTGTACCCCGCGGGCGCGCTCGTCGCGGAAGAGGAGACCGTCAATCCCGAAGGCCGCGTCGTCCTCACCCTTCCGGCGGGAGCGGATGCGGAAAGCCTTTCCGTGTCGCTGTCCTCCGGCGTCGTGCGGGAATCGAGGCTCAGCGTCAGGCAGACGCCCTCTCCGGCCATGGCGGCGCTTCAGCGCGAGCTTGAGGACCTGCGCGGCGAGCTCTCCCGCGCTGCTGCCGAGCGAAAAAGCGTGTCCGCCGAGCGCCTCTTCTGGGCCGATCCGCCGACGGCTCCCGCCGACAACGCCCAGGCGCTCGAAGCGCTGGCGCAGGAAACGCGCCTTCGCCTTGCCGCGCTCGCGCAGAAGGAAACGGAACTTGGCGCGCGCGAAAGAGCGCTGGAAAAGGACATTCAGAGCCTGAACGCGCGCATGAAGGCGCTCGGCAGTCACAACGCCGCCGTGCAGGAATGCGAGCTCGTCATCGACGGAAAGGGCCCGGCAACCGCGCGCTGGACCTACTTTCTGCCCGGCGCGTTCTGGAAGCCGAGCTACCGCGTGTCGGCCGAGGAAAAGACGGGGCTTGTGCGCATCGTCATGAACGCCGTGCTTCGTCAGGACAGCGGCGCGGACTGGAAGGACGTGGACGTGACCCTCGCCTCCGCCGAGGACGCGCGCAGCGTGGAGCCGCCAGCCCTGCCGATATGGACGGAAGGCGACGAACGCCCCCTGCTGCGCTCCGCAAACATCATGGCCGCCAAGGCCGCGGGCGCAGCAGACGCGCTAAGTCACGCCACGGGCGTTTACTGGCCGCTCGGCCGCCTGAACGTTCCCGCGGAGGGAGAGATCACGCGCCTTGCCGCAACCTGCGAGCTTCCGGCCGAATTCTGCCGTCTCGTGCGTCCGCTCCAGGATACGCGGGCCTACTTCACGGCAACTCCCGCCTCGGAAACGCTGCCGCTTCTGCCTGCGGGACAGGCCGTCTTCGTGGTGAACGGCATGGAAAACGCGCGCGGCACGTTCCGCCTGAACGCGGCCCGGAAGGAAATCTTCTTCGGCGTGGATCAGCTTGTTTCCGCCGCGGCGCAGGAACTCTCCGCCACGGACGCCGACGTTCCGGCCTCCATGAAGGCGCGGCAGCGGCGCTGGAAGGCGGATATTCTCAACAGACACGACCGCGCCGTGGAAGTGCGCGTGGAAAGCTCCGCCCCCGTTCTGCGCGACGCGCGCATGAGCGCCAGGGTCAAAAGCCGCCCCGCGCCCGAGCTCAACGAAGAAAGGGCCTGCTACGAATGGAAGCTGGAAGTGCCTGCGCACGGAACGTCGAGCATCGTGCATGAAGTGACCGTCGCCGCTCCGGCGGAACCCTCCCCGGCGCTTCGCTGACGACTTTTCCGGCGGAGGCTTTAGCCCGGCGCATCCTTTCTCCCGGCGTGTCTTTCCGCAGGGCTTGCCGCCTTCCGACGAATCTCACCCGGCCCGGGGAAGCTGCGGGCACAAACCGGCTCCCGGGCGGGCAGCGCTTTCCCGTCGGCAGCCCTGCCCGGCGCTGCGAACATGCCGCGCGCTGCTCGCTGCTGCCCCGACCTTCCAGCCGGGCTGACGGCTCCCCCGCGCCCGCCTCGGACTTCGCCACCCGGTGCAGCGCGCAGGCCACAACGCCGACCTCTCTCCTTCGCAGAGGCAACATTCCCGCCCCGCGCAGGGGCTCTCCGATACGCGGTGATCCTGCCGGGCGAAGGGAAAAGGATTGCCCCCGGCATCAGGGCTTTGCCCGTCTCTTTGCCGCGAGCCTCTCCCCCTGCGGCGTTCACCTTCCCCGCCGTCCCGGGCGAAGACGAACACCCCGCGTCCGCGACACTCCCGCGCCGCGCTCCCCGACCCGGGAACGGCGCGGCAGCGCGCCTTCGGGCATTGACAAGTGTTTTCCCGGAAGGGTATCCTTCCCAAGATTCCCCGCGGGCCATGCCCGCCTTTTTTCATCCTAAAAATTTTCTCGGTCATTATGAAGCAAACGATAGGCATACGTTTCAGCCGCTACGGACAGGTGCTCGCCTGCCTGCACGACACCGGAGACGACGCTCCCCTCGCCGTGGGCGAAAGCGCCATGGTCATGACGGAACGCGGTCTGAACTGCGGTCAGGTAGTCTGGCAGAGACCCTGGCAGGAAGACTTGGAACACGTGCTCAAGGCGGCCAACGTGGCCGTGCAGAGCATGAGCGGCCCGGACTCCGACGAGAACGGACAGGACGACGATCACGCCGCTCCCATGCCCTCGGCCCGACGCGCCACCGAAGAGGAAAAGCTCGCCGCTCAGGACAACGCCGTGCTTTCCCGCGAAGCCTATCAGTTCTGCCGCCGCTGCATCGCCGACCGCAAGCTCGACATGAAGCTCGTGGACGTGGAAATTCTCTTCGACCGCAGCAAGATGGTCTTTTTCTTCACCGCTCCCACGCGCATCGACTTCCGCGATCTGGTCAAGGATCTCGTGCGGCAGTACCGCACCCGCATCGAACTGCGTCAGATAGGCGTGCGCCACGAAACCCAGATGCTCGGCGCGCTCGGCAACTGCGGCATGGTGTGCTGCTGCCGCCGCTACCTGCACAAGTTTGCGCCGGTCACCATCAAGATGGCCAAGGAGCAGAATCTCTTCCTCAATCCGGCAAAGATTTCGGGCATCTGCGGCAGACTTCTGTGCTGCCTGAGCTACGAACAGGAAAATTACGACGCCTTTCACAGAAGCTGCCCGCGCCTCGGCAAGCGCTATCAGACCACCGAAGGCCCCATGCGCGTGCTTCGCAGCAACATGTTCCGCAATTCCGTGGTGGTTCTGCCCGACGGCGGTCAGGAAACGGAAATGAGCCTCGAAGAGTGGCAGGCCCTCAAGCCCACGCGCGCCGAAGTGCCCCCCGCGCCTTCCGCCAAGGAACAGAAGCCCCAGAACGGCAACGGCATGATGGTGGTTTCCGCCGCGCCCGAAACCCTCGACGACGACCTTGCCGGTCTCGAACCCGTGGACGGCGCGCAGCCCGTGTCCCACGAGCCCAGCATGATGAATTCCGAAGAGGCCACGCATCGCAGGAAGCGTCCGCATCACCATCAGGAGCAGCACGACAAAAACCGCCGTTCCCGCCCCGCGCGCGAGCCGAAGGAGCACGCCTCGAACGACGACGCCTCCGGTCAGAGCGCGCAGTAGCAAACGCCCTGCGGCCCCTTTTCCGGCGAAGCCAGCCGGCACGACAAAGAAACAACGCTCTTTCAGCAGGAGTTCCCGTGAAAACCTACTACATCACCACGCCCATCTACTATGTCAACGCCCGCCCTCATCTGGGCCATGCGTACTCCACCATTGTGGCCGACACGCTCAAGAGATTTCACCGCATGCTCGGCGAAGACGCCCGCATGCAGACCGGCACCGACGAACACGGGGACAAGATAGTCAAGGCTGCCACCGCCGCCGGCGTGACCCCGCAGGCCTTCGTGGACGACATTTCCGGCGTGTTCCGCAATCTGTGGCCCAAGCTCGGCATTGAAAACGACGGCTTCATCCGCACCACCGATCCCGATCACATGAAGGCCGTGCAGGTGCTGCTCCAGCGCCTCTACGACAAGGGCGACATCTATTTCGGCGAATACGGCGGCCACTACTGCTACGGCTGCGAGCGCTTCTACACCGAAAAGGAACTGGAAAACGGCCTCTGCCCCCAGCACCTGACCAAGCCCGAATACATCAGCGAGAAGAACTACTTCTTCAAGATGTCCAAGTATCAGGATCAGCTTCGTCAGTACATTCTCGATCATCCCGACTTCATCCGTCCCGAGCGCTACCGCAACGAAGCCCTCGCCATGCTCGAAGGCGGCGTGCTGGAAGATCTGTGCATTTCGCGTCCCAAGTCGCGCCTCACCTGGGGCATCGAGCTGCCCTTCGACAAGAACTACGTGAGCTACGTGTGGTTCGACGCGCTCGCCAACTACATCACGGCCCTCGGCTGGCCCGACAACGAAAACGACGAATCCGGCAACTACAGAAAATACTGGCCCGGCGAACATCTCGTGGCCAAGGACATTCTGAAGCCCCACGGCATCTTCTGGCCCACCATGCTCATGGCCGCGGGCCTGCCCCTCTACAAGCATCTCAACGTCCACGGCTACTGGCTCGTCAAGGACACCAAGATGTCCAAGTCGCTGGGCAACGTGGTCGATCCGCTCAAGGCCGCCGAGCACTTCGGCCTCGACGCGTTCCGCTATTTCCTGCTGCGCGAGATGAACTTCGGCTCCGACGCCTCCTATTCCCCGGAAGCCATCATCACCCGCGTGAACGCCGACCTCGCCAACGACCTCGGCAACCTGTTCAGCCGCGTGCTCTCCATGAACGCCAAGTACTTTGCGAGCAAGGTTCCCGCGCTCGGCAATCAGCTCGAAGCCGACGACATTCTCTCCGAAACCACGGACAACGCCGCCGCCAACTTCGTGCAGCTCTTCGGCGAACTGCGCTTCTCGCAGGCTCTCGACGCCCTGTGGACCGCCGTGCGCGCCATGAACAAGTACGTGGACGAACAGGCCCCCTGGACCCTCGCCAAGAACGGCGACACCGAACGCCTCGGCACCGTGATCCGCACGCTGCTGGAAAACATGTACAAGGTGGCCTACCTCATCTGGCCCGTCATGCCCGCCTCTTCCGCCACCATGCAGGCGCAGCTCGGCCGTCCGCAGGGCCCGCTTTCCGAAGCCGCCCTGAACGACGTGCTGCACTACCGCATGCACCTGCGCACCGGTCTTGAAATTGCGGCCTCCTCCAACCTCTTCCCCCGCCTCGAAATGGAAAAGGAAGAGGCTCCCGCCAAGCCCAGGAAGGAAAAGAAGGCCCCCGCGCCCAAGCCTGCGCCCACGGAAACCGGCCCCAAGGCTCCCATCGAATTTGCCGACTTCCAGAAGCTCGACCTTCGCGTGGGCACCATTCTCGCCGCGGAACAGCATCCCAACGCCGACAAGCTGCTGCGCTTCGACGTGGACCTCGGCGAAGACAAGCCCCGGCAGATCGTGTCCGGCATCGCCGCGCACTTCAAGCCCGAAGACCTCGTGGGCAAGAAGGTCGTGGTGGTGGCCAATCTGCCTCCGCGCAAGCTGCGCGGCCTTGAATCGCAGGGCATGATTCTCACCGCCGAATTCGACGGCGGCCTCTCCCTGCTCACGGCCGACGCGCCGAGCGGATCCTCCATCGCCTGAGCCTGAACAGCAAGCACGACAAAGGGCGTCGTTCCCCGAAAGGGAGCGACGCCCTTTTTGCACGCCGAAATGGCCAAGATGACGGCAGCGCGGCCTGCGAGAAGGCTTGCCGCGCGTTCTGCGCGCGCTCAGAGCGCAGCCCCAGCGAAGCCTTCGCCCCGACCGGAACGGCAAAACGACGTCTGCGCGCTTTTTGCTTCTAGCGCTCGAAGCCGAGTTCCAAGAGCGCCAGAATCTGATCGCGTCCGGCGCGGCGCGGATTGTTGTTCAGAAGACGCCTGGCGGCAAAGGCCCGGTCCGCACAGCCCGGCAGATCCCCGCGGGTCACGCCGTAATGCGAAAGACCGGTCTGAATGTCCAGATCGGCCAGCCACTGCCGAAACGCCCCTTCCGCGTCCGCGGCGCGAGCGTCCACGGACATGCTGCGGGAACGGTCCTCGCCGCGGAGGATGTCCGCCACCAGCGCGTAGCGTTCGGGCGCGGCAATGTGGTTGAAACCCACGCAGAACGGCGCGCAGATGGCCATGGCCAGTCCGTGGGGAATGTGGCAGGAGAGCGGCAGCGTGGTGCCGATGGCGTGAATGATGCCGTTTTGCGTGTTCACGAAGCCCATCCCCGCCAGCGCGGAGCCGTAGAGCATGGCCTTGCGCGCCTCGCGGTTGGATCCGTTGGCGTAGGCGCGGCGCAGATTGCCGGCAATGAGCTTCATGGCCTGAATGTTGAGGGCGTCGGTGAACGGCGTGGCCGCCAGCCCGCAGTAGGATTCCATGGCGTGAACAAAGGCGTCCACGCCCGTCATGGCCGTCACTCTGGGGGGCAGGCCCATGGTCATGTCAGGGTCAAGAATCACCGTGTCGGCGTACATGTATTCCGAAACCACGCCCTGCTTGCCGCCGTTGACCGTGTCGGCCAGCACCGCAATGTTGGTCATTTCCGAACCGGTTCCCGCCGTGGTGGGCACGAGAATGGTCGGCAGCGAAGGATTGGGCACGAGATCCATGCCGAAATACTTCTCAATGGGGCCGTCGTTGCCGAGCAGCACGGCCGTGGCCTTGGCGGTGTCCAGCGCGCTGCCGCCGCCAACGCCTATGAGCACGTCGGCGTCGAAGGCCGAGGCTTCATCGGCGCAGCGCCGGATGGATTCCGCACTCGGCTCAAGCTCGGCCCCGGCGTACAGCTTCCAGGGAATGCCCGCCGCATCAAGCGATTCCTCCACCGGCTTCTGCACGCCGATCTTCGCCAGACCGGGATCGGTGATGAGGAGAACCCTGGTTCCTCCGAGCTTCTTCACTTCGTCGGAAGTCCCGGCTATGGAACCGAAACCATGCACTATTCTCTTGACCGTAGCGTGTTGGAACACCATTCTGAACACTCCTGTGCAGAGGGCGGACCGGACAGGGGTTCCGGTCCGCCCGGCTGAGACGGCTTTCATCCGGAAAAAGAAAAGCCGTCGGTCCGAGTCCCCCAAGGCGGAAAGAACACCGGCAGGACAATTCCGGGGGACAAGCTGTTGCGCCTGCCGGCGAGGAGGAAGGCTCCGCAGCCTGCGTGCCTTTCGGCTGGTCGGGGAAAGTCTCCAGCCGAAAGCGCATAACGGTTGCAGAGGGCGTCCGCAATGAAGGGGCCCCGAAGCACGCCGATGAGACCGGCTCCCATGACCGGGGCCGGAAACGCCGGTTCCGCGCAGGCGTGAACGCAAAAGCCCGAAACCTTCACGTCCGCCTCCGGCGGCAGCGCCTCCTTCATGATGCGGACAGGAAAAAGAATCGGCGCTCCGTCGCGCCCGGTGGAGGTTCCGGGAAAATCCACGCCCGCTTCCGCAGCGCGAGGCGCGCAGTGCCTTTCAGGCAACGGAGCCCGGCCCTGCTGAGTGCGACGAAACGCGGCCGCCGAACGCCGCGTCCCTAGCCCTACAACGAAACGATGAAGCCGCCGTCGATGAAGATCATCTGACCGGTGACGAAATCCGCCGCAGGCGACACGAGAAAAGCCACCACGGAAGCCACTTCCGAAGGCCTGCCCCAGCGCTTTGCCGGCGTGTGACGCATGATGTAGTCGTTGAGTTCCCTGTCGTTCATGAGCGGAATGTTCATGTCCGTGGCAATGAAGCCCGGCGCAATGCCGTTGACCTGAATGTTGTATTCGGCCCATTCCGTGGCGAGCGCGCGGGTGAACTGACGCACCGCGCCCTTGGTGCTGGCGTACGGCGACACCGTAGGACGCGCGATTTCGGACATGAGCGAGCAGAGATTCACCACCTTGCCCGCGCCCCGGGCGCGCAGAAGCGGCAGCGCCGCGCGGGAAACGCGGAACACGCTGGTGAGATTGGTGTCGAGCATGCGCTGCCACACCTCGTCCTCCAGATTCTCCACCCGCTCGCGCAGGTTGATGCCCGCATTGTTGACCAGAATATCCAGGCCGCCGTCCTCCTTCATGAGGGTTGCCATGGCCGCCTCTATCTGCCCTCTGTCCGTCACGTCGAACAGCAGCGAACGAACACGGACGGAGGAATATTTCTTCTGAAGAGCGGCCGCAGCCTCGCTCACAAGCTCCGCATTGATGTCGGAAATGGTCACGTTCGCGCCCTGGCTCGCCAGCGCTTCCGCAATGGCATAGCCTATGCCCCGTCCGGAACCGGTCACCAGCGCCGTCTTTCCCTGAATGGAAAACATGCTCTCTCTCCTGTGGCTGTGGGTTCGTAGAAGATTCGGCAGCGCTCAGCGCCCGCCGTGTCCGTAAAGCAGCGCCCGGGTATAGGCGAGTCCGGCGCGGGCTTCCTGTTCGGGATCGGGGCCGGGCACGGCCTCCAGTCCGAGAAAGCCCTCGTAGCCTGCGCGCGCCAGGCAGTCCACCACGTCGCCGAGGGCCTGGCAGCCCAGCCCGGGCACGGCGCGCGTGTTCTCCACAAAATGCACGTGTCCTATGCGTCCGGCGGCCGCGCTCACGGCTCCGCACAGCGAGGCCTCCTCCATGTTCATGTGAAAGAGGTCGAGCAGCAGCGTGAGATTGGCGGGTTCCCCCGCCGCCTTCCACAGCTCCAGCGCCTGCGCCGTGGTGAGCACGGAATCGATTTCATAGCGGCAGATGGGCTCAAGCAGCACGTTCACGCCCATGCCCGCCGCAAGATCGCAGTAGCGGGCAAGCCCTTCGGCCATGTGCCGGAAGCTGTCCGGGCGCGCGTCGTGCCTGCCGCGCAGAAACCCCACGTTGGGCATGGTGTTCAGCACCGCGCACTGCTCCAGATGATACAGGGATCGCTCCAGAAGCTCGGGCAGGCGCTCCGGCACGTTGAGAAACAGCCCGTCCGCCATGAGATCGCCCTGCGAAGCCAGCATGGCGGCCTTCAGTCCGTTTTCGTCCAGCAGGCGACGCACCTTGACGGCGTCCGTGCCGCGCGGGTCGGGAAAGAAAAGATCCACGCCGTCGAAACCCATTTCCCCCAGCATGGGCAGATCGCGTTCCAATCCGCCGCTGAACATGATCTGCGGCATGGGCGAAGGCGTTGCCGCCACGGAAATGCTTATCTTCATGACTGTTCTCCCGGGGCGACAAGCACCACCTTCATGGAACGGGTCTTGTCGGACGCAGTTAATATGGCCTCTTCCGCCCTCTCCAGCGGGAACACGGCGGTGACCAGCGGACGAATGTCCAGGCGGCCGCTTTCCACAAGACGCGCGGCCAGAGGAAATTCCTGATAGGCCCGCAGCGAGCCTTTGATCGTCACTTCCCGGCGTATGACCAGCGCGTTGATCGGATAGGGAACCTCGTTGTCGAGCTGAAAGCCCACGTGAACCACGCATCCGCCCGTGCCCACGGCTTCAAGGCAGGACTGCATGCCGCCGCGCGAGCCCGACGCCTCGAAGCACACGCCGCAGCGGCCCCGCAGCGCCCGCATGCCTTCTGCGTCGGTCGCCTTCACGGTGCAATCGGCGCCGAGACGGCGCGCCACTTTCAGCGGAAAATCCTCCATGTCGCTGATGGAAACGCTCGACGCGCCGTTCAGCCGGGCCACGGCCGCAATGAGGCAGCCCACGGGCCCCGCGCCGCTGATGAACACGTCCTTCCCGAACACGTTGCCCGCCCGGGAAAGCGCATGCAGCGCAATGGCGAGAGGCTCCACGCACGCGCCTATCTCAAAGGGCATGTCGCCTCCCACGACCACGCACTGCCTGGCCTGCACCAGCGGATATTCCGTCATCACGCCCTGCACGTGGGGCGTGCGCGCCGCCGAACCGTAGTAGCGCAGCGACGGGCAGAGATTCCTGCGCCCGGAACGGCAGTATTCGCACTCGCCGCATTCGTCCGTGGGGTTCACGATGACCCGGTCGCCGGGCCTCAGACCGATCACCCCGGGGCCGACCTTATCCACCACGCCGCAGATCTCGTGCCCCAGCACCATGGGTTCCTTCACCACGGCGTCGCCCACGCGGCCGATGTGGTAGTAGTGAAGATCGCTGCCGCATATGCCCACGCCGCCCATTTTCAGGCGGACCATGCCCTCGCCGGGTTCCGGCACCGGGCGCTCCTCCACGCGCAGATCCTTAGCCGCATACAGCACGCATGCTTTCATGACCACTCCTTTCCGCTCCCTTCTCAGCGGACAGAACGTCGTGCGGGGAGGGGACTCCCCCTCCCGGTTCATGAGGTCTTATCGGTGATTCCAGCTTTCAATCAGACGGCTGAACGCGTCCTTCATGGCCTGCACGGCTTCGTCGTCGCCGATTTCGCCGGCAAGCCAGCGCTGCGCAGGCGCGCGGAAGATGCTGCGGCCGATGGCAAAGCCCAGCACGCGCTCGTCGCGGGGAATGTGGGCAAAGGCCTGACGCAGTTCCTGTTCCGAAGCGTTGTTGCCGAGAATGAGTATGCCGCGGCAGTAGGGATCGTGACGCATGATGAGCTCTTCCATGCGGGCCCAGGTCTCTTCCCGTTCCGGAGGCAGAATCTTCCAGTAGTCGGGATACACGCCCATGACGTAGCACTGCTCCATCCAGGCCAGCAGATCCGTGTCCCTGTCGCCGCCTTCGGGAATGAATTCCAGAAGCAGTTCGTGCCCCGTGCCGCGGGACGCGGAAAAGAGACGGCGAAGCTGCTTTTCGTTCTCTTCCCGCACGGCCTGCGCGTCGGAGGCCTGCGGACGGAACAGGCATTTCACCACATGGTTCTCCGGCCAGCTCTGCAGCGTGGAGCCCACGTCGGGCAGGCCCTCGAAGGCCAGCGGAGAAACGTTGGTGCGCTCAATGCAACGCCCCACCCACACCGGATGGTGATTACTCTCCAAAAGCACGTCCAGCCCGTAGGTGTCGTCGGCAAGAATGCCTATCTGATTGCCCGAAGACACGGGATCTCCGGCCACTTCCAGCGCCGCCTTGTAGATGAGCTGCTTGAAGGCGGCAATATCCTTGTCGGAACGGCCGTACTCGTCCGCAAGCTGACGGAACACCAGACGATGATCGAAGGCCAGCACGGCCAGATCGTGCCACTTGACGCGCCGGTTCGTGGACCAGTGAATCTGTTCCAGCATGGCGTCGTGCCGCAGCCATTTTTCCTTGCTGCCGTGCTCCAGGAAGTACTGCATTTCCGTCCAGCTCGGATAGGCCGAAGAGCAGCCCAGGCGGGAAACCGCAAACGCGCCCGCGGCGTTGGCGTAGCGGCAGCAGGTGGCAAGATCCTCGCCGCGCAGCCAGCCGCGCAGAAAGCCCGACATGAAGCCGTCGCCCGCGCCGATGGAGTTGAACACCTTGACGGGGAAGCCGGGCTGCACCACGTCGTCGGTGAAGCTGTCGGGAATGTCGCCGTCAAGCGCGGCGCATCCGCGATCGCCGAGCTTGTGGATGAGCACGGCCTTTGTCATGCGACGCACTTCGCGCAGGGCGGCGATGGCTTCCGTCTTGCCGCTCGCAATGAAGTATTCCTCTTCCGTGCCCACGATGAGGTCAAAATACGGCAGAACCTTGCGGTATTCACTGGTCACGCGCTCCGAAGCCTGGGCCCAGCGGCTGGAACCGGCGTCGTGGCCCTGCAGTCCCCAGAGGTTGGGGCGGAAGTCGATGTCCAGAATGCAGCGCAGCCCCAGCGACCTGGCCGTTTCCAGAATCTTCATGGTGGCGGCGCGCACGCCTTCCTGCGAGAGATGAATGCCGGTCACGAGCACGGCCTTGGCCTGCGCCAGATAGTCGGGATCAATGTCTTCCGGCCGGAGTCCCATGTCGGCGCAGTTTTCCCGGTACTGGATGAGCGGAAAGTCGTCCTTGCCGCGTATGCTGAGCAGCACCATGGCCGTGAGTCTGGCCGGATCGGTCTTGATGCGGCTGACGTCCACGCCTTCGCAGGCGAGCTGCCACTTGATGTAGTCGCCGTTGCCTTCCTTGCCCACGGCCGTGATGGCGCCCACCTTCAGGCCCAGACGGGACGTGCCTATGGCGATGTTCATGGGGCTGCCCCCCACGGACTTGGAGAAAGTCATGGCTCTCTCCAGCGGCACGCCGAACTCGCCGCTGTACATATCCACACAGGATCGACCGATGCAGATCAAATCAAACTTTTTCTCTACCATGTCCGACAACTCCGGAATTGAAAATGATGCAATATGACACAGTTATACATGATGGTCCCGTTTTTTGAGGACAAAGGTCCCCTGCGGCGGTCCGCCGGAAGGCAGCCGGCAGACCCCGAAGACAAGGGCCGAAGACCCGAGGATGAAGCGTGAATTACATTCCCAGCAGACGGGGAAGGATGAGCGGAATGTCCTGGAAGATGATGAGCAGAATGATGAAGGCGATGATGAGCAGCATGTACGGGAACGCGCCCCTGGCCACGCGCTCGAACGTGATTCCCGACAGTTTTTGCGCAATGAACAGGTTTACCCCGAGCGGCGGCGAAAGCAGCGCGACTTCGTTGGTGATGACCCAGAAGATGCCGAAGAACACGGGATCGATGCCCACACGCAGCACGAGCGGCAGGAAGATGGGCGCCAGAATGACGATGGTGGCCAGCGTTTCCATGAACATGCCGAGGAAGAGCAGCAGCAGGCCGATGAGGATGAGGATGACGTAGGGATTGTCGGTGAGGGTGATCATCCAGTTCGCAAGCAGGTGCGGAATGCGCTGCATGGTGAGGATGCGGCCGAACAGCGTGGACACGCCGAGCACGATGATGATGCTGCCCGCCGAGGCGTTGGTCATCTTGATGGCGTCCCAGATCTCGGCGATCTTCAGCTCGCGGGTGATGAACATGCCGACGAACAGAGAGTAGAAAATGGCGATGACCGAGGCTTCCACGGGAGTGCAGATGCCCGCGTAGATGCCGCCGAGAATGATGACCGGCGCCATGAGGGAGAAGAAGCTCTTGCGAAGCTGCGGCCAGAACTTGAGTTCGCCGTCGGTGGCAATGGTGCCGCGGAAGCCGGCGCGTCTGGCCAGCACGTAGGCCATGACCATCATGAAGAAACCCAGAAGGAAGCCGGGCACGAAGCCTGCGGTGAAGAGCTTGGAAATGGAGGTGCTGGCAATGATGCCGTAAATGATCATGGGGTTGCTCGGCGGAATGAGAATGCCGAGCGTGCCGCCCGTGGCGCAGACGCCCGCCGCGTATTCGGGAGAGTAGCCGCGGCGCACCATGGTGGGAATCATGATGGAGCCCATGGCGGCCACGGTGCCGGGACCGGAACCGATCATGGCGGCGAAGAAGAGGCAGCCGAGAATGGTGGTGATGCCGAGACCGCCCTGAATGCGGCCCACGAAAATCTGCGCCATGTCAACGATCTGCCGGGCCATGCCGCCCTTTTCCATGAGCGCGCCGGCAAAGATGAAGCCCACCACCGCAAGCAGCGGGAACATGTCCATGACCTTGCACATGTCCAGCGCGATGATGCTCATGGGAATGTTGCTGAAGAAGAGCACCGCCACCGAGGCCACGCCGAGAGAAACGAAGATGGGGCAGCCCACGATGAGGCATGCGGCCATGACTATCCACAGAAGAAGGTCGGTCATAGGCTAGCCCTCCTCAACGACCTGGGTATCCAGAATGGAAATTTCGCCGCGGAAATGACGCACCCAGCGCTGAATGATGCGGAACGTCAGCAGGCAGAAGGCCAGCGGCACGGCAACGTACACATAGCGCATGTCGAGGAGCATGGCGCCGGAATACATGGGACGGGCAGCCATGCCGTCGATGAGCTTGATCCCTTCCCAGATGACCATGATATTGAAACCTATCCAGAGCAGATCCGACACCATGAGCAGCGCAAGCCTGGCTTTGGTCGAAAGGTACTGGAGGTGAGCTGTCACGCGGATGTGGCCGCCCTTGAGAGCCACGAGGCTGGCGGCAAAGTACACAAGATACAGAAACATGAATCGGCACAGTTCTTCGGAAACGGTCAGGCCGTACCCGAACACGAAACGAACCACCACCTGCGCCATGAGCATGGTCACGATGCTGACAAGAAGAATGGCGCACACAACATCTTCAAAATTCCTGTCGAGCCACTTCAACACTTTCATAGTTGCCTCCGAAAAATCCCGGAGAGCTCGCCGCACTCCGGGACTCGCTGATCTCTACCGGGGAAGCTCGCGACCGAGGGTCTTCATGAAGGCTTCCACAATGGCCATGTTCTTGATCTGAGGATAGAACTGCGGCCAGATGGCCATGGCGCGCGACATCCACTGGTCTTCATCGGTGGGCACGCCGCAGAAGACCATGCCCTTGTCCTTCAGGAACTGACGGGACATGGCTTCCTGCTTCTTGAGCTCTTCGCGCATTTCCACGGTGACTTCATGACCGGACTTGACGAGCACGTCCTGCACGTCCTTGGGGAGGGAACGCAGCCAGGAGGCGTTCACCACCAGCGGACCGGTCCACAGCTTGTAGTGCGGTTCGGTGATGTACTTCTGAATTTCATAGAAGCGGTTGGTGGCAATGGACACCAGCGGATTATCCTGACCATCGACAACGCGCTGCTGCACGGCGTTGAAGGTTTCGTCCCAGGCGAGCGGCACGGGTTCGGTGCCCCAGGCGCGATACACGCCGATCATCTGCGGGTTGTTGGGCACGCGGATCTTCACCTTGGCAAGATCGGCCAGAGTGGTGATGGGCATCTTGCTGTTGGTGATGTAGCGGAAGCCCTGGGAATGCCACACCAGCGCGATGTTGCCGCATTCCTTTTCCATGTTTTCGTTGATGACGTCCCAGTTTTCGTCAACGCACTTGTCGAACTCTTCCACGCTCTTGAAAATGTAGGGCAGATCGAAGGCGCCGAGAGAGGGAGCAAACACGGAGGCATTGTTCACCGCGAGAATGGCCATCTGCACGATGCCCTGCTGCACGTCCTGGAAGGCTCTGTCTTCGGAGCCGAGCTGTCCGGCGGGATATTCCTGAATTTCGATGCGGTCCGTGCCGAGAGCGCCTTCCACCTTGCTTTTCAGCTTGGTCACTATGGTGTGGTAGGGATCCATGTCCGACGGCGTGTTGCTGTGGCTGAGCCGGACGATGATCTTGTCCGAAGCCTCAGCGTGCGCGGATATGCCGGTCACCAAACAGCAGGCCAGTAACAATACGGTTAAAGCACGCATAGAAAACCTCTCTGGTTATTTGTTGGCAAACAAATCCACCTCTGACTTTTCAAGGTTAATCAAGCAATTACAAAAAAAATAATTCGTGTCAATAAACAATAAAAAAATTGATTGCAACTTAACAAACTTTTTTTCATGTTCATAGGGTAACAATAATGAAATTCAATAATTTCAATAAAATATAAAAATTACCCATGTTACAGATGATTACAGAATGTAATATTTTTTACATTTTTTCGCGTAAAAATCCGGCCCGACCTTCCCTCCGATTTTTCTGTAAAATTCTGCAATAAAAAAGGGCTTTGCCGAAAGTAGCGACAAAGCCCTCAACTGTTCTTCAAAAATATCGTCTTATACAATACGAAACGCGTTCATTTCCCTGCAAAAAATGTTTACTGGTGTACAAAACAAACAAATAACATATTTTTTATGCGAAAAAAATCGACAATATGCGTGTAAACGGACAATTTTTGCATTTCAAAGCTCAGCAGGTAACAATATTGACCCCTGATTTTTCAGCCAGCTCCGACAGTCTTGCCGGTATGGGCTCGCAGGTAAAGAGCATGTCCACGCTCTTCATGGGCGCAAACCGTATCACGGCATGACGCCCGAACTTGCCCGGACTCACGGCCAGCAGCACCTTGCCCGAATGCCGCATCATGGCCTGCGCCACGCTCACGTCCGCGGTGTGAAAGTCCACCAGGCAGCCGTCGCTCTCGTTGATGCCGCCCGCGCTGGTGATGAGGTAGTCGCACTGAAAGCCGTTCACGAAGTCAATGGTGGATTCCCCCACCAGCCCGTGACTGCTCTTGCGCATGTAGCCCGACGTGAGCACCACCTCGAAGTCCGACTTCTTGTTCAGCGTCAGCGCCGCCACGGTGTTGTTGGTGATGATCATGAGGCCCGAACGGCACAAAAGCGCGTTGGCTATCACTTCCGTCGTGGTTCCCAGCGTCAGGAAGATGGAGCAGTTGTCCGGAATGTATTCGGCAATGGCGCGGGCAATGCGCTCCTTGTCCTTCAAATCTTCCACCTGCCGCTTCTCGTAGGAACTGTTCAGGATGGTCGTGCGGTAGCTGGCCCCGCCGGGACGACGTTCCAGCATGCCCTGTCTGTCCATGACGGCGAGATCGCGCCGGATGGTCTGCGACGACACGCCGAGCTCCTCGGCCAGCGAGTCAATAGACACGTAGCCGCTGCGCATCACGGCGTAGAGAATGATTTCCTGTCTTTTTTCCTGTTTCATGGCTGCATTCCCGCCGGACGCATTTCCGGCCACGCGAACATCCGTTCCCAGCCCTCGTCTTCCACCACGAAGTCGGGCTTTTCCCCGAGCAGCACATCCTTCCGGCCGTAGCCGTACAGCGCCGCCGCGGTGCGCGCCCCCGCCTCACGGCCGCCGGAAATGTCGAGCCTGGAATCCCCCACCATCAGGGCCGAGGATGCGCTCAGTCCGTGCCGCTCCATGAGCATGTCCAGCATCTCGCGCTTGGAAAGGCTGCGGCCGGCCACGGAATCGCGGCTGGCCACGTCGGTGAACAGGGGCAGCAGGCCCTTGCGCTCCAGAAGACGCCGCGTCACCTTTTCCGGCTTGTTCGTGGCCACAAAGGCGGGCACGCCCTGTTCCCTGAGTGAGTGCAGCAGGCCGGGAATGCCGGAAAACACGCGGCTGCGGGCGTAGTCGTCCACACGGTAGAGCGCGCGATAGGCCAGCACCAGCTCCGCCCGGAATTCGGGAGACACCGAAGGCGCCACGGCTTCAAAAATCTCTTCGAGCGGCGGTCCGATGAGGTGAAAATCCATGGGGGGCACGTCAAGTCCCGCATCCATGAGCACCTGACGAATCAGATGGAGAATGTCCGGCGCGGAATCAACAAGCGTTCCGTCCAGGTCGAAAAATACGGCGGAAAAGCGGAGGGTCGGCGTCATGGCAGAAGCGGGAGTTGAATGACAACTATTTTTAATAGTTAGAAAAAATGGAATATATAATTCCCTATTGTCTTTTGCTATAGAACGCTTTTTCTGCCCTGTCAACGGAGCACGGCAACTTGTTCCGCTTCTTTTCCGGCCGCTCTGCCGTCGAAATTCCGCCTCGGCGCACAAAAAAGGAGCGGCAGCGCCAAAACGCCCCGCTCCATGAAAAAATATTTTTAAATCAGATGGATTACACCTTCATGTAGGCAAAGCCGGAATTCTGAAGCTGCACAAGATCCAGCGTGGCGGAAGGCACGACTTCCACGAACGACCAGAGCATGTCCTTTTCCACATGATAGGAGTTCATGGCGCACTGACCCACATGAATCTTCAGGCCGTTGGCCACGGCTTCCTGAGCCTTGCCCAGCAGCTCGACGTTTTCCTTCACGAGCTGCTGCACGGCAGGGCCGTTCACCACCATGATGAGCTTGAACGTATCCGGTTCGTCCAGCGCCATGAAACCGGCCTTGGCGGCAATGTCCAGAGGGGAAATCTTATGACGCTTGAGCAGCGCTTCCTTCTTGTAGTTGGCAGCCTGGCTGAACGCCAGTCTGAACACGTTGGGATCGTTGGTGTTCACATGAATGACCAGATCAAACTTCATAATATTCTCCTTGAACCAGTACTGTTTCAGTCCGCGGCCGGCTTGCGCGCCGGAAGGCACGGTCGGCCGTCGGAACCGTCCCGCACCCTTGCAGCACAAGGGGCTCTCCAAAAGAATTTCATTGGCCGTGTGTTCTGTCAATCCATTTTTCCGCCTCAATGCCGAAGAAACAGGAAAAAATGCTTCTTGTTCCGTCGTTTCCGCGTCGGACAAGGCCCCGGCAGGCGCTCTTCCCGCGGCGTCGATCCACCAGAGCAAGCCTGTTTCTTCCGACGCTCCGCCGAGGTGAGCCCCGACCTCTCCGCTCCCGCTCTGCCGCCGGGCGCGGAACATGGAACAGGTTTCGGACGACGGCATCATTTCACTGCCTCGCGGTTTTGAACTTGCGCCTCCCGTGACGGCGAGAAAAAAACAAAGCGACAAAAGGGCGCGTCGGTCCGACTTCCGGGGTTTTCCCGCGACGGCAAACTGCGCCCGGACCTGTCCGCCCTTGCCCCTTTCCCATGCTCACTTTTCCCCCGCACAAGAAGTTCCGCTCCAACGTCCCGCTCAAAGGCCCCCTCCCCGAAGTTGCGCCGAAACGCCGCCCTGCCCGCAAACGAGCCGCACGCCGCTCCGCCGAGGGGCATCCCCCGGCAGCCAGCATTCCGGAACCATCTGAAAATACACGATGAAATTGCCCCGGTTCCGTTCTGTTCCGACGCCTCGCGCTCCCGGCTCCCTTTTGTTTCACGCCTCTCCTTTTGGTACAAAAAAGTTTTATTAAAATGACGGCTTGACAATCCCCCCGGGCGGGAGCACTTTCCATTACCTACCGCGCCGCAGGGAATTGCGGTTCTCCCTGCGCCCGGCAGAACGGCAAGACTGCGACAGCCTGTTCGACGCTTCCGAGGCGAAAAAGTATCGCCCGCATCCGATCCTTCGACTGCCGGTTCCGTTTTTCCCCGAAACGGAACACGTTCACCTTCCCCGGCCGCACACGACCGGGGAACAGACACGCCCTGTTGGAGAGGGCACTGGAGGGCCGGCGAAAGCCGGATCTGTTATGTTTGGCACCCTTTATTTCTTTGGCTGCTGTGCGCTGCTCATCGCAGGTTATGTCGTGTACGGCGCCTTTGTGGAACACGTGTTCGGGGCCGACGCGTCCCGGAAAACTCCCGTCATGACCAAAAGGGACGGTGTGGACTTTGAACCCATGCCCCTCTGGAAGCTCTATATGAGCCAGATGATCAACATCGCCGGACTCGGCCCCGTCATCGGCACCATTCTCGGCGCTCTGTACGGCCCCGTGGCCCTGCTGTGGGTGGTCTTCGGCTCCATTTTCGCCGGCGCGGTTCACGACTACATCGCCGGCATGATTTCCATTCGCGAAGACGGCATCAGCTATCCCGAGATCATCGGCCGCAACCTTGGCTCGGGCGCGCGAATTTTCATGGAATGCTTCACCATCATCTTCATGGTCATGGTGGGAGCCACCTTCGTGCTGGCGCCTGCCGCCCTGCTGGCCAACCTGTTCCCGCATTTTCTGACCAATCTGTTCCCGACCGCCCCCACGCTGGCGTGGAGCGTCATCATTTTCGCCTACTATTTCGTCGCCACCATCATTCCCTTTGACCGCATCGTCAGCCGCTTCTATCCCATCGTGGGCGTCATGCTCATCTTCATGGCTCTGGGTCTCATCGTGGCGCTGTTCGCCAAGGGCTACACCATTCTGCCCAACACGGACTTCTTCACCAACGTTCACCCCGCCCACACTCCCGTGTGGCCCATTCTGTTCATCACCATCGCCTGCGGCGCCATTTCCGGCTTCCACGCCACGCAGTCGCCCCTGCGCGCCCGCTGCATGACCAATGAAAAGCAGGGCCGCCGCGTCTTCTACGGCGCCATGATCACCGAAGGCGTTCTCGGCCTCATCTGGGCCACGCTCGCCCTTTCCTTCTATCCCGACGCGGCCTCGCTTTCCGCGTCCATGGGTCCCAAGGGCGCTCCCACCGTGGTCGTGCAGCAGATAGCCATCACCCTGCTCGGACCGGTAGGCGGTCTGCTGGCCATTCTCGGCGTGGTGCTTCTGCCCATCAGCACCGGCGACACCGCCTTCCGCGCCGCCCGCGGCATGCTGGCCGACCGTTTCCACATCGATCAGAAGAACGTGACCAAGCGCATTCTCACCGCCGTTCCGCTGTTCTGCGGCGGCGTGGCCCTCACCCTGCTGGACTTCCCCATCATCTGGAGATATTTCGGCTGGGCCAACCAGACCATGTCCTGCGTGAGCCTCTGGGCCTTCTCCGTGTGGCTCGCCAGGCACGGACGCCTGCACTGGATCACCAGCATTCCCGCCGTGTTCATGACCACGGTCTGCACGGCCTACATCTGCTATGCGCCCATCGGCTTCCGTCTTTCCATGGAAGCGTCCACCATCATCGGCATCATCGTTTCCCTTTCCTGCCTTGCGCTGTTCCTGCACTTCTGCCGCAGCGGCAGCGTGAGCACCGCAAAGCCCGCCGCCTGCGTGAAGTAGGCGCGTAAGATTGCAGCATGAAAGGCCTCCCCGCCCGTCGGAGAGGCCTTTTTTTTGCGCCCCCAAAGACACGACAAAGCCCCGGAACGCATGCGCCCGGGGCCTTTCGGAAAGCGACGGAAAATTCCCGCTACTTCAGCTTGGAAAGCAGATCCTCGCGGATGGACTCAATGGTGCCGCTGCCGTCGAGGGTGATGTAGGTGGTTTCGCCCCTGGCGGCGAGATCCTTGAAGTAGTGCGCCGCGGCAAGGGTGCCGTTCTTTTCGTCGTAGTAGATGTCGTGACGCTTGTTGATGGCGGCCTCGTCCTGATCGTCGGGACGGGTCTTGAGCGCGCCGCCGCACACGCGGCAGACGTCGCCGTTGGGCTTGATGGCGTCGATGAAGATGTTGTTGGGATGATTGTTGTTGTTCACGCAGAGGCGGCGGCCCATGATGCGTTCGCGGGCCGTCTTGCGGGGCAGCAGAATTTCCACCACGTAGTCGAGCTTCATGCCGGCGGCCTTGAGGGCTTCGTCAAGCTTGCGGGCCTGCTCCATGTTGCGGGGGAAGCCGTCGAGCAGCCAGCCCTTGTCGCCCTGATTCTTGAGGATGTCCAGCACCATGGGAATGGTGATGTCGTCGGGCACGAGCTCGCCCTTGTCGATGTAGGCCTTGGCCTTCTTGCCGAGCTCCGTGCCGTTGCCGATGTGCTGACGGAAAACGGCGCCGGATTCAATGTGCTGAATGCCGTATTTTTCCATGAGAAGAGCACCCTGCGTGCCCTTGCCGCTGCCGTTGGGGCCAAAAATCAGAATATTCATCAGAATCCTCTGGCGCGTTTGCGCGTGAACGCCCGGGGAATCTCCTCCCCGCGGGCTTCCTGCGTGGATGCCTGCGGCATGCACGCAGAGCGGAATCATCCTGTCGATGCCGCCATTGTCATTAACAACCTCTGTCGCCGCGCCCTCAGGACGCCGCGGCAACCCCATCCGTACCGCCTTTCGGCGGCCCTTTCCGCTCCGCGGAAAGGGAAATATCAGCGCCTCGCTCCGGACGGCAGTTCGCTCTCGTCCACGATGAGGGCGCGGCCCTCATGCAGAATGTCCCGCGCGCGCAGCTTGTAGTCGTTCAGATAGCGGAATCCCTCGCGGGCGAAATCCTCGTGCGAGGCCTCGCGGCGTATGCCGGGGCAGTCTTCCTTTGCCATGTCGAAGCTCACCCTGTCCACGAGATTGCCCCGGAAAAAAGGCCAGGCGCGGCACACGTCCGGCCGGGCCGGATGCACGGCGCAGCCCTTTCCGGCCTCGAAGAACAGGCAGAAGCCGTCGTCGCCGCATTTGAGCGCGGGCTTGCCGCCGATGTTTTCCGTGTAGCGCGCGAGCACCTCTTCGGCCGGAAGACCGAAATAGGCGCACAGGCGCGGCAGATCGTGCGGCCCCACAACGATGCCCCCGCGCCCTTCGCAGCACTTGCCGCAGCGCGTGCAGGAAAAGGTTTCGGTGGTATCGTCGAAGAGTGCGGCATGCACGGTTTCCAGGCAGCGGTCCTCCACCACCTTCACGCCGGCTTCGGCCATGAGACGCCCCGCCTCGGGGCTGCGTATGCCTTCCTGCATCCAGAAGATCATGGGCAGGCGGGGCAGCGCGAGGGTTTCGCGGGCGTGGGCCTCGCAGTACTGCGGAGCGCGGAAAAGACAGATGATGTCCGGCTCGAAGCCTATGCCGGGAAGATCGGCGATGCTGCGCACCGCGGGAATGCCCCAGGCCTGACGCCGCACGGGATGCACGGGCTGAATGTTGAATCCGGCATTGAGCAGGTAGCGGCCCACGTGATCCACGGGCGAACCGGGCTTGTCCTTGGCTCCTATGATGGCAATGTTTCTGGCACGGGCGAGAAGAGACCGCATGTCGTCGAACAGCATGAACACTCCGCAAAAAGGCATTCGTCACAAAACGAACATATTCTATCCCGCACCCGCGCCCTTGGCAATGGCCTGCGGGAGGGAAAGAACGGAAAAGCGCGTCCGTACGGAGAAAAGGCCCGTCTTCCCCTGCGGAAGCGGGCCTTTTCTCGCGCCGAAAACGGCGTGCGCCACACGCTAGGCCTTTTCCAGCCAGGCGTTCAGGCGCGTTTCATATTCTTCGTCGGACCAGAGTCTGTGTTCGTACATGCCGGCCGCCGCGCGCTGACGCGAGGCTTCCGCCAGCATGAGCGCCGAGGCCACGGACACGTTGAAGCTCTGCACCATGCCGTACATGGGAATGTACACCTCGCCGTCCGCGAGCGGCACGAGTTCCGGGGAAACGCCCGCGTGCTCGTTGCCCATGACGATGGCCGTGGGACGGGTGAAATCGTACGCGGTGAGCGGACGCGACGCCGGAGAGCAGCTCGTGACGAGCACCTGCATGTTCTGCGCGCGCAGGCACGCCATGAGTTCCTCCTTGCTGGAGTGGCGCACGGTGTTCACCCACTTGAAGGCCGAAGCCGACGTCTTGCGGCTCAGCTGCGGAAACGCGCACTGGGTGTAGTAAAGATGCACCTCCGGCACGCCGAAGGCATCGCAGCTGCGGTATATGGCCGACACGTTGTGCGGATCCCACACGTTGTCCATGACAAGGGTGAGTCCCTTCTGGCGCTGCGCGAGCACCTTTTCAATCTTCGCCCTGCGGCGTTCGGTCATGACTCTCATCAGAACTCCAGAGACCCCGTGGTGCGGGGGAACGGCAGCACGTCGCGAATGTTGGAAATGCCGGTCAGCAGCATGATCATGCGCTCAAAGCCCATGCCGAATCCGGAATGGGGCACGCTGCCGAAACGGCGCAGATCAAGATACCACCAGTAGTCTTCGGGCTTCTGCCCGAGTTCCGTGATGCGCGCGGAAAGCCTGTCGAGACGCTCTTCGCGCTGGCTGCCGCCGATGAGCTCGCCTATGCGGGGCACGAGCAGATCCATGGCGGCCACGGTTTCGTTGTCGTCGTTCATGCGCATGTAGAACGCCTTGATGTCCTTGGGATAGTCGTACACCGTCACCGGGGAGCGGAAATACTCTTCCGCGAGGAAGCGTTCGTGTTCGGTCTGCAGATCGGTGCCGAACGACACGGGATATTCAAACTTCTTTCCGCTTTCCTGAAGGAGCTTCACGGCGTCGCGGTAGGCAATGCGGGCGTACTTCTTTTCCGCCATGTCGCGCAGGCCGTCGATGAGGCCGGGAGCAACGAACTTGTCGAACAGGGCCACGTCGTCGGCGCAGTGATCCAGCGTGTGGCGCACCACGTGACGGATGAGACCTTCGGCGAGCTCCATGTTGTCCCAGATGTCGTTGAAGGCGGCTTCGGGTTCGACCATCCAGAATTCGGCGGCGTGGCGCGGCGTGTAGGAATGTTCGGCGCGGAAGGTGGGGCCGAAGTTGTACACGCGGCCGAGCGCGCAGGCCAGCGCTTCCGCCTCAAGCTGGCCGGACACCGTGAGGCTCGCCTGCTTGCCGAAGAAGTCGTTTTCAAACACGTTGCCGGATTCGGGCTTCGGGCCGCCGTCCACGGGGAGCGTGGTCACGCGGAACATTTCGCCCGCGCCCTCGCAGTCGGAACCGGTGAGGATGGGCGCATGCACGTAGTAGAAGCCGAGGCCGCGGAAATAGTCATGCACGGCAAGCGCCGCCTCGGAGCGGATGCGGAACGCCGCGCCGTACTTGTTGGTGCGCGGACGCAGATGCGCGATGGTGCGGAGAAATTCGTCGGAATGACGCTTCTTCTGAAGCGGATAGGTGGCCGGATCGGCCAGACCGAACACCGTCATGGAGTCGGCGTGAACTTCCCATTTCTGTCCCTTGCCGGGCGATTCCACAAGATCGCCGGTCACGCTGACGGCCGCGCCGGTGTTCACGCCTTCGAGGCTGTTCCAGGCCTGCGTGCCCTCGTCGACAATGCACTGCAGGTTCTTGAGGCAGGAGCCGTCGTTGAGTTCAAGAAAGGCAAAGCCCTTGGAATCGCGGCGGGTTCTCACCCATCCGCACACAGTCACGCCGTTGCGCGGCCCGGTGGAGGCCAGAGCTTCACGTATGCTGATACGCTGCATAGGAAATCTCTCCGGAAAGGAAGGTTGAAAAGAACGTGAGGCAGCATACGCCATAGAGGCCCGCTCTGCAACCGGCGAAAACGCCCGCCGGACGCGCGGAACCTGCGCGCGTTCGGCCCGGCTTCGTCCGACGGCCTGCTGCGAAAAGGCGTCGGGCATGACGGCCCCTCCCCTTCGACTCGCTCCTGCCCCGGCGGCTCATCCCGACGCACGCGGCGGAGCCGCCCTTCGGCGCTGCCCGGGATCGGAAGGCGTTCGACTGCCGCAAACGTTCCTCGGCGTGATGCTCACGACCGGCGGCCCGCTTCGGCTGCAACGGCCCCGGCTTCCGAGGCGACGCGTTTTGAGGCAGCCTGTTCCGCGGGAAATTTTCCTTGCGGAACTTCCCTGCGTCGGCTAAAATGCTTCTTCCGCTCCGGCGGCGACACGTGCGGCATCATGCCGCTCTTTGCCCCGGAATCATTGAGGAAAACATGAGCGTCATAGGCAACATTCTCTGGATAGTCTGCGGCGGCTGGTTTGCGGCTCTGGTGTGGCTGCTGTTCGGCGTGCTGGCCTGCCTGAGCATCGTGGGCCTGCCGTGGGGGCGCGCCTGCTTCGTCATGGCGGGCTTCGTCTTCATGCCTTTCGGCTACGAATCCGTCTCCCGCGAGCTCGTGTACGGCAAAAGCGATCTGGGCACGGGCCTGCCCGGCATGCTGGGCAACGCCCTGTGGTTCATTTTTGCCGGATTCTGGATAGCGCTCGCCCATGTGGCCAACGCCGCCGCGCTCGCCGTCACCATTGTGGGACTGCCCTTTGCCTGGCAGCACATCAAACTTGCGGAGCTCGCCCTCTTTCCCATCGGCAAAACCGTCGTGCCCTGCGCGGTGGCCGCCGAGGCAAGACGACGCCGCGCCGCCGAAGACCTGAACCGGAGAAGAAACGACGCATGAAATGGACCACTCATCAGGCCATGGCTCTCATGGCCTCCTTTGCCGCGGGATTTCCCCTGGCGGGCATGGCTGCCGCCTGGTTCGGCTCCGTCGCGCCGGACATGCTGGATCAGCACGCGGCCAGACGCGCCTTTTTCCGGCAGAAGAAATTCAATCAGGTACACCGCCGCTCTTCGCACTGGTTCGGCTGGTGGCTGGCCATCTGGGCATGGTCGCTCACCGGCCAGCTCGGCCCTCTGCCCGACGCCCTCGTGGGAGGATTCGGCTTCGGCGCGCTCACCCACGTACTGCTCGACATGTGCACCACGCACGGCGTGCCGCTGCTGCCCTTCCTGAAAAAACGCTTTTCCCTCCGCCTGTGCAGCACCGGGAGCTTCGGCGAATACGCGCTGCTTGTCATGTGCGCGCTGGTCTTCTGGATCATGGAAAAGCCGGAACTTCTGCACTTCAACGTGCCGCTGTACTGAGCCCTTCCCGGAAAAGCTCCCGCAAGACGCCTCGACGCTCCCCGCGTCCGAGCGGTCAGTCGTCCGAACGGCTCCGGGCCGAAGATGCCGCCGCTCGCCGCAGAGGGATGAGACCGCCTTGCGCGCGGGACGCCTCCAGCGCCCGGCCCGTGGACGGAGAGACAAGCACCAGTCGCGAGCAGTCCAGCCCCGCGGCAAGCGGATCGTTCCCGGGAATGCCCATGCGGCAGAACACCTCCACGTCCGCCTCGCCGCCTTCCGGGGGCAGGCCGAGCGCTTCGCGCTCCGCCCTCGTGACGCCGGAGGAAAAATCCGAAAGCAGCCGCGCCGGACAGCCGAGCAGCAGCGGAGGACATTCGCCCTCCAGACTCAGAAGCAGCACGGCCGAAGCTTCACCGGCAAGGCGCAGCACCCGGCACGAGCGCGCGCCCTCCAGAGCCTCCACCGCCGCGGCAAAAGTGACGTCGTATTCTTTCATGCCTGAAATACCTCATACGCGGCGCGCAACGCCGACCGCAACCATCAGCGCGTTTCCCCGGTCAGAGCGTTCTGCAGCATCTGCAACGCCTTCCGCATGTCTGCGGCGGATACGCGGAGCGGATAGTCCTCGGGCAGAAGCCTCCGGAGCATGAGCACGCCCAGCGTACACGACGTGAGCACGAACCCCGCAGGCACGCTCGATTCCCCATCCGTTGCGGCCAAGTCGGTGAAAAAGCCCTTCACCCGATCCTGAATCACGGGCATGGCCTCTCTGGACTGCGAAGAAAGCATGAGAATGTTCAGCAGCGCCAGCTGACTGTCGTCCTCATGCCCGGTTTCAAGCGCGCGAACCGTTCTGTCCGCCAGATCGCCCAGCTTGTCCTTCGGCCGAAGCGGCAGCCGATCTGAGGAAAGACTGTCGAGCACGGCGCAGAACAGCTCCTTCTTGGATCCGTAGTATCGGCCTATGAGCGCAACATTGACGGACGACTGAGCGGCTATTTCGCGCAGCGTCACCATTTCGTACGGATACCTGGTGAAAAGCCTTTCGGCGTTTTTCCGTATCCTTTCCTTCGTCTGCGCGGCGTTCCGCCCCGGTTTTGCGCGCTGTCCGCTGTCTGAAAACCTGCTGCTTCCGTCTTCCATCCGGCTCCGCCTTCACATGTCCTGTGCTGATTGCATTTTCGTTGTATCCTGCGGCATTGGCAAAAGCAAGTAAACAAGTGTTGACTTAATAGTGAAACAGCTATAACTCCCTCTGCAGCAATACTCAGGAGGATCTCCCATCATGCGATTTCGCACCCTGCTTCTCGTGGCGGCCGCCGTGCTGCTGCTCGGCAAACCGGCGCTGGCACAGCGCGTGTCGCTGAGCGCCGGCGTTTTTTCCGTACAGTCGGAATACCGGGGCTCCGACGCCCGCGTCCTGCCCATGCCCGTCGTTCACTATGAAGGCGACAGATTTTTCCTGAAGAATACGGAAGCCGGCGTGTGGCTCTGGAACGACGGCGTGCAGAAAATTTCTCTGGGCGCAACGCTTCTTCCGCAGTATTTCCGCGCCTCCAAAAGCGACGATCCGGCCATGAAGCGGCTCGACAACCGCAACATCATCGTTCTCGGCACGCTGGGCTACGAGCTGAACACGAGCTTCGGCTCCCTGCGAGCGAAGGCCTCCGGCGACATTACCGGCACAAGCGACGGATTTCTGGCCAGCATCGACTATGCCTATCCGCTGAACGCAGGCCCGCTCACCGTCATTCCCACCGGGGGCGTTCTCTTTTCCAGCGCCAACTTCAACGACTACTATTACGGCATCAGCCGGGGAGAATCGGCGCGCAGCGGTCTTTCCCGCTACTCTCCCGACGCGTCGGCAACGCCCTTTCTCGGCGTCAGCGCCGACTACGCCCTTTCCGATCACTGGAGTCTGTTTGCCAGCTGGAAAATCACCTTCCTCGGCAAGGAAATAAAGGACAGCCCCATGGTGGACAGGAGCACGCAGCACATTTTCGGCGGCGGACTCACGTATTCCTTCTAGTCCTGCCCGCATGAAGGCGGAACAGCGAAGAACAGCGCCCGGGCGCTCGGGCCGAACGCCGGGCCGACACGATTCCGCCCCGGTCTGAGCAGAAAACGCAACGTTTCTTCCGCGCCGCACGAGCCGCAACGTCGGCATCCGCGCGCCGCGTTTCCGCAGATGCGCGGCAACCCCTTATCCGAGCCGACCGGATATTCCGAAACCCGCCTTCCCCCGGCAGGTTTCCCATCCCGCCGTCCGCCATGACTCTCCCGACGGACAAAAGACCGCCTGCGTCGGCAAACCCGGAAGCCTCCTCCGTTCTGCGCGGGCGGTCTTTCTCAAAAGCAAAGGCGGAGCCGACCGTACCGGCTCCGCCTTTGTTCACTTCTTTCGCCGCAGCAGACTAACGCTTTCTCGGCTCCATGCACACCACGCGCACGCCGGGATGTCCTTCCGTGCGGGAGGCCTGCGCCTTGAAGGTGGAAAGCCAGTTCTTGCCGAGCAGGGTTTCCGCCAGCCATTCGGCATTGTGCAGCACCGGACGATGCGTGTCGATCACGGGCGTGTCTTCAACGCTTTTATCCTTGCCGCGCGCGGGATGCTTCACGTCCATGGTCATGAGCGTGCGCGCAATGCCTATCTTGCACGACGGGCAGCCCACCAGAATGGGCGCATCGGGCGTGTACCCGGCAAGGGCGCTTTCCAGGCGCTCGCGCTTGCGGGCGCGCAGGGTGTTGTAGATGTCCGGGCAGGTGTAGGCGCCCGCGCCGGATTCGCCGCAGCAGCCGGGGTTCAGCAGAATGGACGCGCCGGTAATGCGTTCCAGGGCTCTTGCCACCTTGCCGCCGTCCTTGGTGGCCTTCACGCCGGACCACGCCGGATGGCAGGAGGAATGATAGATGATGCGCTCGCTGCTCACGGCCACGTCGTGGGGCAGGCGATCCACCAGAAGCTGCACGATGTCGTTGTGCGGCAGCACGTTGCCGTCCACGCCGGTGATGCCGTGACGCATGAGGGACTCGCGGCACGAACCGCAGGCCGTGACCAGCATGTTCACGTCGAAACCGGCTTCGGCGGCAGCCTGAAGCGTGGAGGCAATGACCTGCCGGTTGCGCTGGAGGTTGACTTCGTACTGTTCGGCGGAACCGGCGGCCAGCAGCGGATAGCCGCAGCAAAGGTGCCGTCCGGGAATGACCACGGGCACGCCCGCGTACATCATGAGCGCAATGGAGGCCAGCGCGATGCGGCGGTAGAACAGGCTTCCGCCGCAGCCGGGGAAGTACAGCACCGCGGGCACGCGGCCTTCAAGCACGCCCTGAGCGGAGATGTCGCCGCTCACGGGCAGGAAAAGATGCGCGGCCGCGTTCTTTTCAAGGTGCAGGCTCTCGTACATGCTCACCATGCCGAGCGCGGGCCCCCTGCCGGAAAAGAGCGGGCTGCTCATGCGTTTGCGCCACACGCGGGGCACCAGCGGCAAAAACTGATTCATCACGTTCTGACCGAGGGCCGCCATTTTGGCGAAGGCGGGCACGCGGGCCGAAGGATCGGAAGAGAGCACGTTGAGCACCTGCGACTTGATGGGATGCCCGCCCTGCCCTTCGCGCTTCACGTAGGCCAAAGAGCTCAGCGCCACTTCCGACGATTCTATCTTCACCGGGCACACCGAGGTGCAGCGGCCGCAGCCCGTGCAGTGCTCCACGAGGTGGCGCAGTTCGGCGAGCAGTTCCGGCGAAGGATGTCCCGTGGTGACCTGAGAATAGTAGATGGCCTCGGTGAGCGCGCCGAGAATGATGTTCTTGTTGCGCGGATTGTACTGGAAGGAGCGCTCGGGGTACACCATGGGGCACACCTGCTTGCACTTGCCGCAGCGGGTGCAGGTCTGCACCTGGGAGAGCAGACGGATGAGACATTCCTTGTCCGGCAGGCCGGATTCGCGGATGTCCGCAATGAGCCGGTTGAACGAGAACGTGAACGGACGCACCGGAAGATTGCGGGTCACGAGCTTGCCGGGATTGAACAGATCGCGCGGATCCACGCGCATCTTGAACTCGCGCAGGCTCTCCATCTGCTTGGGATCAAGGAAGGATATCTTGGTGATGCCGATGCCGTGCTCGCCCGAGACCGCGCCGCCGAGCTCCTGGGTTCTGGCCATGACCTGCATGGCCACGTCTTCGGCGTGCTCCATCATGCGCGGATCGTTGGAGTTCACGGGAATGTTCACATGGCAGTTGCCGTCGCCGGCGTGCATGTGGCTTGCCACCACGATGCGGCTGCTCTTCATGTACGCCACGATGCCGTCGATGCGGGAAGCGAGCCGCGGGAAGCGCTCCTTCTGCGCGAGCAGCCACGTTTCGGCGCGTTTCGCCACCTCTTCGTCCACGAGCTCGGGGTCGAGATTGGATTCATCGCTCGCGGCCACGTGGGAGGCGAAGGCGAACTCTTCGTTGAAGGCCGGATCTTCCAGCGGGAAGCCCTGGAGACGGGAAAGTTCCTGAAGGGCAAAGCGGTAGGCGTCTGCGGCGGCCACGACGTTGAGCGTTTCCAGATAGTGGGCGAATTCCGGAATCTGCGCCATGGGCAGCACCACGTCCTCGTTCATCTTGAAGCCGGACGTGCGCTTGGCGATGGCCGAAAGACGATGCCTGTCCTCCCAGAATTCGGCGGCCTGCTTGTCGTCCTTGGCGATGGCGGCGAACACGTGGGGATCGTCTCCGGCAAGGGCGTAGATGGCCTGCACGGTGTCGTCGAGCACATAGGCGTCGTTGCCGTCCACCTGCACGATGATGACGGAAATGGGGCTGCCCTTGTGCCGGTCGGACTTGGGCTGATAGTTGATGGCCTGCACGTACTTGGAATTGAATTCCTCCAGCGCGGACACATGCACGTCGCCGCCCTGTTCGCGGATCTTGTCGCGCAGATTCACGATCTTGCGCACGAGCTCGGCCGCGGGAACCATGGATTTTCCGTAGAATTCCAGCACCATCACGCGGGAGAGCGACGGCTTGGGATGCAGCACGAAGGTCGCCTCGGTGATGATGCCGTCAATGCCTTCCTTCTGCATGCCGGGCAGGCCGTCGAGCAGCTTGTTGGTCACGTCCTTGCCGAGGCCCGCGTGACGCACTTCGTTGCCCTTGAGGCGCACCACGTTGCGCATGCCGCCGGAAAGATCCTTGACCTCGAAGACCACGTCCTCGTCGGGCATGATCTTGTGACCGGGATGATTGACGCGCTCGATGCGGATGATTTCGCCCGTGGGCGTGACCATGCTCCAGGAGAGCAGGTTGTCGATGGTGGTGCCGTACTCGAAGCAGAAGGGCCCGCCGGAGTTTTCCGACACGTTGCCGCCGATGGTGGACGCCGTTTTGGAGGCCGGATCCACGGTGAAGAGCAGCCCCTTGGACGCGGCGAAGTCGATGGCGTCCTGCGTGATGACGCCGGCCTGACAGGTCATGGTGCGCGCGGCCTTGTTGACCGACTTGGCCGTGAGGCGCGTGGTGCTCACCATGACGGTGCGCTTGCGCGCGGGCACGGCGCCGCCCGTGAGGCCGGACGCGCCGCCGCGGGGAATGATGGCGAACTTCATTTCGTTGGCGAGACGCACGAGGGCGCTGATCTGCTCGGGGGTGTCGGGCTCCACCACGAGCAGGGGCAGTTCCATGCGCAGGTCGGTGGCGTCGGTGGCGGCGGCGACCAGCGCGCCGCGGCGGCGCAGGATGCAGTCGTCGGGCATGACGGACGAAAGCCGCCCCTCAAGTTCGCGGCAGAATTCCAGCTCGGCCTCGTGCGCGCTCCAGAACATGGTGATGCCTTCGCTGATGGCCGTGGCGTACTGATGGGCGAGAGAAGGAGACTCGGCCTGATAATGTTCGTTGACGCTCTTCTTCACTTCCGAGGCGGAAATGAAGGGATTGTACGCCACGAGAAACAGCTCTTCGGCGATGTCGATGGCCAGCTGCCGGACGCTCTGAGGCCAGCGCTCGAACTCATCGAGATTGATGCGCAGGATGCGGTTGACCACATACTCAGCCGATATGGAAATATGGGGCCCTTTGTGGGGCATGGCGGTCTCCTTGGAAGCGGAAAAAAGGGAGGCCCGCCGGAGCGGGGGCTCCGGGCAGGCCCGTAATCATCGTCGCCGCAACGGATCGCGACGTATTCCTACAGGTTAAGATTGATGTTGATGCGCGAGGTGATGTTGTTCTTCACCCATGAGGAGTCGAGCCATTCCAGGGGCTGCACGGGCACGCCGCCCACAAGCACGCCGAAATGCAGGTGATCGCCGCCGGCAAGGCCGCTGGTTCCCGTGCGGCCGATGATCTGTCCGGTCTTGACGGTGTCGCCCACCTTCACGTCGTACTCGCTGAGGTGGGAATACTGCGTCATGAGGCCGAGGCCGTGCTCGATGAGGATCATGTTGCCGTGAATGCCGAGATAGTCCACCCACACCACGCGGCCGCTCTGCGCGGCGGGCACTTCGGCGTGCGCCACGGAAGCGAGATCGAGGCCCATGTGGGTCTGCTCGTCGATTTTCTGCCGGTTGCCGTCCACGTAGGTGCGGAAGTCGCCGAAGTTGGCCTTCACGGCCGAACGGGGAAGACGGCGGAACGCGCCGCTCCACAGGAAGCGCGGCGACACGTTGGCCGGATCGGCGGCCACCCTGATGAGGGTTTCGTCGTTGCCCTCGCGCACCTTGTTGTTGGAACACAGATACTGGGCAAGCGGCGTGCTCTCTTCGGGGCAGAGCTGGGCGAGCTCGCTGGCCTTGAAGTTGAGGAACGCTTCGGGAATGTTCAGGGTGTCCGAACGATAATTGCGGTTGAGCGCATGCACGAGCAGACGGCTGGAGGTTTCGTTGCCCGCAAGATCCCGCGCCATGATTTCCGGCAGGAAGTCGCCGGTCTTCAGGGCGATGGGGAAGGGAAACAGACAGGCATAGGCGCCGTTGTCCTGCTTGTAGCCGGGGAAGAAGAGCTTGCCCACACGCACGCCGCTCTGCGAAACTTCTTCGGAAACGGTATAGACGATGAGGCCGCTGCCGCCGCGGTACATGGCGGGCGGGCCGGTGCGCACGGCGATGCGCGGCGGCTGGGAATCGAGCACGAGGGGCAGATTCACCGTGGTGGTGTTGCCGCGGCCGAATCCGGCATAGGAGCCGTCCACGGCCCGGATTTCCAGCTCGAACGCGCCTTCGGGCAGGCGGGTTTCCTTGAGATTGAACGACGTCTTCTGCGTTTTTTCCAGCGTGCCGAACGTCTGCTGCAGCACGGTCATGCTCTGATCGCCGCGCTTCACCGTCACGGTCACGGACTGCACGCCGGACTTGTCGGCCAGATTCAGTTCCACGTTCTGCACAAGGCCGATGCGGCCGGAAAGTTCGGGATTCATGGTCACGGAAGGCCCGCTCAGATCGCGCATGAGGAAATACGCCCCCACTCCGGCAAGCGCCAGGATCAACAGCATGGCGATGACGGAAAGCCCGGACGTCGAGCGTCGGGACGAAGATCGGTAGGAAATTTGTCTTCTGCTAAACAAGGCTGCATCCTTTCGGGGCGAAAGGCCCATGGTATGGCCGGGCCATGCGCTGGCACGGCAGAACGTATTTTTTCGCATACTCGGCCCACAAGTCAAGAAGCGGCGAAAAACATTTTTCTTTCCGACGGCGGCTTTCTTTATATTCTCAAGGAAACGGGAACTTTTTCCCGGCATGCGGCCGCCTTCCGCCTTGCCGCGCCGCCCCTCTTTATGATAAGCCCTACACATTGATATGTCCTTTCGGGGGAGAAGAGATATGTTTGTGTCAGACGTCATGCAGATATTCAGCAACATGGGCTGGGCCAACCGCATCACCATGATGCGCATCGGGGCCGTGCTGCCCATTCTTCTGCTCATCCACTTTCCCAACGTCTATACCTGCTGGATAGCCATGTTTCTCTTCGTGGCCGCCGCCGTCACCGACTTTCTCGACGGCTACATCGCCCGCCGCGAAAAGCAGGTGACCAATTTCGGCAAATTCCTCGATCCGCTGGCCGACAAGCTGCTCATCTGCTCCATCCTCATCGAAATGGTGGGACTCGGCTGGGTTCCCGCGTGGATAGTCATCATCATTATTATCCGCGAACTCGCCGTCACCGGTCTGCGCGCCGTGGCCGCAGACAAGGGCGTGGTCATCGCGGCCGACTGGTACGGCAAATGGAAGACCGTGTTCCAGATCATCGCCATGGTGCCGCTGCTCATCCACTTCCCGGTCATGGGCCTGCCCGTGCATCTCATCGGCACCGTGGTGCTGTACATTGCGCTGGTGCTCACCATCTTCTCGGGCTGCAACTATTTCTATCTGTTCTATCGCCAGTGGCGCGATCATCTGGCGGAAAACAACTAGCCTGCCTGGCGTGTCGCCGTGTCCATGAATCATCGCACAACAAACAAGGCCTTCTGGTGGAAGCTCTCCCTGCTCGTGCTTGCCGTGCTGCTCAACTTTGCGCTGGCAAGCCGCATCGTGTGGGGTTCCCACAGCCTCTACACCTGGCGCGTGCTCAAGGAAAAACAGCAGGAACTCTCGCAGGAGCTCTCCGCGCTCGATGAAAAGCGCGCCGCCCTGAGCCGGGAGATCCGTCTGCTCAAAACCGACCCGGCCTACGTGGAAAAAGTGATTCGGCAGCGCCTCAACTATGTGAGAAAAAACGAGATCCTCTACCTCTTCGACAAGAACAGGGAAGACTCGGAGTGGCTTGGCGCAGGAGCTGACGACAGGCATGACTGAAGGCTCATCGTCCATGAATTCACCTCTTGCGGAACACGAGAGCCCGGAAAAGGCTCTCTGGTATCAGGAAGTTCTCTCCCTCGACCCCGCCTCCCGCATCTTTCTGCCCTATGCCCGCCTTCTGGCCGAAAGCGGACGCCGCATGGAGGCCATTGAAGTGCTGCGGGCGGGGCTCTCCCGTCATCCCGAATTTCTCGACGCGCGTCTTCTGCTCATCGAAGAGCTCCACGCCGCAGGGCAGGACGCCGCCGCAGGACTGGAAGCGGCGGGCGTCATCGAATCGCTCTCGCAATGCTCCGCCCTCTGGGACATCTGGAGCCGTCTGCCCGGCGTGCGGCCCGATCAGGCCGCCATGCTCCGCTTTTTCGGGGCCACCTTCAAAAAGAACGGCCCCACTCTGGCCGACGTGTTTGAAGCGGGCATGAAGGCGCTCGGCGCAGGAACCTCAACGACCGCCGAAACGAAGATCCGGCCCGCCGAAGGCGAAGACGCCCCGGGCGCTTCCGCCCGGAACGTCCCCGACTCTTCCGCACAAGCCTTTGCGTCCGCGGCGTCTGCCTGCGCCTGTGCCCCGTCGGATTCCGCCGCGGTCTGCGCAGCCTCGTCCGCCGCGACCGGCCCCGCCTCCGTTGCCGAAACTCTCCTCGCCCGCGCCTGCGAAGCGCAGAGTGCCGCCGCAAACGCCGCTGCGGCTGCGGAACCCTCTCTCGAAGAAACTCCGGCGCAGGCTCCGGCGTCACAGCCCTCCGCCGATGCGGCAAACGCCGCGCTCCGCGAGACGCCGGACGCCGAACACGCCGCTTCCGACAGCGCCCCGACGAGCGCCGAAGCCTCTGCGTCTGACGAAACCCCTGAAAGCGCCGAAACGCCTGCGTCCGCCGACGCGCCGTCCTCCGGCCGCTGCTTCGTCATGGACGAGCGCTCCCCCTGGTTCAGCCTGGACGCCGTGCCCGACGATGACGACATCTACGGCGACGAGGACGACGAGCCCTCTCCCGCCCCGGCGATTTCCGCGCCCGGCGTGACGGAGCTCCTTTTCCCGGACAAGCCCGCCGCGGCGCAGGCCGACCGGATTCCGACTCCCCGCCCTCAGGCCGTCATGGAAGGCAAAAGCTCGCTGTGTACGCGCTCCATGGCCCGCATTCTGGAAGAACAGGGAGCCACGGGCGAAGCCGCCAGCATTTACAGAGAACTTCTCGAAGTGAGCTCCTCTCCCGAAGAGAGGGCTGAACTGAACGCAAAACTGGACAGCCTCATGCAGGGCGCGGAGCCTCCCGCCCCGGAACAGCCTGCCGATTCCGGCCTTCTGAACATGCTGGAAACGCTGGCCGCCAGGCTGGAAAACAAGTCCCGCGCCTGACGCGCGACAGGAGATACCATGCGCAGTCGCCATTTTGCTCTCGTTGTCTGTCTGCTCTGCCTCTGCCTGCCCGCCCTTTCCGGCTGCATGCAGGTGAAGAGCGCCTACAAGGAAACGAAAACCTTCTATCATACGCACATCAACCGCCCCTCCACCCTGAACACGGAAGAGCGCACCGTGCTGGAAAAATCCCAGCGCGACCTCGTGCAGAGCGTCATGCCCATCGACGAAGAGCTGACCAGGCTGGAAAAGGCCCTCGACGCCATGGCCACCCCGCCCGACGCCGAAGCCGCGGCCAGCTTCCTGCGGCGTTTCCCGTGGCTTTCGGGCCTCAGCATGGTGGCTCCCGACGGCACGCTCGGCGCATCCATTCCCGGCACGCCCCTCAAGCAGCTTGACTACGCGCCTCTGCTGGAACTTGCGCCCAAGGCCCTGCCCCGCGACCTGCGCGCCTCCATTCAGGACACCCCCCTCGGACCGGAAATTCTCATTGCCCGTCCCTTCCTTCAGGAAGACCGGCTTCAGGTGCTGCTCGTGGCCACCTTCGACTTCCGCGCGCTGCTGCCCTTCGCGTCCTCTCCGGGCGACTTCATCGTCCGTTCCGGCGACGTGCTCATCTGGAGCGGCGACATGGATTATGCCTCCACGCCTCTCGCTTCCATCAACTGGACCGAATATCTCAAGGAACATTCCGACGGTATTTTGAGCAACGAGAACGGTTCCATGATGTGGATCTCCCGCTATATAGGTGGAAAGCCTATTGTTTTCGCCGCGCCCGTCAAGTGATGTCCGGTATGGACGGCTTTCAATTCACATATTGATCCATATTGCACATTCATCCATGTTTATGGTATAGGTAGTGTCAAGTAACAGAAGCTCCGCTGCCTTCGCAGAACCTACGTCCCACGCGATCCCCCGGAGCCGACACCAAGGAGCCTGGATATGTCTGAAGTCACTGCAATTGAACACCTTATAGCATCGCAACGCAGATGGTCTCCTCACGCGACGGGACAATTCACCTCGCTGATGCACGACCTTATTCTTTCGGCCAAGATTATTTCCAGAAACGTCAACCAGGCTGGTCTGGTGGATATTCTGGGCGCGACCGGTGCCGTCAATGTGCAGGGCGAACAGGTGCAGAAGCTTGACACCTTCGCCAACAATACGCTGGTTTACAGAATGCAGAGTTCGGGCGCGGTCTGCGCCGTCGGTTCCGAAGAAATGGCCGAACCCTTCTTCGTGCCCGAAAACGAACCCCACGGGCACTACGTCATCTTCTTCGATCCGCTGGACGGCTCGTCGAACATCGACGTGGGCGTGAGCATCGGCACCATTTTCTCCATCTATCGCCGCTCCGACACGCAGAACTACTGGGAGCTCACCAGCGAATCCCTCATGCGTCCCGGCGTCGAGCAGGTGGCCGCAGGCTACTTCCTCTACGGCTCCTCCACCATGCTCGTGTACTCCACCGGGCACGGCGTCAACGGCTTTACCCTCGACTCCTCCATCGGCGAATTCCTGCTCACGCATCCCAACATTCAGATTCCGCGCGTGGGCAAGTACTATTCCGCCAACCACGGCTACTACAACTACTGGGACGAAGCCACGCAGAAGGCCGTGCATTCCTTCTCCCGGCCCGACGGCATGCCGCCCCGCTCCACACGCTACGTGGGCTCGCTCGTGGCCGACTTCCACCGCACCCTGCTCAAGGGCGGCATCTTCTTCTACACCGAAGATTCCAAGCATCCGAGCGGCAAGCTGCGCCTGATGTACGAAGCCGCGCCCATGGCCTTCCTGGCCGAACAGGCCGGCGGCAAGGCCACCGACGGCAAAATGCGCATTCTGGAAAAGGTGCCTACCGCCATCCATGAACGCACGCCGCTCATCATCGGCTCCGCCGACGACGTGGATCAGGTTCTGGAAGTGTACAAGGAAAACGGCAAGGTCTGATCAGGCCGCGCGGCCGTCCGCAAGCCCCCGCAGAAGCGGCCCTCCGCTTCGCCGGGGCCGAAAGCGCGGGCCGCGACTTCGCCCGCCGCGCCGATCCAACATCGTCATGCAGCCGCGCGCCGGAATGACCGGCGCGCGGCCTGTTCGTCCCTGAGGCTCCTTTGTCAGCGCTCCGCAGCCTTCCCCTGCCAAAGCGCACTCCCCCGCATCCGCCGCCATGCGCGGCGCTTCGCTTCAACCCTTCCGGCGCAAAAACCGCCGAAGCCCGCACAGGTCAACCATGCTCGTTCTGGGAATAGAAAGTTCTTGTGATGAAACCGCCCTCGCCCTCGTGGACGATAGCGGCGTCCGCGCGGCCGTCATTTCGAGTCAGGCCGACATCCACGCTCTTTTCGGCGGCGTCGTGCCCGAGCTCGCCTCCCGCGAGCACGCGAGACTCATCGGCCCCCTGCTCGACAGCCTCTTCCGGCAGGCCGATCTCGGCGACGACCCGTGGAAGGCCATCGACCGCATCGCCGTCACGCGCGGGCCCGGCCTCATGGGCAGCCTGCTCGTGGGCGTGGCCTTCGCCAAGTCGCTGGCGCTCGCCCACGACATTCCGCTCATCGGCGTCGATCATCTTCAGGGACATCTGCTCGCCGCAGACCTCGAAAACAGCATCGTCTGGCCCGCGCTCGGCGTGCTTATTTCCGGCGGCCACACCCACCTCTACCGCATGGACGGCCCCGTGGACATGACCGTGCTCGGCAAAACCATCGACGACGCGGCGGGCGAAGCCTGCGACAAGTTCGCCAAGGCCGCGGGCCTGCCCTATCCCGGCGGCGCGCTGCTCGACGCCCTCGGCAAGAAGGGCACGGCCGATCCGCATCTCTTCCCCCGGCCCTACACACACAACGACAATCTCGACTTCAGCTTCAGCGGACTCAAGACCGCGGGCGCGCTCTGGCTCTCCCAGCATCCGCACGCCCATTTTCCCGCCGGAGACACCCCGGCCCGCGAACGGCTCGACCTTGCAAGTCAGGAACTGTGCGACGCCGCGGCCTCCTACCTTCTGGCCATTGCGGAAACCCTGACCATCAAGGCCGAGCGAGCCATGCACCTGTTCACGCCGAAGAGCATCGTGGTGGCCGGAGGCGTGGCCGCCAACAGCGTGGTGCGCAAGACATTCGCCGACCTTGCGGAAAAGAAGCACATTCCGCTGTTCATTCCCCGCCTGTCGCTGTGCGGCGACAACGCCGTCATGATAGCCCGGGCGGGCTGGCACATGGCAAAGGCCGGACGCGTCCACGATCTTTCCCTTTCCGCCATCCCCCGCGGACAGGTCATTCCGCAGGACTGGAAGCCCTTCGGACACGCTCTGCCTTGACAGAGACATACCCCGTACCTACAATCATTCCGCATCATTTTTTTTCGTGATAAGACGGAGACGCGCCGGATGCGTTCCGGCGCTCGCCACAAGCCATTTATGAAGGAGTTCACCAATGTCCACCGCCGTTACTGATGCCACTTTTGAAAGCGTCGTCATCAAATCCTCCATTCCGGTTCTCGTTGACTTCTGGGCTCCCTGGTGCGGCCCCTGCCGCGGCATCGGCCCCATCGTGGAAGAGCTCGCCGCCGAATACGACGGCAAGGTGCTCGTCTGCAAGGTCAACGTGGATGAAAACACCCGCGTGCCCAGCCTGTTCGGCATCCGCGCCATTCCTACCCTCATCGTCTTCAAGGACGGCGAAGTCGTCGATCAGGTGACCGGCGCCGTGGCCAAGTCCCACCTCGTGGGCATGATCGAAAAGGCTCTCTGATGCTGTACGACGCCGTAGTCATCGGCGCAGGGCCTGCGGGCATCACCGCGGCCCTGTATCTTGTCCGCTCCGGCGTGAGCGTGGCTCTCGTCGAGAACGCCGCCCCGGGCGGACAGATACTCAGCACCGCCGAAATCGAAAATTATCCCGGCTTTCCCAAGAGCATCAAGGGATGGGAACTGGCCGACCTCTTTGACGCGCATCTCGCCTCCTATCCGGTGGAACGCGTGCGCGGTCAGGTGCTCTCCATGGAGCAGACCGAAGGCCGCACCTTCCTCCTCCATCTGGCCGAGGGCAAGACGCTGGAAGCCAAAAGCGTGGTGGCCTGCACGGGCGCGCATCACCGCAAGCTCGGCGCTCCGGGCGAAGATGCGTTCAGCGGAAAGGGCGTCTCCTACTGCGCCGTGTGCGACGGCAACTTCTATCGCGGCCGCGACGTGGCCGTGGTGGGCGGCGGCAACTCCGCCCTTGAGGAAGCGCTGTACCTTTCCCGCATCGTCAACAAGGTCTATCTCATTCACCGCCGCGACGCCTTCCGCGGGGCGATGATCTATCAGAACAAAGTTCGCGAAGCCGAAAACATCGAGCTCGTCACGGGCAGCGTCGTGGATGAAATCCGCGGCGGCACCGCGGGCGTGGACTCGGTGGCCGTCCGCCGTCTGGACAGCGGGGAAACCCGCGTGATCCCCGTGGAGGGCGTGTTCATCTACGTGGGCATGGAGCCCGTCAGCGGCTATCTGCCCGAGGGCGTCAACCGCGACGCCGCAGGCTTCGTGCTGACGGATGCCGAAATGTGCACGAACATTCCCGGCATTTTCGCCGCGGGCGACATTCGCGCCAAGCGCTGCCGACAGGTCAGCAGCGCCGTGGGCGACGGAGCGACGGCGGCAACGGCCGCTTCGTCTTATCTGGAGCAATGGAATGCGTAAACTGCTTCTTATGGGAATGCTTGCCTGCACCATCTTCCTGAGCGGCTGTTCCCTTGTGGACGAATACTTCCTGCCCCCGGCGGACGACACCGTGCAGGAAATATTCGAGGCCGGCAACGACGCCATGCGTGAAAAGAACTATTCGCAGGCCATCGTCTACTACACCCGCATCAAGGATGACTTCCCCTTCAGCCCCTACGTCATAGAAGCTGAACTGGCGCTGGCCGACGCGCACTACCTTGACGGCGAATATCCGCTCGCCGCGGAAGCCTACAAGGACTTTGAAACGCTGCATCCCCGCCATGAAGCCATCCCCTATGTGCTGTATCAGACCGGCATGTCGCTGAAGAATTCCTACACGTCCATCGATCATTCGGCCACGCCCGTGAACGAGGCTCTGGAATACTTCACCAGGCTCCATCAGGAATACCCCGACACCGAATACGGCAAGAACGCCGTGGAACAGATTGCCGCCTGCCGCAAGACGCTGGCCCAGCGCGAACTGTTCATCGCCAACGTGTTCTGGGGCATGGAAAACTATCAGGCCGCCTGGACGCGCTATCAGTACGTGGTGCGCAACTTCCCCGACGTGAAGGAAGAAGCGGAATACGCAAAAACCAAGGGCGAAGCCGCCTTCCTGAAATACCGCAAGGAAGAGGCCCAGAGCATGCGCGAGCATCAGCAGGGCTCCTGGAAGGACTGGTTCCGCTGGCTGTAGAACCCCGCCGTTCCGGCAGCAAAACATCTCATGAAAGAGCGTCGATTCGCAGGAATCGGCGCTCTTTCTGCATGTGGACGCTCTCTTCCGTGCAAGTGTCGGCGCACGGCCTCATGCGCCCACCCCCGCAGCGGGCGCAACCACGTTCCCGCCTCCGGGCGCGCGCCTGCCCCCGCCTTTTCGGCAAATGCCGGGCTCTCCCGCCCCTCTTTTGGCGATATTAATATGTTTTTTTTCTTTACTGCGCGTCAATATGGTTCCTGATACGCGAAATCATGAAGAAAAAAATGTTCCGGACAGGCCGTCACGCATTCCGGGAGCACTGGACAGCGTCCTTCAATGCCTCTACTCTAAGCAGGCTACCATTCATCTTTCAGGAGGATGATCCCATGTTCAAGAAAATTCTTATGACCTCCCTGCTCATCGCCGCCGCCACCGGCCTCGTCGCTCAGAGCGCCGATGCCCGCAGCCTTGCGGAAATCAAGTCCAGCGGCAAGCTGCTCGTCGGCACCACCGGCGACTACAAGCCCATGAGCTATCTCAACAAGGAGACCGGCAAGTATGAAGGCTTCGACGCCGAAATGGCCGCCTCTCTGGCCAAGAAGCTCGGCGTGAAGCTCGAATACGTGCCCACAACCTGGAAGACCCTGCAGGCCGACACCCTCGCCGGCAAGTTCGACGTGGCCATGTGCGGCATCACCGTCACCGACGCCCGCAAGCAGGTCATGGCCATGTCCGAGCCGTACCTCACCTTCGGCAAGACCATTCTGGTCACCAAGACCAAGGCCGGTCAGTTCAAGTCCCTCGCCGACGTGAACAAGCCTTCCGTGCGCGTCATGTACAACCCCGGCGGCACCAACGAAAAGTTCGCCAAGGAATCCACGCCCAAGGCTCAGCTCATCATGCACGAACAGAACGCCGAAATCCCCGGCCTCGTGGGTGAAGGCAAGGCCGACGTCATGATCACCGAAACCATGGAAGCCGTCCGCTACGTCAAGGACAACCCCAAGGTTGCCGCTCCTCTGGTGGACAAGCCCTTCACCGAAAATCACTTCGGCGTGCTCATGACCAAGGATCATCCCGATCTGCTCAAGGCCGTGAACGACTGGATGGCCGGCATCAAGGCCGACGGCACCATGACCAAGTGGGAAAACCAGTACATCAAGTAGTCGGCGCGCTCGCAGCTCCGGCGGGAAGGCCTCGACACGCGGCGCAAAACATGCGCGCAGCGTGAGTCCGACGTCCCGCCGGATCGGCAGAAATCGCGGTCGGAGCGAGGGGCGACGCTCCGAAAATTCCGACCGCAACGCCGACGGACGCCGTTCATCAAACAGGGCCGGAAAGCCAGTCTTTCCGGCCTTTTTTGATGCTCCTGAATCCGCCTTCGCCGCAAGCACGCAGGCGCTCCGTCGCAGGGCGCGCCGCCCTCTCTGCGGCATCGAACAAGGGACGGAAGACAAGCCGAAGCTTCCGGGGGAGAAGAGCACCGGGAGCGGCCAGGAACGGTCAGGAGAGCAAATCAGACTGATCTTGCCGCCCTCCCCTGTGCGGCGCGGAAACGTACCCCGCGCCACCCCGGCGGGCGAGACGACGCCGCCGGACAAGCGCGACGCGGGACGCAAAGAAAACAACCGGTTTGCAAGCAGCAACGCCGGGCAGAGGACAAGCAGGCAAAGCGCTTCAACGCAAGACATTTCCGCAGGCGCGCAGCGAAGGCGGCAAAAACAACGAGGCACGGCGGCATTCGGGCAGAAAAACACGGGGGCAAGACTTCCGCACCGCCCCGCAGCGCGGTTCGACTCCCCCGCACGGAATTTTCCGCGTCGCAAAACAAGCGGCCCGCACATTGACCCGCCTTTCCGGTCGCCGCGCTGCGCCCCGCGTCAGCATCCGCTCTTCTGGACAACGGCAAACGAGAGCGACATGGTGGAACCGGCGTCCAGTTCCGAGCTCACGTCGATGTCGCCTTCATGCAGCTCCACAATGTGCCGGGAAATGTACAGCCCGAGGCCGAAGCCCTTGTTGCCCTTGGTGGAGAAAAACGGATCGAAAATCTTCTTCCGGTTCTCTTCGCTGATGCCGCTGCCCGTGTCGGAAATGTCCAGCACCGCGCGCCCTTCCCGGCACCGACCTTCAATGACCAGCGCCCGCGCCTGTTCCGCACGGCCATCCATGCTGTCCAGCGCGTTGATGAGCAGATTCAGCACGAGCTGTTCCAGCAGGATGCGGTTGCCCCGGATGCACAGCTCTGCGGGCAGCATGACGGCGTCCACCTTCACGGCGCGAAGACGGGGCTTCAGAAAGAACAGCGCTTCCCGCACGATCTGCGCAAGATTCTGCGTTTCGTACTCCACGGAGCTCGGCAACGCCATGTTCAACAGCCGCCGCGTGGTGTTCACCGCGCGCTCGCCGTTGCGATAGATGGCCTTCAGCATGGGCCGCAGCGGACTGTCTTCCGGGCAGTCCTCCAGCGCAATTTCCGCATGCGCCATCACTATCCCTATGGGATTGTTGATCTCATGCGCCACCCCGGCGGCCAGCTTGCCGAGCACGGCAAGACGCTCCATTTCCATGACCTGCGCATCGAGCCTGCGCCTCTCCGTCATGTCGCGGCCTATCAGGCATACGGCGTAGGGCGAACTTTCCATGTCCGCCATGAACAGATTGACTTCCAGCACCAGCTCTTCATCCGTGCCCGCCGCCAGCGTGATTTCCCTGCGCAGCGCGCCCTGCCGCGGAATGAGCTGCACAAAGCGCTCAAGACAGCCGTTCACCTCGGTGCAAAGCGCCTCCATGAGCATGGCACTGTAGCCGCTCCCGGCAATGTGAAGCGCGCTTCTCGCCGCCCGGTTGGAAAGCGTGATGCGCCCGTTTTCATCGAGCAGAAGAATGATGTCGGGCGATTCCTCAATGAGATCGCGATATTTACGCTCCGAGCGTATGAGTCTGCGCGAAACCTTGCGCACCTGACGCTTGAGCGCGTAAATCCAGGTGACGGACGCGATGAGTATGCAGGCCAGCAGCGTCACCGCGCACAGAATGTGATACCGGTACAGCTCCCACAAACTGGGCACGTACAGCGAACGCCCCAGCCACTTCGACCGCAGCCGCTCCACTTCGCCGTTCTCCTCAAGGCGCACCAGGGCGCTCGTCAGGCGCTCCAGAAGACCGGACTCCCTGCCCACCATCATCACCATGGGAATGCGCTCCAGCGAGCCGCCCATGACCCGGATGTTCCGATATTCCTTGCTCTGCACGATGTAGAAGGCCATTTCCACAGAACTGGCGACGTAGGCGTCGGCCTGACCGGCCATCAGACGATTCAGCGCGTTGGTGATGGAGTCCGCCTGCACCACGGTGCAGCCCATGTCCAGCATTCTGGGAATGTAGGCGTCACCGCGCTGAAGAATGACCCTGTGCCCCGCAAGATCGCGCTCCATGGAAAACTGATGTTCCTGCCCCGCCACCAGAATGGCGCGGTTCAGCGCCAGCGGCGTGACCAGCACGTCGGAAAAGTCGTTCTTCAGATTCACGGGCAGAAGGCCCACCATGGCGTCTATTTCGCCCCGCTGCAGCTTCTGCTCCAGCTTGCGCGCGTTGCTCTGCACGAATACTATCTTCTTGCCGAGCTCCTCGGCCATCTTCACGCTGAGATCCACGGCCAGCCCGAGAAGGCCGTCCCGCTTTTCGTTGAGAAACGACAGCGGCGCAGAATGCGGAGGAACGCCGATGACAAGACTGTTCTCCCGATCCGGCACGGACGCGGCTTCGCCCGTCCGCACAACTCCCGCAAGCAGAACAAAAAACAACAGTACAAATACGGACCAGCGACGCATGATTCTCTCCTCAGATTCATAAAACATCATGGTCCGCGCCGCCGCAAGAGAAAAAAGCGTGCGGTTTTTCGCACAGACACCGCCCTTTTGTGCGGCATCTCTTACGGTTCGTCATTATTTCAGGCGCAATCCCCTTGATTTTTCAGCAAAAACCATTATGGCATACTCTTTGCTACTGCGTTATTGATTATTTCGCCTTCACCTTCACAAAGGAAGAAACATGAATCGTCGTCAATTCCTCATGGGTCTGTCCGCAGCCGCCGCGGCCACGGCCGCGCCTTCCCTCGGCTGGGCCTTTCCTTCGGTATTCCCCCACGGCACCACCATCTACAAGCCGGAAAAATGCTGGAACGGCTACACCGTCTTCGGCGTGGAAACCGCAGGTCAGGGCTGCGTGCTCATCGACATGAACGGCAACGTCGTTCACGAGTGGAAAAACGTCAGCGAACTGGAACATCCCGCCAAGCTGCTGAAGGGCGGCTACATCATGGGCGCCACCCGTCAGAAGCCGGAAATGAAGGGCCGCACCTTCGGCGATCCCATGTCCGCCGACCTCTCCATCTGCGACTGGAACGGCAAGATCGTGCGCAACATTCCGCTCGCCGGCATGCATCACGACTTCCAGGTGGAAGGCAACCCCACCGGCTACTACAGCCCCACCATGGACGTGAGCTACAAGCCCGACGGCAAAATTCTCGTGCTCTCCCATCTGTTCACCGAGAATCCCGCCATCACCAAGAAAAAGCCCCTCGACGACGACTACCTCTTTGAAGTGGACAAGGACAACAACATCGTCTGGGACTGGAAGGCCTTCGAGCATTTCGACGAGCTCAAGCTCCCCGAAGATCTCAAGAAGACCATGTACCGCTTCCCCACCTGGCAGATGACCCGCACTCCCGGCGTGAAGGCCGCCGACTGGATGCACATGAACGCCGCCTCCTACCTCGGCCCCAACCACTGGTACGACGAGGATCCCGTGAAGTACGCGGCCTTCAATCCCGAAAACATCATCTGCTCCTGCCGCCAGCTCAACACCTGCTTCATCATCGACAAGGCCACCAAGAAGATCGTCTGGCAGATCGGCCCCACCTTCTACCCCGACGACAAGTGGGAATTCGGCGGCAAGGAATACAAGAGAGCCCTGTACCGCCTCGGTCAGTTCGTGGGTCAGCACCACTGCCACATGATTCCCGCGGGCCTGCCCGGCGCGGGCAACATTCTGGTGTACGACAACGGCGGCTTCGCCGGCTACGGCGAACGCAATCCCACCGCCCCCATGGGCTGGAGCAACGCCCGTCGCGACTACTCGCGCGTCATTGAATTCGATCCGGTCACGCTCAAGAAGGTGTGGGAACATTCCGCCGCCACCATGGGCCTGCGCGAAACCTACAAGTTCTACAGCGACTACGTGAGTTCCGCCCAGCGCCTGCCCAACGGCAACACCCTCATCACCAACGGCGCCGTGGGACAGTTCCAGGAAGTCACCCCCGATCACGAAATCGTGTGGGAATACATCAGTCCCTGGTACAATCCCAACGGCAAGTTCAACCTGGTCTATCGCGCCTACCGCGTGCCCTACGACTACGTGCCGCAGCTCAAGAAGCCCCAGGAATTCGCCGTCACCCCGCCGGAAAACGTCACGTTCAAAATCCCTGCCAGCAAAACTCCCTATCAGCCTGGCAAGTAAACGGAGTCAGCATGAAAAAGTCTCTTCTCGCCCTTCTTTTCGGTCTGTTCCTCTGCGCCGCCTCCCCCGCCCTCGCCGAGGACGTGGAACTCGGCCCCGACGCCTTTGATCTGAACAAGGCCACGGTCGAACAGCTCATGGACATTCCCGACGCCAACATCACCCCCGAAATGGCGGCCGCCATCGTGGACATGGCCAAGAAAAAGCCCTTTGAACTGCCCGAAGACTTCCTGAAGGTGCCGGGGCTGGACAACAGCACGCTTCAGGCCATCAATCCCATTGAGCACGGCGGCACCCTGTGGCACGATCCCGACGCCGAGCTCACCCTGGCTCCTTCCAAGTGCTGATTTCACGGAGAACCCCATGCATACGCCCCGCATTGCCATACCGCTCATTGCAGCCTGTCTTGCCGCTGCGCCTGCGTATGCCGGGTCCTTCAGCTTCAACAGGGCCAGCGCGAAGAAAATGGTGCGCGACTGCGCCGAAGAAGGCGTCGTTCTGCCCATGCAGACCGCAAAGGCCATTGTTGAAGCGCGCTCCGGGAGAAGATTCACCCGCATCGAAGACCTGAACGACATCCCCGGCATGACGGAAGAGCTCATCCGTGAACTCGATCCCATCGAGGAAGAAAACGACCTCGTCTTCAATCCCAACGCCCTGCCCGGCATGAAGTCGTACTGAGCCCGCCGTCTTCCGGACGACCTCCTTTCATCATTCAACCTTCCGCCAAAGCGCCTGCCGCCCTTCTCCGGGCGGCAGCGCCAAGGCTCTGCTGCCGCCTTCGCGGCCTGTTTTCAGCCCATAAATCTTCACTTTCTGCCGAGAGCTGTCCTGCCGTGCGAGAACCTGCCCTCGCAGAACAAACGTTCAGGAGGATCTTGTGAACAATTTCTGGAAAACAGGAGCCTGCGCCCTTGCCTTGTCCTTGTTTCTTCCCTGCGCGGCCATGGCCGAGGGAGACACGATCAGCTTCAACAAGGCTCCGGCCGACATCCTTGTGGAAGTCACGGACGGCATCATTGATGAAGACCTCGCCAAGGCCATAGTCGCCTACCGCGAAAAGAACGGTCCGTTCAAGACCGCTTCCGATCTTCGCAACGTGCCCGGCATGACCGCCGTCATCTTCGGCATGCTCGGCCCCACGGAAGAAGGCGGCGACGTGGTGTACGAAACGGAAATTCCCACCGGAATGCACAGCTATTAAACCCTGAGGAGGGAAGGGTATGAAAAAACTGTTTGCCACAGCGGCCATGGGACTTTTTCTGGGCGTGAGCGCCTCCGCGCTGGCGGCTCCCAGCGTTTATCCCACCGGCACCACGGTCTATGATCCTGCGCAGGCTCAGAACGGCTATGTGCTCATCAGCGTGGACTTCAAGGACATCTACGCCAAAGTGGACAACCGCGAAGCCTTCAAGGGCGCTCCCGACTTCAACAGCGTGGCCGACGTGCCCAGAGCCGAAGACAGCGACGTGGTCTTCCTCATGGACATGAACGGCAACGTCGTACACTCCTGGAAGGATCTCGGAAACAACAAAAAGTGCTACCTGCTGCCCGACGGCCATCTGCTGAGCTTCAGTGAAACCCGCAGCGAAGTGACGGAATACGACTGGGACGGCAAGGTGGTGTGGAACTTCGCCACCAAGCTCGGCCCCCATCACGACGGCCGCCGCCTGCCCAACGGCAACACCCTGATTCTCTGCTACGAAACCGTGCCCGACAACGTCATCAAGAAGGTTGAAAACCAGACCACCCAGTGGTGGGGCACTCAGGACCGCAAGAACGCCAAGCTGCGCGGCGACATGCTCATTGAAGTGAATCCCAAGGGCAAGGTCGTGTGGTCGTGGAGCTCTTCCGATCATCTCGACATCAACCGCTACATGCCTCTCACCGGCATGACTGACTGGACGCACGGCAACACCCTTTCCATCATTCCTCCGAACAAGTGGTACGACGCCGGCGACAAGCGCTTCAAGCCCGGCAACATCCTTTACAATCCCCGTCATTTCGATGAATTCGTCATCATCGACAAGGACAGCGGCGACATCGTCTGGTCTCTGAAGGGCTTCAAGGCCATGGGCGGCCTCGGCCAGTGCCATGAGCCCATCATGATCGAAAAGGGCAAGCCCGGCGCCGGCAACATCATGGTGTTCGACAACGGCCTGTTCACCCGCAACGGCGCTCATGCCGCCCAGACCGTGATATGGGAAATCGATCCCACCACCAGCAAGGCCGTGTGGCGCTACATGCCCGCCCTCGCCGGCAACGTGCGTCTCCTGAGCAAGTACAAGGGTTCCGCCTACAAGATGGACAACGGCAACGTGCTCATTTCCGAAGACTACGCCGGCCGCGCCTTCCAGGTGAAGCCCGACGCCACCCATCCCGACGGCGGCTCCATCGTGTGGGAATACATCTATCCTTCCGTGATTTCCCGCACCAGCCTGTACCCCTATGACTACTGCCCGCAGCTCAAGGCCATGAAGAAGCCCACGGAACTCAAGGTTTCTCCGCTTGATCCCGCAGACTGGAAGGTCCTGCCCGACGTGGAACGCAAGGGCGACGTCGTAGTCAAGGTCGGCAAGTAAACAATCATACGCCTTTCCACCAAGAGCGACGCCCACGCTCTTCTCCAAGACCGCTCCTCTTCCCGCCCGTCTCGGGAAAGGAGCGGTCTTTCTGCATATTCCTTCCTCTCTGTGCAAAAACGCATATACAAAAAAGTAATGAAGCCCGCACAGACAAGGCAGGAGCCCAGAAAAAACAGGTACGTCAGGGGAACATGTTCCCGACATCCAAAGAATACCTCCCCTCTTTCTCTGGATGTTGCGTGCTAAATGCTGTATAACCCTGCTGCACTCCCGTATATTGCGACGAGTCTTTCTGCAACACCTCAAACCGTGGAGAAATCCCATGCGCAGCTTTGGAAAAGTACTGCTGGCGTCTCTGCTGGCCCTGGGCTTTACCGCTTCCGCCCAGGCCTATCCCTCCGTGTTTCCCACCGGAGTCACCATCAATAAGCCCGACAAGGCCTACAACGGCTATACCGTCATCGGTCCCATGCGCGCCACGGGTCACGGACTTCCCCTCATCGACATGAACGGCAAGGTCGTCCACAAGTGGATGAACGTGGAAGGTCAGCCGGCCAAGGTTCTCCCCGGCGGACATCTGATGGCCAACCTCGTGTATTACGATCCCGACAACTGGACCGAACGCAAGTCCGAAGGCTTCGCCGTGGTCGAACTCGACTGGGACGGCAAGGAAGTCTGGCGCTTCGACAAGTATGAAAAGAGAAAGCCTTCCGCCGAAATGAAGGTCAAGGGCGACCTCATCTGGAGCGCCAACGCCCATCACGACTTCCAGCGCGAAGGCAACCCCGTGGGCTACTACGTGCCCGGCATGGACTACGTCAAGGACGGCAAGACCCTCATCGCCGGCTTCAAGACCATTGACGGCAAGGAAACCGCTTCCCTCTACATCGTGGACAAGACCGGAAAGATCACCTGGGAATGGGTGTACAAGGACCACGAAAAGGAATGCAAGGAAAAGGGCATCGCCGACTTCCAGAACACCGCTTCCTGGGTCGGCCCCAACAAGTGGTATGATCAGGATCCCGTCAAGTACGCCGCCTTTGATCCGGAAAACATCATCACCGACGACGGTCAGGAAGTCATCTACATCATCGATCACAAGACCGGCTCCATCGTCTGGCAGGTCGGCCCCAAGTACGCCAAGGACGACCCGCTGCGCCTCATGGGCATGCACCTGCCTGAAGGCGGCTTCAAGGCCCTGCCCGCCGGCGGCATGATCCACCACGCCCACATGATACCCAAGGGTCTGCCCGGCGAAGGCAACATCCTCGTGTTCAACAACGGCATGCCCTACTCCCAGGTGCTGGAATTCGACCCCACCACCAAAAAGCTCGTCTGGGAATATTCCGCCACGGCCCTCGGCTACGGCAAGAATCATTCCATAGCGCACAGCTTCTTCAGCGGCACCCTGAGCAGCGCCCAGCGTCTGCCCAACGGCAACACCCTCATCACCGAGGGCAACGACGGCCGCATCTTTGAAGTGACCCCCGAACTCGAAACCGTCTGGGAATACATCGTGCCCTTCATGTGGTACGGCACGGCGAGCGGCTTCGGCGACGCCGAGACCTCCCATCGCGTGAGACCCACCAACTCCATCTATCGCGCCTACCGCATCCCCTACGACTACATTCCCCAGATCAAGCACGACATGGAACGCGAAGTCATTCCGGCTGATCCCTTCCTCTACGACGACGCTCTGAAGAACGCCGGCACCGTGGAAGTGGAAGAAGACGAACCTTCCGCCTTCAAGAGATACTGATCCGGCGTCTCGCCCATCGCGCCCGGACGGCTCCGCCGCCCGGGCTTTTTTTATCCGCGCAGGCTGCCGCGCCTGCCGTCTGCACCACTTTCCTTATCGATCTTTCGGCCGAAACAAGTTCCGCGCCGCCTCTCCCCGCGCCGACACGCCTCCGCGCATCCAGAAAAAACGCTTTCTGCGTCCGGTGCGGCAGCTCCGCCCCCGCAAACCACCTGTTTGCCCAAAACGCTTCTTCTGCTGTGCGAAGCCTCGTACATTCTCCCGGATCGACGCCTCGACGAAAATCTCAACCTTCCGGCATTGCTTCACTTTCCGTGTCTGGCATGCATATTGCATTATTTTTCACGTTTTTGTTTCCAAACAATGCGAGGTTTGCATGCGTTTCAACAAAGTTTCCGTCAGTCTCCTGCTTGCGCTCGGACTCTCCTGCGCCGCGCCCGTCGCTTCTCAGGCCGTGCCCACCACATATCCTACAGGCGTTACCTTCTACAATCCGGAAAAGGCCTACAACGGCTACACCATACTCGCCGGAAGCGCCTGTCTCATCGACATGAACGGCAATCTCGTCAAACGCTGGAACAGCAAGGACGGCATGCCGAACAAAATTCTCCCCGGCGGTCGTCTCATGACCAGCGGCGAGACCTGGAAGGACGGTCAGCAGGACAAAACCTCTCTCGTCACCCTTGATTTCAACGGGAAAAAACTCTGGGAATTCCGCGACTGGCAGAACGTGCCGGCCATTCCCGGTCAGCCGCAGAAAGACGGCAAAACGCCCATAGCCCGTCAGCATCACGACTTCCAGCGCAAGGATACCCCCGTATATTTCACTCCTTCCGCGGGCAGCGCCTCCTCCGATGCCGCGGAAACCACGCTGGTGCTCAGCCATACCAATGAAAAAATCGCGCGGATTCATCCTTCCATGCAGCTCGTCACCGACGTGCTTCTGGAAGTGGACAGCAAGGGCAAAGTCGTCTGGACCTGGAAAATTTCCGATCATGTGGACGAACTCGGATTTACCGACGCCGCGTTCAAGGCCATGAACACCTTCCCGCCCTCGGACAACCGCGCCGCCGGTCGCCACGGAACCAAAATCAAGCCCGGCGCGGGCTACGACTGGATGCACATCAACTGCGCAAGCTACGTGGGCCCGAACAAGTGGTTCGACGCCGGAGACAAGCGCTTCAATCCCGACAACATCATCGTCAACAGCCGCGACTCCAACATGATGTTCATCATCGAACGCGCCACCGGCAAGGTGGTGTGGCGTCTCGGCCCGAACTTCGCCCCCGGCACCGAAGACTTCAAGGTGGGCCAGATCGTGGGCGCGCACGGCATTCACATCATTCCCAGGGGCCTGCCCGGCGAAGGCAACATCCTGTTCTTCGACAACGGCGGTCTCGGCGGCTACGGCGCGCCGACCCCGGATCGTCCGGTTTCCGGCTTCCACAACGTGCAGCGTCCCTACAGCCGCGTGGTGGAATTCAACCCCGTGACCAAGGAAATCGTCTGGGAATACGACTGGCACAAGAATCACAAGGGCCTGCTCGGCCACATGGACTTCAAGTTCTTCAGCCCCTTCGTCAGCTACGCGCAGCGCCTGCCCAACGGCAACACCGTCATCACGGAAGGCGACATGAGCCGCATCTTTGAAATCACCAGCGATTACGAAACGGTCTGGGAATACCTCTCTCCCTACGCCGACGAAAACGCGGGCATTCTCTATCGCTCCTACCGCGTGCCCTACGACTGGGTTCCTCAGGCGACGCACGCCGAAGAAGTAGCCGTGATTCCGCCTGCCAACAGCCTGTTCTCCCTGCCCAACGCCAAGGGCGAGTATCCGAACACCGGCGTGCAGGGCGACATGGTCAAGGCTTCGCTGACCGCCGCCCAGACCCATGCCGAAGAGAGCGACGACGAAGAGTTTGAAGACGAAGCCGCCACCTCCATGCACAACTACTAATCGAGACACAGCCCCGCGTCCGGCTTCTCCCGGAGCCGGACGCAACGCCTCCCCGGCGGACAACGCGCACGACACATTCCCGGCTTTCCGCCCAGCGCAAAGTCGCCGCTCTGACGCCTGTCCGCCGCCTTCGGGCGAGGCCCTGTCAAGCGGGCACGCTCTGCCCGGCCTTCTGCGAAAACATCCCGCCCGGATCCCTGCCCGGGCGGGATGTTTTTTCTTCGTCGGAAAATGATTCTTTTGGGTCCATGCGGCGGCTCCCCCCAGTCGAAGCGCCATTCTCTCCCTGCGCCCGGAATTTACGCAGACGCCTTCTGTTTCCGTTGCCCAGAGAAAGCGCTGCTCACGCTCGGCCTGCGCGACAGGCAAGAGCCCTCCCTCTGCCTCCGGCTTCGGCAACGGTCCTTTCCAGAAAAACTCTTCGCAAAACACATCGCGCCCCCAGTCGAAACGCCCCTGACGGACGGCATCAAAAAAGTTCCCGCTTCCGATGATGAAAAACGTTTTTTCCTCATGCGGCCTTTCATCTTCTCCGTCGCCTCTCGTTCCCTTCACAAAAACACGGCCCGAAAGCTCTTCCCCTGCGTCCTGATTTCTGCAACACTGGGCGCGCTTTCTTTCGACGCGGACGGACCTTTCCGCGCGAGGGCAGGCAGATGTTTCAACTCTTTTTCAGGATGGCACTCATGAGCAGTCTTGTTTTTTCCGCACTCGCGGCCGCATCCTTTCTCGGCACGGCGTTTCTGCTCTTTCCCCGCAGGGCAAAGGCCGCGGAAACCATGTCCACGCCCACCGGCGTTCTGATCTACGACAAGGAAAAGGCGCTGGACGGCTATACGCTGATTTCTCCCATGCAGTCCACGTCCAGCTACCTTCTGGACATGGAAGGCAACATCGTACACGAATGGAAGACCGCCGGACTTCCCGGCCTCTATGCCGAACTTCTGCCGAACGGCAACCTGCTGCGCGGCATACGCTATGAAAAGAAGGTGCCCTTCGGCGGCGTGACCGGCGGACTTCAGGAAATAGACTGGGACGGAAACGTGGTGTGGGAACACCGGATATACGACGACGGCAGACTGAGCCACCACGCCTTCGACCGCATGCCGAACGGCAACACGCTCATCGTGGCCTGGGAACACAAAAGCTGCGAGGAGGCCGAGGCCAGAGGCCGCAAGCCGGGAACCCTGCCCCGGCCCGGCGAGGATACCGGACACAGCCCCGCCTACGACGGTCTGTGGGCCGACTACATCGTGGAAGTGGACAAGGAAGGACGCGAAGTCTGGTCGTGGCACGCCTGGGACCACATCGGCACGGGCAAGGACGAGTTCGACATCAACTACCGCCTGCCCATCAAGAACTACTACGGAGATTCCGACTGGATGCACATCAACAGCGTCCGGTACAATCCCGAGACCGACCAGATTCTCATAAGCTCCCGCAACTTCTGCGAAGCGTTCATCGTCAGTCACGACGCGGAAGGCAGGGTGCTGTGGCGCTTCGGCAACCCCGCAAGTCACGGCGAAGGGGAACGCCCCTCCTTCTGCAACGACGGCAGTCAGCTGCTCTTCGGCAATCACGACGCCACATGGCTCGGCAACGACCGCATCTCCCTGTTCGACAACGGCTGGCAGCGCCCGCAGGCCAACCGCTCCCGCGCCGTGGTCGTGGACATCCCCTCAGGCCGCATCACCTGGGAATATGCGGCCAACAATCTCAATTCCTTCTACAGCGCCTATCAGGGTTCCGCCCAGCATCTGCAAAACGGCAATGTGCTCCTCACGTCCACGGCCACGGGACACATTTTCGAGGTGACGCAGGACAAGCGCGTGGTATGGGAATACGTAAGCCCGTTCATGAGCAACGGCGAAGCCAAGGCCATGCTTACGGAAGAGGACGCCACGGCCGACCCGGACGGCGTGAAGGACATCAATCTCACAAACAACGTGGTGCATCGCGCCTTCCGCTACGCTCCGGACTATCCCGGTCTGGCGGGCAGGGATCTTTCCCGAAAGACGGAAGTGTTCCCCGGCGCGCCGAAATGGCATGAACTCTTCGCGGAAGCGTCCCGCCTCTCGTCGCCCATAAACGACCGGTAAATCTCAGGCCGTCTTTGTCTCCGGGCCTTCCGCCATGCGGCAGAGGGCCCGTTTTTTTTATCCTTTTTTGTCCATGAGGCCGAACTGTTCCAGCTTGTCGTAGAGCGTTCTTCGGCCTATGCCCAGAAGTTCCGCGGCCTGTGTCTTGTTGCCGTTGCACAGGGAAAGCGCCTGCTGAAGCGCCTGAATTTCCGCGTTGCGCACCGCGTCGGACAGCGAAAGCGGCGTTTCGGACATAGCTTCGCCCGAAACAGGCGACGCGAAAACGGCGCCGTCGGCCATGGTGCCCAGCGATTCCGGCATGAGCCTGTCCCCTTCCGTCAGAAGGAAGGCGCGCTCCAGCACGTTTTCCAGCTCGCGGATGTTGCCCTTCCACGGCTGACTGTAGAGAATGTTCATGGCCGCGGGGCTTATCTGCGTCACGTTGCGGCCGTAGCGCTCATTGAAACGGCTGATGAAAAAGCCGATGAGCGCGGCCAGATCCTCCCGGCGCTCGCGAAGCGGCGGCAGGTACAGCGGAATGACGGAAAGACGATAGAAAAGATCTTCGCGGAAGCGGCCCGTCTTCACATCCTCTTCCAGATGGCGGTGCGTGGCCGCAATGAAGCGCACGTTGATGCTCACGCTCTTGTTGCTGCCGACCGGGCGTATTTCGTGCTCCTGAATGGCGCGCAGCAGCTTGGCCTGCGTGGAAGGCGAAAGCTCGCCTATTTCATCGAGGAACACCGTGCCGCCCTGCGCTTCTTCCAGAAGGCCGCGCCGCGTGCTCACCGCGCCGGTGAAGGCCCCCTTCACATGACCGAAAAGCTCGCTCTCCAGCAGCGATTCCGGCAGGGCCGCGCAGTCGATGGTAAGAAAGGGCTTGTCCCGAAGAGAGCTTGCGCGATGCACGTATTCCGCAAGACGGCTCTTGCCCGTACCCGTTTCGCCGGTAATGAGAATGGGCACGCTCGTGCCCGCCACCTTGCCTATGGTCTTCAGCACCTGCTTCATGGACGGGCTGTTGAAAATGAGGGAGACGGGCGTCTTTTCCCCGCCCCTGTCCTGAAGCTGACTGTGTACCCGGGCATGTTCGGCCGCCCGCTGCACCAGCGAAGCCAGTTCGGCGTTGTTCACGGGCTTGGTCAGGTAGCTGTACGCGCCGAGCTGCACGGCTTCCACGGCGCTCTCAATGGTGCCCACGCCCGTCATCATGATGAAGGGAATCTGCGCGTTCATGGCCCGCACGCGGCGCAAGACCTCAAGTCCGCTCATGCCCGGCATGGAAAGATCGCACACCACCACGTCTATGCCGCCGGCGGCCAGTCTGGCCAGCGCCCGCTCGCCGGAAAGCGCCGTTTCCGTCTTCCAGCCCTTGCGCGAAAAAAGCAGGGCCAGAATCTCATGCCATTCGGGATCGTCGTCCACCACCAGAATCTGATAACCGCTTTTCCTGTTCTCGCTCATAGTTTCACCTTGAAGTCGCTTTTGCGGCTGAGAGTGTAACGACAAGCTCTTCTTCCGTAAAGACGAGCGCAAAACAAGGCTGCGCGAAAGCGGGCACAGCCTTGAGCGTGTGTGCAGAGAGCCGCACATGCCAGGCGCAATCAAAGCCGGAACAGGCGGCTGCATCATAAATAATCCACTGCAATCATTGGCCATATAATCTTTTGGAACGATTCATGCATGAGAGGAGGAAGGCAGCCCTCCCTTTTCCTCTGCGGCACGCGTTTTCGCACGAAAGAGCGGGCTGCCCCTGCCAGACCATTCAACCACAAGGAAGTTGTGATGAACAAACTTCTCGTTTCCGGCGTCGCGGCGGCACTGCTCTGCCTTCTGTTCACCGGCGCTCCGGCTGCGGAAAGTCCGCATGGCCTCGCCCCGGCAGGCGACATGCCCTTCATTCCCGATCTCGGAGGTCTCAGGCACAAGACCTTCAAGAATCAGTACGGTCAGCCGCGCAATCTTTCGGAAGCCGTGCTCGTGCGGAAAAGTTCCGTCAAGGACGGCAAGGCCTTCGTGCCCGCAGGTGGCCTCTGCTACATTTCCGAAACCGAACAGGATGCCGCGCCCTTCAGGCGCGATCCGTTCCTGCTGCTCGGCGAGCACGCCTATCTCGTGGATCTTCGGCAGAGCGTGCGCACCGTGCGCGACGTGTCGCTGAAAAAAGGCGAAAAGACGCCGGTGGATCAGGCAGGCTACCGCCTGTGGTTCGACTACGCCACCGATCACTACGACCGGCCCTACATTCAGATGGCGCTCATCGCCCCTTCCGGACACTGGCCCATGGAATTTTCGGTGTCGTCCAAGTTCCCGGCCATCAAGGACCTGCCCGACCGCAGCCACATGGAAGGCGACGTGGAACAGCTCGACGAATTCTTCCTTGATCCGGTGTTTGAGTACGGCGCAAGCCGCTTCGAGGTGAAGGATCACGACTTCCAGAAAGCCACCTTCTCCTCGCTTTCCTATCCGGTCATCGAGGAGGCCACCTTCTCCCTTTCGCGGCCCGTGGTGCTCGATCTGCGTCAGGAAGAATACCGGCTCTGCGGCACGAAGCGCCTCTACGCCTTCCGCGAAAGCAACGGCTTCCGCGTCCGCGTCACCGACTTTGGCGGCGACAAGGTGCTCGCCGAAAAGCTGATCCGCCCCATAAGCTCGCAGGGCTACAAGGACGAAGCGCGCGAAAAGGACGCCTACAGCCTCACCGTGCCCGGCGAGGACATGCGCATAGAAATCGCCGTGCAGCCCGAATATCTGCGCCATTCCGACTTCGTGCCGTGGTCCACGGCCGTGCCCCACGACTGGCAGGACGGCATGCTGAGCTTCGTCGTCTATCGCGACCTCGTCACCGTGAAGAACGGCGAGCCCTGGCCGCTCGACGAACGCTACACCGTGGGGCTGGAAGCGAGCCTGCTCACGGGCAAGCTCCAGCGCCTCACCCTGGAAAACGCCGCGCCCTTCACCCTTGAGGCCGGAAACGACAGCTACGACGGCCCGGTGAAATATTCCGACGTGTGGAACCGTCCGGCCTTCCGCCTGGTGGCCGACGACATGGAAGGCAACCGCGTCCGCAGCTACTACCTGCGCGACGCCTTCTTCCAGCGCACCGACAACCTTGCCTTCACCGACAAGGGCCGCCGGAACATCGACTGCTTCATCGGCCGCACGCCGACCTTCATTTCCGTGCTGGAAGACAGCTTCCTCAACCGTCTGGCCATGCCCGACTTCGGCACGGAAGTGCAGGGCTCGCACTTCACGTCGTTCCCGAGCGTCATGCCCAGCATGGCCTTCCACTCGCCCGATCCCACGGCACCCTTCGGCGGCCTCATGCGCGGCTTCGGCCGCGAGCAGGTGACCAACCGCCGCGGCGAGAGACTCACGTCATCCGAGGGCCTCGTCATCCGCGGCAGCTACGTGGACTGGAAAAACAACCGCATCGTCATTCCGCCCTCCGGCCTGTTCTACACCTCGCGCAACGCCCGCAACGTGCGCGCCCTGAACGGCGAAACCTTCTACATGCTCGGCCGCCGCGCCTACATGGCCACCTTTGAGTCCACCACCTTCACGCGCCGCAATTTCGACATCGACTTCTGGCGCGTGCAGCCCGACGCCAGCCTGCACCCCATCTACTGGCAGGATCAGCCCCTCGGCGTGAACAACAAGGTGCTGCGCTTCACGGAAAGCCACCTGCTCGACGACCGCCCCATGGCGCAGATCAACGTGGTCAAGTATTCGGGCAACAACTTCGGCGCGCCCTTTGAACTCGCGCAGGGCCTCAGCCGGGAAAACGGCGACCGCTACTACCTGCACGACCGCTTTGCCGAAGGCGCCACCTGGATTGAGCCGGAATTCGTGGGCGAAACCTACGTGCGGGTGAAGAGCTTCGGCACGCCCGCCATTCAGAGCGTGCAGTACACCTACGAAAAGCCCGTGCGCCTGCTCCTCGCCCCCGGCGAAGAAAAGCCCGTGGGCAAGAAGCACACCCTGAAGCTTGTCGCCTTCGACGAAAAGGCCGGCACCGCTTCCGTGGAACTTCGCCGCAACGACGGCTCGCTCTCCGAAACCAGAACCCTCGGCCCGCTCAACGCCGAAACCCGCGCCTTCCTGCCGCAGCATCAGCGCGTGGTGAACTCCCTGCAGTTCCAGTTCGACGAGGGCAAGGACAAGGTGCTCGCCGAAATGGACGTGAAAACGCCCTTTGAAAAGGGCAAGGCCGCCTTCTACGCCTACGTGGACCTCAAGAAGCTTGAAAGCGACACCCCCTTTGAGGGCGATCCCCGCTTCATGGTGCGCCCCGACGTGTGCGGTCACTGCTATCAGCTCAACGAAATTCTGCTGGACAATCCCGAACCCATCATTCTGGACAGGGACCATCCCCGCTTCGACGGCCCCCGCATGGCCGACGGCAAGCCTCAGTTCAGCATCGTCATCGACAGTTTCGACGGAGAAATGATCCACGCCTGGCACATCGAAACCAATTACCGCAAACGCGTGTTCAAGAGCGCCAATCTGGCCTTCCAGCCGCGCAACAACATCGACGTGCTCATGGGCGTGAACGGCACCATCGAAGGCTTCCTGCGCGCGTCGCTCATGGAACGCTCCGCCTGGCAGGAATACTGGCGCACCGGCGCGCATCCTCATCCCGAACGCGGGCTCGACGCCTGGCTCGCCCGCAAGTTCCAATAGGCAGGTACCATCATGAACATTCCCTATGAGGAGCGCCGCCGCTCTTTCCTCAGCTGCCTCTACAGCATGCAGGAATCCCTGCCCGGTCTGCTGGCCATGTTCTTCATCGCGCTGTTTTCCAACAATCTGGCGGGGAGTCCCAATCCCCTCACGCTGGAAAACCTGTTCTCCTGGCTCGACGCCGTCATCGGCCCCGTCAATCATCAGCCGCTGTTCCAGACCCTCAATTCCAACTTCGTGTGGAATCCCTTTCTGATGGGTCTTGTCATCGGCAACGTGTTCGGCGTGCCCGATTCCTGGAAGCGCGGTCTTTCCTACATTCACATTCTCATGCCGCTCGGCATCATCATGCTGGCGCCGCACTTCGTGTTCAGCCACGCGGAAAAGGCGGGCATGCCCCTCATTCTGCTGGCCTTCGCCGTCATGCTGTTCACCGCCGCCGTCACGCTTGTGCTCGGCAGACTCCTGCGCATGGACGACCGCCACTACTCCACCATCGCCGGCGCGCTCTCCACGGGCGACCCCCACGTGGTGGCCATTCTCATGCCCATGCTCAAGTCCAAGGGCGGACAGGTCATCAATGCGCTGGGCTGCATTCTGCTCTTCGGCCTCGTGGCCTCGTTCCTGCTGCCCCTGCTCGGCCACGCCCTCAACATGAACGACAAGGCCTTCGCCGTGCTCTCCGTGTTCGGCATAGGCAACACCGGCCAGATGTTCAACGCGGCCTTCGGCTACAGCTACGAAGCCGGTCACTGGGCCCACTACGTGGAGCCTCTGCGGCACGCGCTCATGCCCGCAGGCTTTCTGTTCGTGTTCGTGGTCATGTTCGTGCGCTCCCGCATGTTCGCCGACGAGTCCGGAGTCATGGCGGCCCGCGCCCACAAAAGATTCCCGCTGTTCGTCACGGTGTTCATCATCGTGTGGATCGTGGTGCAGTTCCACGTGGTGAAGGAGCCCGCCCATCTCGCCGTTTTTGAACTCGTGAAGTGGGACTTCTCCCTCGCCGCAGCCGCCCTCGGCCTCTCCCTTTCCCTGCGCGACATCGCGCAGTGGGGCTTCAAGGGCCTGGCGCTCGCGTTTGCCGCGGGCATTCTGCGCATCGCCGTTCTCGTCATCTGCCTGCTGGCCGCGGCCAGTCTCAAGTTCCCGCTCATCTAAGGAGGCAAGCATGCGCCATTCCCACACCACCGACGAAGAAGGCTTCGACTTCATGGACAATTCCGGCGAGGAAGAACATGATCGCGACATGGTGGGCATACTGCTTGCCGTGCTCTTCATCGCGCTCGCGGTGATCTTCCAGCGCACAGGACTGCTCTAACGCCGACAGCAGCTCTTCCGGCGCCTCCGCGTCGGAAGCTCCTCTTCCCGTCCGGCGCATCCCCGGCCGGACGGGGCATTTCCGAACCTTCCGTCAACGCCGCGCCCGGCATCTTTCCGGGCCATTTTCAAGGAGCCGTCATGACCGGCATTACGTTCTATCTTCAGATACTGTTCGCCCTGCTGCTCTTCTGGGCCACGGCAACGGCCATCTACATGGGCATATTCCACGCCCACGCCTCCCGCAGTCTCGGGCGCAGGCACGCGTGCCTGGCCGTCTCTTCGCTGCTGTCCTTCGCCGTCTGTTTTCTCATGTATTCCTGGTCCTATCTCAGCTGGTAACACGCAAAGGAGATCCATAATGAAACGCTCCCTCATTTCCGCCCTGGCTCTGGCCCTCTGCCTTGTCTTCGCCTCCGCCGCCTCCGCCGAAGAGAACGGCCTCAACGTCAACACCGCCACGCAGCAGGAACTCGCCGCCGTGCCCGGTCTCAACGCCGATCTGGCCAAGGCCATCGTGCAGTATCGCGAAGAAATGGGCGACTTCATGTCCATCGACGAGCTCGCCGACGTGCCCGGCATGGACAAGGACGCCCTTGACGCGGCCAAACAGGCGCTGCGCGTGGACGCCATTTCCGGCGCCGAGTGCAACTGCTGATCGCCCCGAACGACACGCAAAAAAGCCTTCCCCGTACCTGACGGAGAAGGCTTTTCTTGTTTTGTGCGAATATGTTACGCCTGCGGCCTGCCGCAGAAGCGCAGCAGCCGGGAAAGAAAGGCCAGCGCCTGCTTGAACGACGCCTCGTCGGCAGCGAGAGACTGCGGGCGGGGAAGCTGAATGACCAGTCTGCCGAACACGCGCTCCTGACAGAAGGGAAGCAGCGTCTTCGGCATGGAGAGCGCGTCTCTCGCGTCGGAGCCGAAAAGCAGCAGCACGCGCGGATTGAGCAGCTTCACCCCGGACCAGAACAGCGGGGCTCCGGCGTCCGGCTCTCCGGCAAGGCCGCAGGGCCAGAACACGTGGGTTCCGCCCGGATGCCGAAGCTCCATGAGCATGCGCACGATGACCTTGCGGCGCACGTCGTCGGGCCTGCCGGTGAGATCCTCGTCGAGCCCGGCGTAGGTCCAGAGCACCAGAGGATGCGGCGGCAGCGGACGACGATTTTTGAACACCAGCCAGCGTTCGGGCCAGGCCTCCACGGGAAGCGCGCCCGGCGTGGCAAGAAGTGCGGAACTCCCGGGAGTAGAAGCCCGTTCCGGAGCTCCTGCGCCCGGACGGGCGTTCGGCGCGGCGCTCTCCGCCTCCCGCCGGGGACGATTCGCCTGCGACGGAGCAGACGGCGCGGAAGAAGGCGCGGCGGCCTCGCGGGGGGCAGGCCGGGCCGCTCCGGAGCTTCGCCCGTCACCTGAGCGAGAAAATTCCCCGGGCCGGAACGTCCCGCTCCTTGGCGCGGAAACGCCGGTCGCGGGCGAAAGCGCGTCTTCCGCGCACTGCGCCGACGAGTCTCCCGTCGCACCGCGCAGTTCAGCCGCGCGCTGCTCGCTCTCGACAAGCAGCGCGGACAAACCCGCCTTGAGCCACGGGCGAACTATGGCGGATCGAACCCTCATACGAACAGCGTACGCACCCAGTCTATGATCTTCCAAGCCACCTGCGGCTTGGGCATGTCGGGCCACACTTCGTCGCGGCCCTGCGCGTCGGCCACATACACGCGGTTGGCCGCGCGGCCGAAGCCGTCGGAAATGCGGTTGCCCACAATGACGTCGGCTCCCTTGGTGTCCAGCTTGTGATGCACGGCCACGCCGAGCGCGTCCATGTCGGGCACGCTTTCGGCGGCAAAGCCCACCACCACCTGACCTTCCGAACGCTCTTCGGCAAGGGTGCGCAGAATGTCGGCGTTCGGCAGGAACGAAAGACTGAAGCCGTCGCCGGCCCTGTCCTTCTTGAACTTGCCCGGCCCGTGCGGTTCCGGACGAAAATCCGCCACCGCGGCGGTGAACACGCCCGCGTCGGCCGAGGGCCAAAGCTCCTGCGCCTTTTCCAGCATCTGCGCCGCGCTCGTCACGTCGTGGCGGTGGAAGGCCGGATCATTGGGCATCCACAGATCCACGGGGCCGCACACGGCATGCACTTCCGCGCCGCGCAGCCACGCCGCCACGGCAATGGACGCGCCCATGACGCCCGTGGAACCGTTGGTCCAGAAGCGCACGTCGTCCCAGGTTTCGCGCGTGGGGCCGAGCGTGAGCATGACGGTTCTGCCTTCCATGTCCTGCGGGGTCAGCGCCTTGAGTCCGGCAAGGTAGATCATGCGCAGATCGGCAAGGCGCCCCTGCCCTTCGTCGTGACAGGCCACCACGCCGCAGTCCGGCCCCACGAAGGTGAAGCCGCGCTCGCGCAGCGTTTCCACGTTGGCCTGCGTGGCCGGATTGCGCCACATGCGCGGATTCATGGCCGGAGCCACCACCACGGGGCCGTCGAAGGCGAGAGCCTGCGCGGAGAGCATGTCGTCCGCCAGACCGTGCGCCAGACGGGCCAGCATGTCGGCCGAGGCCGGAGCAATGACCATGGCGTGGGCGATCTGCCCCGGTTCCAGATGCTCGAACGGCTCGTCGCCGCCGAACATGTCCCCGTACACCGGAGACGCGCCGAGGGCCTTGAACGTGAGCGGCGTAATGAACTTCTGGGCGGCGGCGGTGAGCGTGGCGCTCACGCCCGCGCCCGTGTCCTGCCAGCGATGCACCAGCTCGGCCGCGCGAAAGGCGGCCACGGAACCGCAGACGCCGAGGTGCAGCCTCTTGTCCGCGAAGCGCTTGAACAGCAGATGCTTTTCCATGAAAGAATCCTATTCGGAAAGTTTGGTCACCTGACCGGAACCGCCGTAGGTCGTTCCGGAGTAGGTTGCCGGGCCGGAATACGAGGAGCCCGAAGAGACGCCGGAAGACGAGGACATGCCGCTGTTCACGCTGTTGTGAACCTCGGGCACGAGGCTCAGGATGTCCACGTTCACGCCGTTGACCACCCACACGTCCATGGACGTGGTCATCACGCCCTCGCGGTAGAAGATGGCGGCGTAATGCGGCGACTTTTCATAGAGCTGCACGGAACGCACGCCCACGCTGGATCCGCGCAGCTGCCAGCCCTGACGGGCCATGTTCTGCATCATGACGTTGGCCAGCGAAGTGCCGTCCACGCGGCCGCTGAAGGATTCCAGACCGAACTTGCTGCCGTCGGGCCCCACGGTGACCAGCGTTTCGGAAGGAATGGTGCTCATGGGCGCGGGAATGGGCACGTCGCGGAACTGGGAAATATAGGTTTCCGTAATGCTGGGCTGTTCAAAGGGATTGCTGATGGTGGAAGACATGCCGGAACAGCCGGTGAGCATGAGAGCGGCGGCCAGTCCGGCAAACATCGTGCGAGCATTCATGAACGTTACCTCCGAAAGGGGGGAAGATGCCTGTGCGGGAAAACAGGGCCGGGGAAAAACGGCCTGTTTTCTCCGTCTTATGTCCATAGTTACCCTATGCCAAAAAAGGGGGATGTGCAAACGCCAATGCGGCCGCCCGGGCGGGGAATCAGCATCCGCCGCCACCGCCGCCACCGCCTCCGCTGCCCGCGCCTCCGCCGTCGCCGCCGAAGGAGCTCGACGAGGATGCGGCCGACGCCTGCGCCCCCGCGTAGGAGCCGATGCTGCCTTCCGCCGCCGAGGCGAAGGCTCCCGCGAGCGCGGGCGTCAGTTCCTGCCCGCCGGAGAGCGCCGCCGCGCCGAGCGCTCCGGAAAAATGCGCGCCCCAGGCCTGTTCGAGGCCGAGGGCCACGGCGTAGGGCAGAAGCTCCCGATAGTGCTCAAGCGTGCGCTCCGGGGGATTCAGCGCATTCAGGGCCGGGCCTTCGGCCATGCGCATGTAAAGTTCCAGCCCCTCTATCTGATCGAGCAGGGCGCGCGCCTCCCGGGTGGGCCTGTCCATGATGAATCAAAAGACGAAGGGAATGAGCACGGCCAGCGCGGCAAGCGCGGTGGCGATTGGAGAAAGCAGCGCCGCCGCGTCCCGGAACACGGCAAAGAGCACGGCCAGCGAGATGCCGAGCATGGCGAGAATCATGACGAGCGCGCACACGACAAAGCCCCGGCTTCCCGACTTCAGGCGCGACACGATGAGCCGTATCATCTGCTGCACAAAGAAGAACGCGAAAAGCTGAAAGCCCAGCGCCGGAACAACGCCGTGGGGAAGCGCGCCCCCCGTGACCCATCCCGTCACGGCCGCAAGGCCGATCAGCGCGGCGGCCATGCCGAGGAACATCCACACCGAGCCGAACAGTCCGTTCATGAAGCCGCCGCCCGCGCCCTTCCACATGCTGCCGTAGTCGCGGCGAAGCTGCGCCGTCATGGCCCGCTGCATGCCGTAGAGCGTTTTGCCGTGCGCGGCATCCACCCTCACGGATTCCCGGCCCATCGCCTTCAAAATCCGCTCCTCTTCGGCAAACGGCGAACTGCCCCGGCCGGGCTCCAGCACGAAGCCTTCCTTCGCGTTGCCCAGGATACGGCAGCATCCGCGCCCGGCAAGCGAAATCACGGCCGCGCCGAAGCATGCGGGCGTCACCCGGTTCTTGTGAAAGACGTAGCCCGCCGCCGCAGGCGACACGGGCATGTCCCGCTCGCCGCTTTTGCCGTTGCCGCGGCGCAGCACGGGCGGATGAAAAAGAGGCACGATGACGCCCTTACGCGGCTCCCTGCCGGTAAAGAACCAGGCGAGGAAAAAGTAGAGGAAAAGCGCCGCGTCCAGCACGGCGTACGCCATCGCGCCGGACAGGGAACCGACGACGGCCCCGCCGGCAGGCGCGACAAAGCCCTTGCCCCAGCCCGCGGCCACGGTGAAATCCTCGCCGGGCTGCACGGCCCGCTGCGCGTCAAAACGCATGACAAGGCGCTGATGCTGCACCTCATAGCTCATGCTCACCGGAGAATTTTTGCTGCCCGCCCTGCCGATCCAGGCCCGCTGACCGAAAAACGGCGCGCCCGCCGGACAGAGCACGACGCACGAAGCCTGCTCCACGGGAGCTTCCCAGCCGCTGCCCGTGACGTTCCAGGTCAGCTCGTCGTTGTCCTCAAAAAGGCCGATCTGACCGGTCATGCGGTAGGAAAGAAAAAATTCATGCCGTCCCGGGGTGAGCCGCCGCTCCCTGTCGCGCTGATACACCCGCACAAGACCGGGGCTGCGGCGCACGTCGTCGGCGGGAAGAGGCCGCCCGTCGAGACTCACGGCGAGCACCTCCATGGAGGCGGGCTGCCGCGGCCAGCGCGTCGTTACGGGAATGTCCCGGAAGATTCCGTGAAACTCGCCCTCGGCGGGAATCTCCACCGTCAGCGTCTCGTTCACCACGATGTCGCCGTTGCCCGCCACGTCCACAAACGCGTCGAACTGCCGCACACGCACGGGCGCGGCCAGCGCGTCCGCCGCCATGAGCAGACAGATGATCGCCGCCAGAATCCACCGCTTCATGCCATCCTCCCGGAGAACTGATCCGCGTTTTCAAGAGCGCCCAAACGCCCGCAGGCAGGGCGCAAAAGAGCGCAGGGGGCGCGACTTCCGCCCGCCTTCAATCGACGCCGCAACCCGAACGCCGAGTTTTCCCCGCGAAAGCGCCTCCCGCGCCGCATCTACGCGACGGGAAAGCCCTTGGGCGCGGCGGCTTCCTCCTCGCCGGAGAGCTCGAAATATTCCATCTTCCTGAAGCCGAACCATCCGGCGACCACGTTGCTCGGAAACTGCATGACGCGGTTGTTCTGCTCGCGCACCGTGCCGTTGTAGTAGCGGCGGGACATCTGAAGGTCGTTTTCCAGTTCCGTGAGGGAGTGCTGAAGATGAAGAAAATTCTCGTTGGCCTTGAGTTCGGGATAGGCTTCCGCCACGGCCAGCAGACGGCCGAGCGCAAGGCTGAGGCCCTTTTCCGCCTCGCCCACGGCGCGCGCGTCGCCTCCGGCAACCTTCATGCCCGCCTCTCTGGCTCCGGCCACGGCGGAAAGCACGTCCTTTTCATGCACGGCGTAGCCCTGCACCACGCTGATGAGCGCAGGCACCAGATCGTGCCTGCGGCGCAGCTGCACGCTGATGCCGCTCCACGCCTCCTCGGCAAGATTCCGCCCCCGGACGAGCGCGTTGTAAAAAAGCATGAGCGCCACGCCCAGCACCACAAGAACGGCAAGAACAACGCCTGCGACAAGCATGGGAGACTCCTTTTTCCGACAGGAAAAGGCTGAGGTTTACGGCAACATTAAAACAGGAGAAGAGGCGCAGAGCAAGCGGCACGCGTCCGACACGAACATCGCACAAAACACCGCCGCGGCGCGTTTTCAGCCACGCAACGCGAGCCTTTTGCAGCAAACGCACTGCACACCGTCAAAAAAAAACGGCGACGCCTCCCAGATTCAGGACGCGACGCCGAAGTTTCACAACAATTTCCTGGCAACGGACGACAGACAAGACAACGCGGCAAGGCGCGGCAGGCTCTTTCAGGCAACAGCGGCCCGACATCGCAAAAAACGCCGGAACGAGGCGACGCAGCCTTCACCCCACGGACGAAGGCTTTGCCGAAAAAGCGTCGGGTTCCGAGGATTCCGACTCCGGCGAGGGGGTTGTTCCGTCCGGCGACGCCGCACGGGCCGGGGAATTTTCGTTCCCGGAAGAGTCTCCGCAGGCCGACGCGGCTCCGCACTCCGGAAGATTCTGATGGTCCGGCGCGGCGGGCGTCTTCACGGGCCAGCGGCGCACCTCGAAGGGCACGGTTTTGCGCATGCTCTCAAGCAGTGCCTCAAGCTCCTCCCGCTGATGCGGAGAAAACAGCAGCTTGAACAGGGCCGCACGGGGATCAAGCACCGTGAGCATGGCCAGATGCCCGCCCCCGCCTTCCAGAAGATAACGAAAAAGACCCGTATCACGAGGAGCGATACGGATCAGCAGCATCTCGGATGCGCCGGCCGCAGGAAGCCGGACGGGCTTGCGCCGCCTTGCGCCCTTCCCGGACTCGGGACGGGCTCCCCCGGACGAGGGAATGGCGAGCGGCTCCATCTTACTTCATGCGGTAGGTAATGCGTCCGCGGGTGAGATCGTAGGGCGAAAGCTCGACCTTCACGCGGTCGCCGGGCAGAATGCGGATATAAAACTTGCGCATCTTGCCGGAAATATGGGAAAGCACTTCGTGGCCGTTTTCCAGCTTCACGCGGAACATGGCATTGGGAAGGGCTTCTTCCACGATACCGTCCACTTCAATGGCGTCTTCTTTAGGCATGGTTCCTCCAAAAAAAACTATCGAGACACCTTCCCCGAATATGCCGCCGCTGTCAAGGGAAACTCCCCCTCCGCGCCCCGGTTTCCGCGCCGTTGCCCATCTTTTTCTTCTGTCCTATACTCGGCCCGGCCCGCAGGGCCGTCATTCTTCCCGTTTCGAGGTCTCCCATGCGTCTGCCCCGCGCCGCCCTGCGGCGTCACGCCCTGCGCGTTCTGCTCGCGCTTGCCGCCGTCGCGATTGTTGCGGCCGCGCCGCCCGCGCTTTCCGCCGGACTCCCCGGCCCCGGCATCTGGCCGCGCGCCGTCGGCGCGGGACTTTTTGTCGGCGCGCTGCTTCTGCCCCCCGCATCCGCCGCCAAAGAGCGGCCCTCCCGCAAGGCCCTGCGCGAAGCAGGCGGTCTGCTCTTCTCCTGCCTGCTCTGGATGCTGCTTGTCCATGCCGCAGGCTGGCTTCCTGCCACCTTTTTCGCCGCGCTCTGCGCCTGCCGCTTCGGCGGCTGTTCCCGCAACGAATCCCTCGCGCTCGCCCTGCTGCTGTGCCTCGCGCTCTGGCTCGGCATGGAAAAGCTGCTGGCCTGGCCGCTGCCGCAAGGCGCGCTCTTCTCCTTCGCCCCCGGAGCGTAGGCCGTGGACGCCTCTTTGTTCGACCCTTCCCTGCTTTCCGGCATGGGCTCGGCGCTCTCCGCCCTCTGCTCCCTCAAGCTGTGGCTGCTCGTGCTTGCAGGCGTGTTTCTCGGCATGACCGTGGGCGTGCTGCCGGGCTTCGGCCCGCCCGCGGCCATGGCCCTGCTCTTTCCCCTCGTCTATGTGCTCGAACCTCTGCCCGCCATCTCCCTGCTCTCCGGCATTTTTTACGGCGCCAAGTACGGCGGAGCCGTCACATCCATATTAATGGGCATTCCCGGCGAAGCCGACGCCGTGGCGACTCTCTTTGAAGGCCATCCGCTGGCCCTCGGCGGCAAGGCCCGGCAGGCCCTCGCCACGGCTACGCTCGCATCCTTCACCGGCGGCATGTTCGCCTCGCTCGCCATGCTGCTGCTCGCTCCCGTGCTTTCCGGCGCGGCGCTCTTCTTCGGCCCCGCCGGTCGGGCGGCCGTCATGGCCTGCGCGCTGCTGCTCGTCGCCTTCACCAGCCCCGGCGGCCCGCGCCGCAGCCTGTGCATGATCTTCCTCGGTCTCGCCCTCGCCCTGCCGGGCATGGATCCCGTGTACGGCGCAGAGCGGATGACCTTCGGCGCGTGGCGGCTCTCCGAAGGCGTGGAGCTGACATCCCTGCTGCTCGGCCTGTTCGGTCTCGGCGATCTCTTCAACGCCCTGCTCTCCGGCCCGGAAAAAATCCGCGCCGCCGCGCCGGACGCCGTGCCCTGCCTGCGCCGCCTCTCCACCGCCCTGGCGGCCCTTCGCGGCAGCGTTCTCGGATTCCTCACCGGTCTTGTGCCCTGCGGCGCGGGCGTCACCGCAAGCTTTGCCTCCCACGCGCTGGAAAAGCGCCTCAGCAAGCATCCGGAACAGTTCGGAAAAGGCGCCTGGGAAGGCCTCGCCGGGCCCGAAGCCTCCAACAACGCCGCGGCCATGGCCTCGTTTGCGCCGCTTCTGCTCATGGGCCTGCCCACCAATCCCATCATGGCCGCCATGCTCGGCGCGCTCACCGTCGTGGGCGTCACGCCCGGCCCCTCCCTGCCCGAAGATCAGCCGGACTTCTACTGGGGGCTCATGTTCTGCCTCATCGCGGGCAACGTCATTCTGCTCGTGCTCGGCCTGACCCTTTCAGGCTTCTGGGCAAGGCTCGCGCGCCTTCCCTTCCGGCTGCTCTGGCCCGTGATCTGCCTGCTCTGCCTGACGGGCTCCTACGTGGGAGCCGACGGCATGTCCGGCCCGGCGCAGTGCGTGCTCTTCGGGCTTCTTGCCGTGGCGCTCCGGCGCTGCGGCTGTTCGCCCGCGCCCCTCGTGCTCGCCTTCGTGCTCGGCCCGAGACTGGAAACCCATCTCATGCAGACGCTCCTCTCCTTCTGGTAGCCGTCAAAACAGGCCTCCTTTTCGCCTTTTCTGTCATTTTTTATAAAACTGATTGAACGCTCAAAGAAGGCCGTCTTGCAAATAACGCACGATTATAATACGTTACACCGATATATCCGATACTCTTATGTGAAAAAATTTTTTATGCTTGCCGATTTCATTTTTACCTGTAGAGATATGCACCATGAAATGGCGTATTCCATACTTCGGCCTTGCCGCCCTCTCTCTCCTGCTTCTCTCTCCAGTTTCCGTTCCGCAGGCCCGCGCCGCAGACGGCCCCATTCAGCTGTCCATCGCCTTCAGTCCGGGCGGAGCCCTCGACGCCGCAGCCCGCGTGCTCGCCCATGACGCCGAAGCCGTTCTGGGAAGAAACATCGTTCCCCGGAACACGCCGAGCGGCGGCGGCATGACCGCCGTGGCCAGACTGGCACAAGACAAGGCCGACGGCTCCCGCCTCGCCGCCTGCGTGACCAACGCGCTCATTTTCATTCCCACCGTCAACAACGCGCCCTACGATCCGCTCAAGGACGTGGAGCCTCTGCTCATTTTCGGACAGGCCTCCCCCGTGCTGGTGACGCGCCCCGGCGCGCCCTGGAAGACTCTGGACGACTTTCTTGCCGCCACGCGCCAGGCCTCCGGCGAAATGCGCATCGGCGTTCCCGGTCTGGGCACGCCCTCCCACGTCGCCCTTGCCGCCATATCCGCCAAGGATCCCTCGCTCAAATGGCGCTTCGTGCCCTTCGGCGGACCCGGCGAAGCCGAAGCCGCCCTGCTCGGCGGCCACGTGGACGCCGCCGCGAGCGGCGCGCTGCCCCGCGTGAAGAACGGTCAGCTTCTTCCGCTCATGGTTCTCGCAGGAGCGAGGCTCCCCGCCCTGCCGGGCGTGCCCTCCCTGAGCGACAAGGGCTTCGCCGATCCCGGACGCGGCGACTCCTCCTTCATTCTTCTCGCGCCGGCCGGCGTGCCGCCGCAGACTCTGGACGAACTTTCCCTCGCCTTTCAGAAGGCCGCCGAAACCGGCAAACTTGCCAAGACACTGGAAGGCTTTTCCGCCTCTCCCGTGCTTTTGAACCGGCAGGAAGCGAAAGCCTTTCTCAAGGACGCCTGGGCACAGGAAAAAGACATTCTCAAAGCGGCGGGCATTGCCGACAGGTCCGCCGCCTCCCCCGACCAGGGGAAAAGCCGGACATCCTCCGCAGGAGAATGATTCCGGCCGGCGGAAAAACTGCCGTCCCGGACAGGAGGGACGACGCGCTTTTTCCGCTGCGGGCGCCTCGCCGAACGCGCCGCGCCCCACCCGCAAACGTCCCGCAGGGGACACGGAACGCCCTGACCGCCGTCGCAGGCCGGTCGGAGCCAGGATTGTACCAGGAGGATATCCACATGTCTTGCAACTGCACGGCCAGCCCCATTGACCTTGCTCCTCTCATGGACATTCTGAAACCCTACAAGCAGAACCCGAAAGGCGCGCTCATTCCCGTTCTGCAGCAGGCCCAGGATGTTTACGGCTATCTGCCGCAGGAAGTGCTCGAAACCATCGCGTCGGAACTGAACGTTCCGGTGGCGGAAGTGTTCGGCGTGGTCACGTTCTACGCACAGTTCCACCTCAATCCGCGCGGCAAGAACATCGTCCGCGTCTGTCAGGGCACGGCCTGTCACGTCCGCGGCGGGGCCGCCATTCTTGAAGCGGTGAGCCATCACCTCGACATCAAGCCCGGCGAAACCACCAAGGATCTCAACTTCACGCTGGAAACCGTGGCCTGCCTCGGCGCCTGCGGTCTGGCTCCGGTCATGATGGTGAACGAGAACACCCACGGCCGCCTGACCCCCGACGACATTCCCGGCATTCTCGACAGCTACCTGGCATAAAGGAGAGGACGACATGCTTGAACTCAAACGTCTCACTTCCGTCGACGCCCTCAACAGGCTGCAGGAAGAAGCCCGGCCTCTGCTTGATCTGCGCAACTACAACCGCGCACCCGACCAGGAAAAATATCAGATCCTCATCTGCGGCGGCACCGGCTGCACCTCCTCGGGCAGCATGAACATCCGCGACGCCCTCCAGGCCGCCATCGACAAGAACGGCCTGAGCGACCGCGTGAGCATCGTGGTCACCGGCTGCCACGGCTTCTGCGAACTCGGACCGCTCGTCATCTTCTATCCCGGCGGCATCTTCTACGTGCGCGTGCAGCCCGAAGACGCCGACGAGCTCATCAAGACCACCGTGCTCGAAGGCAAAACCGTGGAGAGGCTCCACTATCAGGGCCGCACCGGCAAAACCCCGCGCCACAGCTACCGCGACATGCTCTTCTACAACCTGCAGAAGCGCCTCGTGCTGCGCAACTGCGGACGCATCGATCCGGAAAACATCTTTGAATACATCGCCAACGGCGGCTATCAGGGCATAGCCAAGGCCCTTTCCATGGGCCGTCAGGCCACCCTTGAGGAAGTGCTCAACTCCGGCCTGCGCGGCCGCGGCGGCGCAGGCTTCCCCACCGGCCTCAAGTGGAAGTTCATGGCTTCCGAACCGGCCGAACCCAAGTACATGCTCTGCAACGCCGACGAAGGCGATCCCGGCGCGTTCATGGACCGCTCCGTGCTGGAAGGCGATCCCAACGCCGTCATCGAAGGCATGCTCATCGGCGCATGGGCCACGGGAGCCACCGAAGGCTATGTGTACGTGCGCGCCGAATATCCGCTCGCCATCAAGCGCCTCGGTATCGCCCTCGCCGAAGCCGAAGCCCTCGGACTCATCGGCGACAACATTCTCGGTTCCGACTTCAGCTTCCATCTGAAGATCAAGCAGGGCGCGGGCGCGTTCGTGTGCGGCGAAGAAACCGCCCTCATGCGCTCCAT
>NZ_CALUYL010000014.1 GCF_944324995.1 uncultured Mailhella sp.
TTGATGCTTCCTTTCGACCAGGTAAGGGATTTGGCAGAGATATAGGCTTCCGCCGCTTCTGAGACGGTGGGAAGTCTTTTGACGTGCCTGTGACTGCTAGAGGTACTTTTTCGTGATTCCGAACTCGCAGGCTCGGAGGTTGCTCTGAACGACTTCGGAGCAGCCTCTGAGCGCGTGGTGGAATTCAGCATGGAGCTGACTTCCACCCGCAATACGGGAGTACTGGAGATTGCTTCCAGAGTTTTCTTTGCAGGTGCGTTTTTCTTTTCTCCTGTCTCCAATCCCGCCCCGGCTTCCTTCATGAATTTCGGCAGAGACAGAGTAAGAGCAGCAGGGGAAAGGTCTTCTTCACAGGCCGCAGTAAACCAGAACGTATCCAGCTTTCTCACGAATCCACTTAAAAATTCAGCATGTTGCATAGAAGTACCGTGCACAAGCTGTATCCTTCCCGACTGAATCTCCTCCACCAGGGCAAAAAATGTCTGGGCAGCAACAGAGAGCCGGACTGCCTTGGAGCGGGCAGTTCGGCTTTTCATACCATCCAAAGAGCGGCGGATTTCAGTTTTTCCTAAAAGAGAACGCAAGTGATTCTGCACAGTTATTCTAAAATACCTGATACCGCGATGATGAGAAAGGTAGGTCTTGTACTTCGAAAGGTACCGGGAGTGAGAAGCTGTTCCGGGGATATTCAGCGGCTCTAAGTCGTTCATAGCTCGTACCTGAAACGTATCCAGAAGGTGTATCCAGTACGAACGAGCCGCGATTAAAAGAAAAACCCGCTGTAAAAACAGCGGGTTGTAAATATCTGGCGGAGAGGAAGAGATTTGAACTCTTGGTACCTTTCGGGTACACACGATTTCCAATCGTGCTCCTTAAGCCGGGCTCGGAAACCTCTCCGCGACAGGAGTGTTTCTAGTATAGATGCCCCCGGACGTCAAGCAAAAAATTGGAAAATTCCAAATTTTTTTTCTCAACGGATGTTTTCCAGGAGAATTTCACCGAATTTTGAGCAGGAAACAGCCTGAGCTCCGGGCATTTCCGCGGCCAGATCGGGAGTGACAGTCTTATCGGCGATGGCCTTGAGAATGGCCTGCCTCACTTTGTCCGCGGCGGCGGCAAAGCCGAGATGTTCCAGCATGAGAGCGCCGGAGAGCAGAAGGCTTCCGGGATTGGCGATGTCCTTTCCCGCGGCGGTGGGAGCCGTGCCGTGCGTGGCTTCAAACAGCGCCAGCGTGTCGGACATGTTGACGCCGGGAGCCATGCCGAGGCCGCCGACCTGAGCCGCCAGCGCGTCGGAGATGTAGTCGCCGTTCAGGTTGGGCAGTGCAAGAACGCTGTACTGTTCGGGGCGAAGCAGGGCTTCCTGGAACATGGCGTCGGCAATGCGATCTTTAATAATGATCTTGCCCTTGCTGTTTTCCGGCGTGGCTTCCTTTTCGGGAATGGTGACGTCGCCGAATTCTTCTCTGGCGACTTCATATCCCCATGCGCGGAATCCGCCTTCGGTGAATTTCATGATATTGCCCTTATGTACCAGAGTGACGCTGGGAAGATGGTGATCCAGCGCGTACCGGATGGCGCGGCGGACAAGGCGCTTGGAGCAGAACGCCGACATGGGCTTGATGCCGATGGCGGACGCTTCGCGGATTTTTGCCCCGAACTCGGAACGCAGAAATGCGGCCAGCTTTTCCGCTTCGGCGGAACCGGCCTGATATTCGATGCCGGCATAAACGTCTTCGGTATTTTCACGGAAAATGACCATGTTGACGTTCTCAGGATGCTTGACGGGCGTGCTTATGCCTTCAAACCAGCTGACGGGGCGAATGCAGGCGTACAGATCAAAAGCCTGACGCATGGCCACGTTGAGACTGCGCATGCCGCCGCCCACGGGCGTGCCGAGCGGCCCTTTGATGGCGACGGACGCCGTTTTCAGCGTGTCGAGGGTTTCCTGAGGAAGGGGAGAGCCGGTCAGACGCGTGGCTTTTTCACCGGCCAGAAGTTCCACCCATTCCAGTTCTTCTTCGCCGTCCGTGGCGGCCTGCATGGCGGCGTCCAGAACGGGCCGGGTCACCTTCCATATTTCAGGGCCTATGCCGTCGCCTTCAATCCAATAAACAGTGTGTTTCATAGTAGCCTTCCTACAGGGAGAGTTGTTCCGCCTTAGCGCGGGTTTTCCTGAGAAAATAGCGTTCCGCCATTTTCCGATGATGTGCGGGCATGGCGAGATCTTCCGTTTTGTTCCAGGGAACAAAACGGTGGGGAACATCGTCGAGTCTCGCGGAAATTTCGTTCATGGTCAGCGGGGGATCGGCGGCAATGCGAAAAAAGTGGGCGGTGAGTCTGTGATTGGTGTAGCCGTGCTGAACCTGCCCGAGAGGAGCAATGATTTCCACCGGAATGCCCATTTCTGCCAGCGTCCGTATGACCGCTTCCTGCGGTGAGCCGGAAGAGACCTCTGTTCCTGGGAATTCCCACATGTTGCCCCAGAGGCCCTCGGGACGGCGACGAAGCAGCAGAACCTGACCTTCCACAATGAGAATGCCGTGCGCTGAAGTGACGGGAATGGTGCGGGCTTTTGCCTCGGCAACAGGCCGTTCCTTTTCCACGCCCAGTTTGTGCGCCGAGCACCAGGAGACGAGGGGACACTGCAGGCATCGCGGAGACTTGCCGCAGACCAGAGCACCGAGCTCCATGAGCGCCTGATTGTAGGCGCGGGCCTGACCGTGAGGCAGAAAACGCTGAGCTTCCTGACGAATGAGCGCGGCAGCCGGATTTTTTTTGACGGGAGAGTCGATGTTCATGAGGCGGGAAAAGACTCGCTCGACGTTGGCGTCGATGGATACCATGTCCTGCTCGTAGGCAATGCCGAGAATGGCGGCCACGGTATAGTCGCCAAGTCCGGGAAGAGAGGAGAGCGCCTTCTGGGAGTCGGGAACGGTGCCGCCGTGGCGTTCAAGCATGATTTTTGCGGCCTGATGGAGAAAGCGCGCGCGGCGATAGTAACCGAGACCTTCCCAGTAGCGGAGTATTTCTTCTTCCGGGGCATCGGCCACGGAGCGGACGTCGGGAAAGCGGTTCATCCAGCGTTGAAAATAGGCAACGCCGCGTTCCATCTGGGTCTGCTGAAGCATGACTTCGGATATCCAGACTTCATAGGGAGTGTAATGCACTCTCCAAGGCAGCGGACGCTTGTGGAGGGCGAACCAGGCAAGCAGGGCGTCGGTGATTTTTGTAACGTCATTCTGGGGGAATACGGAAAACATCGAGGCAGTATATACGGCAACGATGGTGCTTACAAGACAAAGGCAGGCTGTTTTTAAAGAAAAATTGAGGGGAGAGCACGTTGATCGGAAAGGGAGATGAAGGGCGTGGCGCATGCGACGATTTTTTCAGGAAAAGAATCAGGTTATGGACTCCAAAAGTCTTGATGCCGGAGTCGGTGATTGCTTTTTGCGATGTAGTGATTCATACTGAACGCAATACAGATGATTTCCGCGCTGGATGCGGGCGGAAATAGTTGTCCTACTGAGAGGATTCTTATGAATTTTGTGTTTATTTCTCCACAGTTTCCCCAGTCGTACTGGAACTTCTGCGATCGGCTGAAGGCTCGCGGCGTCAATGTTCTCGGCATAGGGGACACGCCTTATGACGAGCTGTCCGGCGAGCTTCGCGGCTGTCTTACGGAATATTACCGGGTGGACTCTCTGGAAGATTACGACCAGGTTTACAGAGCCATGGCGTTTCTTACGTTCAAGCACGGCCGCATAGACTGGGTGGAAAGCAATAATGAGTACTGGCTCAGTCAGGACGCGCGTCTGCGTGACGATTTCAATATCAAAACCGGCATGAGCGTGGCGGAGGTCGCCAACGTGCGTCGCAAGTCGGCCATGAAGAAGTTTTATCAGGATGCCGGAGTGCCTGCGGCGCGCTGGCATCTTATCGGCGATCTGGAGAGCGGCAAGGCTTTTGCGCATGAAGTGGGCTATCCGGTGTTCGTCAAGCCCGACGGAGGTATGGGAGCTTCCGGCAGCTACAAGATTTCCAGCGATGAAGAGATGGAACGCTTTTATGCGGGCAAGGAAAATGTTCCTTATATCATGGAGGAATATCTCTGCGGAGACATCTGGTCCTACGACGGCGTTTCCGATTCCAAGGCCAATGTGATTTTTGAAACCTGCACATCGTGGCCGCCGTCCATTGCGGATATCGTGAACAACAAGGATCATCTGGCCTACTACACTGCGAGCAATCTGCCCGACGATCTCAAAGAAGTCGGCCGCAATACGATCAAGGCGTTCAATGTGCGCAGTCGATTCTTCCATCTGGAGTTCTTCAGACTCAGGGAGGACAAGCCCGGTCTTGCCCGCAAGGGCGAGCTGGTGGCTCTGGAGGTGAACATGCGCCCCGCCGGAGGATGGACGCCTGACATGTTCAACTACGCCAACAGTGTGGACGTCTATTCCATATGGGCCGACATGGTCACGCACGACAAGACTTTTGTTGATCTCGACCGGCAGAAGTTTTTTGCCGTCTATGCCGGCAGACGCAACGGCAAGCCCTATGTGCATACGCCCGAGGAAATTCGTTCGCGTTACGCCGGACGCATCGTCATGGATCTGGACATTCCCGACGCCATTTCCGGGGCCATGGGGAATCATCAGTGGACGGCCATTCTCGATACGGCCGAGCAGAAGGATGAATTCATTCACTTTGTGCAGGAGACGTACTGATGGAGTATCAGCGTCACAGCCAGTACAGCCGGGTTCTCGACCGGGAGCTGCCGTTTCTTGTCTTCGGCCACACGGGCAAGCCTGTGATGGTGTTTCCTACGCAAAACGGCCGGTGTACGGATTTTAACGACTTTCAGATGCCGGAAACTGTGGCCGAGCATATCCAGGCCGGTCGCATTCAGCTGTTCTGTGTCGATTCCATTGATGAAGAAACCTGGTCGGACAAAAACGGCGACAAGGGACGTCGCGCATGGCTTCAGGAGCAGTGGTTCCGCTACTGCACCGAGGAGTTCACGCCGCTCATGCTGCAGATGAACGGAACCAGGCAGGCCCCGCTGACGGCTGGATGCAGCATGGGAGCAACGCATGCGCTGAACACGTTTCTGCGGCGGCCCGATTTGTTTGACGGCGTCATTGCTCTGAGCGGAGCCTACGATGCCCGATATTTCTTCGGCGACTACATGGACTCCAACCTCTACAACAACTCCATAGTTGATTACATGAGAGGTTTTCCCCTGGATCATTCCTATATTCCCATGTTCAATACCCGGAGCATATACATATGCACGGGGCAGGGTGCCTGGGAAGATGAAATGATACGCACCACAGGCATGCTGAAGGCGATTTTTGAAGAAAAGGGCATCCGCGCCTTTTTTGACTTCTGGGGACACGATGTGGACCATGACTGGCCCTGGTGGAGAAAACAGTTCCCTTATTTTCTCAATAAGATTCTTTAAAAGCAGGCATCATTCTTGAAAAATATACGGGGGAGTTCCCTCGTATATTTTTTTAATAGATACGTTGCACAAAAGTCGAAGTCAGAGGGGGTGCCGGTCAGAAGGACTTTTGCCTTTTGAAGACCCGTCAGATTCAATCGGTCGGCGTCAGGCGGGCAAGGCGATTCCGCATGAAAACAGCAAGACCTGTCTCAGGGCTTGCCCTCCATCATTCGGCTGGGCGGTTCGTCGTCTGCGTGTACGAAGCTTGCCCGGAGAATCCCCCCTCCTTTGAGCGTGACGCCTGATGACGTCGGAGAAGAGCTACTTTCTGCCTTTGAAAAAAGACATGGCCTGCCGCACGAGATTTGAAGCCTGTCTGGTCAGTCCGCCGTCGGCGGCAAGCGATTCCTTGAGGGCAATGCGTTCTTCCGGGGACAGGGCGTCCATGTGCCTGGTGAGTTCATGGCGCTTGCTGTCTTCCATGGCCTGAAAGTTCTTGACGAGTTCAGCCCTGCGTTTTGCCATGACGGCGACATTGGGGCGATCCGGCGTCACCACGCGGGGGAGGTTGTAGCGGATGAATTCATCAATCAGAGCGACGGGACTTTGTTCGGCAACGAGTGTCAGCTCTTCCGCGTACAGGGGGATGACCTCATAAAACGTGACGGCTTCACCGTCGTTGAGACGGCATTGCCCTTCGCGATCGTTCATGCCCGTCAGCATGGCGGCGCAAAGTCCGGTATTGTCGGCAAAAGGGAGCCCCTGCGAAAAACTGAAGGTATGTCCCCAGGCGTTGTAACTTTGGGTCGTTTCAGGCAGGGATGCAATATTCATCAGCAGGCGAACCGGCCAGGCGTCCCGCTCTTCGCCGGACTGCACGTTCCAGTCGGCAGGCAGGCGTATCAGATATTCGGCCCTGGGCGGAAGTTCGCTGTCTTTGGGAACGCTCATGGGGCGAGCTCCGGCACCGATGGTGAGAAGGATGGTTTCTTCTCCTGCGGAAGGGGAGGTTTGAGCGGAAAAGAGCCTGCCGATATGTTTCCGACTGGGAGGAGTGAGGGCCAGAATGTCGAGCGCGCCGCCCGAGGGCAGTTGGGCCTGCCCTATGCCGGAGATGGCTCCGAAATGCTTCTGCACATGCGCCATGAGAAGGTTGCGGTCGGCATTGCCGTACATGGAAGGCGTCGAGGACGTTGTTACCTCGCAGGACATACAAAGCTCCTGACAGGTTTCTCCGACAAACGGAGAACTCGGAAAAGGTTTAGAAAAATCGGCGTTCCCTGGCCGGTTCCGCTGTTTTGCCTGCCGCAGCAAAAAACGGGATTCCCGCATTGTGCGGGAATGTTCTTCTTGGATAGCGAAAAGTTGAAAAAAAAGATACCCCGTCGATGACGGGGTATCTTTCAAGCAACACTAAAACTTTTCAGACGCTTCAGGAAAACTGTGCGGTGAGGGATCCCGCCCGGAAGCGTCTGAAGCGCATTAGAAGTAGCGCTTCAGCAGACCGGCGAAACCGGCACCGTGGCGAGCTTCGTCCTTGGCCATTTCATGCACGGTGTCGTGGATGGCGTCATAGCCCTTGGCCTTGGCCTTGCGGGCGGTTTCCATCTTACCGGCGCAGGCACCGGCTTCAGCTTCAGCGCGCATCTTCACGTTGGTCTTGGTGCAGGGCACGAGCACTTCGCCGAGCAGTTCGGCGAACTTGGCAGCGTGTTCGGCTTCTTCAAAGGCATAGCGCTTGAAGGCGTCGGCGATTTCAGGATAGCCTTCACGTTCGGCCTGACGGCTCATGGCAAGATACATGCCCACTTCGGTGCATTCGCCGGTGAAGTTGGCGCGCAGTTCTTCCATGATGTCGGCGTCTTCAACCTTGCCGTCGCCGACATGGTGTTCGGTCACGAAGCCGGCGTTGCCTTCTTCCACACGGAACTTGGAGCCGGGAGCGCCGCACTGGGGGCACACGAAATCTTCGGGAAGGCTTTCAGCTTCAACGGTATAGCCGCAGATGGGGCAAACAAACTTTTTCATTGTATTATTCTCCTGATGGATGCCGCAACGATGGAATCGTGCAACGTATGTTGCGGCAAAGAAACGCGGACGTTTTCTTTAAGCCGCAACGAGAAAGGGGGCGGAAAGAAGTTCTTTCCGCCCCAAGCGGAATCAGTTTACTTGGAGAGCTCGGTCAGTTCGTCGAAGCGTTCCTGATACTGCTGAGCCAGAGTGGCACGCATCTTCTTGGCAAGTTCGGGCTTAGCCTTTTCAAGCTGGGCATAGCGGTTTTCGCCGAGCAGGAATTCATCGAGGGTGCCGTCGGGCTCCTTCTTGTAGTCAAGAATGAAGGGATTCTTGCCTTCTTCCTTGAGGGTGGGGTTGTAGCGGTACAGAGGCCAGTAACCGGTCTGCACGGCGAGCTTGGCTTCTTCGAGGCTGCGGCCCATGCCCTTGCGGATGCCCTGGTTGATGCAGGGAGCGTAGGCAATGATGAGCGAAGGACCATGATAGGCTTCGGCTTCCTTGAAGGCCTTGAGCACCTGGTTCATGTCGGCGCCCATGCTCACGCTGGCGACGTACACGTAGCCGTAGGTCATGGCCATGCGACCGAGTTCCTTCTTGCGGACGGGCTTGCCGCCGGCAGCGAACTTGGCGATGGAGCCGAGCGGAGTAGCCTTGGAGGCCTGGCCGCCGGTGTTGGAGTACACTTCGGTATCGATGACGAGGATGTTGATGTCGGCACCGGAAGCGATGACGTGGTCAAGGCCGCCGTAACCGATGTCGTAGCCCCAGCCGTCGCCGCCGAACACCCAGAAGGACTTCTTGGTGAAGAGATCCTGCATGGTCCAGAGCTTTTCGAGGGCGGGATTGCCGTCAACGTCGGTGAGCTCGTCGAGCACGGCTTCGCCGTATTCACGGGAGAGCTTGGCGTCGTTCATGTTGTCGAGCCAGTTCTGGAGGGCGGTCTTCAGTTCTTCGCTGATGCCGGGCACTTCCAGAGCTTCACGGCAGGCAAGGGCGAGGCCGTCGCGACGCTGCTTGTAGGCGTCGTGCATGCCGAGGCCGTATTCGGCGGCGTCTTCAAACAGGGAGTTGCCCCAGGCCGGGCCGAAGCCGTCCTTGTTCTGGCAGTAAGGCGTGGTGGGAGCGGAGCCGCCCCAGATGGAGGTGCAGCCCGTGGCGTTGGCGATGACCATGCGTTCGCCGAACAGCTGGGTGAGCAGCTTGACGTAGGGAGTTTCGCCGCAGCCGGCACAGGCGCCGGAGAATTCCAGCAGAGGCTGGCAGAGCTGAGAACCCTTGAGGGTGCCGCGATCGACCAGGTCGTCCTTGATGGAGATGTTTTCTTCGGCGAACTTGAGGTTGGCCACCTGAGCGTCGAGCTGGGTTTCGAGGGGCTTCATGACCAGAGCCTTTTCCTTGGCGGGGCAGACGTTGGCGCAGGAACCGCAGCCGAGGCAGTCCTGAGCGTACACCTGAATGCGGAACTTGAGGCCCTTGAGTTCCTTGCCCATGGCGTCGATGGTGACGAAGCTTTCAGGCGCGCCTTCGAGTTCGTCTTCAGTGGCGAGCACGGGACGGATGGCGGCATGGGGGCAGGCCATGGAGCAGCGGGTGCACTGGATGCACTTGGTGGAATCCCATTCGGGCACGAACACGGCTACGCCGCGCTTTTCGCAGGCGGTGGTGCCGAGCGGAACGATGCCGGTGGGATCAAAGGCGGACACGGGCAGGGTGTCGCCCTTCTGAGCAAGGATGGGACGAACCACGTTGGCGATGTAGGGATCGGTGTCGTGGTAGATGGAAGGAGTGTCGGCGGCGTCGGCCCAGGATTCGGGGTACTTGATCTCGGTGAGAGCTTCAAGAGCCTTGTCCACGGCGGCGATGTTCATGTTGACGACCTTGTCGCCCTTCTTGCCGTAGGTCTTCTTGATGGCGGCCTTGATGTAGTTGATGGCGTCGTCGATGGGCAGCACGTTGGCGAGCTTGAAGAAGGCGGTCTGGGTAACCATGTTGATGCGGTTGCCGAGGCCCACTTCCGCAGCCACCTTGCCGGCGTCAACGTTGTAGAACTTGAGGTGCTTTCTGGCGATGGTGCGCTTCATCTGGCCGGGCAGTTCGCGCTCCATGTCTTCCAGGGAAGTCCAGCTGGAGTTCAGCAGGAAGGTGCCGCCGTCCTTGATGCCTTCGAGCACGTCATACATGTGGACGTAGGAATCCTTGTGGCAGGCGATGAAGTCGGCGCGGTTCACCAGGTAGGAGGACTTGAGATAGGACTTGCCGAAACGCAGATGCGAAACGGTGAAGCCGCCGGACTTCTTGGAGTCGTAGGCGAAGTAGCCCTGAGCGTACATGTCGGTGTTGTCGCCGATGATCTTGATGGCGTCCTTGTTGGCGCCAACAGTGCCGTCGGAGCCGAGGCCGAAGAACTTGCACTGCACGGTGCCGGCGGGCACGGTGTCGATGTCGGCGCCCACTTCGAGGGACAGGTTGGTGACGTCGTCCTCAATGCCCACGGTGAAGTGGTTCTTGGGAGAAGCAACCAGCATGTTGTCGAACACGGCCTTGGCCATGGCGGGGGTGAATTCCTTGGAGCCGAGGCCGTAGCGGCCGGAGAGGAGCTTGGGGAACACGCGGATCTGATCGCCGTGTTCCACAAAGGCGGTGCAGACGTCTTCGTACAGAGGTTCACCGAGGGAGCCGGGTTCCTTGGTGCGGTCGAGCACGGTCACGGTCTGCACGGTGGCGGGCATGACGTTCAGCATGAGCTCGGCGCTGAAGGGACGGAACAGACGAACCTTGACGATACCGACGTGTTCGCCCTGAGCGTTCAGGTAGTCGACCACTTCTTCCATGACGTCGCAGGAAGAGCCCATGGCCACGACCACGCGATCGGCTTCGGGATCTCCGTAGTAGTCGAAGGGCTTGTAGTTGCGGCCGGTGATGGAGGCGACGCGCTTCATGGCGTCAATCACGACGGCGGGCACTTCGTTGTAGAAGGGGTTGCAGGCTTCGCGGTTCTGGAAGTAGATGTCGGGGTTCTGGGCGGTGCCGCGCTGATGGGGATGTTCAGGATTCATGGCGTTGTCGCGGAATTCCTGAACCTTGTCCCAGTTCACGACCTTGCGGATGTCTTCATAGTCGATGACTTCGATCTTGCGGATTTCGTGAGAGGTACGGAAGCCGTCGAAGAAGTGGCAGAAGGGCACGCTGGAGTCGATGGCGGCGAGATGAGCCACCAGAGCGAGGTCCATGGCTTCCTGGGGGTTGTTGGAGCACAGGAAGGCGAAGCCGGTCTGACGGGCGGCCATGACGTCCTGATGGTCGCCGAAGATGGACAGAGCATGAGAGGCCAGGGCGCGGGCGGAAACATGGAAGACGGCAGGCAGAAGTTCGCCGGCGATCTTGTACATGTTGGGGATCATGAGCAGCAGGCCCTGAGAAGCCGTGAAGGTGGTGGTCAGAGCGCCGGAAACGAGGGAGCCGTGAACAGCGCCGGCGGCACCGGCTTCGGACTGCATTTCACGGATGGCGACGGTCTGTCCCATCAGGTTCTTCTGGCCCTTGGCGGACCATTCGTCGGCCAGTTCGCCCATGACGGACGAGGGCGTGATGGGGTAGATGGCGGCAACGTCGCTCAAGGCGTAGGCAATGTGCGCGGCGGCGGTATTGCCGTCCATAGTCTTCATGTGTTTGGCCATAAAGTCCTCCTCATAGGATGCCCGCCAAGCGGCGGAAAAGTGCCCGCGTAAACCGCGGAAGATTTCAGAGTCAGTCGGTCACAACAGGCTGGAAGGGGGATAGGCGCGCCCCTCCTGTGACCGAACGGGAGAAAAGTAATACTGTTTGAGTAAACAATCAACCGTTTTCCCTTTGCCAACATATCAAAAAACTCATTTTTCGTAAAGATGGGGAGCGAAGGGGGCGAAGTAAAAAAGAAGATTATCATTTACCGGCGACGGGGAATGGGGGAAGATTCCAGAGACTGCTCTCAGAGGCGGAAATTTCGGCGCGCCTTGTCGCGCAAGGGGGAAACTATGGACTACAGCGATTCCGTGGACCGGCTCAACCGAATTCTGGTTCGGGCGCATCGCATCATTCAGCACGAGCTGCTCAGGCAGGGGGTGGACGATCTGGTGCCGTCGCACGGCGCCGTGCTGGAATATTTGAGTCAGGCAGGCATACCGCAGCCGGTCACGGAACTCGTGGTGGCGTTGAAGCGCCCGAAGTCGTCCATCACCAAGGCGACGGACTGTCTGGAACACGGCGGCTACGTGTTCAAGCGTCCCAATCCCGGCGACGGACGCAGCTATCTTGTGGGGCTTACGCCTGCGGGCAGCGAGGCGCTGGAGCTTTTTCGGGGGGCCTATGCGTCGCTGGAAAAAAAGCTGTTCGCTTCCATTTCGGACGAGCGCAGAGAGGCGTGCATGCAGACGCTCGCGGAGATGGAAGCCAATCTGGAGCGCTTTCTCTGAGCGCAGTGCAGAGCTCAAATCGGGCGGAGACGCGACGTGTGAGGCCGGCGCTGTTTATTTCCCCCATCTGCTATTAATTAAGGAAAGGATTTTGCAACTCCGATGGAAGGAAATGGCCGTGCACCCGGCGTTTCTTGCCGAGGGAGAATTAGCGTCCTGCGCAGGAGTGTCTTTGCCTGCCGCTCGCTGCCGGATTTTCTGCTGAAGCGGTGCGCTTGATGCACGATGTGCGGCTTGCGTTTCTCGAAAAAGCTTGTCGGGAGCTTCGCGGCGCCTTTTTCTTTTCGACGCGTCGCGTGTGCGTCAGGGCGCGCACGGAAAGAGGAGGAGCGAGGAAGAGATCGTCCGGCGTCGCCTGTGGTAGAAAGTTCGGAAAATATTCTGGGGAAAAACAGGTTGCGGGGAAAGGTTCCTGTCTTTTGCAGGAAGGAGCCTTTCCCCGCATTTTTAATTATTGAGCATCGTTGTTTCTTGCCGCGAGTCCCATGAGGGCGTAGGTCAGGCTTGCGGCCGCAAAATCCGAGACGATGTGCCCTTCACGCGGGGCGAGCTCCACTACGTCGAAGCCCAGAACGCGCCGTCCCTGCATGGCCTTGGCCGCGAGGTCGAGCGCCATGTACCAGTCGAGCCCGCCGGGCACGGGAGTTCCGGTTTCCGGCATGATGGAAGGATCAAGACCGTCCACGTCGAAGGTGATGAAGATGTTGCGGGGAAAATCTTCGGGAATGAGATTGTCCGGAATGCCGTGACGGCACAGATACGGGGCGTCCCAGCTGACGACGCCGTGTTCCTTTCTGGCTTCCAGTTCTTCGCGGCAGTAGATGCGGTTGCCGAGCTGCACGAGCGGCAGGTCAAGATCCTTGACGGCCCGGCGCATCACGCTGGCGTGGCTCCACTTGCTGCCTTCGTAGCTGTCGCGCAGGTCGGCATGGGCGTCGAACTGAATCACGCCGAAGCGGCCGTACCGTTCCTTGAGCGCCGCCATTTCCCCGTAGGTGAGGGAATGCTCCCCTCCGAGCACCACGGGCATGGCCCCGGCGTCGAGCGCGGCCAGCACGGCCTTCCTGACGTTTTCCATCACCTGTTCCGGCGCGCCTGAGCAATCGACGGGACACTGCGTAAAGATGCCGTTTTCTCCGGGATAGCTTGTTCCGTCGCAGAGTTCGAGCTGGTCGGAGGCTTCAAGAATGGCTTCCGGGCCGTTGGCCGTGCCTCCGGCATAGCTGACCGTGGCCTCGTAGGGCACGGGGATGACGTGAAAGCGCGCCTGATCGGCGGGACGGGGCGGCACTTCCGAGGAAAGAAAACGATTCTCGTATTCGTTCAGCATGTAAGTTCTCTGATGATTGGTCTGTGTTGTGCATGCGGAAGCCGGGCTTCCGTACCTTGTCCGAGTGCTCCGCAGAATGCGGAAAACGTTATTGCGCCTGACCGGAAGAGGCGTCGGCCTGAGACGGTTCGGCGAGACTCTTGCGGAAGATGCGGCGCATGTTTCTGCTCACCCATTTGCCGAAGTTGTCGAGATAGACGTAGTACACCGGCGTGATGTAGAGCGTGACGAGCTGGGAGAAGATCAGGCCGCCGGAAACGCAGATGCCGATGGGCTGACGGGCTTCCGCGCCCGTGGCGCCGATGCCGAACGCCAGCGGCAGCGCGCCCATGACGGCGGCCAGCGTGGTCATGAGGATGGGACGGAAGCGAATGAGGCAGCCCTGAATGATGGCGTCTTCCGTGTCCAGACTTCCGCTGCGTTCGGCCGCAAGGGCGAAGTCGAGCACCATGATGGCGTTTTTCTTGACGATGCCGATGAGCATGATGATGCCCACGAAGGCGGTCATGTTCAGTTCCGAATTGAAGAGCCACAGACTGAACAGCGCGCCGAACGCCGCGGACGGCAGACCGGAAAGAATGGTGATGGGGTGAATGAAGCTTTCGTACAGAATGCCGAGCACGATGTAGATGAGCAGCAATGCCACAACGATGATGAGTATCATGTCGTGAACGGAATCCTGAAAGTCCTGGGCCGTGCCGGTGAGGCTGCCGGAAACCGAGGCGGGCAGGATGTCGCGGGCGGCGTTTTCCACGTCGGCCATGGCTTCGCCCATGGCGTAGCCGCTGGCCACGTTGAAGGAAATGCTCACGGCGGGGAACTGCCCCCGGTGGTTCACGGAAAGAGGACCGGCCTCGAACTGCCGGGTGACCAGGGTTTCCAGCGGCACGAGCTTGCCCTTGCCGGAGCGCAGATAGATGCTTTCCAGAATGCTTGCGCTGTCCTGAAGGTCGCGTGCGACTTCCATCTTCACGGTGTAGTCGCTGACGTCCGTGTAGATGGTGGAGATTTCGCGCGTGCCGAAGGCGGAGTAAAGCGAGTTTTCTATCTGCGAGAGGGTGATGCCCAGCATGGTGGCCTTGTCTCTGTCCACGATGAGTCGGATGGACGGGTTCATGAGCTGAAGATCGGAGCCTACGTCGCGCACGCTCTTCACGTGATGCAGAGCTTCTTCCACGTCGCGGGCTGCGGCGTAGAGTTCGGCGGTATTGCTGCCCACGAGCGTGTAGGTGTAGATGCCGGTGGTGCTGCCGCCTGCGCCCTGCATGTTGGCGTTGCGCAGCGAGACCATGAGCGTGGGATTGTTGTCCAGCGCCTTTCTGAGCCGGTCGATGACGACGTTGATGTTGTCGCGTTCGGAAATGGGCTTCAGGCGGATCATGATGTTGGCGGTGTTGGTGTCGGCTCTCGTGCCGCCGCCGATGGTGGTGGTGAAGCTGCGCACGGCCGGATCGGCGGAGATGATGGGATGCAGCTCTTCCACGGCCTTGGTCAGTGCCTCGAAGGAAATGGATTCCTCGGCACGGGCGTAGAGCCGTATGCGACCGCCGTCGATGGCAGGAAAGTAGCCCGTGGGCACCAGCGTGGAGAGCCACCAGGTGGCCGCAATGAGCAGCAGCGAACCCACGAACGTGATGACGCGGTGACGCATCACGAAATGAAGGCTGCGCGAGTACAGCGAGAGCAGGGCGACGAAGCCGCGCTCCATGGCGGCCTTGATGCCGGAATGCTTCAGATGCACGGACTGATCGGTGAGAAACAGCGCGCTCATCATGGGCGTGAGGCTGATGGAAATGAAGAAGGAGATGGAAATGGCGATGATGATGACGGCCGCGAATTCAAAGAACATGCGTCCGGCCGTTCCGGGCAGGAAGAGCAGCGGAATGAACACCGCGCCGAGGGAAATGGTCATGGAAAGAATGGTGAAGCCGATTTCCCCTGCGCCGTCCATGGCGGCGTTGAAGGGCGACTTGCCCATTTCCCGGTGTCGTATGATGTTTTCCAGCATGACGATGGCGTCGTCCACCACGAAGCCCACCACCAGAATGAGGGCCATGAGCGACATGTTGTCGAGGCTGAAACCTGCGGCAAACATGAGCGGGAACGTGGCCACCACGGAAAGCGGCAGGGCAAGGCTCGGAATGATGGTGGCCATGCCGTCGCGCAGGAAAATGTAGATGACGAGCACCACCAGCAGAATGGTGAGCAGAAGCGTGAGTTCCACTTCCGTCACGGACTCCTTGATGGGAATGGAGGTATCTTCCACCACGGCCATGTCGATGGAAGGCGGAAGCGTGTTTTCGATGTCGGCGAGCAGGTCGAGGATGTCGCTCACGATCTGCACGGTGTTGCCGCCCGGCTGCTTGGTCACCTGAACGATGACGCCGGGATTGCCGCTGATGAAGCTCGCCTGGTTGGTTTCTTCCACGCCTTCTTCCACGTCGGCCACGTCGCTCAGGCGCACGGGAGCGCCGTTGCGCCAGGCGACGACGATTTTGGCGAAGTCTTCGGCCTTGATCAGCGAGCCGTTGTCCTTGATGTTGCGTATGCGGTCCGAGCCTTCCAGCTTGCCGGTGGGAAGGGTGACGTTGGCGGCGTCGATGCCGTTGCGGATTTCTTCCGCGCTGACGTCGCGCGCCTGCATGAGGTCGGGCCGGAGATTGACGCGCACCGCGTAGCGCTTGGCGCCGCGCACGTCGGATTTCGACACGCCGGCCACCATGGAGAGCCGCTGGGAGACGTAGTTTTCCGCATAGTCCGTCAGCTGCTGCCTCGTGATGGTGTTGGAGGTGAGCGCAATCTGGATGACGGGCAGGGAATCGGGGTCCAGCTTCATGAAGCGGGGCATCTGCGTCATGGTGTCCGGCATGCGGGAATAGGCGATGGAAATGGCCGACTGCACGTCCAGAGCCGCGCCGTCGATGTCGCGGTCAAGCTCGAACTCCACCCGCACCATGGTTCGGCCGAGCTTGTTGGTGGAGGTCATGTTCTTGATGCTGGCAATGGTGGAGAGCTGTTTTTCCAGCGGCTTGGCCACGGAGGTGGCCATGGTTTCAGGCGACGCGCCGCTCAGCGTGGCGGAAACGATGATGACCGGATAGTCGATGTTGGGGTTCTCGCTCAGCGGAAGGCGCAGATAGCTCATCCAGCCGAAGACGAGTATGCCCATCATCAGCAGCGTGGTGGCGACGGGGCGCTTGATGAACGTGGTGGAAATGTTCATTGCTGCGCTCCCCCGGCGGCGGTGATTTTTCTGTCTTCCTGCAGGCGCACGGGCATGCCGTCCTTCAGGCGCACATGACCTTCAAGCACGACCTGCTCGCCGCTGGCGAGTCCCTTGGAAATGACGGTGATGCCGTCGTTTTCCACGTCGGTGCTCACAAGGCGCACGCGGGCGATGCGGTCGTCGCCCACCACATAGACGAAGGGGCCGTCCGGGCCGAGCATCACGGCGCGGCTCGGCACGGTGACGGCGTTCTTTCTCGTGTCGAGCTGTATCTTCACGCGGAGAAATTCTCCGGGCCACAGTTCGGTGCCTTCGTTGAGAAAGCGCGCCTTCAGCGGCACGGTGCCGGTGTCGGCATCCACGTTGCCCACGAAGATCACGTCGCCGACAAGGGGCTTGCCTTCCTTGGAATCGGCCGACACCTGCAGGCCCGATTTCTCCCGGACGTTGCGGCGTATGAGGGGAAGATGCTTTTCCGGCACGCTGAAAGTGATCTCTGCGGGCTGAAAGGCGTCCACGACCACAAGAAGCGTCTGCGCCGTAACGACGTTGCCTCTGTCCACGCGAACGTCGCTTGCGCGGCCGTCCATGGGCGCGCGGATTTCGCAGTAGGAGAGATCAAGTTCGGCCTTTTCGAGGGCGGCCGCATCTTCGCGCACGTCGGCCTGCGCGCTGACCATGGTCACGCGAGAGGCGTCGGTTTCCGCAGCGCTGGAGAATCCGCCCTTCTTCATTTTGAGCGCGCGGGAGTAGTCGTCCTGAGCCTTGGCAAGCTTGGCCTTGTCGCTTTCGAGTCTGGCCTGCGCCTGATGCAGCGCTATCTGATAGGGTTCCTTTTCAATGACGAAAAGAAGCTGTCCCTTCTTTACCATTTCGCCGTCGCGCACGAGAACCTGCTGCAGTTCTCCGCTGGTGCGCGAAACGATGTTCACTGAAGCGGAAGGCTCCACGGTACCGACGGCCTCAAGCATGTAGGGAACGTCTCTTGTTCCGGAGGCGACGAGCGTGACCAGCGCGGTGCGGACGGCGCGGGGCTGCGTTTTTTCGGATTCGCCGGAGCAGCCGATCAGCAGCGCGGCGCAGACAAAACACAGAAAAATTCGAGCGGACATGGAGACTCCCGGGGGATGTTGACTTATTTTGTCATAGTACGAAGAGAAAAAATTTGCTGTCAAGAAAAGGACGGAAAAGATTTTCTTTCAAAAGATTGCAGAGCGCTGCATAAAAGAAGAGAGCCGTTTCCATGGGTTCATGAAAGCGGCCCTCTTGAAGATGGCGTCAGGATTTGTCGTCGGAGCGTTCGCCGACAAGATGCTCCATCTGACGGCAGATGCCCATGAAGATGTCCATTTCGTGGCGACGCAGATCGGCCCTGTCGAAGAAGCGGGCAAGCGGCAGGAAAAAGTGCTCGGGATTGTCCCTCGGAATGGTGCCGATGTCCATGAGGGCGTTTTTCAGCGTGCGGAAGAGGAAATCCCGTTCCTCGGCCGTGACGCGGCGGGAGAGATTCGGATGGGCGTCGATTCTGGCGGCGTCGGGCAGGGCGAGGAAGCATTCGTAGATCATGAGCAGCACGGCCTGCGCAAGGTTCAGGGAGGATGCGTCCGGCGCGGTGGGAATGGTGACCAGACGTCCGCAGTTTTCCAGATCTTCGTTGCTGAGGCCGCGATCCTCCGGGCCGAACATGATGGCGACGTCTTCGCCGAGGGCAATGCGTTCCGCAATTTCCGCTGCGGCCTGACGGGGCGTGATGAGCTGCTGTCTGGCTCCGCCCGTGCGTGCGGTAGTGCCGACGACCAGCGTGCAGGGAGCCACGGCTTCCTGCACCGAATTCGTAACCGTGATGGAGTCGAGCAGCGGCTTGCCCTGACTTGTGGCCGTAGGCAGGGCTTTTTCGTAATTCCAGCGGCGGGGTTCGGCAAGATACAGGGGCGCGTGGCCGAAGTTGGCCGAGGCGCGCGCGGCCATGCCTATGTTTTCGGGAAAGTTGGTGCGGACCAGCACCAGACGCAGATGCCGCATCATGGCGGCGATTTCGGAAGCGTTTTTCATATCATCATCGGGCAAAGCCCGCTCCGTAGGTTGTTAGAGAGAGTCTGGCCACACGTGAGAGGCCGTGAGGGCCAGCATGGCCATGCCCAGACCGAATTTGACGACCATGCCCAGAAAGCGCCCCACGAACGCGCCCTGCGCGGCGCGGAAGGCCACTTCCGCAGGCTGACGGCGGATGAGCGTTTCCGCGAGAAAACATCCGGCCCAGGCACCGAACAGCGCGCCGAACACAGCGCCGACGCCGAACATGAAGGGCGCGCCGAAGATTGCGCCCAGAACGGCGCCGATGATGCCCGCCCAGGTGGAAACTTTGGACGAGCCGTATTTTTTGGCGCCCCATATCTGGGCTCCGAACTCAACGATTTCGCCGGCCACGGCGAGCCCTATGAACATGACGAAGAAAAGCACGTTGAGTCCGTTGCCCGGCACGAGCAGCGCCCAGGCCGTCACCAGGGCCACCATGGCCCAGTTGCCGGGCAGCGTGACCAGATTGAGCAGCACGCACACGCCGAGAGCGAGCAGAAAAAGCGTGGTGAAAAAAACGCTCATGCCGTCTCCCCGAGGCTGAGCCCGAAGATGAGACCGAAACAGCGGTCGAAGCGGTCGTCTCCGCAGGGCGAGATCAGTCGTCCGCAGCCCTTGAGCTCGTCGCGGCCCGGGCCCATGATGCAGGTGGGACGAAAACCCTCGGCCTCGGCGGGCAGGTCTCCGCAGATGCAGCCGTGTCCGCCGGAGGCGCGCACCTGCTCGTCGGGCAGCCAGTTCAGGCGCATTTCCTTGAGATCGTTCATCAGCGCGTCGCGGGGAATGTCGCTGTGCTGTTCATAAAGCCCCAGCAGACGTTCCTGATAGACCATGAAGGCCTGTACGTGACGATGCCCCGCCCACAGAATGGTGACGCCTTCGCAGAAGGAGCGGTCGCGCACGGATTCCAGACTCAGCGCCGCCAGCAGTGCGGCCAGGCCGCTGTCGACGCCCACGGAGGTTCCGAATACGCGGCGGGCGTCGCTGAGGAGCGGCGCGACTTCCCAGTCGGAAAAATCGCCCTTCATCAGAAGATCGGGGCGGCCTTCGGCGCGGCGCAGCGCGTCTTTCCAGCGCTGGATGCGCGCGGCGCGGCGCTCTTGCGCGGGCGAGTCGCTCTTTGCGGCGTTCATGCCGCAAAGCAGCGTCAGCTCAGGGAAGGGCAGATCATTTTTTTTCAGAAAATCGCGGGCCTGTTCCACGGGGCGTGCTGTAGGAAGTTCGGCCTTGGGCCAGCGGGAGGATTCCATGCCGGGAAGAGCCAGCATGACTGCGGTGAAGCGGCTGCCGTTGTCCAGAACAAGAGTGGGGCGCTGCGGCGCAGCGTTGTTTGCCATGAGGGAGTCCAGCATAGTTGTTGCCTGTTCGGGCGAGTTGCGTTGTCGATGTTCGGGGCGGGAGTTGTCCGCATTTCGGCAAAGGCGCGGCGTCCGTTCCGCCGGGGCGGTCGAACGCCTTTTCTTTGCAGGAGCCCGACATCAGGGCAAGAGAAAAAGGAACGGGGAGAAATCTCCCCGTGCAGCGTTACAGCAGAGCGCCGTTCCAGTTGAAATCGCTGGTGCGGCGAAGCGGAGGCAGGTTCGGCGGAACGTTTTCCTCCAGTCTGGCGAAGAAGGCGTAGCCTGCGGATTCCAGTTCCTGCCTGTGCGCGGACAGATCCATGGGCCAGGCCGGATAGATCCACAGGTTGTGACCGTAGTTGCGCGCCCAGAAGGCTTCGCCCTTGGGGCTGAAGAAGGCTTCGTTGGCCTTGACCTGATTCATGCCGTGCCGCGAGATGCCCACGGGCCAGTAGCCGGAGAGCACCATGCCGAGCGGCAGACAGCACTGACGCGGCAAAGACAGGTAATCTTCTCCCGAAAGCTCGGGGCTGACGAAGGCGGATTCAAAGCCGAGCCTGGCCAGCACGGCCACGGCGGCGGGGTTGGAGATGTTGCAGAACGGACCGGCCACGAGATGCGGACGGCGGCGCTCGTCGTCCATGGGGAAGAGGCTGACCTGCCACGGCGAGTTGCACACGAAGTGCGTGGAGCCGCCGCGCATGGCTTCAATGACGAGTCTCTGCCACAGGGCTTCTTCGTCCGGCCAGATGACCGGCGGCAGCCACCAGGAAATGCGGGGCATCACGGTGCGCGACACGGCGCGCACGGAGTTCGCCGACATCCACAGTCCGGTCATGATCGAGCGGGAACCGCGGGTTTCGCGCCCCTGCGGCAGGCTTGAACGCACGAGGTAGTCCTGCTGACGGCGGGCGCGGACGGGGCGGGGCAGATGGGGCGTCCACTCCACGAGGGGGCTTTCCACCGAGCGGCATTTTTCCAGCTTCTTTTCCCAGTCCTGAAGAATGTGGATCAGCTCCGGTTCCCGGCGGTCGATGAGGAACACGGGCACGCCTGCCTTGGGCATTTTGTGTCTGGCAAGGCGCAGGGTACAGGTTCCGGCCTTGGGCGTGCGTCTCGTCACCGGCACGGTGTCGTGCCAGGGTTCGTCTTCGTAGCCTACGCGCAGAAGATCCTTGGGGAGCAGCTCGATACGGGGCTTGATGAAGGGCAGCGAGGGCGCGCCGTTCTTTTTTTCAAACTGAATCTTGCCCACCAGAAGACCGGAACTCGTGGGTTCGTCGGGCGTGGAGATGTGGGCGTCCTTCTGCGGCAGAAAGCGCGCGCGGGTGACGGGGCGGCCCAGCGCCATTTCCAGCAGGGCTTCGGCGTCCTTCTTGGCGTGGGGCCAGTCGGGCGTGCCCAGGGAGTCGAGCAGCATGCGGTAGGCCGTCACCACGTGATACACGTAGTGCGGACCCTTCTTGCGGCCTTCAATCTTGAGGCTGCGGATGTGGGGAATTTCGGCCAGCGTTTTGACGAGCACGTCGATGGAGAGATCCTGACAGGAGAAGAAACGGCCTTCGCGTCCTTTCTGCTTGTAGATTCTCCGGCAGGGCTGCACGCAGCGGCCGCGCAGACCGCTCTTGCCGCCGAGATAGCTGGACCAGTAGCAGCGGCCGGAAACGCACCAGCACAGCGCGCCGTGGACGAACATTTCAAAATCCATGCCTTCGGGAGCTTCTTCGTCCATCTGACGGATTTCGTCGATGGAAAGCTCGCGCGGAAGCACCACGCGCTGCACGCCGAGCTTCTGCACGGTCAGCAGATCGCGGGAATAGGAAATGTTGGAGAGCGTGGAGAGATGGAGTTCGCCCTCGAATCCGGCCTGACGCGCCACGTCGATGAGGCCGATGTCCTGAATGATGAGGCCGTGGGGCTGAGCGTCGCGCTGGAGGCGCTTGATGAGGCGTCCGGCGGCGGGAATGTCGCTCGCCTTGATGAGGGAGTTGAAGGCCACGTATATTTTGCGGCCGTTCTGATTGGCCAGGTCCACCATGCGGGCGAGCTCGGTGGTGCTGAAGTTTTCCGCTCCGGCGCGGGCGGAGAAGTTCTTGAGGCCGAGGTAGGCGGCATCCGCGCCGGCGGCCATGCCCGCCAGAAAGCAGGACATGTCGCCGGCCGGAGCCAGAAGTTCAGGCAGAGTGTGCTGTGTCATGATTTCCTGTTATGTCGATGGCTGACCTCCCCTGCATTTCTGCCTGGCCACAGCCATCATGAGTTTTATCCGGTTTATCTGGTTCACTTCGCTCGCGCCGGGATCGTAGTCCACGGCGGCGATGTTGGCTTCGGGGAAGCGTCGCTTGAGCTCCTTGATGACGCCCTTGCCCGTGATGTGGTTGGGCAGGCATCCGAAGGGCTGCATGCAGAGAATGTTCCGAATGCGGCCGTGGAGCAGTTCCATCATTTCAGCCGTCAGCAGCCAGCCCTCGCCGGTCTGCTGACCGAGGGAAACCACGCCGTTCACCTGTTCGCGCAGCTTGCGGAACGGAAGCGGGGGAGAGAATCTCCTGCTTCGCGCGAGCACGAACCGGAGCGGCAGCCGCAGCGTCAGCAGCGCGCGCAGCAGCAGATTGCTGACCGTGGCGCGTCCCATGCTGCCGTTGTGGTGCTGCCAACGATACACTTCATCATACAATCCGTACAGAATAAAATCGGTGAAGTCGGGCATGACGGCTTCGCCGCCTTCCGCTTCCACGACCTTGACCGCATTGTTGTTGGCGTCGGGATGATACTTTAAAAGAATCTCGCCCACAAGTCCGACTCTGGGCCTCCGGGGCTCGTCCTTCAGGGGCAGGGCGTCGAAGGCCTTCACCACCTCGCCGAGATGCCGATAGGTGCGTCTGAGCGCGCCTTCGCGGATGTCCGCGTCGAGTACGGCGGCCCAGTGATCGGCCAAGGCTTCGGCGCTGCCTTTGGTGAGCTCGTAGGGACGGGTGCGGTACAAGAGCCGCATGAGGGTGTCGCCGCAGAGCAGCGCCTGCACGCCGCGCAGCAGCATGCGCCCCGTGATGCGGAAACCGGGGTTGCGTCCGAGACCGGAAAGGTTGAACGATATCACGGGAATGTCGGTGAGACCGCATTCCTTGAGCGCCTTGTAGAGAAAGCCGATGTAGTTGGTGGCGCGGCAGCCGCCGCCGGTCTGGGAGATGATGAGCGCGATGTGCTTTCTGTCGTACTTGCCGCTTTGAATGGCGTAGAGCAGCTGCCCGATAACCGTGATGGCGGGATAGCAGGCGTCGTTGTTCACGTGCCGGAGTCCTTCTTCCACGGCCTCGCGGGACACGGACTGCAGAAGTTCCGCCTTGTAGCCGCAGGCCTTGAGCATGGAGGGCAGGAACTGGAAGTGGATGGGCGACATCTGCGGAATGAGAATGGTGTGGGTTTCCCGCATCTCTTCCGTAAAGTCCGGGGGCATCCAGGTGTCTTCCTCCTCGGGAGCCATGGGAAGCAGGGTGGCGAACTCGGGCAGAGCCTTCTGCGCGCGATTGTTTCTGCGTTCCTTCATGGTGGCGAGCAAAGAGCGCACGCGTATGCGCGCCGCGCCGAGGTTGGCGCCTTCGTCGATTTTGATCTGCGTGTAGAGCCTGCCGGAAGCGGAGAGAATTTCCTCCACCTGATCGGCGGTAACGGCGTCGAGACCGCAGCCGAACGACACGAGCTGCACCAGCGACACCTGATCCGACTGCGCGGCATAGGCGGCCGCGCGGTAGAGTCTGGCGTGGAAGGTCCACTGATCGACCACTCTCAATTTGCCGGGATCGGGCATGAGATGGGCCACGGAATCCTCGGTGAGCACTGCGAGACCGGACGCCGTGATGAGATCGGGAATGCCGTGATGCACTTCAGGATCAACATGGTAGGGATGTCCGGCCAGAATGATGCCCATCTTGCCGGTCTTCTTGAGGAAGTCGAGCACTTCCGCGCCCTTTTCCTTCAAGTCGTCCTTGAACTTTTTCTTTTCGCGGAAGGCGTCTTCAAGAGCTTCCTGAATTTCTGCGCGGGGAATGTTGCGGAAGAGATCGAGCGGCAGGAGCATGTTGAGCAGACCGTTCAGTTCCACGGGCAGGAAGGGACAGATGAGTTCCACGCCCTGTTCGCGCAGCTTTTCCACGTTGTTCTTCAGCAGTTCCGGATACCCGCCCACCACGGGACAGTTGTAGCGGTTGTCCTGCGTGAGGAATTCCTTGCGTTCAAAGGCGATGCACGGATAGAAAATGCGGTTCACGCCCTTCTGGATGAGATCCATGATGTGGCCGTGGCTGAGCTTGGCCGGATAGCACACCGTCTGCGACGGAATGGTGGCCATGCCGCGGGCGTACATTTTTTTGGAGGACGGCGCCGAAAGCACCACGCGGAAGCCGAGCTTCGTGAACAGGGTGAACCAGAGGGGGTAATCCTCGTACATGTTCAGCACGCGGGGAATGCCGATGCTGCCGCGGGGGGCCTTGTCCGGGGAGAGCGGCACGTAGTGATCGAACAGCCTCTTGTACTTGTAGTCGAAGAGGTTGGGCATGCTTTCGTCGGACGCGCTCTTGCCTGCGCCGCGTTCGCAGCGGTTGCCGGAGACGAAGCGGGAACCGTCGGAAAAGCGGTTCACGGTGAGCAGACAGTGGTTGGAGCAGCCTTTGCAGCGGGTGACGCTTCTTTCGGCATGGAAGGCGGCCAGCTCTTCGCGCGAGAGCAGCGTGGAGCCTGCGGGGGACTCGTTTTCCCTGGCGATGAGCGCCGCGCCGAACGCGCCCATGAGTCCGGCGATGTCCAGACGCAGCACTTCGCGGCCGAGACTGAGTTCCAGGGCGCGGAGCAGGGCGTCGTTCTTGAAGGATCCGCCCTGCGCGATGACGTATTCGCCGAGCTCTTCCGGGCTGGAAATCTTGATGACCTTGTAGAGGGCGTTCTTGACCACGGAATAGGAGAGTCCCGCGGCGATGTCGCCGACCGATCTTCCTTCCTTCTGCGCCTGCTTGACGCGCGAATTCATGAACACGGTGCAGCGGGTGCCGAGGTCCACGGGATTTTCGGCGTGCAGCGCTTCGTCCACGAAGGAGGGAAGATCCATGCCGAGCGACTTGGCAAAGGTCTCGATGAAGGAACCGCAGCCGGCGGAACACGCTTCGTTGAGCTGAATGCGGTCCACCATGCCGTCCTTGACGTGGAGGCACTTGATGTCCTGTCCACCGATGTCGAGCACAAAGGTCACGTTCGGCAGGAAGAACTGCGCCGCCTTGCAGTGAGCCAGAGTTTCCACTTCGTCCACGTCGGCATGGAGTCCGGCCCGCAGCAGGCCGCCGCCGTAGCCGGTCACGCCTGCGGCGGCAATGCGCGCATAAGGCGGCAGAATGTCATAGACGTCCTTGAGAATCTGTACCGCGGCTTCGAGGGGTCTGCCCTGGCTCGGCGCATAGGACTGATGAAGAATGCGGCCTTCGGCGTCCACCAGCACGGACTTGATGGTGGTGGAGCCGGCGTCGATGCCGAGATAGACGGGGGCGGGCGCTTCCTTCGTGCCGGAAAGGGAGTTGATGTCCGCCCAGGTTGCGGTGTGGGAATTGTGCCGTTCGCGGAAGGCGCGCAGCTCTTCTTCGTTGCGGAAGAGGGGCGGCAGGGACACGACGTCGGGCTTGTGATCGCCGCTGGTCAGTTTTTCAGCAAGAGCCGACAGCTCTTCGGCTGTCCACACACGCTCTCCAACCTGCTGCTCGTTGCCGGGAAGCTCGTGCTGAGAAACGGAATACATGGCCGTCCCCATGGCGACGAAATATTCGGCGTATTCGGGGAAGATGGCGTTTTCCTTGGACAGGGCCAGCGTTTCCACAAAGCGCTGGCGCAGACTGCTCAGAAAGGCGAGAGGGCCGCCGAGAAAGGCGACCTTGCCTTCGATGGCGCGGCCGCAGGCCAGACCGCTGACAGCCTGTTCCACCACGGCCTGAAAGATGGAGGCGGCAATGTCTTCTCTGGCGCAGCCTTCGTTGAGCAGCGGAAGAATGTCCGTTTTGGCGAACACGCCGCAGCGGGAGGCGATGGGATAGATGGTGCGGCAGCGGGAGGCGAGCTCGTTGAGACCCGCGGCGTCGGTGTTGAGGAAGGCCGCCATCTGATCGATGAACGCGCCCGTGCCTCCGGCGCAGGTTTCGTTCATGCGCTGTTCCACGCCGCCGGTGAAGAACGTGATTTTCGCGTCTTCGCCGCCGAGTTCTATGGTGACGTCCACGTCGGGAATGCGCCTGCGGATGCTTTCCGCCGAGGCGATGACTTCCTGAACAAAGGGAATGCCGAGTTCTTCGGTGAGGGAGATGGCTCCGGAACCCGTGGCGGCCAGCGTGAAGGTGTGACCGGAGAGCCCGCCGTCGGCGAGCGCTTCGCGGAAAAGCTGGGCCACCGTTGCCCGAACGTCGGACATGTGGCGCTGGTAGCGTGCGTAGAGCACGCGGGTAGACGGGTCCAGGACAACAAGCTTCACGGTGGTGGAGCCGATATCAAGACCAATGTGAGCCAAGGTCGACCTTGTATTCATACAAGACACCCTGAGGGAATCGAACGCTGTTAGAATAAGGAAAGGATGAAAAAAACGCAAGAGGACATAGTTGTCCTCTGTGTCGGCCGGAAAAACAATTATTCGCGGATGCCCAGCGCTTCGAGAGCGAGGCGGGCGGCTTCCTGTTCGGCGCGCTTGAGGCTTCCGCCTTCGGCCACGAAGCTGCGACCGTCGGAAAGCTCAAGCTGCACGCGGAAGGTCTTGGCGTGTTCGGGGCCGCTGCTGGAAAGGGGCAGGTACACGGGCAGGGAATGGAGTATGGACTGCGTGGCTTCCTGAAGACGGGTCTTGTAGTCCTTGCTCTTGCGGTCGGTGCCGGGTTCCGGCCAGCGGTTGGCGTAGAGCCGGTGGATGAGGGCCGAGGCCTCTTCGTGTCCGCCGTCGAGATACACGGCGCCGAGCACGGCTTCCATGGCGTCGGCGATGAGCGCCGCGCGTTCTCTGCCGCCCTGCGCCTCTTCGCCGCGTCCCATGAACAGGGCTTCGCCGAGGTGGAGGCTGCGGGCCAGCTCGGCCAGTTTGCCTTCGCTCACCAGGCGGGAACGCAGCCGGGTCATGCCGCCTTCTCTTTCTTTGGGAAAGCGCTTGTAGATTTCATAGGAGACATTCACTTCCAGTACGGCGTCGCCCAGAAATTCCAGCCGTTCGTTGTGAACGGTGTTGTGCTCGTTGGCCCATGAACTGTGGGTCAGCGCCGTAGCCAGCAGCGAAATGTCGTGAAAACGATACTGGAGACGCTCCTCAAGCTCCGAAAGGCGCTTCAGCGTGTCGGGGGAAAAAGCTGTCCTGTTGTGCATGTTAAAACTCCTCATGTGGGAAAGAAATAGGCTCTCATTCCCCGATTGGCAATAGCCCCGTTTCGACTTGACAAGTGTGCCGGTACTTCCTACTTATCTACTACAACATTCAAGGAGTCTTATCATGGCCTATGATATCCGTCTTGTAAAAATCGTGACCGGTGAGCTCATCATCGGCAAGTTCGACGCCGAAGCCAATGCTCTCACCGACGTCGCCATCATGCAGACTGTTCCCACCCAGCAGGGCGTCCAGCTCATGATGCTGCCCTACGGTTATCCCTTCGACCAGGAATTCAACGGCCGCATCGACGGCAAGCATTTTCTCTTCGAATACTCGCACACTCCGCAGGAAGTGCAGGACAAGTATCTGGAGGCCTGCTCCAATCTGTCGCTCTCTTCCGGCGGACTGAATCCCAATCCCCAGCAGAACGGCGGATCCGGACTCATTCTGTAGTCCCGTCGTCATGACCGTCAAAAGGCGCGAGAGCAATCCCGCGCCTTTTTTTGTCACTTTTTTATTTTCTGCTCCGTTTCCATCAGGATATCGGAGCAGGCAGTCTGCCGACCGGCTGCGAAAAAGAGGTCGTCAGCCTCATTTCGGCGCAACCGATGTTTTCCGGACGGCGGTCGTCGGCCGGGAAAGTTCGAGAAGCGCAGAGAGCAGGGGGAAGTCTGAGGCCGTCGCGAGCCTAGAGCGATGTAAGCATGTACTTGCGCACGAGCTTTGCGGCGGCTTCGCGGCAGGCGTCGTCGGTTTCGTTCTGCGCGGAGAGACGGAGCAGCGGCATGGCTTCGTTCACGAAGTCGGGACGGGCTTCCAGCAGACGGGCTATGGCGCGATAGCAGGAAATGCGCAGCGGCGCGTGATCGCAGAAACCGGTGCTTTTTTCCTCCGGGGCGTCGTAGATGTAGTGGAGCAGCACGCGGCGGAAGGTGTCGGCCAGAGGCGGGCACTGCGCCAGTGTTTCTCCGAATGCCTCGGGAATGCCCCAGCCGATGTTTCCCGATTCCTCATTCATGTGCCACATGAAGCGGCGCACGATGTTTTTGGCGTCTTCAGGAGAATCGGCATAGACTCCAGCCATCACGCCGCCCATGGCAAAGGCCGCGCGTTCGGTCATGTCGCCGCCTTCGGGCAGACAGGCGAACAGGGCGTTGGCCAGAGAAAGCGGACTGACGTTTTCTTCTTCGCATTCTCTGGGAAGAGGCTGATCTTTCGACCATTTGTCGTCGCGCAGCCAGGCGCGCAGGCTGTTTTTCAGGGAACGGAAACGAGGCATGAGCGTACTCCTTTTGCTGTCGGGCGCAAGATACTATGGAAGAGCATGTTCTGGCAAGGATTACCCGGTTTTTGACCTTCCGGCAATTGGGGCTTGACAGAAACGCGATTACAGGACAATTATTCGAGTTCCTATTGCGCTAACCAGCCCCGCCACCGGCGGGGAATTACTTGGAGGATTCCTATGAGCAAAGTTCTTCAGAACGCCGTCAAGACCGAAGCCGGTGTTGAAGTGAACGGCATTCCTGTTCAGCCCATCGTTGAAAACTGCAGCGGCTGCGATCGCGTCTGCGAGTTCGAAGGCCAGCAGTTCTGCGCGAGCTACCCCATCCCCGCCAAGAAGTGGACTTCCGGCAAGTGCAACTTCGCTACCCACATCAAGGTGGAAGTCGCCGCCAAGGCCAAGGTGAACCCTCTGAAGGCCTCCAAGCGCGCCGCCAAGGGTCACTAGGCCGTACCCTGTTTTCCGGTCGTCCGACCGGATTGCGGCCTGTCGGCGCGGGCACCCGCACGGGATGTCCCGCAGAAGAAAAGGCTCCGCTTTCTTTTGCAGAGCGGAGGTCTGTTCTCTGCCGTCTTTCTTTCGACCTTCACCGGGTTCCGCTCTGCGGCGCCCGGTGTTAGGTGTTTAAAAGGAGTATCATCATGTCTCAGGAAGAAAAGCATACGCTGCTTGCCTCGCTTTCCGGCTGTGCCGACCGCATGTTTGAACTGCAGAGCGCCATGACGGCCCGTCGCGGGCTCGGCCCCGACAACGGCGGCGACGGCGAACAGAGCAAGGCCGAATATCTTGAGACATGGCTGCGCTCCTTCGGCATCGACGACATCGAACATGTGGACGCCGCCGACGACAGAGTGCCGTCCGGGAAGCGCCCCAATCTCATTGTTCGGGTTCCCGGGCGTTCCGAGCGGACGCTGTGGATACTCGGCCACCTGGACGTCGTGCCCGCCGGAGAGGAAAGCCTCTGGCGTTCCGATCCCTGGACCGTCGTTCACGACGACCAGGATCCCGATCTCATTTACGGCCGCGGCGTGGAAGACAATCAGCAGGCCGTGGCGTGCGGCTGCGCGCTGGCCGCGGCGCTCAAGGAAAACGGCATCGTGCCTGATCTCGGCCTCGGTCTCATTCTGGTGTCCGACGAGGAAACGGGCAACGCGTACGGCATTCAGCATGTGTTCCGCGAGAAACCGGACTTTGTGTCTGCCGACGATCTTGTGCTGGTACCCGATTCGGGCAGCCCTGACGGCGCGTTCATCGAAACGGCGGAGAAGGGCATTCTCTGGCTGCGGGTCGAGGTTGAAGGGCGTCAGTGTCACGCCTCCCGTCCCGACGACGGAAAGAACGCGCTTGCGGCGGCCGCGGCCATGATTCTCGGAGCCGCGGACGTGGAAGCGTCCTTTACCGCGCGCAACTCGTTGTTTGCGCCGGATCGCTCCACCTTCACGCCCACGAAGCACGAAGCCAACGTGCCCAACGTCAACACCATGCCCGGCAAGGAAGTGTTTTACATCGACTGCCGCGTGCTTCCCTGCTACTCGCTGGACGAAGTGCTTTCCGCCTTCCGCGCTCTGGCCGACAAGGTGGCGGAGAAGTACGAGGTTTCCGTGCGCGTGGAAAAATTCATGGAAGAGCCCGCCGCCGCGCCTACGGCTGAAGACAGTCCCGTGGTCTCCGGCTTGAAGAAGGCCGTGAAGGATGTGCTCGGCGGGGACTGCCGCTGCGGCGGCATAGGCGGTTCCACCGTGGCGGTCAATTTCCGGGAACGCGGCATTCCCGCCGCCGTGTGGGCGCTGATTTTTGAAAACTGCCACTCTCCCAATGAGGCGGCGCGTCTTTCGTTTGCCGTCAAGGAGGCGCAGGTGTTTGCCTCCATGCTCTTCAACGACTGAGCGGAGGCGTCATGCGCACGATACAGGTGGTGAACGTCCGCTGGTACAACGCCACGGCGTGGTATGGGGTAACGCTGGCGCATTGTCTTCAGAAGGCCGGTCACGAATCCCTGGTGGCCGGACTTGCCGGCACGCCGCCTCTGGAAAAGGCGCGCGAGCTCGGCCTGCCCACGATTGCCTTGCCCTTCAATTCGCAGACGCCGGGCAAAATCGTGGAACTTTGGCGCGGCATGAACAGGCTCGTGCGTGATTTCAGGCCGGACGTCGTCAACTGCCATCGCGGCGAAGCCTTTGTGCTGTGGGCGCTTCTGAAGCAGAAAGGCGGCTACGCGCTGGTGCGCACCCGGGGAGACCGGCGTCTTCCGCGGGGCGGAGCGGTCAACCGCTGGCTGCACTGCCGCGCCGCCGATGCCGTCATTGCCACCAACAGCCTCATGACCCGGCATTTTGCCGAAGTCCTGCGCGTGCCTTCCGACCGGCTGTACACCATACTCGGCGGCGTGGACACGGCGCGCTTTCATGCGGACAGGCAGGCCGGAGCCGAGATGCGGCGTCAGTACGGCTATGCCGACGACGACATCGTCATGGGGCTCCTCGGCCGCATGGATGAAGTGAAGGGCATCCGGGAAACGCTTGCCGCGCTGGCCAGAGCCCGGGAACTTTCCCCGGACGCGAAGCGGATCCGTTTTCTCGTCATCGGTTTCGACTCGGAATTCACCACGGCGGACGTGGCCCGCTGGACGGAGGAATACGACCTCGGAAAGCTCGGCGAAATCGTGACCGTTACGGGACGGGTGCAGAGGCCGGAAGCCGTCATCAACGCGCTCGACTTCGGCATTCTGGCGTCGCTGGGCTCGGAGGCCATTGCCAGAGCCGCCTTGGAAATCATGGCGTCGGGCGTGCCGCTCATTTCATCCACCACGGGCGTGATGCCCGATCTTCTGAACGAGGAATACTGCTTTGCTCCGGCGGATGTGCCTGCCATGGCCGAACGCATGATTCAGGCCACGGACAAGGCCTGGCGCGAGAAACTGGCAGGCGTGTGTCTCGACCGTATTTTCAAGGGTGGGCTGCGTCTTGAGGATTTTCTTGCCTCGTCGCTTGACGTGTACGACGCGGCACTGCAAAACGCCTGCGCGAGTCATTAATCCGTCGAGATTCTGCCCGGTCGCTTTTGTGAGGGGAGAGGCAGACGCGTCTTTCATTGAAGGGCGGCGCGCTCTCTCCGAAAGAGTTCCCCAGCGCGGTCTTTGATCGACCTGCTGCAAAAAGGAGAACCTCGGCAGCAAGAATGTTTTTTTATGGTTTTCCTGCGCGTTTGCGGCAGGGAAAGGAAAAGCCCCGTCGGGTTACGGCGGGGCTTTGTCGTATCTTACACGAAAGTTTTCTGCCGGAACGGCAAAAGAACATTGCCGTTCGGCGCGCTGCGGGACGGGATGGCGTCGTTGCTCCGTGCAGGCAGAATTTTTGTGAACGCCTTCTTTTCGCTGTGAATACGGGCGATTTTCCTCTCTCGGCTGGACTATCGGATGTCGGCGTCGTCATCGGGAACGGCAAAGGGTTCGCCCCATGTTTCCCCATAAACGAGGTTCGGATCGTAGCGGTTTTCCTCAAAGAAGTCCTGCAGCGGATAGCCGATCAGCACAAGACTGAACGGGCGCACCATTCCCGGCAGGGAAAAGGCGGACATGAACGCCTTTTCTCTCTCCTCAAGAGGATGAATGCCGCACCAGAGTGCGCCGAGACCCATGACCCGAGCGGCCAGCATGATGTTCTGCGTGGCGGCGGCGCAGTCCTGAGGCCAGAAGACCGTCTGGGGCGTGGCGGAAGTGTCGCAGCAGACGAGCACGGCAAGCGGAGCGTCCCGCGCAGGCCCTGCCGAAGGGTGCAGCGACGGCAACGTTTGAAGCTTGTCTCTGTCGGTAATGACGATGAAACGTTTTGTCTGGGCGTTTTCTGCCGCAGGCGCGGCGAAGGCGGCCTTGAGCAGCGTTTTCTGCATCCGGCCTTCCACGGAACGTGGAGAAAATCTGCGTATGCTGCGCCTGGTGAAAATGGCTTCAAGAGCGGTGTCCATGCGTTCTCCTTTTTTTCTTCACCATACGGGAAAAAGAGACCGCGGAAAGAGGATGCGCCCATGATACTCATGAGCGGCGTGAGTATCATGCCGCAGGGCTGTGAGCGCCGCACGCTGCGCGAAGTGTTGTCCGACTGATTTTTCCTGAGAGTTGAGTGAATGTTTTTCCTGCCGACAGACCGCCAGACGAGGGCCGCGCAGAGCACGGCGGCGACCATGCAGAAAAATCGGAGTCCCGAACAACGCCGGAGCAAGAGAGGACGTTGCTTTGTCGCCTGCTCTGTCAGAAGAAAATCGCCTTGTTGCCGAGCAAAGAGGCTGCAACAAGTCCAGTCCACGGCGCAAGGGTGTGAGAAGGGGAAAAAAGGCCGGAGTCGCTGATTCTCCGGCCTTTTCCTGTCAGAACTTCGTTTCCGGGTCGCGATCCCACAGCGTGAGCGCTCGGCAGACTTCGCTTCCGTCGGCTGTCCGCTGAATGGAGTGAAGTGCGGCAAAGGAAACGTCGTGTCCGAAAATGCAGGACTCCGTGCCGGTCGGAGCGGGCGAGGAAGCGCAGAGACAGTTCAGCTCTTCCTGCGGAAAGCATTCCGCACGGAACGTGATGTCCACCAGACGGGGCATCGGAGGTTCGCCGGCGGATGATGCGAGCGCGGATGTCGGCGGCAGGGGTTCCAGAATCCAGGCCAGATATCTGGTGTTGTTGACGTGGCCGTTGATGTCCAGATCGTCCCTGCGCACTCTGAGAAGCGCGTTTGTCGGCTGCTGCGCGCGCAGGCGGGGAATGACGCGGCAGGCAAAGGGTGCGCAGGGGCGCGGCGCGGAAGGATATCTCGGAATCAGTTCGTCGGGGAGCTGAGCCATGGAGCGGTCGGACAGACTCATGACCGACCATGCGCTGCCGCCGCTTATGATGAGACGGTCCTGTGCGTCGTACACCTCGTAGCCTCTGTGGCGGAAGCGGTCGAACGTGGAGGGCCAGGTGTGAACGCGCAGTTTTTCTTCCGCGCGGGGCAGGCGGTCGATGCGCAGCACCAGCCGCGTCAGCACCCAGGTGAGATGATATTGGAGAAGATCGTTTTCGCCGAAACCCAGGACGTCGGCATTTCTGCCCGCAGATTCCTGCAGCCAGTTGCCCAGCGAGGAAAGCGTGGCAACGCCGTTTTCTCCTATTTCTCCGTAGCGGACGGAAAATTCGACGTCCATGGAACAGGCGTCGTCTTCAGAACATGGCATGTTTTGGCCTCTTTCGTGTTGTCCGGACTTTTCCGGAACAGTCGTTGTTGCGGGTGTCCCGCAGATGTCAGTAATTTTTCTTCCACTCCAGGCCGAACTCCGTTCTGTTGGACGAGGCCTTGGCCTGCGCCTCAAGGCTGGGGGTGAGTTCTATTTCCACCACGGCGCCGGTGTCGCTGTCCCGCCCTATGCCCTGTTCCACGCCGACATAGACGTTGTCGAGCACGTAGGTTCCCATTTCAAGCGAGGTCTTCGACATGTCGGAGTTGCCGTCGTCGGAAGAGGCATTGTCCGAGTTCAGCTTGAACACGTCAAGTCCCAGCAGCTTGCGGCCGAAGCCCATGACGTCCGGCCCGCCCAGCCCGGCAAGCTGTGCGGCTCCGGCGGCGAGCTGCAGCGCCTGCACGTGACTCAGCGTGCCTGCCGACTGCCCGAACATGATTTGGGATATGATTTCATCCTGCGGCATGGCAGGTTGACTGGACAGCGCTATTTCCGGCTTCGTGGCCGGACCGCTTACCGTGACGTCCGCCGTGATGCTGGGGGCCGTGTATTCCATGACGATGTTCAGCATGGGGCTGACGGGCCACCCGCCGTCAAAGGAGATGCGGCCTTCGGTGAGATTGAAGTGCTTGCCGAGCACGTCGAGTCCGCCGCGCACAGCCTGAACGTTGCCGGTGACGCCGGGCCGGGCAAGCGGCCCGCGGGCGCTGATGTCGCCTTTCCATTCGCATTCCAGACCGTAGCCGCGGATGAAAAACTGATTGGGAATGCGTACGTGTACGTTCAGTCTTCCTTTCAGGGCCGGAGCCGGAGGCTGGGCCTTCTGGCCCGGCTGTTCGATGGGCAGGGTGACGATGTCGCCGCCGGGAAGGTCGGCCAGCTGTATCTGTCCCTTGTCCACGGTGATGTCCGCGCGGACGCTGGGATCGTTTGCCGTGCCGGACACCCCGAGCGAACCGGAAAGCATGATGCTTATATCCTGCCGGCGCAGGGGAGACAGCCTGTCGATGTTGCCGTTGACGGAAAGCGCAAGATCTCTGGGGTCGAACCAGCCGTTCAGCGTGACGCGGCCCTTGCGCCCGTCTTCGGCGGAAAGGTCGAGGGTGAGTCGGCCGCCGGATTTTCTGACGACGTTCATGCGGTCGGCGTCGGCGCGCAGACGGATGTTTCTGAGTTCCACGCCCTGAACGAGATCGGCGAAACGGCCGTTGTCGAGTGCGGCGTGCATGGTGAGTTCCGGCGCGGACAGCGTGCCGGACAGATCGGCCGTCAGATCAATGACGCCGGAAAGCCGCTGATCGGCCAGGGGCAGAAGCTGCCATATCCGGCCGAGCTCGCCGGAGAGCAGCACCTCTCCGCGCAAGGGACCGCGCAGGTCGGGCACGGCTGCGCCGTGCGCCGGAGACGTGAAGGGCAGATTAGCCTGCACCACGCAGCTTGTAATTCCGAGATCCTGCTGCGTTTTTTCCGGCAGCTCCAAAGAAATGGAGAGCGTGCGGCGCTTGCCCGACACGCCCAGTCTGCCGACGACATCGGCATCGACAGGCGGCATGGTCGAGCCGGGAAGCAGAATTTTTTTCAAGTTCAACTTGAAGTTTCCCGTGGGGCGGGACAGCGTTCCGGCGACGGCGGCATTCAGGTCGAGCGAACCTGAGGGCAGTTCCTGCGAAAAGCATCGGAAGGCGGAAAGGTCGGGCAGCGCAAGGTCGGCGTTGAGGGACAGCTTGTTCGGCGACCAGCTGCCGGAAACGTCGATCGAGCCGGACGGAAGAAGGTCGAACGATGCCCCGGACAGGGAAAACGTGTCTCCCTTTCTGCGCAGCGTGGCAGGTGAGACGAGGCGAAGGCCTGCCGTTTCGTCTCCCGAAAGGCCGAGCAGCGCCGGAACCATATCGACGTCCAGCTTTTCGAGCGTGTATTCGCCGATTTTCCAGCGAAGAGCGGCGTCGCAGCGGATGTCGCCCCGGCTCTGCAGCGCGGCGCGCAGGCTGCTCTGGCCACCCTGTGCCGTGAGCGCCAGGCCGCTGAGCGATAGCGACGGCGTTTTGAGCGTTTTTAATCCGGCGTCGAGATCAACGTCGGGCTTGGCCCACAGATGTTTGACGTTCATGCGGCCGTTCAGGCCGGAAAGCGCCACGCGGCTCTGCGAAGAGCGTATGCGGAGACGGTCCAGCGTTCCCTTCCAGGCGACGGACTGCGAGCCGGACGAAGAAAGGGAGAGTTCCATGGTCAGCGGCGAGCCTGTGATGTTCGTGCCGGAGATGCGGGCCAGGGGAGCCCAGTGCGGAATGCGGATGTTCAGCGAGCCGTCGAGTGCAGGCGGCGTCATGCCCAGAAATTCGGCGACCGTGCCGGAGGGGCGTGGAGAAGCGGTGAAAGGAATCAGGGCCGCAAGGCTTCCCGTGGCGACATTGTCTTCAAGGCGCAGATCCAGCTTGTCCAGAGAGACGCGCAGGGACGGCGTCCGGCGCTGTTCTTCCACCGCCCAGAGTGTGTCGAGGGAGGTTTTCTGGCCGTTGATGCGAAGATCGGCCCGGGCACGCCCCGTGAGAAGAGGAAGGGGATCACCTGAGGATGTTTCTTTTTCCGCTTCCGCATGTTCGGATGCCGGGGCGGTGGAAGCCGGGGAAGACTCATTCGTGCCGTCGCCGAAAAGACCCTGACGCCCGAGTTCCGCGAGTCGCGGCAGATCCGCCGCCATGCGCGGAATGTCGGCGTGGGGGAGCGTCAGCTCAACCTGCGCCTTTTCCAGCAGCGTTTTGTCGATGCGGAGCTTGTCGCTTGAGAGCGACAGGCTGGCGCTCAGCGCCGAGAGGCTTCCGGAGACGTCGCCCGAGAAACGGGCGTTTCCGGAAAGCTGCGGAACGAGGACTCCGGCGTTGTTGAACGCGCATTCGGCGTGAACCTTCATGTCGGAGCGGGGAGACAGCAAAGAGCCGTCCGGCAGACGGAGAGCGCCTTGCACGAGCGCCCGGAGGCGCTCCGAAGTGAGATTCAGTGAAGTTATTTCGGCGCTCAGACCATGTTCGTCGCTCCGGGCCATCGCGCCGGAGCCCCGCAGCGTGCAGGCTTTTCCGAAAAGCGCGGCAAGCTCCGGCGTTGTCCAGACCATGTCCGCAAGCTCCGCGCTGGCGTAAACTTCAAGTTTCGGTTGAATGTTCTGACGCGTCTGAACGAGAACGCCTGCCTTGAGCGAGCCGTTTTTCTGACCGGCCAGCGCCCAGAGTCTCTCGGAGGCAGGGCCGCTTTCCAGCGTGACGAGCGCGGAGCGCAGCATGGCCGCGGCGTCCGGCTCCATCAGGTTGAGCACGGCGTCGGCGGACGCGGAAAGCGCCGTGCGAAGGGAGTCTTTTTCCTGAACATCGGCCCACAGACTTGCCCGGAGCTGCGAAGGTTCGCCCTTGCCCGTGAGGTGAAACGTGCCGATGGCGTCTCCCATACCTTCCGGGAGAAGAGCCAGAAAACCGAGGTCCGAGCCCTGCGCGTCAAGATCGAGCGCGAGATCGGAAGAAAGTCCGGCCTGAACGACGACAGGCGCGCAGGCTTCGTCGTCGCGGTTCAGTTTCAGCGAGACCGAAACGCCGTCTTTGCCGAGTCGAGCCGCCGCTTCGAGCGACGCCTGCACGGCGTGCCCGAACACGGCCTCGCTGAGTTCTGCCCGGAGTATGTTCAGGCTCTGGACTTGAAAGGCGGGAAGCCAGCCCGGCCAGTCTTGAAAGAGCGCCCGGGCCTCTTCCTGCATCTGCTGCGCCGAAAGCGGAGTCTGCGGTTTTTCTTCCTCGGCGGAGGGCGTGGTTTCCGGCAGGCGCAGCATCCTGGGGGAGTTGAGCGAGATTTCCGCCACGGCAAGCGTTTTCGGCAGCTCGCTCCAGTTCATGGAGAGCTCGGCGCTTTCCGCCTCCAGCCACACGCCCTGTTCATCGCAAACGCGTATTCCCGACGCCTGAAAACGGAAAGGCAGCGGACCTTGAAAGCCGTCAATGCTGGCGCTGAGTCCGCCGGGCAGGGACTGGAGCGCGCCGTTGATCGTGCGCGTGAGCCAGGCTTCGCCTGCCGAACTGTGCAGAAAGAGCAGACCGCCGCCTCCGGCCGCCACGAGAAATCCGAACGCTCCGGCAACGCTCCACGCCGCAAGACGCAGCAGGCGGCGTTTCTTCTTGGCGGGCGCCCGGCCGTCGTTTTCCGGCGGAGAGGTCGGGGCGTCCTGGGGGGACAGGTGTTCGTCGTGCTCTTTTTCGTTCATCAGAAGCTCTGCCCGATGCTGATGTAAATCTGATAGTCCCTGTCGTCATGCTTCTTGTCCAGAGGCACGGCGACGTCGAAACGAACGGGACCGATGGGAGTGTAGTAGCGCAGCCCTATGCCCGCGCCCCACTGGAAATCCCGGAACAGTTGGGGGAATTCTTCCTCATAGACCATGCCGCCGTCGAGGAAGGGAACGATGCCCACGTTTTCCGTGACGCGGAAGCGGGCTTCGAGATTGATTTCATGGAACGAGGTTCCGCCGCGCGGTTCGCCGTACTGATCTTTCGGCCCGATGGCCTGATAGGAATAGCCGCGCACGGAGCCGCCTCCGCCGCAGTAAAAGCGCAGGGAAGGCGGTATGTTGGCAATGTCCGCGCCCATGAAGGAGCCGAGCGAGGTACGGGCGGCCAGCACCAGCCGGTCGCCTTCAAAGGGGGAATAGTATCCCGAGGCCGTCATTTTTGCGGACAGACCGGAGAAATTGCCGTTGTAGTAACCGGTCGTGGGCGCGGCTTCCCACTGGAGAAAGATGCCCCGAACAGGATTCATGATGTCGTTGCGGGTGTCTCGCCGCAGGGCGAAAATGAGGCTGGCGTAACGGTATTCATCCTTCACCACGCGGGTGACCGTGCCTTCTTCGCCGAACACGCGCACGCTTCCCCACCAGTCGGGGGAGAGTTTGCGCTCCAAACCTGCGTAGGCGTTGAGAGCCGTGGTGTCGTAGGCGTCGGTGTCTTCCCGCAGATAGGAAGCCCCGGCAAGCAGTTTCTGGTCGCGGTCCCCGAAGGCCGGCTTTTCAAAGTCGGCCTGCACGCCTCGCTTGTCCTGCGCAAAGGGCGTCTTGAGCGTCAGCTTTTCGCCCGCGCCGAAAAGATTGCGGTGCTGCCACTCGCCCTGCACGCCCATGCCGGTGTCCGTGGCGTATCGCGCGCCGGCGCTCACGGTTCGGAAACTCGATTCCCGAACGTCCACAAGCACGGGCAGCGTCAGCGCTCCGCCTTCTTCCTGCGACTTGCCGAGCGAGGCGGGCGCAGCCTTCACGTTCACAAGGCGGAACAGTCCGAGCCCCTGGAGTTCCCGGCGATAGGCCTGCACACGTCTGTCGTCCCAGGGCTCGCCTTTCTGCCAGGTCACGAGCTTTTGCAGATAGGCGTGATCCACGTTGTCGGCGCCGCGGATGGAGGCGTCGCCCATGACCGCGGCCGGACCGGGATTGACGGTCACGTCGGCGTTCAGTGTTTTTTTGCGTTTGTTCAGCGTGTACCGCGTGGAGGCGACGTCCGCTTCGGGGTAGCCCGAACGGTGCAGCGCCTGCGGAATCTCGTCAACGGCGGCAAGCACCTTGTCCGCCTCGGCGGGATCTCCGTCCTTCAGGGGAAGAGCCTTGGGAACCGGCGCGGTCTCAATGCCTGGAAAGGGCGGCAGCGGCGCGGGTTCCGGCTGGTAGGAAAGTGCGGCGCGGCCTATGCTGTAGCGCGGCCCGGGAATGAGCGTGAGCGTGACGCGAGCCTCTGCGCCGTCTTTCGGTTCCGTGACGTCCGTTTTTGCCGTGCCGTCGTAGTAGCCGAGGGAATGGAGCAGCTTGACGGCGTTTTCTCTGTCGATGCGGGCGCGCCGCATGAGTCCGATGAGACCGTCCGGCAGAGTGTCGCGCAGCTGCACGAGCTGACTGTGCCGCTCCATCGCGGCGCGGATGCCGGAATCGTCTCCTTCCACGCGGATGTCCACGCTGTAGGGCACGGGATCGCGTTCAAAAAGCGGGGCGACGTCTTCCTGCTGCTGTTCGGCGGCGTGACGAAACAGCCCGCAACCGGAGACGGGACAGAGCAGAATCGCCGTTCCCATGGCAAGCAGCAAGTGGCGGAGGCTGGAGGTCATAATGCAAGCAAGTAGCATGGGCCTGCTCGACTTGCAAGGGAAGAGAGCACTTGACGCTCAGTAAATCATGCCGCCATACGTCAGGAATTTCCGCGTATTAGCGCGACATCTGACGGAGAAAGCTCCTGAGCCGCGGATGCTGCGGGCTGGAAAAAATATCGTGAGGCGAGCCCTGTTCAAGGATTTCGCCTTGATCCATGAACAGAATTCTGTCGGCCGCCTCACGGGCAAAGCCCATCTCGTGCGTGACCACGACCATGGTCATGCCGTCGCGGGCAAGATCGGTCATGACGTCGAGCACTTCGCCCGTCATTTCCGGATCAAGGGCGGAGGTCGGTTCGTCGAACAGCATGATGCGCGGCTTCATGGCCAGCGCCCGGGTGATGGCCGCGCGCTGCTTCTGTCCGCCGGAAAGTTCGTCGGGGAAGGCGTATTTTTTGTCGGCAAGGCCCGTGCGCCTGAGCAGGGCGTCGGCCAGATCGGCGGCCTCGGCGCGCGTCATGCCGCGCAGGCGGACGGGGCAGAGAATCAGATTTTCCAGAACATTGAGGTGCGGAAAGAGGTTGAAGGACTGGAACACCATGCCCATGTCCTGACGGAGACGGCAGATGTCGCATGTGCTGTCGTAGATGTCTTTGCCTTCGACAAGAATCTGTCCGGCCTGAATGATTTCCAGGCGGTTGAGACAGCGCAGCATGGTGGATTTGCCCGATCCGGAAGGGCCGATGAGAAACACCTTTTCTCCTTCCATGACGTTGAAGGAGACGTTGTTCAGCGCGTGGAGGGAGCCGTAGCTTTTTCGTACGCCGCGCACGGAAATCAGCGGGGCGTCCGACGGGGCGGGAACAGAAGAGAAAGTCGTCATGGCCTTTTGTGCAACAGGCGCAAGTCGGGTGTCAAGCGCATCCGAAAAGCCGGACTGGACAGAAGCCCGTGCCGGAGTGTATTTGTGCAGGAAAAACAGGAAGGAAAAACATGATACAGGCGTATGTGTGCCTCGGCTCGAACATGGGGGATGCAAAAGCGCATCTGGCCCGGGCCCGGGCGGAGCTCGACGCCGTGCCCGGCGTGCGGGTGACGGCGGCTTCTTCTCTTTACAGCACGGAGCCGCAGGGAAGAAAGGATCAGCCGTGGTTTCTCAATCAGGTTGTCCGCCTCGACTGCCCGGACGACATGAGCGCCGTGAGTCTTCTGGACGCCATGCTGGAAAAGGAATCCGCCATGGGACGCGTTCGCGTGGAAGGCGACCATTTCGGACCGCGCGTCATCGACATGGATCTGCTTCTTTTCGGAAACGAGACGCAGCGGCTGGGCGATCATCTCATTCTGCCGCATCCGCGGATGACCGAAAGAGCCTTTGTGCTGATTCCTCTGCTGGAAATTGCTCCCGATCTCGTCATGCCGGACGGCAGAAGCGTGAAGTCCCTGCTGGAGAAATTGCCCTGTCGGCTTGAAGGTTCCTCCATTTTCCAATAGATTCACCTTGTGCGCGCTGCCTCTGCGCCTCTGTGAAGTCACGACAACCCTGCTCAGGAGAGAGTATGATTATTAAGGTAGTCATTTTTGTACTGGTCTGCTATGTCCTGTATCGGCTTTTCATGAACGACAGCAAGAAAAAGGCCGAAAAGGACGCCCAGCAGCAGAAAAAGCGCATGGAATCCGGAGAAATGGTGCAGGACCCCGTGTGCGGCACCTATGTGGACAAGGACAATTCCATCACGGTCCGCAACGGCGATCAGACGCTGCATTTTTGCAGCTACGAGTGCCGTCAGAAATATATCGACCGTTTCAACGAACAGCAGAAGCTCAACTGAGTTTCCGGCGACGTCGGCGTTCCGGGAAGGGCAGGGCGCAACCCTCATTCCGGCATGCCGCGGCGTTGCCGCCTGTCCGTCTGGCGGAGTCTTCGTCGGCGGATGTTCGTGAATGTTGCCGCATCGGATGACGCGGTTCGGCCCGGAGTGAGAGCTCCGGGCTTTTTGATTAAAAGGAAAGGGGCGGGAGAAGACGAACTTCTTCCGCCCGTTGTTTCTGGGACGCCTGATGAGAGATGATAATGTCGGAAACGACCGCCCGACGCCTGAAAGCCTGGCGGGACGCTCCGATCAGTCCCGACGTTCCCGGAACGCGCAGAAATATCGCGTCGCGTTGCCCGCCTGGTACGGCGCAACGGCCGTCAGCGTCCAGGGCAAGTCGTCGTCCGGCCTGAGCTCCTCACGGGTCAGAAAGACGACGCGTCCGTTTTCCGTAAGATGACCGCTCACGAAGGAAAGCATGTCCTTCCAGGGCATGAAGGCTCGACTGACGATGAGATCGGCCTTTTTTCCTTCCATGAACTGTTCGGCCCGGCCGCGAAAGACGTGCGTATCCTTCAGCGGATGGCGCGCCAGCACCGTGGAAAGAAAAATCGTGCGTTTGTCGCGCGATTCCACCATCCAGTAGCTGCCGTCGTTCCAGACCATGCGCAGCGGAATGCCGGGAAGCCCTGCGCCGGAACCGAGATCCCAGGTCACGGGCTCGGGCGGCAGGTCGGGCAGGATGTTTTTTCTGAGAAAGGCGTTGAGATGAAAGCTGTCCAGAATAAGTTCGTCCAGCGCGTCTCTCCAGTGCCTGGCCCCCACGAGGTTCATCATCCTGTTCCAGCGCATGAGAAGGTCAAGATAGCCGGCGAGCTCGGCGGCCTGTTCCGCAGTCAGCGCAAAGCCCGCTTTTTCGCACAGCGTCCTTACCAGAGAGGGAGAGCAGTCTTCACGCTTTGCCATCGGCGGCCGCCCATTCGTCGAAGCTGGTCTTGATGAAGTTCACGATGGCGGCGTGCTCCTCCTTGCCCGGGCCCTTGATGTCCACTGGCGCGCCGAAACGGACGTGGACGGGCAGCGAAGGCGTAATCCTGCCCATGTCCTTGATGAGGGAGCCTTCGCCCCAGGCGTCGGTCTTGAGGGCGATGGGGATCACCGGCACCTTGGCCTTGCGGGCGAGCTTGACGCCGAGCGTGTTGAAGTCTTCCGTCTTGACGTCGGGCCGGCGGCTGCCCTGAGAGAAGATGATGACGGAACGCCCGGCCGAAAGATGCTTCATGCCGCCTTCGAGCACGATGGTCAGGTCTTCTCTGGGATTGGTTCTGCCGAGGGCCAGCGGATCGCGGGAGGCCAGCACCGGGCCGAGGCAGGGATACTTCAGCAGTGACTTCTTCACCACGAAGGTCACGTCTTTGCGCGGCTGGATAATGCACGGCAGAAAGAAGGTTTCCAGCGTGCTCATGTGATTGGACTCGAACACGCACGGGCCTTCGATATCGAGGTTTTCAACGCCTTCAATGACAACGGGCGCGCCTATGCGTTCCATGAGGCGGCCGACGAGAAAGCTGTCGTACACCCAGCGTTCGGCATTGTAGTTTCCTGCCGCGGCGATGCGGCCGGCGCGATACATGATGCCCGCGAGGGACAGATAGAAGCGCAGAGACGGAAAAGCCCCGGCCGGATGTCCCGGCGAGCGGTAATTGCAGGAAAAATACTGTTCCATGGTCAGTCCGTTGGTTATTTCTTTTCTATGGGAGCGGCGCGGCGATGACGCCGATGCCAGGCGTTGAGACGCGGTTCGTCGCCCTGATCCTTGCTCTGATAGTAGCGGCGGGCGAGCACGGTTTCGGGCAGATATTCCTGATCCACCCATGCGCCGGGAAAGTTGTGCGGGTACAGATAGTCCTTGCCGTAGCCCCACTGTTTCTGCATCTTGGTGACGGCGTTGCGCAGATGCAGGGGAACGGGCTGCATGCCGTTGTTTTTGATTTCCCGCGTGACGTTGTGATAGGCGGCGTAGGTGGAATTGCTCTTCGGCGCGAGCGCCAGATAGACCGCCGTTTCCGCGAGCGGAATGTAGCCTTCCGGCATGCCTACGAATTCCACGGCCTGCTGACAGGCCACGGCCATGGGCAGCGCGTGGGGATCGGCAAGGCCCACGTCTTCCGAGGCCGAAAGAATGAGGCGTCGGCAGATGAAGCGCGGATCTTCTCCGCCCTCAAGCAGACAGGCCAGATAGTAGAGTGCGGCGTCGGGATCGCTGCCGCGGATGGATTTTATCATGGCCGAGGCAAGCTCGTAGTGGCTGTCGCCGTCCTTGTCGTGACGGGCCACCATTTCGGGCATGACCTTCTGCACGTCGGCGAGCGTGCGCTGCTGTTCCGGAAGATTGGAGACGTATTCCACCAGATTGAGCAGCGTTCTGGCGTCGCCGTTGGAGAGCGCGGCCAGAAATTCCAGCACGTCTTCGGGGAAGACGGCGCCGGTCTTTTCCATGCCCCGGCGGGCGAGCGAGAGCAGATCGTCCCGGCCGAGGGGCTTCAGGCGCAGCACGTGAAGCCGGGAAAGAAGCTGCCTTGTCACGCTGAAGGAAGGATTTTCCGTGGTGGTGGCGATCATGGTCATTTCGCCGCTTTCCAGAATGGGCAGGAAGAAGTCCTGCTGCGCCTTGGAAAAGCGATGAAGCTCGTCGAGCACCAGAATTTCCACACCGGCAAGCTGACGGCGCAGCTGCTGAATGCCCGCCTCGGGCGCGGAGAGACGGAGCATCTTTTTGCCCGTGGCCTTCGCCAGAAGCAGGGCCAGCGTGGACTTGCCGCAGCCGGGAGGGCCGAAGAGCAGAAGACTCGGCAGATGAGGAGCGTCGAGCAGCGCCTGAATCTGAGCGCGCAGATGCGGCTGTCCGACAAAATGTTCCAGGTCGGCGGGGCGCAGACTTTCCGGCAACGGTCGGTTCATGCCTTTCCTCCGGGGTGCTGACGTTTCCACCAGTGCAGTCCGAGGGCCATCATGGCGGCGGTTTCCCAGCGGAGCACTCGTTCACCCATGCTCAGCGCCTGAAAACCGGCCTGAATGAGTTTTTCGGCCTCGTCCGGCGTGAATCCGCCCTCCGGGCCGATGACGCAGAGCGTACGTCCAGGAAGACCGAGACAGGCTTCCGACATGAAGCTCTGTCCGGGCAGACCGCTTTCCAGCAGCACCTGCCTGTGCTCGAAGGCTTCCGAGGCTCGAATGAGCTCGTCCACGCCGCCGGGCAGGGTGCGCAATTCCGGCAGCCAGGGATTCCGGCACTGCTTGGCGCCCGCCACAAGAGAAGCGTGCCAGTTTTCCCGGGCGTCCTGTGGAACGGGAAACTGACTGCGCTTTGCCTGCCAGAACCACAGTCCCGCCGCTTCGAGCTCCACGGATTTTTCCAGTATCCAGCCGCGTCTGGCTTCCTTGCCCCAGCCCACGGCCAGAACGACGCCGGATGAAGGACGCGGATGCGCGGTGGTCTTGAGAACGCGCAGCCGGGCCGACTGTCTGCCAATCTGGAGAATGCGGCAGAGCGCCTCTTTTCCGACGCCGTCGAGCACAAGGACTTCATCGCCGGGATGCAGCCGGAGAACCCGGCCCATGTGATGCGCTTCCGCGCCGGAAAGTTCCAGTTCTTCCTGCCATTGTTCCGGCGGAAGATAAAACGTGTGCATGGTATTCTCCTGAAATATTGCCGATCTTCCCATTTATTATACCTGGTCGGCATGGTTTTGAAAAGTCCGGCGACAGGGCTTTCCCCGGCGGAAGCGTGAAAATTTTGCCGTCGCCCGGCATGGCGGATGTGAACATGGCCCGTCTGGCTTACGCCGCGTCGGAGGATTTGCGCGTTGTCGCGCCTGCGCTTCCTCCGACTTGCGGGTGTCCTGTTCATGGGTAATTCCCCGGCGGCTGCGCAGTTTTTTCCGTTTTTGCAGAGGAAATTGTTACAGCCGGAGGCGGAGTCGTCATTCCGGCATCGGCAGGGAAGAAAGTCTCCCGGCGTCAGGGGGCGCAGGGAGACGGCGTGTTTCAGGGTCGGCAACGGCGAGGCTCAGGCAAAGAAATGGAGCCAGAGCATGGAAAGAGGCATGGAGCACAGAAAGGCGGGCAGCATGCTCAGGATGGGAAACTGCATGATGCCGCAGGTGCGCAGGCCTGTTGCCAGCATGATGAAGCCGCCGCAACCGGAAAAGTTGTCCAGCAGGAAGGGCGTGGTGTACTGTCCGACAAAGCCTGCGGAAAGAAGAATGATAACCTGCACGAGAAACTGCGGAACGCAGAGAATGCCGATGATAGCGCCGGTGTTGGCGGCAATGAAGAGCGCCGTGGGAAAGTCCAGCAGCGCCTTGATGATGAGCAGGGAGGGATCGCCGGTGAGGCCTTCCTGCATGGCGCCGAAGAAGCCCAGACCGCTGCCGGCGAACACAACAAGAAAGATGGAAAACTGTTCGCGCATGTACTCGAGCGAGGTGTTCTGCTTTTTTCCTATGCGGCTGAAGGCCGTGGACACTTTATGGGCGACGCACATGATGAGGTATTCCAGACGGAACATTTCACCGATGAGCGTTCCGAGCAGCAGGGAGCATACGACGGGGGGAAGGGCCTGCGTCTTGCTTATCATGAAGACGCCCATGCCGATGTTGATGCAGCCGAAGACGAGCATGAGATTCTTGCGAAAGGTTTCTCCAAGCAGTCTTCCGATGTAGCTTCCGATGATGGCGCCAAAAAGAATGCATGACGAGTTGATTTCCGGACCGAGCATGTTTTTTCTCCTTGCTTTACGAGAGATGCATTAGGCAAACGCACAGGTATTTGTCGACGTTATTTAGCATGGCGACAGGTATGCGCCATGTGGAAACATGGTCCTGAGAGGCGGAATACGGAGCAGAAAAGAGAGCTCATCCACAAGGCATGGATGAGCGCAAAGCCGTTTTCGCCGAATCGGCGGCAGGGCGCCCCTGCGGAACGGGGGTGAGTCCGCACATGAGAGAGGAGGGGAAAGACATCGCAAGACAAAAGACATGCAGGCCGTATCCGCGACAGGATGCGGCAGCCATGAAGGGCAGCGGGCCCGAAGGAACGATGAAAATTCCCGACGTAACCTCGAAAAAGGACGGCGTTTATATTAAAACTTTGACGGGCACGCCGTCAAGGACTTTTATTTTCCAAAATGCATATATGTAATTACATGAAATTACATAATAAAGGTGAATTTGCTCGTTTGTGGGGCCAACATGTTCTCTGTTGCTCCAATCATGGTGATCATGAACATATCCGTCGGCTGGAGTTACGAAACGGGAGGTCGGCAACTGAAAGAAACGGGAAAGAAACGGTGGCGGAGGCCAGCTGGGTCGGGACGAGCCTCCTGTGCGGACACTCTGCACGGCTGACTTTCGTTTAGGCAGAGAAGGGCGGAGCGCATCATGCCGAGTTTGAGGCTGAAAGAAGAGGAGGTCCGCCGTTTTTTCCGTCGGAGAGAAGAGGTCGAAGACCGCCGGAGTCGCGGAAAGATGTTGGGGGAGCCGTGTTTTGAGACGGTCAGCCAAGGAGCTGTTCAAAAATTTAAAAAGGAAAACTCAAAATTTTTAGTGACTTAATTCTGAAGAACGATTATTTTCCCTTCCATTGAAAAGGACGTTGATTCTCCCTGCGCCGCCGAGGTGCCGCGCAACAGCCAGCTGACACATCTGAAAACGGGGATGGTTCGCCATTTTCCCCTCAAGTCAAGAGGAAACACTGATGCAGCACTATTTTGCAGCGTTTTGTCCTGAACATGATGGCCGGTTTAGTGTCCTTTTTCCTGATCTTCCCGATGTCATGACCAGCGGAAACGATATCGACGACGCCATGACCATGGCCAGAAACGTTTTGCGGATCCGCCTCGAACACATCATCAGAGAGGGAGAACCTCTTCCTGTTCCGTCCACGTTTGAGGAAGCGCGGTCGAAAACTCTGGAGCTTTACGAAAAACTGTCCAGACTGCCGGTAGGGGAAGTTTTTTTCCCGCTGATCGCCGCGCCCGATATGGACAGAACTCCGGTCAACATATCGCTGTCGCTGCCGCGCAATGCCGTGCAGGCGCTGGACCGCAAGGCCGCTCTCGCCGGCATGACGCTTGAAGGTTATCTCACTTCTCTGGCATTGTCGTAATGCTGCGGGCCCCTTTTCAGGGGCCTTTTTTGTATGCCCGGCGTCCTGATATCCGCAGGATGAGGTCTTTTCTCGCGCCAATCGCCCCAGCCGATCTTCGAGCGTTTCCTAAAGGCACGAGGGAGCGATGATTGTGTGCCGGAGGATCAAAGCGGCAGGAAAACATTTTGAAATATTTCAGCAAGACTTTTCAACTTGATCTTTTTCTCTGTCAGCGGGAATCTTGAAACCAAGGGATCACCACATTCAAGGAGTCCGTTATGGAACTTTACGACGAAGTAAGGAACGCCCTGAAAAGAAGAGGATGTCCGTGGATTGAAGAGCATATCTTCGAGTTCATGGGGCAGCGCCTTCACTTTGATATTCATGATCTCGGTCAGAACTATCTTTTGAAGATCGTGCATCGCGCCGCGGACCGCTCGGCGTCGGACAAGACCGAACCGTACATCAAAAAGGAGTTTTCTTTGGAAAAGACCGTGGCCAAGAGCGCACTGCGCCGGGGAAGCCTGAAGAAAAGCTGCGAAGCTTTGGCGGACGGTTTTCTTTTCTGGCTGGAGGGCATGTGCTTTACCCCCGTCCCCGTCAAAGAGCCCGTGCCGGTTCGCAGCGTTTCCGGCATTCGCAGGGCGCGGCGGCAACGTTGATTCCGTGAAACGGAGGATGATATAAAGAAAATCCCCGGAGTGTTTGCTCCGGGGATTTCTTTTAACCAAAATCAAACCCTCTCTTGAAGGGATTGTCCTGACTTATCCTGCAAGCCGCCTTGGTCGGCAAAGGCAGTTTCAGGCATGATGACGCCCGTAAAAGGCGAGCAGCAGACAGCCGACGAGCGTGCATGCCGCTCCTATCAGGGCCGTGCTGGCGTAGCCGTTGCCTGCGTCGATGGACAGTCCTCCAAAAAATGCGCCCATGGCGTTGCCGATGTTGAATCCGACCTGTGCAAGCGCTGCGCCGAGCATTTCTCCTCCGCGGGCGTTCTGAAGCAGAAGCATCTGCTGAGGCGCGGAAACGCCGAACAGACAGGCCGTGCAGAGGAAAAGAAGCACCAGTGAAATTATCAGGTACTCTCCGGCGAAGAAGAGACCGAGAAGACTGACGGCCATGATTCCCTGCATGCCGGAAGCTATGGCCGACGAGCTGAAGCGCATGGAGAGCTTGCCGCTGAGGGAGTTGCCGAGCACCATGCCGGCGCCTGCGAAGGTCATGACCAGAGTCATTTTGCTCGGATCCAGACCGGAAACGTCCGTGAGGAAAGGGGAAACATAGCTGTACCAGCAGAATATGCCTCCGTTGCCCAGAACGATGGCCATAAAGATGATCCAGGGCTGAGGCTGGCGAAGAAACCGGAACTGTTCAAGGAAGCCGGAATTTTTGAGGCCAGGCAACTTCGGCACCCAAATGAGCACGCAGATGATGACGGCCAGGCCTACGCAGGCCACGAGGCCGTAGGCCAGACGCCAGGACAGAAGATGCGTAAGCAGCGTGGAGCAGGGCACGCCTCCGAGATTGGCGATGGTGGCTCCGGCAATGACGATGGATACGGCCAGCACGGAATAGGCTTTTTCCACAAGTTTGTCGGCAATGATGGCGGCTACGCCGAAGTAGGCTCCGTGAGGAAGTCCGGCGATGAACCGGGCGGCCAGCATCATGAAGGAATTGGCGGCCAGGGCAGTCATGGCGTTTCCCACGATGAAAAGAAGCATGAGGCCGAGCAGAATGCTTCGCAAGGGACGGGAGCGCGCCACCAGTACGGTGAGCGGCGCGCCTGCACATACACCCAGCGCATAGGCGGAAATGAAGTGACCGGCTTCAGGGATGCTGACCGACAGGCTTTTGGCAACATCCGGGAGGATGGCCATAATGGAAAATTCCGACATGCACACGCCCAGAGTTCCCAGGGACAGCGCCAGCAGACTTTTAAAAACGGGATAGCTGATTTTCATGACAGACTCCCCGCCTAGGGCGGGAAAAGATGTGAAAAAGAAACGCGACGGAAAGCCTTTTCCATCGCCGGAGCCGGCATGTTCGACGATGTCGGCGTTCATCGGCATCTGTAGAGAAGCTTATACTTTTCGTCAAGATATGAAGGACGGGGGGCGGGCCCACGTCCAAGGGAGATTGTGCGATGACGCCAAAAGGCGGTTGGAGTGCCTTGCGGGCCTGGAAAAGCTCATCGGAGGGACACGGAGAAAGGGAAGCGACTTCGCTTGAGACTAAAACGTAAGGGGGATGGAAGGTGACGGTCGGAATGCGTGGCCGCGAAAGATAAAGTTCACTCTCCGGGGAAAGATAGCTCGGTTCAGCACCTTACATGCCGGAGCCTTGTTGTGTCTCCCCACCGTCTCCCTAGCGGCGCAAACAGCTGTAAAAAGACGCAGAGGCTTTTGCGTAAAATAGCAGGAAAAATAATACATTGCAATGAAAGACAGCAAAATGGAACTTTCCACCCTTCAAGTTTCACTGGAAGGAAAAGCTTGCCCCTCCTGCGGCCAGCTGTTACTATGCTTTCATCCCTCTTTTCCTTAACTCACTCTCTGCCATGATTGTCAAAAATCCCGTCGAATCCATACTTGCTCTGGCCGCCAGCGTCTTTGACGCCTATTCCGTCGTTCTGTTTGAAGCGCCCCGCAATGGTCAGGGAGCGCAGATCATGGCGGCCTACAGTCAGGGCGACCACATCAATCAAAATGCAGTCATTCAGCCGGGGAAAGGACTGGCCGGCTGGATATTGCGGAACCGTTCTCCCATTGTGGTGGGCTCCATTGATGAAAATCAGGCCTATCTGGGGTACTACAAGGAAGACTGGGAGCCGGAAATCTGTTCCTTCCTCGGCTGTCCGTTGCCGGACGGCGGCATACTCTGCATAGACAGCTGCCAGAGGCATGCCTTTTCTCCGGAAAAGCAGAAGCTGATTGCCGTGTTTGCCGACATGCTTTCGCAGGTGCAGAGCATGGAGAGCCGTTCCGACGGCGGCGTTTCCGCCGGATATCTCCATGCGCTGGATCACCTTGTCGAGCTGCGTCATAACTATCCCGGCTGGAAGAGCTATCTGAACAAGATTTTTCCTGTGCTCCTGGATGCTACGAGATTTACCTATGTTGCCTTTGCTTCTCGGGTGGAAGGCAGCTCTACCTATATCATGGAAGGCGAATATCCGCCGCTGCTGCTCTCTGGACAGGAAAACAAGGAATTCTCCATTCACAACGACATCATTGGATGGGTGTTCCGCAACGAGGAAGCCGTGTACAGCGACGGTTTTTCCGGTTCCACGCCCGTATTCGGCAAGCGCGAAGGCGTGCCCGCGTTCGGCTGCACGGTATGTATTCCCGTAACCGTGAGCAAGAGCACCTGCGGCGTGCTGTGTCTTGCCATGGAAGAGGCGCGTTCCATCTCAGAAGAACTTAAAATTTTCCTCAGGCTCGCCGCCGATGATCTGGCGCGTCTTCTGGAAGTGCTGTCGCTGCGTTACCGTCTCCGCATGGCGGAAAAGAACGCAAACGGCGGCAAATAGGATAGTTATGGATATCATGCAGCTTTCTGAACGCGCAGGGCGGCTTCTTTCGATTCTGGATGAAAGCGACGCCCTTTTTCTGCGCAATTGGGATCGACCTCGAACCATCCGGCACAAGGGAACGCGCGATCTCGTGACGGATACGGACGTAGCCATTGAGGCTTTTCTCAAGGAACATCTTCGCGACGTCGTGCCCGGGGCATCGTTCATGGCGGAGGAGAGCGCCCTGTCGCTTTCTCCCGAGGGAACGTGCTGGATTATTGATCCTGTCGATGGAACAACGAATTTTGCGCACCATTTCGGCGATACGGCCACGTCTGTGGCGCTTTGGGAAAACGGTCGCGTCGTGCTCGGGGCGGTTTCCGCGCCTGTGAGGGGCGAGCGCTATGTCGCCGAACGCGGAAAGGGCGCGTGGCTGAACGGAAAGCGTCTGCACGTCAGCGACACGACGTCGTGCGCCGACGCGCTTGTTGCTACGGGTTTTCCCTACAGTGTTCATGAAGATATGGATCAGGTAATCAGGGACATGCGCATTCTGCTTGATTCCACGGTAGGGGTCAGGCGCTGCGGCTCTGCGGCCCTCGACATGTGCTTTGTCGCCTGCGGCAGTTTCGACGCCTATTTCGAGGGCTGGATAAAGCCCTGGGACATCGCTGCGGGCTGGCTGCTGGTGGAGGAAGCCGGAGGCATGGTGACGGGCCGTGACGGCAAGCCCTATGTCTTCAACACGCCCATACTGGCCAGCAACGGACTGGTGCATGGGGAGATGCTGCGGAATCTTTCTTTGGACTGACATCATCCGGCAAGAAACTGCCCGCCGTGTCGGGGGAATATCCAGCCGGAGCGTACGGCCCAGATGAGTTCCGGGGTCAGCATTTCCTGCTGATGCAGGGCCAGCCCTTCCAGTTCATACTGATCGACGAACATGACGTCGGCCATGCGGGATCCGTCCGGCACAGGAATGGCGGGACTCGGACCGGCCAGAAAAAAGGATGCGGACAGACTGGTTCCGCGATTGTCGGTATAAGGCAGGGAGCCAATGAGGCGCAGCCTTGTTCCAGAGACGCCGAGCTGTTCGTAAAGTTCTCTGGAGGCGGCGTCGATGGGAGATTCTCCGGCAAAAACGCTGCCGATGGCGGAGACGTCCCACAATCCGGCGTAAAGAGGAGCCGAGGCAGGGTGCTTTTGCAGATAAACCTGCCCCCGGGTATTTTTCAGGCAGACAAGCACAATGCGCCGCAGAAGTCCCAGCCGGGAAGCCGTCTTCGGCGAGGTGAGCATCAAAGGTCTGCCGTAACCTTCCAGAAGTTCGACTAGTTTCTGCAGGCGGGCGGCGGGAAGATCATAAGGGGCGTCGGGCAGGTGCTTCAAAAGAGGACGGAAAGACATTGACGGATTCTCGCAGGGAAAAGGTTCGCTGGCTTGAACTTGAGGATATGCCGGAAACGGCGGCGCTGGAAGCGTGTTGTTTTCCTTCCAGCTGGACGGCGGAACAGTTTGCCGAGGCATGGAAGCAGCGCTGGTTCGCCGGATACGGCATTTTCCGGGAATCTCGACTGCTGGGCTACATTGCGCTGTCGGTGCTGGCCGGAGAACTTGAGGTGTTGAACATTGCCGTTCGTCAGGAAGAGCGGGGCAAGGGGCTCTCTCGACCTTTGATGTCCTTTGCTCTTCTGGATACGCTGAACGGGGAGCATCTGGCAAGAAGAGGGGAAGATCCGGAGGGCTGGGAAAACGGCGTGCTTGAAGTGCGCGTCGGCAACGTTCCGGCAAGAGCGCTGTACGCCGGACTGGGATTTGCTCCGGCAGGCATGCGCAGGTGTTACTATGCCGATGGCGAGGACGCGCTGGTCATGTCGCTGACTGCGGAGGATTTTTGCAACAGTCTTCGGGAAGGAGGCGGCCGATGAGAAGAAAGGACAGGGAAATTACGGAACCAGCACGGATCATCGAGGTCATGCGTCGGTGCAGAGTGTGTCATGTGGCTTTTTTTGATGAAGAATATCCGTATGTGGTACCCCTGAACTTCGGGCTGAGGGAAGAGGATGGCCGAGTCGTGCTGTACTTTCACGGAGCCGCGACCGGTCACAAGCATGACCTTTTGCAGAAGAACAGGCATGTGGCCTTTTCCATGGAAGCGGCGGGCGATATCGTCACGGGGCCGCAGGTGGGGGCGTGCGAGAGCACCATGGAATTTGAGAGCGTGTGCGGCACGGGCGTGATGGAATACGTGTCGGATGAGGAAAAAATTCCTGCTCTGCGCGCCATCCTTGAACAGTACCATGTTAAGGAAGGCGATTCGTATCATTTTCACGAAGAACTCGTGCCTTCTCTGGCTGTGCTGAAACTTTCCGTGCTTTCCATGACGGGAAAAAGACGTGTCGTAGCCCGATGACGGCGCGACGGACAAGACTTCCCTAGACGCGCTGTCGAAAATCAACGGGCATATCCGTAACCGGACCGTCCCCACGGGGAAGAAAAACGGTGAGTACACCGTTGTGCAGCGATGTTCTTACCGGCGCGGAACAGGCATCGTCCATCACAATGTCGAGAGCAAAATCCACGTTGCCGAACTCCAGGGCTCGGACGTCCTTCTTTTCGGCAGGCACGGGACAGCGTGAGCTTGCGGTGATGTGAAGCAGTTTTCCTTCAAGTACTACCTGAAGATTTTGTTCGTTCACGCCCGGCATGTTGGCCGTGATCTGAATGCCGTCCTCGAGGGCCACGACGTCCGTGGCGGGACGCACCTGCGGATAGCGATATTTTTGCGTCATTGTGTCATGTCCTTCTTTTGAGTTCAATCTGGAGAATGCCGTTGCGGAGTGAAATTTCGGCATGCGGCTGCACGGGCGCTCCCAAGACGACGGATCGCCGGAAGCGGCCGCTGTAGCGCTCCTCGTGGAGATAATGCCCCTTGCTGCGCAGTATGCAGCCTTCCAAAATAAGGCGGTTATTGTCCATGGTTATGTGAACGGCGTCCAGATTCATGCCCGGAAGCAGCGCCTGTACCAGCACCTTGTCCCGGCAGCAGTAGATGTTCACGGGCGGAAAGGGAGCCTGTTCCCGTCGGTCATACAGCATGGCCGTGGTGTAGAACAGATGGCCGAAAACGGTAGGACCGTCGGCAAGAGGAAATTTTTTCATGCGAGGCACCTTGCTGTCGTCATGGACGTTGTCGAAAATCCGGCCCGGATCTGACGGAGAAGAGCGTCTGTGCCGGGATCATAAGAGATCCTTTGCAGGCGTTGCCGACAACGTTTTGACGACGGAACGTCTATGGTCGGGCATGTGTTCTCTCCGTCAATGCGAGTCAGGCCTTAGCGTATCGCATCGTCGCGTTCCGTCAATGGCATGATTGACACAAGATTGAAGAGTGATAGTTTCGGAATATGAATATCATCCGCATAGACCTCCATACGCACAGCACGGCTTCCGACGGCACGGACAGTCCGACAGAGCTGATTCGGAAAGCTGCACAGGCAAAACTCGCCGTGCTGGCCCTCACGGATCATGATACGCTTGACGGCCTTGCCGAGGCCGAGCAGGAAGCGGCAAAGCATGAGATCATCTTTGTGCGCGGCTGCGAACTCAGCACGGCGACGGAATGGGGAGAGGCGCATTTTCTGGGGCTGTGGATTCCTCAGAGCGGGGCGAAAACGGCTCCTTTGGAAACGGCGCTGACAAAAGTGCGCGAAAAACGTCGGGAGAGGAATCTGCGCATTGCAGAACGCCTGAGAGCGCTCGGCATTGACGTGACGTATGAAGACGCGGCGGCTCTGGCCGGAGGCCGTGTGGTCGGACGACCTCATTTTGCCGAACTTCTTTGCCGACTGGGCGTGGTGGAAGATCGAAAGGAGGCGTTTCGTCGCTATCTGGGCAGAAACGGCGAGGCCTTCGTGCCCCGCGAACTGATGCCTCCGGAAACAGCCGTTGCTCTGCTGAAATCGGCCGGAGCGCTGGTGTCCATGGCTCATCCGCGACTGCTTCGCGCCCCGGCGGAAGAGCTGGAACGCCTTGTCGTCCGACTCAAAGATGTCGGCCTGGACGCGCTTGAAGCGTATCACAGCGAACACGACGCCGGAGACGTGCGCCTTTGCGTGGACATTGCCGCCCGGCATGAGCTTCAGCTCACCGGAGGTTCCGATTATCACGGGGAGGCCAAGCCGAAAATTGATCTCGGCTGCGGAAGAGGCAATCTTCGCGTCGGCATGAGCGTGTACGAAGAGCTTATGGCCTATCGTCTGAAAACGGGCATGGCTCAGGCCTGACGCGACGGCGTTGATATCGGCTTAATCATGCACAGGCTGAGTGACTTGCCCTTGTCGAATGGCAAGTTCGACAACGCTTCGTCGGAAGCTGCCTCTTTTAGGTCTGGATGCGCGGTCTTGCTGACGCCAGAAAACGTCGGACACAGCGCCGTGATGACTTGTCTTTGCCTGAGGCAGCGCAAATCGTGTGTCTGAAAAAATGAAAGAGAAAATGTTCGGACGGCCGAGGCATGCGCGTCCCCCTCAATTATATTAATTAAGGATGGTGGCGCGTTCGGCACAACCTTTCGGCGATCATCCCATGCAGCGGGGGGGAAAAAGAGCGATGTCTTGCCCTCAGGATGTATTCCGCTCTGCCTGTTGCGAACGCCTTTGCTGCGGCCGGACTGAATTTTTTGCGCGGCGATTTTGGTCAGCACACAAAAAAGGGGAGGATGCCCCCTCCCCTTCAAGAGTTATTCTTCCCAGGCCTTGCCCAGATCTTCGGCAATGACCGTGGGCTGAATGGCTTCTGCTCTGGCTTCTTCCAGCGTGGCTTCTCCGCTCAAAACAAGAATGAAGTCGATGCCTGCATTTTCTGCCAGCTTCTTGTCCGTGCTGAGGCGGTCGCCGGCCATGACCATGTCTTCCCGCCGGTATTTTTTCAGAAGCGGCTGCAGCACCGTGGGATCGGGCTTGCCGAAAATATGCTGAGGCTCACGGCCCGTCGCCACCTTGTAAAGCGCAAGCATGCTGCCCACGTCGGGCAGGGGGCCCTCCGGAGAGGGGCAGACCTTGTCGGGGTGGGTGGCCAGAAAGAGCACTTCCGGATGATTTTCCAGAAGCAGGGCGGAGCGGGACAGCTTTTCGTAGGTCAGCTCCGTATCATAGGCCAGTATGACGGCCTGCGCGCCTTCTTCCTGCTGCTTCAGTTCCGGCATGCGGGAAGCAAGATCGCGGCAGAAGTCCCGGTTGCCCACAATATACGCCGTATCTATGTTGTTTTCCTTCAGAAAATCCACCAGCGGCGTGGTCGGGGAAAGTATGAGATCGAGCGTAGCGGGAATGCCCATGCCGTTCAGCTTCTTTACATACGTGTCCGGAGCCTTGGACGTGTTGTTGCTCAGAAAATGAAAATCCAGCTTTTCCCAGTTGTTCTTGATGAAATCCACTGCTCCGGGAATGGGAATATTCCCGAGATAGACGGTGCCGTCCATGTCCAGAACGACGCAGCGCTTTTCCGATATCTTCATAATGTCTTGTACTCCTGCGAAAATATTGTCGCTGCCTCACGATATACTTTTTCCAGACCTCACGGCAAGGGAAAACACGTTGCGGAATTCATTTTTCAACCCTTTGGGCTCATTGACTTTTTTATACGTCTTGACGCCGTTGATTTAAGAGGTTAAATCAGAAATAATTTTCGTATTATGGTAATTTGTCTCGGATCTTTTTTCGGAAATGAAAATTTTTCTCAGGCAAAAGGGCAAGGGAGGCTGTGTGAAACACACGACTGTAGTCATCATCGGCGGCGGCGCTACGGGCATAGGCATTCTGCGAGACCTCAGTATGCGCGGAGTCAAGGCAGTGCTGCTGGAACAGGGCGGTATTGCTTCTGGTGCAAGTTCCCGCTTCCACGGCCTGCTGCACAGCGGCGGTCGTTATGCGGTAAAGGACAATGAGGCGGCTAAGGAATGCATTGAAGAAAACATGATTCTGCGCCGCATCGGTCGCGAATGCGTGGAAGAATCCGAAGGGTTCTTTGTCCTCAGCCAGCAGGATGATCCCGCGTATGAAAAGCCCTGGGTCGAAGCCTGCGCCAAGGCCGGCATCAAGGCCGAACCCGTGGACGTCAAGGAAGCGCTCAGACTCGAACCGAATCTCGATCCCGGCATCAAGGCCGTGTACCGCGTGCCCGATTCCAGCGTGGACGGATTCCGCCTGGTGTGGCACAACGCCATGTCCGCCAGACGCTACGGCGGCGAAATGCTGACCCATCATGAGGTTTTCGCCATCGATCAGGAAGGTGGCAAGGTGAAGGGCGTCCGCGCCAGAAACCTCGTCAACGGCGAAGAGATATGCATTTCCTGCGACGTCGTGGTCAACGCCGCCGGTTCCTGGGCCGGCAAGATCGCGGAACTCGTGGGACTGGAAGTCGGCGTGCAGCCCGACCGCGGCACGCTGGTGGCGTTCAACCACCGCTTTACGTCCCGCGTCGTCAACCGTCTGCACATGAGTTCCGACGGCGACATCTTCGTGCCTCACGGTTCCATCACCATTCTCGGCACGACGTCGTTCCATGCCGATCGCCCCGACGCGCATGAAGCTCCCACCGCCGACGTGCTCAAGCTTCTCGACATCGGCGAAGTGCTCATTCCCAACCTGCGCAGTTATCGCATTCTGCGCGCCTTTGCCGGAACGCGTCCTCTCTATGTGGCCAAGGGCAGCGCGGAAGGTCGCGCCGCAAGCCGCGGCTTCCATATTTCCGATCATTCGGAAGACGGACTGGACGGCATGTTCTCCATCTTCGGCGGCAAGTTCACCACGTATCGTCTGATGGCCGAAAAGCTCTGCGATCTGGTCTGTGCCAAGCTCGGCGTGAATGCCGAGTGCCGCACCGCCATCGAGCCTCTTATCGCCGATCCTTCTCCCGCCATGCTGAACAAGGCCGCCAAGTACTTCCCCGTTCACAGCGTCCCGCTGGTGGCGAACCGTCTGGGCGACGCCTTCCCCATTGTTGTGGAAAAGGCCGCCGCCATGAAGAGCAATCCCTTGCTCTGCGAATGCGAAATGGTCACCCGTGCGGAAATCGAATACGTGGCGTCCGATCCTTCCAGTCAGTCCATGACGGACGTGCGTCTGCGCACCCGTCTGGGCATGGGCACCTGTCAGGGCACGTACTGCTCGCTGCGCACCATCGGAGCGCTGACCGAATGTCGGGTTCCTTTCCCGTTGTCGCCTTCCGACAACCTGCGCGAATTTCTCCAGGAGCGCTGGAAGGGCCTCCGGCCTGCCCTTTGGGGACTGCAGGCCAGAGAAATGGAACTCGGGCGCGCCGTGTACGCCGCCACGCTGAACATCGACGGAGCGAAAGATGAACAGAAAATCTGACATTGTTGTAGTCGGTTCCGGCATTGCCGGCATGACCGCGGCCCTCACCGCGGCCCAGAGCGGCAAGAGCGTGACGCTGCTCACCTACGGCGCAGGAACCCTGGCCATAAGCAGCGGATGCATTGATGTTCTCGGCTATCAGAACGGTGTGCGCGTGACCGATCCCTTTGAAGCCATGGCCTCGCTGCCTGCCGAGCATCCGTACAGCCTGATCGGCGGAGCGGAGACGGTGCGCGAAGCGCTCGACTGGCTGAAGGGCGTGTGCCGGAAGGGCGGCATCGACATGGCTCACGCGGCGGAGGAGGGCAATCATCGCCTCGTTACCGTCATGGGAACCCTGAAGCCCAGCTACCTCTGTCCCGACAGCTTCAATCCCGAGTGCCTCAAGGATGTGCATCGCGCCGCCGTGGTGACGGTGGAAAACATGAAGGACGTGCATCCCGGCCTGATTATCGAGCAACTCCATCGCTATAAGGAATTCGCCGGCAAGGAATTCATGGAAGCCGTGCTTCCCTGTCCCATCGAGCATGCGCACCGCAACATCACGCCTCTCGACATCGCCCGCCATGTGGAAACGCCGGAAGGCATGAAATGGCTCGAAAAGAGCCTGGCTCCGTATGCGAAGCTGTATCCTGTTCTGCTGCTGCCTCCGATTTGCGGCATGAAGCACAGTCAGCAGATATGGAATCAGCTCTGCTCGGCATTGAAGGTCAAAATTGTGGAAATGGTGTCCATTCCTCCCGGCGTGGCCGGACTCCGCATGCGCGAGGTGCTCAAAAAAGCGCTGAATGCCGCCGGCGTCTATATGGTGGAGAGCGCCGAAGTCGTTCGGGCCGAAGTGGAGGAGGGCGTCTGCAAGGCGGTGTATTCTCTGACGGCCAATGGAGAATGCGGCTGGGATGCCGACGAATTCATCATTGCCACGGGCGGTCTTTTGAGCGGCGGCATTGAAACTGCTCCGGGCAAGGCCTGGGAAAGCATTTTCCGTCTGCCCCTGGATGCCCCGGCCGACACCGAGGCATGGTCGTCTCCCGATATTTTTGGTTCAAGCTTTTTCGCCAGCATGGGCGTCAAGGTCAACAGCGATCTGAAACCCCTGGATGCCGAAGGCAATGTGGCGCTGTCCAATGTGCGCTTTGCCGGACGCGTTCTGGGCGGTTATGACTTTGCCGCTGAAAAATGCGGTCAGGGTGTGGCGCTCGCCACGGGCAGGTACGCTGGTATGCTGGCAGGAAAGGAGTAGGACATGAAGCGCCATATCAATCCCGATAAATGCGTTGCCTGCTCCACCTGTGTGGTGCAGTGCCCTGTTGCCGAAGTGACGTCGAAGTTTCTTGGTCCCCGTATGCTGGGACCGGCTTCGGAACGCTTCCGTATGCTGAACAATGGTGAAGATGATTCGCTCAGCTATTGCGCGAACTGCAAGAACTGCGATATTTCCTGCCCGCAGGGCGTGGAAGTTTCCAATATCAATATGCTTGCCCGCGCGGAATACTGCAGGGAAAATCGTCCTTCGTTCCGCGACTGGATTCTGGCTCACGGCGAGCTGGAAGCCAAGCTGGTCAGCTATTTTCCCACGTTTCTTGTGAACTTCGGCATGGCCAATCCCATCAGCAAGCAGATTCTCGACATGGTCGGCGTAAGCAAAAAGGCCGATCTGCCCAAGTTTGCGTCCAAGCAGTTCCCGGCCATGTTCAAGGAATACAAGCAGCCCGACAACCTCACCAAGCGCGTGGTGTTCTATCCGGGATGCTTCATCAAGGCCTATGCTCCCGAGACGGGCATTGATCTTGTCTGGCTGCTCAATCAGGCAGGCTACCGCGTGGAGTCTCCAGAAGTATTCTGCTGCTGCGGAACTCCGCTGTACACCAACGGTTTTGAATCCGACGCCAGAAAGAACGCCGTCAAGAACCTTGAGGAACTCGCGGCCTGGCGCAAGGCCGGCATTCCCGTGCTGTCTCTCTGCCCGAGCTGCCAGCTCATGTTCAAATCCGAAATTCCCGCCTTTTTCCCGGATCTTGCCGAAAAGATGGAGTCCACGGCTCTCGACGACGCCATGGAATTCATTCTTGGCTGCATCGAACGCGGCGAGCTGGACATTTCTGGAGCGGACACCACGCCGCTTGACGTTATCTATCACGCGCCCTGTCATCTGCGTGCGCAGGGCATCGGCTTCCCCGGCCTCGACATTCTTCGTCTGCTTCCCGGTGTTCATGCCGTCAACGCCGACGCGGGCTGCTGCGGCATCTCCGGAAGCTATGGTTTCAAAAAGGAAAAGTACGACATCGGCATGGCCATCGGCTCCAAACTTTTTGAAACCATCAAGGACAGCGGCATTCGTCAGGTCGCAACGGAATGCGGTACCTGCAAAGTGCAGATCATTCATGGCACGGGCAATCCCTGTGATCATCCGTTGACCATTCTGCGCCGTCGACTGGAAAAAAAAGTTAAGTAATAATTAAAAAATGACGATAAAAAATCCGTCCTTCGTGACCCGAGGGACGGATTTTTTATTTTCGGGCCGCAAATCGCCTCCTGCGCGTTTTTTTATTTTTTCGTACCTGAAAAAGTCATTTCAAACTTGTTTTTGAAGGTTTTTCACAGCAAAAATCTCCAATTGCAGATATATTTACGATAATCGTTCAAAATTTTGTATTTAGTATGGTCTTTTCGCTCAGTATGGTTATCTGAAAAGGCCCTTATTGTGATGTGTCCAGCTTGAGGTGGACTTTCTGCCATCCTTAATAAATCCAACTTTCGCGTCTGAGGGAATAACGTCAGAATCAGAAGAGAAGGGGAGGGCAGTAATAATTTTTCCATTCCTGGTGAGGAACGGCAACGAGAGCTGAGGAGTCCATGACTTTTCTACAGGCTTTCCAGCATGGAAGTGACGGGCGACCTCGTCATGGGATTGCAGGCAGGGGCGAGTACTCTAGAATGGAGTCCTTGAACTTTAGGCTGTTCCAGAAAACAGGCGCGTGTTTTTTCTATGGAGTCCGTGAAAAAATATGGGGTGGATGGCTATTTCAATATTGCGCAGCCGCCATCGAAAATGAAAATAGGTCGAAAATGGGCTGAACAAGGCGTTTCCCGGAGATGACGCTGCGGGGCGATATCAATGTTGTATTCAAGGGCCATGCCCACGAGCTTGCTGAGGGAGACGTAGCTGTACGGCGTCCTCCATTGGCGGTCGATCTGGTGGTGTGCTGCCTTTGGGGTTCAGGCAGAATGTCTTTATCGGGAATCTAAGCAAGCGTCGGAACACTCGGCATGAGGAGAGGTGCAGGGCGGCGCATATCAAAGAGCAGTGTTTTTGAAAACACTTCCGAATGGGAGCGTTCAAGATCCTAGGGTGACCGAAAAGGAAACTAACGCCCCTCCCTGGTTGGAGATGGAAAAAGTCAAAGGTAATTCATTTTCTTTTTTTCAAAGACAGGGCAAAAGTTTTCAATATATTTCCTTTAGTGGTCTGAAAAATCAGGCTTTGGGAAAAGGTGAGAAGAGGGCCCTTTTGGTTTGATATTTTTAGTGCGTTGATATATTTATATTTTGCGTTTGAAAAGTTTACATAATTTACATTATGAGACAAATAAAATAATTAATTATCCGCATCGAGATAATTCCTATTAGGAAACGTTCTCTATTTTTCTATAGGAACCCTTTAAAAAGAAAGTCTTCCGCCTCGAAAATAAAAAATCCGACTTCTATATCAGGAAAGCCGGTTTTACTCCCTAAGTTCGTTGTTTGTTGGACCTGAGTTCGACATCGAAAATTTGGACTTTAGTTGCCGATTCTGCCTGCCTTGCTTTGGCCTGATAAGCTGTTGTCCTGATCTTTCGTCGTTCACAATACGCAGCATCAACCAGCCGTTGGCTTTCGCCAGCTGATCTTCATTTTTTTCCGCCGCCTTCGCTGGGGAGCTTCCCATGCATGGCACTCCCCTACTCTCTCGGAAAATTCCTGTTGTGCATTCCGCGGCCTTTGCCTAGCTTTCCGAATCAACGCCGTCGGACTGTCCGTGCGGTGTGTGGAGAAATCTATGCGGATGATATTCATTAAATTTCAAAGATCCCGCACAGGCTTCACCATTTTTGATTTTGGAAACCTATCCGGGGCTGTGGTAAGCCGGATGTCGAGATGGTACAGATTCTAAGCAGCCTCGATTTATAACATTTTTCACTTTACGACCGCCCTATTGATTACTGGACGAACCAAAATAGTTCCGCGGAGATATTTGCCCGTGATCCAAGAAGATCAAACTATCCGAATGGTGGTCTTTATCGCAAAACTCGCACGAACTTTCGATGCCCCATATGCAGCGGCGTCCACAGCCGGCACCGAGGGACGGCATTTTCTCGTCTGGAGCGAACCATCCGCTGCATTCTGAAAAAGGGAGCCTGCGACGAGAAACGCCCCGCTTCCAGATCAAGAACGTTGAAATCCTCGCAATCAATCCGGGCTTTCATGTGTAGTATCGACGTATGTTGAATCTTAAAGTGATACTTCAGAAAAAGTCCTAAAGCAATCGTATCCTTCTGTAATTGCTTGTTATTATAAACATTATAAAACCTTGCATTGCAGCGACTGCCGAAAGCGCATCCTTCCCTCGGAAGTCCCTGCAACGGGAATAATGCTCATGATGCGTCCCCTCCCGCTCCAGGGACCGTCTAGCAGAATCCTGATATTTTTCGCCGACTTTCATTGCAGGGGCGGCCTTCAACAAATCATCCGCCCTGCCCTCTTGGTCAATTAAAACATAAACGCCCTGTGTTTCCACAGGGCGTTCAGCATAAAAGGATGAGGCCTTTTTACTAGGCTTCGTAAGGATACTTCTTATAGCGGAATTCACCACCGCGAGGTCCGGGGTACTGGCCCTCCTCGTGCAGCTTTCTGACGGCAGCGGACTTATCCGTCCACGTCGTATGCAGAAGGTGATGAGACTTTTCGCTCAGAGGTTTGTCCAGAAACTTCTTGTAAAGTTCCTGCACCTGCACGTTGTCCTGAGAGGCGCGATGAACAAAGGACTTGTCTTCGCGGTACACGCTTGCGATGCGGTCCTGCATATAGTCCTTGAGACTGCGCACACCTGCAACGGCACGACCGGTCCAATGAGCGCCAATAGCCAACGTGCCGGTGATGATGCAGCAGCCACGCAGGAAACCACGACGGGTAATGCTCTTAATAGACATGGTATCTCCTTATGCCTGCTGATTTTCTTCAAGACGCTGTCTGTAACTGGCAAAAAGCTGACCGGTCTTGCGTTCAAACACGTCCCACACGGTAGGCATGATGGGCTGACCGCCGCCGCAGACACAGCCGCCGGGGCAGGCCATGAATTCAATGAAATGATAGGGGCATTCACCCGCACGAACCTTGTTGAGCACGGCGGGGAAGTTCTTGGCGCCATGAACCACGGCAACCTTGACTTCCGTACCTGCGATATTGATGGTCGCTTCACGGAATCCCTGCATGCCGCGAACGGGATAGAAGTCCATCTTGCCGGGCTTTTCGCCGGTCACGGCCTGATAGGCAAAGCGAAGCGCCGCTTCCATGACGCCGCCGGTCACGCCGAAGATGGTAGCACCGCCGGTGGATTCACCCATAAGGGAATCTACGCCGCTTTCCGGCAGATGCGCAAGATCAATACCCGCCTTCTTTATCATATAGGCGAGCTCACGGGTATTGATGGTGGCGTCGATGTCGCGGGTGCCGCTGGAGTGCAGCTCAGGACGCAGTCCTTCATACTTCTTGGCCACGCAGGGCATGATGGAAACCGTATAGATCTTTTCCTTGTCATAGCCTTTCTGCTCGGCGCCGTACGTCTTGGAGAGCGCGCCGTTCATGCCGACCGGAGACTTGCAGGAGGAAAAATGCGGAAGAAGATCGGGATAATACGTTTCGCAGTACTTCTGCCAGCCGGGGCAGCAGGAGGTGAACTGAGGCAGATCCTTCTGAGCCTTGAGACGTTCCACGAATTCGGAAGCCTCTTCCCAGATGGTGACGTCGGCAGTGAATTCAGTGTCCCAGCAGTGGGCAAAGCCGAGCATCTTGAGGGCGGTAAGCATGCGACCGGTGGTCACGGAGCCCACAGGCATGCCGAACGCTTCGCCGAGCGCATAACGCACGGCAGGCGCGGGCATGGCAATGCACTTCACGCTCTTGTCGGCAAGTTTCTTTTCCAGTTCGGGCACCCAGGTCTGTTCTTCATAGATAGCGCCCTGGGGGCAATGAACAAGGCACTGGCCGCAGTTGATGCAAACTTCGGGATGAGGAATGCTATGCACCTTGCCGGACGCGCCGTAAATGGCGTCCACAGGGCAATAGCGCTGGCAGGAATCGCAACCGATGCACTTTTTAGGATCGATCTGCACAAAAGAAAGCTGGTCCGGGTTGCTCCCAACCGCGGGGACATGCGCTTCGTACTGCACATGCTCCATAGTAATACGAGCCATTCAACTCTCCACAGGTAAAAAGTTCGGCCATGAATCCCCCGCATGACATGCGGACAGGTCGGGATACATTGCGTTGTAATACCCTACCCCATTAAACGGCTCTTGTAAATAATCCGACTGATTTTTCCTTTTGTCAGTGCAGCTTTCTTGATGATTTCACACAATATTTTTCCGAGGTCTGAGGATTTTCCCCTCCGTCCGGGCAAGCTTCGGGAGGGATTCTCCACTGTTTCGACATCGGCGTCGACACATATTCTTCAAGAGAGCAACAGTATATTGTTTTTACTCCGGGCAAGGAGACAATTGTTCAAAAGGAGTTATCCACAATATTCCCATATCTCACAGCAAAATAAAAAAAAGGCGCCGCAAAAACCCGACGCCTTGCATGAATCGGAAGTCAAAAAAATTTACTTAGCGGGCACTACTGCGCCTTCATACTTGTCGTTCATGAACTTCTTTATTTCGTCGCTCTTCAGAACTTCCGCCAGATCCTTCAGCTCGGGGCGCTGCTCGTCGCCTTCGCGCACGGCCAGGATGTTGGCATAGGTGGTGGCGGCAATGGAATCCGCCGTTTCCGCAGCCAGGGCGTCCTTCACCTTGAGGCCGCCGAGAATCGCATAGTTGCCGTTGATGGTGGCAAAGTCAACGTCGGGCAGGGAACGCACCAGCTGCGCGGCTTCAAGTTCCTCGATCTTCAGCTTTCTGGGATTCTCCACAATATCGCGACGGGTAGCGGTCAGACCTGCGCCGTCCTTCAGCTTGATGAGGCCGTTGGACTGCAGAAGAAGCAGCGCGCGGGCTTCGTTGGTGGTGTCGTTGGGCACGGCCACCACGGCGCCGTTTTTGAGATCCTTCAGGGCCTTGGTCCTTCCGGCGTAAATGCCGAAGGGTTCATAATGCACGGAAGCGATGGAAACCAGCTTCGTACCCTTTTCCTTATTGAAGTCGGAGAGATAGGGTTGATGCTGGAAGTAGTTGGCGTCGAGTTCTCCGGCATCGAGCGCCATGTTGGGCTGCACGTAGTCGGCGTACTCGACTATTTTAAGTTCGTGCCCTCTGGCCTTCATCAGCGGAACGGCGGCCTTGAGGATTTCGGCATGAGGGGTGGGAGACGCGCCGACCTTGACCTCGGCGGCTTCGGCCTGAATAAACGCTCCTGCGAAGGCGATGGAAAGCAGCGCTGAACAAAGAACGGGGCAGAGTTTCATGAGTACCTCTCTGAGTTCCGGTGCGGATGCACCAATTAGGATAAGCGCTTGTCAGAGCGCTTTGTCGCCCAGTTGCCCAGCATCTGGAACAACTGAACGATAACGATGAGAAGAATGATGGTGGCGAACATGATGTCCGTCTGATAGCGGTTGTAGCCGTACATGATGGCGAGCTTGCCGAGACCGCCGCCGCCGACCGCGCCGGACATGGCCGAATATCCCAGAATGGTGATGGCCGCCACGGCGCTGCCGTTGAGCAGGGAAGGCAGGGCTTCCGGCAGCAGCACCTTGACGATGATCTGCCAGGTGGACGCTCCCATGGACTGCGCGGCTTCCACCACGCCACCGTCGACTTCAAGCAACGAGGCCTCGATGAGCCTTGCGACAAAGGGAGCCGCCGCAATGACCAGAGGAACCACGGTGGCATTGTTGCCGATGGTGGTTCCCACGAGGAAGCGGGTGAACGGAATGACGGCGATCATCAGAATAAGGAAGGGGAAAGAACGGGTCAGGTTCACCACCATGTCGAGCACGGCGTAGAACACGGGGTGCGGAGCTATGCCGTCCTTGCGGCAAATGACCAGGAGCACGCCCATGACCATGCCGAACACATAGGAAAGCACCGTGGACACAACGGTCATATACAGGGTGTCGAGCACGCCTTCCCACAGCATTTCCACAAGCTGCGCATCAAACATGATTCATGTCCTCCAGTTCAAGGCCGCGGGAAGCGGCAAATGCGCGGATTCGTTCACAGGCAACTTCGTCGTCGGGGAGCTGCATCACCATCTGCCCGCAGACGACGCCGTCTATTTCGCGCAGATCGGAGTACAGAATACTGAGCGGCTTGCCGCAGTCGAGGATCATGTTGCCGATGATGGGCTCCAGCGTGCTGCTGCCGTTGAACACGATGCGCACCACTCTTTCCTGCGGCAGTTTTTCCGGTTTGATGGCTTCAGGAATGACCATGGTCCGGGCGGCTTCCGTGCGGGGGTGATAAAAGACTTCTTCCACCGGACCGGTTTCCGCAATCTTGCCGCCGGCAATGATGGCGACATGGCTGCATATTTTTTCGATCACGCTCATTTCGTGCGTGATGATGACGGCCGTGATGCCCAGACGCTGATTGATATCCTTAATAAGAGAAAGAATGGATTCCGTCGTGCTGGGATCAAGGGCGGACGTGGCTTCGTCGCAAAGCAGCACCTTGGGATCGGACGCCAGCGCTCTGGCGATGGCCACGCGCTGTTTCTGCCCGCCGGAAAGCTGAGAGGGGTAAGAATTCGCTCTGTCGGCCAGTCCCACGAGTTCCAGGAGTTCCGCGGCTCGGCGACGGGCCTTGTCCTTGGGCGTACCCACGAGTTCCATGGGGAAGCAGACGTTTTCCGCAGCCGTACGCTGCATGAGCAGGTTGAACTGCTGAAAGATCATGCCCATGGAACGGCGGGCCTGACGCAGTTCTCTGTCGCCGAGGCGGCAGAGGTCCTTGCCTTCAAAGAGCACCTGTCCGCCCGTCGGGCGCTCAAGCATATTGATGCAGCGCACCAGCGTGGACTTGCCTGCTCCGCTTCTGCCTATGATTCCGAAAATATCACCTTGATTGATGTCAAGGTTAATGCCCTGCAGGGCATAGACTTCAGAATTCTTGCTCTGGAATTTTTTTTCCAGGTTGCAGATTCTGATGATGGGCTCCGCCATGACTCACTCCACCCGCGTTTGCGGGAAAAAATATGTCCTTCGCATAGAAAGACGTATGAGCTTAGCCTGTTTTTCTTCTTTTGTGAATAGAAATATCTCGCCCTCCCTTACGCCTCTGTACTTTCTTTCTGTTCGTGGTTAAAATATCGAACATCGCCGAGGCCGTTTCTCTGAAAGCGGACTCATCTGAATGGAGTATGTAATGGCATCCGTCAAAAAAACCAATGCCGCCCGCACGCTGGACAAACTTGGCATTCCCTACGAACTGAACAGTTACCCTGTTGATGTTGATGATCTGTCGGCAACGCATGTCGCCGAGAGCATGGGGGTTGATCCCTCCTGCGTTTTTAAAACGCTGGTCACGCGCGGACATCCGAACGGCATTGCTCTGGCCGTGCTTCCCGGCAATGCGGAGCTGGATCTCAAGAAGCTGGCCGCCGTCTTTCACGACAAAAGCGCAGAAATGGTGCCGCTCAAGGAAGTGCTTCCCCTGACGGGATATATTCGCGGGGGCTGTTCTCCCGTGGGCACCAAGAAGGCCTATCCCGTGTGCATCGACGAAACGGCCGTGCTGTTCGATAAAATTTACGTGTCCGCCGGGCAGCGTGGTCTGCAGTTCGTCATTGCCCCGGATGATCTGGCCAAAGCCGTGGACGCGGTATTTGCCGACATCGTGATGAGCTGACGTCATGCATCTCGTTCTGCTTACTGAAATAGCCGACGCGCTGGAACGCTCTCTTCCTCCGCGCGAAGCCCTGCAGCTGACGCTCCAGATCATGTCCAGACACCTGGCCATGAAGCGGGCCGCCATCTGCCTGACGGAGCCGGACAACAGCGAGGTGCGCATTTATGCGTCACTGGGATTTTCTGCGGCCGAACAGGCCCGCGGACACTACGCCATAGGCGAAGGCATCACGGGCCGGGTCATTGCCAGCGGCCGCCCGGAAATCGTTCCCGACGTGGCCGACGACGCCCGCTTTCTGAACAGAACAAGAGCACGGAACCTGCGCAAGGAACACACGGCCTTCATTTGCGTGCCCATCCGTCTGGACGATCAGGTGGTGGGGGCGCTGGCCGTGGATCGACGCGTGGGAGCGAGGGAAACGCTGGACGATCAGAGCCGCATGCTGACGATCATTGCCGGACTGCTTTCCCACACGGCGGGACAATGCCGGGCGCAGCTGGCGTCGCCTGCGAAAAAGAAGCCGTCCGAGCCTTCCGACGGACGCATTCAGGGCTTCATCGGCCAGTCGGAGAGCATGAATCTCGTCTTTACCCGCATCCGTCAGGCGGCGCCCTCTTCGGCCACCGTTCTTTTGCGCGGCGAAAGCGGCACCGGCAAGGAACTTGCCGCCCATGCCATTCACGAAGCCAGCGGACGAAGCAAAAATCCTTTCATTTCGCTGAACTGCGCTGCGCTTCCGGACAGTCTGGTGGAAAGCGAGCTGTTCGGCCACGAACGCGGCGCATTTACCGGCGCAACGGGCGTTCGCAAGGGGCGTTTTGAACTGGCCGACACCGGCACCCTGTTTCTCGACGAAGTGGGAGAACTCAGTCTGGCCATGCAGGCAAAGCTTCTGCGCGTCATTCAGGAACGCAGTTTCGAGCGTCTTGGAGGCATGGAAAGCATTCAGGTGGACGTGCGTCTCATTGCGGCGACCAACCGCGACCTTGAGCAGATGGTCAAGGACGGCACCTTCCGCAAGGACCTCTACTACCGCCTCAATGTTTTTCCCATTCAGCTGCCGCCGCTCAGGGACAGGCAGGAGGACATTCTGTCTCTTGCGGCGTACTTCGTAAAAAAATACAGCGAAGCCAACGGAAAAACCGGGGTGCGTCTTTCGCTTTCCGCCATGGAGATGCTGCAGCGTTACCGCTGGCCGGGCAACATCCGCGAGCTGGAAAACGTCATTGAGCGCGCCGTGCTTCTGGTCAGTGAGGAAGGACTTATTCTGCCGCTGCATCTTCCGCCCAACCTTCACAGCGCGGGATGCCCCTACAGCGAAAAGGACGGCAGCGACGCGCCCCCGGCCATGGGCTCGCTGCAACAGCGTCTGGATGAAATGGAGCGGGCCTACATCATTGAGGCGCTCTCGCATTTTCACGGCCATCTCGGTCAGGCGGCCCGGGCTCTCGGGCTGACGGAAAGAATGATGGCCCTGCGCATGAAGAAATACGGGATTACCTACAAGGCCTTCCGCACGTCAAGCTGATCGACGCCGACGTGACTAACGATAGTTGTTTTCCCGGACAGGACGACAGGGAAAGCGTCTCTTCGGAGGATGCTTTCCGAACTACGTCTGCCGAGGATGAACGATGGCGTCTGCATCAAACGGCTTTCGCGTTTGACCTGCCCCAAAAAATCCAATAAAATCCCAGTGTCTTCCCCACCCGCGTGGGGGTGTTTCCGCGGCCAGCGACGCCGGCTACTTCGGCGTGGGGTCTTCCCCACCCGCGTGGGGGTGTTTCATATCCACAGCAGCATGTTTTCTCCCTGATCGAGTCTTCCCCACCCGCGTGGGGGTGTTTCTCTTCTATTTTTCGGCAGTGTGTGCAGATGTTCGTCTTCCCCACCCGCGTGGGG
>NZ_CALUYL010000015.1 GCF_944324995.1 uncultured Mailhella sp.
GCCATTGAAAAGTACAACAAGCGTCAGCAGGCATAAGAGGAGACCGCTATGGAAGGTCTTCGTCTCGATATCGTCACGCCCGACAAGGTTGTGCTTCAGGCGGACGTGGAATATGTGGGCGCGAGCGGCGTGGATGGTCAGTTCGGCCTCCTGCCTTCCCATGCGGCCATGCTTTCCGCGCTGAAGATCGGCGACCTGTACTATCGTCAGGGCGGCACGACGAAATGGGTCTTCGTATCCGGAGGATTCGCCCAGATCGCCGACAACAAGGTGACCATTCTGGCGGAAGCCGCCGAACTGGCCTCCGACATCGACGTGGACAGGGCGGAACAGGCCAAGGCCCGCGCCGAACAGCGTCTGTCCGATCCCAAGCCCGATACGGACGTGCACCGGGCCGAGCTTGCGCTCACCCGCGCCATCGCCCGCATTCGCGTCGCAAGGCGCTGACGCCGGGTATCGCGCCGAGCGTTTCTTTCGGGGAACGCGAGAGGCTCCGCAGCCTGTTCCGGAAGGCGGCAACGCCGAGGAGGGCCGGGGAGTTCGGTCGCCATGCTGATACAGAATAACAAAAGGGGATGTCCCGAAAGGGGCATCCCCTTTTCGCGTCCTTGGGAGGGGCGCGGAAACGTGTTTTGAGAAAAGCGGGTGAGGGAAGCCGCTCGGGGAAAGTTTTGGGAAAGCGCCTCGGGAAAGGCTTTCCGAAATGCGTCCTTGGGGGAGGGGCGTCGCGGAACAGTGTCCCGTGAATTGTGCTCCCGGAAAGCCTCTTGAGAAAAGTGTCTGGGGCAGCGCGGACTCGCCGCGCTCCGAAAGGGGAGGGAGAATATTCCCCCGGAAAGTCTCTCAGGAAAAGTGTTTAGGGCAAGGTGCCGGGAGAGACATTTGCAAAACCGTGCTGGGAATTTCTCTCGGGGGCCGCGATTCAGGAAGAGCATCGGGAAAGCGTCTTGGAACGTATTTCAAGACATCTTCTCAGAAAAAGTGCATCGGAAAAGTGTTTGGGGGACGCATTTCGGGGAAGATTCTCGGGGAAGGGCATCGGGAGAACCGTTTTGGGAGCGTTTTCAGGAAAGACTGTCAGAAAAATGTCTTGAAGAAAGTGCCTTGCCTCCCCGCACTGAACCCTCTCGAAAAGTTCTCTGGCAGGATGGGCAGAGCGGCACCCTGCAAAGGCAATTTTCCCGGCTGAGCACCGTGTTGCGGGACAGCTCGTTTCCGCATTCCTCAAATAAAAAGTTTTGGAAGGGAGGATGGGGGTCCGGGGGAAGGAGGGACAACCTTTTTCAAAAGGTGTCCCTCCTTCCCCCGGCACAATCATCTTTCCTTTCTTCATGTTCGCGTAGTGTTTCTTCACGAAGAATTTATCATGACTTCACAGGGGAGTTACGGTTTTTGCTCATAGTGGCGGCAGCTGAAAACAACACTGGAGGAAGTTATGAAAGCTACCGTGATGATGCCGCTGTGTCTCGGCATGGCGCTTCTGACCGCCACTGCTCAGGCTGCGCCGTCCATTTATCCTGTGGACACGGCGCGTTTCCTGGGGACCTCGAAGTTTGACTTCAAGGTGGAATTCGACCGCGAACTCAGCCAGTCCGACATCGACGTGCGCATCAACGGCAAGAGCGTTGCCGACGTATTCGGCGCCAAGCCGGAATTCATCAAGAACGAGGAAGGCAAGGGCTCGGCCATCATTCTTCGCAACGTGTCTCTGGCTCCCGGCAAGTATGCCGTTTCCGCGAAGGACGGCAAGGAAGAAGCGAGCGCCAGGTGGGACGTGTACGGCACGCCGGAAAAGGCCAAGGCCAAGAACGTCATTCTTCTCATTGCGGATGGCCTCAGCATGGGGCATCGCACCGGCGCGCGTCTGCTTTCCAAAGGCGTGACCAACGGCATGTACAACGGTTATCTTTCCATGGACACGCTGCCCTACACCGGCATGCTCGGCACCTGCAGCGTTGACTCCATTGCCGCCGACTCCGCCAACACCGCTTCCGCCTACATGACCGGTCACAAGTCCAGCGTGAACGCCATCGGCGTGTACGCCGACCGCACCAAGGATCCTTTTGACGATCCCCGTCAGGAAACCATTGCCGAGCTGCTTCGCCGCAAGACGAACAAGTCCATAGGCATTGTTTCCGACGCCGAAATCGAAGACGCCACGCCTGCCGCCGTGGTTTCCCACACGCGCAAGCGTTCGGAAAAGGCCGCCATCGTGGGCATGTTTGCGGGCATTCGTCCTGAAGTGCTCATCGGTGGCGGTTCCGCCTATTTCCTGCCGCGCACGGTGCCCGGTTCCAAGCGCAAGGACGAAAAGGACTACGTGGAAGACTTCCGCAAGGCAGGCTACACGCTGGCCACCACGCGCACGGAACTTATGAGCGTCATGGACAAGAATCCTGATCGTCTGCTCGGTCTGTTCCACACCGGAAACCTCGACGGCGCGCTCGACCGCAAGCAGCTGAAGAAGGGCACGGTGTCCAAGTTCCCGGATCAGCCCGACCTCACCGATTCCATGAACGCCGCGCTCAAGGTGCTTTCCAAGAATCCCAACGGCTTCTTCCTCATGCTCGAAGCCGGTCTCGTGGACAAGTACACGCATCCTCTCGACTGGGAACGCGCCATCTACGACACCATCATGTTCGACAAGGTGGTGGCGCAGGCGCAGGCCTTCTGCGACGCCAATCCCGACACCCTGCTCATCGTCACCGGCGACCACACCCACGCGCTCAGCATCATCGGCACGGTGGACGACAATCTGCCCGGCGAGCTCATGCGCGACAAGGTGGGCATTTACGGCGCGGCCGGCTATCCGAACTACAAGGACGAGAACGGCGACGGCTATCCCGACGACGTGAACGTGTCCAAGCGTCTTGCCGCCTTTATCGGCAACTACCCCGATCACTACGAAACCTATCGCCCCAAGCTGGACGGCCCCTTCGTTCCCGCGGTGAAGGATGAAAACGGTCACTACATTGCGAACGCCGCCTACAAGGACATTCCCGGAGCGCAGTTCGTGCCCGGCAATCTGCCCCGCACCGAATCCACGGGCGTCCACGCCATCGACGACCTCGTGGTGGGCGCGAGAGGCCCGAACGCCGATCAGATTCACGGCTTCATGAACAGCACGGAAATCTTCCGCATCATGGCCGAAGCCATGGCCCTCGGCCGCTGATGACGGATGGGGAGGGAAGGCATGTGTCTTCCCTCCGCGACAACAGGGCGCTCCGAATGTTCGGGGCGCCTTTCTTGGAATCCGCTTCGGTTTTCGACGCGCGGCCGAAGCGGACGGGGCGGCCCCGGAAAGCAAAGCAAGCCGGAGCGGCCCGGGAGGAACGAAGACGTTCCCGGCGCGCAGACATAGAGGATTCGGAAGCCTCTGCGGAACGCAGAAGCTTCCGAACGAATCCGAACCTTTTGCACAACGGACATGGATATGAAAATTTGGCTGACCGTGCTGCTTTGTCTTGTGCTTTGCGTGCAGACGGCGCGGGCGGAAGAGGAAAACCGCCTGAGCTTCGACGAGCTGTACAGCGGAGGCGGCGCGCTGGGACTGCGTTTTTCCGACAAGGTGCTGGCGTTTGAAGGCAAGCACGTCGTCATCCGCGGATTCATGGCTCCGCCGCTGAAGGCGGACGCCGACTTTTTCGTGCTTACCCGCGAGCCTGTGGCGCTGTGTCCGTTCTGTCAGTCCGACTCCGACTGGCCGGACAACATTCTGGTGGTGTACCTCTCCGAAAAGCAGCGCTTCGTGCAGAACAACACCGTCATCGAGGTGGAAGGCGATCTGGAAGTCGGCTCCTGGACGGACGAGCACACCGGCTTTGTGAGTCAGCTCAGGCTGCGCAACGCCACCTTTCACAAGCTGTGAGGCAGCATGGAAAACGATCTTCATCTGCGGAACATCCGCTACAGCGTTCAGGACGGCGCCGGGGTGCGGCGAGTGCTGGACATTCCGGAACTTTTTCTGCCCGGCGGTACGCTGGCGGGCATTTACGGCGATTCCGGCTCGGGCAAGACGTCGCTGCTCAATCTTCTGTGCGGTCTGGTGCTGCCCGATCCCTGCCAGGGCTGCGAGCTGCGCTGGGGCGACGACGACCTCACCACCATGCCCGAAGGGCGGCGCGATGCCTGGCGGGGCCGGCACGTGGGCATGATCTTTCAGGATTTTCAACTTTTTCCGCAGCTTTCGGCCATGGAAAACGTGCTGTTGCCGGCCACGTTCCGGAATTTTTCCATTCCGGAAGACGTGCGCGACAGAGCGCGGGATCTGCTCAGGAGGCTGGGCATCCGCCGCACGGATGTGGGCACGGGGGTGTTTTCCCGGGGCGAGCAACAGCGCGTGGCCATGGCTAGGGCCGTGCTGTTCCGCCCGTCGGTACTGCTTGCCGACGAACCTACGGCCAGCCTCGACCGCAGCAACGCGCAGCTCGTCACCGACGAACTCGTGGATCTCGCCCGCTCGGAAGGCTGCACGCTGCTTGTCGTGACCCACGAACAGGTGCTCCACGGCAGAATGGACAGGCGCTACCGTCTGGAACGGGGGCGTCTGCTCTTTGGTCTGGAAGACGATCTGAAATCGAAATGAGCCGATGTTTCCGGCGGAATCTGCTTTCTGAGCGTCGGGGTTCCGGGCTTTTGCCGGAAGGCCGTCCGCATTGTCCGCGCTTCGGGCGGGCGGAGTGACAAACGCTTGCAAGGTGACGTATGAATCCTTTTCTTTTTCTGCGCGGCGAGTTTCGCCGTTCCTGGGGCGGCGCGCTGGCGCTGGCTCTGGTGCTGGCCTTTGCGGGAAGCCTGAGTCCCGCGGTTTCCATGATGGAGCGCTCCATCCGTTCCGGCATGGCGCAGGCGGCCGACGCCTTTGATCTGCTCGTGGGCGCGAAGGGCAGCGCCGTGGATCTGGTGCTGGGGGCGGTGTATCTTCGGCCCGAGCCGCTTCCGCTGCTGCCCCTCGGCACGCTTGAGGCCGTGAAGGCGCACGGCGGCGTCCGCTGGGCCGCGCCGCTGGCTTTCGGCGACCGCTGGCGCGATTATCCGCTGGCGGGCACGTCGTCGGAGCTCGTCACGCTGGGCGGCAAGCGTCCGCTGGCTTCCGGCCGCATGTTTCTCACGGGCGACGAAGCCGTGGTGGGCGCGGGCGTTCCGCTCAAGGAAGGCGACGTTTTTTCGCCGAGTCACGGCAGCGTGGCCGAAGCCGCGCTGGACGAGGGCGGCAGGAGCGCCCACGATCATTCCTTCCGCGTGGTGGGGCGCATGCCCGCCACGGGCACGCCGTGGGACCGGGCCGTGGTGGTTCCCATCGAAGCGCTCTGGAACATGCACGACGCCGGAACGGGGTCGGGGCGCTGTTCCGTGGTGGTGGTGAAGCCCGTCACCGTGGCCGACGCCTACCGTCTGCGGGGCGCGCTGAACGGGCCGGAATCGCAGTCCGTGTTCACCGGCGAAGTGCTGACGCGGCTTTTCGGCACGATGGAGCAGATGCACGACGTCATGATGCTGCTTGCCTCTGGCGCGCAGGCCGCGGCGCTGGCGGCGGCGCTGGTTTCAGGATTTTTCGCCGTGGCCATGCGCGTGCGGGCGCTGGCTCTTCTGCGGGCGCTCGGCGCGTCGCACGGCTTTCTTGCGGTGAGCGTCTGGCTCATGGTGTCGGGCGTGCTCTTTGCAGGAAGCGCGCTCGGTCTGGGGCTCGGCTGCCTGATGGCTTCGGCGGCGAGTTCGTGGATTCAGGCGGAAACCGGCGTGGCGCTGACCGTGACGCTGACGGCGGGGGACGCTCTTGCGGCGCTGGCCGCGGCCGGATGCGGCTGCCTGGCGGCGTTTCTGCCCGCCTGGTTCGCCTGCCGCAGAACGGCCGGAGAACTGCTGCGCTCGGCCTAGCCGATCACCGGGCGCAAAAATCAGGATTCGGCGTTTTTCCGGAGAATGCCGCGGGGGAAAATGCCGCGGGGCAAACGGAGCCCGGCCCGCGAAAAGCCGCGTTTCGACTTCGTCCGCCTGAGCGCGGCGTCCGGGAAAGGGAAAAGCGTCAATCATCGTTTCATGGGGCGCGGAAAGGCGCGAGGGATACCGTCCGGCGTCGGACGAGTGCGCCGTTCCGCTCCTGCGGCCGCAGCCGCCGAGGGATGGGGCATGGCCGCGTCGGCGTCCGGCCGACGACCGGCCTTGTGCGGCCGCAAAAAAAAGGGGGCTTTCGGGCCCCCCTTTTCCTTTCGTGTCCGGTTGTGTCCGGCGCAGGAATTCGACGCGGCAAAGAATATTTTTGCCGGGCGTAGAGGCGTGGTTGCCCCTGCCGGAGAACTTTTGCCATTGTTCAGGGGCGTAGAGGCGTTGCTCTGAGGTCGCAGCATTTTCGGGAGCTGCCGAGCAGGGCCGGGCGACGACCCTGCGCATGACCCTAGCCCGGCGCTTTGTACAACGCTCCGTGTTCGACCGGAGAGCTTCGGCCCGCGCGTCGTCTTTTGCGCCGGGGCTCTGCGCCTGCGAGGCGCAGGCTCTCCGATTCGCGGCGGCACTACTTTTTCAGAGCGATGACGTCCAGATCGTCGGGCACGTACACGCCGCCCCGGAAGGCCTGGCGCGCTTCCTCCGTGTAGCGTTCCTTGCGCAGCGAGGGCGGCGTGCGGTCTTCGGTGTGCCACAGCACAAGATTGCGCACGTGGTGCTTGCCCGCGAGCAGGGCGGCTTCGCGCACGGTGCCGTGACCGATGATGTGCGGCCGGAAAACGCGCGAATCGGCGTCGAGGCAGAAGGCTTCGTGAAGGAGCCAGTCCGCGCTTTCCAGATAGTGGCCGCACGCGGGCTGACAGGGCTCGTCGCCGGTGCAGACGATGCGCTGCCCGTCCGGGCCTTCCATGTGGAAGCCGAACTGCTCGGCCTTGCGCGAGTGCGTGTTGAAAAACGTGACGGTGTGCCCGGCGATGGAGCGCTGTTCGCCGTCCTTCACGGGCACGAAGCGGATGCTGGTTCCCACCGTGGAAAACTGCTTTTCGCTGAGCGTGAACTGACAGATGGCGCGCAGCTTTTCCGAAAGGCGGCTGTGACAGTGGATGCGCAGAATGTCGCTGCGCTTTTCCCGGAGAAAGAGGGAGGCGGTCATGCGCACGAGCCAGATGACCCCGAGAGAGTGATCGATGTGTTCGTGCGTGACGAAGATATCCTTGACGTCGAGAAGGGAGACTCCGGCCTTCTCCAGCTGGACGAGAATGCCGTTGCCGCCCCCGCCGTCCACCAGCAGACCGCCCTGCGGCCCCTCAAGCATGAAGCAGGTGTTGTAGTAGCGCAGCGCGTTGGCTGCTCCCGTGCCGAGAACGATGAGCCTCTCCATGGAGAACCTCCTTGCCTTCTTATGCACGATACGAAGCGCCGGGCGCAGCGTCAAGAAGCGAAGGTCACGGGGAGCGGGCTTTTGTTGAGAAAGTCGGGCGGAACGCCCGCATGACGAAGCAAAAAGCCCGCACGCAGCGCCGGAAATCCCCCGTGATGAGTAATCTTTCTTTTTTATTCTAAGTGGTTGACCTGATCTTCTTGCGGGCCGATGATGAAGGCTCCGTGGGAGGAGTCATGCGCAATCTTGTACCGCCCGTGAATCATGGAGGCCCGGCGCTCTGCCTGCGGCTTCTTGCCGTTGCGGCGAGCGCCGCGGAGTCCTTTTTCGTTCAGACGTACTCCATTTATCACGCGCTGACGTGGGAGAGCGTGCGAAGCACGATCAATGCTCCGCTGCTTTGCATCGACGTTCTTTCGCCGCTTGCGCTGGCCCTTCTTTCCCGCAGGGCTTTTGCGGTTTTTCTTGTGGGGCAGACGGCGATCAGCGCCGTGGTGCTGCACTACGGCAGCTTCTTCTACAACACGCTCACGCTTTCCACCATCTATCATTCCATGCAGGGGCTGTCCTATCTCGGGGGCTCCGCGTTCGTGTTCGTCAAGCCTGACCTTCTTCTCCTTCTTGCCCTCGTTCTGGCCGTCAAGCTCCTCCTTGTCCGGCTTTCCGCCGCGCCCGTCATGCCGCGTTTGTGGAACCTGCGGGGCGTGGCGGCCGTGATCTGTCTCATGCTGGTGTCGGTCACGGTGTTCTGGGAGCACGGCCGGTCGGGCATCCTTTCGCTCTGGACCGGAGAGGGGCCGCATCGGACGGCCGTCGACCGCCGCAGTCAGGAAGGCGCGAAGGAGTCCGTGCGCAGCCTCGGCTATCTGGCCACCTGGGCCGGGGAGTGGATGGGAGGCGTTTACAGGGATACCAGTCTCATCTACGCCGAAAAAAGGTGCCCGGATCCCAACGTCCGCTTTCTGGAACGGCATCCGGAGAGCGTCGATGCCTGGTGCGGCTGTCCGCTGCCGCCTCCGTTCGAGCGCGCGGCGCTCATTCAGGTGGAAAGTCTCGACTACGCCGCGCCGTTTCTGATCGTCAACGGCGAGCGGGTCATGCCGTTTCTGCATTCGCTTCTGTCGTCGTCGCTGCTGCTCAGAGCCTTTGCGCCGCACAAGGTGGGTTCGGCCAATTCCGACTATGAACTTCTGAACGGCCGCGTGGCGGATCAGAACGTCATGTATTATTCCTACATCCGCGAGTACCCCGACAGCGTGATCCGCGAGGCGGCGGCCATGCGTCCTGCGGTGTTCCACGGGCTGGAAGGCAATCTGTTCAATCTTCGCGAGGCGTACCGGCTCATGGGATTCGACAGGACGTTCTTCAAGGAAGAGCTGACGGAAGAAGGATACCCGACAAGCCGTCTGGCCATGGAGCAGGTGGCGGACGAACATGTGCTGGACGCGGCGGCGCGGTATCTGGAAGAGGGAGAGGGCAGGGCGGTGTTCGTGGTGACCATGAGCAGCCACATTCCTTTTATGGAGCCGCGGCCGCTGTTCGGGCCGGGACGGGGCATGTTTTTCCGCTACATATCGTCGCTGCGCTACGTGGACGAGTGCCTGGCCGACTTTTATGCCAGACTGCCCGAAGGCGCGCTGCTGGCGCTTTGGGGCGATCACGGCAGCGACGTGTCCTACCCTTCCGACATGACGCCGAACGGCAGGCGCGTGCCCTTTCTTCTGCACGTGAAGGGAAACGACGCCTGGATTGCCGGAAAGGAAAACGACGTTCCGCAGCGGGAGTTCACGCTGTGCTCGCTCTCCTGGCTGCTGCGGGCCGTGCTGCGTCGCGCCTACCCCTGACGCTCTCCCGGTTTCAGCACGGCGAGCGCGAGGGCGAGGCCGAGCAGGGCGGCGTAGAGCGCGCAGTACAGCTCGCGCCGGGCGTGCCGGGCCATGACGTCGGGCCTTGTGTAGGCTGCAAGGCCGTTTCGGCAGACGTCGTCGAGTTCCTGCCCGGCCCACGGAATGAGAAACAGCGTGCCGACAACGAGCAGGCTCGCGGCGATGAACCACTTGCAGGCCACCCAGGGATATTTCACGAAACCCCGGCTGGTGCAGAGCGAGAAGGTCAGGCCCGTGAAGAAGGTGCCGAACGCGCCCGCAGGCACGAGAACGTACTGATTGATGACGGCCGAGGCACGGAGCATGCCGAACAGATCGTCGTCCGAACCGGCGAGCGGGGCTTCGTGCATGAGCAGCAGCACGCACAATACGCCGCCGAGCCAGCACGAGACGGCCGCAAGGTGCAGAATACGCAGAACAAGCTGTCCTTTTTTCCCGAGATGCATGGCGTTGCTCCTTACGCGTGTTTTCTTGAGACACGGAGGGCAGTTACCATGCGCGGAAAAAAATCGGAATAATATTTTCCGGGGCGCGGACGCGGCGGGCGGAGAAACGGGGCTTTATGAAAATGACGCTCTCCGTCCTCCTCAGGCCGGACGTCGGCGCGCGGGGAAATTGGGCTTGACATTTGGGCCCGACGCGGGAAAACATACCTTTTTCTGACTGCTTTCGGGGCGGTCTCTGTACTTGTGCCCCGCAAGGAATACCATGGCGCGTTCCGCGCCCGGAGGAAAAGCCTCATGGCTGAATATAAGAAAACGCTGAATCTGCCCGTCACCGGTTTCCCCATGAAGGCGAATCTGGTTCAGAAGGAACCGGAGATGCTGAAGTTCTGGGAAGAAAACAATGTGTTCCAGCGCATGCAGGACGCTTCCGGCTCGCGCGGAGAATTCGTGCTGCACGACGGCCCGCCCTACGCCAACGGTCACATCCATCTCGGCACGGCGCTGAACAAGATCCTCAAGGACATGATCATCAAGTCCCGCAACCTCATGGGCTGGAAGACCGGCTACATTCCCGGCTGGGACTGCCACGGTCTGCCCATCGAACACAACGTGGAACTTGAACTCGGCGACAAGAAGAAGGATCTGCCCGCGCACGTCATCCGCAAGCGCTGCCGTCAGTACGCGCAGAAGTTCCTCGATATTCAGCGCAAGGAATTCAAGCGCCTCGGCGTGCTGGGCGACTGGGAACATCCCTATATGTCCATGGATCCGGCCTACGAGGCCGTGACCGCCGCGGAACTGGCCACCTTCGTGGAACGCGGCGGCGTGGTGCGCAGCAAGAAGCCCATCTACTGGTGCTGCCACTGCAAGACCGCCCTTGCCGAAGCCGAAGTGGAATACCGCGACCTTTCTTCGCCCTCCATCTACGTGCGCTTCCCGCTTCCCGATCCCAGGCTCAAGGACGTCTTCCCGAACGCCGACGTGTCCCGCGCCTACATCGTGATCTGGACCACCACCCCCTGGACGCTGCCGAGCAACCTTGCCGTGTGCGTGCATCCCGAATTCCGCTATTCCCTCGTGGAAACCGGCGGAAGTCAGTACATTCTCGCTTCCGAGCTCGTGGAAGGCTGCGCGAAGACTTTCGGCTGGACCGACTACACCGTGATCGGCGAGACCACCGGCGACAAGCTGGATCGTCTTGAGGCCCGTCATCCCTTCATCGACCGTCCTTCGCTCGTCATCAACGGCGAGCACGTCACCCTCGACGCCGGCACGGGCTGCGTTCACACTGCTCCCGGCCACGGCCGCGAGGACTACGAAGTCGGCATGAAGTACGGCCTCGACGTGTACTCCCCCCTCGACGACGAAGGCCGCTTCCTGCCTTCCGTGGAATTCTTCGCCGGCATGCAGGTCTTCGACGCCAACCCCGCGGTCATCGCCAAGGTGGAGGAACTCGGTCATCTGCTGGCCCGTCAGGACATCACCCATTCCTATCCCTGCTGCTGGCGCTGCAAGAATCCCGTTATTTTCCGCGCCACCACGCAGTGGTTCATCGGCATGGAGCCCAACAATCTGCGCGGCAAGTCCCTCGACGCCATCAAGAACAAGGTGAAGTGGATTCCTTCCTGGGGCCAGGGCCGCATCTACAACATGGTGGAATCGCGTCCCGACTGGTGCATTTCGCGTCAGCGCATGTGGGGCGTGCCCATTCTCGCCCTCATCTGCAAGGACTGCGGCGAGGTGTGGAACGATCCGGCCTGGATGCGCGAGATCGCTTCGCGTTTTGCCACGCATCCTACGGGCTGCGATTACTGGTACGAGCACGACGTGGATGAAATCGCGCCCAAGGATCTGGTCTGCCCGCACTGCGGTGGACGTCACTGGGAAAAGGAAGACGACATCCTCGACGTGTGGTTCGACTCCGGCACCAGCTTCGCCGCGGTCATGGAAAAGCGTCCCGAAGGCCGCGTGCCCGCCGATCTGTATCTGGAAGGCTCCGATCAGCATCGCGGCTGGTTCCACAGCTCCCTGCTGGTGGCCGAAGGCACGCGCGACATTCCGCCCTACAAGGCCGTGCTCACGCACGGCTACGTGGTGGACGGCAACGGCCGCAAGATGTCCAAGTCCATAGGCAACGTGGTGGCTCCGCAGGAAGTCATCGACAAGTACGGCGCGGAACTGCTGCGTCTGTGGGTCGCTTCCGTGGACTACCGCGAAGACATCCGCTATTCCGAAGAGATCATGAAGCGCCTTGTGGACGCCTATCGCCGCATCCGCAACACCTGCCGCTACATTCTCGGCAGCATTCATGATCTTACCCCTGAAACGCTCGTGCCCTTCGCGGACATGAAGCCCCTCGACCGCTACGCCCTGAGTCTGGTGGCCGCCTTCCACGAAAGCGCCGAAACCGCGTATCAGGAATACGAATTCCACAAGGTGTTCCAGGGCCTGCACGGCCTGTGCGCCACCGAGCTTTCGGCCTTCTACCTCGACGTGCTCAAGGATCGCCTCTACTCCTCGCTGCCCGACAGCGCCGAGCGTCGTTCCGCCCAGAGCGCGCTGTATCAGATGCTGCTCATCATGCTGCGCGACATGGCGCCTATCATGAGCTTCACGGCTGAAGAGGCGTTCCGCTACATTCCCGAGGCCTTGAAGCCCGTGGACGCCGAAGGCAAAACCGTGGTCACCGTGTTCGCCATGCCTCCCGTGGACGCGACGAAGTTCCGTCTGTCCGACGACGAGCGCGGCGCGTGGGAAATGGTCATGGACATCCGCGCCGGCGTCACCCGCGCCATCGAGCCTCTGCGCAAGGAAGGCGTGATCGGCCATGCGCTCGACACCCACGTCACCCTGTATGTGGACGACAAGCTGCGCGCCGCCATTGCCGACAGCGGCGCCGACATGCGTTCGGTGTGCATCGTGTCGCAGCTTGACGTGGCTCCCTTCAAGGACGCGCCCGTGGACGCTCTGGCCGCCGCGCAGCTCGACGAGTGCCCCGGCCTTGCCGTGCGCGTGAAGAAGGCCGGCGGCGAGAAGTGCGAACGCTGCTGGATGTACTCCGAGGAACTCGGTTCCGATCCTGAACATCCCACGCTGTGCCCGCGCTGCGCTGCGGTCATGAAGGAACTTGAGGCCAGAGAAGCCGGAGCCAAAGAGTGAAAGGGGCGGTGAACCGCCATATCGTCGTCTTTTCGGTGGCGCTGGTCTGGCTTGTGCTGGACCAGCTCACCAAGGCGGCCATAACGGCAGGCCTTGCCGTGGGACAGGGGTTTTCCGTCATTGACGGATGCTTCAACATCGTCCACGTGCTCAACCGCGGCGCGGCCTTCGGTTTTCTGAACAGCGAGGAAACGAGCTGGCAGTTCTGGCTCTTTCTGGGAGCGGCGCTGCTCGTGACGGTCGTCATCGTGCACATTGCGCGCACGTCCGCCTACAGCCGCACGCTGTTCTTCGGACTGGGGAGCATTCTCGGCGGCGCTGCGGGCAATCTCATCGACAGGGTGAGAAGCCGCGCCGTGACCGACTTTCTGGACGTGTACTGGGGAGAATGGCACTGGCCCGCCTTCAATGTGGCGGACATCGCCATCTGCCTCGGCGTGCTTCTTGCCGGCGTGGTGCTGTTCCGGCAGGGGCGCGAAGACGACGGGGGAAAATAGCCGTGCTCATTTCTGACCTCAGCAGCGAACAGCTGCTCATGCTCATCGTTCCTGCGCTGCCGAACATGTGGGCGCTCAAGCATGCCATGTACCACGACTTTCCCACCACGAAGGAAAAGTACCGCTGGATGATGGCCTGCGTGTTCGTGCCCTGCCTTGCGGGCGTGGCCTACTATTTTGTGGGCAGAAAGCGCGCCAGCAAGGAAAAGGTGGACATCCGCGCCAGAATGGAGGCGGAACGGGCCCGGGCGGCCGAGGAAAAGGCGAAGGCCGAAGACTCGGCGGCTGCATTGAGCGCAGCGTCGGCGGAATCTGCCGGAGCGGCGGGCGAAAGCGCGGCCCTTGCGGGGGCTGCGGGCTCCGGAGCTCTTGTGTCTGCCGGAGAATCCGCCATTGAGCGCGCTGAGGCCGCAGAGCGCGAAGCTCCGGCAAAGAGCGAAGCGTTGACCGCGGAGGTCGCAACCACTGACGAAGCATCTGCCGAGGCGCCTGCGGCGGCGGACGCTGCGGCGAAGGCAGAGCGCGCGGATGCGCGTCCGCGTCCTTCGGGAGCAGTGAGGGCGGGCGACGACTGGTCCTTCGGCTGCCCCGACGACGTTCGGAAGCCGTGAATATTTGACAATAGTAAGACAGGGCCCCGACCGGCGGCGTCGTCAGGACGCGGCGTGCAGGAGCGTCATTTGCCGGCGGAGTTCGTATGCAACGGGGGCGGGCCTGGCCCGCGTCCTCATGAATCAGGAGAAAAGGTCATGGAACTTATGAAATGGGGCCGCAATCTTGCCCTGTTGTCCCTGCCTCTGATGCTGACGGCGTGCGTGACGAGCAGCGAGCATAACGCTCTTCAGGCCCAGGTCAATCAGATCAACCGTCAGGTGAGCAGCAGTCAGACCAATCAGGCCGACAGCTGGTCGCAGCTCATGGAACTGCGTCAGGAAGTCTCGGAACTGCGCGGTCAGATCGATACGCTCAACTACGCCCTGCAGCGCGCCGGCGGCGCGCAGAAGATGGCCGACACCCTCGCCGTGCATGATCGCGCTCTGCACCTTCTGGAAAGTCAGATGGCGCTGGATCTGCAGCTCGGCGGCGATCCCAACGCGCAGCCCGGCGTTCCCGGAGCCGACGGCGCCATGCCCGGCACGGTTCCCGGCATGCAGGCGGCTCCCGCCGCCGCTCCGGCTGCCCCTGTGGCGCAGGCCGCTCCCGCCGCCGCTCCGCAGCAGCAGAATGTGGACATGGCGCAGGCCCTGTACGACAACGGCATGAAGTCGTTCAATTCCCGCAACTATCAGGCGGCACTGCGTTCCTTCAGCGACTTCACCAAAACCTACCCCAAGAACAAGCTGGTTTCCAACGCCTGGTTCTGGCAGGGCGAAAGTCAGTATCAGCTGAAGAACTACGCCGAGGCCGCCCTGGCCTATGAAAACGTGATTTCCGGCTATCCCAACAGCGTGAAGGCTCCGGCTTCCTACCTGAAGCAGGGCATGTCCTTCCTGCAGCTCAACAAGAAGGCCGCGGCCAAGCAGCGCCTGAACGAACTCGTGCGCAAGTTCCCCAAGGCTCCCGAGGCCACCCGTGCCAAGCAGGTCATCTCGCAGAACAAGCTGTAGCGCGGCGCAGGCGAAGGCCTGCCGTCGCTTTTCTGCCGCAGGCACGGCAGAGCGCATTTTTGCCGTCCGCAAGGCGGAGACATGCTTGAAAGGCCCGGCGTCGCTGACGACCGGGCTTTTCTGCGCCCTGAAGGGGAGACGAAGCAGGCTCGTCTCCGGCGTTTTCTTCCTCGCGGGAAAAAGATTCCCGCACGAGCGGGGCTTCGGCGGCGCTTCGCCTCCGAAGCGTTCTTGCCCCGGAATTTCACCGTCCATCCCGTCGTCGGTCACGGCGAAGCGCCTCGGCGGAATTTCGCTGTCCGTTCGGCAGGTGTCCGGTCATGCCGGGCGTCGCCGGGCAGTCCCGCAAGGCGGGCGCGGCGGGACGCGCCGTTGAGACTCCCGCGCTGCGGATTCCGATGACTTTCGTCCGCAGTCTCTGCGCTTTGCCGTCATTCCTCCCCCACTGACGATTCTTCCGGCGTCCGGCTGTTTCTTGTGCATTCCGGGGGGCTTTTGCGCCGCAACGCCCAGGAACAGCGCCGCATCCGGGGGAGCGTGGCCGCTCTTGGCAACCGGAGCAGAATCGGCTATGATGTTTCGTTTTCTCAAGACAGTCATATCATTTTATTCTTTTATCAGGATTCGCAAATGTCGGATACCATAGCCAACGACGAGGAGCTTCACATAACCGCTCCCGAACATTCCCTGCCGCCCTGCGCGCTGGAAGAGCTGCCCGAAGCCATGCAGCGCGCCTGCGCCCGCGCAGGCTGGACGCGCCTCATGCCCGTGCAGGCGCATGCGCTGCCCTATCTCATGGCCGGACGCGACCTCATGGTGCAGTCCCGCACGGGCAGCGGCAAAACGGGCGCCTATCTTCTGCCGCTTATTTCTCTGCTTGATCCCGAAGAGAAAAAGCCGCAGGCCCTTATTCTCGCGCCCACGCGCGAACTGGCCAGTCAGGTGGAACACGAGGCCCGCACCCTTTTTGAAGATGCGGGTCTTTCCGTGGCCGCGCTCTACGGCGGCGTGGGCTACGGTCGTCAGCTCGAGGCCCTGCGCGTCGGCGTTCAGGTCATTGTGGGCACGCCCGGCCGCGTGCTCGATCATCTTCTGCGCCGCACCCTTTCGCTGGACGCCCTGCGCGCTCTCATCTTCGACGAAGCGGACCGCATGCTCTCCATCGGGTTCTACCCCGACATGAAGGAGATTCAGCGCTATCTGCCTTCGCACGCCATGCTGTCCACGCTTTTTTCCGCCACCTATCCCCAGCACGTCTTGAATCTCGCCGGAGAATTCCTGCGCGATCCGCAGATGCTCAGCCTCTCGCAGGGACAGGTGCATGTGGCCGCCATTCAGCATCGCTATGTGGAATGCGGCCGCATGGACAAGGACCGCACCCTGGTGCGCCTCATGGAAACCGAGAATCCCACCTCGGCCATCATTTTCTGCAACACGAAGTCCAACGTGCATTATGTGACCGCCGTGCTCAAGGGCTTCGGCTACAACGCCGACGAGCTCTCCGCCGACCTTTCCCAGAACAGGCGCGAGGAAGTGCTTGAACGCCTGCGCGAGGGCAAGGTGCGTCTGCTCGTGGCCACCGACGTGGCCGCCCGCGGCATCGACATTCCCGCGCTCTCCCACGTGTTCCTCTACGAGCCGCCAGAAGACCGCGAGTCCTACATTCACCGCGCGGGCCGCACGGGCCGCGCCGGAGCCGCAGGCACGGTGATCTCCCTTGTGGACATCATGGAAAAGATGGAACTTCAGCGCATCGCGTCGTTCTACCGCATCGACATGGAGCCTCTGGCCAATCCCACGGACGAAGAAGTGGCCGTCGCCGCCGGACGCCGGGAAACCGCGCTGCTCGACGCGCGCCGCAGAGCCTGCACCGGACTCCAGCTGGAACGCGCCCGCCGTTATCTTTCCCTGGTGAAGGAAATGGCGCAGAGCGACGATGAAGATCAGCTCATGCTTCTGGCCCTGCTCATGGACGCCGATTATCAGCGCAGCCTCGGCATGGAACAGACCCTGCCGAGACCCCGCGCCGAACGCGAGAACGACCGTCGCTCCTCCCGCAGAAACCGCGGCAGAGACAAGGCCGAAGAAGCGTCCGAAGAGGGGGAAAAGTCCCGTTCGCGCCGCCGCAGACGCAGAAAGTCCGGCGATGCGAATGCCGCCGATGCTCCCTCCGAGGAGCAGGGTTCCGCAGCCGCGGATCAGGCTGCCGCCTCTGAGAACAAGGCTGCGGCGGAAGGCGTCGAAACTGCTTCCGCGCCGGAAGGTGAAGGCCGCAGACGTCGTCCCCGCCGCCGTTCCCGCCGCCGCGGCTCGGAAGAGGGCGCGCAGCAGGGCGAACAGAGTTCCGAACCTTCTTCGCAGGCGGGCGATACGGAGTAGAGAGCCGTGCGCATACCTGGCACGGTGGTAGATCCGCAGGCGGGCAGGGCCACGCCCGAAGCGCTGGTGAACACCTTTGAGGCGCTGCTTGCCGATGCGGATTTTGCCGCCTTTCTCAATATTCTCGGCACGGGCCGCTTCGCCTTTTCCGCAAGGAAGGCCATGCGGCCCGTGTTCACGGCGCTGTGCCTCGGCATTTGGCGTCTGGCCCTGAAAAGAGCCGCGCCAGACAGCTGCGATGAGGCCTATGAACGCGGTCTCGCCGAGTTCTGGCCCAGGGTGAAGGACGCCGACGCCTTCATGGTGCTCGTGCGCGACGTTGCCCGCTTTCTGCCCGAGCAGGGCAGGGAGGACTTCACTCCCACCGCGCGGGACATGTTCCGCCGCGCGGGCCGGGAACCCGATCAGGCGGGGCTCGTGGGCATGGCGCTCTTTCTGCGGCGCATGTACGATTATTTTTTAAACAACCTCATGTAACAGGAAACATTATGCCTCAGTACGGCGATCTCGTCATTCTGGCTTCTCCCCGCGGCAAGCGTCACATCTACCGCATCGAGGAAGGGCACGACCTGCACACGCAGGACGGCGTCATGCGCGCGGCCGATCTGGCGGCCTCCGAATTCGGCACGGAAGTGCGCACGGCCATGGGCGTTCCCTTCCGCCTTGAAAAGCCGCAGCTCTACGACCTGGTCATGGGCATCAAGCGGCAGACGCAGATCATGTATCCCAAGGACATGGGACTCATCTGCTTCAAGCTCGGCGTGGGCAACGGCCGCACCATTCTCGAAGCCGGTTCCGGTTCGGGCGGCTTCACGCTGGCGCTGTCGTGGTTTTCCGGCCCCAACGGCCATGTTCACAGCTTCGAGGCGCGCGAGGAATTCCACAAGCTCGCCAAACGCAATCTGGCATGGGCGGGCGTGGGCGACAACGTCACCTTCCACCTGCGCGACATTGCCGACGGCTTCGGCGTGAACGATCCCGACGTGCTGAACGGTCAGAAGGGCGACGCGCTCTTTCTCGACGTGCGCACCCCGTGGGAATACCTCGACGCCGCGCGCGAGGCCCTTGTGCCCGGCGCTCCCATCGCCTTTCTGCTGCCCACCGTCGAGCAGGTGGCGGAACTTATCAAGGCGCTGGAAATCGAACCCTTTGAAGAAACCGAAGTGTGCGAAATTCTGGTGCGTCCGTGGAAGGTCGTGCCCGGACGTCTGCGCCCCGCCGACCGCATGAGCGCGCACACCGCGTTTCTCGTGTTCACGCGCATACAGGAACGCAGCGCCGACTGGGACGCCCGCATTCCGCTGGGAACCCGCGAACGCAAGCAGGAAGCCGCCCGTCAGGCCCGGCTTGCCGAGGCCCGCGGCGAGGATCCGGACAGCGTGGACTACGAAATCTAGCCGCGAACGCTGAAACGGCGGACGCGCCGCTTCGCCCGGCCTGCGTCTCTGCCGCGCGTCGACGCCGTGTCGGAGCCGAGTGCTCATCCTTGTCCAGAGCCGGAAGGGGGCGGCGCTTTCGGAGGGGGGGCGTCGTTTCGCCTGTGCCGTCTGCCAGGAGAGCACGGCGTCGCGTCAACTTGTCACTACAACACGGGGAACGTCCCCGAACGCATTGTCATGAACATTACCATTCAGAATCTTTCCAAGTCATACGGCGGCCGCGACATTTTCCATGATTTTTCGCTGGATATCGTGGACGGCATGCGTCTTTGCGTATGCGGCCCCAACGGAACGGGCAAATCCACGCTTCTGCGCATGCTGGCGGGCGTGGACGCGCCGGACGGCGGCCGGGTGATCATTCCGCACGGATGCCGGGTGGGATACGTGGAGCAGATACTGGACGAAAAAACGCTGGACGTGCCGCTTCTGGAATGGGTGCAGGCCGCGCTGCCCGACTGGGGCGATTTCTGGCAGGAATGGGAAAAGGCGCAGAGCGCCGGCGACGAGGCGGCCATGAACCGCCTCATGGCGCGTCAGCACGACCTTGAGACGCGCTACGGCTACAATCCCGAGCAGCGCGCGCAGACCGTGCTTTCGGGCCTCGGTTTTTCCAAGGAAAAATGGAGTCTTCCCATCCGGCAGCTTTCGGGCGGCTGGCGCGAGCGCGCCAAGCTTGCGCGCGTGCTCACCGCGGGCGCGGACGTGCTCTTTCTCGACGAACCGACCAACCATCTCGACCTTGAGGCTGTGGAATGGCTGGAAGAATTTCTCATGAACTTCAAGGGAATTCTGGTATTCGTGGCGCACGACCGCGTGTTCATGGATCATGTGGGCACGCACGTGTTGTATCTCGGGCTTTCCAAACCCGTGTTCCGCAAGTGCAACTACACCAAGTTTCTGGAGCTTCAGGCGGAAATCGAGGAGCAGCGCGAACGCGAGGCCAAGCAGATAGCCGACGAGCTTGAGCACAAGATGGACTTCATCCGCCGCTTCAAGGCCAAGGCCACCAAGGCGCGTCAGGCGGGATCCCGTCAGAAGCAGGCCAGAAAGCTGGAAAAGGAACTTGAACAGTACAAGCCCGAACCCAAGCGGCGCGAACTGTCGTTCAAGTGGCCGGAGGCCGCGCCTTCCGAAAAGGTGGTGCTCTCCGTGGCAGAGCTGGCCTTCCATTTTCCCGACGGCACCACCCTGTGGCCGCCGCTCACCTTTTCGCTGTTCCGCGGTCAGCGCGTGGGCCTTGTGGGCCACAACGGCTGCGGCAAGTCCACGCTGCTCAAGATCATTGCGGGCAGGCTGGCCCGCACGGGCGGCACGTTCACCATGGGCTCCTCCACGCGCATGGGCTACTACAGCCAGCAGCAGGCCGAAACGCTGGATCTCGGCGGCACGGTGCTCGGCGAAATGCGTCGTCTTTCCGACCCGCACACCTCGGAAGAGGAACTCATGAGCGTGCTCGGCCTGTTCATGCTCGGACAGGGCTACTTCGACCGCTCCATTGATTCGCTTTCCGGCGGCGAGCGCAGCAGGCTCGTGCTGGCGCTTCTGTTCCTGCGCCGCTGCAACTTCCTCGTGCTCGACGAACCGACCAACCATCTGGACCTCGAAAGCCGCGACGCCCTGGTGGAAGCGCTGGAAGCCTTTGACGGAACGCTGCTCGTGGTGGCGCACGACAGGCATCTGCTCTCCGAAGCCGTGGACGAAATATGGGCCGTGGATGAGAAGGGCATCACCGTGTACAAGGAAGGCTTTGCGCAGTACGACGCGGCCCGTCGCGCGGCGCGCACTGCTGCCGCAAGGCAGGAATCCGCGCCTGCCGCGAGTTCCGCGTCGTCCGGCGCGGCGGTGAGGCCGGTTCCCGGCACCAACCTTTCCCGCGAAGACCTCAAGAAGCTCAAGCGCGAGCAGGCCGAACAGCGAAACGCGCTCTACAAGCAGCTCAAGCCGCTCCAGGCACGCTACGCCGAACAGGAAAAGGCGCTGGAAGCCCTGCTGACCCGTCAGGAGGAAGTGGAAGGCCTGCTGGCCGATCCCGCCGTGTACGCCGACGGCGTCAAGGCGTCGGAGCTGCTCAAGGAATTCCATTCCCTTCAGGAGCGTTCGGAAAAGGAACTCGAGGCGCTCGGCGAGCTGGAATCGAAGATTTCCGAGCTTGAGGCCAAAAGAGCCGCGCTTTCCCTCGACGGGGGAGAGTAGGGAACGTTGACGGAGCCGCGCTTCGTCGTCCCTGCCGGGCGGCGGGAACCGAAATGCCGAGTTTTCGGCAAGAGCGCGGCCTGTTCGGGCGTCGCTTCTCGGCCCACATTCGCGGAGCAGCATGCCGCCTCTTCGCCGCGGCCCTGTGGCGAAGAGCTGACGAAGTTCTTGCTTTTGCAGAGTTTCCCTGTGCCCGGGCTCGATTTTGCCGGAGCGCGGGTCGGAAGAGCGGCGCTTCGACGCGCCTTGTCTTGCCGGCGTCGGGAGCGGCGAACCGTTGTCCCGCAAGGCAAAAGACGCGAAAAAAATGTCCGGCTGACATCATATTGACTCAGTTGCGTGCCATGCTGAAGGACGAAGTCGTGAAAGTGGCGCTGCCTCGCTGATTTTTTTCTGGAAATTTTTTCGGGAAAGGGCGACTATCGGGGTGGACACGGACATCGGTCGGCAAGCCGTTTCTCTTTTTATCGTGGAGAGCCCCGTGATCGATCAGAATTACTTGCAGTGCCATTTTTTCAGATCGCAGACCAAGGACAGCAACATGCACAGGAAAAAGCCGCAGTCCGGCAGGGTGTACCGCATAGGCGAAGCCGCCCGTGCGCTGAACCTTCAGACCAGCGTGCTTCGGTTCTGGGAAGGGGAATTCCCCGCGCTCCAGCCTGTGCGGACGCCCAAAGGTCAGCGTCTGTACTCGGAAGGCGACATGGAGCTTCTGCGCAAAATACGTTCGCTGCTCCATGAACAGGGCATGACCATAGAAGGCGCGCGCCGCGTGCTGGCGGGCGAGGCCATGCCGGAACTTGCGCAGGCCCTCGCCGGGCGGCCCGCCGAAAAGGACGACGACGCAAGAAAGCTGCTGACCGAGGCGCTGAAGGAGCTTGTGGAAATACGCGCTCTGCTTACCAACAACCCTCCCAAGGAGAACCATTCATGATACTCTCGCCCTCGCTTCTTTCCGCCGACTGCGGAAATCTGGCAGAAACCCTCAGAAATCTGGAATCTGCCGGGGTGAAGTGGGTACACTGGGACGTGATGGACGGGCAGTTCGTGCCCAATATCACATTCGGACAACACGTCATAAAAGGCCTGCGCCCGGCGTCGGGTCTTTTTTTTGACGTTCATCTCATGATCGAGCGGCCGGAACGCTATCTGAGCGAGTTCCGGGACGCAGGCGCGGACATGCTCGTGGCGCACGTGGAAGCCACCGTGCATCTTCAGCGCACGCTTGCGGAAATTCGGCGTCTCGGCATGAAGGCCGGGGCGGCGCTGAATCCCGCCACGCCGCTCAGCGCGCTCGACTACGTGCTCGACGATGTGGACATGGTGCTCGTCATGAGCGTGAACCCCGGCTTCGGGGGACAGAAATTTCTGCCCGCCACGCTCCGCAAGGTTGCGGAACTGCGGGCGAAGCTCAACGCCGCCGGCCGTGCCGACTGCCTCATTCAGGTGGACGGCGGCGTGAATCTCGACAATACCGGAGCCCTTGTTGAAGCCGGCGCAGACGTGCTGGTTTCCGGTTCCGCCTTTTTCGGACATCCTCCCTTCAGCGAACGCCTTGCCGCCTTCACGGCCGCCGCGCGCTGAGTTTTCCTGCAATACATCCAAGGAGACAGCCTTTATGCCTACTCGTGCAGAACTTGCCAATGCCATCCGCGCCCTTTCCATCGACGCCATTGAGAAAGCCAAATCCGGTCATCCCGGCGCTCCCATGGGCATGGCCGACATGGCCGAAGCCCTGTGGCGCGGCTTTCTGAAGCATAATCCTGCCGACCCCGCCTGGCCCAACCGCGACCGCTTCGTGCTTTCCAACGGTCACGCGTCCATGCTGCTCTACGCGCTGCTGCACCTCACCGGATACGATCTTTCCATGGACGACATCCGCAACTTCCGTCAGCTCGACGCGAAAACGCCCGGACATCCCGAATTCGGCGTGACTCCCGGCGTGGAAATGACCACCGGCCCGCTCGGTCAGGGCATCGCCACCGCCGTGGGCATGGCCCTTGCTGAACGCATGATGGCCCACACCTTCAACCGTGAAGGCTTCCCCGTCATGGATCACTACACCTGGGTGTTCCTCGGCGACGGCTGCCTCATGGAAGGCCTGTCGCAGGAAGCGTGCTCGCTCGCGGGCACCTGGAAGCTCGGCCGTCTCATCGCGCTCTACGACGACAACAGCATTTCCATCGACGGCAACGTGGAAGGATGGTTCACCGACGACACCCCCGCCCGCTTTGAAGCCATGGGCTGGCACGTGGTGCGCGGCATCGACGGTCATGATTCCGAGGCGCTCGACATGGCCATCCGTCAGGCCATGGCCGTGACGGACAAGCCTTCGCTCATCTGCTGCAAGACGGTGATCGGCCGCTTCGCGCCCACCAAGGCCGGCACGGCTTCCTGCCACGGCTCGCCGCTCGGCGCGGAAGAAGCCGCCGCCGCCCGCGCCGCCATGGGCTGGACGGCCGAACCCTTCACCGTGCCGGACGACATCCGCGCCGCCTGGGACGCCCGTGAAAAGGGCGCGGCCGCGCAGAAGGCCTGGGAAGACATGTTCGCCGCCTACGCCGCCGCCTATCCCGAACTTGCCGCCGAGTTCCGCCGCCGCATGGCCGGCGAACTTCCCGCCGCCTGGCCCGACGCGGCCCGCAAGGCCGTGGAGGCCGCCATGGCCGAAACCAAGGACGTCGCCACCCGCGCGGCGGGCAAGAATGCGCTCAACATCATCGCTCCTGCGCTGCCGGAACTCGTGGGCGGCTCGGCCGACCTCAGCGGTTCCGTGGGCACGGAGTACAAGGGCGCAAAAACGCTCGACGTTTCCGATTATTCCGGCAACTACATCCGCTACGGCGTGCGTGAGTTCGGCATGGGCGCCGTCATGAACGGCCTCAAGCTGCACGGCGGCTTCATTCCCTACGCGGGCACCTTCTTCGTGTTTTCCGACTACGCCAAGAGCATCATCCGCTCGGCGGCCATCATGAAGCAGCGCGTCATCTGGGTGCTCACGCACGATTCCATCGGCGTGGGCGAAGACGGCCCCACCCATCAGCCCGTGGAACAGATTGCCGCCCTGCGCATGACGCCCGGCGTGCAGGTCTGGCGCCCCTGCGACAGCACCGAGGCCGCCGTGGCCTGGACGCAGGCCGTGGAATATCAGGACGGCCCCGTGTGCCTCGTCATGAGCCGTCAGGCGCTGCCCCAGCAGAAGCGCACCGAAGCGCAGGTGGCCGACATCCGTCGCGGCGGCTACGTGCTCAGAGACTGCGAAGGCGAACCGGAACTCATTTACATTGCCACGGGTTCCGAAGTGCAGCTTGCCGTGCAGGCCGCGGAAAAACTCGCTGCGGAAGGTCGCCGCGTGCGCGTGGTTTCCATGCCTTCCTGCGAGGTGTTCGACCGTCAGGACGCCGCCTACCGTGAATCCGTGCTTCCGTCTTCCGTGCGCGTGCGCGTGGCCGTGGAAGCGCAGACCGCCGCATGGTGGTGGAAGTATGTGGGACTTGACGGCCGCGTCGTTGGTATGGGAACATTTGGAGCTTCCGCTCCGGCGGGAAAGCTGTTCCCGAAGTTTGGCTTTACGGTAGAAAACATTGTGCAGCAGGCTCTTGAACTGCTGTAAGGAAAGGAGAAAACCGATGAAAGCACTGACCATGAACGATGTGGACATGAAGGGCAAGCGCGTTGTCATGCGCGTGGACGTGAATGTTCCCATCCATGACGGCGTCATCACCAGCGACAAGCGCATCCGCGCCGTGCTGCCCACCATCAAGAAGGCCCTGGACGCGGGCGCGGGCGTCATTCTGCTTGCGCATCTGGGCCGCCCCACCGAGGGCGTGTTTGAAGAACAGTTCTCTCTGCGTCCCGTGGCCGCCCACATGGGCAAGCTGCTCGGCATGCCCGTGGAATTCTGCGCCGAACCGCTGAAGGGCGTGGAATGCAAGCCCGGTCAGGTGGTGCTGTGCGAGAACGTGCGCTTCTTCAAGGGCGAAAAGAAGAACAGCGAAGAGCTGGCCGCCAAGTACGCCGCCATGGGCGACATCTACGTGATGGACGCGTTCGGCGCGGCCCATCGTGCTCAGGCCTCTACCGAAGGCGCGCTGCGCAAGGCCGCCGTGGCCGTGGCCGGACCGCTCATGTTCGCCGAAATGGAAGCCGCCACCAAGCTGCTCGATAACCCTGAACGCCCGCTGTTCGCCATCATCGGCGGTTCCAAGGTGTCCACCAAGCTCACCGTGCTCGAAAACCTGCTCAAGCATGTGGACGGCCTCATCGTGGGCGGCGGCATTGCCAACACCTTCCTGGAAGCCGCGGGTTGCAATATGGGCTCCTCCCTCGTGGAAAAGGATCTCATTCCCGAAGCCAAGCGCCTCATCGACATGGCCAAGGAACGCAACGTGCTGCTGCCCCTGCCCACCGACGTGGTGGTGGCCCCGAGCTTTGAACGCGCTTCCGAAGCCGTGACCAAGAAGGTTTCCGAACTTTCCGCCGAAGACTGCGCCTTCGACATCGGCGAAGAGACCGTGAAGGCCTACGCCAAGATTCTTGCCGACGCCCGCACCATCGTGTGGAACGGCCCCGTGGGCGCGTTTGAAACCGTGCCCTTCGACAAGGGCAGCCGCGCTCTTGCCGACATTCTTGCCGACTCCAAGGCCTACACCCTGGTGTGCGGCGGCGACACCGTGGCCGCTGTGGAATCCTTCGGCGTGGCCTCCAAGATGGGCTATCTGTCCACCGGCGGCGGCGCGTTCCTCGAAGTGCTCGAAGGCAAGACCCTGCCCGCCGTGGCCGCCCTTGCCGACGCCGCCTCGAAGAAGTAGGCGCATCCTGCAACTATTCGCGGGGAGGACGCTCTTCGCGACGCATAAAAAAGGCCGTTTTCCGAAAGGAAGACGGCCTTTTGCGTTGGAAGGCGCGGCGATGCGGCAGGAGAGAGCAGGGCGGAGAGCGTCGGCAAGGAGAAGGCTCGAAGCTGAGCCTTGCACGAAGCAGAACTTGCGAGGCGCGGCGATGTACAGGTCGGCCGATGCGCGGATCTGGGCCTGCGCGAAACTGAAATTCGGCAGGCCGACCGATGCGCAGAGCGGGCCGCGTGGATTTGAGCCCTCGCCTCTTGAGACTGCACGGGCGGAGACTATTCGGAGCCGAGATCGAGCGAAACTGAGACCTTGCGGGGTGAAAATGCGCGGGGCGGCGGGGCGAGACGCGGCAAAGGCGCGGGCAACGCGCTGCGCTCCCGCCGGTCTCACAGATTGAGCACGTTTTCCAGCTCTTCCAGAAGATGCCGGAGCAGATTCGCCACGCTGAAGGCCGTGCCGGTTTCCGCGTACAGGGATGAGGCGATGCCCGCAAGTTCCTTGGGAATGGCTTCCGCCGGCACGTTGACGTTCACGCCTATGCCCACCACGGCCCACTGCAGATCGGTGTTGTGAAACATGCTTTCCACCAGTATGCCCACCACCTTGCGGTTGTTGAAGAAAAGATCGTTGGGCGCTCGCTGCTCCAGCTCGAGCCCGCAGCTTTTCTTCACCGCGCGTTCCACGGCTTCCATGGCCAGACGGGGCAGCCAGCCCAGCTTTTCCGGTGAAATGCGCGGCCTGGCAATGACGGAAAACGTCAGGCTTCCCGGCAGATTCAGCCAGCGGTGACCGTTGCTGCCTCTTCCCTCGTTCTGGCGTCGCGCCACCACGACCACGCCTTCTTCCGCGCCGTTCATGGCCTCCAGCGCGGCCACCTGATTGGTGGAGTCCGTTTCCTTGAGCCACAGCCAGTCCTTTTTTCCCAGCACGTTGGTGTTGAGCCCTTCGCGCACGTCGCTGCCCGCCCACGGATCCGCCCGGGAAATGAGTCGATAGCCCCGCCGCGGCACCGATTCTATGATGTGCCCTTCCTCGCGCAGTCCCATCACATGCTTGCTCACCGCGGCCCGACTGATGCCGAGAGAGCGTGAAAGCGACTCTCCGGAAATCCAGTGTTCCTGTCCGTTCTGCACAAGACTGTCCAGAATGCGGTCACGCATGGGAATTTCATCTCGCGTCATGGCCTTCTCCCGTGGTGAAACGTCAATTGTCAACCAAAAATTATTTTATTTAAGTTGACATTAAACGGCATGCGGATAAAAAAGAGGACATCCCTTACCGTTATCAGGAAAAGATTATGCATACTCTTCTGTCCGCCATCCTTCATCGTCTTGCCGGGGACGGGAAAGGTCCCCTGCTGTCCCGCCGCGAAGCGGAGGAATTCATTCATCTTCCCGCCTCCTGCACCACGGACATGCTGTCCGTGGCCGGGGTGGTGCGCGCCGCGCGCGCTCCGTCGTTTTTCAACTGCGGCATCATCAACGCCAAATCCGGCCGTTGCCCGGAAAACTGCGCCTTCTGCGCACAATCAGCACATCATGAAACGGGCGCTCCTGTCTATCCTTTTATGGACGAGGAGACGCTTTTGCGCAAGGCGGCGGAGGCTGCGGCGCACGGAACTCGGCGTTTCGGCATCGTGGTGAGCGGAACCATGCTCGGCGAGGCCGACGTGGAGCCCATGTGCCGCGCGGTGGAGCGCATTGTCCGGGAAACGGGCATGAGCGTGTGCGGCTCGCTCGGCATGCTCACGAAGGAGCGCGCCGTGTGCTATCGCGAGGCGGGCGTCACGCGCTATCATCACAATCTGGAAACGGCGGAGAGCTATTTTCCGAACATCTGCACCACGCACGCCTACGCGGAAGACGTGCAGAGTCTGCGCGTCGCCCGGGAGGCGGGGCTGGAAGTGTGTTCCGGGGGCATCATCGGGCTCGGCGAGAGCCTGGAACAGCGGGTGGAGCTCGCCTGCACGCTCGCGGAACTGGATGTGGATTCCATTCCGCTGAACTTTCTGAACGCCATTGCGGGCACGAGGCTCGAACACATGCCGCGTCTTGCGCCCGAGGAGGCGCTGCGCGCCATTGCGCTTTTCCGCGTCATGAATCCCGACAAGGATCTGCTCATTGCCGGAGGCCGAGGTCACGTGCTCGGCGCGTGGCAGAGCTGGCTGTACGCGGCGGGCGCGAACGGCATGATGATCGGCGATTATCTCACCACGTCGGGCGCGGCCTTTGAAGCCGATCTTTCCATGATGCGCACGCTGGGAGTGAAGTCGTGAGCGCGTTTTTCGTCACGGGTACGGATACCGACGCGGGCAAGACCACGATCACGGCGGGTCTGCTTCGGGCCTTTGCCCGGGCGGGCGTTCCGGCGCGGGCCGTGAAGCCTGTGCAGACGGGCTGCGTCGAGGGGCCGGACGGTCTGGAAGCTCCCGACGTGGCGGTCTGGAAACGGGCCGGAGGGGAGGGAAGAGCCATTTCTCTGTTCCGGGTTCCCTGTTCGCCGCACCTTGCCGCGCGACTGGAGGGGGCAACGCTGAGCGCGGCGTCATTGGCAGCCGAGTGCCGGAAGAGCGTCGGCGCGGAAGGCGTGACGCTGTTTGAGGGCGCGGGAGGGCTGCACGTTCCTCTGAACGAAGAGGAAAGCATGCTCGATCTCATGCGGGAACTGCGCTTTCCGGTGCTTTTGGTGGTGGCCAACCGGCTGGGATGTCTCAATCACGCCGTGCTTACGCTGGACGCGCTGGAACAGGCCGGTCTCACGGCGGCGGGCATGGTGCTCTGCCGCACCGCGCCGCCCGATCAGGCGGATGCGGGCACGGGCGCGGAGGCCGAGGCGCTCATTCTCAGCGACAACGTGGAGAGCCTCGCCCGGGAAGGAAAAAGACGCGGCGTGCCGCTTCTCGCGGACGTTCCCTATCTGGCGGACGTTTCCCCGCAGGATGAGCAGTTCTGGGACGCGCTGGCCGACCGGCTCGCCGGGGCTGCCCGGCGTCTTGCCGAAGAGCCGGACGACGCGCGTCGTCATGAGGAACTGCTCGCCTTCGACCGGGCGCATTTGTGGCATCCGTACACGTCGGCCATGCGTCCTCTGCCGGCGCTCGAAGTGACGGGCGCGTCGGGCGCGCGGCTTTTTCTGCAGGGCGGTGCGAGTCTGGTGGACGGCATGTCGTCGTGGTGGTGCCGGGTACACGGCTACGGCAACAGGCGTCTGGTGCGCGCCGTGCAGAGGCAGGCGGCCGTACTTTCGCACGTCATGTTCGGGGGGCTCACGCACGAACCGGCGGTGGAGCTCGGCAGACGTTTGCTGTCGCTGCTTCCGGCAGGGCTGGAACACATCTTTTTTGCCGATTCCGGCTCCGTGGCCGTGGAAGTGGCCATGAAGATGGCCGTGCAGTACTGGCGCTCTCTCGGACGAGAGAAAAAGAGCCGTTTTGTGGCGCTGCGGGGCGCGTATCACGGCGACACGCTGGGGGCCATGTCGCTGTGCGATCCGATAACGGGCATGCATTCGCTTTTTTCCGGCGTTCTTCCCCGGCAGCTTTTCGTGGAGCGGCCGACGTGCCGTTTCGACGCTCCCTATGATCCTGCGAGCTTTGCGCCCATGGAACGCATGCTGCGGGCCCATGCCGGGGAAACGGCCGCCGTGGTGGTCGAGCCTGTGGTGCAGGGAGCCGGGGGCATGTGGTTCTATCATCCATCGTACCTGCGGGATCTGCGCGCGCTCTGCGACGAGCTCGACGTGCTGCTGCTTGCCGACGAAATAGCCACGGGCTTCGGCCGCACGGGGCGCATGTTCGCCTGCGATCATGCGGGCGTCTCGCCCGACGTCATGTGCGTGGGCAAGGCGCTGACCGGCGGCATGATGACGCTTTCCGCCGTGGCGGCCACAAGGCGCGTGGCCGAGGGCATTTCCGGCGCCGACGCGGCGCACGGGGGCGGAGTGTTCATGCACGGGCCCACGTTCATGGGCAATCCGCTGGCCTGCGCCGCCGCCTGCGCCGGCCTCGACGAGCTGTGTTCCTCTCCCTGGCGGGAGCGCGTTCTGCACATTCAGCAGACGCTGGAACAGAATCTTGCCCCGTGCCGCAACGCGCCCGGCGTGTGCGACGTGCGCGTGCTCGGAGCCATCGGCGTGGTGGAAATGGAACAGGCCGTGGATGTGGAGGCCTGGCAGAAGTATTTCGTTTCGCGGGGCGTGTGGATACGTCCGTTCGGGCGCACCGTGTACGTCATGCCTCCGTTCGTCGTTTCCGACGAGGAACTTCATCTTCTGGCCGGAGCCGTCTGCGACGCGGTCACTTCCGCCGCCGTTCACGGAGGCTCGCCCGCTTTGGACAACAACGGGAGACCGTATTCGTGCTGATATTCTGCCTTTACTCCGCGCTGCTGCTCGCGCTCGGCGTGCTGGACGCCCGTCATTCGCGCGGCTCGTCGGCCTTTTTCGTCAACAGCCGCTCCTCGGGCGCGTGGCGCACGGGCTTTTCTCTGGCGGCGTCCTGCATCGGCGGTTCCGCCACCATAGGCATGGCGGGACTTGCCTGGCAGGTGGGCGCACCCGCCTTCTGGTGGCTGGGCTCCGGGGCCTGCGGTCTGGCGCTGCTCACGCTTTTCATTGCCCGCAAGGTGCGCGAGTCGGAAGCGTACACCATGCCGGAAATCGTGGCCGCATGGATCAGTCCGCAGGCGCGCACGCTCTCTTCCCTCATCATCATGCCGGCGTGGCTGGCCATACTGGCGGCGCAGTTCACGGCCATGGGCAAGCTTGCCGCAGCGCTCACGGGCATGCCGCCGGAATGGGCCCTTGTGGTCGGCGCGGCGGTGATCGTGGCCTATTCCTGCCTAGGCGGGCAGGCGTCCGTCATCCGCAGCGACGGCCCGCAGTGCGTGCTGCTGCTTGCGGGCATTCTGGCGGCGCTGTTCTGGCTCTGGGGGCACAATCCTGCGCCGCTGGAATCGCTGCGGCTGGAAATCGTCAATGACGACTTCACGTTGGAAAAATTCTCGTATTTCATGATCATCATGGGCGGCAGCTATCTTGTGTGCCCCATGCTGTTCGGGCGCATTTTGAGCGCGAAAAGCGGCGCGAGCGCGCTGCGCGGCTGCTGGCTTGCCGTGTTCATGCTGCTGGGCGCCTCGGCGGTTATTGTGGCGCTCGGCGTGCTCTGCCGGAACTTCGTGCCTGCGGGAACGGCTCCCGACGACGTGCTTGCCGCGGCCATGCGTCTTCTGCCGTCGTGGGTGGGCATGTGCCTCATGGTGGCGCTGCTTTCCGCCGTGCTCTCGTCGGCGGACTCCTGCCTCGTGACGGCTTCCACGGTGCTGTGCAACGATCTTCTCGGTCGGCGCGACGTGAAGCTCTGCCGTCTGGTCACGCTGCTCTTCGGCGCGGGCGGTCTGCTGCTTTCCGCGCAGGGGCACGGCATTCTCGATCTTCTGCTCATGGCCAACGACATGTATGTGTGCGGCGTGGCGGTTCCCGTGTTTGCGGCCATGCTCATGAAGCGGGGAGCCGTGCATCCGCGGGCGGCGCTGGCGTCCATGATGATGGGCGGCGCGGGCGGTCTGGCCTGCGCCGTGAGCGGACAGGAAATGTTCGGCTACGCGGGCATGGCGTTCGCCGTGGCGGCCATGCTGCTCGGGCGCTTCGTGCGGACGGCTCCGCGATCTTCGGCGGGGAACATGCAGATTTCATAGCCGCCGAAGGCTCGGGCGAGCGGAGCCTGCACCTTTCATCAACGGCGTAGAGTGGGCTCCCGGAGTACGCCCGGAGAGCGGAGCAAATGGCACTCGTCAAAAAAGGCCGTCGGAGTTCGTCCGACGGCCTTTTGTCTTTGGCGTGTTTTCGTGCGCCCGGCAATAACAGTCCGGTGCGGAAGCTTTCCGGCCGGGCCGGGACGCGCGCCGGAGTCCGGCGGCGTTTTTTACACGTCGAGTCCGGCGTGATAGCCCTGATACACGGCGGTGGTGATGGTGGAGGGACGCACGGCGTCGCCGATGACGCGCACGACGGGCGCGGCGTCAACGAGATCGGCGTACTTGCGGGAGCGCTGACCCACGGCGCAGATGACCGTTTCGGCGGGCAGCAGCATTTCCTTGCCTTCGGCGTCGCGCACGAGCAGGCCGTTTTCCTTCACGGCAAGGCCGGTGCATCCGGTGCGCACGTCCACAAGTTCCTTCAGCTTGCGCAGCAGAATGGGGCGATGCCGGATGTTGGCGTCGGGAGCCACTTCGGGCCGCATTTCCACCAGCGTGACCTTCTTGCCTTCCTGAGCCAGATGAATGGCGCATTCGCAGCCCGCAAGGCCGCCGCCGAGCACGACCACGGAGTTTGCGCATTCATGTTTGCGCAGGTAGTAGTCGTTCACCACGATGACGTTCTTGCCGTCCATGCCGGGCAGCGGAGGAATGATGGGTTCGGAGCCGATGGCGATGATGAGCGCGTCCGCGCCTTCCTTTTCCACGTAATCGGCCGTGACCGTGGTGTTCAGGCGCACTTCCACGCCCTCAAGTTCCATCTGACGGGCGAGCGTGAGGCCGAGCTGATACATTTCGTGCTTGAAGGGAATGGCCTGTTCGCTCTTGAGAATGCCGCCGAGCTCGGCTTCCTTTTCGCACAGAATGACGTGATGGCCGCGCTGAGCTGCGGCAATGGCGGCCTTCATGCCGCCGCAGCCGCCGCCGGCCACCAGCACCTTCTTCGCGCGGCGGGCGGGCAGCGCGGGCGGATCCTGTTCGCGGCCTATCTGCGGATTCACCGTGCAGCGGCGCGTGCCCGTGGTGGGACGTTCGGCCATGCACACGAAACAGCGCAGGCAGCGTACTATTTCGTCGTCGCGGCCTTCCATGACCTTGGAGGGCAGTTCGGGATCGGCGATGAGGGCGCGGGCCATTTCCACCACGTCGGCCTTGCCGGAGGCAATGATGTCCTCCATCTGGGCGGGATCGTTCAGCGCGCCGATGGTGGCCACGGGCGTGGACACGTGTTTCTTGATTTCGGCGGCGAGATACACGTTGCAGCCGTGTTCGGAGAACATGGGCGGATGCGTGTCGAAGAAGCCGAACTGATAGGAGCCCGCCGACACGTGAATGAGATCGACCTTGCCGTCGAGCAGTTTGGCTATTTCCACGCCGTCTTCCAGCGTGTAGCCGCCCTCGAAGAGTTCGGAGCCGCTCATGCGCACTTCAATGGGGAAGCCGGGACCGACGGCGGCGCGCACGCTGGCCACCACTTCGAGCAGAAGGCGGGCGCGTCCTTCCAGACTGCCGCCGTATTCGTCGTCGCGTTTGTTGAAATAGGGGGAGAGAAACTGATTGATGAGCCATCCGTGCCCGGCGTGGATCATGACCATTTCAAAGCCGGCGCGCTTGGCGAGGGCGGCTTTTTCCCCGTAGGAGGCCACGATGTCGGCAATCTGTTCTTTGGTGAGGGCCTTGACCGGGCGACCGTCGGGGCGCACGCCGTCGCAGGGACCGTACTGGGAGAGCGACGCCTTTTTTTCCTTGTCCACGAGATAGGTGCCCGCGTACTGGCCGGAATGGGAAAGCTCCACGCTGGGAATCGCACCGTGACGGCGTATGGCGTCGGCCATCATGGTGAAGCTCGCCAGCGAGCCCGGCGTCTGCAGTTCAAGATGCAGCATGTGGGAGGCGTCCGTGGCCGGATGTACGACAAGCTCGCTCACGGTGACGTTGGCGCTGCCGCCCTTAGCCCTGTTTTCGTAGAAGGCGCGGCTCCCCGGTCCGGCGCAGCAGTCCCAGGTGATGTCGGTGGCGCCGGTGGGCGCGGCAAACATGCGGTTGCGGAAGGTGACTCTGCCGAGAGTGATGGGGGAACTCAGATGCGGAAATTTTCTCGTCATACGTTCTCCAGAAAAAAGTTTTTCTATTATCCATCGCATGAAAAGGCTGTGCTGTAAAGTCGAAAACGTCTTCGGAATGTTCGATGGCGTTGCACATGACCGCCGTGCCGAACGGAGTGCGAAAAGTCTTGGTGCGCAAAAGAACGGAGCGAGGGGGCAAGGAAAGTTTTTCGTCGGGAGAGACGGCGGAACCGCCCGAAAAGCTCCCGCGAGAAGGGGGAAAGAGCGTGCTTGAGGGGGCAAAGGGAAGTGATGGGCGAAGGGGCAGGCGGGTAAGTGCGTCGGCTTAGCGAGGGGGCGTGGGCAGTCGAGGCCTGCCGAGAGGCGCATCAGAAAAAGAACGGCGGCGCTGACGACGAGTGCGGCGGCGTTCAGATGGGGCGACGGGAGGCAGAGGCCGGCTGTGGAAGCTCAGCGCGCGGGAGGATTGGTGCGGAATGCGAGGCAGGCACAACTGCTTGGGCTGGCCGAATAGATGAAGACGGACAAGGGAGTTTTGCGTCAGCGAAGCGGTCGGCAGGCGGAAGGGCGGGGCGGCAAGGCACTACCGGCAGGTTGCGCTCTGCGGTTGCGGGAGGAGCGTAGAAGCCTGTGCAGCGTTTCGGGTCGTTTCGTTCGGACAGGCGTCTCTGATTTTTTTGCGGCGCTTGGGCCGCGCGGGCGGCTTTTCAGGCAGCGCTTTTATGGGCGCATAGGCTCGGCGGCGTCGTTCTTCGGCGCAAAGAGAGCGCTTTCAGGCAGTGGAACTCAGCAGAAACGTTCATTTTCTCCCTCGCGGAGAAAGTTTCCCTGCGAATGATAATGAAATTCTTTTTCTATAATATTGACAGTGAAAATCCATTTCAATATAGTTCCGTCATCGCCCTTTGCCGGTGGAATGGTTGCAAGGGATGGCCGACGGCGTCGGGGCGCATTCAGGAAAAAGCGCAGGGCTCTCCTGCATTTGAGGAGGATAAGGTATGAACGAGAATCTCAAGTACGGTCTGTTTTTTCTGGGCGGCGCGGCTCTTGGAGCCATTGGTGCGGTGGCGGTGAGCCGCGGCAAGCTGGATCTCAAGCCTTTTGCCGCCGAGCTTGTGAGCCGCGGCCTTGATCTGCGCGACGCCGTGATGGCCCGCGCCGAGACCGTGCGCGAAAACGTGGAGGATGTGGTGGCCGAAGCGCAGGCGGTTTCCGAGCAGCGCAAGGCCCGCAGCGAAGAAGCGTAGTTTCGGCGGGCCGCGCTGGCGGCTTTTCGACCCGGACGCTCTTTTGCGGGCCGGGTTCTTTTTTGACCGGCGGCATGCGCCTTGCCGGCGTATTCGGGAGATGCCATGAATTTTGTGTTGGTCCATCGCATTCCGGGGAGGGCGCGTCTTCGCAGCGACGCGCCGTTCGGCATGCGCACGGCCGAGACGCTGGCCGACAGGCTGGACGCTCTTGAAGGCGTGGAGGGCGTGCGCGTCAATCCGCGCACCGGAAGCGTGCTTCTGCTCTACAACAACGAAAGCGTGTTCGACCGGGCGTCCGCGCTGCTCTTCGGCGCAGGCAGAGAGCAGGAGAGGCGCGTTCCCGCGCCTGCGCCTGCGCGCGGAGAGAAGCCCAGTCTGTTTCCTTTTTTCCATTATCTTTGCCTGCGGCCGCTGCTGCCCGTGGCCGTGAACATGGTTTCGGCCTTTTCCCGGGCGCTGCCGTTTCTTCGCCGCTGCCTCTCTTCGCTGGCGCACGGAAGGCTCGACGTGGACGCCCTCGACGGCGCGGCCATAGCCGTTTCCCTGCTTCGCCGCGACTTCAGCACCGTGGGGCTTCTCACGCTGCTGCTCGGCTTCGGCGACGCGCTGGAGCGCTACACGCAGAAGAAGTCGCTGGAGAATCTGGCCTCGCACCTGGCGCTCCAGGCGGACAGGGTATGGGTGAAGAGAAGCGGCGCGGAAGAGCTCATTCCCTTCGGGGAGCTTCGGGAAAGCGATCTTGTGGTGGTGCGCGCAGGTTCCGCAGTTCCCGTGGACGGCGTGGTGGAAGGCGGAACCGCTTCCGTGAACGAGTCCTCCATGACGGGCGAGCCGATGGGCGTTCTGCGCTCCCGCGGAGCGTCGGTGTATGCGGGAACCGTGGTGGAGGCGGGCGAAATTCACGTCCGGCCCACGAGCCTGGGCAAGGACACCCGCATGCAGCAGATCGTGCGTTTCATTGAGCAGTCCGAGCAGATGAAGGCGGGCATTCAGGGGCGCTTTGAGAAACTGGCGGACAAGGCCGTGCCCTTCACGTTCGGTCTGGCCGCGCTGGTGTGGCTGTGTACGCGAAGCCTTACACGCGCTTCGTCCGTGCTGCTTGTGGATTACTCCTGCGCGCTTCGTCTGGCTACGCCGCTCGCCATTCTGGCGGCCATGGACGAAGGCGTGAAGCACAAGGTCATGGTCAAGGGCGGACGTTTTCTTGAAGCGCTCTCTTCCGTGGACACCGTGGTGTTCGACAAGACGGGCACGCTGACGCAGTCGCGGCCGGAGGTGGCCCGGGTCATTCCGGCGGAAGGCTATGACGAGGACTTCGTGCTCCGGCTTTCGGCCTGTCTTGAGGAACATTTTCCGCATCCTGTGGCGCGCGCGGTGGTGCACGGCGCCGAGCGGCGGAATCTGCGCCACGAGGAAGAGCACACCGAAGTGGAATACGTGGTGGCGCATGGCATTGCTTCGCAGTGGCGGGGCAAGCGCGTGCTGCTCGGCAGCCGTCACTACCTTTCGCAGGACGAAGGCGTGGACGTCTCTTCCATGGACGCCGTGGTGGAGGACCTTTCCCGCGAGGGATATTCGCTGCTCTACCTTGCCCTGGACGGGCGTCTTGCAGGACTCATTGCCATGGAGGATCCGCTCCGGCCGGAGAGCGCGGCGCTGGTGGAAAAGCTTCGCGGCATGGGCGTGAAGCACGTGCTCATGCTCACCGGCGACGACGTCCGCACGGCTTCCGCCGTGGCCGGCAGGCTCGGCATCACGGAATTTCGCGCGCAGGTGTTGCCGGAAGACAAGGCCCGCGTCGTGCAGGAGCTCAGAAGCGAGGGGCGCGTGGTGCTCATGATCGGCGACGGTATCAACGATTCTCCGGCGCTGTCCTCGGCCGACGTGGGCGTGACGTTGCGCGACGGCTCGGATCTGGCCCGCGAGGTGGCCGACGTGGTGCTCATGGGCGGCTCGCTCAGGGAACTTGTCACGGCGCTTGAGCTCGGCCGGGGCGCGATGAAGCGCATTCACTTCAACTTCCTGACCACCATGGTGCTGAATACCGCGTTTCTGTTCGGAGGACTGTCCGGACTGCTTCAACCGGGAGCGTCGGCGGTGCTTCATAATCTGACCACGCTGGGCGTGTCGCTGAACGCCATGCGTCCGGCGCTGCCCAAGGGGGAATGACATGATTTCCGTTTCCGATTGCGTTGTGAGCGCCGTTGAAGGGCGCGTGCGTCTGCGTCATCCTGCGCTGAAGCAAGCCGCCACGGCCGACATGGCGGCCGCCGTCGTGTCCGGTGTGGAAGGCGTGACGAAGGCGAGCGTGAATCCGGTGACCGGATCGCTGCTGATTTTTTACGATCCGGAGATTCTGTCCCGGGACAAGCTGATGGAGCTGGCCGAACAGGCGGCGGCCCTGCTGCCGGACGCGGATCAGAAGCAGGCGTCGTCGGCCCGCTGTGTGGACAGGCTGCTGAGCCGCCGGGCCACGCGCATGGTGGACAAGGTGCTTTTCGTCTCGCTTCTGGCTTCGCTCGTGGGTGCGGCTGCGGGCATGGGCGGCATGCACCGCGTGGCCGGAACGATATTCGCCGCGGCGAGTGTTCAGCATCTGGCCGCGCACCGCAGGGCGCTGTGGCAGCGGCCGTGACGTGGCGCGAAGGCGTGCGTCGGGCGGGGCGGTGGCTTGCCGCCGCATGGTGCGGAGCGCTGGCGCTGGGCATCCTGTGCATGGCGCTTGCCGTGCTCGTGCAGGCGCTTGCGGTGCTGGCCCTGGCGCTGATCGCGGCCATGCTGCTTCTGCCGCATCCGCCCGCGTGGTATGCCGAACGGGGCGGCGAAGCTGCGGGAGTGTTCTTCCGTTCGCTGCTGCGCTCGGCCGGGCTGGAAACGTCGCCTGACGTCGACGAGCGTGCCGGGACTCGCAGCAGCGACGCGGATCAACATTGAACAGGCGTGCAGAACGCGCGTCGGGAGTCGGAGCGAGGCTTCGGCTCCTTTTTTTTCGGCCGGACGAAGGGAAGAGGGACGGGCGAAGCGGCAACAACTCTTGCCCCGGGCCTGCGGGGCGTTTTTTGCGGCGGAGTCCGGAGAAGGTCGGCGTCTGCCGTTTGGCGGGCGGCGGGCTTCTTTGGGACGGGCCTGCGGCTTTGGCGGGCCTGCGGTGAGTTTCCTGTTTCAGAACTGTGCGGAACGTGTTTGGGCTGGGGCCGCGCCGGAGCGACTTCCGCCGGTTTCGCTTCTGCGCGAGGCTCTTTCCCGCCTCGTTTCCGCGGGGATGTCCGCTGCCTGTTTTGTGCCTGCGTGACTTCCGGGAGCGCTCTTCCGGAAGGCGCGGCAGGCGGGACGCGTGCCTTCGCGTGTTCGGGACAGCGACGGAGCGCAAAAAACGCCTCCTCCGAGGCGTTCGGAAGAGGCGTTTTTTATGCCTGCCCGGAAGATGAGCAGGAAAAGGGCTTAGTCGATGACGGCCTTTTCAATGATCACGGGTTCCACCGGCACGTCCTGATGGGGGTAGTGCGAGGTGGTGGGAACCTGGGCGATGGAGTCGACCACGTCCTGACCCTTCACCACCTTGCCGAACACGGCATAGCCCCAGCCCTGCATGGTGGGAGCGGTGAAGTTGAGGAACTTGTTGTCGGCCACGTTGATGAAGAACTGGGCCGTGGCGGAATGGGGAGCCTGCGTGCGGGCCATGGCGATGGTGTAGGTGTCGTTCTTCAGGCCGTTGTTGGCTTCGTTCTCGATGGGGTCGCGGGTGGGCTTCTGAACCATGTTCTTGTCGAAGCCGCCGCCCTGGATCATGAATCCGGGGATGACGCGGTGGAAGATGGTGCCGTCATAGAAGCCGGACTTCACATATTCAAGAAAGTTCTTGGTGGTGTTGGGGGCCTTTTCGGCGTCGAGTTCAAGGACGATGTCGCCTTTGTTGGTCTTGAGGGTGACCATGTTTTTTCCTCCGGCTTGAGCCTGGCAGACGGGGCCGAGCACGAGCGCGGCGGCGATCAGCAGGCAGGACAATAGAAGTTTGCGCATGTTGTTTCTCCATAATGCATTGGAAGTATGCGTCGACTGTTCTTGTATAGGAAGTGCCGGCTCTTGGCAACGTCGGACCGGGCAGGAGAGGGGGCGGAAAAGGACTTACCTGACGGCGTGATTTATGGTATGGATGACTGACATGTTGATGGAGGTAATATGTTAGGCACCATAGTCAATACTGCGGCCATCCTTTGCGGCAGCGTGATAGGCAGCGTGCTGCGCAAGGGAATCAAGGAAAAATATCAGCAGGCCCTCTTCGACGCCATGGGCTTTTCCGCCGTGGCCATCGGGATCAACGCCGTGGTGTCCAACATGCCCAACAGCCGGTATCCGGTGCTGTTCATTCTGAGCATGGCGCTCGGAAGTTTTCTCGGCGCCGTGTGGGACTGGGACGGCAAGTTCCAGAATCTGGCCCGCCGCATGGGAAGTTCCGATCTCGGCCGCGGGCTGGCCACCGCCATTCTGCTCTTCTGCATAGGCACGCTTTCCATACTCGGCCCCATCGAAAGCGCCGTTCACGGCAATCACACCTTCCTCTTCACCAACGCCACGCTGGATTTCGTCACGTCCATGGTGCTGGCGTCCACCTACGGACTCGGCATAGCCTTTGCCGCGCCCGTGCTGTTCTGCTGGCAGGGCGGGCTCTATCTGCTCGGGCTCTGGCTCGGCTCCTTCGTGCCCCGCGATCTTCTCACGGAAGTCTCGGTGGTGGGCGGCATACTCATTCTTGTGTCCGGCGTGTCCATGCTCCGCATCAAGGACTGCAAAACCCTGAACATGCTGCCTTCGCTGTTTGTCAGCGTTATTCTTTATGGTCTGGCGGCCGCCTTCCTGTAGGCCGTTTTTCCGTACACGTTTCTCTTTGGAGATCAGCCCATGAACATCGTTGTCTTTGAAGTCAGTCATGACGAAAGACAGGAACTGGAACATCTTTCCCGCACGCTGCCCGTTTCCCTGCGTCTTGTGGAGGCCAATCTGTCTCTGGCGACCGTCGCCGAGGCCGAAGGCGCCGAAGGCGTGTCCGTGCTCGGACGCAGCCGTCTGGACCGCCCCCTGCTGGAAGCGCTGAAAAATCTGGGCGTGCGGTATGTGTCCACCCGCACCATCGGCGTGGATCACATTGATCTGGACGCCGCCCGCGAGCTCGGCATACGGGTGGCGCACGCCTCGTATCCGCCCGACGCCGTGGCGGACTTCACCATCATGCTCATGCTTCTCGTGCTGCGCTGCTACAAGCCCGCCATGTGGCGGCAGAACGTGAACGACTATTCCCTGTTCGGTCTCATGGGTCGCAGCATGCGCAGGCAGACCGTGGGCGTGGTGGGCACGGGCCACATCGGAGCCGCCGTGATACGCGATCTTGCCGGGTTCGGATGCCGCATTCTGGCCTACAATCTCACGCCGTGCGAGGATCTGAAGTCCCTGGCCGAATTCGTCGATCTGGACACGCTCTATCGGGAAAGCGACATCATCACGTTTCACGTTCCCTTCACGCCCGCGACCCGTCACATGGTGAACCGGGAGAGCCTTTCCCGCATGAAGGACGGCGTGGTGCTCATCAACACGGCGCGCGGCGAACTCATGGACATCGACGCCATCACCGAAGGCATTGAAACGGAAAAAATCGGCTCGCTGGCCATGGACGTGTTCGAGCATGAGCAGGGCATCTATCACGCCGACCGCAAGACCGACATCTTGAAGAACAAGGACATGGTGTATCTGCGTCAGTTCCCCAACGTGGTGCTGACCCAGCACATGGCCTTCTACACCGAGGAGTCCATCACGAGCATGGTGGACTGCGGCATAAAAACGCTGCTGGACATGAAGGAAGGCAGGCAGACCAGACTGGAACTGTAGCGGCAAAACGCCGCGCGACGGCCGCATGATTTTGGAGCGGACGTTCGGGCGGTTGCGGAATAAGCCCGCCCGGGGCGGGTTGGAACGTTTATCCTCAACAAGGAGTCTCTATGGAGACGCAAGGAAAGAAACCGTCGATTTTGTGGGCCACGCTTTCGCTCGTGCTGCCCGTGGCCATGATTCTGTACGGCACGCTGGTGGTCGGCGTGAGACCTCCGGTGCTGCCGCTGCTCGGTGCGGTGGCCCTTGCCGCAGTCATGGCTCTGAAAACGGGCTACACCTGGGAGGATCTTCAGGACGGCATGTTCGAAGCCCTCGGCCGCATTCAGATAGCCATCGCCATTCTGGCCATGGTGGGCATGATCATTGCCGCGTGGCTGGCTTCGGGCACCATTCCCGCCATCATTTACTGGGGTCTTAAACTCATCGCTCCCGAGCACTTCCTGCTTTCCGCCATGGTGCTGTGCTCGGTGGCGTCCGTGGCCACGGGCACGTCCTTCGGCACCATGGGCACCATCGGCGTCGCGCTGCTCGGCGTGGGACAGGCCCTCGGCTATCCCGCCTACATGACCGTGGGCGCCATCGTTTCCGGCGCGTACCTCGGCGACAAGATGTCCCCCGTGTCCGACTCCACCAACATCACGGCGTCGGTGTGCGAAGTGCCGCTGTTCTCGCACGTCATGTCCATGCTCTGGACCACCGTTCCCGCCTTCATCGTGGCGGGCATCGCCTATACCTTCCTGGGCAGCTCCGTGGCCGCCCAGCAGGGAGCCTCCCTGGAGAGCCTGAACGCCATCCTTACCGGCCTTGAGGCCAACTTCAGCCTCGGCCCCGTGGCCTTCCTGCCGCCCGTGCTCATGATCGTGCTGGCCTATCGCCGCTATCCGGTGTTGCCCGTCATGCTGATCTGCCTGCTTACCGCCATGGTCATTGCCGTGTTCGAGGGCGTGCCCTTCAACAAGCTCGCCACCATGCTCACGTCCGGCTACGTGTCCAAGACCGGCATCGCCCAGCTCGATCCGCTGCTCTCCCGCGGCGGCCTCATGAGCATCATGCCCACGGTGCTGCTGCTCTGCTCCGGCATGGCCTTCGGCGGCGTGCTGGAACGCTCCCGCGTGCTCGAAGTGCTGCTCGAAGCCATTCTCAAGGGCGCCAAGTCCGCCGTGCGTCTCGTGGCTTCCGCGCTCGCGGCGGCCTACCTCATCAACTTCGGCACCGGCAGCCAGATGCTGGCCGTCATCGTGCCCGGCCGCGCGTTCCTCGATTCCTTCAAGAAGGCCGACATCAGCCCGCTCGTGCTCTCCCGCACCTGCGAGGACGCCGGCACCATCGGCTGCCCGCTGGTTCCGTGGAGCGTCCACGCCTTCTACATCGCCGGCGTGCTCGGCGTGAGCGCCTACGATTTCGTGCCCTACGCCTTCCTCAACTGGTTCGTGCCCATCTTCTCCCTGCTGTGCGCCATCACGGGCTTCGGCATCTGGAGACTCGACGGCACGCCCGTGCGCAAGGCGCGCGCCAAATAATCGACGTCTGACCCGCTCGGGCCTTGCGTCATGAAAAAACGCGTCGGAACGCTGTTCCGGCGCGTTTTTTCGCAGACGGGCGCGTGATGGGGCGGGTCGCTCGACGTTCGGCGCGCGGGAGCGATGCTCCGTAGGCGTTGTGCAACGATGGGCCGCGGAGTCGAGGTTCGTGCTTCCTGCTCCGCCGGTGGATGGACCGAAGCGTCCGCGTCGTCGTTTCGGCAAAAGCTGGGCAGGCCCGTCTTCGTTCAGGCGACTGTCTGGCGGGGGAAAAAGTTCCGCCTCCGAACCGCCTTGTGCGTCAGCGCTTCGGCGCTTGCGGGCACGCAGTATTGACGATGACGACGCAGCAGGCCAATATGACGCTGTGAGCAGGAAAGCTCCGGCTCGGGCAGGAGGGAACGGGAGCCCTAGTGTCGGGATTCCCGGAAAGCTCGTCGCCCGCATGGCGCTCCGGATGGAGCGCCGCGGCGCCGATACGGGCTCATGGCTCTTGCCCGCAGCGGTCATACGTTTCCCGGAGCGGACATCTTTCAGCATGGTCCGCTCATTGTTTTTTAACCTGTTGAGGGCGGATCCGGCGTTTTCGCAGGCCTTTCGGGCAGAAAAAGGCGCGGATTTCCGTCCCGGGAGAAAAATTATGGAAAACGATTCCAAACATGAGGCAAGAAAAAAGCTGATCGACGACATCTGCAACATGGAATGGGAGATGTTCGACAAGGTTCAGAACAAGGGCGGGCGCGCAAGCTGTCAGAACGACGAGGCGTTCTTCAAAAAGATGCGGGAATGTCAGTTCGGAGACTGGAACGACGAGATGCTGCTGAGTTATTGTTCCGATCTCATGAACGCCCGGCAGGCGGGCCGCAATCTTCCCATGGAGAAGTACGCCTTCATGATGGAGCGCACCTGTCCGGCGGAATTTGCGGAGCTGAAGGACAGCCTGCCGAAGATAGACGAGGAAAAAGCCGCGCTCATTCGGGAAATCGTGGCCGCGCAGGTGGAATGGGAACGGGAGGTGGACCGGCAGTATCCGTACGTGCGGGCCGGAGGGCGTCCGCTGACCAGCGACAAGGACACCCCGATGACGACGTCGTTTGAAACCTATCTCACTGGGGAATTGAAGACGTATTCCACGAACACGCTGCTGCTTTATGTGGAATACGTACACAAGCTGAAGGAGGCCGGAGTGAATCTGGCGCTTCTTGCGGCGGAACGCACGGTGCGCGTGTACGGGTACGCGTCGCTGGACGACGCGGAAGAGAAAACGCGCATGAAGGTCGAGCGCATGGCGCGCTGAGGCGAAGGAACACGGCGTCGGGCCGGGAACGCCTCATGACGGGAGTTTCCGCCCGCAGTTTCAGAAAAAGCAAGAGGGCCGTCCTTTCGGGCGGCCCTCTTTTTGGCTCTTGCGCATCGCAGGGAGAAGGCGTTGCGCAGATCAGCGTTTACTCATAGCGGGGCTTTCTCTTCAGGTGCTTGCGGAACCATCCGGTGATCGAGCTGATGACCACGAAGAAGGTGGGAATGAAGAAGATGCCGAGCGAGGTGGCGCACACGGTGCCCCAGAACACGGCGGTGCCCACGGCGTGCTGGCTGGCGGCGCCGGCGCCCGAGGCCGACATCATGGGCAGCACGCCCAGACCGAAGGCCAGGGAGGTCATGAGAATGGGGCGCAGACGGATGCGGCAGGCTTCCACGGTGGCGTCGATGAGGCTTCGTCCTTCCGCCTGAAGGTTTCGGGCGAATTCCACGATCAGGATGGCGTTTTTGGACGAGAGGCCCATGACGGCCAGAATGCCGACCTGGAAGTACACGTCGTTGGTGAGATCCTTGAAGTAGGTGCCGAGCACGGCGCCGAGAATGCCGAGCGGAATGACCAGCAGCACGGCGAACGGGATGGACCAGCTTTCATACAGGGCGGCCAGGGCCAGGAACACGACCAGCACGGACAGGGCGTACAGCATGGTGGTCTGCGAGCCGGCCATCTTTTCCTGATAGGAAAGGCCGGTCCATTCCATGCCGAAGGAGTTGCCGAGCTTTCTGACCTCATCTTCCATGATGGACATGGCGATGCCGGAAGCCACACCGGGCATGGGTTCGCCCTGATATTCGAGGGCGGGCATGGCGTTGTAGCGCTGGAGCACGGCGGGACCGAAGGTCCAGTCGGTGGAGTAGATGGCGTTGAAGGGAACCATTTCGCCGGCCGCGTTGCGGAAGTGAATGCGGTTGAGGCTTTCGGGATTCTTGCGCACGTCGGCGTCGCCCTGCACGTACACCTTCTTCACGCGTTCGTTGTGGACGAAGTCGTTGACGTAGGTGCCGCCGAGCATGGTGGAAACGTCGGCGTTCACGCTGGAGAGCGCGAGGCCCATGCTGGTGGCCTTGGCGTTGTCCAGATGAATGTTGAACTGCGTGATGTCGTCCATGCCGGTGGGGCGGATGTAGGCGATCTGCGGATTGGCGAAGGCCGCGCCCATGAGCTTCTTGCCGGCTTCCACCAGCTTTTCGTGACCCACGCCGCCGCGGTCCTGCAGTTCCATGGTGAAGCCGTTGGTCATGCCCAGCGAAATGATGGCCGGGGGAATGGAGGCGATGAACTGACCGTCGAGAATGCCGGCAAAGCGCTGGCGTATGCGGGCGGCCACGGAAGCGGCGTCCTGTCCGGGCTTGGTGCGGTCGGCGTAGTCCTTGAGCTTCACGAAGCCCATGCCGGTGTTTTCCGCCACGCCGCCCATGCCGTAGCCGGCCACGAACATGTAGGAAACGACGTTGTCTTTTTCTTCATTGAGAATGTAGTCCGAAACCTTCTGGAACTGCGACTTGGTCTGTTCCAAAGTGGCGTTCGGGGGCATCTGCAGCATGGTGATGATGGCGCCCTGGTCTTCCGAGGGAAGGAAGGACGTGGGCAGCTGCTTGTACACGAGGCCGAGGCCGCACACGAGCACGGCGTAGATGATCATGACTCTGCCGCCGCGCTGCACGAGGGCGTGCACGCCGCCGGAGTAGCGATGCTGGTTCTTGGTGAACATGCGGTTGAACCAGCCGAAGAAGCCGTGCTGAGCGCCCTGGGAATGGGGCTTGAGCATGCTGGCGCAGAGCGAGGGGGTGAGGATAAGGGCCACGAGCACCGACAGCGTCATGGCGGACACGATGGTCACGGAGAACTGCCGGTAGATCACGCCCGTGGATCCGCTCATGAAGGCCATGGGCAGGAACACGGCGGAGAGCACCACGCCGATGCCGATCAGCGAGGAGCTGATTTCGTCCATGGATTTTTCCGTGGCGGCGACGGGATCGAGATGTTCTTCCTGAATCACGCGTTCCACGTTTTCAACGACCACGATGGCGTCGTCCACGAGCAGACCGATGGCGAGCACCATGGCGAACAGGGTCAGCGTGTTGATGCTGTAGCCGAAGGCGAGCAGCACGCCCATGGTGCCGAGCAGAACGACGGGCACGGCGATGGTGGGAATGATGGTGGCCCGGAAGCTCTGAAGGAAGAGCCACATGACGAGGAACACCAGAATGATGGCTTCCACGAGGGTTTTCACCACTTCGTGAATGGAGGCGAGCACGGGGGGCGTGGTGTCGAAGGCCAGTTCGTAGGCCATGCCGTCGGGGAAGTAGTGGGAAAGTTCCTCGATTTTGGCCTTCACGAGGTTGGCGGTTTCGAGGCCGTTGGCGCCGGGGGCGAGGGTGACGCCTATGCCCGAGGCGGGATGGTTGTTGTAGTAGGTGGTGATGCCGTCAAGTTCCGTGCCCATGGCCACGCGGGCCACGTCGCGGATGAACACGCGCTCGCCGCTTTCGGTCACCTTGAGCAGCACGTTTTCAAATTCGGTGGAGTTGCGCAGCAGGCTCTGAGCCTTGATGATGACGTTGAGGGCCTGATCGTTCTTGCCGCCGATGATGTTGGCGCCGAGCTGACCGGCGGTGACTTCCATGTTCTGGGCGGTGATGGCGTTGCGCACGTCGGAAGGCGTAAGTTCGTACTTGGTCAGCTTTTCGGGATCGAGCCAGATGCGCATGACGTACTTGCCGCCGAACACCTGCACCGTGCCCACGCCCTGCGTGCGGCTGATTTCATCCTTGATGTTGGTGCTGATGTAGTCGGCAAGGTCGATGTTTTCCTGACTGTTGTCCGGCGAGTACAGGGTGATGACCATGAACATGTTGTCGTTGCCCTTGGACACCGACACGCCGTAGCTCTGCACGGCGGAGGGCAGCTGCGACTGCACCTGCTGCACCTTGTTCTGCACCTGCATGTGGGCGACGTCGGGGTCGGTGCCCACCTCGAAGGTGAGGGTGATGGTGGACATGCCGGAGGAGTCGGACTTCGACTGCATGTAGATCAGGTTATCGATGCCGGTCATGTTCTGTTCGATAACCTGGGTGACGGTCTGGTCCACGGTAGTGGGGGAAGCGCCCGAGTAACGCGTGTTGATGCGTATGGAGGGCGAAGCCACTTCCGGGTACTGCGATATGGGCATGGTGAAGATGGCCAGCACACCGAAAAGCATGGTGACGATGGCCAGCACCCACGCGAATATGGGGTGATGAATGAAAAAACGGGAAAGCATTACTTGCTGCCTCCGGCCGCCTTGGCGGCTTCTTCTTCGGAAACCACCTGCACGGGCTGTCCGCCGCGGGTGTTGTGAATGCCGTTGAGCACGATTTCTTCGCCGAGATTGAGGCCGCTCGTCACGTACCAGTCATTGCCGATGGCGTGGCTCAGGGTGATGTTGCGGCGTTCGGCCATGCCGTCCTTGACCACATAGACGTAGGGCAGGCCCTTGAGATCGCGCAGCACGGCCTTCTGAGGCGCGAGCACGGCCTGATCGTCCTGACCCATGACCACGTTCACGCGAACGAAGAGGCCGGGCAGCAGCACGTTGGCGGCGTTGGGGAACTCGGCGCGCAGGGTGACGGTGTTGGTGGTCTGATCCACGTTCACGCCGGTGAAGTTCAGATGGCCGGCGGCGGGGTAGTAGGAGCCGTCGTGCATGGTGAGCGTGGCCTTGATGTTGGCGGGATTCACGTCCTTGAGATCGCCGCGTTCGCCGAGCTGCTTCTTGAGGGAGTAGAGGTCGTCGGACGACTGGGAGACTTCCACGTATATGGGATCGGTCTGATAGATGGTGGCGAGCGGCGAAGCCTGACTGGCGGTGAGCAGCGCGCCCACGGTGTAGTTGCTGAGGGTGATGCGGCCGCTGATGGGGGCGCGCACCTCGGTGCGGCGATAGTTGATTTCCGCAGTGTCCACGGCGGCCTTGCACGACTGCACCGACGCTTCGGCCTGACGCAGGGTGGCCTTCACGTCGTCGTAGTCCTGCTGGCTCACGGACTTGGTCTTCAGCATGCTGGCGGTGCGGCGTTCGCGCAGGCGGGTGACGTTGAGATTGGCTTCGGCGCTGGCGAGATCGGCGCGGGCCTTGTCGAGGGCGGCCTTGTAGGTGTCGGGCTCGATGCGGTAGAGCACGTCGCCTTCCTTGACCATGGCGCCTTCGGTGAAGCAGCGTTCCTTGAGAATGCCGCCCACTTCGGGGCGCACTTCGGCCCAGCGGTAGGCCACGGTACGACCGGTGAGTTCTCTCTGAATGTCCACCTTGTGGGGAGTCATTTTTACGGTGGTCACGCGGACGGTGCGGGCCTGGGGCGCCTGAGCGGCGTTGTCCTTCTTGGATATGAGGCCGCTCAGCTGATCGCAGCCGACAAGGAGGAAGGGAAGCGCCAGCAGAGCGGGCGCGAGCTTAAGAATTCTGACCATTATAACATGCTCCTTGGGTAAGGATGGAGTAGCGGGTTATTCCTGCCAGCCGCCGCCGAGGGCGAGGCACACTTCGGCGATGCTGACGAGATGATTGGCGTGAGCCACGGCAAGGGACTGCTGCGCGGTGAACAGATTGCTTTCCGCGGTGAGCAGGTCGAGGTAGGAGGCGAAGCCGTTGTCGTAGCGGGTGCGGGCGTGCATGACGGCGCGGGAGAGGTAGTCCACCTGACGGGTGAGCGCGCCCACGGAATTGGCGTATTCGGTCTGGGAAACCAGCGCGTCGCGCACGTCCTTGAAGGCGTTCTGCACGGTGAGCTCGTAGGTGGCCACGGCGGCCTTCTTGGCGGCTTCGGCGCTGTCCACGGTGCGCTTGATGGTCCAGAAGTTGAGCGGCAGGCTCAGGCTTCCGCCGACGCTTGCGTACTGATTGGTGCTTCTGAGCAGCTCGTTGAGTTCAAGGCTCGCGCCGCCGAGCAGACCGGTGAGGGAGAACGACGGGAAGAACGACGCGCGCGCCGTGCCGATGTCGTAGTTGGCGGCCTGAAGGTTGGCTTCGGCCTGACGGATGTCGGGACGATGCTCGAGAATCTGCGAGGGAATGCCGGAAGGCAGGGCGGGAGTCTTGTCGAGGGAGGTCATGAGCGAGGCGGGAGCCTTGAGACCGCCCATCTTCATGATTTCCGCGGGCGAGCGGCCGAGCAGCACGGCAAGGGAGGTTTCGGCGGCGTTCTTGGCGATTCTTGCGGAGGCAAGAGCGTTGCGCGCGGTTTCCACGTTGGCGCGGATGCTCAGAATGTCGAGGTCGCTGATCTGTCCGTTGTCGAAGCGGTTCTGATAGATTTTCAGGGAATCTTCGCGGTTTTTCAGCACGTCGCGGGCGATTTCCTCCTGCCAGGTGTAGGCGCTCAGCCAGAAATAGGATTCCACGGTGCTGGCGGCCACGGTGAGGATCACGTTGTCGCGGGCGGCTTCGGTAGCCACGAGGGAAGCGCGGGCGGATTCCGCGGCGTTCCAGTATTTGCCCCAGAAGTCGAGAGTCCAGCTTGCGGCGAGCGCGCCGGAGAAGGTGTGGGTGTTCTTGCCGTTGTTCTGCATGGCGGCGGGCGAGGTGGCGGAGCGCGCCATGGTGCGCGTGCCGTCGGCCGAGGCGGAAGGCACGGGCAGCAGCGCGTCGCGCGCTATGCCGAGTCCGGCCTGCGCCTGATCCACGTTGGCCATGGCCTGGTCGATGTTCTTGTTGTGCGCGAGCGCTTCTTCCACCAGCGCGTTCAGCGTTTCGTCGTGGAAGCGCTCCCACCACTTGGTCTGAAGCGCCTGCGACTGCGAGGCCTCCCACGTTTGAGGGATATCCATTTCCGGACGCTGATAGTCGGGGGCAAGGTTGCACCCCGCAAGAAGCAGCATGAATGCCGGAGCAAGAATCGACAGCATTTTGACCATAAAAAGGCTCCTGTATCCTTTGAAATGAGCAATATGCCGGAATTTAACGGGATTTTCTGGAAACAGCATGGACTGCGCTGCCTGTTTCCGTCGCGTCCGAACCGGCATCTCCCTTTTTTGGAGAGGGGGGCGTCATTTTGATTGAGTGGACATACCTTATCTTTCTTGTTATAAAAAATCAAGAAGCATCAATATTTTGATAGAAAAAAGAAACACTATGTCAGGCTGGGGAGGGGAAACTTGAACTGGACCATAGAGCAGTTGCGCGCCTTTGTCACGGCCGCCGAAAAAGGATCGTTCTCTGCGGCGGGTCGCGCCATGGGCAAGGCGCAGTCGGTGGTGAGCACGCATATCGCCATGCTGGAGGACAGTCTCGGCGTGGAACTTTTCGATCGTTCGTCGCGTTCTCCCGTGCTCACCGAAGCCGGTCGGGCGCTTCTTCCCGAGGCGCGCGCCGTGCTCCGGCAGAGTCATCGCTTTGATTCCTGCGCCATTGCCCAGTACAGCGGCGAGGCCGTGCTGCTCAACATCGTGGTGAGTCACGGCGTGCCTTTTCAGGGGATATCCGAGGCGATGGCGTCGCTGACGGAAAAATATCCTTTCCTGAGCGGAAGTTTTCACATCGTGTCGCTGGACAGCGTGTGGAAGCAGGTGAGCGAGGGAGACGCGCAGATAGGCATTGTGGGCGGGCATCTGCCGGAAACCAAGAGCAACTGTGAAGTCGTCTGCCTCGGTCAGCTTCGTTACTGTCTGGTGGCTTCGCGCAATTCGCCGCTCGGTCAGAAGAAAAACGTGACCGTGGAAGATCTCGCGCAGTATCGGCACATCGTGTTCAACCGTTCGCGCGCGGAGCGGTATCTGCTGAACTCTCAGTACTGGGAAGTGAACGACGTGGTGGCGGCCATGTACTGGGCGTCGCTCGGCATAGGCTGGGCCGTGGTGCCGCTGGGGCTGGCTCAGCGCATTGCGCGCGACGAATCCATGAAGAACCTCGTCATTCTCGACATGGACAACATGTCGTTCGTGGCGCACAACATCTATCTCATCTGGAACAACGTCTTCAGCCGTCGCGACATTCTGGAAGACCTCTGCCGCGATTTGAAGACCTATTATCAGCAGGCCTTTGAACAGGGCGACAACATGTTCTGAGACGCGCCGGGCGAGAGCCCGGGCGTTCTTCGGAGCGAGTCGCTCCGGCTGTTGACCGACGTTGGAAGCGCCTCCGGCGCATCGAGCCCGTCCATGAGACGGGCTTTGTTATTTAAAGGATGAGACGCGAAGCTGCGGCGGGGATGAGCGCGTTCCGAAGGCGTGCTCACGGCCTCTCGAGCCGAAGGCATGCTCACGGCCCCTCGAAACATCGGCCGGGGAGGAGCGGCGTGCGGGAGCTGTCCGGCGCGACGCCGCAGAACGGGCGGCGGCGAGACGTCGGGCGCCGGGAGCGCTGCTCCGGAGGCAGGCCCCCCGGTGTCGGCAGCGGGGCAAGAGAATGCAGGGCCGCAGCCTTGCGAGTTCATGCGGTTGCCGGGCGCAGACTGCAACGCTCAGGCAATGACGCATGCAGGCTCTCCGACGTCATGGTTCTGTATTATGAAATAAGACAACAGATGTCCTGTTCGGTTTTGCATAGGAATGTTTTTCTTTATCCGGGCCTCATCTGGAGCGCATCGGAACGCAAACAAGGCGAAAAAAGAGGGCCGTTCGGCGCTTTTTATTCTGAAATGCGTTTTTATGAAAAAATAAATAAAATATTACAATGAGATAAAATATTTTATGTTTATAATTTACAAGCGTTTTAGCAGTATATATAAGTTTATTGATAATTTTCCTTTTCAAAGGAGATTAAGACGTGTTCGACGTACCTGTGCAGACAAGTGCCCGGGGGAAAAAAGCAGGGCTTTGGAGCGGAGCGGCCGGAATGCCTGCCTCGGCTTCCGGCGACAAGGAGCGGAAAAGAGGCGCGGCGTTGCGGGAAAGCCGCTCCGCCGAACGCCGGGAGAGCGGTGGGCCGCGGAACAGCGTTCCGCCGCGGGAAGGCGCTTTGTTGCGGAGCGCACTGACGAAAGAGAGCGACGGGCGAAAGGTCCGGCGGGCGTTTTGGCCCGCGCAGGGCAGCGCCTCTGAACATACGACTTTTGGGGGGAAAGATGACGTCGTCGGTCGCGGCAGAAAAGGGGGCGGCGTCGAATGCGGAAGTCATGCGCTGAGGCGCGGCTCCGGATCGCCCGGCAGCATGGCGATGACGGGGGAATCCGTCATGGAGGCGGACTCGGGAGCCCTGAGGGCGGAGCGCTCCTGGTGGCGCGTCAATGTTCCGTTGAGTCTTTCGGGCTCGGAGCGTCCGATGACGGCGACGGAGCCGGAGGCGAACCGGTCAGCGTCTGGCGACGCGCCGGGCCGTGACGTAGTAGCGATCCCAGTAGTTGACGGAGAGCGATTCGATGCGCACGCGGGCCCGGGGCTTGGGACTGTGGATGAAACTGTTCTGGCCGACGTAGATGCCCGTGTGATAGCCGGAGCGCGGAATGCGGAAAACCACGATGTCGCCGGGGCGCAGACTGCCGCGGGAAATGCGTTTGCCCGCGCTGGCCTGATCGCGGCTGATGCGGGGCACGGAAATGCCGTTGCTGGCGCAGGCCCAGTACACGAGTCCGGAGCAGTCGAAGCCGCGCGAAGGCGAGGAGCCGCCGGACACGTAGGGACGGCCGAGCTGACTTTTGGCCGTGGCGGCGATGGCCGCGCCGCTGCCGGAAACGGCGCGGGGCTGTTGATAGGACGGTCTGTAGGTCTGTTTGCCGCAGCCAGCGGTCATGAGAAGGGCCACGCACAGAAGAAGCAGCGGAACATACCGATAGAGGGAATGATCGCGATGTGTCGTCATGACGGACCTGCCGGAGTTGAAAGTGCAATATTTTTTTTGTAGGTCATCCCGGGGCAACTTGCAAGTGTGGCCTCATTTTTATGTTGATGTTGTACAGTTATTTTTAATAGTTGTATAAAACAAACCTTGAAATGACGAAATTGTTTATTCAATTTCAGGATATTTCTATAAGATGATGTGGTATTATTTTTTCCTGTTCCTTTCTTGACGCAAAGTATCAAAAGTGAAATACACTGTTATCAGTGTTTTGTATTGCTTTCTCATGAAAGTAACAGGATTATGTGGCGGAAAAGTTGCTTTCTGTAAAATTGAGGAGGAATTTATGGTATCGGAACTTTCCACTCTCATTCACAATCTTGTTCTGGACAATCCCGTGCCTGCGAAAGACCTGGCGAAGGCCATAGGCAAGCCGTATTCCACCCTGCTCAGGGAAGTGAATCCGTATGATACGGGAGCCAAGCTCGGCGCGGAAACACTGCTGCAGATCATGATGCAGACCGGCGACACCAAGCCGCTGGAGTACATGGCGGGCAAGCTCGGCTATTCGTTGGTGGCCGCCAGAAACGACGCGCCGCACGTCACGCCCGGAGCCTTTCAGGGGGCCGGTTCCGGCGTGAATGCGTCCGTTCCCGCGCTGGACGGACGTCAGAACGGTGAAAAGGAACACCGGGCCTGATTCGGTTCTGCGCAAACAGGACAGGAATCATGAGGGCGGAGGCAGGGGGGAAAGCTGTCTTCGCCTTTTTTTGCGTGCGCAGGCGGCGCTCGTTTCGAGGGGAGCCTGCGCACGGTCTGAACAAAAAAGGCCCCGGCAGACAGGCGAATGTCGTGCCGGAGCCGAGGAGGAGTTAACGAAAAAGGGCGCAACCGTGTTGCGCCCTTTTGGGAACCGGACACCCGGCAACAACCGTTACCGTTGCTTCCTTTCGGACCTGGCGGGGTTGGCGGCGCGACCGCCGTCCGGTTCCCGGAACTTATAAGCGAAAGGCAGTATAGACGGGGGCGGGGAATCTGTCAAGATCGGTCGGCATGCGCGGGCGTTGCCGCATCGTTGTCCGGCACGTTCGGAGCATGCGGCGCACAAAGCGATGTTGGACAACTCGTTTGAAGCGTGGTTCATGATCGCGGAATTCGTTTTTTTCAAAAGCCCTGAACAGGCGACTTCATCCGCAAGCCTGCCCGGCGTGCGACGTGCTGCGGCGCGGGTGCGGAGGCGTCCGAAGGGGGGAGGATGCGGCAAAACCGGGCGGCTTCGTCATGGTCCTCGGGGCGGCTTTGGAAAGAAAATGGGGAAAGAACGAAAAAAACGCTTGCCAAGGCATGGGCTTTGCTATACAAAAACAGCTGTGCCCAGGTGGTGGAATTGGTAGACACACTATCTTGAGGTGGTAGCGCCGAATGGCGTGGGAGTTCGAGTCTCCCCCTGGGCACCAGTGCGAGAACAGGAGCTGCAAACTACGGTTTGCAGCTCTTTTCGTTTAATCGACGCATCGACCGGTTTTGATGTTTGTGCGTCGGCTGAATTTGTTTTTGTTGCATCGGGCGGGCGCGGAGGCTGCGGCAGGCAAGGCACGGCCATGATTGTGCATTGTCTGTTCCGGCGCGCTCCGGCGATGGGCGGCAGCATGGTGGGCTTCTGCCAGTCGGCGCCGCGTGCTGCGGACGCGTCTGGCCGGGGCAGCGTGATCCGGTTGAGGATGTTTGATGGTAGCGGACGGCGTTTGCGTGTCGGTCGAAGGAAGGAGCGTGCCTCGCGGCAGCAGAACGGGAGCAGGAGGAAGGAGTTCATGAGGAGCAGGAGGGAGAATTGGGCGCTGTCGGTGGCGGCGGCGCTGCTTGCGGCGTTTTTGTTCACGGCGTGCGCGCCGCAGAGCGGAACGTCGGATAGTCGAGGCGAAGGGCTGGAGCTTGTTGTTTTGCACACCAACGACACGCATTCCTTTCTTGCGGGCATGGACAGCCGCGGCAACGCCAGTCTGGACGGCCGGAACAGCTCGGGCGGGCTCGGGCGCGTGGCTGCGGCCATGAAGGCGGCGCGCCGGAGCCGGGACAACGTGATTGCGCTTGACGCCGGAGATCAGTTTCAGGGCACGCTTTTTTACAGCGTGAACAAGTGGCCCATGATTGCGGAGGTGGACCGCGCCGTGCCGTGGGACGCCATGACACTGGGCAATCATGAGTTTGACGAGGGCTGTGCGGAGCTTTCCCGTTTTCTGAAGCAGACGCCCGTGCCGGTGCTGGCCGCCAATCTGACGCCGGAGACGGGGTGTCCTCTGCGGGAAAGCGGAACCCGGGCGCATCTGGTGAAGATGGTGCGCGGCGAGAAGGTGGGCATTGTGGGCCTTGCCAACGACGAGGTGAAAACGTTGTCCGCAGCCTGCGGGCACACCGCATTTTCGCAGGCCCGGGACACGCTGGAGCGCGAAGTGAAGGCGCTGGAGGCGCAGGGCGTGAAGCACATTGTGGCGATCACGCATCTCGGTCTGCCCGAAGACCGGCGACTCGCCCGTTCGGTGAACGGCGTGGACGTGATCGTGGGCGGGCATACGCACAGCTATCTCGGTCCGTCGCCGTCCGACGGTCCGTATCCCGTGGTGGAGCACGCGCCGGACGGCGCGCCCGTGCTGGTGGTGACGGCCGGACGCGGCGCGAAGTATCTCGGCGAGCTGACCGTGCGCTTCGATGGGCGCGGCGTTCCCTGCGCTTGGAGCGGTTCCGCCGTGGAGCTTTCCTCCGACATGCCGGTGGATCCAGAGGTGCAGCGGCTCATTGATCGCTATGCCGCCACGCTGACCGCGCTGCGTTCCGAGGTTGTGGGCAGTCAGCGCTTGTCTTTGCCCGACGGCATGGAACTCTGCCGCGAGGGAGACTGCCTCAGCGGCATGGTCACGGCGGACGCCATGCTGGAATACGGGCGTCCGCACGGGGCGGTGGCGGCGCTGTGCAACGGCGGAGCGCTGCGGGCGGCGCTTCCTGCGGGAACGATTACGCGGGGCGACGTGCTTTCGGTGCATCCGTTCGGCAATGCGGTGCTGCTGCGCGAATATTCGGGCGCGCAGCTTCTGGCGGCGCTGGAGCACGGGGTGTCCGGCGAGAATGCGCGGGGGCCGCAGCTTTTGCAGACGGCCGGGCTGCGTTATGAAGTGGACGGCAGCCTTCCTGCGGGGCGGCGCGTGACGAAGGCGGAAGTGCTGGATGCGCAGGGCCGCGCAACGCCTCTTGAGCCCGAAGGCCGCTACGTGACGGCGCTTGCTGATTTTCTTGCGGACGGCGGCGACGGCTACGCCATGCTGAAGCAGGGCAGAGTGGTTTCCGCGCCCGATCCGCTGGTGGCGGACGTGGTGGAGAACTATCTCAAGGCGCACAATCCGCTGCCGGAACCTCGGGTCGGACGCCTGACGCGTTTGCGCTGAACGCTGATTCTCCGCTCTCCGACGCACGGCGCTTTCCGGCAGGCCGGCCGACTGGATCCGGGAACGCCGTTTTCCGCGCTTTGCGCACGGCGCTTTCCCCCTGCCGAAGAACCGCGCCTGCGACGCTCCTGTTTTCCTCCCACCATACCCTCCCCATTTTAAAGGATTTACCCCCTCCATTAAAAGTTTTAGGAAGGAGGATAGGGGCTCGGGGGAAGGCGCCTTTTTCAAAAGGGTCCTTCCCCCGCTACTCTCACCTTCCAAGGAGTTCTCTCATGACGGCGCGGGCATTGTTTTCTCTGAAGGATCTGGAGGCGTGCGATGCGCGTCTGGCGCTCGGGGCGGCGCGTTTTGTGGAGAAGGAGCTCGGCGCGGACATCCGGGGCAGGAGGCTGGTGGTGGCGCTGTCCGGCGGGGCGGATTCCACGGCGCTGCTCACGATGTTCTGTGCGCTGCGCGGTATGCTCGGCGTATCGCTGTTTGCGGCGCATCTCGATCATGGTCTCCGGGCGGAGAGCGCGGCGGAGGCGCAGGCGGCGGGGGAGCTTTGTTGCCGGTTCGGCGTGCCTTTTTTTGTGAAGTGCGCGGATGTGGGAGCGCTGGCGCAGGCGCAGCGCTGCGGCGTGGAGGAGGCCGGACGCCGGGCCCGCTACGAATTTCTGGAAGAGTGCCGCGCGGCGACGGGCTCACGCTGGGTGCTCACGGCGCATCATGTGGGGGATCTGGCGGAAGACGTGCTCATGCGTTTGTCCCGCGGGGCGCTGTGGCCCGGGCTTGGGGGCATGAAGGGCCTTGTGGACGAGCCGGGGCGGCATGTGCTGCGTCCGCTGCTCATGCTGGAGAAGGCCCAGCTTGAAGGACTGCTGCGGCGGGTCGGTCTGGCGTGGCAGGAAGACGCCTCCAATCGGAGCCGAGCGTGGAAGCGCAACCGCATGCGGCATGACGTGGTTCCGCTGCTGCTGGCGGAGAATCCTTCGTTTTACGAGAGCGTGCGTCGCCTCTGGAGAGCCGCCCGCCGGGACGAGCGCGACTGGGCGGCCACCGGGGCGCCGGCGCTGGAAGAGCGGGACGGCGGCGTGCTTCTCTCCGACGCTTCGCTTGCTGCGCTCGGCGAATCGGGCAGGCTGCGCGCCATGGCCGAGGCGCTGCGGAAACTTGGGGGAGAAGCGCGGGCCGACACGCTGGAATCGCTGGAAGCGGCGTGGGAGCGGAGACATTTTCCGCGTCGATTTTCCTTCGGCGGAGGCGTGAAGGCGGAACTTTCCGGCGCGGGCGTCTGGTTTCATCTCGCTCCGGGGCGTTGAAGGGCGCGGATCCGTCGTCTGTTCTTTTGCTGTAACACTATGCAAGAATTGAACAAAACCGCGTCGAGAGCGCGCAAAATCTGATAAGAAACCGCGCAATACGCTGTTTTTATTCATGGAAATTTCTTACTGAATGTTTCCGACCCCCGCCGAGACGCGCTTTTGACCTTTTGCCTTACCCTTGCCAGCTGGTGTAGGGTGCTTATTTAGCAGCAGAGAGAAGGATAAGCCTTCCATTTTTTTCTCGCGAGGAGTATTGCCATGCCGCTGTATGATTTTGAATGCAAAGATTGCCGGCACACGTTTGAAGAGCTGGCTTTTGACGACGATGACGTCATCAGCTGCCCGAAGTGCGGGTCGCAGAACACGGCCCGTCTTGTTTCGGCCCCCAGCCCTCTGAAAACGGGAGCCTTCCCCTTCAAGATAGGGCCGAGACCGGCCTGGATGAACGACAAAAGACTCAATCGCAACAGCCCCTGCCACGGCAACTGTTCCTCGTGCGGCGGAGGAGCGGGCGGAACGGGGGGCGCGCAGTAAGCCTTTGCTCCCGTAATTACAATGGCATGGACGGCTCTTGCGGGATACAAGGAATTCAAGAGTCCTTCTTTCGCCTGAACGAAGAATTTACAAGGAGTTCCCATGAACGGCATCCTTAAAAAAACGGCTCTCGCCGTAACGGGTTTCATGTTTCTGGCCTCTTCGGCCACGGCGGCTCCCATGCTGCCCAATTTCGTGCCGCTGGCGAAAAACGCCGGTCCGGCAGTGGTGAACATCAGCACCGAGAGGGAAGTGGAAAGCCCCGTCATGGGCATGTTCAACTTCCCCGGCATGGATCAGTTCTTTGAACAGTTCGGCGGCCCCTTCGGCATGCGTCCCGGCCAGCCCGCGCCCAAGCAGAAGAGTTCCGCGCTCGGCTCCGGCTTCATCATTTCCGCCGACGGCTACATCGTCACCAACAACCACGTTGTGGAAGACGCCGACAAGATTACCGTCAAGCTCAACGGCGACAAGTCCGACGGCCTGCCCGCGAAGATCGTGGGCACCGACTCCGAAACCGATCTTGCCCTGCTCAAGGTGGAAAGCAAGACGCCCCTGCCCGTGCTCCGCTTCGGCGATTCCGACGCCATGGAAGTGGGCGACTGGGTGGTGGCCATCGGCAACCCCTTCGGCCTGAGCAACACCGTGACGGCCGGCATTCTGAGCGCCAAGGGCCGCGACATCCACGCCGGTCCCTTCGACAACTTCCTCCAGACCGACGCCTCCATCAACCCCGGCAACAGCGGCGGCCCGCTCATCAACATGGCCGGTGAAGTCATCGGCATCAACACCGCCATTTCCGCCAACGGGCAGGGCATCGGCTTCGCCATTCCCAGCAGTCTGGCCTCCAAGGTCATCAACGATCTGCGCGAAGGCAAGAAGGTGAGCCGCGGCTGGCTCGGCGTGACCATTCAGGACGTGGATGAAAACACCGCCAAGGCCCTTGGTCTCAAGAGCGCGGGCGGCGCGCTCATCGGCTCCGTGCTCGACAACGAACCCGCCGCCAAGGCCGGTCTGCGCGCGGGCGACGTGATCGTCAAGGTGGGCGACACCAGCATCGACAGCGCTTCCGCGCTCACCCGCAGCGTGGCCGGACTCAAGCCCGACACCAAGGTGGACATCGTGGTGATGCGCAACGGCAAGGAAGTGAAGACCACCGTGAAGCTCGGCGAACGCTCGTCCCACAACACGACGACGCAGAGCTCCGGCCAGCAGAGCGAAGGCGGCGACCTCGGCGTGAGCATCAAGCCGCTTACCCCTGAAGACGCCCGGGCGCTCCAGCTTTCCGGCGACGTGAAGGGCCTGCTCGTGGTGGGCGTGAAGGGCGACGGCCCCGCGGCTGAAGCCGGCGTGCGCACCGGCGACGTCATCCTTTCCGCCAACCTCCAGCCCGTGACCAGCGCCAAGGAACTGGTTTCCATCGTGCGCAAGGAAGGCAAGGAACGCGGCGCCGTCATGCTCCAGATCAACCGCCGCGGCGACACCTTCTTCATCACCGTGTCGCTGGACAACAAATAATCGCCTGACACAGGCAGAACTTCCGCGCGGCGGGTGCAAACCCGCCGCGTTTTTGGTTAAGATGGCGGGGAAAGGAGGAAACCCTTTTGAAAAAGGCTCCTTTCCCCGCGCTCCCATCCTCTTTCCGAAAACTTTTTTTTACCGAGCGAGCGTTGTCGGACTCTGGCGGAGCGCACTGCTGCACAGAAGATGCTCGCGGCCGGGAGCAGGAGAGACGACAGGGAAGGGGAAGGCAGGGGGAGGCGGCTCCTGCATCTGGCGGGCAGGGCGTTGCAAGCGCTGCGTCGGCGTGCAAGCGTCGGCCTCGGCCAGGGGCAGGGCGAAGCTTGCCGTTTTTCAAAAAAACGGGGGATTTTTATGATCGGCGTTCTTAGGCTCTGGACGAAGCGCTCATTCCCCTCTATTTTCCTGTGGTCCGCGTCTTGTGGAGGGCGCGGGAGAGCTGTGCCGAGCCATAATCGGTTCCTTTCGTCCCACGGAGTGTTCATGTCTGTTTCACCTTTTAAAAGCGCCGGGGCGCGCCTGTTCATGGCGTCCATTCTTGGTTTTCTTGCCGCCATGGGGCCCCTGTGCACGGATTTATATCTCCCCGCCCTGCCGGACATGGCGGCGGAACTCGGCAGCGCGCCTTCACAGATGCAGCTCAGCATTACGGCCTGTCTGCTCGGACTTTCCCTCGGGCAGATCGTGCTCGGCCCCCTCAGCGACGCCAGAGGCCGCAAGCTCCCGTTGCTCGTTTCCCTGGCCGTGTTCATCGTGGCCTCGTTTCTGTGCGCGGAGGCCTCAAGCGTTACCGAACTCATTGCCCTGCGCTTCATTCAGGGGCTGGCGGGCAGCGGCGGCGTGGTGCTCTCCCGCGCCGTGGCCTGCGACTTGTTCCGCGGCACGGAGCTGACAAAGTTCTTCTCCCTGCTCATGCTCATCAACGGCGTGGCGCCCATCTTCGGCCCGGTCATCGGCGGACAGATTCTGCGCTTTTCCAGCTGGTCGGGCATCTTTTTCTTCCTTTCTCTCTGCGGCGTGGCACAGTTTTCTCTGGTGCTCTTCGGCTGCCCGGAAACCCTTCCCCCGGAAAAACGCATTCAGGGCGGCATGGGGCAGTCCGTGCGCGCCATGCTCCGCCTGTTCGGCAACCGCGTCTTCCTCGCCTACATGCTCATTCAGGGCTTCGTCATGGCGGGCTTTTTCGGCTACATTTCCGCCTCGCCCTTCGTGCTCCAGAATATTTACGGACTCTCCGCGCAGCAGTACGCCCTGTGCTTCGGCTTCAACGGCTTCGGCATCATGATCTTCGCCCAGATCACGGGCCGTCTCTGCACCGCCTACGGCGACAGAGTCGTGCTCGGTGTCGGCGCGGCGCTTTCCCTGTTCGCTTCGCTGTGCGTGCTTGCGGTCGGCGCGCTGCATCTGCCCGCAGCCTTCATGATCGCCTCGCTGTTCCTGTTCGTGTCGTGCATCGGCATCACCACGACCACGAGCTTCTCTCTGGCCATCGCTTCCCAGACCGAGGGCGCGGGCAGCGCGTCCGGTCTGCTCGGCGTCACGTCCTTCGTGTTCGGCGCGGCCACGTCGCCCCTCGTGGGCCTCGGCGGCGCAGGCACCTCCCTGCCCATGGCCGTCGTGGCCGTGGCTTCCGGCTTGCTCGTGCTGTTCTTCTTCCGCATGGCCGGCAAGGCGCGTCGCGCTTCCTCCCGTCGGCCGTAGCGCTGCCGGGCGGATGGCGCCGCTTCCGGCCGTCGTTTTCGTCCGCGCCCCGCGCCGGGCGCGCATGAGGCGCATGCCGTAAAAAAGGGCGGCTTCCTTCGGGAAGTCGCCCTTGCGTCAGGCGCGGCACGTCGGGGAGGAGACATAGGAGTCCGCGTTACTCTTCCGCCGCCTGAACGCTGACGTTGCTTTGAACGTGCATGACATGCACGGCGCAGCCCAGTCACGGATCAAAGGCGCGCACCAGCCGCCCGGCGTTGACCGGACTGTCTTCGTAGGGCACGCTCAGCCCCACGAGCGCTTCTTCCATGGGGCCGCGCAATCCCGCGTCGTCACGCGGGGAGGCGTTCCACAAGGTGGCGGGCAGCACCTGATAGAAGCTCAGACGTCCGTTTTCCACGCGCAGGCAGTGCATGAGCGAGCCGCGCGGCGCTTCGGTGAGCGAGAAGCCCGCGGCGTTCGTCAGGCGCGGCATGGGCGCAAGCGGATCTGCGCCGGGGTCAAGGGCGTCGAGCCAGCCTTCCATGGCTTTGGCCACAAACCATGTTTCCTCGGCCCTGGCCAGATGCCTGCCCATGATCGAAAACAAGAAATCCTCCCCGAGCTCCCGGAACGTGCGCGCCCGCACTCCGAGATGCCTCGGCGCAAGTTCCCGTCCCATGGGGGAGAGTTCCATGTTCCCCACCCACATGCGCGCGTGCGGGCCCACTTCCATGGGCATGCCGTTGTAGCGCGCGGCCTTGGAAAAACTGTAGGCTCCGGCCTTGTTCAGATCCACGGTGAGCGGCGGCGCGCTGAACGGACTGCCGCCCGACGACGCCGTGAACCACGAATACCGCACGTTTTCCATGACCTTGTCCGGCTCGAAGGGGTATTCCCTGCCGCCGGCCCACACGCCCGGCCGGATGGCGTACTCGCCGGTATCCGGGTGCGGAAACACGCCCATGCACATGGCCGTGGCCCATCCCTTGCCCGTGTGGGCGAGATCGTCGTAGCGCTGCGAAAGCAGATACAGCAGCGGCACGTAGCGCGTTTCCACAAATTCGCGCACCGTCTTCAGGCGGGAGCGGAATTCCTGAATCTGTCCGGCCGTGGACGGAGCCGACGTTCCCCCGGGCACGATGCCGTGTACGTGGGGCATGCGTCCGCCGAAGATGGCCGCCATTTCATGGCACAGCGCGCGGATGTCCAGCGATTCCAGATACTGATCGAGCATCATGCGCGTGGCGGCTTCGCCGAGGCGCAGATCGGGATGCTTCTGCCGCGGCGCAAAAGGCGCGGCGTCCGGCCCCTGAAAGAAATCCTGACTGGAGAGCTGATAAAAGCTCAGAATGTGCGATTGCAGAAAGTTGGCGCCTTGCATTAAATTTCGGAGCAGCCTGCCCTCGCGCGGCGGAGTGAGCTTTGCCGCGTCTTCGAGCGCCATGCACGAGGCGAGCGCGTGGGAAACAGGGCACACTCCGCAGATGCGCTGCACGATTTGCGGGGCGTCCATGGGATCGCGTCCGAGCAGGATGGTTTCAAAGCCCCGGAACATGCCGCCGGTGAGCCAGGCGTCCTTCACGACGCCGTCGGCGACGTCGAGACGCGCCTTGAGATGGCCTTCAATGCGGGTGATGGGATCAATGGCGATGGAAACGGCCATGACTTCTTCCTTGCGTTTGGCCTGCGTTTTTCCTCACGGAGCGGTGCAGGCGTGAATGACGGTTGTCGGCGGCGCACTCTTGCGCAGGCCCGGAAAACGAGCCTCTCGGCGTCGTTGCACGTCGGAGAGCGGCGCGGCGACACGCCTGGCTTTCGACGGCAGGAGGGCGGCGCATCGTTACCAGAGGTTTTTCTGATAGAACGGCGACTGCCCGTCGGGGAAATCGGGCTGCACGCAGCCAATGCACAGCGCGTTTTCCACGCACCAGTTCACGCGGCCGTTCCAGCGGCGCAGGGGGGAATCGCACCACGCGCCCGGGCCCTTGCAGCCTATGCCGTAGCGGCAGCCCGCCTTGTCGATGAGGCTTTTGGCCATGGTTCCTTCATCGAACAGGTAGAGGTAGGGGCAGTTTTCATGCGTGGTGTTGCCGTAGAAGGCCCGCGGACGCCCCCAGGCGTCCAGCGAGGCGGCCACTTCCTGCACGCCTCCGGCAAGGCCGCGTCGTTCCACGGCGTCCAGTAGAATGAGAATGGAACCCACCATCCAGTCGGGATGGGGCGGGCAGCCGGGAATGTTGACGACGGGCGTGCCTATGCCTTTTCTGCGAAAGAATTCCTGCACGCCCACCGCGCCGGTGACGGAGCCGTGCGCCGCGGTCACGCCGCCGTAGGCCGCGCAGGTTCCCACGGCAAGCACGACGGCCGCATGCGGCGCAAGCTTTTCCAGCATGACGGAAAGCGGAAACTCTTCGTGCCCCGCTTCGCCGATGATGCAGAAGCGGCCGTCTTCCTCTTCCGACACCGCGCCTTCCTGCACCAGTACGAAGCCGCCGCTGTTTTCTTCCGCCGAGCGCAGCATGAATTCCACGGCGCCTTCGCCTTCGTCGGCCATGAGCGTGGGATGAAAGTCCATGCGGATGACGTGCAGCAGCACGTCGGCGATGCGCGGATGCAGACTGTTCAGAATGGACACGGAACAGCCCGTGCAGCCCATGCCCTGCAGCCAGAACACCGGAGGCCGGACGGCCGTGAGGGTTTCGGCCAGCGCCTGAGGCACGCAGGGGGAGAAGGCGCGGGTGACGCCGCCGAGCGCCGCGGCCATGAGGGATGTGCGCAGAAATGATCTGCGGGAAAAGGGCGGGCGGACGCCCTGAATGTCGTTGTCCATGGAACCTCCTCGCGGGGGAAAGCCCTTGCGGAAAGCCTGACGCACTCGCGGTGATACGGCCATGATTTTCCCGACGAGGCGATGCGCCGACCGGCGGCGCAGGGGGGCGGTCAGGCAAAGCGGCGTTCCCTGGGCTCAACCTTGCTGGCCCCCCCGGAGTGTCCCCGGACGCGGCAGGAGACGCAGAGAAAGGAGCCTTCGGGAAGCAAATGGGGGAGGGGGCACGCGGACGCTTGCCGCCTGCCTGCGCTGGAGAAACTCCGCAGAGCGCCGGAATGCCTTTGGAGAGCACGGCGAATCGTTCCGGCAACCTGGGAGAATCACAAAGAAAAACAGCAGTAATGATTTCTTATTGACAATCGTTCTTATTATTGTTACTACCGAATCACCAGTGATATTGAGGAGCAAACATGTCCAAGACAAGGATGACGAACCAGCGTCGAATCATTCTTGAGGAACTGCGAAAGGTGGACACTCATCCCACGGTTGACGAGCTGTACACCATAGTCAAGGCCCGCATGCCGCACATCAGTCTGGGAACGGTCTATCGCAATCTGGATCTTCTGGCTGAAATGGGCGAAGTGTTGAAAATAGACTCCGCCGGGAGCATGCGCCGTTTTGACGGAAGAGTGGAACCTCACCGCCATGTGCGCTGTCATGTGTGCGGGCGCGTGGCCGACGTGTTCACGGACGGGGAGGATGAACCGGGAATCGGTTCTCTCCGCGTGCCCGGATTCAAGATAACCACCGTGCGGGTGGAATACGACGGCATTTGTGAAGAATGCGAGCGCAAGTCTGCCGAACTGGCGGACGAGATGCAGGGTGCGAACCAGAGGCGCGCCTGTTGACAACCCCCTCTGCCTACCATCAGGAGAATCTTCCATGAAATCTTTGAAGGGTACCCAGACTGAAAAGAACATTCTCATCGCCTTTGCCGGCGAATCTCAGGCCCGCAACCGCTACACCTACTTTGCCTCGCAGGCCAAGAAGGACGGCTATGTGGAAATGCAGAAGGCCTTCGAGGAAATCGCCAATCAGGAAAAGGAACACGCCAAGCGTCTGTTCAAGTTCCTGGAAGGCGGCGCCGTGGAAATTACGGCCAGCTATCCTGCGGGCGTCATCGGCAGCACGCTCGACAACCTGAAGGCCGCCGCGGCCGGTGAAAACGAGGAATACTCCGACATGTATCCTTCCTTCGCCGACGTGGCCGAGGCCGAAGGCTTCCCGGCAATTGCCGCGGTCATGCGCAACATTGCGGTGGCTGAAAAGCATCACGAAGCCCGTTTCCTGGCGTTTGCCGCCGCGATCGAAGCCGGCACCGTGTTCAAGTCCGAAACTCCCCGCGTGTGGCGCTGCCAGAACTGCGGCTATGTGCATGAAGGTCTTGAAGCTCCCGAATCCTGCCCCGCCTGCGCTCATCCGCGCGAATACTTCCAGGCTCTGTAAGAGTCGCGACGAAGCCTCGAACCCGACCGGAACTTCCGGTTGCCGCTTCGCAGGGGACGTCCTCCCGTCCCGGTGCGAGGCGTAACGTCGCAGATCCGGGCCGGACGGCGGGGTCCCCGTCCCGGCCCGATGATGTTTCCTCGGCGGTCTCGTTATGGGGATGTTTCTGCCGCGGGTGATGCCTCGGCGGACGCTCCCTGAGAGACGTTCCCCCTTCTCTTCGGAGGAGGGGGAATTTTTTATGGTGGCTCATGCCCCGCGGGATGGACGCTTCCGACGGCGGGCGCTCCGGGCGCGGAGTGTTTCAAGGCGCGGTGAAAATGTGCGGACAGGCACTCGGCGTGTTCTTTGTTCCGTGCGCCGTCCCGACCGTTTCCTGAATCCCGTTGTTTTTTCTCTTGCCAAACGGGAAGAATGGAGGCATATTTTCCGCTGCTGGACCCGTAGCTCAGTTGGTAGAGCCCCCGGCTCATAACCGGATTGTCGTAGGTTCGAGGCCTGCCGGGTCCACCACCCTTGCATAACAACGAACGGACATGGATAAGCTTCCATGTCCGTTTCTTTTTTGGGAAAATCCGTCAGGCAGGCCGGAGCGGCATAAAAAATTTTCCCACAGGTCTGCGCAGGCGCGGCAGGTTCCGCGCTGCAAGTCTGCCGCTTTTCGGAACCGACGTGCGTCGAACGCCGCCTTCTTTTTATATCTTTCTTCAGCGCTGATGCGCGGCGTCGCCAAGAAGCGCCAGCGCGGCGGAAAACGCTTCCTCCGGCGTGACGCGCAGCAGACATTGCGGATCGTCGCATTCGGTTTTGGCACAGGGCTGACAGGGCAGGTCGGGCCGCAGTTCCCGGTGCAGGGGCGAGGGATATTTCCACGCCGTGCCCGAGGCTCCGGGAATGACGAGGCTGGGCACGCCGAGCGCCACGGCCATGTGCCGGGGCGAGGAGCAGTTGCCTATGAGCAGACGGGCCTGCGCAAGACAGGCGGCCGAAATGCGGATGGCGGGAATCGGTTCGGGCGTCAGCATTTTTTCCGGAGTCAGGCCGAATTCCAGCGCCAGGGCGCGCAGGTGTTCGATGTCCTCTTCTTCGCCAGGGCCGCGCAGAAGCAGGAAGCGGAAGGCGTCGTTTTCTCCGGCCAGAAGGCGCATGAGGGCGGCAAAGCGTTCCGCAGGCCAGCGCTTGGAGGCGCGGCGGTGGGTGGAGTCCACGGCAATGAGCGTGTGTTCCGGCCTCAGCCCGCATGCGGCAAGCAGATGCTTTGCCTGTTCGCGCTCTTCGTCCGTCAGGTAGATGCGCGGTCCTTCGCCGTTCCAGCGTATGCCGAACGGCGCAAGCAGCGAAACTTTGGTCTGAGATGCGTAGCCTTCCTGCGGCTCCACCAGGCAGTTGCAGCGCAGCCGGGAAAGAAACGATCCCGGAAAGGACAGACGCACGGGCGCGCCGCTCAGAAGCGTCATCATGCGGCAGCGCGGAAGCTGCTGCAGATCAATGACCACATCGAAGTTGCAGGCGGCCACGCGGCGGTAGAAGGCCAGCTGACGGAAAAAACCGCCGCTTTTGTCGATGAGATGAAAGGCGTCGATGAAAGGATTGTGCCGGAGCAGCGGTTCGCATTTTTTTTCGGTGAAAAGGTGCAGCTCGGCCTGCGGAAAGCGTTTTTTCAGCACCTCGAACACGGGCGAGGCCAGCAGAACATCGCCGATCTGCCGCTGCTGGCAGACCAGAATGCGCTTCGGATTCAGCGTGGAAAGGTCGATCATGATTCCCTCTCTTGAGGCCGCCGCTACTGCGCCGGGGCGTCCGTCTTGCGCCAGTAGGCAAGAAATTCCTGATTCCCCTTGGGGCCCTTGATGGCCGCAGGCGTGACCCCGAGACACTCCAGCCCTTCATTCTGCATGAAGGCGAGCACCTTGTCCACGGCGTCCTGACGCACGGCTTCGTCGCGCACCACGCCCTTCACGGTCTGCCCCGGCCCCACCTCGAACTGCGGTTTGATGAGTCCCACGGCAATGCCGCCGTTTTTCAGCCAGCGCAGGCAGTGCGGCAGCACCATGGTGAGCGAAATGAACGACACGTCGGCCACGATCATGTCCACGGGCTCGGGCACGGTTTCCGCCGGAGCCGTGCGCAGGTTGACCCCTTCGCGGGAAATCACGCGCGGATCGGCCCGCAGACGTTCGTGAAGCTGGGCGTGCCCCACGTCCACGGCATAGACGCGGCTTGCGCCGTACTGCAGCAGGCAGTCGGTAAAGCCGCCGGTGGAGGCTCCCGCGTCGAGACAGACAAAGCCCGTGACGTCGATGTGATAATGTTCCAGCGCGGTGAGCAGCTTGTACGCGCCGCGGCTGACGAAACGCTCCACGCCCACGAGCTGGAAGCGTGTCGTGATTTTGTAGGGATGCCCGGGTTTCTGCACGATTTCCGGGTTTCGTTCGGGATGCGCTTCGTCCGGCGCAAGGGCCACCTTGCCCGCCATGATGAGGCGGCGGGCCTGTTCCTTGCTTTCGGCGAGTCCCTGTTCAAAAACGAGCTGGTCGGCGCGGGCCTTGGCTATCATGATGATTTCCTCCGGTTCTGGTTGTACCGGCAAGAAAAAGGGATGGCAAGCTGCAAGAGTCCGCGATCGGCGGAAGGATGTGCCCGCCTGCCTGGAAAGAGGCGTCGGATAAGAATGCCCGCGGGCGGCAAGTCGGGGGAAAAGTCGGAGGGCGGATCAGGGGGCGGGATTAGGACGCGTTTGGAGAGGACGGACGTCATGACGGTACGACGCGTCGGCACTTCGCGGGAAAAGGCGCAGGGGGCGGCAGGCGCTGATGCCGGGGAATGTCGGGAGAGCCGTTTTTTCGATGGTCGGACGCGGCTGCCCGGGGGCGGACGCAAAAAAAGGGGCCGACATGCGGCCCCTTCTTGCGACGGTGTGGGAAAGAGGAGGACTAGTCGCCTTCTTCTTCGGCGAAGCGGGCTCCGGCTTCGGGGCTGAATTCGCCTTCCCAGCGGGAAACCACGATGGCGCCGGTGGCGTCGCCGAGCACGTTGACGGAGGTGCGGGCCATGTCCATCACGCGGTCGATGCCGGCGATGATGGCGATGCCTTCCAGCGGAATGCCTACCTGGGTGAACACGATGGAGCTCATGAGCAGGCCTGCACCGGGCACGCCCACGGTGCCGATGGAGGCCAGCACGCCCACGAGAATGACTTCAAACTGCTTGTCGAAGGGCATGGGAATGCCGTAGAGCTCGGCCACGAAAATGGCCACCACGCCCATGTACACGGCGGTGCCGTCCATGTTGATGGTGTTGCCGAGCGGAATGGAGAAGGAGGCCACGGGCTTGGAGGCGCCGAGCTTCTGCACCTGAATGAGGTTGGTGGAGAGGGCGGCGGCGCTGGAGCAGGTGGTGAAGGAAATGATCATGGGCGCGGCCAGCATCTTGAAGAAGAGCGGAATGCTGAGTCCGCAGGCCTTCACGAGGGGCAGGTAGCACACGAAGACGTGGCACACGCACGCCAGGTACATGACGCCGATGACCTTGATGAGCGGCAGCAGCACGGCCACGCCGTGGCTGGCCACGGTGAAGGCGATGAGGCCGAACACGCCGAAGGGCGCATAGACCATGACCATGTTGGTCACCTTGATCATGACTTCGGCGCAGCCTTCAAAGAAGGAAAGCACGGTTTTGCCGCGTTCGCCCACGGCGCTCAGACCGAATCCGAAGATCATGGCGAAGAAGATGACCTGCAGCATGTTGCCCTTGCTCATGGAGTCGATGGGGTTGAGCGGCACGATGTCGAGGAAGACGTCCACCATTCTGGGGGCCTGCACGGCCTGAGCCTTGAGGCCTTCGGTGGAAAGATTGAGGCCTTCGCCGGGATTCAGAAGATTGGCGAACACAAGGCCGATGAACACGGCCACGGCGGTGGTGCAGAAATAATAGACGAGCGTCTTGGAGGCCAGACGGCCGAGCTTGCTGATGTCGCCCACGCTGGCGGCGCCGGCGACGATGGTGGCGAGCACCAGCGGCACGACGACCATGCGGATGAGGTTGATGAAGAGCTGACCTATGGGCTTGAACCAGGCGGGATCAAAGCCCATGGAGGGGGCGGCGAGACCGGCGGCCACGCCGAGGGCCATGCCTATGGCCATCTGCACGGGCAGACTGATGCGGTTTTTCATGAAATCTCCTCCGAGATATGAAGGCCGTTGCGGAAAAACGGCGGAATGAGTGGAAGATGGGCGTCCGGCTCGCGCTGCTCCGTGCAATGTCCGGCACGCCGGTGATCCGTTCTTTTACAAAATCGGAAAAAATCAGAACGCCAGACATCTTTTCCATGAAAGAATCCATCTGTCAAGCCGGGGCCGCGCGGAAACGACGTCGCTCTGATATGACTCTTTTGTAGAAAAAAGAATCGCTGTTTTGTCGTTCCGCCTTGTCGGAAAGAAGCAGCACGCCGTATTTACAGTGAATTTTTCTGCAGCAAGGCGTTTGTTCCTGGGAAAGGCCGCCGCGCTCTCCGGAGGGAAAGCATTTGCCTTGCTGCGGGCTTTGAGGCATAGTCTCGCAGGCAATCATTCCATTGACAAAGGAGGTATGCGTCCGTTTTTCCGTTTCCGGTCCCGAATGTCCACCCTGAGCCGTGTGCTTGAGAACCACGTAAAAAACAAGCGCCGTGTGCTTGAAAACCACGTAAAAAACAAGC
>NZ_CALUYL010000016.1 GCF_944324995.1 uncultured Mailhella sp.
AGCGGCGGACCTCTGACCGTAAGGAGATATCCTACATGCGCAAAATGGAAACCCTGCTGCTCCTTTCTCCGGAGCTGTCTGTGGAAGAGCGCGAAACCGTCCTGAAGACCATGGACGAAGTCATCACCCGCGAAGGCGGCAAGATGCTCGTCGTGGATCAGTGGGGCATGCGCGACCTGGCCTATCCCGTCCGCAAGCAGATGCGCGGCTTCTATGTTCGTCTTGAATATGCCGCTCCTTCTCAGCTCGTGGCTGAACTGGAACGCATCATCCGCATCACCGACGGCGTGTTCAAGTTCATGACCGTCAAGCTGGCCGACTCCGTCGAAGCCACCGAGGAGGTCGCGTAATGGCTTTCCGTAAGAAGTTTGCTCCTCGCCGCAAGTTCTGCCGCTTCTGCGCCGACGCCGAACTGGCTCTCGACTACAAGCGTCCCGACATTCTCCGCGACTTCATCACCGAACGCGGCAAGATCGTCGCCCGTCGCATTACCGGCACCTGCGCCAAGCATCAGCGCGCTCTGACCACCGAAATCAAGCGTGCCCGCCAGATGGCCCTGCTGTTCTACACTTCCGCTCATTCCAGCGAACTCAAGAAGAAGACCAACATCTAACGGCATAGGAGACAAAATGAAAGTTATTCTTCGTGCCGACGTTGAAAAGCTCGGTCACCTTGGCGACATCGTCAATGTCAAGCCCGGCTACGGCCGCAACTATCTGCTTCCTCAGCAGCTTGCCAGCCTGGCCACTCCCGCCAACATCCGCGTGTTTGAACTCGAACGCAAGAAGCTGCAGGCCCGCATGGACGCCCTCCGCGCCGCTGCCGCCGACCTCGCTTCCAAGCTCGAAGGCGTGGTGGTGACCATCGCCATGCGCGTTGGCGAAAACGACAAGCTCTATGGTTCCGTCACCCCGGCCATGATCGGCGACGCTCTCGCCGCCATGGGCATCGAAGTGGATCGTCATCGTCTGCTTCTCGACGGCTCCATCCGCACCCTGGGCGAACACAGCGTGCGCGCCCGTCTGCATGCCGACGTGGTTCCTTCCTTCACCGTGAAGATCGTGTCTGAAGAAAAGCACATCGCTGAAGAAGAAGCCCCCGTGGAAGCTCCCGCCGCCGAAGCGGAAGCTCCTGCTGAAAATGCCTAATCAGCTTCCCCGGAAGCCTGACGAGTCATGGACAGCCCGGATACCGTCATGAATGAAGCCGCCGCTCCTTCGCGGAGCGGCGGCTCTCGTCGTTCTTCCCGCGGGGAAGGCGAAATCTCCGATCGCGCCCGCGACGATCTTCTGCGCCGCGTTCCGCCGCACAACGAAGAGGCCGAACAGGCCGTTCTGAGCGGCGTGTTCCTGCGGCCCGACCTGCTTCAGGAACTCGTCGATCAGCTTCGTCCCGTGGATTTCTACGTTCCTGCGCACCGGATCATCTTCGGTGCTTTCGTGGCGCTGTGCGAACAGAACACCCCCGTGGACGAAGTGACGGTGTTCGACTGGCTGGTCAGTCATTCCCAGCTTGAGGCCGCAGGCGGCGCGGCCTATCTCGGCGAACTTTCCCGCGCCGTGGTGAGCGGCGCCAACGCCGTGCACTGGGCGAAAATCGTGCGCGACAAGGCCATGCAGCGCGCGCTCATCGACACTTCCGCCCAGATCATCAGCAACTGCTACGACGCCTCCAAGGACGTGCCCACGCTCCTCGACGAATCGGAGCGCGCCATCTTTTCCATTTCCGAACGCGCCAACAGCAAGACCTTCGCGAGCAGCAGCGAACTTGTGCGTTCCGTGTTCGACGAGCTGCTCGCCCGCTACAACAACAAGAGCGTGACCACCGGCGTGCCCACGGGCTACATGATGCTCGACAGAATGACCGCCGGTCTTCAGCCTACCGACCTCATCATTCTTGCGGCCCGTCCCTCCATGGGCAAGACGGCCTTCGCCCTCAACGTGGCCATGCGCGCCGCGCTCTCCGGCGGAGCCACGGTGGCCATCTTTTCTCTGGAAATGAGCAAGGAATCGCTCATGGACCGCATGCTCTGCGCCTGGGGCCGGGTGGAGCTCTCCCGCGTGCGCCGCGGCTTTCTGGAAGACGACGACTGGGCCAAGCTTTCCGCCTCGGCCGACGCGCTCTCCCAGGCCAAGATATTCATCGACGACACCGCAGGCCTGACTCCGCTGGCGCTTCGCGCCCGCTGCCGACGCCTCAAGGCCGAGCACGGCCTCGACCTCGTCATGGTGGACTACCTGCAGCTCATGCACTCCTCGCGCAACGATTCCCGCGAACTGGAAATTTCCGACATCTCGCGCAACCTGAAGGCGCTTGCCAAGGAACTCAAGGTTCCCGTCATTGCGCTTTCCCAGCTCAATCGAAAGGTGGAAGAGCGCACCGACAAGCGTCCCGTGCTTTCCGACCTGCGTGAATCCGGCGCCATTGAACAGGACGCCGACCTCATCATGTTCATCCACCGCGAGGACGCCTACAACAAGAAGGACGACCATCCGAAGACCGGCATTGCTGAAATCATCATCGGCAAGCACAGAAACGGTCCCACCGGCACGGTGAAGCTCGCCTACCGTCCGGAATTCACGGCCTTCGACGACCTCGAAACCACCTATGTCGAGCCTTCGGAAGCACAGTCCTGACGGATTCGCCGGGCCGCAGTTCTCCGACTCGTGGCGCGCCTCGCGCCGTTCTCTGGGCAGCGCCGGAAGGCGGCCTGAGCGCCTTGTTCATCGTCCTTGCAAAGTGCGTCTGCCGTTTTCCGAAAAGGTACCGTCTGCGCGCCTTTTGATCGGACGCGCGGGAAACACGCCGAGGCGCGAGTCCTGCCGGAACAGAATCCGCGTCTTGCCTGCGCGAGGCGGGCGTGCTACTGGAAGCTGGCTGTCAAAAGTCCGTCGGAGAGGGCGGGCAGCCGGAGAAAGAGATGTCATTCTGGATCAAAGAGCGCATCAGCCCTTCGCAGATCATCATTCTGGGCTATTTTCTGTTCATTCTCTGCGGCACGGCTCTGCTCATGCTGCCCTTCACCACCAGAGACGGCGTCGGGCCGGGATTCGGCGACGCGCTCTTCACGGCCACGTCCGCCATTACCGTGACCGGCCTTGTGGTTCACGACACCGCGCGCTACTGGTCGGAATTCGGCCAGGCGATCATTCTCATGCTCATTCAGGCGGGCGGCCTCGGCGTCATGAGCATGGCCGTGGCCGTGGCCGTGCTCGCGGGGCAGAAAATAGGCTTCCGGCTGCGCTGGGTCATGCAGGAATCCATTTCCGCGCCGCACCTTGCGGGCATTGTGCGCCTGACGGGCTTCATTTTTAAAACCGTGCTGGCCGTGGAACTTGCCGGAGCGGCGCTGCTCGCGCTGCGCTTCTGCCCGCAGATGGGCCTCGGCAGGGGCCTGTGGATGGCCCTGTTTCATTCCGTGTCGGCCTTCTGCAACGCCGGTTTCGATCTCATGGGAGAGGCGCATCCCTACGCTTCGCTCACGGCCTACGCGTCGGATCCGCTGGTGTGTCTTGTGGTGGCCGCGCTCATCATCACGGGCGGCATCGGCTTTCTCACGCTCGACGATGTGCGCTCGCACGGTGCAGATTTCCGCAGCTACCGCCTGCAGAGCAAGCTCGTGCTGCTCTTTACCGCCGCGCTTCTTCTTGTCGGCTTCCTTTTCTTCTTTTTCTTCGAGTTCCGGCGCGAAAGCTGGGGCATGTCCGGCCCGGAGGCCGCGCTCGCCGCGTTTTTCCAGTCCGTGAGTCCGCGCACGGCGGGCTTCAACAGCGTGGATCTCGCCGCGCTGAGTCCGCTCGGCAAGCTGGTCACCATGCTGCTCATGCTGGTGGGCGCAGCTCCCGGATCCACGGGCGGCGGCTTCAAGGTCACCACGCTCGCCGTTCTGCTTCTGGGACTGCTCTCCATCTTCCTGCACCGCAACGACGTGCGCGGCTTCGGCCGCAGACTGCCGGACATGGCCCTGCGCCGGGCGTCGGGCATATTCATGTTTTATCTTCTGCTCTTTCTGGCCGGGGGCATGCTGATTTCCGCCTTCGACGAGCTGCCGCTCATGACGGCATTCTTCGAGTCGGCTTCGGCCATAGGCACCGTGGGACTTTCCCTGGGCGCGACGCCGGAACTGTCCGACGCCTCGCGCGGCATTCTCATTCTGCTCATGTACTTCGGCAGAGTGGGGAGTCTTACGGTCGTGTTTGCGGTGTCGTCCGGCCTGCGTCAGGACGCCTTCCGCTATCCTTCTGAAGATGTGGCCGTGGGCTGAAAGGAGTGTGCCGCATGAAATCCGTACTGCTCATAGGACTCGGCCGTTTCGGCCGCCGCATGGCAAGAAAGCTGCGCGAACTGAATCACGACGTGCTCGCCATCGACAAAAACGAACAGCGCGTCAACGAAGCGCTGGACTTCGTGACCAGCGCCCAGATTGCGGACGCCACCAGCGAAACGTTCATCCGTTCTCTGGGCGTGAGCAATTTCGACATGTGCGTGGTCGCCATCGGCGACGACTTCCAGAGCTCTCTGGAAACCACGGCGCTGCTCAAGGAGCACGGAGCGCGTTTTGTGCTCTCCCGAGCGTCGCGGCAGGTTCACGCCAAGTTTCTTCTGCGCAACGGCGCGGACGACGTGGTGTACCCCGAGCGCCAGACCGCCGACTGGGCCGCCATGCGCTACAGCAGCGATCACATTTTCGACTACGTGAAGCTCTCGCCCGAGTATTCCATCTACGAGATAGCCACGCCCGAGGAATGGCAGGGCAAGACCGTGAAGGAACTGGCCGTGCGCCAGCGCTACCGGGTGAACGTGCTCGGCGTGAAGAAGGGCGACGCGCTCCAGCCCATGCCCGGCCCGTCGCACTGCTTTCAGGCCGGGGAAAACGTGTTCGTGCTCGGCCACGACATGGACGTGCAGAATCTCCTTCGCAAAAACTGACGCGGCGGGCGTGCGTATCTTGCCTCAACGATTTGAGCGTGCTACTATTGGAGCAAATCCAATAGTTGGGGCCGACGGGCGTTCCGTGTTGTTCGGAACGTCGTTTGCGCGGTTCTTTTCGGGAGAAAAGGCATGGATGAGCTTGATTCCTGCGCCTGTTCGGGCGGCAATCTGCCCCGTTTCGTGCAGCCGGTGCTGCTGGGGCTGCTGGTTCGCGAGCCCATGCACGGGTATGCGCTCGTGCAGAAGCTGGAGGACACCGGCCTGTTCGGGCCGCAGCCGCCGGACATGACGGGCTGCTATCGCATGCTGCGCGACATGGAACGCAGCGGCGTGCTGGAAACGGAATACGACAGGGGAGACGGCCCGGCGCGGAAGAAGTACCGCGTCACGGCTCTGGGGCGGCGCTGTCTGAACCGCTGGATATCGTCGCTCACGAGCAATCGCGATCATCTCGACAGGGTGCTTGCGCTGCTGCTGTCCGCGCGGGATGCGGATGCGCAGGACCCGTGCCCGGAGGCGGATCGCGCCTTCATGGAAGAAGTTCGTCGGCGGGCGCTTTCCGGAGCGCTGCCTAGGCGGGAAGACGTGCTGCGTCTTCTTTCCTACGCGCCGGATTCGGCGCAGACGGCCTTTCTCGGACGCCTGGCCCGGCAGACGGCCCGCGAGGTTGCGGGCGACAGGGCGGGCGTGTGGGCGGCCTTCGGGGTGGATGCCGCGCCCTGTTCCATGAGCTGCGCCTTTTGCGCGTTCGGCGCGTCGTGGGGCGTGGTGCGGGAGTCGCACGAGTGGGCGCAGGAGGAGATTGTGGCCGCGGCGCGCCGCTACGCCGCCGAGGGCGCGTCGTGGATCGTGCTCCGCACCACGGAGCATTACGGCAGGGAGCGTCTGGAAGCGCTGGCAAAAGCCGTGCGCGCCGTGCTGCCGCCATCCTGCGCGCTTGTGGCCAACACCGGTCAGATGACCGTGGAGGAGATTCGGAGCCTCGGCAGGGCCGGCGTGCAGATGATGTATCATGCGCTGCGGCTCGGCGAGGGACGGGATACGCCCTTTGATCCTGCCGAACGCAGGCAGGCCTTGCGGCGCATCGGCGAGGCGGGCATGGAGCTTGCGCATCTTGTGGAGCCGCTCGGGCCCGAACACTCCGATGAGGAGATTGCCGACGTGCTGCTTGCGGCGCTCGAAGCCGGGGCGAAGGTGTGCGGCGTGATGGCGCGCAGCAATGTGCCGGGAACGCCCTACGGAGGCGCGGAATCCGTGTCCGACGCGCGCCTTGCGCAGGTGGCCGCGGTGATCCGCCTGTGCGGGGGCGTGAACACGCCGCACGTGTGCGTGCATCCGCCGGTGTCGCAGGCCGTGGCCTGGGGAGCCAACGTGGTTGTGGTGGAAACGGGGGCCATTCCGCGGGACAAAAAGGAAGCCGCGGCGGAATGGCGGGGCTTTTCCATGGATGACGCCCGCGCGCTGCTTTTGCGTCACGGCTATGTCGTGGGCGGCGCGTAAATCGGGGCGCGTCACGGAATCGTTTCCGGCTCAAAGCCGGATGTTTAGCGAAGAAACGGCGCTTCGGCAGCCTCGTCATGGAGGCCTGCCCGGAGAGCCAACAGTATTTCGGAGGCATTATGGTATCACGTTTCGGATTGTGCGCGCAGAAGGTGTGCCTGCACTGCGCGCCGCGCCTCGGTATTGAGGATTCGCTGGCCGTGGGCATGGCCTCGGCGTTCGGCACGGGCATGGGGCATGCGGACACCTGCGGCTGCATCTGCGGCGCGCACATGGTGCTCGGGCTTCGCTACGGCAGGGCGGACACGCTGGAGGAGGGCAAGGGCAAAAAGGCGCTGCTCGTGGAAAAGGTGTCGGAATTTGAAAGGCGTCTGTCGAAAAAGCAGCCGTTCCGTTCCTGCCGGGACATTCTCGGCATGGACATCACGCAGCCGGGCGTGATGAAGGCCGCCGCGGAAAAGGGACTTTTTTCCACCGTGTGCGCGGACATGCTTGTGCAGACCTGTGCGGTGCTCGACGAGATGCTTGCCGAGGACGAAAAACAGGATTCCCGCGCCGAGGCGTAATCCGTAAAATGGCGGACGAAGCAGAGGTCGAAGCGCTCCCGGAACCATGTTTCGGGAGCGCTTTTCCATGCGTTGCTCTGAGCGTTTTTTGTCCTTTCGGGGCGTTCAAGGTCGCGTCGGGCTTCGCTCCTTTCAGCGGCAGCAGTTCCGGTAGGGGCAGCGATCGCAGCGGTCGGTGCGGCGCGGCGCGAAGCTCTCTGCCGTGGCCATGTGCCGCAGCACGAAGCCGAGCAGGGCGGGAATGCGTTCCGTGATGATGCTCTCGCGCGTCATCTCGTCTATATTTGCGCCGAGCAGGGGAATTTCGTCGCCGCGGTCGGCAAGCTGCACGAGGGCGGCGTCGTAGAGCGGCGCAAAGCGCAGGGATTCCGCGTTCTGCGGGTCGTTGCCGCACATGTAGAGATAGGCGGGCAGCTGAATGCTGGGCAGGGCGCGCGCAAGGTCGGGCAGCGGATCGGCCTTGCCGGGCCGCCATTCCATCATGGCGTCCCAGAGGCTCTCGTCGTTCCAGAAGGAGGAGTGCGGCTGCCGGCTCGTGCTGCCGCTCTTGTAGTCGAGAATGACGAGTCCCTGCTCGCGGCGGTCGAGGCGGTCGATTTTTCCTTCCAGCGTGAAGCGGTGCTTTCCTTCCTGAAACACGGCCGACACGTTGTGCTCAAGCTGGAGCAGTTCGAGCACTTCGGGCTGCGCGGCGGCAAAGGCGCGCAGTCTGGCCGGGCCCGCGGCTTCCAGCATGAAGCGGCTCTGCGCGGGCAGATTCACGGCAAGGCCGCTGGCGTCGAGCTCTTCCCGGAACAGCGCTTCGAGCTGTTCGGGCTGCAGGGAGCCCTGCCCCACGGGAAGCCCGACAAAGGGCTCGAAGGCGCGCTGAAGCACGGCGTGCAGCAGGTTGCCCACGCCGAGATAGTCGTCGCCTTCCACGACTTCGTCCGCCTCCTTCAGTGTGCACACGTACTTGCGGAAGAATCGCGCCGGGCAGGAAATGTAGGTGTCGAGCCCCGTGGGCGAGAGCTTGCGCTCCATGACGTCCCGCATGCGTTCATTGACGGCGTCCGTGCGGAGAATGGGCGCGTACTCTGGAACCGGCGGCTCCGCCATGGGAAAGGCCGAGGCGAACAGCGGCTCCGAGCCCGGACGCAGCAGTGCGCCCTTTTGCTGTTCCACCCGCCAGACGGCTTCTTCCACCAGCCGGGAGCGCAGTTTCTTGCCGTCCATGACGCCGGTCTGCACGCCTTCCTGCCAGTAGAGAAACACTTCCCGGGCCCCGGCGATGAGCCGGTGAAAGGTGTGCGCGGCGAGCATGTCGCGGCGGCTGTTGTCCGGCAGGCCGAGCAGCGGACGGAGATTGTCGGGCAGCAGCGGATCGCGCGCGGGCGCGCCGGGCAGGGCGTCTTCGGTCATGTCGAGCAGGTACACGCGGTCGAAGTGCAGCAGACGGGTTTCCAGCGTGCCGAGAATCTGCAGCCCCGTGAGCGGATCGGCCTCAAAGGGCACGCGCTGCTCCGCAAGATTCTGATGCACGATGGAAAAGATGGATTCCAGGGACAGATATTCGCCGGACATGGCGTTGTCGGAAAGTTCGGGAATCACGCCCTGCATGAGGCGGGCAAGGCATTCCGCATCCAGCGGAAATCGCGGCCAGATGTGCGCGCCGTATTCCAGCAGAAGCTGACACAGTTCCCGGAGCCTTGCGGCCATGTCTTCCAGCGTTTCCAGATTACGCCACTTCGTGACGAGCGTGTCCACCACCTTTTCCAGAAGCTGGCCGGTCGCTTCGTTGAGCTCTTCCACCGGAGGCCTGCCGTCCAGATCGCCGAGAATGTCGTCCACGAGATCGGAGGTGCAGGCTCCGGCGTCCACCATGCGGCTGCCGGTGCGCAGTCTGGCTTCCAGACGGGAGAGAAAGGGGCGAAGCGGCACGGTCTCTCCCCCTTCTTCGGACGCGGGCACGCCGAGCATGCGCACGTACGGGTGACGGATGAGCGCCATGAAGCTTTTCCAGTGAACGAGGCCTGCGGCGTTCATGCCGCGGCGCGTTTCCATGAGGCGTTCCGCAAGCTGGGCCAGCAGCGAGCGTTCCAGCGGATAGCCGAGAGAAATGTTGATGCTCTTTTCCGGAATGTGGTGCAGCGTGGGCATGAGTAGGGAATCGTGGGTGATGACCACGGCGCGGCTCTCTTCCGGGTGCGGATGCGTTTCCAGTTCCTTTTTGAGTTCCAGAAGCTGCGAGTGCAGATCGTAGCCCGCGTGAAAGTGGATGATCGGTTCCCGGCTGCGGCTCTCGCCCAGCACTTCGCCCCGGGCCTTCCAGCGCGAAAGCCATTCCCTGTGTTCGGCGCAGCTCCAGTGCCCCGCGCCGGAGAGAATTTCCGGATCGGTGTGCAGGCACACGCGCGCCCCGTGTTCCCACAGGTAGCGGAAAAGCCTGTCTTCCGCGCGGGTGAGCCGCACGAATCCGGCCAGAACCACGCACTTTCCCTGAAGCTTGAGGGGCAGATCGGGCGAGGCCCCGGCAAGCTGGGCCGCGTGCTGGGCTTCGAGCCCCGCCGTGCTCAGGCCGCGGCTGCGAAGCGCGGAGCGGTAGCGTTCCTGAATGCGGCTGAGGCTTCCGAGCAGGGCCGCCGCGTAGGGAGCCACCATGTCGTCCACGTGGAGCAGGTCCGAGGCTTCCACCATGTGCCCGGCGCATTCGTCGAGAAGGTGCGCAAGGCGCACGCCCCACGGGTAGAAGCGGGCCATGCCGTCGTCGTCATCCAGACTTTTGGCGAGCTTCGCAAGCGGACTTCCTTCCTCTTCCTGACTGCTTAGTTCCAGCAGACATTCCTTGAGCACGGCCACCTGATCCAGCGTGCCCGCCATGCGCGGCACGGAACGGGTCCAGCTTTCAAGGCAGGTCTGCACGAGCTGCCCCGAATTGATGATGTGCGGCAGCAGCATGGGCCTGTCCGCCTCTCTGCGGTAGATGTCGAGCAGGTAGCGCCGCGGACGATTGAGAGGAAACACGATGACCGCCTTGCCGGGACGGCCGCCCGTCATGTCGCGGACAAGGTCGTGGACGCGCAGCATGAAGTCGTCGTCCCAGGGCACGATCTGGAACGGGCTGAAAGTACGGGTGCGGCTACTCATGGTCGTCTCCGGGAAGAATCGGGAATATTTCGCGGCGGTCGAGATACACCAGCGCGCCGCGCACGTTTGCGCCGCTCGCCTCGTGAAGCAGGTTCAGATAGCGCATGAGCTGGGCCTTGTGCTCGGGCGCGGGCAGATGGCCCGCAGTGCCGGTCTTGTACTCCACGGCCACGAGCTCCCGGCCGTCGTCCACCAGCAGGTCCACGCGGAACTGACGCCCGTCTGCATCGAGCAGGGCGTGCTCCGGCGTGCCGAAGGCCAGCCAGTGCGGCGTTTCCGGCTGGAGCGCGTACCAGCAAAGAACGTCTTCCACCTGCTTCTGCACGTTTTCCCTGTCCGGCACGGGCAGCGGAAATGTGGAAATGCCGCGCGCGGCCGCCAGCGCGGCGTCGCGTCTTGCAGAGGCCTCGCCCACGCCGGATACCTGAAGGCTTTCCAGACAGTGATGAATGAGCGTGCCGCGCCTTTTGGGCGTGAAGGTCCAGTCTTCCAGCGGACTGCGGAACATGCGAAGGCGCGGAAGCCAGCCCATGGGCCGCCAGTCTTCGCCCGGCTGCCCGTCCGGAGCGGGCGGCGCATCCGCAGAGTCGGGCGGAGCGGCGGACGCTGCCTCGGGCGAGGCGGGATTGCCTGCCGTGAGAGCGGTTGCTGCGGATTCGGTTTCCGTGCGGGCGGCTGTGGATTCGTCTGCCGCGGTGATGTCCGCGGGGGCGGCGGACGCCGGGGCGCTGCCTGAGGCCTGCGTCTTGCCGCCGCGAGGGCTCTCGCCGACGGCCTGCGCTTCTTCGGCGCTGCGTTTTTCGCCGCAGGCCGGGACTTCGCCGGAAGGCGCGTCGCCCGCCGGAGCGGACGCGGAAGGCGGCAGATCGGGCGTCTCGCCCCACACGAGCGCGCCGTCCTTCTCTTCCATCGAGCTTCTCACCCGGGAGAGCAGCGCGTCGAGCATGAAGGGGATGGGCCCTTCGTCGGGATCGGACAGAAAGCAGTGCAGCTCGGACACCGCGCGGGTCATGGCCACGTAGATGAGGTGCAGCGATTCGCGCGCCGTGTCCATGCGGTCCTGAAGCCACGGCCTGCCCATTTCCCGGCACAGCGGCGCAAGCAGGCCCGTGCCGCGGCTGTTCCAGAACACGGACTTGTCGTCCGTGGCGCGGCCGAGGGAAAAATTGAGCCAGGGCAGAATGACCACCTCGAATTCCAGCCCCTTGGCCTTGTGCATGGTCATGATGCGCACGGCGTCCATGCTTTCGGGCAGCGGGGCCTTTTCCTGACTGCCGCTCGAATCCCACAGATCGAGAAAGCCGGAAAGGTCGGACACGCCCTGTTCCTCGGCGCAGAACAGCACCTCCAGAAAGCGGCGCACAAAGCCTTCGGCCGAGCCGCAGCGCTCGAACACGTTCCAGCGCTCCAGCACTTCCATGACGGCGTCGTAGGGCGTGAGCAGGCCCGCGTTGTCGTGCAGGGGCGCAAATACGGTCTGCCAGGCTTCGGGAAAGTCGGCGGCGAACTGACGCGCCATGCTTTTCTGCCGGGAGCGTCGCGCGGCCCAGTCGAGCAGCGCGCCTTCGTCAAGCGGCGAGCCGTCCGGGGCGGTCATGGGCGGCAGCAGCTCTCCGGCGCACAGGGCCGACCAGAAGGCGATGTCGTCGTCGGGATCGTTCATGAAGCGCAGCAGGCTCACGAGTCCCGCAATGACCGGCTGTTCGGCGAGCAGCAGGCTTCCCTGCGTGACCACGGGAATGCGCCGGCTCATGAGCCACGAGGCGGCCTTGGCGGCCTGATCGTTGTTGCGCGCAAGAATGCAGATGTCTCCCCACGGCCGCGTGCGCCCCATCTTTTCCACCATGTCCGGCAGCATCACGGAAAGCTCTTCCTCTTCGCGGCCCTTGTCGAGCGCGCGCAGGCGCACGAATCCGCCGGGCGCGCAGTGTTCCGCGCTCTGGGCGGCGCGGTCGAAAGCTTCGCTGAGCAGCGCGGCCTCGCTTTGCAGCAGCGCTTCGTCGCCTTCGGCCAGCGGGGCGAGCAGTTCTTTGGCCACGTCCGGGTTGCCGAGCGGGGAGAACAGGGCGTTGTTCCACGCCACGATGCGCTGACGGCTGCGCCAGTTGCAGGGCAGCGTTTCCAGCGTGGGATGATCCACAAGCGCAAGCAGAGGCGAGCCCGACCGCACGAGCTGATCGAAGAGCGCCGCGTCGCCGCCGCGCCAGCCGTAGATGGCCTGTTTCACGTCCCCCACGATGGTGAGCGAGCCGTTCTTGGCGAGCGCTTCCTCGGCCAGCGGCTGGAGCGCCAGCCACTGATCGCGGCTCGTGTCCTGAAATTCGTCGATGAGCATGTGGGTGATGCGCGCGCCGAGGCGGCAGAAGAGTTCGTTCACGCCTTCGCTGTCGTCCGCGGCGCGTATGGCGAGCCTCGGCACCTGCGAGGCGGCAATGACGCCGTTTTTGCGCTCGTAGTGCTCCAGCCTGGCATAGACGGCCTGCGCAAGCTCGGCAAAGGGCATGAGCCGCCGCGCGCCGAGAAGCACGCGCACTTCCCTGAGGTCGCTTTGCAGGCTTTCGTAGAGCGCGTGCAGCGAAAGGCTGGCTGCGCCCTTCGACGCCTTGAGCAGGCACTCGTCGAAGCTTTCCTTCTGAAACATGGCCGAGGAGAGAGGCAGTTTGGTGGCGCGTCCGCCGCATTCGATGCAGGCGTTCAGCGCGTTGAGAAAATGCTTGCTCGCCTTGATCTCCTCCTGTTCGATGCGGGCGCGCATGTCTCTGGCGTCGTTTTCAATGCCGTGCAGCACGGCCTGAAAATGATCCTCCGCCTCTTCCGGCGAGGCGAGATCGCGGATGTTCCAGCCGTCGCCTGCGAGCATGAGCGAGACCATGGCCGTGACGCGTTCACGGATGCGCTCTCCGGCCAGAAAGCCGCGGGTCTTTTCCGAGCGGAGCATCTGACGGCAGGCGCGGCGGAACAGATCGCCGAGTTCGGGGTCTTCGCGGGCCTGCTCGGCCATGTCGTCGAAAATGGGGCCGGTGATGTCGCTGTCGGCAAAGCGGGGCTCGAAGTCCGGGGAAAGATCGAAGTCCAGCGCAGAGAGGCGCACCATGAGGTGCAGCAGGCTGTCGATGGTGCGGATGTTCAGGGAGCCGTAGCTGCGGATGAGCATGTTGACGGCGTCGCGGGCTTTTGCCGGTTTCCAGAACTTTTCCGAAGCCGCGGCGGAGGGAGAAGCGAGCGCCATGCCCTTCAGCCGCGAGAGCAGCCGCTCGCGCATTTCGGTGGCGGCCTTGTTGGTGAAGGTGATGGCGAGAATTTCCTGCCAGCCGTAGGCGTCGCCGTCCGGCACGGCGCAGCCTGAGGGCGGACGGCTCCAGGACGCGCCCGAAGAGCCCGCGAGCAGGGAAAGAAAGCTGCTGGTCAGGGTGTAGGTCTTGCCGGAACCTGCGGAAGCCTTGATCTGTCTGAATTCGCTCATGTCGGACGGGGTTTGGGGGAAGGGCATTCTTCCTTTGTCATCATCGGCCATTCCGCATAACTTCGCAAGACGGAAATTGTTTCCTTGCGGGGCGGCGTTTTTGAAGCATAAAAAAAGACCTCCGCACGAATGGTGCGGAGGTCTTGCCGGGCGGCTCCTGCCTGCCCTGAAAAGACGATGCCTTGCCGGTTTCGGCGAGAAAAACGCCTGCGCTTTCTGCGGGCGCTTTGCGCGCTACGCGAGGCGCTGGCCCGTGGTGGCGATGACGGAGCGCCAGTAGTTGGACTTGATGTCGATCTGGCGGCGGCGTCGCGTGACGAGCTGGAGCGGCAGATGCACGAAGCGGTCGAGCAGGCGGGCGACGACCATGTTGGTCTTGCCGGCCATGGCCGCGTGTACGGCGTTGCGCCCGAGCAGGCCGCAGTAAACGCGGTCGTTGGTGTTGGCGGGCACGGAGCGCACGATGTAGCTCGGGTCGATGTACTTGACCGTGACGTTCATGTCCTTGTTGGCGAAATAGTTCTTGATGGCCTTTTGCAGGAAGAGGCCGATGTCGCCCAGCACGCGGTTGCCGGAAGCGTCGGTTTTGCCGCTTGCGGTGAGCAGGTCCTGACCTGCGCCTTCGGCCGCCACGATGACGGCGTGGGAGCGGTTTCTGAGGCGTTCCTCAAGGGCGGGCAGCAGGCCGCCTTCGCCTTCGAGCTTGAAGGGCACCTCGGGCACGAGCACGAAGTTGACGATGTTGAGCGAGAGCGTGGCCTGCGCGGCGATGAAGCCGGATTCGCGGCCCATGAGCTTGACGAGACCCACGCCGTAGGGCGCGCCGATGGCCTCGGTGTGGGCGCAGCGCAGGGAGGAGGTGGCCACGTCCACGGCGGTGTCGAAGCCGAAGGACTTGGGCACGAAGTTGATGTCGTTGTCGATGGTCTTGGGAATGCCGATGACGGACGTGTGGAGCTGACGGCGGAAGATTTCTTCCTGAATGGCCGAGGCGGCCTTCATGGTGCCGTCGCCGCCGATGATGTAGAGCATGTTGACGTTCATGCGCTCAAGGGCGTCCACGATTTCCTCGGGGCTCTGCGGGCCGCGGGAGGAACCCAGAATGGTGCCGCCGAAGGTGTGGATTTCCGACACGTTGCGGGGGGTGAGCTCCATGATGTCGTGGTGATACTTGGGAATGAAGCCTTCGAGGCCGTAGCGGATGCCGAGAATGGAGCGCACGCCGTAGCCGTAGTAGGATTCGAGCACCACGGCGCGGATGACGTCGTTGAGTCCGGGGCAGAGCCCGCCGCAGGTGACGATGGCGGCCTTGGTCTTGCCGGGATCGTAATAGACGTGTTCGCGGGGACCGGCCTGTTCGATATAGATGGGCGTATCTTCCAGGCCCTTGACGTCTTCGCCGCCGTGTTCGGCGTCGAGGTAGAAGGGCACGGGAGTGTCGTCGATGTAGGGGCCTATGGCGGGGTTGTCGATTTTTGCCTTTCCCACCGTCATGATATGCGTATCTATTTCATGAGTCATCTGCGCCTCCGGAATCCTAGAGCGGAAAGGTTACTTTTTTTGATTTCGCTTGTCACGCAAAACTTTGGGGGACAGGCTCTGAGAAAAAAACGGAGCCTCCGGTCGCGGATGCGGCCGGAGGCTGGATTTCTTGGAAGTTCTGGTCGGGCGCTACGCGTTGTCGCCGTTGCCGAGAGAGTCGACCATGGTGTCGCGGTTGATCTGACTGCGGCGTTCGCTGGCCTTGCGCAGCTGCTGTCCGATGCGGTCGTTGCACAGGTCGATGGCGGCGTACATGTCGTCGTTCTTCTCGCTGGCGGCGAAGTTCAGGTTCTGACCGGTAAGCAGCAGGTCGGCCTTGGGACGATTGTTTTCCATGGAAAGCGTGACGAGCAGCTTTGCTTCCTCATCGCCAACCATGCGCTCTATCTTCTGAAAACGCTTGAGGGCGTAGCTCTTCAGGGGATCGGAAGGGGTAAGATTGCGGAAAACGACTTCGATCTGCATAAGCAATTCCTTCCCCGGCCGGGCCGGGAGCGGGGCAAACCCGCGTTCATGGGATGCAAAGACCTCGAACCGTACGGTCTTCTGCTCTTAGAAACAAGCTAGCATAGAACGAAACGAAGGTCCAGTAGTCGGCAGTTATGAAAGTCGGAACTTTGTTTTGGAGCTCAGCTCTTTTTTTTCGCAAGGAACTTGCTTTCCTCGCCGCGCATGAGACGGCCGATATTGGCTCGGTGCGCCCACACTATCATGATCAGAAGCACGACGGCCAGAGGTTCGAGCCGGAAGTATCCGAACAGGGCGTAGAACACCACGAGAGAGGCGGCCATGACCATGGAGCCCAGAGAAACGTAGCGGGTGACGGCAATGACGGCCACGCAGCAGAGCACGGCGCACAGCAGGGGCCAGAAGGCCAGGGGAATGAGCGCGCCGATGGTGGTGGCCACGCCCTTGCCGCCCTTGAAGCCCAGGAAGGGCGACTTGATGTGCCCGGTGACGGCGGCAAGCGCCACGAGACTCTGCATGCAGGGATCCGGCAGCACGTTCACGGCGAGCAGCACGGGCAGCAGGCCCTTCATGATGTCGCAAAAGAGCGTCATGATGCCCCAGGGAAGACCGCACAGGCGGGCCACGTTGGTGGAGCCGATGTTTCCGCTTCCGGCCTTGCGGGGATCAATGCCCTTGAAGGTTTTTGCGATGACCAGTCCGAAGGGGATGGAGCCGAGGAAAAAGGCCAGGGCGACGCAGAGAATGAGGGCAAGATAGGTCATGAGATCGTGTCCGGGTTGAGGTTCAGGAGCGGAGGGCGGAAAAAAGCCCGGCGCGACAGCTTCGCGCCGGGCGTGAGATTACGAACGGGCGGCGCTGTCTGCGCTGCCTGCGGGCGTTTGCTCGGGCTCGGCGGGAGCGGCGGGCGCGGAGGGCGCGGGGGCAGAGGGCGCCTTGGGCGCTTCTTCGGCGGCGGGTTCGGCCGCAGGAGTTGCGGCGGGTTCGGTCGTGGGGCTCGCGGGAGCCGCGGAGGATGCGGGCGCTTCGGCAGGCGAGGCTTCCGTTTCTGCGGGCGCCTCGGCAGGCGCTTCTGCGGAAAATTCCGCGCCGCTGGCGGCGGAGGTTTCCGCGGGCGCGGCTTCGTCGCTCGCCTGTGCGCCTGCGTTCACGGCCACCACCACGTAGGGCTTGTGAACCATCCAGGAGGTGAGCAGCACGGCGGCGTCGGCGGGCTTGTTCGTCCAGGCGTTCCAGTCGTCTGCGGGCATGGCCATGACGGTCATGGGATGCGCCTTGAGCCAGGCGTCGCGCTCGGCGGGCGTGGCGAGATCGGGCACGGCGAGGCGTCCCTGCTGCTGGGGCAGCAGCAGATTGAGATGCCAGGCGTACGCGCCGGGGTACACGTCGAACGCTGCCGGGGCGTAGCCTTCCTTCACCTTGGCGGCCATGACTTCGGCCTGAGCGCGGGGGCTCAGAATCTTGTTCATGGAAGGAGCCACGAAGGCCTGATAGGGCAGAAGCATGATGATCATGCCGAACGCGGTGACGAGCAGCGCGCCGCCCGGAAGTGCAAGGCGCGTGAAGAAGAGCAGCGCCACGGCGAGCAGAATGAGCACGCCGCCCATGTACATGGTGCCGTGAAGGGCGTCCAGCCAGGGATCGGCCACGGCGGGCACGGCAGGCAGGTAGGAACCGATGTAGGGCCGCACGACGGGGAAGACTTCAAGCGCCACGAGGGCGAGGCCGGCCAGAGCGATCACCACGGAAACGAGGCTGAAGAAGCAGCGGCTGCGGCCGGGGGTGAGGCGCATGACGGAGCGGCCGGTGAGCACGGCAAGAGGCGCGAGCAGCGGCAGGGCGTACACGCTCATTTTGGCCTGCACGAGGGAGAGCATGGCCGCGCCGGTGACGAGCCAGATCCACAGCCAGCTTGAGCCGCCGCGTTCCCTGCGGGTTTTCCATGCCGCGGGAATGCCGCGCAGGGCGGCGAACCAGTTGACGAAAAGAATGACGAGAATCCACGGCAGCCACATGATGGGCAGCGCCGCCAGATAGTACCACCACGGCTGGACGTGACGTCCGCCTTCCAGCACGCGGCCCGCGAGCTGGGTTCCCACCATGTCGCGCAGATAGTCCTGATGCCCGCCGAGGTAGAGCGCGCCCGCCCAGGCCATGAGCATGAGCAGCATGAGCACGAAGCCGGGCAGGCCGTCGCGGCCGTTGAGGCGTCCGGGCGTGCCGCGCCAGAACAGGAAGATCACGCTGGTGACCACGGCAAAGGCAATGCCGAGAGGACTCTTGATGAGCGTGGCCGCGCCCACGAGCAGAAAGCCCGCGGCGAGCCAGAAGGGAGCAAAGGATTTGATCCAGCCGCGATACAGGCAGGTCATGCCCAGCGTGACCACGGCGGCGAAAAGCAGATCCATGCGCGGATAGCAGGCCGCGCCGCTGATGTACGCGCAGCCGAGCGCCACAAGACCGGCGGCAAAGGCTTCCCGGCGGTCGTGTCCGGTTCCGCGGGCGAGCAGCCAGATGGAGCCGATGAAAAGAAGATGGGACAGCGCCACGGCCAGGAACAGCACCATGGGCGCGCCCACGCCGGGAATCTTTGTCAGGGCGTCCATGAACCAGAAGTAGAGCGGCGGCTTGTCCGGGTAGGGCAGGCCGTTCATGGTGAGCATGAGCCAGTCGCCGCCCTTGAGATTCATGAAGGCGTCGGCCAGACGCACTTCGTCGGAGAACCACAGGTCGCGCACCTGCCACACTTCCAGGAAGGTCATGGCCGCGGCGAGAATCAGCAGCACGGGCAGCCCGGCGTAGGAAAGCGCCTCAAACAGCCTGGCCGCTGCGCCGGAAGCCGGAGGCTCGGGCGCGGGCACGTCCGGCATGCGGATGTGATCTTTTTTCGCTTCTTCGGCGGGAGCGTCGAGAAGAATCGGCGCGTCGTCCGGCTCCGCGTCCTTGTTGTCCGCGTCGCGCTCAACGCTTTTTTCTTCGGGTTCCGATGTTTCTTCGGATTCCGGACCGCTGTCGGCGTTCTGTGCGGAAGATTCTTCCGTGCCGTTCTGCTCGGGAGCGGCGCTTGGCGCTTCGCTCTCTTCGGAAGGTTCCGGCTTTTTCGCTTCGTCTTCCGGGCCCGGCGTCGGCTGATGCTGTTTTGCGGCGTCGGATTCGGCGGCCATGTTTTCCTTGTTTTTGTCCGTGCGTTCTATGTTCTCGTCCATGGAAGGCTCCCGCTGGGGGTTCAAGAAGAGATGACCGGCAAGACCGGCAGTGTGGCGAGTATCCCAAAATATCCGTGACGGCGCAAGCCCCGCGCCGTGTTTCGGGCGATTTTTCATCGCGCTCGGATCCCTTTTGCGTCAGCGCAGCAGCACGGCGCGCCAGGAGCGGGGAGTCAGCGTCATGCGCTTTTCGGGCACGGCGCTGCCGGAGAGAAGATCGCGTCGCTCCGAAGCCTGCGTCCAGCGGGAAAAGCGCGGGGAAAACGTGGCGCTTTGCCGGGAAACGTTGCCGAAAAACGCCAGCGTTCCGCCGCCAGGCAGCGCGGACACGAGAGTGAGCACGCCCGGCTCTTCGCAGTCTGGCGCGTCGAGAAATTCGCCCGAGGCGATGCCGCACGAGGCTCTTGCCGCGAGCATGGCGCAAAGGAGGTCGTCCATGGCGCATCCGGGCGCGCGGCGGTAGAGCGGATAGCCCGAAGGCAGGCCCCGGCGGCTGGACGGCGAGCCGTTCGGCTGCCAGAGCGGCGGCGTGCCGGGCCAGTCGTCGCCTTCGGGCAGACTGCCGTCGAGATCCGTGCCGGAAAGCATGAAGAGGCCGGGCAGAAAGGCGCGCGCGGCAAGAAGAAGCGCGTGGGCGTCGCGCACGGCGGGAGCGTCCTCGGCGTTCGGCCTGGCCCCGGGTGCAAGTCCGCAGGCCGCGGCCGCCAGAGTCGGCGCGTTGAGACGGGGAGAGGCGTCCGGGAAGGGCGTGAGCAGAGAGGCCCAGCCCTCGGGCATGAGGGCGGCAAGGCGGGCGTTGCCCGGCCTCGGCAGGCCTTCCGGCGCCATGCGCCAGAGCCTGCGCTGATCCACGCCCGCGGCTCTGGCCCTGCGCAGGCTTTCGCGCGCGTAGCGCGCCTCGCCCGTCAGCAGCGACTGCTCCAGCGCGGGAAAAAGCACGCTGTCGAAAAAGAAGTCCGCGCCGCTGTCGGCAAGTGGAACAAGAAGAGGAGCCGGAAGCGCGTCCCGCACCAGCACCGCCGCGCCGTAGCGGTGCGCGTTGCGCGTAAGATCGCGCAGCGCCGAAAGTCCGGGCTCAAGGCCTGCTCCTGCCGCGTCGCGTCCGGTGACGTCGTTCGGCCCGTCCAGCCCCAGCCACGCGCCCACGCTCACCCCGATCAGGGCTTCGTGACGCAGACCTATCTGATCGATGAGCCCGGCTTCCATGACGCGCCGCGCCGCGCCGGACGGATCGTCCCAGTGCAGCACCGGCCTGTCGAAGCGGCCGTGCCAGCGGTAGGCCCAGCGCCGTTTGACGCCGTCCACGCCGTCCACCGGCCCCGTGACCGCCCAGCCGCGCGGCGGCTCGGAAACGGCGTCCTGCTCCAGCGCGGAAGGCAGCTCCCCCTGCGCGGCAAGCGCGGCGACTGCGCCAGCGTCAAGCGGAGCCGTTTCCTCCTTTTTTAAAGAAGGAAGAAGAGGCCAGAGCCGCGGAGAAATTTCGGTCATGGCGTACAGCCCGGGATAGTCCCGCACCCCGCGCAGCGACAGAAAGAAATCCGGCCCTGCACCGGTGTCGGCGGGCAGAAGCGTGCCGCCGGAAAGAAGTCCCTTGCCGGCGAGCGCCGCCTTCCAGCGGGAAAAGTTTTCTTCCGTGCCCGCCAGGCGTCCGAGGGAAAGACCGACGCCGTCCGTGCCGAGCCCGGCGGCGGGCGAGCGCCCGGCCCATTCGTCGCCGGTGTCGGCAAGATCGGCGAGCAGAACGCCCTGCACGCCGAGCCCGGCAAGGCGCGCTTCTGCATGTTCCCCGACAAGCGCTTCCGTGAGCGAGTCATAGCCCGACCAGGCCGTGAGCGCGGGCGAGGCGAAAAACCAGGTTCGGGTATCTTCAGGCAGAAGAGACGCGCGCGAGCCGCGCCGCCAGTTCAGCGACGAGCCGCTCACCACGGACGTGACGGAAACGGCCCGACGCAGACAGGCCTGCTCCTCCAGCCACTGAATGTACACGGGCCCGGGCCTCCCGGAAGGTCGGGGGGCGTCCGCCCCGGAGGGAGCGCAGCCGGAAAAAAGCGCAGCCGCCAGCGCGACCGCAAGCGCAAAAACGGAGAACGTTTTCATGGCAGAGAAAGATGAATCAAAATTTATCAGGAATTGTTCTTAATAATGCTTGCCTTTCCCCGGACGAAAGGATACAAGCAGCCCGTGAAGCGCCGGTGTATTTCAAGCGCCCGGCAAGGCGTCCGTCCTGCGGAGGCTGCCGGAGCATCCGACGCCCGAGAATGCAAACGACGTCCTAAGAAAGGAGTTTACCATGGAAGAACAGGTTCTCAAAGCCATGAAGGAAGCGGGAAAGCCCGTCCGTCCCGGAGACATCGCCAAGGTGCTCGGTGTGGATTCCAAGGAAGTGTCCAAGGCCTGCGCCGAACTGAAGAAGGCGGGCAAGATCTATTCTCCCAAGCGCTGTTACTACGAACCCGTGGCGGAATAACGCCGCGTGTGACGCAAAAAAAACCGGCTTCGGCCGGTTTTTTTTGTATTCAGCGGTCATTTCCTGTTTCACCGATGCGGGCGGCGGCGCGCGAAGCGCAGAGGAGCGATTGTCTTTTCTCTGTAACACCTGGGCAAAAGGGCGGGCGCGTCTTTTGCTTTTTGCGTCGTTTTCTTTCTTTTTCCGATGTTTTTTTCCGTGTTGCTTCATTGCGGCAACGTCATTCTTGTAAGAAATATGCGCTTTTTTTCTCGACACCGGTCAACGCGTCAATTCCTTGTTCTTTCAGTTGACTTAACAGGCAAAATCCCTTTAGAAAAATTTTTTGGCGCTGTTAACCGTCGTTGTTGACGGCCGTCTCCGAGCTGAAAAGGAGTATTGTCATGTTGAAAAAATGGAGTATCGGCGCGGCTGCGCTCGCTCTTGGCTGTCTGCTTTCTCTTTCCGGTACTGCGCTGGCCGCCGACGCCGGAGCCGGGCAGCCGACGCGTCTGTCCTTCCTCGGCGGGTATCTGGAAAGCCATCCCACCGTCAAGGAAGTGTTCGAGCCCTTCATGGACGCTGCGGAAAAAAAGTTTGCCGGCAAGATTGATTTTTCCTACTTCACCACCAATTCGCTGTATTCCGAGAGCGAGGCCTATTCCGCCATTTCCGACGGCCGTGCGGATTTCGGGCAGGTTCGTCCCGCGCTCTTTCCCCGGGAAATGAAGCTGCTCGGCGTGGTGGCCCTGCCCGGCATGTGCCCCAACTCTCTGGTGGGCAGTCTCGTGGCGGAAGACCTCATCCGCAAGTTCCCCGAAGTGCGCGCCGAACTTCCCCGCAACACGGTGCATTTCACGGCGTGGGCGTCCGATTCGTATCAGATTCATTCCGTCATGCCCATCCGCACCCGCGAGGATCTGAAGGGCAAAAAGATTGCCGTGTGGGACAATCCCACGCTGAAAATCGTGGAGGCGCTCGGCGCGCACGGCGTGCGCATGAGCTCCACCGACACCTTCCTTGCGCTCTCCCGCGGCATGGTGGACGGCGTGCTCTGCCCCACGGCTCCGCTGCGTTCCTACAAGCTCACGAACGACGCGAAGTATCATCTCATTCTCGGACTCGGCGTGAACACCTTTGTTGAGGAGATCAACAAGAAGAGCTGGGACGCCATGCCCGCCGACATGCGCAAGTGGATGGCCGATCAGGGCGGCATGAAGATGGCCGAAGCCATCGGTCGTTCGCTGGAAAAGGGAGCCATGGCCGACGTGGACTGGATGAAGTCGCAGGGACATGTGTTCACCGTGCTGAACGACGAGGAACGCAGTGAATTCCTCGCGCCGCTGGATGCGCTGATCAAAAGCTGGAAGGAAAAGGTCTGCACGGAAGTGAATCCGCAGCTGGTGGACAAGGTGTACAAGTACGCCCGCGAGCGCAGCAAATATTACGCGGAGCAGGTACACGCCGGAAAGTACGGCAACTACGGACTCTGATGTTTTCGCCGGGTTCCCGGCGTGTTGAACAGAAAAAGACGGTGTTTCGGCATCGTCTTTTTTTTGTCCTTTGCTTCCGGGAGGGCGCTTTGGGGCCGGGCGCCGTCGCAGAACCGCAGCCGGGGCGGCTGCGCGCAGATCCGCTGCGCTTTGGTGTTGCCGTCGGATGCGCGCAGGGCGGTCGGCCATGCCGCAATCTGATGGGGGGAGGGGAAAAACATGGGAGGCGAGCCTCGACGCACGTTTTCTCTCGCGGAGAAAGAGGGCGGCGCGTCCTGCTTCTTTGTGCGGGAGAGCGTAGCCGAGGGGCGGAGTGCTGAGCGCAGGTCCGGCTAGGGCGGCGTTCTTTTCGCGGTCAAAGCGTGATTTTTTTGGTCGGGAATCGGCGACGCGCCGGACATGGGCCCGGGATCGCGGGCGGTCCGGCGTGTCCGTTGCCGCCGGTTGCAGATGCCCGATTCCGCTTATCTCTGGGAAAAGTCTCAATCTTTTCCCCGAAAGGGCCGGAGAAGCGGTGAATCGTGCGCCGGAAATTTCTGAAGCAGTCATGAAGGCCGAAAAAGAAAAATATTAATAATCTTTGATAGTTAACAATGCTGCAAGATTTTCTCCATTGACTTAATAGTATTATTTAATTTATTAGCACTCTAATGAATGAAAGAGGTTTTTGAACTCTTCCGATGCATTTTTCCGAACGTCGCCCTCCGGCCGTCTGACAGGCGTATGAGGCCCGAAGTCCGGTAACGTTTTAGACGGATCCCGGAGCTCAGCCTCCGGAAGCCTACCCTCAACTCTTAAGGAGTGTTATCATGGGTCATCCTACAATTTATCCTACCGGCGTCACGCTTTACAATCCTGAAAAGGCATACAACGGCTATACCGTCATGCCCGTCAAGGGACAGGGCGCCATGCTCATCGACATGAACGGCCAGGAAATCAAGCTCTGGAAGGGCGTTCACGGCTTCCCGAACAAGATTTTCCCCGGCGGCTATCTGCTCGGCAGCCGCGGCATCCGCAACCCCAAGTACGGCCTTCAGGATCAGGTGGACCTCATCCAGGTGGACTGGGACGGCAATGTGGTCTGGGAGTTCAATCAGGCCGAATTCATTGAGGATCCGGGCGAAAAGCCCCAGTGGATGGCCCGTCAGCATCACGACTTCCAGCGCGAAGGCAGCACCACCGGCTACTACGCTCCCGGTCATGAACCCCAGTCGCTTTCCGGCAACACCCTCGTGCTCTGCCACCGCGACGCGCACTGCGAATACATCTCCGACAAGCCCCTGCTCGACGACGTCGTCTATGAAGTGAACTGGGACGGCGAAATCATCTGGGAATGGCAGGCTTCCGACCACGTTGAGGAAATGGGCTTCTCCGAAGCCGCCCGCAACGCCATGGCCCGCAACCCCAACTATCGCGGCGGCTCCCTCATCGACAGCGCGCCCGGCCTCGGCGACTGGATGCACATCAACTCCATGTCCACCCTCGGACCCAACAAGTGGTATGATGCCGGCGACGAACGCTTCCATCCCGACAACATCATCATGGACGGCCGCGAAACCAACATCATCTTCATCATCAGCAAGGAAACCGGCAAGATCGTGTGGAAGGTCGGCCCCGACTACAGCATCGGTCATCCCGAACACTCCCTCGGCTGGATCATCGGTCAGCATCACGCGCACATGATCCCCGACGGTCTCCCCGGCGCGGGCAACATCCTTGTGTTCGACAACGGCGGCTGGGCCGGTTACGACAATCCCAACCCCGGCGCGCCCATCGGCGTGAAGGCCGCTCAGCGCGACTACACCCGTATTCTGGAATTCGATCCCACCACCCTCAAGATCGTGTGGCAGTACACGCCTCATGAAGCCGGCTTCGTGGTTCCGCTGGACGCCAGCCGCTTCTACAGCCCCTTCATCAGCTCCGCGCAGCGTCTGCCCAACGGCAACACCCTCATCACCGAAGGTTCCGACGGCCGTCTCATCGAAGTGACCGCCGACCATGAAATCGTGTGGGAGTTCATCAACCCCTACCATGACGGCCGCAACATGAACATGGTGTATCGCGCCTACCGTGTGCCCTACGAATGGGTTCCGCAGGCCGAGCACACTCCCGAAGTGGCCATCGAGCGCATTAACTGCGCCACCTTCCGCATGCCCGGCGCCGCTCCCTTCGGCAGCCGCACCAGCGAAGTGGAAGTGGAAGGCACCCTCGGCTACGTGGCCAACGCCGGCGACTGCATTGCCGCTACCGAATAACTGATCGTGCGGGAACTTCCCGCGCGACAATGAAAAAACGCGTCCGGAGCTTTTCCGGGCGCGTTTCGTCGTTTAATGGTCGGGGGCGGGGAGCCGGGCGGAAGGCCGGAGCGGCAGACCTCCGGCCTTGCGGAACGCGACCGGCGTTCCCGCCGGAGGATCCGCCGCGCCGCCGTCAGCGCTGCGCCGCCTTCTGCCGCAGATTCTGGGCCACGGAGAGGGTGTAGTTGCGGCCGGTGGCCGTGAGCATGGTTTCGCCGAGAGCGTCGAGGGCGTCGGCCTTGAGTTCGAGAATCTGCGCGTCGTCCGGTCGCAGGGCCAGCAGGTGATCGGCAAGGCGCGCGGCCCAGGCGGGATCGTTGTTCCGCAGAGCGGTGCGGGCGTTTTTCAGAAGCGCTTCTTCTCCGCCCGCAAGGGCCGCCATGCGCGCGGCTTCGTCGCGGGTGGTGAAGTTCGCGTACAGATGCAGGGGATTGCCGTCGAACCAGCCCACATACTGACCGAAGATCTGACGTACCGCCCAGGCGACGTTTCCGTAGTATTCCCCAAGATAGTCGAGTCCGGCCAGATGCTCGGGAAGCCTGATTTCAGCGGCGAGCTCATCCGGCGTTTTGCCCGCGTTCATGCCTTCAATGGTTTTGTCGAAGACGTGCCGGACGGCGTCGCGGTAGTTGGTGATGACGGTGCGCACTTCGTTGCGGCCGAGGAAGGGATCGGTGTGGCCGGGCACCAGCGCGTCGGCGTCAAGCGCAAGCATGCGGTTCAGACTGTCGATCCAGGCCGGCACGTCGCGGTTGCCCACGCCCCGCACGGGGTAGAGATTGGGGAAGGAGCGGTAGAGATTGTCGCCGCAGAAGAGCACCTTTTCTGCCGGAAACCACACGCTGAGCGCGTCGTCGGTTTCGCCGGGCGTGGCGAAAAGCGAGAGCTCCAGGCCGGCTGCGCGTATCGTCATGCTGTCGCCCTTGAGAAAATGGTCGGGCGGCACGGCCCCGGTCTTGCCGCTGAATGAGGCTCCGCCGGTGGAGGGGTAGCGCACGGGAGCGATGCCGTTGCTGATGCGTTTTTCCGGAGGAAGCTGAAAACCGCCCTGCATGGCTCCCCGTATGGTGAACAGCGGCGTGAGCCCAGAGCTCTGGAAGGGAACGAGTTCGGAACCGAAGTTGTCCCGGGCCCAGACTTCGGGCTTTTCGCCTTCCGAGCAGAAGACGGAGGAGCCGCCGGTGTGGTCGCCGTGGCCGTGCGTATAGACGACGGCCTTTATGGGATATTTGTCCGCCGGGGCGATTTCCCGGAATTTTTTCAGCGTGGCGGCCGCGCATTCGGTGCTCTGACCGGTGTCGATGATGACGATGCCGTCTTTGCCGACGATCATGCCCACGTTGGCCACGTCTTCGCCTACGCTGACCCAGACATGGGGACTTGCCTGAACAAGATGGGGAGTCAGCTCGTCGCGTTTTTTCTCCAGCGCGAGCGTGGCCGCAGATTTCTGCGGGGAATCGGGAGGCGCAGTTCGGGCGGGAGAGGCGTCCGGGCAGAGGGAAAGCATGGATATGGACAGAATCAAAGATGCAAGAGTGCGTTTCATGGAATCTCCAGAGAAAGGTTGTGTGAGGCGAAAGCCCCGTCGGGGCGGGCGCGTTCGATGCCGACATCGAGGGCGCGAAAGGAAAGAGCGGAGAGTCGCTTTTGCGCGGATTGAAGACGGCGGGGATTGATCTTCAGGCGTTGCCGCGGGCCTTCTGCCGCAGATTCTGGGCCACGGAGAGGGTGTAGTTGCGGCCGGTGGCCGTGAGCATGGTTTCGCCGAGGGCGTCGAGGGCGTCGGCCTTGAGTTCGAGAATCTGCGCGTCGTCCGGCCGCAGGGCCAGCAGGTGATCGGCAAGGCGCGCGGCCCAGGCGGGATCGTTGTTCTGCAGGGCGGCGCGGGCGTTTTTCAGAAGCGCCTCTTCTCCGCCCGCAAGGGCCGCCGTGTGCGCGGCCTCGTCGCGGGTGGTGAAGTTCGTGTACAAATGCAGGGGGTTGCCGTCGAACCAGCCCACAAGGCTGTTGAAGATGTTGCGCACCGTCCAGGCGACGTTTCCGTAGTATTCCCCGAGATAGTCGAGGCCGGTCAGGTGCTCGGGCAGACGAACGGATTCGGCGAGTTCGTCCGGCGTTTTGCCCGCATTCATGCCTTCAATGGTTTTCCGATGCACGTATGTGAGGGCTTCGCGGTAGTTTGAGAGAACTTCGTGGACGGTTTCGCGGCCGAGGAAGGGATCGGTGTGGCCGGGGGCCAGCGCTTCGGCGCCGAGCGAGTCCAGAAGCTTCAGGCTGGAGCACCAGGCGGGAATGTCGCGGTTGCCCGTTCCCCGCACGGGGTACACGTTGGGGAAGGAACGGTACAGATCGTCGCCGCAGAAGAGCACCTTTTCTTCCGGAAACCACACGCTGAGCGCGTCGTCTGTTTCTCCGGGCGTGGCGAAAAGCCAGAGCTCGAGGCCTCCCGCGGAAAGAACAGTGCTGTCGCCGCTGAAAAAGTGATCGGGCGGCACGGCCCCGGTTCTGCCGCTGAATGCGGCCCCGCCGGCGGAGGGGTAGCGTACGGGAGCGATGCCGTTGCAGATGCGTTTTTCCGGCGGCAGTCGGAATCCGCCCTGAAGCGCGCCCCGGGCCTTGAACAGCGGCATGAGTCCGGCATGCTCGAAGGGCGCGGTTTCCGCGCCGAAATTGCTCCGTGTCCAGATTTCGGGCTTTTCGCCTTCCGAGCAGAAGACGGAGGAGCCGCCGGTGTGGTCGCCGTGGCCGTGCGTGTAGATGACGGCTTTTATGGGGTACTTGTCCGCCGGGGCGATTTCCCGGAATTTTTCCAGCGTGCGGGCGGCGCAGTCGGTCATCATGCCGGTGTCGATGATGACGATGCCGTTTTTGCCGACAATCATGCCCACGTTGGAAACGTCTTCAGCCACGCTGAGCCAGGCGTGTTCGCTGAGCCGCACAAGGTGGGGAACGAGTTCGGCGCGTCTTTTTTCCAGAGCGAGAGAGGCGGGACTTTTGATCATGAGGTGCTCCGCAGAGATGAAATTTTTGTTTGATATCGAACTAAAAAATTGATAGTACGATATCGAATTTTAGTCAAGCGGAAATGGCGGACAAGGCATATTTTTGCGCAACGGCGGCAATCATGAAGGAAAAAACGGTTTCGGCGCAAAAAAGGCCCGGAGCCGCAAGGGCTTCGGGCCTTCGGGAAACGAAGGAAGCTGTGGCGTCAGATCTGCGTGACGATGGGCACCACGATGGGGTCGCGCCCCAGCACGTCGCGGAAGAAGCGGCGCAGGCTTGAGCGGATGCGGTCGGAAAGGCGGGGAATGTCGTTGGGATTGGTGGATTCGAGCTGATCGAGCACCAGGCATTTGGCGTCTTCCAGCAGGTGGCTGTACTGCTGCTCGAACACGAATCCGCGGGAGATCATTTCCGGGCCGTGCAGCACTTCGCCGGTTTCCTCGGCAATGACGAGCACCACGGCCACGAGGCCTTCGCCGCCGAGAATGCGGCGTTCCTTGAGCACCATGCGGCCCACGTCGCCCACGCCCTTGCCGTCCACCATGACGGATTCCACGGACACGGGATCTTCCATGCGTATGCCGTCTTCAAGAAAGGTGACGGGCTGCCCGTCTTCAATGATCTTGATGTGGTCGTGCGCCACGCCGCACTCTTCGGCAAGGCGCGCGTGCAGGGCGAGGTGGCGGTATTCGCCGTGGACGGGAATGAAGTATTCCGGCTTCACGGCCTCAATGATTTCCCGAAGTTCGGCCTGACAGGCGTGACCGGTGGCGTGAACGGTGCGGCCGGGGTGGTGATACACTTCGGCGCCGAGGCGGTAGATCTGGTTGAGCACCTTGGAAATGGCGCGGGCGTTGCCGGGAATCACACGGGACGACATGATGACGGTGTCGCCTTCGTGCAGCGAGAGCTGACGATGTTCCCCTCGTGCGATGCGGGCCAGCGCGGAGAGGGCTTCGCCCTGCGTGCCCGTGGCGAGCACGACGGTCTGACCGGGATCGAGTTCCGGAAAACCTGCGGCTTCGCTGTAGAGGTTGTCCGGCTGTTCGAGGAGGCCGAGTTCCACGGCCTTTTCGATGTTGGTGGAGAGGCTGCGGCCGCTCACGAGCACGGAGCGGCGGTAGTTTCTGGCCAGTTCCAGCACGGTGCGGATGCGGCGGATGTGGCTGGAGAAGAGCGCAATGATGATGCGGCCCTTCACTTCGGAAAAAATGGCGTCGAGGTCGTCGTGTACCTGCCGTTCGGGCAGGGAATGGCCGGGATTTTCCACGTTGGTGGAGTCGGCCAGCAGCAGGCGTATGCCCTTGTGTTCGCCTTCTTCGGCAAAGCGGGCGAATTCGGTCACCGGATCGCAGGCTTCCTCGCTGTCGAGCGGGGCGGCGTCGAGCTTGATGTCGCCGGTGTGGAGAATCTTGCCCACGGGCGTTTCCACGGCCAGGGCGTAGCACTGGGGAATGGAATGGCAGACCGGAATGAAGTGGAAGGTGAGGCTGCCCAGCGTGACCGAGCTGTGAGCAGGCATGGGCATGAGTTCCACGCGGTCGAGCAGGCCGTGTTCCTCAAGCTTGTGTTCCACAAGGGCGATGGTGAAGGGCGAGCCGTAGATGCGTATGCCGCGCAGGCTCTTGTATTGAAGCAGCAGCCAGGGCAGCGCGCCTATGTGGTCTTCGTGGCCGTGGGTGAGCACGATGCCCAGCACCTTTTCGCCCTCGGCAAACACGGATTCCAGCCGGGGAATGACCACGTCCACGCCGAGCAGCGCGTCGTCGGGAAACATCAGGCCGCAGTCGATCAGCACAACGCCCTGGTCGGTCTGCCATTTCTGGCAGTTCATGCCGATTTCGCCGAGACCTCCCAGCGGGGTTATGGTGAGATACGATTCAGACATGTAGGAAGGTCCTTTGATTCTTTGGGATACGTTTCATCCTATCCCAGACCGGAGCCCAGCACAAGCTCTTGTGCCGGAGCGGCGGATATGTATAATGCGCCAGACAAAACCCGGAGAACTCCCGTGACTTTTCTTACCGTTTTAGCCATAGCTCTCGCGCTGGCCATGGACGCCTTTGCCGTTTCGGTGTCCGCCGCGGCCACGCTTCCCGTGGTGACCTGGAGACACTATTTCCGTCTCTCGTTTCATTTCGGTCTGTTTCAGTTTCTCATGCCGGTCGTCGGCTGGGCTCTCGGCGTGTCGGTGCGCAGCTACATCGAGGCCTGGGATCACTGGATAGCCTTTGGTCTGCTGGCGCTCGTCGGGGTCAACATGCTGCGCGAAGCCTGGTCCGGGGAAGAAGAGGAATCTTCTTCCGGCGATCCCTCGCGCGGGTGGCAGCTCGTCATGCTGGCCGTGGCCACCAGCATAGACGCCATGGCCGTGGGACTTTCCTTCGCCATGATAGGCGTTTCGGTGTGGGGGCCCGCGATCGTCATAGGACTCGTGTGCGCGGCCGTGACCGCGGCGGGCGTGAAGCTGGGGCGGCTGCTCGGCGGCTCGAATATTCTGGGCAACAAGGTTTCCGTGCTCGGCGGACTGGTGCTTATCGGCATAGGCGTGAAAATTCTTTATGAACACGGGGTGTTGTAGAAAACTTTAATCGGCTCGGAAGGTCCTTCGCCCTTGACCGGGAGCCTGATAGGATACATATAAAGAAAAACACTTGCGGAGGCCCTCCATGATTTCCCCTGTTCGCACAGAACTGACAGTGACGGATAACGTGCCCTTCGGACAGCCGGTGTCCGGCCCGTCGGGAGTGTATCGTTTCTACGCTCTTACCCTGGAACGTCCGGCGTGGAAAAGCTGGCGTCCCGGCCAGTTCATCATGCTGCGGCCCGTTCAGGACAGCGAGGGAACGACATGGGCCCGTCCGTTGTCCATCTGCCGTGTGACCTCGCAGAGCCTTGTGCTGTTTTTCCGCGTGGTCGGCACGGGAACCGATCGCCTTTCGCGCCTCAAGAGCGGCGACAGAGTGGTGGTGTGGGGGCCTCTCGGCACCAGTTTCGACATGCGTCCCGACACGCCCACGCTTCTGCTTGCCCGCGGCGTGGGCATTGCGCCCTTTGCCGGCTATGCCGACGTGCATCCGGCTCCGGCGAGTCTTTTCATGCTGTTCGGCCACGGTCTGCCGAGCAACAACTATCCCACCGACGCCATGGCCGCGCGCATGGAAATGGAAAACATGCGCGACCGCACGCCCGAGGAGCTGGAACAGTTCCACAGGGTGGTGCGCGCCAAGATGCTGGAATACAAGGAACACGGAGGCATCTGCCTGGCCTGCGGCCCCATGCCGTTTTTGAAGCGCGTGTGGGAGAGGGCGCTTGAGCTCGATCTGCCCACGCAGCTCTCTCTTGAAGAGCGCATGGCCTGCGGCACGGGCGCGTGCCTCGGCTGCACCACCATCACCTCGAAGCACTGGCCCGATCCCGTGCGGGCCGGACTGCCCGTGCAGACCTGCACCAGCGGTCCCGTGTTCTGGGCCTCGGACATTGATCTTCATGCCGTTCAGCCGGACGAAAGGAGCCTGTAATGGATTTTCGCGTTTCTCTTGTTGACGGCCTGCTCGAACTGAAGAATCCCGTGCTGAGCGCCGCCGGTACCTTCGGCAGCGGCCTGGAATATCGCCCGTACGGCGACATCACCCAGCTTGGAGCCATCATTGTCAACGGCCTGACGCTGCGCCCCTGCGCGGGCGCGCCCATGCCCCGCGTGGCGGAAACGCCCGGCGGCATGCTGAGCGCCGTGGGCACGCAGAACGACGGCGCGGAACATTTCGTGCGCATGGTGCTGCCGGAACTGCCCTGGCAGGAAGTGCCGATCATTCCCAACCTCAACGCCTCCAACGTGGACGAATTTTCCGAGCTGGCCGCCGTGTTCGCGGAAGAGCGCGGCGTGGCCGCCCTGGAAGTGAATCTTTCCTGCCGCAACGATCATCGCGGCGGTCAGCCGTTCTGTCAGAATCCCGTGACGGCCGCGCGAGCCGTGAACGCAGTGAAGCGTTCCGCGGGCGGCAAGCCCGTCATTGCCAAGCTCTCTCCGCAGATCATGGACATCGTGGAAGTGGCCAAGGCCGTGGAAGCCGCCGGCGCGGACATCATTTCCTGCATCGGCATGGTGCAGGGCATGGCCGTGGACGTGGTGACGCGTCGTCCCATGCTCGGCAGCGTCATCGGCGGCTTGTCGGGACCGGCCATCAAGCCGCTCGCGTTGCGTTGCGTGTGGGAGATTTCGCGCGTGGTGGAGGTGCCCGTCATCGGCGTGGGCGGCGTGAGGTCGGCCCGCGACGTGCTGGAATTCATTCTTGCCGGTGCGCGCGCCGTGGCCGTGGGCACGGCCAACTTCAGCGATCCCGGCACCATTTTCCGCATCATCCGCGACCTGCCCGCCCTGTGCGAGGAACTCGGCATCGACGATCTCGCGGCGTTTCGCGGCTCGCTGAAAGCCTGAGTCTGTGAGCCGCCCCTCAAGAATCTGAGCCTTTGACCGAAATTTCGGAAGAAAAAAGCCGCCGGAGCATACTTCGGCGGCTTTTTTGCGTTTTTTTTCCGGCATGAGGGAGCGCGGCAGGGCAGAAGGCGTGTGATTGTTGCTGTGCGCCCTGGCGGAACATGGCCCGGACGCGCGTCGGGCGCACATCTGCGGGGCTTCGTTCGGCGGAAGGCAAAAGAAAAGGGGGCCGCGGCCCCCTTCTGCGTTATTCTTCGATTCTGTTCCTGCCGAGCAGGCAGGTCACTTCGTAGGGAATGGTGCCCCACCAGTCGGCGAGTTCCTGCGCGCTCACGGCGTTGCCCGGTCCGCCGAGAACGTACACGGCGTCGCCGGGCGCAGGCTTTTCGGCAAGGTCTGTGAGGTCCACGCAGGTCATCTGCATGGCGACTCTGCCGATGACGGGCACGCGCACGCCGTTGATGCACATGCAGGTTCCGGGTGCGGGGTTGCGGCGGTAGCCGTCGGCGTAGCCTATGGCCACCCAGCCGACAAGACGTTCCGAGTCCGCCGTGTAGGTGCGACCGTAGCCCACGCTTTCCCCCTTGTGCAGCGGATGCACGCTGATGAGCGGCGCAACGACTTCCATCACGGGCAGAAGCGGCCCGCACGCACCCTCGTGCGCGGTGCCGTACATGGGATCGTAGCCGTACAGCGCAATGCCGGGACGGCAGATGTCGTCCTTTCTGGTGACGCCTTCCAGCAGCCCGGCCGTGTTGCCGAGCGAGCAGCGCATGTCGGGAAATTTTTGGTGCATGATGTCGGCCGCGCGGTAGAACACGTCGCACTGGCGCTTCGTGTACTCTTCTTCCGCAGGATCGTCGGCCACGGCAAAGTGCGAAATCTGCACGATGGGCGAAAGCCTGGGCTCGGCGGCAATGGCGTCGGCCACGGCCTCCATCTCTTCCAGGCGGAAGCCGAGCCGTCCCATGCCGGTTTCCACCTTCACGGCAATGCCGAGAGGCGCGTCGAGGTCGCGCACGGCCCGCGCGACGGCTTCAAGTCCTTCCCGGTTGTGAATGAGGGGGGAGAGACTCTTTTCACAGGCAAGGCGCACGTCCTCCTTTTCGGGCGCGCGGCTGAGCAGCGCCACGATGTTGCCGGAAAATCCGGCGTCCCTCACTTCCGCGGCTTCCTGAATCGTGCCCGCGGCCGCCCAGCCTATGCCCATGTCTTCCAGCACGGCCGCCGCCTTACGAACGCCGTGCCCGTAGGCGTCCGCCTTGATGACGGGCATGAGATCATGCTCCCTTTTCAGCAGTTCTTCGATGTTGCGGCGGAAATGTTCCCAGTTGACGCGTACATGGCATGAAGGCTCAATCATGACGGTTCCCGATCCTTGGAGGCGTTCGGCGTTAAGCCCCGTGCAGGGGCTTTTTTTCGCTCAAGTTGTATGCTATGGAAAATCAGCTTCCAGCTGAAAAGCCGCCCGGTACGTCCGGCGGTTGTCTTTTCTCCTGTTCCGTTTCTGCCTCTACCGCCTCTTTCTCTGTCTTGCAACCCGGAATGTGCCGTGTTTTTTCCTTCCGTTTCCTTTTCATCGTTGTGTCGCATGCTTCTGACCGTGCTTACGGCGCTGGCGTGTCTTTCCTCGTCCGCTTTTGCCGCTTCCCCGGGCACAGGTCAGCGTTCGCTGAGCACCCGCGGCGACTCGCCCTGGACGCTTAATGCCGACAACCTCGTCAGCCTCGACGACGGCGTGATTGTCGAGGCGTCCGGCAACGTGCTGCTCCAGCGCGGCGAAGACTACATGAAGGCCGATTTCGCCCGCTACTACACCACGACCAACTGGATCTTCGTCAAGGGAAAGGTGGAAGCCCGCATGGGACGCGACATGCTGAACGCCTCGGAGGCCGAATTCGACCTCACCTCGCGTACGGGCTGGCTCAAGGACGGCTCCATCTTCATTGCCGGGCCGCACATGTACGTGACCGGCGAAAAGGTGGACAAGCTCTTCGGCGACCGCTACAGCTTCAAGAACGCCAAGGTCACGGCCTGCGACGGCGATCGTCCCGCCTGGTCGCTTTCCGCGGATCAGGCCGACGTGGAAATCGACGGCTATGCCAAGCTCACGCGCTCCACGCTGAACATTCTCGACGTGCCCCTTGTCGGTTCGCCTTATCTGGTGCTGCCCGCCAAGACCACCCGGCAGTCCGGTCTGCTCATGCCCGACTTCGGCTACAGCAGCCTGAACGGAACCTTCTTTTCTCAGCCCTATTTTCAGGTCATCGACGAGAGCCGCGACCTGACCTTCTACGGCTCCTACATGAGCAAGGCGGGCTTCATGCCCGGCATTGAATACCGCGCCCACACCCGCGATCAGGACAAGACCTGGCTGGCCTTCGACGTGCTCTACGACAAGCACACCTTCCGCTCCGACGCCTCCGACCCCGTCAATGACACCGACAGGCTCATCAACACCAACGAGGAGCGCTACTGGCTGCGCGGCATGGGCGACGGATTTCTGGGAGACTCCGGCTGGCGTTACCGCTACAACCTCGACTATGTTTCCGATCAGAACTTTCTGCGCCAGTTCCGCGACATGCGCACCGGCTTCAACCGTTCCCGCGACGCCCTCTACGACATGTTCGGCCGCGACCTTCAGGAAGTGGACAAGAACCGCATAAGCGAAGGCTTCATCTATCGCGACTGGGACCGCTTCATGGTGTCCGCGGGCTTCCGCTACGAGGAGAACCCTGCCTTCGGGCACGGCAACCAGCCTCACAGCGAAGACACCACGGTGCAGCGCATTCCCGTCAACGCCTACCTCTTCAAGGGCAGCCTCATTCCCGGCCTGCCGTTTGAACTGCAGGGCGAGGTTTCCAGCACCTACGAATATCGCGCCAAGGGCGTGCGCGGCCTGCGCACGGAAATTCATCCCGAGCTCAGCGTGCCCGTGAACCTGCCCGGCGCGTCCATGATCGTGTCCGGCGGCGTGCGCCAGACCTACTACAACAGCAACCATGTGCCCTTCGACGATTCCCAGCGCTGGACGCGCGGCGGCGGCACCAAGGACCGCTTCATTCCCGACGTGAGCGCCACCACCTTCACGCAGCTCTCCCGCGTGTGGGACATGCCGGAAAATCATCTGGAAGCCGTGGCCGAAAACGTGGGCAAGACCAGCTGGACCGGCGTCCGGCACAGACTGCAGCCCCGCGTGACCTATGAATGGACGCCCGACAGGGATCAGTCCGACAATCCCATTTTCGAGGAGACCGACCGTCTCAAGCCTTCGCAGCGCGTGCGCCTTTCCCTGACCAACATTCTCACGGCCAAACGCGAGACCGTTTCGGGAGCCAAGGGCAATTACAAGACCACGGAAAACTATTTCGATCCCGTGCGCTGGGAAGTCGCCACCGGCTACGACATCGACGAAGCCAATCGAAACAACTTCCTCGACCGGTATTCCCGCAAGCCCGTCATGGACACCTATTCCTACCTGGAGTTCAGACCTCTGAACTGGCTGAGCCTGTGGAACCGGCTGTACGTTTCCATGTACGGCGACGGCATCACCCGCAGCGACACCGGCATGACGCTCTCCAACGCCCGCTGGGGTTCGTGGAGCATGTCGTACAGCACGCGCAACGAGTTCTACAATTATCTCGATGAAATGAAGCGCGACAACCTGGGCGACATTCGTTTCACGCCGAGGCAGCGTCTGCTCACGAACACGTTCACGTTCCGGCCCACCAGCAAGATCTCGCTGTACTACCGCACGCAGGACAACATCGAAACCGGCAAGAACTACGAGCGCCGCTTCGTGATCGGCTACTACCATCAGTGCTTCCACATTCTGGGCGCCGTGTACAGCAAGGCGCGGGACAATTCCTACCGGCTCATTCTCGAACTGCCGGGCCTGAGCTTCTGAGGTCCTCATGGTAGTGCAGCTGTCCTGCGGGGCGATTCTGGGGGTGGACGCCTTCCGGGTCGATCTTGAGGTGGACTACGGCAGGCAGGGCATGCCTTCGTTCGTCATGGTGGGACTGGCCGAGGGCGCGGTGCGCGAATCGCGCGAGCGCGTGCTCAAGGCGCTTCAGAATTCCTCGTTCCGCATTCCGCCGGGGCGCATCACGGTGAATCTGGCCCCGGCCGACCGGCGCAAGGAAGGTTCGGCCTACGATCTGCCTCTGGCGCTCGGACTTCTGGCGGCTGCGGGCATACTTCCCGCCGAATGCCTGCGGGGCTGGTTTTTTGCAGCCGAACTTTCGCTGGACGGCAGGCTCAAGCCCGTGCCCGGCGTGCTTGCGCTGGCCATGCTGGCCCGCTCGGCAGGCGCGAAGGGCTTCATGGTGGCTCCGGACAACGCGCAGGAAGCCGCCATGACCGAGGGACTCGACGTGTTTGCGCCGAGAACGCTGGCGGAGGCGGCGGCCTTTCTGGCGGGCAGGGCGGAACTCTCTCCCGTGGAACCCGTGCCGCCCGGCGACGAGGACGAGTCTTTCCTTGATCTGGCCGATGTGAAGGGGCAGGAAAAGGCCAAGCGCGCCATGGAAGTGGCGGCGGCCGGTGCTCACAATCTGCTGTTCATCGGGCCTCCGGGCAGCGGCAAGACCATGCTTGCGCGGCGCATGCCGGGCATACTTCCGCCGCTCGATCGGGAAGAGGCGCTGGAAGTGACCAAAATCTACAGCGTGGCCCGCATGCTGGACGGGCGCGGTCTGGTGACGAAGCGTCCTTTCCGCACGCCGCATCACAGCGACTCCAGCGTGTCCATCATCGGCGGCGGCGTGCCGCCGCATCCCGGCGAAGTGAGCCTTGCCCACAGGGGCGTGCTTTTTCTGGACGAACTGCCCGAGTTTCAGCGTCAGGCGCTGGAGGTGCTGCGCCAGCCGCTGGAGCAGGGGAGAGTGTTCATTTCCCGCGCCACCTACGCGGTCTCCTATCCTGCCGACTTCATGCTGCTTGCGGCCATGAATCCCTGTCCGTGCGGCTACAGCACCGATCCGCGTCATGAATGCACCTGTTCCGCGCAGGCCGTGGCCCGCTATCGCGCCAGGCTTTCCGGCCCGCTTCTGGACCGCATCGATCTGCACGTGGAGGTGCCTGCCGTGTCCTATGAGGACATCCGCTCGACGCACGCCGGGCCGTCGTCGGCCGAGGTGCGCGAGAGAGTCGTGCGCGCAAGGGAGATTCAGCGCGAACGCTACCGGGGCACGAACTGCCGCACCAACGCCGATCTTTCCGGCCGCATGCTCCACGAGTACTGCCGTCTCGGCCGGGAGGAACATGAATTTCTGGGCAACGCCGTGAACGCGCTGGCGCTCTCGGCCCGGGCGTACACCCGTATTCTTCGCGTGGCGAGAACCATCGCCGATCTTGAAGGCGCGGCGGAACTTTCGCTCACGCACATTGCGGAAGCCATCAGCTGCCGCGTGCTTGACAGGGGACAGCCATGAGCATTTCTCTGCGGCGTTGCGCCGCGCTTGCGGCGGCGGGATCGCTGGCCGTATTTCTGGGCACTCCCAATCCGGCGGTGCATCTGCCGTTTGTCATGCTGGTGTATCCGGCTGTGCTGCTTCTGGCCTCCCGCACGGACGCGCCGTTCCGCACGGGCTGGGCGGCGGGCATTCCCGGCGCGGCGGCGGCCCTCTACTGGATTGCCGTGGCCGCGCACAAGTACGGCTATTTTCCCTGGCTTCTGGCCGCGCCCTGTTCCATTCTGCTCGGCATGTACGTGGCGCTCTGGGGCGGCGTGTTTTCGTGGATCATGGCCAGAGCGCGCGATGTTTCTCCGTGGCGGCGCGCCGCGATTGCGGGATGCGTGTGGTATCTTCTGGAGTGGACGCGGGGCTGGTTCGGCACCGGTTTTTCTTGGCTCACGCTCTCCTCGGGACTGTCCGCCTGGCCGACGCTCGTGCAGCCTTTGAGCGTGCTCGGCGAATACGGCTATTCCGGATTTCTGGCCGCCGCGGCCTGTCTGGCCTGCGAGGGGCTGACACGACTTTTCGGCGGAGCCTCGTCCCGCAAGGCGGGGCTCGCTCTTGCGGGCAGCGCCGCGCTCATGCTGATGATGGGCGCCGCCTTCGGCTCGTGGCGTCTTGCCGTCATGCCCGGGCGTCTTGCCGCCGAGGGCGTGCCCGTGTCGTTTACGCTGGTGCAGGGCAGCGTGCGGCAGGACGTCAAATGGTCGCCCGAGTATCAGAGGCAGACCCTGGAACATTACATGCGCCTCACGCTGGACGGCGTCAGGGCGAACGTCGGCGCTCTCTCCGGCGCGAAAGAGGCCAGACCGCAGGCCGCGGAACTTGCGCCGTTCATGGGGCGCTTTGCGCCTGAAGGCGACGCCACGCTCACTCCCGCGCTGCCCGACGTGCTGCTCTGGCCGGAAACGGCCATGCCCTTTGCCTATCCTTCCGGGCCTCTTTCGGGCGAGCTGCGCGGCTTTGTGCGGGAAATGGGCCTTCCGCTGCTCTTCGGCGCGCCCGGCGTGGAGCGCTCGCCGGAAGGAAAGACGCTGCTCTACAACCGGGCCTTTCTGCTGACTCCGGCAGGCGACGGCGGCCACTACGACAAGGAGCATCTGGTTCCCTTCGGCGAATATCTGCCGCCCGTGCTCGACTGGAAGATCTTCGAGAGCCTGCTGCAGGGGCTCGGCGGCTTCGAGCCCGGCACGCAGGAGCCGCTCTTTGCCGTGCCTCTTGCGAACAGGAAGACCGTGAACATGGGCATGCTCATCTGCTACGAGGCCATTTTCCCGGAACTGGCCCGCGAGCGCGCGGCCGAGGGCGCGGAACTGCTTCTCAACATCAGCAACGACGCGTGGTACGACTACACCTCCGCGCCCATGCAGCATCTTCAGCTTTCGCTCATGCGCGCCGTGGAGCAGGGGCGCTATGTGGTGCGCGCCACCAACAGCGGCATCACCGCCGTGCTCGATCCTCTGGGCGGCATGCACGCCCTGGGTTCGGAAAATGATCACTACGCCCTGTTCAAGCCCGCCAGCCTTACCGCGACGGCGCTTGCCTTGCAGGGGCATACGCCTTACTTTTATCTGCATCCGTGGCTGCCCGCCGCGGGCTTCGTCATGCTTGCGCTGCTTTGTCTGCCGCTGATCAGGCAGTGGCGCAGGCGCTCCGTTTGACCTGAGACACTCCGCATCCCTGCGGAAATACCGTAAAAAAGGATATCGTCATGATTCAGTTGGCCGAACTTCGTTCCCGCTGCCATACTCTTTCCGAACAGTTCACTTCCCTCTGGGGGCGTCTTTGACCTGCCCACGCGGGAGGCGCGCCTCAAAGAAATAGAGGAAATCATTTCCCGCCCCGACGCGTGGTCCGATCAGGAAAAGCTCACGCCGGTGCTGCGGGAAAAGAGTCGTCTTGAAGCCGAAGTCGCCCGTTTTCGGGAACTGAAGGCCAGCTATGACGAAATGGAAGAATGGCTCGGCTTTGTTTCCGAGGGCGAGGAAGACGCGCTGGAAACGCTGAGCGAACAGGCCGACATTCTGGAAAAGCTGCTGACGGAAACGGAAATGACCGTGCTTCTCAGCGGCGAATCCGATCACATGGACGCCCTTCTGGACATCCATCCCGGCGCGGGCGGCACCGAGGCCCAGGACTGGGCGGAAATGCTGGAACGCATGTATCTGCGCTGGGCCGAATCGCATCACATCAAGGCCGAAATCGTGGACTTTCTGCCCGGCGAAGAAGCGGGCATCAAGGCCGTGACCATCCGGTTGCAGGGCGAGAACGCCTACGGACTGCTCAAGGGCGAGAAGGGCATTCACCGGCTCATCCGCATTTCGCCCTTCGACGCCTCCGGACGTCGGCACACGTCGTTCGCCTCGGTGGATCTCATTCCCGACGCGGGCGAGATCTCGAACATCGAGATCAAGGAAAGCGATCTGCGCATCGACGTGTACCGCGCGTCCGGCGCGGGCGGCCAGCACGTCAACAAGACGGAATCGGCCGTGCGCATCACGCACATTCCCACGGGCATCGTGGCGCAGTGCCAGAACGAGCGTTCGCAGCAGAGCAACCGCGAGAGCGCCATGCGCGTGCTCAAGGCGCGTCTGTACGCTCTGGAACAGAGCAGACGCGACGCCGCCCGTCAGGCCGACTACGCCGGCAAGGACGCCATTGCCTTCGGCAGTCAGATACGCACCTACACGCTTCAGCCCTACCGGCTGGTCAAGGATCATCGCACCGGTTCCGAATGCGGCGATGTGGACGCCGTGCTCAACGGTCGCATTGATTCCTTCCTGCGGGACTATCTTCTCTGGCAGCACGAGCACAGTCGGGGATAGGAGGCCGTTTTTCCTTGCAAGGCAACGGATTTAGGGTTATAGATGTCTTACTTGACACGTTGTGAGCTTTCAGGGGGAATACCCCCGTCGATAATCCTTCTCCCTGCCTGCGAGGCCATGGCAGGCTACACCGTATGACGGAGATGTCATGAACAAGAGTGAACTGATCAAGAATCTTGCCGAACAGTCCAATGTGTCGCTGGATGAAGCCACCCTTGTGGTCAACACTTTTGTGGATTGCATGAAAGAGGCGCTTCTTGCTGGCGATCGCGTGGAGATCCGCGGTTTCGGCAGTTTCAAGGTTAAAGAGTACGGTTCCTATGCCGGCCGCAATCCCCGCACCGGAGACAGAGTGGAAGTGAGCCCCAAGCGTCTTCCGTTCTTCCGCGCGGGCAAGGAACTCAAGGAATTCCTCAACGACTAGCGACATCTCCGGCATGCTTCATGCACGGACAAAGGCAGGTTCAGCGAACCTGCCTTTTTTATGCCCGACGGGGAGACAGTCCGCCGCTTGCGGAGAATCGGCTTTTTTTCTTGAGATTGCGGGAGTTGTCGCGTAACTTCTCCCCCGGAAGAAGGACGGAATTATTTATGTCACTCATGCGTTTTGTATCGTGGAACGTGAACGGCTTTCGCGCCGTCAGCAAAAAGGCGGACTGGGAATGGTTTTCCAGAACGCAGGCCGACGTGGTGGGACTTCAGGAGACCAAGGCCTCTCCCGAGCAGATTCCCGAGGCGCAGCGCGAGCCGGAAGGCTGGCATTCCTGGTGGTCGGCGTCCACGGTGAAGAAGGGATATTCCGGCGTGGCGGTGTTCAGCCGCCGGCAGCCGATCAACGTGGAGCACGAACTGCCCGATCCCGATTATCACGGGGAGGGGCGGGTGCTGCATCTGGAATTTCCCGAGCTGCATTTCTTCAACATCTACTTTCCCAACGGGGGCGAGGAGATATCGAAGGGCGTGTTCCGCCGGGTGCCGTACAAGATGGGATTCTTCAACGCCTTTCTGGACTACGCCGAAGAGCTCAGGCAGGAAAAGCCCATCGTGGTGTGCGGCGACTTCAACATTTCCCACCGGGAAATAGACCTGGCCCGTCCGAAGGAGAACGTGTGCAACACGGGCTTTCTTCTGGAAGAGCGCGCCTGGATGGATAATTTCGTGCAGGCCGGATACGTGGACACGTTCCGGCACGTACACGGCGACGAAGAGGGGGCCTACAGCTGGTGGTCCTACAAGACCCGCGCGCGGGAGAGGAACATCGGGTGGCGGCTGGACTACTTCTTCGTGTCGTCCGAACTTCGCAACAATATCCGCGACGCGTGGATAGAAAGCGACGTGTACGGTTCCGATCACTGCCCCGTGGGGCTGGCGCTGGAGCTGTAGAAGAAAAGGCCGCGATGCGGTGCTGAATGGGCAAGGTGAAAGCGGAAGCCGGGAAATTCCGGCTCTTCGCCTGTAAGAAAAAAGAGGGAACGGGGCGCGGAGGCGTCGGGAAAGATCCGGCGCGCCGGAGCCCGTTTCTTGTGTGAGCGGTACGGAAATGAAGAGAAGCGAAAGCGGAATCGGCACGTTGGCCACAAAAAAAGCCCCGATGAAATCGGGGCTAAAATATGGGGCGAATAACAGGGTTTGAACCTGCGACCCCCTGGGCCACAACCAGGTGCTCTGCCAACTGAGCTATATTCGCCGTGCAGAAAGAGTTATTATTCGATAGCCGGGGAATAGTCAAGCATTTTTTTGTCATCCCTGCGGAGGAAGAGTTTGGACAGTTTCATCATAGAGGGCGGCACGCCGCTCAAGGGCGTCATAGAGGTCAGCGGCTCCAAGAATGCCGCGCTTCCCATCATCATGGCATCCATCGCCGTGGACGACGAAGTGACCTACACCAACGTCCCCGATCTGCGGGACATTCACACCACCATCAAGCTGCTCAATATTCTGGGACGCGAATCCTCGCTGGAAAACGGCGTGGTCCGCGTGAAGAACGGCAAGCTCGGCATGGAGGCTCCGTACGATCTTGTGAAGACCATGCGCGCGTCCGTGCTCTGCCTGGGCCCGCTTCTGGCGAGACTCGGCGAGGCCAAGGTGTCTCTGCCCGGCGGCTGCGCCATCGGCGCGCGCCCCGTGGATCAGCACCTCTCCGCGCTCGAAAAGATGGGCGCGGTGTTCGATCTGGAAAGCGGCTACATTCACGGCCGCTGCCCCGACGGGCTGAAGGGCGCGCACATCCGTTTCGACTTCCCCACCGTGGGCGGCACGGAAAACGTGCTCATGGCCGCCTGCCTCGCCAGGGGCGAAACGGTGCTGGAAAACGTGGCGCGCGAGCCGGAAATCGTGGATCTTGCCAATTTTCTCATCCGCTGCGGCGCGCGCATCGAGGGGCACGGCAGCACCATGATCCGCGTGCAGGGGGTGGAGCGACTGCACGGCTGCACGTACGCCATCATGCCCGACCGCATTGAAGCGGGCACCTTTCTCATTGCCGCGGGCGTGACCGGCGGCGAGCTTCTGCTGAAGAACTGCCCCATCGGCGACATGGCCGCCGTGGTGGACAAGCTGCGCGCGGCGGGCATGGTCATTGAGGAAACGCCGGAAGGCGTGCTGGCCCGCGTGGGCGAAGGCGGACTTGCGGGCGTGGACGTGAGCACCCGGCCGCACCCGGGATTCCCCACGGACATGCAGGCGCAGTTCATGGTGCTTTTGTGCTGCGCGCAGGGCTCGGGCCTCGTGGAAGAAAACATTTTCGAGAACCGCTTCATGCACGTGCAGGAACTGGTGCGCATGGGCGCGGACATCCACGTGACGGGCTCTTCGGCGCTGGTGCGCGGCGGCCGCAGACTGACCGGCGCGCCGGTCATGGCCTCGGATCTTCGCGCGGGCGCGGCGCTGGTGCTGGCCGGCCTTGCGGCGGAAGGGGAGACCCGCGTGCAGCGCATCTATCACGTGGACAGAGGCTATGAGCATCTGGCGGACAAGCTTTCGGCCGTGGGAGCCAATATCCGCCGAGTGAAGGATCCCGACTAGACTTTTTTTCTTTTCGGAAAGGGAAGGCGCGTCGTCGCCGCCGGAGTGTTTCGGCAGGAGTCGGCGCGCCTTGTTTGCAACAGCGGACAGGCGCGGAAAACGCCGCGCCGGAAATTTCGGATCGCGCCATGCCGGGCGAACTTCCGTCGCTTCTTTTCCGCCAGCGGCTTCTTCTTGCCGTGCTGGCCGGTTCCGTGTCGCTTCGCGATGCGGTGCTCGGCGTGGCGCTGTTCGTTCTTGTGATTATCGTTCCGCGGTTCGCGGGCGCGCGTCGGGCGCTGACGGCGGCCGTGTTTTTCCTGCTCGGTCTGGGACTTACCTTTCTTGCTTCGCCGAATGCGCCGGATTGTCCCTCGTGGGCGTCGGTTCCGCGCAAAAGCGTGCTTGTCGAGGGGCGCGTGGCGTCCGTGACCGGACTTCCCGGAGGCCGCGTGCGCGTGCTGCTGGAAGACGTGCGTCCGATGGAAGACATGCCGCCGCTTGCGGAAGAGACGAAAGCGCGGGTGCGCAAGGCGCTGGACAGAAAGATCGGCCCCGAGCTTTCCGGCGGCAGAAAGGGGTATCCCGGCCGCATCGTGGAGGACGACGCCTCTCCCGTGCCGGGGCTCGTGAGCCTGACGCTGCAGAAGCGGGACATGGCGCACACGGGCAGGCCGGTGGCCGGAGAAACGCTGCGGGCCCTCATGCGCCTGTATCCCACCGTGGGCAGCGTGAATCCCGGCGTTTCCGATCTCGGCAGGTACTGGGCGGATCGCGACGTCTGGCATAATGCGCGGCTGAACAGAACTGCCGCGGGGCCGCTGTATCTCGAGCTTGCCGAGGGCGAAGGCCTGGCGTACCGGGCGCAGCTTCTGAGGGAGAGCTGGCGCGAGGCGCTCTCCGCAGAACTTTTCAAAGACGAGCCCGCGGACGGGAAGTCCGGCGGCAGGCGAGCGTCGGACTCGCGGGCGGAGGAAGTCCCGCCGCAGGGCAGGGCCATGCTTCCGGCGCTGCTTTTCGGCGATCGTTCCTTTCTCAGTCCGCACACCGTGGATCTTTTCAACCGGGCGGGACTTGTGCATTCGCTGGCTCTTTCCGGTCAGCATCTGGCGCTTGCGGCCATGGCGGGCGCGGCGCTGATTTTTCTTGCGTCGCGGGCGTTTCGCGGCCTGTTCCTCGTGATGCCGAGGCGCGTGCTCGTGGTTTCGGCAGGCGTTCCCTTTGCGCTGGCCTATCTTTTTCTCGGCGGCGCGCCGTTTTCCCTCATCCGCGCGGCGTGCATGATGCTGGCCGGTTCCGTGTACCTGTGCCTGCGCCGCAGCACGGCTCCGCTGGACGCCTTGTTTGCCGCGTGCCTTCTGCTCTTTATCGGCTGGCCGCGCGCGGCCTTCGATCTTTCCGCACAGCTTTCCGTGCTTGCCGTGGCGGGCATACTGCTTTCCATGCCGCTGGTTTCGGCGCTGCGCAGGCGCTTTCCTCCTGCCCGTCGTCCGGGCGGCGACTCCCGCTCCCGGTTTCGTCGCGCAGTTCATGCGGCGATACGCTGGAGCGGCGCCATGCTCATTCTTTCGCTTGCTGCGCAGCTCGCCGTGCTGCCCGTGATCGTTTCCGTGTTCGGGGCAACGAGCGTGCAGGTCTGGACGAATCTTATCTGGCTGCCGCCGCTCACCTTTGTCACGCTTCCAGCGGCGGCGCTCGGCATGCTGCTTCTGGCGTGTCTGGGGCCGCAGAGCTGCTCCACGCTGCTTTTCGCCGCGGCTACGCTCCCTGCCGACATCATGCTCGATATTCTGGAGCGCATGGCCGAAGCCGGAGCCCTGCCGCTCGTGCAGTTTATGCGCCCCCTGTCCTTGAGCGCGCTCGGCTACGGAGCGGCGCTCACGGGCGGCATGCTGATGATGGGCCGGAAGCTGAACGGCCTTCCGGCGGGAGAGGCGGCGCGCAGGCTGCTGTGCCTCGGGCTTCTGATGATGCCGGCAGGGCAGATTCCCGTCTGGCTCGACGACTGGCGGGCGGCGCGGGAGCGGGAAGTGGCGCTGACCGTGTTCGACGTGGGACAGGGGCAGGCGGTGCTTTTGAGCTATCCCGGCGGACGCGTGCTTGTGGACGGCGGCGGCAGCGCCTCGCCGACGTTCGACTGCGGGCGCAGCATCCTTGCTCCGGCCCTGACATACGGACGCATGCCGCGCCTTGACGCGGTCATCGTGAGTCACACGGACATGGATCACGCGCGCGGCCTTCGCTGGATACTGGAACATTTCGAGGTGGGAAGCCTCTGCTGGTCGTCGCTGTCAGCGCGGGATGATTCCGCCGACGGCAGGGCGCTGCGCGAGATAGCGGCGCGGCGGGGTATTCCCGAGCGGATTCTGGGCCGCGGCGACGTGATGGAGCTTGCCGAGGGCATACGGCTGGAAATGGTCTGGCCGGACAAGGCAGCGCCCCGGCCGGGCAGAAAAACGTCGCCCAACGATGCGTCGCTCTCGTTTCGCGTGATTCGCGACGAGGTGCCTCTGGCCATTCTGTGCGGCGACATGACGGCTCCGGCGCTGCGGCGTCTTGCAGAGAGCGGACAGGATCTGCGGGCCGAACTGCTTGTGCTGCCGCATCACGGCGCAACGTCGAGCCTTCAGCGGAAGTTTTACGATGCCGTGTCGCCGGAAGCGGCCGCGGCTTCGGCGGCGGCGTTCAATCATTACGGCTTTCCCGGACGAAAGGTGCGTGCGGAGATGGCCCGGCGGCTGATTCCTCTGTACAGCACCACGATGCTCGGAGGCTTCACCGTGACGTGGTCGGGAAAGGACGGGCGCATGACGCTGCCCTGAACTTCGCGCCGGTCGGAGGGCAGCGCGGAACAGTGCCATGCGATACGGCGGAAAAGAGGCTTGAGACTGTCGTCGGCTGCGAAAAAGGACAATTCCGAGCAGTTCTGTAGGATTTAGAAGAAAAGAGCCTCACAACGCCTGAGAGAGACGTTTAATCAGGGTTGCCGACAGCTCGGCGGGAGAGCAATCGGCCCCGGGCGTGTTTGACGCAAAAATTTTTCAGAGATGGAGAAAAGAGGAGCGCTTTTCGCGCGGCACAGCGGTCCGCCGCAGCATGCACGTTTTCTTTTGAGATTCCGGGGTGTTGCGGGCGTTGCGCGAGCGGGAATACTTGAGCATGGAACGCCGCGCGGATGCGGATCGGCTTTTCTAGGAGCGTCAGCCTTTTGAAGGGCAAGGCGGCGGGCCTGCATAGGAGCGTCGGGGAAGCGCGGCCTGACGAGGCCGGGGCGGCTTCCTGTCTTTGTTGCGGGGATGCATCGGCTTGCCGTTGTCGGCAAGGCCTGCGGCGGGGAGTTGTGCGCGGGGCGCAAGAGAGGCGTGTCATCGGCGTTGCCCCGCAGAACCGTTGTCCGATGCGCTGCGTGTGCGGTCAGGCATCCTCGGCAAAGATTCGGCGGAGTCGGCAAGGGCGCAACGCAAGGGAGCGCCGGGCGCAGGCAACGCATGGCGGGAAGAGCTCATCTGCTGCGCATCCGCCGCGCCTGCCCGCGCATCATCAGCGCATCGACTGTCGGTGAGGAGAATGTTCGCGAAGGCGCGTCAACGGTCGCTCACGGCAATGCCCAGTTCGCGCAGTTCATCCACGAGCTTTTGCGCCAGCGCGGGCACGGCGTCGCGGCACACGGGGGAGAGACCGAGTTCCATGGTGTTGTAGTCGGCGGGTTCCATGCCGAACACCACGCCTTCCGGGCGATGGCCGAGAATGTCGCAGTAAATGAGCGTGTCCACGAGGTCGGTCTGATGCAGCGAGTCGCGGAAGCTCATGCTCTTGCGCAGATCGTTGTCCGTGAGGCGGTAGATGCTGCCGGGCGCGTCGCCGCCGAGCACGGCGTCGAGCACATAGACGCGGTCGCACTGCAGAAGGGCGTCCATGAGACCCATGCCCAGCGTGCCGCCGTCCACAAGCGTGACGTTTTCGGGAAAGGCGTAATGTTCCTGAAGCCATTCGAGCGCGCGCACGCCGATGCCTTCGTCGGTGAAAAGAATGTTGCCTACGCCAAGAATGAGAATGCGGTCCATGGTGATCTCAAAATCGGGAAAGGTGGCGGGGAAATCGGCGGGCCGCCACAGTGCGGCGCGTGTTTCCCGGAATGGTGATCGGAAGATGCTGCGGAAGGAGACGTGTTGACGCGGAACGTCTGCGGGAAGCCCAAACACATTTTTTATCGTCCGCGGCTGCGCCGGAAGCGTCGGGGAAGGCGCGGCCTGCTGCGGCAGGGCGAGTTCATGTCCTGCGCCGGAATGCGGAAGAGGGCGACGCTGCGTCTGTGCCCGGCCTGGTCTCCCCCGGCGGAGCGCTGGAGAGGCTCGCCGCCCGGCGCGGAACATGCTCAAAGCACGCGAGGCAAGTTTCCCCTGTCTGTTTTCGCGGCGCAGAGGCGGGCCGGGGGCATGCCGTACCCCGTACCCGCGGGCCGGGTGAACATCGCCGCCGCGCAGGTGTTTGCCCTTGCGGACGAACGCCGTTTTGCCTGTCCCGTCCGGCGAAATATCGCCCTCTGCCTCCGGCAGCATCGGTCGGGAGCCGGCCCTGCAAAGGCGGCAGCACCGGAGTTCAAACCGCTCGTGCGGGGCTGGCGTCAGATGCGGCAGGAGCCGCAACGCGCGTTGCCGTCCGGCGCAGCGTTTTCGGCGTCCATGTTCGACCATGAAAAAAAGGGGGAGGATCGGACATCCTCCCCCCTTGTCGTCATGACGGATTACAGAACCTTGAAGTCGTAACCCTGATTGGTGCGGCCGTCGATGACGTGAACGCCGCAGGCGATGCACGGATCGAAGGAATGCACGGTGCGCAGGATTTCCACGGGGCGCTTGGGATCGGCCACGGGCGTGCCGACGAGGGCGGCTTCCACGGCGCTCATCTTGCCTTCGGCGCAGCGGGGACCGAGGTTCCAGGTGGAGGGCACCACGAGCTGGAAGTTGGCGATTTTGCCGTTTTCAATGACGAGCCAGTGCGACAGGCCGCCGCGGGGCGCGTGAACGAAGCCCACGCCTTCGGCGTTCTTGGGCACTTCGGTGTTGATGCAGATCTTGTTGTCGCCCTTGGCGATGTTGTCTTCAAGCTGCTGAATCCATTCGCCGATGCCGTTGGCCACCACCACGGCTTCCACGCCGCGGGCGGCGGTGCGGCCGAGGGTGGAGAAGAGGGCTTCGGGGCCGACGCTCAGGGCCTTCAGCACCGTGTTCACGGTGTCGGTGACCAGCTTGTCGCCCTGCGCGTAGGAAATGAGCATCTGGGCGAGGGGGCCGGTTTCCACGGCGTGACCGTCGTAGCGGGGGGCCTTCATCCAGGAGTAGCGGTCGGGATCGCCGATGCGGGTGAAGCGCGGATCGGTCACGCCCTGATAGGGAGCGCGGGCCTCGTCGCCTTCAAACCAGCTGTGACGCACGTGTTCGGAAATCTTCGAGGGATCGAAGGGCAGCACGGTGCTGAGGTCGCGGTTGTAGATGACGCCCGGCTTGAGCCAGCGGGTGGTGAGATCGCGTTCCTTGCCCGGGAATTCGCCGAAGTCCATGTAGTCGGAAACGCCGCCGCCGATGGCGGCCCAGTCCTTGTAGGCGCCGGCCACGAGCAGCAGATCGGGAATGTACACCTGTTCCACGAAGGCGCGGGCCTTCTGATACAGGGCCTTGAACTGGGCGATGGTGTCGGGGCGCAGGGCGTTGTAGCAGGTGACGCCGCCCGCAATGAGGAACTGCGGATGCGGATTCTTGGCGCCGAACACGGCCGTGGCGCGGGCGATTTCCACCTGAACGCGCAGGGCTTCCAGATAGTGGGCCGTGGCCACGAGGTTGGCTTCGGGATCGAGATAGTAGGAAGGATGTCCGCCGAGGAAGTAGGCGTTGGTGAAGGGGCCGAGCTGGCCGCTTTCCACGAGGGCCTTCACCTTGGCCTGCACGGCGCGCAGTTCGTCCTCGCTGGTGGGACGGGGCGAAATGGAGGCGTTGAGCTTGGCGGCCTTGGCCGGATCGGCCTTGAGGGCGGCGGCCACGTCCACGAAGTCGAGGGCGTGCAGGTGATAGAAATGCACCACATGATCGTGCAGATTCTGCATGCCGAGCACGAGATTGCGGATCAGCGTGGCGTTCACGGGAATCTCGATCTTCATGGCGTCTTCGAGCGCGCGGGTGGACGCGAGCGAGTGCGTGTAGGTGCACACGCCGCAGGTGCGGCCGGTGAAGAACTGGGCGTCGCGCGGATCGCGGCCCTTGAGGATGGTTTCCAGCCCGCGGAACAGGGTGGAGCAGCTTCTGGCGTCTTTGACGCGTCCGTTTTCGACTTCCACCTCGATGCGGAGATGGCCCTCGATACGGGTAAGCGGGTCCACCACGATGGGCCCGGTAAAGGAACTCTGGGGAGTGGTTTTTGCTTCGCTCATGGTGGCATTACTCGCTAGTTTTCATAGAAGGGGGTCAGCTTGTCCCAGAAGTTCGGTTCGGAACAGCCTATGCAGGGATGTCCGGCGGCGACGGGCCAGTTCACGTCGTTGAACAGTGCCTTGGGGCAGTTGTTGTAGGTCACCGGGCCCTTGCAGCCGAGCTTGTAGAGGCACCAGCCCTTGCGGGCCTCTTCGGAATCGAAGGAGGGAGCGAATTCACCGGCTTCAAAGTGGGGCAGACGTTCGCACAGTTCGTGAACGGTGTGGCCGTAGAAGGCCAGAGGACGATTGAGGGCGTCGAGTTCCAGCTTGACGCCGGAAAGCACGGCGGCGATGGTGCCGATGAGATTCAGGGGATTGGGCGGGCAGCCGGGCACGTTGACGGCCTTGACGCCGAGATCGGCGAAGCAGTCGTTGACGCCCTTGCAGCCGGAAGGATTGGGCGCGGCGGAAGGGATGCCGCCGAAGCAGGCGCAGGTGCCGTAGGAAATGACGGCCTTGGCGCCGGGCAGTACTTCCTTGTTGATGGCGTACATGGTCTTGCCGCCGATGGTGCCGTAGAGGCCGTCCATGGCGGTGGGAATGGCGCCTTCCACGACGCACACGTAGCCGTTGGGATTCTTCATGGCCAGGTGCAGAGCGTCTTCCGCGGCTTCGCCGGCGGCGGCCATGATGGTTTCCTGATAGTCGAGGGAAATGGTGTCGAGAATGAGCTCGTCGATGAACGGCTTGCTCGAGCGCAGCAGCGCTTCCGTGCATCCGGTGCATTCCGCGTCGTGCAGGTAGATGACGGCAGGACGCGCGGCAGACGTGAGAGCCTTTGCCATGGTGGGCGCGAACGTGGGGCCCAGGCCCATGGCCACAGCCACAGTGGAACAGAATTTCAGAAACTCGCGGCGCGACACGCCTCGTTTTTCAAGGCGTTCTTCCGCGCCTTCTTTCCCCAGACCAATGGAGATTTGCATAAGGCCCTCCTGGCGCTGATAGACAGGAATTTTCCGCGAAGGCTTCCATGGCGGCGGGAAGGTCGCGGCTTTTGCCGATAAGGGAACAAGTCATGCGCTGAGGCATGATCTTCTTCTGATATTACTTTATATCCGACTCTAACATCAGAGAAGGGGCAGGTCAACCGACGAGAATCTTTTCTTTGAAGAAATGACATAAAAATCACATGGTTCCGTCTTTTGCCCGGCGAGTTCGGCAAGTGTGGGAGATGACAGCCTTTTTCCCGCCAGCCGAAGGGAAGAGCGGAAGGAAAATTCGCGCGTGTCGCGCCCTGCCGCGTCTGCCTCGCCGCAGGCCGCGCTCCGCGAAAACGAAGGGCGGCGCGGAAGCTCCTGTCTTCGCCCGCAGAAGAGTCCATGCCCGAAAGCGGCGGCCGCCGGTCTTTGAACGCCGCCTCCGTCCGCAGAACGGACCGCACGGGCGCGCGTCGTCATCAGCGCTGCGCTTTCACGCCCGCGCACGGAAAAGACAATCCGGGGGGCAAGGCCGCGTCCGTGATGGTCTTTATTCCCGCCCGCCGCAGGAATCACGCTAGGCGAGCATGGTTTTCAGTTCTTCGAGCATGCGTTCCGGCAGAATGCCCGTGATGCAGGCGTTGCCTTTGGGGCAGGTGCCGGAGCCGTGCAGCGAGCAGGGGCGGCAGGGCATGTCGAGCTGCACCACGCGGTCGTGCTCGCCGGAGGGGAAGAATCCCCATTCCCTGCAGGTGGGGCCGAACATGGCAAGCGCGGGCGTGCCCACGGCGGTGGCGAGGTGCATGGGGCCGGAATCGCCGGTCACGAGCACGTCGGCAACGGACGTCAGGGCGCACAGTTCGCGCAGGCCGGTCTTGTTGACGAAGCTGCGGGGGTGTTCCTCTTCGGGCATGTCGTCGCCCTGGCCCACCCAGAAGTAGCTGATGCCCTCGCTGCGGAGCAGCGCGGCAAAGCGCAGCCAGGTCTCCATGGGCCAGGTTTTTGCCTCGTGGGTGGCAAAGGGGTGCAGCGCCACGATGGGCGCGCCTTCGGCCTGAAGGGGGGCGAGCAGTTCTTCCGCATGGGTGATTTCGTCCTGCGTAAGAAAGACGCGGGGACGGAGTTCCGCGGCGGAGGGCACGTTTTCCTTGTCGTACAGGCCGATGGCGTAGCGCTGGGGCACGTTGTAGCGGCGCAGCGCTTCGCCGAAGAAGCGCCCCTTGCTCCACAGAAAGATGCGGCGGGCCAGCGCCATCTTGTTGTAGCAGATGATGGCGTCGCGCCAAATGCGCGCCAGCATGGCGGAACGCAGATTGCGATGCAGGTCAAGCAGCGGGGAGTCGCGATATTTTTCCATGATGCCGCGGAAGATGACGGCCTGCGTCTGCCCGTGCAGATCGTTGTCGTCGAAGCCGATGACGTTGAGCACGGCGGGATTGTGATCGAACAGCGGCTCGAAGGCTTCTTTGGTGATGACGGTGAACATGGTTCCGTGCTTTTCGTGCCAGTCGAGGAGAACGCCCGTGGTGAGTGCCACGTCGCCCAGGGAGCTGAAGCGCACGGCCACCATGTGCTTGTTGCTTATTTTGGAAGAATAACGTGCCATACTGACCTGCCTGTGGAATGAGACTTCCGTCCGCCGGGCGAAGGATGCGGTCGGCGGACGCGGCTCGCGCGAACGTCGGGCGCTTCCCGAACATTTCGGACGCCGTGACTTCTTTGTAGTTTTCAGGGGCGCGCGCGTCAACCGCGGGCGCGGCAACGGGTGGCTGCCTTGCTCCGGCCGCAGAAAGGGCGCGTCCCTGGAAGGGCCGAAGCCTGCGGGCGCAGAAGAGGTCGAGTCGGTCGAGGCGTGCGCAGGTTGCGGGGCTGTTCTGCGCCGGGAATAACCGCAGGGAAAACGCTTTTTCCGCAGCGGCGCGGAGGGGTGCTCCCGGAAAACGCGGTGGGGCCGCTGGAAACGGCGGGTTCCCGTGCGCCGCCGTCGGGGAGTTGATGACATCGGACACCTGTCGGAGTCGGCGCGGCGGATCGTTGTTTGCCGCGCCGAAAAAAGGCCCGGAGGGCGAACCCTTCGGGCCTGACGAGCGGACGATGAGAACATCGGCGCCGGGAATCGGCGCTACTTGGTGCCGAAGATGCGGTCGCCGGCGTCGCCGAGACCGGGAATGATGTAGCCGTTTTCGTTGAGGTGATCGTCGAGGGCGGCGGCGTAGATTTCCACATCGGGATGCTTGTCGAGCACGGCCTTCACGCCTTCGGGAGCGGCCACGAGGTTGAGGGAGCAGATATGCTTGCAGCCTTCCTTTTTGAGCACGTCGATGGCGGCGATGAGCGAGCCGCCGGTGGCCAGCATGGGATCAAGAATGATGGCCACGCGCTGATCGATGCGGCGGGCCAGCTTCTTGTAGTATTCCACGGGTTCCAGGGTTTCTTCGTTGCGGTACATGCCGAGCACGCTGATCTTCGCGCCGGGAACCATGTCGAGCACGCCGTCCATGAGGCCGAGTCCTGCGCGGAGAATGGGCACGATGGTGATCATCTTGCCGGCGAGGTAATCGACTTCCACCTGTCCGGCCCAGCCTTTGACCGTCTTCTTTTCCGTGGGGAGGTTTTTCGTGGCCTCGTAGGTGAGAAGGCGGGCCACTTCCTTGGAGAGCATGCGGAATTCGCTGGTGGACGTGCTTTCCTTGCGGAGCAGACCGAGCTTGTGCCGGATGAGAGGATGATCGACGATATGAAGAGCCATGGCGTGAATCCTTTGTTGAAGGAGCGCGGATGCGCAGGGTACACAGATTATTTTCTCGTTATAGCCGGGGCTTCCCCGCGCCGTCAAGGCGGACGTTTTTCTGCCGACGCCTTCGGGAATGTCGTTGCGGGGCAAGGGCTGAGGGCTTGTTCTCGTGCTTTGTTCCGGGACAAGGCGGCCGTTTCGGAGGCCGGTCGGCGTTCAATGGCAGGGCGTTTTCACGGAGGCGGCGTTTTTTTCAGAGGCCGTTCGTCGGGGCGGAAGCATCGCCGCGAAGTCTCGCCCGGAAGAATCATCGGCAAGCAGCTCTCGCGCGTGTTCTTCGCGAAAAGCCGACCCCATCAGGAGCTCTTTCCCTGCGAGAGGCTCCTTGCGTGGCTCGCCTTGCTGAATGCGCCCTCTGATGTCTTCCCTGTGGGAAGCTGACCTTGCGAACTTTGCCCGCGCTTCGACGCCCGTCGCTCCGGAAACGTTCCATCCCTGCATCCCACGGCGCAGTATGGAAGATCGGCGAAGGCTCCTCGGCATGAATTCACGTCGCGCCCCTCGCTCTGCATCGGACGGCAGTGGGGAACGTTGTTTCTTCGGCGCATGGGGCAGGGCGGCGGACAAGCGGGGAGAAAGGCCGTTTTTCTCTGGAGCATTCGGCAGGCGCGAGAGAACGGGGAAAGTCGTTTCCCGGAATTCTCGGCAGAGAGGCAGCAGGGCGGATTTTTCCCCGGAGCGCAAAAACGCCCGGACGGCGAACCGTCCGGGCGTTTGAAACCGCAGAGATGAGGCGGCCGGTTGCCCGACGACCCGCTATTCGGCGAGTTCGAAGGGCTCGCCGCCCTCGCGCTTCATTTCAATGGCGATCTTCCACAGCAGGGTGACCACAAGGGCGCCCACGGCGAAGATGCCGAGGCCGATGGAGACTTCCCAGAAGGTGGGAGTATAGACTTCATAGGTCTCGTAGGGGGTGGGAGCGAAACCGCCGATGAGCAGGCCGAGGCCCTTGTCGATCCAGGAGGCGATGACGAGCATCACGAGCGCCCAGGGCAGAATCTTCATGTTGTTGCGGAACTTGGGAATGGCCAGCAGGAAGATGCTCACGAAGGCGAGCACCACGGCCACCCACATCCAGCCGTTGAGCCACACGTTGAGGCCTTCATGACCGTTGAAGATGAAGGTGATGGGGTGCTGATGGCCGGGAATGCCGCTGTAGAAGGCGGTGAACAGTTCGAGCACGTAGAAGAACATGTTCAGGCCCATGGCGTAGGCGATGGTGAGGGACAGGGACTTCACCACGTCCTTGCCGGGATTGAAGCCGGTGAGGCGCTTCAGGAGCAGCAGGGCGAGCAGCAGGATGGAAGGACCGGCGCAGAATGCGGAAGCCAGGAAGCGGGCGGCCATGATGGCGGAGAGCCAGTAGTGGCGTCCGGGCAGACCTGCGTACAGGAAGGCGGTCACGGTGTGGATGGAGAAGGCCCAGAAGATGGACACGACCACGAGCACCTTGACCCAGCGGGGCACGGGCACGTGACGGCTTTCATGTTCGAGGGAGGTCCAGCCGATGACGGCGTTGAGCAGCAGGTAGCCGCAAAGCACCGTGGCGTCCCAGAACATGACCGAGTTCGGCGTGGGATGCAGAATGATGTTCAGCACGCGCTGCGGCTGGCCCATATCCACCACGATGAAGAGCATGCACATGATGACCGCGCCGATGGCGAGGAATTCTGCGAACACGATCACGCGGTGATAGGGGTGATAGTGATGGAAGGTGGCGGGCAGAACCAGCATCACGGCCGCGGCGGCCACGCCCACCAGATAGGTGAACTGGGCGATGTAGAAGCCCCACGAGGTGTTGCGGGTAAGACCGGTCATCTGCAGACCGTAGATGAGCTGGAACACATAGACGATGAAGGCATAGCCTATGATGGCCAGCAGGAAGAGAATCCACAGATAATACTTGGGAGAACCCTTGAGAACTTTTTCAACCATGGTTCCCTCCTAGATGATGTAGTAAACGCCGGGATCGGTGCCCAGATCGGGCTTGCGGCGCATGCTGAAGTTCTTGGCGAGGACACGACGGACGATGGAGTTCGGGTCGTTGAGGTCGCCGAACATGATGGCGCCGTTGGAAGCCTCGACACAGGCGGGCATGAGTCCCTTTTCCAGGCGTTCGGCGCAGAAGGTGCACTTTTCCACCACGCCGCGCATGCGGGTGGGGTAGGCGGGATTCAGGTCCTTGATGAAGGGACGCGGATCCTGGAAGTTGAAGCTTCTGGAGCCGTAGGGGCAGGCGGCCATGCAGAAGCGGCAGCCCACGCAGCGGTGATAGTCGATGGCCACGAGGCCGCCTTCCGTCTTGTAGGTGGCGCCGGCGGGGCAGACGCGCACGCAGGAAGGATTGGTGCAGTGGTTGCACAGCAGGAAGAAGCGGCGGTCCTCGATGTTTTCGGGAAGCATCGGGGCGGGATCGTTGGCGAAGGCGTGTTCAAAGGTGTCGTCCCAGATCCACTTCACTTCGTGCTTGCCGGGAATGGTGGGCACGTTGTGCACCTTGTGGCAGGCTTCCACGATGGGGCGCATGTCTTCCACCGTCTGAATGCGGCGGGTGTCGATGACCATGGCCCAGCGCTTTGCCTTCCGTTCCTCGGGATAGGCTTCATAGGAGGCCTTGGCCGCTTCCGCGCGGGCCGCTCCCGCAGCCAGGGCGAAGGTGGACAGGCCTGCGACCTTGAGAAAATAACGTCTACTCGAATTCATGATTGTTCCCCTGGGGTACGACGTGGCAGTCCCAGCAGTACGGGTTCACGCTGTTGGCGTTGTGGCACTTGTCGCAGAATTCGGCCTTGTTGCTGTGGCAGGCCATGCAGGTGTTCTGCAGACTGGTTTCCCATTTCTTGCCGTCGGAAGCGACGTAGATGCGCTTGTTTTCGCGCAGGGCCTTGTCGCGCCACTCAAGGAGCAGCTCCATATGGTTGGCGGCCATCCATTCTCTGGGCTCGATGCACTGGGTGCGTTCTTCGCCGAAGAAGGTGACGGGTTCCGTGGGGAGCTCCACCTTGACCTCTTCGTGACCGGAAGAAAGCATATTGATCCAGAAGGGCGCGGTGAACAGCCCGGCAAATACGATGATGCCGGGGATGACGAATTTTGCGTTGTACATTTATGCTTCCTCCGAGGCGGCGGGATCTTCATCGGGGAAGGGCAGATCTTCCTGACGCAGGTCCATGGTGCGGGGAATTTCGCCCTTCATCACCAGGGCGTTGGCCACGAGTTCGTGCAGGCCGCTCACCGTGACGCCGGGAACCCAGTAGTCGACGAGCGGAGGCAGAGCCGCGCGGTCGAGGGCGCAGACGCAGCCCATCCAGTTCACGCCCTTGGTGTCGTGAACGTAGCGCAGGGCGTTGGCGCGGGGGAAGCCGCCGCGCAGACGCTGATCCATGATTTCTTCGGCGTTCAGACCGGAGCCGGAACCGCAGCAGAAGGTTTCCTCACGGATGGTGTGCTCGGGCATTTCCACGAAGTTGTTGCAGACGTGCTTCAGGATGTAGCGGGGCTCTTCCAGAAGACCCATGGCGCGGGCCGGGTTGCAGGAGTCGTGCCAGGTGGTGATGATGTGGTTGTTGCGCTCGGGGCGCAGATTGAGCTTGTTGTGCTTGATGAGGTCGGCCGTGAATTCGGCGATGTGCACCATCTTGGTGGCGGCGGCGTTCTTGAACACCGTGCCGGTGATGGGGGAGACGGGCACTTCCATGTTGGGCGGGGTGGGGCCGTTGTAGGTGGCCATGTACTGGTTCACCACGCGCCACATGTGGCCGCATTCGCCGCCGAGAATCCACTTCACGCCGAGGCGTTCGGCTTCCGCGTACATTTTGGCGTTCAGCTTCTTGGCCACGTCGAAGGAGACGAAGGAGCCGAAGTTGCCGCCTTCGGAAGCGTAGGTGGAAAGCGTGTAGTCCAGGCCGATTTCATGGAACAGCATGAGGTAGCCCATGAAGGTGTAGATGCCGGGATCGGCGAAGTAGTCGCCCGAGGGGGTGATGAAGATGACTTCATGCCCCTTTTCGTTCCACGGCGGATCCACGCGGATGCCGGTGATGGTCTCGATGTCGTCGCAGAGGAATTCCACGATTTCGCGCATGGAATGGGGCTGCACGCCGAGGTGGTTGCCGGTGCGGTTGCAGTCGTTGACCGAGTTCATGATCCAGTGGATGCCGAGACCGAGGTCAAGCAGCATCTGGCGCACGATGACCGTGATTTCGGCGGTGTCGATGCCGTAGGGGCAGAACAGGGAGCAGCGGCGGCACTCGGTGCACTGATAGAAGTAGATGAACCACTCCTTGATGACGTCCTTGTCGAGCTTGCGGGCTCCGGCGAGCTTGCCGAGCAGTCGGCCTGCGGTGGTGAAGTCCTTGCGGTACACCGAACGCAGAAGTTCGGCGCGCAGCACGGGCATGTTCTTGGGATCGTTGGTGCCGAGGAAGAAGTGGCACTTGTCGGCGCAGGCGCCGCAGCGCACGCAGCAGTCCATGAACACCTTGAGGGAACGATGCTTGTTCAGCGCGTCCTGCAGGGAGTTGTGGAGAATCTGTTCCCAGTTTTCGGGCAGTTCCCAGTCTTCGTTGTCGGGCGCCCAGTCATGGGCGTTCTCGAAGCCGAGTCCCTTCAGTATTTCCGTCTTGGCGGGATAGCAGAAGCTGCCGGGATGAAAATCCGGCTTGGTGTCCATCCAGCCCTCTTTGGGGAAGGAAGTGGGCGTGGCCGCCAGCAATTCTTCGGGTGTGGGCATTTTTGCCATGACCAGTAACTCCTTAGGCTTCCGTCTTGGGTTCAGGCTGCTTTTCTACAGGGATGCCGGCCTCAACCATGGCTTCACGGAAATCATCTTCATATTCGGCGTAGGTGTGGTAGTTCTTGGGCGGGTTCCAGGGGTTCACGTGACGTTCTTCGCGGGTGTTGCACTTCATGTTGCGGGTGGGGCTCATGAAGACGCCGCCCATGTGCATGAGCTTGGAGAAGGGGAAGTAGATGAGCAGGGCGCTCACCAGCGTGACGTGAATGAAGAAGATGGAGCCGATGCCGGAGGGATCCACGGGCTGCAGCGTGGCAAGGCCCATGATGACTTCCTTCACCTGATTGATGTCCACCTTGGAGATGTAGCGCATGCAGATGCCGGAACCGGCAATGGCGATGAGCAGAAACAGCGCGAAGTAGTCGGCGGGCAGCGAGATGTAGCGGAGCTTTTCGGTGCAGACGCGGCGCAGCAGCAGGAAGGCGAGGGCGCCGAGAATGAAGGCGTCGGTGAGGTAGAAGCGGGGAGCGCCTACCTGGAACACGCCGTCCACGAATTCGATGACGGCAATGCACGCAGGCACCGGGTCAAGGAAGAAGCGGGCGTGGCGGATGATGATGACCAGCATGCTGTAATGGAACAGCAGGGCGAACACCCACAGCCACTTGTTGGAAAAATAGGTGATGCGCGGCGTTCCGTCGATGGTGGTGCGTTCCGCGCGGGTGTTGCGGAACAGCGACCGGAAGGCGAACACCTCGAGGATCATGCGGCCGACGACGGCGGGCGTGGTCCACGGGCATTCGAGACGGTTGGGCTTGATCCAGTCCAGAGAACGCTGCTGGCCCGCCACTGTGGGAATGGCGAACGGTACGGGCGATTTAGCCCAGCGAACGATCTTCCAGATGAAGCCGATGATGAACACAGCACCCGCTACCAGCGGCAAGATTACGCCGAGCAGATACTGCAGGCCAAGTGCTGACCCGGCCCATCCTATAAGCAGGATGAGCAGAGTGGCCGCAAATGCGATGGTCATTCCTCTACCCCTCGATTTTCAGTTTCAGGAGCAGATTCCGCCTGCTCCCTCCGAAGCTTGGCCAGTCGAATCACCTGCGACTGGCTTCGCTTTACTTCCTCCACTCGTATTCTGAACACGCGTTCCCGCGCCTCGGAGTACATGTCCAGCGCCATGAGCCCCAGAGTGTCGATTCTGGATTCCATGTCGAGGTACGCGTTCAGCATGTCCTGACCGGCAAGTTCCGGCTTCAGGCATTCGGGCAGCACTTCGCTGCGCAGTATGTCCTTGAGCAGGTACAGCGCGCCCACGGCCTTGGCGGGGGGCATGTCCTGCACGGCGCGTATCCAGATGAGGTCGTGAAGGGCCTGCTTCACGGTGTCGGGTTCGGCGTCCATGCCGATGACGGCGTCGAAGAGCACCGACGCCGAATGACGCGTCGTCTCTCCCACGGGATTGGCGAACCGGTCGCGGCTTGTCCGCATGAAGCCCTTGCTGTCAAGAGGATAGCTGGCAAAGAATCGGTTGACCCAGCGATCTACCAGCGCCTCGCGCCGATTGCTGCACAGTTCTGCGATGTCCATGTATGCCTGCGTGAATAATGGTGAAAAGCTGCGGCCGAAAAATGGCCGCTAATTTGGCAGAGGTTAGCTTAAGTTTCGGCAAGAGACAAGTCGGCATTATTGCCGATTGAAGCCATTTTCCCTGCAATGTCGGCGAATTGAAAAAAAATGCGTCTTTGTGAAGCCTACGGCGTCATGCCGCTTGTATCAATGAGACCGGAGGACGAGGGCGGCGAGGGGGGCTCTTCGCAGGGCGCATCGTCGCCTCCGCCGCAGAATCCGGCCACGCCGAGACCGGGAATGTCCGGCAGCGCGTCGGAAGGCGGGGCGGCGGGAGCGCGCTCCTGCGGTTCTTCGGGCGTGGGCTCTTCGGCGAGAAAGGCGGGCAGTCCCTTGAATTCCACGAAGGGCAGCCTGTCGGAGCCTGCGGCAAGCACGTGCGCGTGATTGCGCCACAGGCGGAACTGGAGCAGCAGCATGCTCGGCTTCAGCAGGCTGAGGCGCGAGGCGACGCTCTGCTCGAAGGCCGCGGGATCGGGCGCGTTCCGCCTTGCGTTCTGCACGGCCTGTTCGAGGGATTCGCCCTTTTCGAGCCTGTCGGCCATGTCTGCAATGATGAGCACGTCTCTGGCGTCTTCCGGCACGGGATACCAGGCGGCGTCCGCAAGGCGGTCGGAATTTGCGATGAGCGTCTGGCAGGCGCGGCAGCTCGGAGAGAAATAGACCTGCACGGAGGAGCCCTGTTCCGGCGCGGGCAGCGGCGACCACGGATCCGCAAGATCGCGCGCCACGCCGCCGAGATCAATGACGAGAAGCACGAGCCAGACGGCGGCGAGCGTGGAGCGTTCCCGGCGCGGCGGCAGGTTGTCGGCGCGGAGAATCAGATAGTTCAGGGCGATGAGCGCGCCCACGATGAGGCAGTTCACGCAGGGAGCGGTGAATACCATGACGCAAAGCAGCACGGCGTCTGCCGCGAGCGCGAGCGCGGCGAGAAGATATGCCGCGCGGGAGAAGCGCAGCAGGGCGAGCGCGAGCAGAACGGAAAAAAGAACGATGCCTGCCTGCCAGAGCGAAACGCCCGCGAGACGGAAATCCTGGAAGAGGGCGCAGCCGTCGGTAAGGCAGAGCGCCTTGCCGCCGGTGAAGAACACCCAGAGGCAGAAGAGAAGACCCGCAAGGCTTGCCGCAGCCGCAGCAGGAGAAAAGGGACGTGTGCTTTTGAGCATGGCGGCTCCTTGATGCTGTTTCTTTCGGAAGTAGCGTAGTCGTGTGGCTGCGTAAAGAGTTTTTTGCCCGGAGCGGACGGGGCGACGGCCGCGCTTTTCGCCCTGAAAGAGGCGCGGCGGCCGACGGCGGGAGAATGTCGGCGCATGATTTTTCGCGTCGCGCCGACCGCGGGGGCGCTTCGGCCATCTTTGCCCGCGTCAGCTCCACGGCGGTCGCGCCGTCCGAGCGGGGGGGGCTCATCCGTCAGCAGGCTGACTCCGACCGTGGCGGGGGGCGTCGTCCGCGCGCGAGAGTGTACAGGGCGGCCGTCAAGGAAAAGCTGGACGACTTCAGCGTTGTCCGTGAGGGGGCAGGCTCCGTCTTCACCTGCTGCGAGACCCGCAAGTTCAGGCGTCGTCGCGCGTAGAGGGCCCCCACACTGGAGCGCCTGTCGTTGCGTTGCGCTCGCTCGCGTCGGAGGGTGGTAAAGCACGAGTACCGTGCGGCTGAAAAGAGTCGCGGGGGTGGGCGTTGCGCCGCCGCGTTTTCTGGGAGAAGGGCGAGCTGCCGCGCGTGCTGTCGCCCTGCGGAAAACGGCCCCGGGAGTACGGAGGCGGGGCTCCGGCGGGATGGGTGAGCTCGCGAACAGAGAAAGCGAAAACGTCCCGGGCGCGCGGATGCGGGGCCTCTGGCCTGTCCCTTTCTTTTATGGTAATGAGCCCGAGACAAGGAGACCATGATGCAATATCCTTCCATCGATCCCGTGGCGCTTTCCATCGGGCCGCTGCAGCTTCACTGGTACGGCCTCATGTACGTGTTCGCTTTCCTTGCGGGCTGGCTGCTCGGCCGCTGGCGCGCGTCCCGTTCCTGGTCGACGTGGACGGCCGAAATGGTGGACGAGTTCGTCACCTGGGCCATGCTCGGCGTGATTCTCGGGGCCAGGCTCGGCTATGTGCTTTTCTACGATCTTTCCGCCTACGTGGCCGATCCCGTGGAGATCATCCGGGTGTGGAACGGCGGCATGTCGTTCCACGGCGGCCTTGTGGGCGTGGTGACGGCCAGCTGGCTGTGGGGCCGCAGAAACGGCAGGAGCCTGCTGGATATTCTGGATTTCGTGGCTCCGCTCGTGCCCACCGGACTCTTCTTCGGCCGCATCGGCAACTTCATCAACGCCGAGCTCTGGGGCAAGGTGACGGATTCCCCCCTCGGCATGATCTTTCCCGGCGCGGGCCCGCTTCCGAGGCATCCTTCCCAGCTCTACGAGGCGGGACTCGAAGGCGTGCTCACCTTCGTCATTTTGTGGATCTACTCTTCGCGGCCCCGTCCGCGCGGCGCGGTGGCCGGACTTTTCGGCGTGCTCTATGCCGTAAGCCGCATCACCGTGGAATTTTTCCGCGTGCCGGATGCGCAGCTCGGCTATCTTTTTGCGGGCTGGGTGACCATGGGGCAGATTCTCTGCCTGCCGCTGCTTGCTGCCGGACTGTGGCTGATCTGGCGGGCGTATCGCCCGGGGGCAAAGGCATGAAGACGCTGCTTGCCGACGGCCTTGTCGTCACCATGGACGCAGAGAGGCGCGTGCTTCGCGCCGACATTCTTGTGGAAGACGACCGCATTGCCGCCGTTTCGCCCCGCGATGCAGGCGCGCCCCGTCCGCAGGAGGGCAGGGCGGAGGACGGCACGGAGGTGGTGGATCTGCACGGCATGACCGTGATTCCCGGCCTCGTTCAGGCGCACATGCACGTGACGCAGGCGCTGTTCCGCGGGCTGTGCGACGATCTCGCGCTCATGGAATGGCTGCGCGAACGCACCTGGCCCATGGAGTCCTCGCACAGCAGGGAAAGCAACGCGGCCTCCGCGCGTCTCGCCGCCATGGAGCTCATCCGCAGCGGCACGACTTCGCTCATCGACATGGGCACGACGCTGCACGAGGACGCCATTTTCGAGGTCATGGCCGAAGTCGGTCTGCGCGGCCTTTTCGGCAAGTGCATGATGGACGTGGGCGACGATCTGCCCGCTCTCATGCGGGAGGACGCGGACGCGTGCATCCGGGAAACCGAGCGCCTCATCCGGCGCTGGCACATGGCGGAAAACGGGCGTCTGCGCTACGCCGTGGCCCCGCGCTTCGTGCCGTCGTGCTCGGAGGCGCTGCTCGCTTCCGCGCGCGACCTTGCGCGGCAGAACGGCCTGCGCCTGCACACCCACGCTTCGGAAAATCTCGGGGAAATTGCGCTGGTCGAGGCGCGCTGCCATGAACGCAACGTGCGCTATCTCGACCGCATCGGCTACACCGGCGACGACGTGATTCTCGCCCACTGCATCTGGCTCGACGACGAGGAAAAACGCATCCTTGCCGAAACGGGCACGCATGTGGTTCACTGCCCCTCCTCGAACACCAAGATGTCGTCCGGCATTGCGCCCGTCACCGAACTGCGGGCGCTCGGCGCACACGTGGCGCTCGGGCTCGACGGCGCGCACGATCACATGGACGGCCTCATGGAAGTGCGTCAGGCGTCCATTCTGCAGAAGGCCCGCACCAACGATCCCACGGCGCTGCCCGCCATGGAGGCGCTGGAAATGGCCACGCTCGGCGGCGCGGAAGCCATGGGGCAGGCGGACGAACTCGGAAGTCTGGAACCCGGCAAGAAGGCCGATCTCGTCGTGCTCAACATGGACATGCCTCATTCCCTGCCCGCGTGGGGACGCGATCCCGTGCAGCGGGTGGTGTATCAGGCCACGCGGGAAAACGTGGTCCACACCATGACGGACGGGCGCTTTCTGTACCGCAATCGAACCTTCCTCACGCTCGACCCCGTGCGCACGCTGGCCGATGCGGAAAAGCACTGCGCCGCGGTCATGAAGCGGGGCGACATTCCGCCCGTTTCCCTGTTCTTCTGCGGCGAACGCTGAAAGCGCGGCGCGACCGCCGCAGCGTTTTGTTGCCGCGCTGCTTGCCGTCCGAAACTGCCGTCGTGTTCGTGCGCCGGAGAAGTGGAGCGTTGCCGGAGCTCTCGCGTTGTTTTCTTCTTTGGCGACGACAGCCTGAACGGCGGTCGTCCGCGGTTTGAGGCTTTGCTCTGCACTCCGGGCGCAGGTCGGGAGGCGGAACACGCTCCCGTGGTGCGGCTCTCGATCCGAGACGAGCCTTCGCTCCTATCCTTTAGTTATGATGGACGCATCCGCTTCCGCACGGAGAAGGCAGCGGCGACTCTTCGTCTATTTTTGCTTCACCCGTGGCCTGGTTCCGTGCGGAGAGGGGAGGCTGCACAAGAGAGGGAGGAGAGCCTCGCCCTTTCCTGGTTCCGTGGGTCGCGCTCCCCCGGGCTTCCGGTTCTCTGCCGACTCCCTCCCGCTCCCGTCGGACGACGGCAGGGAAGGGCGTCGCGGCAAAATTTTATAAAATCTGTTATGTAATCCCCGGTCTAAATTGCGAAACAAACTTATCTCATTGAAAATAAAAGAGAAAAGTTGTTGACTCTTCGCCTTTTTCAGCGAAGGCAGTATGGACTTGCCTTCCGAAGTATGTTCTACTCGATGGCGTTAAAAGGGATACTGCTGTCCTTTTTTGTCAGACATTGAAAGACTTTTCCTGTTCCATTTCGGGAAAAAACAGTGTTTCCTGATGGTTGTGAAAGAAGTCTTCAAGGGGAGTCTCTATGAACATCACTAGGCTTGATAAAGCCAGAGACCTGAAGTTCAAGCGTCAGGTCGAAGAAGAGAGCGGTCAGAACCTGTCGGCCTGCTACCAATGCGGCAACTGCACGGCGGGCTGTCCCGGCGCTCAGGTGTACGACCGTCAGGTCAGCCAGATCATGCGCGCCGTGCAGATGGGCCTCAAGGACGAAGCCCTGAAGAACCGTTCGCTGTGGCTGTGTCTGTCGTGTTCGACCTGCAGCGCCCGCTGTCCCAACAATATCGACGTCGCCGCGGTCATGGAAACGCTCCGCATGATGGCGCGTCGCGAGGGCCTGGTGCAGGATCGTCCCATCGAATCCTTCTGGAAGGCGTTTCTCGACACCGTGCATGCCACGGGTCGTTCCTACGAGCTCGGCGTCATGGCCGACTACATGGGCCGCACGCTGCGCGGCTGGGGCAATCTGGAAATCGCCCCCATGGCGCTTCGGAAGAACAAGATGCCCTTCATTCCCTCGGTCATTCACGGACGCGAGGAAGTGGCGCGCATATTCAAGCGCTATGCGGAAAAGACGAGGAGCTGAGCCATGAAATACGCCTATTATCCCGGCTGTTCGGGCCACGGCACCTCTGTGGAGTATGAAGCCTCCACCCGCGCGGTGTGCA
>NZ_CALUYL010000017.1 GCF_944324995.1 uncultured Mailhella sp.
CTGCCTATGAAGCCGATGTGAGCGACAAGGCGGCCATGCTCAGTATCATGATCGTCCACCACATCGACTGCGTCATGCACTTTGCCGGCCTCAAGGCCGTGGGCGAATCGGTGAAAAAGCCGCTCGCCTACTATCGCAACAACATCGACACCACGCTCACGCTGCTGGAATGCATGCAGGAGTGCGGCGTTCACAACATTGTGTTTTCCTCGTCGGCCACGGTGTACGGGGAGGAGAATCCCTATCCGTACGTGGAAACCATGCCGCGCGGCCGCTGTTCCAATCCCTACGGCTGGACCAAGTCCATGATGGAACAGATTCTGGAAGACGCTGCCCGGGCCGATTCCGCTCTCTCAGTGGTGCTGCTGCGCTATTTCAATCCCATAGGCGCGCACGAATCCGGCCGCATCGGTGAAGATCCGCAGGGCATTCCGAACAATCTCATGCCGTATGTGGCGCAGGTGACCGTGGGGCGTCGCGATCATCTCACCATTTTCGGCAATGACTATCCCACCCCGGATGGAACCTGTCGCCGCGACTACATCCACGTCATGGATCTTGCTGCCGGACACGTTCGGGCCGTGGAATACGCCGCCGATCACAAGGGAACGGAAATTTTCAATCTTGGCACCGGTAGGCCTTATAGTGTTCTTGATATTGTGAACGCGTTTGAGCGCAGCAGCGGTATCCATGTGAAATATGAATTCGGTCCACGCCGTGAAGGCGATCTGCCCGAGTTCTGGGCCAATGCCGATAAAGCCCAAACGATTCTTGGCTGGGCGGCTAAGCGATCCCTTGACGAAATGTGCCGTGATACTTGGAACTGGCAGAGACAGAACCCGAAAGGGTATATAGAATAAAAACTGTTTTAAATACTAACTTAGTCTGTTACTCTTTTAGTAAAAATACTAGAATAGTAATACAAGTATGTTATATAGCATGGTATAGTTTCATAAAAATATGTCATTAATAACTACTTATAAGTAAAATTTTATATTTACATGAAGAGAATCAATTTTATGAACGATCCTATTTTAGTTAATGTTTTCATGTGGTTGGGCAAAATGAAGCAACCGGCCCCCCTGCTTAGTAGGTGAGCCACAAAACGCTTATATCTAAAACACCTTTTCGATAAGACGGAGTTGTTCAGCTTCCTGTTCTCATCGAAAAGGTGTTTTTTTATGGCGAAAGAACAAAATTTGACACATACGAAATGGGAATGTGAGTGCCATATTGTCCTCTTTTACAACTGTAGGAAGTACCGACATGGCAATAGGAGATTCTGGAGAGTGGGATATTCAGCACATTGGAGAGAAAAGAAGAGGGCAAGCGAAAAGTCGAGAGAACTTTCCCTGAGCTGGTAAGTATTTCCCCTTTGGATGTTGGAAAGCAGAGATAATAAAAAGCATACAAAAAGAGGTCAGGCGTATTCTTGCACCTGACCTCTTGATTGCAAATGGTGTCCCCGGCGTGAGTCGAACACGCGGCCTACTGCTTAGGAGGCAGTCGCTCTATCCATCTGAGCTACGAGGACACGAGTAGAGAGATTAGCCCTTGGGTACGAGACTGTCAAGGGCAGGAAAAGCGCATTGACAAGGCGGCGTCATGAAGCGCTGCGTCGCCCGGTATGGGCGGCCGCTGCTTCATGCGCCGCACAATACGGCTCAGGAAATCTTTTCGATGTAGCGCACGCGAAGGTGCAGATCCTTCGCATCGGCGTTCCTCTTTTTGCCGATTTCGCCCGTGATTCTGACGGTGTCCTGAGGCGTGACGTCAAGCTGACCGAACACGTGCGGAGGAATGTCTATGGTCATGGTGCCGCTCTTGTCCTGGAAGGTGTATCTGTTTTTCTCCAGATGTTTGACGATGTTGCCTTCGAGAACGCAGGTGGTCATGTCGCCGGCCTTGACGGCAGCCTGCACGGTGTTGATGATCTCCTGGCTGTCGCTGGGGCCCCGGAATCCGGCATACGCCGAGGTCGACATCAGCAGAGCTATGGACAGGGATGCGGCCAGAACGGAAATTTTCATGCTATCCTCCGGTACGAAAGACGAATATGAATGTCGTTACGGGTGATGGTAGAGTATTTTTATAACGGCTGCAACAGAGGAAGTCTGTTTCATGACAATTTTAAAATACTTGAAAGGACACAGAGTATTTTTGACTCACAGCGGCACTGTTTGACAATCGTTAAATGCAAGAACGACCGCCCGAAGAGACGTGCTTTCGGAACGGTCGTTCTGTCGTATCTGGAAGAATCTGTTGCGGCCTTCAGGCTCGGGGAGCGGCGATACCGCCCGGAAAGCGCGGTCAAGCCGGATCTTCATGCTCCCGCCATGCGTACCCCGGACGTCTGGAAGGCCGTGCGTGCGTCAGACTTCGGCGCCGACGCGCATGAGCTCGAAGGTCACGCCCTGCGGTCCGGCCACAAAGGAGCAGTTGTCGCTCGCCTTGTTGATCAGCTTGCAGCCGAATTCGTTGACGAGCGTTTCCGCCATGATGTTGGGATCGTCCACGCGGATGCCGAGGTGGTTCACGCCGCAGGCGGAACCGTCGGGCATGGGGGCGTCGGCGGGAATTTTCTTGAGGAAGATCTGCACGCCGGAGAGCGTGACGACGGCGCCGTCGGCTCCGCCGAATTTGCGGAAGCGGATGAATTCAGCGCCGAAGGCCTTGGTCCAGAACGCAATCATGGCGTCAAGGTCGGTGCAGCAAAGATGGACATGATCGAAAGAAGTCATGGCATGCCTCGATGGTAGAGCGTTGTGACGGAGAACGGAGAAAAAATGCGCGCGAGAGGGCGCTCTTTCTGCGTGCTGTCGTTTTGCGTGCCCGCGTGTGCGGGAACGGAATGTTTGTCCGGCTGGCGTATTTTCTGAAAACGCGGCGGCGTTCGTCGAAAGAGAAAACGCCGAATGTGCGCCGCTTCGGAGGCGGCGACGCCCGCGTAGGTCAGTTTCAGGCTCCCTCCGCCTCGTTTCCGCTGAAGGCGAGAATGCGGAAGCAGGTGGCGGGCACGAGCAGGGTTCCGTCTTCGTGGAGAATGCGGGTGGCCTTCTTGATGGCCCGGCCGGTGGTGTCGTGCGTCATGAGCACGAGGGAAACGCAGTCGTCGCGGGTGGCCGCCTTCTGGATGAGCTGGGCGAAGCTGATGCCTTCCTTGGCGAACACGGTGGCGATGTCGCGCAGCACGCCGGGGGTGTCGCGCACGGTGGCGCGCACGTACCAGGGGCTTTCCGCCTCGTCGGAAGGAAGAATTTCGGCGTCGGGCAGGGTATGAACGAAGCCGGTGTTGGCTTCGGAGCTGTTCACGTCGTCGCGGCGGGCCAGGGCCAGCAGATCGCCGAGCACGGCGCTGGCCGTGGGGCGGCTGCCTGCGCCGAGGCCGTGCAGGAACAGCGAGCCGACGGCGTTGCCTTCGATGCGCACGGCGTTGTAGGCGCCGTTCACCCGGGCAAGGAGCATGGAGTGATGCACGAGCGCGGGGAACACGCCGGCTTCGATTTTGCCGTTTTCGTCGCGGGCCTGACCGATGAGCTTGATGCGGTAGCCGAACTCGCGGGCGAACTGGATGTCCAGCGGATTGAGGCCGCGGATGCCTTCGATGGAGAGCTGGGAGAAATCGTAGTGGACGCCCCAGGCCAGTCGGATGAGCAGCACCAGCTTGTGGGCGGCGTCCTGCCCGTCGATGTCCAGCGAGGGATCGGCTTCGGCAAGGCCGAGATCCTGCGCTTCCTTGAGCGCGGTGGGGAAGTCGAAGCCGTGGCTGTTCATTTCGGAAAGAATGTAGTTGGACGTGCCGTTTAGGATGCCCATCACCGAGGTGATGTGGTTGCCGGCAAGGCTGTCGCGCAGGGTCTGAATGACGGGAATGGCGCCCGCGGAACTGGCTTCGTAGCCGAGGGCCACGTTTTTCCTTGCGGCGAGCGAGAAGATTTCCCGACCGTATTCCGCAAGCAGCGCCTTGTTGGCCGTGACGACGGACTTGCCGTTTTCCATGGAGCGCAGAATCAGTTCCCGGGCCGTGGTGGTTCCGCCCATGAGCTCCACGACCACCTGAATGTCGGGATCGTCGGCGAGTGACAGGGCGTTGTCGGTGAGAACGACGCCTGCGGGCAGATCGCGCTTTTTGGCGAGATTGTGGACGGCCACCGCCTTGATCGTAATTTCGCGGCCGGTTCTGCGCAGAATTTCGTCGTGATTCTTTTGCAGCATTTCCACGAGGCCGCTGCCGACCGTACCGAGGCCGGCGATACCGATGCAAAGGTTCTGAGACATGCAAGCTCCAAAGGAGGAAAGAGGTTGTGCCGGAAGTGCCGACGGCGGATTTTTCCGGTGTTGCGGGGCCTGGCGGTTGGCGGCCCGGCCGTCCGGAGTATCCGCCGGGGGCCGGCGTGATGTCGAACGGCGCTCAAAGACGGGCGCACATGTTTCGCCCGTCTTTGAGCGGAGGGATCAGCCTTCCTGAAGCACCTTCTTGATGCCCTGAAGGGCCTGTCTGGTGCGTTTCTGGTTTTCGATGAGGGCAAAGCGCACGTATTCGTCGCCCATCTGTCCGAATCCGATGCCCGGCTGCACGGCCACGTGGCCCTTCTGCAGCAGCAGCTTGGAAAATTCCATGGAGCCCATGGCGCGGAATGGTTCGGGAATGCGGCCCCACGCGAACATGGTGGCCTTGGGCGGCGTGATGGGCCAGCCTATGCGGTTGAGGCCCGCGCAGAGTACGTCGCGGCGCTTGCGGTATTCGTCGCAGATTTTTTCCACGGCGTCGCGCGGGGCGTTGAGGCCCACGGTGGCCGCAATCTGGATGGGCTGGAAGATGCCGTAGTCGAGATAGCTCTTGATGCGGGTGAGAATGTGGACGAGGTCGCGGTTGCCGAGGCAGAAGCCCATGCGCCATCCGGCCATGGAGTAGCCCTTGGTCATGGAATAGAATTCCACGCCTACGTCTTCCGCGCCCTTGGCCTGCAGGAAGCTCGGGGCCTTGTAGCCGTCGTAGCACAGATCGGCGTAGGCCATGTCGTGGATGACCCACATTTTGTGTTCCTTGGCGAATTCCACGATGCGCTCGAAGAAGGGCAGATCCACGACCTGCGTGGTGGGGTTCTGTGGATAGCTGATGATGAGCAGCTTGGGCTTGGGCCAGGTCTGCTTGGTGGCGGTGAGCAGATCTTCAAAGAAGTCGCGGTCTTCGGCCACGGGAATGCGGCGCACGTCGGCCCCGCAGATGACGGGGGCGTACACGTGGATGGGATAGGTGGGATCGGGCGCGAACACGACGTCGCCGGGGTTCAGCATGGCGAGGCACAGATGGGCGAGCCCCTCCTTGGAACCGATGGTGGCTATGGCCTGCGTTTCGGGATCGAGATGCACGTCGTAGCGGCGGGCGTAGAGATCGCAGATGGCCTTGCGCAGGTTCGGAATGCCGCGGGAAACGGAATAGCGGTGATTCACGGGCTTGCGGGCCGCTTCGCACAGTTTGTCCACGATGAATTTGGGCGTCGGCAGATCGGGATTGCCCATGGACAGGTCAACGATGTCGATGTTCTGCTGGCGGAGCTGCTTCTTGATGTCTCCCACAACGGCGAAGGCGTAGGGAGGGAGACGGTCTATCCTCGAAAATTCGGGCATACTGTCCTCACAGTACGGAAAAAGCCAGGCCGGGCCGTGCGTTTTCCCGGGGCGCTGGCATGACGCTTCCGGGCTGCCTCGACGCAGTCTGAACTGCTGAGGATTACTGGCATGCCGGGCGCTTGCGCGGCATACGGCGGGGTGCAGACCTTGGACGATGCCGGGAACGCGCTGGCATGACGCGCACCCGACGGAGTCTGCCTTGATGATATTTCCTGTTTATAGTAGTACATCAAGGGAGTTGTAAAGAGGCCGGCATGAGGGCTGCCCGGCTTTTCTTTTTCTATAACAGAGCCCGTGGCGGAAAAATATGGAACAAATGGATATGCTGACCCAGGATGGCGCCGACAGCCCGGAGGAATTTTCCGGCACGCTGGAGCGCGTGGTCTTCCACAATGCGGAAAACGGCTGGACGGTATTCCGGCTCCGCGTGGAGGGACGGGAAGATCCGGTGGCCGTGGTGGGCAGCATGTCGTCGCCGCAGCCCGGCGCCCGGCTGCGCGTGAAGGGCCGCTGGATCAAGCATCCGAAGTTCGGCCGCCAGATACAGATGACCTCGTTCGAGGAAGAGCTGCCCGCCACCGAAGAGGGAATACGGCTTTTTCTCGCGTCCGGCTGCATCAAGGGCATAGGGCCGAAGTGGGCCGACCGCATCGTGGCGCACTTCGGCGCAAGCACGCTCGACGTCATGGATCACGACCCCGAGCGCATGCTCGAACTGCCCCGTTTCGGCAAAAAGCGCCTGGAAGCCATGAAGGCCTCCTGGGCGGAGCATCAGGGCATCCGCGAGCTCATGATTTTTCTTCAGCCCCACGGCGTCACGGCCGGGCTTTCGGTGCGCATCTATCGTCAGTACGGCGCGCAGGCGCTGGCCGTGGTGCGAGAGAATCCCTACCGCCTGGCCATGGACATTCACGGCATAGGCTTCACCACGGCGGACGCGCTGGCCCGCAAGCTCGGCTTCGACGAATCAAGCCCTCTGCGGGCCGAGGCCGGCGTACTGTATCTGCTCATGCGCCTCACCGAAGACGGGCACGTGTACTATCCGCGCAATCTGCTGGTGGACGAGGCCGTGCAGAAGCTTTCCATTCCCCCGGAAATGGCGGACGAGGCCGTGTCCGATCTTGAGCGCGAGGAGCGCGTGGTTATCGAGGACCTCGGCGATCACGAAGGCGTGTACCTCACGCGCAACTACATTTATGAATCGAAGATAGCCTTCTACATGCACAGGCTGCTGCATTCGCCGAAGTCCGTGCACATTCCCGAGCCGAAAAAACTGGTGAAGCGGGTCATTTCCGCCATGCCCATGGAGCTTGCCGAAGAGCAGAAGCAGGCCGTCTATACGGCCGCCGCCTCCAAGGTCATGGTGCTCACCGGCGGCCCCGGCACGGGCAAGACCACCATTCTGAACGCCATCATCAAGGTGTTTCAGGAGGCCAGGGCGCGTATTCTGCTGGCCGCGCCCACGGGCCGCGCCGCCAAGCGCATGTCCGAGGCGAGCGGCATGGAGGCCCGGACCATTCATCGGCTGCTGGAGTACAGTCCTTCGGAAGACGGCTTCAACCGCAACGAAAACAATCCTCTCGCGTGCGGACTGCTGGTGGTGGACGAGGCTTCCATGATGGACACCATGCTCATGTATCATCTGGTGAAGGCCGCGCCCGTGGGAGCCACGTTCATTCTGGTGGGCGACGTGAATCAGCTCCCCTCCGTGGGGCCGGGCAACGTGCTGCGCGACGTCATCGCGTCGGGCGCGGTGCCCGTGGTGGAGCTTCTGGAAGTGTTCCGCCAGGCCGCGGAAAGCGACATCATCTGCAACGCGCACCTCATCAACAAGGGCGAGCTGCCGGAACTGCATCAGCGGGCGGGCCAGAAAACGGACTTCTATTTCTTCAAGCAGGACGATCCCGAGGCCGCCGCCGATCTCGTGGTGGACCTCGTGCGCGACCGCATTCCCCGCAAGTTCGGCTTTCACACGGAAGACATTCAGGTTCTCTCGCCCATGCTGCGCGGAGCCGTGGGCGTGAACAGTCTGAACCGCCGTCTTCAGGACGCCGTGAATCCGCAGCCGACTTCTCTGGTGCGGGGCGAGAGACAGTTCCGCCTGAACGACCGGGTCATGCAGGTGCGCAACAACTACGACAAGGACGTGTTCAACGGCGACACCGGCACCATCATTTATCTGGACGCCGAAGAGCGCGAAGTGACCGTGCGCTTCGACGACCGCAACGTGAACTATCTCTGGGAGGAAATGGACGAGCTTGTTCCGGCCTACGCCATTTCCATTCACAAGTCGCAGGGCGGCGAGTATCCGGTGGTGGTCATTCCGCTCATGATGCAGCATTTCATGCTGCTGCAGCGCAACCTGGTGTACACCGCGGTGACGCGCGGACGCAAAATGGTGGTGCTGGTGGGCGAGTGGCGGGCGCTGGCCATAGCGGTGAAGAACAATCACATCCGCAGACGTTATACCTGGCTGGCGCATCGGCTGGCCGGCAGCGAAGGATCGGTGCATGCCGACATGCTGCCCGAAGTGGGCTCTTCCTCCGGACGCCGCGCGGGAAAGGACGTGAAAACATCATGACAGTGACGTACGATTGGAAAAGAGGCATGTCCGGCGCAAAGGCCGCGCTGCTGGGCCTTGTGCTTTCCGGAGCGGTGGCCGCTGCGGGCTGCGCGCCGCAGCCGAAAATGCCCGTGCAGCCGCAGAACGCCGCGGGCGAGGTGCGGGACGTGAACGTGATTCCCCAGAATCTGGCGCTCTTTGCCGGGCAGGCCGGAGGCAACGCGCTTCTGCGCTCGCAGGCGGCCGCGGATGAGGACATGCAGGCTTTCCGCCGGAGATTCTTTGCGCCCTGGGATTCGGGCAAACTTTCGCGCGCCACGCTGCGCGAGTTCGAGGCCGTGCTGAACTGGTCGCCCGGCAAGCGCGGATATGCGGAAAATCTGCGTCCGTGGAGCGATGCGGCCTGGGAAAGGATGCGCTACAACGCCGCGCTGGACGAGGCGTCCGGCCCGGGACGTCCGGCCATTGCCGTGAGAAATGCGGATCTTCGCCTGGCTCCCACCGTGAAGCCCCGCTTCGCCCGTGTGGAGGGCGCAGGCCAGGGCTGGCCCTTCGACGATTTTCAGCAGAGTTCCGTGGCCGTGGGCACGCCGCTCATGGCGTATCACGCGAGCCGCGACGGCGCGTGGATTCTGGTGCAGAGTCCCATGGCCTGGGGCTGGGTGCAGGCGGACAGCGTGGCCTTTGCCGACGAGTCCTTCTGCGCTTTGTGGAAGAGCGCGCCGCTGGAAGCCGTGGTGCGGGAAGGCGCTTCTCTGAAAAACGGCAGCGCGTTTCTTGCGCTCGCAAACATCGGCACGGTGCTCCCCGTCGAGGGCGGACGGACGCTGGTTCCGGCGCGAGGCTCCGACGCTTCGGCGAAGATTGTTTCCGTGATTCTGGAGCCCGGCGCGGCGCTGCCCATGCCGCAGCCGCTTACCGCGCAGGCCGTGGCCGCCATAGGCGACCGCATGATGGGCGAAAATTACGGCTGGGGCGGCATGTACGGCAACAGGGACTGCTCGGCCATGATGCGCGACCTGTTCGCGCCTTTCGGCATCTGGCTGCCCCGCAATTCCGCGGCGCAGGCCAAATTCGGCGATCTTCACAGCCTTCAGGGCATGAGCGCCTCCGCCAAGATTGAGGCCATCGAGCGCGGAGCGGAGCCGTTCCGCACGCTGCTCTGGCTGCCCGGTCACATCGGACTCTACGTGGGGCGCTTTGAAGGTCAGCCCGTGTTCTTCCACGACATCTGGGGCGTGCGCAGTAGGCTGCGCGACGGGCGCGAAGGACGCATTATTCTCGGCAGAGCCGTGATTACCGGCGTGCGGCCCGGCAGCGAGAGAAGCGACGTGGATCCCAAGGGCCTGCTCATCGAAAGGATGCGCGGCTACTCCATCATCGGCGGACGGTAGGCATGGAAAAGACGTTTAAATTTTATACCATTACCTACGGTTGCCGCGTGAACCAGTACGAAACGCAGGCCATCCGCGAATGGTGGCAGAGTCTCGGCGGCACGGAAATCGACGATCCGGCCGAGGCGGACGTGGTGCTGGTGGATTCCTGCGCCGTGACGGCGCAGGCCGTGAGCGACGCCAGACAGATGACGCGCAAAATAGGCCGCCTCAATCCGCAGGCGCGCATTTTTGCCGCGGGCTGCGCGTCTTCGGCGGAGCCCGCCGACTTTGCGCTGCCGGGCGTGGCCGCCGTGATTCCGCAGAAGGACAAGTTCGTGCTTTTGCGCGGCCATCCTCTGGACATGACCGATTTCACCGTGCCGGAAGAGGGGAGACCGCGCTTTGCGCCGTTTTCCATCAGTTCGTTTCGGCGGGCAAGACCCGTGGTCAAGGTGCAGGACGGCTGTTCGCAGGGCTGCGCCTACTGCATCATTCCGCTCACGCGTGGCCCGGCGCGAAGCCGCTCCGTGGACGACATTCTGGCCGAAACGCGGCGTCTTCTGGAGGCCGGATACCGGGAAATCATGATTTCCGGCGTGAATCTGCGTCAGTTCCACGCCGACGGGCAGGACGGCCGCAATTTCTGGACGCTGCTGCGCCGCATGGACGCGGAATTTTCGCCGGAATGGCAGGGCAGGGCGCGTTTTCGCCTGAGCTCGCTTGATCCGGCGCAGGTGACGGACGAAGCCTGTCTGGAAACGCTGGAAGGCTGCCGCATGGTGTGTCCGCATCTGCATCTGTCGCTGCAGAGCGGGAGCATGGCCGTGCTTCATCGCATGGGGCGTTCGCCCTATTCTCCGCAGAGCGTGGCCGAGGCCGTGGAAAAGATGCGTCGCTTCTGGCCGGTGATGGGGCTCGGCGCCGACATACTCATGGGCTTTCCCGGCGAAACCGAGGAAGAAACGGAGGAAACGCTGGACATGCTGCGCGCTCTGCCCATGACCTACGCCCACGTGTTTCCCTATTCCGAGCGCCCCGGCACCCGCGCCGCGGCGCTGAAGCAGCTGCCCAAAAAGGTGCGCCAGCAGCACGCGGCGAGAGTGCGCGCTCTCATGGCGGAAAAGCACGCGCGCTTTCTTGAGGAGCAGCTTGCGCAGCCCGTCATGCGGGTGGCTTTCGACAGCGCCGACGCCCGCCACGGAAATAATGAATGGTACGCCGACTGCCGCATGGAAGACGATGTTGCGGCGCGCAGAGGCGATCATGAGCTTGTCTGCGCGCAGCCCGTGCGCGTGGAAGGAAATTTGATTATCGTACGCCCCGCAGGGGAAGAAACCCTCACGACCCACCCTTCAGGAGAATGATATGCCGCTTCGCAGCATGACGGGCTTCGGCCGTTTTCAGCAGGACAACGGCGACGTGGTCCAGACCTGGGAGATCCGCAGCGTCAACAGCCGTTTTCTCGACCTCAAGTGGAAGCTTCCGCCGCAGGCCCGCAACATGGAGGCCCGCTTTGAAAAGATCGTGCGTCGCTTCGCCTCGCGCGGGCGCGTGGAAATTTCGCTGAATCTGCAGTTTTCCGGCGTTTCGCGCGTGAGCTTCGATGCGGCGCAGGCGTCGGCCATGCTGGATGCGGTGAAGGCCTTCGCCTCGTCGCGCGGAGACATCTTCGACGTGGATTACATGGCGCTCATGCATCTTTCGCCGCTCTGGACGTCGGGCGGAGAGGAAGACGACGAAGCGCTGTTCGATGCGCTGGCCGCCGGGCTTGAAGGCGCGCTTGCGGACTGGAACGAGGCCCGCGAGACCGAGGCCGTGGCGCTTTCGCGCGATCTGGAAGCCAGGTTCAGCCGCATGGCGGAGTGGATTTCGGCCATTGAGGAACGGGCTCCCGAGGTCAAGGCCGCCCGCTTCGAGCAGGTGCGCGAACGCCTGAGCGACATGCTGAACTCGCTCGGCGGAGAACTTGAGGAAAACCGTTTTCTTCAGGAAGTGGTCATTCTGGCCGACAAGCTGGACGTGACGGAAGAACTCATTCGCCTGCATTCCCATCTCGTGCGTCTGGCCTCGCTCATGGAGAGCGGCGAAGACGCGGGGCGCAAGCTGGACTTTACGCTTCAGGAGAGCTTCCGCGAGATCAACACCTGCGGCAACAAGATTCAGGATGCGCAGGTCTCCCGTATCGTGGTGGACTGCAAGAACGAGCTTGAGAAGTGCCGCGAACAGGTGCAGAACCTGGAGTAGCCATGGCGCGTCAGCAGCTTGTCAACGTAGGGTTCGGCAACTATGTTCTGGCTTCCCGAGTGGTGGCCATTGTGAACCCTCTTTCCTCGCCCATGCGACGTCTGCGCGACGACGCCCGTGCCGAAGGGCGTCTGGTGGACGTTTCCCAGGGGCGCAAGACCAGAGCCATTCTGGTTACTGATTCCAATCATGTCATACTTTCCGCCATTTCCGCGGACACGCTCGGGCAGCGCTTTGCGTCGCAGAGCGGCGCGGACGGCTCCGATGATGAAGTTGAGGATGATATATGAAGACTGATTTCGGCCCCCGCCGCGGCCTGCCTTTTGTCATATGCGCGCCTTCCGGCACGGGAAAGACCACGCTTGTGAGCCGCCTGACCGCGGAATTTCCCCTGGAGTTTTCCATTTCCTGCACGACCAGAGCCCCGCGCGGCACCGAGAAGGACGGCGTGGACTACATTTTCCTTGATCGGGAAACGTTCGTGAAGCGCAGGGAAGAGGGCTATTTTGCCGAATGGGCCGAGGTTCACGGCAATTTTTACGGCACGCCGCTCCAGCCCGTGCGCGACCGTCTGGCCCTCGGCAAGGACATGCTGTTCGACATCGACGTGCAGGGCGCGGCGCAGCTTTCCCTTTCTCTGCCCGAAGCGCGCTTCGTGTTCATTCTGCCGCCGTCCATGGAGGAGCTGGAACGACGCCTGCGCGGCCGCGGCACCGACAGCGAGGAAGCCATACGCATCCGCCTGTCCAACGCGCGCACGGAAATCATGAGCAGTCACTGGTTCGACGCCATCATCGTGAACGACGATCTCGAAAAGGCCTACGATCAGCTCCGTTCCTTTTATCTGGCCTCCACGTTGCAGCCTTCGCTCAAGCCTCAGCTGGCGCGGAGCATCTGCGGCGCGTAGGCCGCCGGCGGAGCCGGAAAGACGCGTCGAGCCTGCGAAAGGCGCTTGCGGCAAAAGCGCCGCGGGAGCGGCGGAAAAGCTGATTTGCCGTGAAATGGACGCGGTCCGACCTGAGGGGCGCACGCTGGTGTCCCCGGCACGGCGTTTTTTTGCAGGCGGGGCCGGAGCTTCGCCCGCCTGGATGAGGCGATTCGGACGCTCGGAGCGATGTTTCGGCAACGCCGGGGCTCTTTCAAAAGCCTGAGCGTGGCGCAGCGCTGAAACGCGCGCCTGGGCCGGGCGCTGAGAGAAGAACGGCGCGCTTGGGCCGGGCGTTGCCCGGGCGGCGTGCTTCGGAGGCGCAGCGCGTTTTGCGGCAACGAGGTTTCGTCGCGCGTCCGCCCTGGAAATTTTGTCATGAATGGTAAGCCTGCCGCATGGCGGGCGCGTTCGTCCTCCGTTTGAGGACTCATCATATTATCGCGGGAGAGATCGGTACAGCACGACGACGCCCGGCAGAGTGGACAGCCTATGAGCAAGAACTGGATATTCCGCACACGCAGGGACGGCGCGTCCGTTCCGGTTTCCTTTTACGATGCGGCCGAACGCTGCGGCATTTCTCCCCGTCTGGCGGAGCTGCTCTGGCTGCGCGGCGTCGAGCGACCGGATCAGCTGTCGGAATATCTTTCTCCCGGACTTCGTCACCTGGCCAGGCCGGAACTGTGGCCCGGCATGAAAAAGGCCGCGCAGGTGCTGGCCGACGGGCTTCGCGCAGGAAAAAAGCTGGCCATCTGGGGCGATTACGACGCCGACGGCGTGACCAGCACCGCGCTGGTGCTTCAGGTGCTCGGGCATCACGGCTTTGAGGCGCTGTGGCATCTGCCCGACAGGCGGGAAGAAGGCTACGGCATGAACGCGAAGGGCGTGGAGAAGCTCGCGGAGCAGGGCGCATCCATGCTGCTCACCGTGGACTGCGGCATTTCCGACAGATCGGCCATTGCGAGGGCCCGCGAACTCGGCATGGACGTGGTGGTGGCCGACCATCACCTTCCGCCCGAGGATCTTCCCGACGCCACGGTGCTGTGCAATCCCAAGCTGGCGGACTGCCCATGCGCGTCGCTGGCGGGCGTGGGGGTGACGTTCTTTCTCATGGCGGAACTCAACGCGCGTCTGACCGAAGCGGGAGCGCCGCGCATGGACATGCGCCGCACGCTGGATCTGGTGGCGCTCGGCACGCTGGCCGATCTCGTGGAGCTTGAGGGGCAGAACCGCATACTGGTGAAGAACGGACTGCTCGTGCTGGCCGAAGCCAAAAGGCCGGGCATTTCCGAACTCAAGGTGGTGAGCGGCTACGCGCCGCTGGCCAGTCTCGGCGCGGGGCAGGTGATATTCAGCCTTGCGCCGCGCATCAATGCGGCCGGACGCGTGGCCTCGGCGGAAACGGCGCTTGCGCTGCTGTGCGCGAAGGACGCCGACAGCGCGGCGGATCTCGCCCGCACGCTGGACGGGTACAATACCCAGCGCCGTCAGGAAGAGGAACGCATTACCGAAGAAGCCATGATGCAGGCCGAGGCGGCGCTGAACGAACCGGCGCTGGTCATTGCCGGTCGGGACTGGAATCAGGGAGTCATCGGCATTGTGGCGTCGCGTCTGGTGGAAAAGTACCACAAGCCCACGCTGGTGCTGTGCGCCGACGGCGACACGCTCAAGGGCTCGGGGCGCTCCATCAGCGGCTTTGATCTGCACGCGGGGCTTGCCCGGTGCGCGGAAGAGCTGCTGACCTTCGGCGGTCACCGCATGGCCGCAGGCGTGCGCGTGCTGCCGGAAAAGCTGGACGCGTTCCGCAGGCGCTTCACGAGCGTGGTTCGGGAGGAGCTCGGCAGCGATCCTGTTCCCGCGGTGCAGCTCATCGACGGCGAGCTCGACTTCAAGGCGGCCACGAACTTCATTTTCCTCAAGGAACTGGAAATGATGCAGCCGTTCGGCGTGGGAAATCCCGAGCCGGTGTTCCAGTCGCCGCCGCTTCTGGTGAAACGGCGCAGACTGTTCGGCCCGCAGAAGAATCATGTGCTTCTTGAGCTGACCGACGAGAGCTGCGACATCACGCTTCAGGCCAAGGCATGGCGTCAGGCGGAGCAGTTTCCGGCCGATCTGGAAGGGAGGCGCATCGTGCTGGCCTACAGCCCGGGCATAGACATGTACAACGGCGCGGCCAGCGTGGACGTGCGCATCAAGGATTGGAAACTGGCCTGACGCGCCGGGCGGACGATGGATGTGCTCGGCGGTTCTGCCGGAACAGGGCTTCTCTGTGGTCCGGCAGACGGGCCGGAGTGCCGCAGAAATTGTCCGGGAGCCGGAGCCGAGCCGCAGCATCCATCGTCCGGAAGATGGGGCCGGAGGGAAGGTGCCTGGCGTCGGCATTGCGCGTCTGTTGTGCGTCGTTGTGAGGTGCGGCCACGGCTGGCGGAGCACAATCCTTGCGTTGTGGAACGCATTTGAAAATTGATTTCAACAACTGATGAAAGCAGCAGTGATTTCTGTGGTGTTGTTTCGCAGGGCGGCCCGCAGAGCGGCGCGGGGAAAGCACGGCGCGGGGGAAGAGTGGCGGCACGGCGCGCCGGGCCGAGGGAAGTGGAAGTTCTCTCGCGTTGGGGCGTACTTCCCGGAGCTGACCGGCCCGGCAGCGTCGTCGGCAAGACGGGCTGCGGGCGCATCCGCAGGATCGCCTCGGCGGGTCTGGAGCGCAACAAGAGGGAGACAAGAGCGAAGAGCCCGGCGGACGCGCGTCTCCGGGGAATCGCAGGGGAATCTTGCCGCCGTTTCAGCCGGGGGTGTCGTTGCAGGCGCGGAAGGCCGCTCCCATTGCCCGCAAGCCGGCTGCCGCGCATGCAGAGTCGTGCCCGAAAAGGCGCGTTCAGGGCTGTTGCGCTGGCTTTGCCCCGAAACGCAGGGCGCAGAATGCCGTGGCTCACGCAGAAAGGCGCGTTGCCGGATAAAAAAGGCTCCCGCCGGAGCAGGAGCCTTTCGGAATGCCGGTGGTCGGGTGCTCAGTCGCGCACGCCGTGGAACTCGATATTGGTGATTTCGTAGGTCACGCGGCCGCGGGGAATGTCGATGGTGACCTCGTCGCCCACCTCGTGACCGAGCAGAGCGCGGCCCACGGGGGAGTTGATGGAGATGGAGCCCTTGGCGAAGTCGGCTTCGTCGGGACCGAGCAGGGTGAACTGACGTTCCTCGTCGGTGTCCACATCGACCACATGCACGGTAGCGCCGAAAATGATCTTGTCGCTGTGGATCGTATCAAGGTCGATGACAGTGTACTGCGGAAGCTGGGACTCGATGTAGTTGATGCGGGCTTCCAGAAAACCCTGGCGTTCGCGGGCCGCGTCATAGCCGGCGTTTTCCTTCAGGTCGCCTTCTTCACGGGCTTCCTTGATGGCCTGAATGACGATGGGCCGCTCCTTCTTGAGCGCTTCGAGTTCTTTTTCCAGCTTCTTGTAGCCCTGTACGGAAATAGGCGTGCTCATGGCAGGTACCTTCAAACAAAAGTGATATGCAAAAAAAGAGGCCCAACTTCTTGAAAGAGAGGTTGTCACTTCCAGAAAAGCGGGGCATCAGGAAATGCTTTCTTTGCAATATAGGCCCGGAGGATTGTGAAGTCAACCCCGAAGCCGCTTTTCGGGCGCTCCGCGGGAGGGCGCGGGATGCATGAAACTTGGGGACGGGCGGCGGCGTCGTTGGGCCCCGGGGATTTTATGCTGGACAAGTTGTCGTGCTTCTGCGAGAATGAAAGTTCTATTGTTCTGTTGCCCGGCTCCTTCCGGGCGATAAAAAACTTCATGGAACTGCTATGGCAAACGATAATCAGCCGGACAAAGTCATTTATTCGATGAACCGCGTGACCAAGCGTCATGGTCAGCGGGAAGTCCTCAAGGATATTTCGCTCGGCTACTTCTACGGCGCGAAGATCGGCGTGCTCGGCCTGAACGGCGCGGGCAAGTCCTCGCTGCTCAAGATCATGGCCGGCGTGGACAAGGCCTTCGACGGCGACGTGGTGGTCGCGCCGGGCTACACCATCGGGTACCTTGAGCAGGAACCGCTGGTGGACGAAACGCGCACCGTGCGCGAAGTGGTGGAAGAGGGCGTGCAGGAAGTCGTGGATCTTGTGAAGGAATTCAACGAGATCAACGAGAAGTTCGCCGACCCCGACGCGGACATGGACGCGCTCATTGAGCGTCAGGCCAAGGTGCAGGAGAAGATGGACGCCCTGAACGCGTGGGATCTGGATTCCCGCCTGGAAATGGCCATGGACGCGCTGCGCTGCCCGCCCGGCGACACGCCCGTGTCGGTGGTGTCCGGCGGCGAACGCCGTCGCGTGGCCCTGTGCCGTCTGCTGCTTCAGAATCCCGACATCCTTCTGCTCGACGAACCGACCAACCATCTGGACGCCGAATCCGTGGCGTGGCTGGAACGGTATCTGCAGAGCTTCCCCGGCACGGTCATCGCCGTGACCCACGACCGTTATTTTCTCGATCACGTGGCCGGCTGGATTCTGGAACTCGACCGCGGTCGCGGCATTCCGTGGAAGGGCAACTATTCCTCCTGGCTGGAACAGAAGGAAAAGCGTCTCGCCCTTGAGGAAAAGGCCGACAACGAACGCCGCAAGACGCTCGCCCGCGAACTGGAATGGATTCACATGTCGCCCAAGGGACGTCACGCCAAGGGCAAGGCGCGCATCAACGCCTATGAGGCCATGCTGAGCCACGAGAGCGAGCGCCTCGCGCCCGATCTGGAAATCTACATTCCGCCGGGACCGCGCCTCGGCAAGTCGGTCATCGAGGCGAAGGATCTGTGCAAGAGCATGGGCGACAAGGTGCTTGTGGAAAACGCGAACTTCCTTGTGCAGCCCGGCGCCATCGTGGGCATCATCGGCCCCAACGGCGCGGGCAAGACCACGCTGTTCAGAATGCTTGTGGGCGAGGAAAAGCCCGATTCCGGCACGCTCAATATCGGCGAAACCGTGAAGTTCGGCTATGTCGATCAGAACCGCGCCTCGCTGGAACCCGGCAAGACCGTGTACGAGATCATCAGCGGCGGCAACGACTTCATCAAGCTCGGCGGCCGCGAAGTGAACGCCCGCGCCTACTGCTCGCGCTTCAACTTCCAGGGCGGCGATCAGCAGAAGAAGGTGGACGTGCTTTCCGGCGGCGAGCGCAACCGCGTGCATCTGGCCTGCATGCTCAAGTCCGGGGCCAACGTGCTGCTGCTCGACGAACCCACCAACGACATCGACGTGAACACCATGCGCGCCCTTGAAGACGCGCTGGAAAACTTCGCCGGATGCGTGCTCGTCATCAGCCATGACCGCTGGTTCCTCGACCGCATCGCCACCCACATTCTCGCCTTTGAGGATGAGGGGCAGGTCACGTTCTTTGAAGGCAACTTCTCCGAATACGAAGAGGATCGCCGCAAGAGACTCGGCAAGGACGCGGACACCCCGCACCGCATGAAGTACCGCAGACTTACCCGTCAGTAGTTTGCGGCGCGGCGGCAACGCGCATCATGAATGACAGGGAGGCAGTCTTCGGGCTGCCTCCTTTCGTTTTTCCCCTTGCAGAAACGCAGGCTCCCGCCTGACGGGAATAAAAAAGGAGGGGAAACATCCCCTCCCTTTTCATGCAAGGCATAAGAGCGCCGGGCGGCGCGTCGGATCAGCCGCCGAGCTTTCCGCGGTAGGACGGCTTCTGCGGCGCGACGGGTTCGGCGCAGCGCAGCGTGAGCAGCGTAATTTCGGCGCCGACGCCGAGGCGCATGGGAACGTAGCCCCACATGCCCGTGCCGGGGCTGACGTAGAGCGACATGGAGCCCGTTCTGTAGAGCCCGGAGCGGAAGCCGCTGTTCAGGCGGGAAACCAGCGGGAAGAGGAAGAAGAACTGTCCGCCGTGGGTGTGGCCGGAAAGCTGAAGGTGGCAGCCGAGAGCTGCGTTCTGTTCGGCGTGGCCGGGCCGGTGGGACATGAGAATGCGCAGCCCCTTGCCCGCGCCTTCCAGAGCCTTTCGCGGATCGGGCGCGCCCATGGACTCGTCGAGACTGCGGAAGAGCACGGCGCAGGGATCGGTGACGCCCGCGATGACCACGTTTCTGCCGTTGACCGTGTATTCCTTGTGTTCGTTGAGCAGCACGGTGAGTCCCCAGTCGCGCCAGGTGTTCACCCAGTCGCGCAGGCCGGAGTAGTAGTCGTGGTTGCCCACGCTGAGGGCCACGCCGTAGCGGGCCTTCAGGTCGGTGACGGGGCGCAGCAGGCTGCCTATGCGTTCGGGCTTGCCGTCGGCAAGGTCGCCGGTGATGAGAATGAAGTCCGGGTTGAGCGCGTTGGTGCGGCGCACGACTTCTTCGAGCCATTTCCCTGTGAAGGTGGAGCCGATGTGCAGGTCGCTCAGATGCGCGATGGTCAGGCCGTCGAGATCCTGCGGCAGACCCGGCAGGGGCACGTCCACTTTTTTGACGCCGGGCACAGTCAGGGCGCGGGCCATGCCCACGGCGGCGGCCGCAATGCCGGCCGCAAGCATGACGAGTTCGGCGGGCACGGAGAGCAGCACGGAGAACACGGCGTTTTTGATGCCGTACACGTCGGGCGCAAAGAGGAAGACGACGAAGGTCGTCAGCAGAATGGCGTCGCGCAGCAGCACGAGCCACGAGAGCACCATGAACGATGAGGAAATGAAGCCTCCGGCCCGCACCAGCGCAAACGGCAGATCCGGCCGCCAGGTGATGAGCACGCGCATGCCCGTGATGGTCTGGGAAACGATGAGAAGCAGAATGGTGAGCGGAATTCTCCAGCTCATGGGAACAGGATCATGCCAGAGCAGACTGAACGACATGTAGGCGGCTGCGGCGAGCATGAGAGAGGTGCTTGAGGCGAAGAACATGCGGTTGCGGGCGTAATCGGCCATAGATATGTCCTTGACGTGCTGAGATGAAAAAACGTTTTTTTGCGTGGGCGTTCCGGCCGGACGCGGAAGTCCCGGCCCGGGCGGAACGGCGGAACTCCTATTTGACGGCGATGTATTTTTCCATGGCCTGCGCGGAGCAGGTCTGTCCCCGCCAGAAGGCGGAGGCCCAGAGGATGAGCACCGAGGCCTGCGCGTCGTCGAGCTGCCGGAACTTGGTTTCGAGATTGCGCGGACTGCTGCCGTGCTTCTGATACAGTTCCTTTCTGTCGCAGTGCTCCAGCACATGAATGAGCAGATGCGTGAGCCGCAGATGCGAGGTGTCGATGACGATGTTCTTGTGGGCGTCGATGATGGTCTTGAGCTCGGCGGGAGTGAAGAGCGATTTCAGCGCGCTCACGGTGCTGAACCAGGCGTCGATGGTCCAGGGCAGCATGAATTCCGCGCCTGCCGTGCGGCTGCGGAAATGCTCTCTGATCCACACGTCCTGTTCGTCGGAAGGGGTGCGTCCGTAATGGAACATGGATTCTCCGAAAGGCTAGAAGGGGCGGGTGTAGGCGATGTCGCCGAATTCGAGGGACGGATCTTCCGCGCACGGCAGCAGCGGGCGTCGGCCTTCCTTCCAGTCGCGGAAGTGGCCGATGATGCGCGCGTGGTCGAAGCACAGCGGTTCGGGAAGCGCGTCCAGCGGATAGAAGGCGGCGTCGGCGGCGTCGTCTCCGGCAAGAAGCTGTTCGGGGTGATCGCTGCGGCCCACGAACACGGTGGTGAGCGTGTGGCAGCGCATGTCGCGCAGCGGCCAGGAATACACGCCGAGCACGCCTTCCAGAATGACGTCGAGGCCGGTTTCTTCCTTCATTTCGCGCACGGCGGCGTGTTCTGCGCTTTCGCCTTCTTCAATGAAGCCTCCGGGCAGGGCCATGCCGAGGGGCGGATTTTTGCGGCGGACGAGCACAATGCCGCGCGCATCGTCGTGAATGACGACGTCGGCGGTGGGGTACGGATTGCTGTAGCGGACCACAAGCGTTCCGCAGGACGGGCAGTAGCGGGGATGATTCATGCGCGAACCTCGGTGAGGGATGAAGACAGAAGGGAAAATCCGGCCTGTTCGAGCGCGGAAAGCGGCAGGGCTCCCTTGCGGATCACGCGCAGACGGCGTCCGCCCTCGGGAGCCACAATGGTGCTGGCTTCGCCGCCGCCGGGCGCGGGGGGCTCGTCGAGCACGCCGTCTTCGTCGGGGCGCAGGGCGCGGAGCAGATCGGGGTCAAGATCGGCCGCACGGGTGACGGCCGGTCGGCCGCTGATGTTGGCGCTGCTCGACACAACGGGAAAGCCGCAGGCAAGCGCCAGAGCGCGGGCGACGGGGTGGGAGCTCACTCTTGCGGCAATGTGTCCGGTGCCGCCGGTAAGCGCTTCGGGAAGGCCTGATACGGCGGGCAGAAGCAGCGTCAGCGGGCCGGGCCAGAAGGCGGCCAGCGCGGCCACGTCGTCGGCAAGATCCGGGCCGGGGCAGGCGACAAGTTCGAGCTGCTCACGGCTGCCGAGAATGACGGGCAGCGGCATGGACAGCGACCGTTTTTTATATTGAAACACGCGCAGCACGGCATCGTCGTTGTCGGCGCGACAGCCTATGCCGAAAAAGGTTTCCGTGGGATAGAGAAGCACGCCGCCGCGATTCATGCGGCGGGCCGCTTCCTGAAGGGTTAGATTCACACCTGCCTCCCTGGGCAAAAATAAAGCTCTGAGCGCGGAGCACGGCCCGTATCTTGGGCGGAACGCTCCGCCAGCGGATGGCGCAGCCGAACGACTGCGGGCGAGAGCCGCGCTCGGGAAGAATCCGTCGGACTCTTCTCTTCTTTCCCATACCTGTTCCCATGATGACTTGCAAGCAAGGCCGGATGAAGAAATTCGGAAAGACAGGCGGCACGAGCTGGAGATGGACTCGCAAAAGGGGCGGCGTGCATTGCAGTCGAACGGAGAGCCGGATACGTGCCGGCGGCGTTCGGATGCAGAGAAAACATCGTCTGCGCCGGGCTTGTGCAACAGGAAAACGTTTGGAGCAAGTCAAACGTCGTGTGGCGAAGGGGGCGGCGCTGCAAAGCGCGGCAGGAGGGCCGGACGGAAGCAGGCTCAGAAAAACGAAGGGCCTCCGCCGGGGAGGCGAAGGCCCTTTTCCAGCGTCGCCCGCAACGGCGCGGGCTCTGACGCGTTACTTTACCGTGGCGATTTCGCCGTGCTCGAAGCAGTAGGGCGAAAGCTCGTTGCCGAGACCCGGCAGATCGGGGATGGCGAAGCGGCCGTTGACCGGCTGATAGTCGTGAATGCAGAGCTTGCGGTTGTAGTCGTAGCGGCAGTACACGTGCTGTTCGTGAATGGTGAAGTTGGGAATGGCGGCCTCAAGATGCAGCGCCGCGGCGGTGGAGAGCGGGGAGGCGCACACGTGGGCCTGCACGCCTACGTCGTAGATGTGGGCGAGGTCGCAGATTTTCTTGGCTTCCGTGATGCCGCCGCAGTTGCCGATGTCGGGCTGGATGAGCTGAATGGAGCCGTCTTCAAAATAGGGAGCGTAGCCCCAGCGGGTGTAGATGCGCTCGCCCTGACTGATGGGCACGGACACGCGTTCCGCCACGAACTTGTTCATTTTCGGCGTGGGGGTGCAGGGTTCCTCGAAGTAGAGCACGCGGTATTCTTCCGCAAGGCGGCCGAGCTGCACCGCGCCCTGCGCGTCGATGTAGGAGTGGTTTTCCATGATGATGTCCACGCCGTCGCCCACGGCTTCGCGCACGGCCGCGAGGCGGCGCTTTATCATGTCGTAGTTCTTGGGCGTGAGAATGCGGGTGGTTTCCTCGGCGTTCAGGCGGTGTCCGTCTTCGGCAAAGGTGAAGAAGTCTATTTTGATGGCGTCGTAGCCTTCGCTTACGGCCTTGAGCGCGTTGGCGACATAGTCTTCCACGGAAACGGCGGGAATCTTCTTGTCGTCCCAGCCGAACTGCAGCTGCGAGGCGTAGCAGCGCAGGCTGTCCCGCATCTTGCCGCCCAGCAGCTTATACACGGGCGCGTTGAAGTATTTGCCCTTGATGTCCCACAGCGCCGTGTCGATGGCCGATATGGCGGAAAACACCACCGGGCCGCCGTTCTGTCCCCAGAAGGAGGACTTGTACAGTTTCTCCCAGATGACTTCGTTGTCCAGCGGATCCATGCCGAGAACGCTTTTGGAAAAGTCCTGAAGCATGCCGAAGGCGGCTCTGTGGGCGTTGCCGTAGGCAAGCGCGGCCTCGCCGTCGCCGTAGATGCCGGCGTCGGTATAGACGCGGCAGAGTATGGGGGCCCAGCCGGGATTGTCCGCAGGCCTCATGTTCATGAGAATGACGTCAACCTTGGTGATTTTCATGGGATCAGCCTCCAGAGGCGGAATCAGTGTATCGTCCACTTGAGCAGACGGTTTTTGGCTTTTTCAAAACACTGCATGACGATGACGAGCACGACGACCATGAACACGAAGCCGCACCAGGCTTCGGCGTAGAGGCCGTACTCGGTGTACTTTTTGACGTAGTAGCCCATGCCGTATTCCGCGCCGTACATTTCGGCATAGACGAGCACCAGAAAGGAGCCGCGCAGCGAAGTGATGAAGCCGGAGAGAATGGAGGGCATGGCCGCGGGAAGAATGACCTTGCGCATTCTCTTGAAGCCCGTGAGTTCGAGGGTGGCGGCGTTGTCGAGATAGCGCCTGTCGATGGTCATGATGCCGTTGATGGTGGCAAAGAGCGTGGCCCAGATGGTGTTGTACACCACGAGAAAGAGCGAGGCCGCGCGGAAGTTGGGAGCGATGAGCAGCGCAAAGGGCGACATGAGGATGGCCGGAATGACGCTGATGGAATAGATGACCGGATGAATGACTTCCCGGAATTTTTTGTGCATGCCCATGAGCGTGCCGAGGGCGAGGGCAATGGCCACGGCGATGACGATGGAGGGAATCATGAGCTGGAAGGAATAGAGCATGTTGATGAACAGCGTCTTCCAGTCCTTGAGGAATACGGTCGCGATTTCCCCGGTGGGAGGAAAGAGAAAGGCGTTGAAGGATTTCGTGTCCGCAATGTATTTGTAGCCGAGAACGATGCCTATATAGATGAGGATGGTGATCCAGTATTTTCGCAGGAACGTGACGAGCCTGACCATGAGCGCTCCTTGAAAGGCAAGGGGCCGTCGCGTTGTTGCGGCGGCCCGGCGGGTTAGAAGTTGTTGGCCTTGAAGAACGCCAGGCGCTCGTCGTAGAACTTGGGATCTTCGTTGTAGCGTTCCGCGATCAGTTCATCGAGGGCGGCCTTGTAGAGATCGACGTTGATGTGGGCGTCGAGGTCGTAGTTCTTGGCGCTTTCGGGCAGAAATCCGGTGTCCATCATGATTTTCCAGGTGGCCTTCACGGCGTTGCGCACGGGGTCCACGCTGGGGCGGTAGTTGGGATTCTTGAGGTACGCGGCCACGAAGTCTTCATCGGCGTGCAGTTCCTTGGCGAGAATCTTCACGCTTTCGTCGGGATGGGCGAGCAGATACTGTTCGGAACGGATGAGCGCCTTGAGCAGAAGTTTGACCGTCTTGGGATTGGCCTTGACGAAGTCGCTGTTCATGTTCATGCGGCAGCAGCCGTAGTTGGGCTGAAGCTGATCGGCCCAGACCACGATTTCAAGCTGATCCTTCATGTTGTTCACGCGGAAGAGCAGATCGCCGCTCAGGCTGGCGTAGTCGGCCTCGCCCTTGATGACGGAGGTGAGGCGGTCGCTGTTGGTGCTGTAGGTGAGCCAGGTGACGTCGTCGATGTTGTATCCCGCCCACATGAGCGGACCGGTGATCCAGGTCTGACTCTTGGGCGCGGCAATCTTCTTGCCGATGAAGTCGGAAACGCCGTGCCAGCCCGTGCCCTTCTTGGCCACAATGTACATGCCCTTGAGCATGTAGCCGCCCACGATGGTGAAATCCGAGCCCTTGGCTATGAACTGCAGGGGATTGTTGGTGCCGTTGTTGGAGGTGACGTCCACCTGTTTGGCGTTCAGGGCGGTGAGGGCGTCGGAGGTGGAGTTGAGCGGAATTTCAATGACGTTGATGCCCACGTCCTTGAGGTAGCCGTTGTTCTTGGCCAGCGTGACGAGCACGTTGCCGCTGTTGGCGCGCGCCCAGCGCACGGTGTTTACTTCCGGCTTGTCCTGGGCCATGGCGGAGCCGCAGGTCAGGCAAAGGGTGAGCAGGAAAAAGAGCAGTTTTTTCATGATGTTCTCCTTGAAAGGGAAGGGAAAATCAGGCTATGCGCCTGTTCACGTCGCGGTTGATGTGGTGAATGAGCGTATTTCTCAGTTTCAGGTTTTCCACGTCGTCGAACTGGGTTTCTCGGGTGGGGCGTTTTTCCGGCGGAATGGTGCAGTCGTAGATGATATGGCTCGGCGACTGTCCGAACACCAGAATGCGGCTGGCAAGAAGCAGCGCTTCGTCCACGTCGTGGGTGACGAAGAACACGGTTTTCTTGGGCTCGGTTCTGGCCCAGAGTTCGAGCACCAGATCCTGAAGCCGCGCGCGGGTGACGGCGTCGAGCGCGCCGAAGGGTTCGTCCATGAGCAGCACGGGAGGATCCACGGCAAAGGAGCGTGCGATGGCGCAGCGCTGCTTCATGCCGCCCGAAAGTTCCTTGGGCAGCTTGTCGAACACGGACTCTTCGAGACCGACGTCGGCAAGCTTTTCCAGCGCCGTTTCCTTCCAGCGCTTTTTTCCGGCCTCGGGAAAGCGCTGTTCGAGGGCAAGCGTGATGTTTTCTCCCGCGGTCATCCAGGGAAAGAGGCCGTAGTCCTGAAAGACCATGCCGCGGTCGAGCCCCGGTTTTTCGATGCGTCTGCCTTCCATGACGATGTCGCCCTTCGTGGGATGCTCAAGCCCGGCCATGAGGCGGAGAAAGGTGCTTTTTCCGCAGCCGGAGGGGCCCAGAAGACACACGAAGGAACCGGTGTCCACGGCGAGGTCGATGTCGTCCAGAATGAGACGTTCCGGGGTGTAGCCGAATGACAGATGATTGATGAGAATGTCCTTCATAAGCACTCTGCAGAAAAAAGCCGGATCAGCGGAGCATTTCGAGGAAGGCTTCCATGCGGACCTTCAGCTGTTCGGTGTCGGCCGGGGAATAGTCGGTGACCACCTGCAGGAAGGGAAGGTGCAGCGTTTCCCGCACGAAGCGCTTCACCGACCAGGATTCCACGTCGTAGGTCTGGCAGCCCTGCCAGGTGAGATCCACCACGGCGTCGATCTGAAATTCCCGCGCGAGCTCTTCGAGAACGGCGTAGCGGTTCGGATTGGGCGACATGACCGCGCAGGGCGTGTCGAGGTAGCGTGAGGCGAGGGCTTCCAGCGGATCGGCGTTTTCGTCGATCATGAGACGCACCTTTTTGTAGCAGGAGCAGTTGTCCAGGCAGACCACGCTTGCGCCGCATTCTTCCAGAAGCTGCACCACCTTGTGGGAACCGAGCCCTATGGGAACGCCGGTGAGAAGGATGCGCGGCGCGGATTCGGCAAAGGGGCTTTCGTTGTCTGCGCCCACTTCGCGGGCGATGTCCTCCAGAAGTTCCGAAGCCTTGTCCCAGTCCGGTACGAAGGAGGCGCGATGCGCGATTTCCATGAGCTGCATGCCGGAAAGAGGCGAAGGCTTGCGCTTTGCCAGATCGAGCACGCTTTTCAGCGCGCGGCGGAAGCGGTTGGCCGTGCGTATGGCGCTTCGCAGTTCCGCTTCGCCTATGGAAACGTGGAAGCGCTGTTCAAGTTCCCGCACCAGGCGTTCATACTGTTCCTTCCAGTAGCGGAGCGCGGATTCGTTCTGAATCTGCGGCAGTTGCAGGATGAACATGGGCTTGCGTTCGGCCAGAAGCTCAAACATCTTTTTCTTGCCGTCGCAGGTAGTGTCGGCAATGACGATGTCGGAGGCGGCGAGATACGGGCAGCTGTCCTCAAGGGCGAAGCCGAAGCTGCTCTTGATGAGCGGGCAGAGCGAGCGGGGCAGCATACTTTCTGCGGCGGGAATGGAGTCGTTTTTCGTGCCGCACAGCGACACGGGCACGGCTCCGGCGGCGAGCGCTATTTCCAGAGGGGAGTATATGCAGTACTGGCCGACGACCTTTTTTCCGGCCTGCTTCGCTTCCTGAAGGGCCAGAACGTTGCGGTCGGTGATGTCCTTGAATCGTTCGATGCTGGGATGCGTCATGAGTTCCCCCTATGGGCGCGCGGCAATGAGGGCCGCGCCCAGAGCTCCGATGGTTTGCGGTTGTTCGGCAACGTTGATTTCTGTGCCGAGCTCTTCGGCAAGACGTGCGGCAAAGGCAGGCATGGATGCGAGGCCGCCCGTGAAGGTGTATTCGCCGCGGCAGGCGATGCGCCGGGAAAGCGTGACCATGCGTCTGGCCAGCGAGCGGAACACGCCTGCGGCCACGTCTTCGGGGTTGGCGCCCTGCGCAAGAAGGCCCACGATTTCCGTTTCGGCAAACACGGCGCACATGCTCGAAATATCCGTGGGGTGGCCTTTGGCGGCGGCTTCGTCGAGTTCGGGAAGGTCCATGCCCAAGATGCCGGAGAGCACCTGAAGAAAACGTCCGGTGCCGGCCGCGCACTTGTCGTTCATGACGAAGTCCTGCACGAGGCCGTCGGCGTCCACGGCAATGGCCTTGCTGTCCTGCCCGCCGATATCCAGCACCACGCCGGTGCGGGGAAAAAGATGCACGGCTCCGAGCGCGTGACAGGTGATTTCCGTGACGCTTTTGTCTGCAAAGGGCAGGGCGATGCGTCCGTAGCCCGTGCCGACGATGCGCCTGAGCGACGCGCGCTCCACCCCTGCCGCCGAACAGGCCCTGCCGAGGGCCTCTTCTCCGGCCTGACGGGGATTCCACCCCGTGGGAAGAACGGCATGGGACAGAATGGTTGAGGACTGTTCGTCCAGAATCACCGCTTTCGCGGCCACCGAGCCTACGTCAACGCCAGCCACCGGCATGTTGTTCTCCTTGTCTTGCCCGCCGCTTCGACGGTTTAAGGAGCGTCGGAGCGGCGGCGTGATGGGTTACGGACGGATGACCTTGTCGGCCAGGTCGAGACTGGTGACGATGTCCAGCATGTTGGTGGTCTCGCCGACCTGCTTCTGTTCGGTGAGATGGAAGAATTCCAGGCAGGTGCCGCACACGAGGATGCTTACGCCGGAGGCTTCGAGCTTTTTGAGGGCGTCGAGGGCCTTGCCGGGCGTGGAGGCGAGACGCACGCCGCCGTTGACCATGACGATGCGCCACAGCTCGTTCATTTCGGGCAGCGTGGAGAGAAAGTTGCCCATAAGCTTGGCGCCGAGTTCGTCGCTGCCGGAGCCGATGACGTCGGAGGTGAGCAGCACCAGCGTCTTGCCGGAGCGCGGGGAGCCGGCTTCGGCAATGATTTCTTCGGCCTCGGCGCAGTTGATGCCGGCCTTGCGGCCGCAGACCTTCCATTCGGAGTCGCCGGTCTTCTTGATTTCCGCAACGTAGCCGGAACGGCTGAGAAAACGGCTGACGTTTTCGGTGGCGGGCACGTTGTCCACGCAGACGTCGATGGCGTCGGGGGCGTCTTTCAACGCGTCGCGGGTACGGATGACGGGTTCGGGGCAGGCCAGACCACGGCAGTCGAGAGAAACGGACATGGAACCTCCAGAGAACAGTGTTACAGGGTGAGAACGCGCGTCCTTCGTGAACGCGCGGCGATGTGCGGGCTTCTTCGAAGCAAGGGAGAGTGCGGAATGCCTTCAGGCGGCCGCGCATCGGATGGATGAAAAAAACGGGATCGGATCTTCGCGCGGCGTGTTGTGCGGATAGGGCGGCATGACGGGCGCGGAGCGGGCAAGGGCGCAAAAAAAGCGCTCTTTACGGAATCTGCGACCGGAAAGAGCGCTGGAACGGCGAAAATCGGAATCGTAATCGAGACTGATGCCGTTTTAATGTCCAAGAAAGAAACTCTTCCTGTCACAGAGGAAGAGCATTCAGGTGAAGGGAAGCTTGAACATGGACATCATCATGGCAAAAGACGGCGGGCCACAACAGGTCTGCGGCGAAAAAACAGATTCTTTTGAAATAAAATTCCGACGGCATGGTTATTCCACAACTTGATGGAACTGTCAACGAAGTACAGTTTTGTGTAATTTTTTTACCTAGTTGCGAATAAAATCACATATCTTGCAGGCACAAGTTTGCAGCCTGAATGCGCTGCCGAAGCGCCGCCCATAGGGAGGGAGCTTTCGTCGAAAGGCGGGTGTTCGGCGTCCGGCCTCGGGCCGTGCTGTCTGGGGAGGCATCAGACCCGGCCCCGGCTCAACGCGGGGGAGAAGGGCTCTGCAAAAACACGCGTGTCCGGCAGTCGTCGGACCGGAGAACGCGACGCCTGCCGTAAGGGAAATGATGAGCGCAAAAGGCAGCGGGGTATGCGTGTCTCAGACGCGGAAAGGCGGGGATGCGCCCCAGCGCTGTCTCACTGTGGACAGCCTGCGCCAGACGCGCGCGGAAGACGGTGGCTGCGTCAAAACGCTCGCCCGGATGGTGGGCGTGCCCCGGTCAGGCGGAAGACTGTCCGACTCGTCTGCCGTCTTTACCCGCAAGGGACTTGCCCCCGGCGCGCGGAAGGCGGGGCGTAACGACCGTTACGTGCTTTTTCAAGAGTCGTGCCCCAGGTGTTCGGAAAGGCGGAGATGGTCTCCAGCTCCGCTTCATCGTTGGCAGATTGCCCCGGACTCGCATGGGCAAGGCGGGCGTCCGGGGCGTCTTCGCTTGCGTCCGGCGCGGGGGCAGTTTATAAGAGCCGCATGAGTTTGAAACCCTTGCGCATCATGACTGTCGGCAGGCCGCACGCGTCGTTCTGGAAGGACGCCTCGGCCCATTATCTGGAACGCCTTTCCCGCTGGCGGCAGGTGACGGACACCGTCATCCGCGATTCCGATCCTGCGCTCCCGGTCAGCCGGCGCGTGGAGGATGAGGGAAAGCGCATCCTTGCGGCCCTGACGCCGCAGGATGTCGTGGTCTGTCTCGATGAAAAGGGGCGTTCCATGACGTCCCGGGATTTTTCCCGCTTTCTCGACGGGCTTTCGTCGGACGCCACGCGTCGCCCGTGCTTCATTGTGGGAGGGCCGTTCGGCCTGCACGAGAGCGTGCGGCAGAAGGCGCGGCATCTCATAGCCTTCGGCCCGCAGACCTTGCCGCATGAGCTGGCCCGTGTGGTGCTGCTGGAGCAGCTTTACCGCGCGGAAACGCTGCTTCGGAACATGCCGTATCATCACGACTAAGGAACGAAGCGCACGACCGACAAAGAAAAGCGGTACGGCTGACGCAACGTCGGCGCGGAAGCGATCGCCGTGCTCTTGCCTCTTTACCCGCGGCGCACACGCCTCCCGTTCGGGAGGGCAGGTGATGTCGGCGGCTTTCGTCCCGGGCTTTTTGGGGGAGTATCGGGGAATCCGCCCGCAAAAAGTGATGCCTCTGCCGGAAAAGGGGACTTCCGCCGTTGTTTGTGTGCCTCGCCGGCGGGTGCGCCGCCTTTTTGCTTTCGGAGCAACGGGCGAAATAGGCGAGCGTTCGCCCGCGGCACGGATGTGTTCACGAACATTGTTGTTCCGATCTGCCGGGGCGTCTTTTTCCAAGTCGTGCGCGGAGTGTCCCCGGACTTCTGCCCGGCATACTGCCCGGGCGGCGCTTTCCGCCCTGTCGTCTGCTCCGTCGGCGCGCAGGAGGGGGGAAAAATGCCGCTTCCGGTTCAAGCCGGGGAAATGTCGGCGGCTCGCCTGCCCCTGAAATTCGCCTTCCCGTCGTGAGTGATGCGGGAGCGGAAGGATGCTGCTTCTGTGGCCCTACACGGGACGTTGTCGCAGCGGCAACGGCGCAGGCAGAAGAGGACAAAGATGGGCCTCGATGGCGCGCCAGGGCCAAACCTCGCGGCGTCAGGCTCCGGCGTCGCTCAGCGTTGCGCCTTCACGTCGGCCTGCCCTTTCGGCCTCGTCCGGCTTTTGTGGCGACGCCTTATCCATGCGCCACCGCCGCCGGAGCAAATGACGGTGGTTCGGTCCAGCACTCTTCGCCCGCCATGCGCCGCAGCTCGGCTTCCCGGGACCTGGCGTCCAGCGGACGGCACAGCGTGAAGGTTTCGTTGTTGCGTATTTCCTTGGACACCTGAAAATGCTGGGCCGCACGCGCGGCAATCTGCGGCCAGTGCGTGATGACGAGAAGCTGACGGCGCGAAGCCAGGTCATGCAGCCTGTCGGACACGCGGTTCAGCGTCATGCCGCCCACACCGGCGTCCACTTCGTCGAAAATAAGGGTGGCGTCCTCGTTTGTGGACTGCACGCCCACCACGGCCAGAAGAAAGCGGGAAAGTTCGCCGCCCGAGGCAATTTTGTCCAGAGGCTGCGGGCGCTGTCCGGGGTTCGGGGCCCAGAGCAGACGGTAGCGGTCTTCCATGCAGGCCGGGCAGATGACCTTGACTTTGTCCTCCACCTGCGGCCACAGCTCGTGAGGCGTGCATTCCGGCGCTACACGCACCTGTTCGGAAAAGCCGAGCCCGGACAGTTCCTTTTCCAGCGCGGCGCAGAAGCGCGCGGCGGCCTCCCGGCGCAGCTCGTTGCATTCCTCAAGCGTTGCATGAAGTTTTTTGGCGAGTTCGCGTTCCTGCTTTTCCAGACGGTGCAGATCCAGACCGCAGGCGTCCAGAAAGGACAGGTTTTCCGTGATCTCGTCGCGAAGACGCAGAATTTCCGGAATGCTGCGGCGCATGCGGCGCTTGAGCTGCGAAAGCTCGTAGAGACGGGCTTCCAGCTCGTCGGGATCGTATTCGCAGTCGGAGGAGGGCGTGCTGCGGAATCGCCGCGTCAGTTCCCGGGCTTCTTCTTCAAAGTTGAGCAGCGCGTCGAGGGAAGGCGAAAAGCTTTCGTCGTCCTGACTCAGCGAGTGCAGAATTTTTTCCAGTTCCCCGAGAAGGGTGGCAAGCCCCGCGCCCTCGCCCCCGAGCATGAGTTCCAGCCCCTGCTCGTACTGCGCGCGCAGATGCTCCACGTTCTTGAGCTCGGCGCGCGCCTGCTCCAGACGCTCTTCCTCGCCTTCTTCGGGCGCAACCTTTTCTATTTCCTTCTGCTGCATTTCCAGCAGTTCCCGCTTCTCGCTCAGCATGTCCATGCGTTCCAGCAGCTTGCGCCGCTGTTCGCCCACGTCCTTGAGCTCGCGCACCAGGGCGTCCTTGCGGCTGACGATGGACGGATCGGGCAGGAAGGCGTCGATGAGCGCCGCCTGATAGGAAGGTTGAAGAAGCCGCTGCTGCCCGTGCTGGCTCACATGAAAGAGCAGCGCGGGGCGCAGCGCGCGCACGGCGTCCTGCGAGGTAAGAGAGCCGTTGAGGAAGAAATGACTGCGCCCGGACGCGGCGGACAGTTCCCGGCGAAGCACGATTTCCTCTTCGCCCTCGGGGCCCTGGCGGGTAAACAGGGCCTCGACCTGCGCCTTGTCCCGCCCGGGACGCACCATGTCGGTGGCGAGCCTGTCGCCGAGAACGAAGTTGATGGCCTTGAGAATGAAACTTTTACCGGCGCCGGTTTCACCCGTGAGAACGTTCATGCCGTCCCCGAATTCCAGTTCCATGTCGTCGATGAGGGCCAGGCCGCGTATGCGCAGATATTCCAGCATGCTGTCACCAGAAAAAAGGTTGCGGGGGACAAACCCCGATGGAACATCTTTCGTTGAAAAAACGGGAAAAGTCAAGATTAAATTTATTTTTGCTTCAACTAAAAATTGATTTATCAGGAATGATTGTTCAGCTGGGTTGAGGTCTGCGTCGGGAGCGTGTTTTCCGGCGCGGGAGAAGCCGGCGGGGGGGGGGCGGAGAGTGCGGCGTCGGAAGTTCGTCAGAAGTCGGCACGAGAATGCGCGCGAGGCACGGGAAAAGGCGTCGGACACAGGCAGAAGGGGGCCCGCGGAATTCGTGCGGGGCTCTGCGCTGTGCGGGGGAGATATGAGCAGCAGACCGAACGTCGGCGGAAGCGCTGTTGCTCGCTGGAAAGTTTCCCGGAGGGGAGCCGTCCGCCGCCGACCGGCAAGGGCTGATCGGCAAAGCGTCAGCAGGGAATTGCAGGGAGGGTGAGGGCGACGCGCCGAAATCTGCGCGGACGCGCGCAGAGAGAGTCCGCCGCAGGCAGAGAGGATGTTTCAGGATCCGTGTTCTCCACCTGAACGGATGGGCGCAGGGCGTCAGGCGGGCGGAAAAGGGCACAAAAAAGCCCGGGAGCGCAAACGGCGACGCGCGTCCCGGGCGGAGAAGCTATCCCTTGAGGGCCTTGCGGAACCCTTCGGCGGAACGCTCTATGACGGCGTCTTCCACGGCGAAGGACAGACGGAAGTAGCCGGGGAAGCCGAAGCCCGAGCTCGGCACGGCGAGCACGAGGTTGTTCGTGAGGCGTTCCACGATGGCCTTGTCGTCGCCGCCGGGAGCCTTGGGGAAGAAGTAGAACGTGCCTTTGGGCAGCGTGAACTCGTAGCCTGCGTCCGCCAAAATGGCGGCGAGCTTGTTGCGGCGGTTGGTGTAGATGGCAAGCGCCGCGTCCGTGGACGTGCCGAGGCAGTCGGCCATGAGGTACTGGCCCACCACGGGAGGATTCACGAAGCCGAGCACGCGGTTGGAGAAGATGAGGCCGTCCATGAGCTGATCGGCGTGTTCCATGGCCGGGTTGACGGCGATGTAGCCCACGCGTTCGCCCGCCATGCCGTAGTTCTTGGCAAAGGAGCTGATGACCACGCTGTACTTGTAGAGCGGCAGCGCGGCGGGCACTTCAATGCCGTCGTAGGCGAGGAAGCGGTAGGGTTCGTCGGCCACCAGATAGATGATGCGTCCGATGCGCTTCGAGGCTTCCTCCAGCATGGTGGCGAGGCTCTTGATGTCCTCTTCGGAATAGACCGCGCCCGAAGGGTTGTTGGGCGAGTTGATGATGACGGCGCGGGTGCGCGGCGTGACGGCTGCGGCCAGAGCCTCCACGTCGGGGCCGAAGTCTTCGGCGCGGCAGGGCACGGGATGAAGCGTGCCGCCGTGATTGCCCACATAGAAGCGGTATTCGCCGAAGAAGGGGGCCACGGTGAGCACTTCGTCGCCGGGTTCGAGCACGGTGTGGAAGAAGGCGTTCATCACGCCGGCCGCGCCGCAGCCGAGCATGACGTGCTTGGCTTCAAGGGCGGTTTTCTGCTGGCTGCTCAGCCAGGCGGCCAGTTTTTCGCGGGCCCAGGAGAAGCCGGCGTTGGGCATGTAGCCCAGAATACCCGGTTCGGACATGCGCGCGGCCAGGGCGGTCATGGCGCGGGCGGCTTCGGCGGGCGGGGCGAGATCGGGATTGCCGAGGCTGAAGTCGCACACGGCGTCGTCGCCGTATTTCTTGCGCAGTTCGATGCCGGCCTCGAACATGCGGCGGATCAAGGATCCCTGAGAGAGGTTCTGCTCCATGGCGGAGCTGATGACGGAAGCGGACATGGCACACTCCTTGAATGATGGAAGGAAATCGGGAAACGTGTTGCTCTGCTTTGAGCGCGCATGCGCGGCGTCGGCGGGAAGGCGGAAATTTCTGCGGCGCACCTGGCGAAGCACGGGGCGGTCCAGTTCGGCGAGCGCGGCTTCGAGCCTGTCGAGCCAGAGCTCGACGAAGGCGGGATCGTCGGCGAGTCCCCGCAGTTCGGCCTGACAGCGGAATCCGGCCGCTTCAAGACGGCTTTTCCAGGAGGAAGGCGAGCTGCCCGCCATGTCTTCGAGCGTGTGGCGGCCTACGACGGAGAGCAGCGGCAGCAGCCAGACGCGTCCGCTGGGGGCGGCTTCGGCGGAAAGTTCCGGCAGCAGCAGATCGAGCCCGTCGGAGGCGGGAGAGTCCGCGGTGGCCTCGTCGGGACGCACCATGCCGGCGCCGACCATGCACGCCACATGAATGTGCGGATCCTGCGCGCGCACGGCTTCGCCCCAGCGTCGGTAGAGAATGTCGCATTCATGGCGGCTGCCGTGCGCCATGCAGACCACGGGTTCGCCGGGGGAGCGCAGAGGGGAAATGTGACTGAGAAGCGTGGCGGAAGCCTGCGCCACGGACGCGTCTTCGGGGTCGAGACTGGAGAGCAGGGGGCGGCCGAGACTGACGGCGAGTTTGCCTTCATCGGCGATGACGCGGCAGTCTGCGGCCACGCCGTCGTATTCCATGCCGGGAATGAGGTGCAGGGGCTGCACCGCCACATGGGTGTAGCGCTCGTAGCGCATGCGTTTCAGGGCCTTGAGCACGGAGTCGGACTTCGTGCGGGAGCTGGCAAGGCGCATGCGCATGGTTTCGGAGGTGAAGGCCCAGCGCACGGGCAGGCGGAAACGGGCCTCCGTGGCGGCCTGCACGGCGCGCAGCGCCGCCGCCCCGCGGATGTTGCCGCATCCGTAGGCAACCAGAAGAACGCCTCGTTTCATGCCTTGTCCGGGGAAAACGTTTCTTCGGTGAAAAGCTGGAAGCCCTTTTTGCGCAGCAGCGCGGCAAAGAGCCCGTCGCCGTCGACAAGGGTGTGGGTGAAGGTGCCGTCGTAGATGCGTCCGCAGCCGCAGGACGGGGAGCGCGCCTTGAGCACGGCGGCCGAACAGCCGTATTCTTCGGCGATGTACAGCGCCGATTCCGCGCCGGAGGCGAAGGCCTGCGTCACGTCTTCCCCCTTGGCGGAAACGACGCGTCCGTCTTTCTGTTCGCTGGGGGTGCGGGGCGTGGGCAGGCCGCCGAGCACTTCGGGGCAGACGGGCACGGCTTCGCCCGCGTTCACGAGAGCGGCGATTTCCGGGCGCAGGTTGGAGCGTCCGTCGTACCGGCAGGGAATGCCGGCAAGGCAGGCGCTCACCACGTATCGGCAGGGCTTGGGAATCTCAGTCAAAGGAAATCTCCACCTGTTCCTGATTGTCCTTGCGGCGGACGATGGTGCCTATTTCCCACGCGCCGGTGTTCATGGAACGGAAGCGGGGAAGCATGTCGTCGGCGGTCTCGCGGTCGGTGATCATGATGTAGCCGATGCCGCAGTTGAAGATCTGGAGCATTTCCGGCCAGGAAAGATTTCCCTGTTCCTTCAGCCAGTCGAAGATGGCGGGACGCTCCCAGCTGGAGAACCGGATGTTCGCGCAGACCGAGGGAGAAAGCACGCGGGGAATGTTGTCGTAGAAGCCGCCGCCGGTGATGTGAACCATGCCCTTGATGGGCAGATCGCGCATGATGGACTTGACCTGTTCGGAGTAGATGACCGTGGGCGTGAGCAGCACGTCGGCAAAGGTGCGGTCGGTGCCGGGCACGATGTCGTCGGCCTTGACGCCGCTCTGCTCGTAGATTTTGCGCACCAGCGAGTAGCCGTTGGAATGCAGCCCCGAAGAGGCCAGGCCGATGATGACGTCGCCCACGCTGATGGTGGAGCCGTCCACGATTTTCGGCCCGTCCACGATGCCCACACAGAAGCCCGCAAGATCGTAGTCGCCGCTGGCGTACATGCCGGGCATTTCCGCGGTCTCGCCGCCGAGCAGGGTGCAGCCGCTCATCTTGCAGCCTTCAACGATGCCGCCGACCACGGTGGCGGCCTGATCCACGTTCAGTTCGCCGCAGGAAAAATAGTCGAGAAAGAACAGGGGCTTTGCGCCGAGCACAAGGCAGTCGTTCACGCTCATGGCCACGAGATCGATGCCCACGGTGTCGTGCCTGCCGAACATGGAGGCCATCTTGAGCTTGGTGCCCACGCCGTCGGTGCCCGCCACAAGAACCGGAGCCTGCATGCCCGTGATGTCGGGTCGGAACAGGCCGCCGAAGCCGCCGATGTCCGAAAGGACGCCGTGGGTCTGCGTGCTGGCCACCATGGTCTTGATGCGGGAAACCAGCTCGTTGCCGGCAGAAATGTCGACGCCGGCAGAGGTGTATGCGTCGGAACGGGAAAAGCTCATGGTTTCATCTCCTGGTTGAAGGCGTCCGCCCTGGGAGGCGGTCGAGCCGTCTGCGTTCAAGCGCCTGCGATCCGCGCCGGGACCGGGCCGGAGGGGCGGGGTCGGGAGCGGCATTTCCCATGGAAATCGCGTAGGCAGGTGCCCCGTATTAATAGTCGCTTCCGGGGCGTTTGCCAAGTTTTTAAATGGCGTTTCGGCGACGGACTCCCCGGAGCCTGTGATAATGCGCCGCGTCTTTTTGATGCGCCGGCAAAAGAGCGGAGGGCGCGCCGCATGGGCGGCAGGCGCGGGCCGCCTCTGCTCATCCTCTTGCTTTTCCCTGCGGAGGATTTAGAACATGTCTGCCCGAGCGGCATGAATTCTTACTTTCAAGGCGGTTTCCATGAGCAAAGATGCTTCCAATCCCTTTTCCAGACTGAACGCCAAGGATTTTCCTTCCCGCAGCGAACGGGAGAATTTGAAAAAACAGCATCGCGCCAAGACGGTGGTGAAGAACAGGGACGCCGAGGCCGCCGCGCAGGATGCCGACGTCGAACTGTTCATGCAGGCCATGGGAGGAAACGTGCGCGCGCTTTCTTCGGACAAGGCTTCGTCCGGCAGGTCGGGCGCGGGCAGGGCCGCCGCTTCGGAAAAAGCTTCCGGCGGAAGCGACAACGACAGCTTTGCCCGGGCGCTGGAACAGCAGGGCGTGAAGAAGCTGCTGCGGAAAAAGAAGGAAAAGAGCGCGCCTGAAGCGCCGAAGGCCGAGCCTGAGGAAGAGGAAACGCCCGCCACGCTGACGGCCATGGCGCTGGCCGGAGCCCGCATAGCCCGCCGCGACGACGCGGCCATGCTGAACGAGGCCGCCGGAAAGCCCGCCGAAGCCGACGACAGCCGAGACTTTTTCAGCGCCATCAAGGGCACGGTGCCGCTCAACGGCAAGGGCCGCGACGTGCCCGTGGAACCGGAGCCTCCGGTGATTCCCGTGACGGATCCCAGGCATCCGCTGCAGGACTTCATGGAAGGCAAGGTGGAATTTTCCGTGGCCAGCACCGCCGAATACGCGGAAGGCCACGTGGTGGGGCTCGATCTCATGATCGTTTCGCAGCTTCAGGCACGCCAGTTCAGCCCCGAGGCGCACATCGACCTGCACGGTCTGAACTGCGAGCAGGCGTTTCAGAACCTGGTGGGATTTTTCCGCAACGCCTACTACAAGGGCGTGAGAACGGTGCTCATCGTCACCGGCCGCGGACTCAATTCCCTGAACGGGGTGCCGGTGCTCCGCTTCCGCGTGCAGCAGTGGCTCACGCAGGATCCGTTCAAGCGCGTGGTGCTGGCCTTCTGCACGGCCAAACAGGAGGACGGCGGCGCGGGCGCCTTCTATGTGCTCATCCGCAGGCGCAAGAAGAGCTACGGAAAGATTCGCTGGGACGTCATGCCTTCCGATCCCGATCTTTACGAGTAACGAATACGACTGCTCCGGTTCGCGGCGCACGGCTGCGTCCGCCTGCCGGTGAAAACGTGTATCCGGCGTTCGCGCCGGGGCGTTTTTCTGCGGCCGCTGCCGAAAAGGACGCGGCGAAATTCCCGCGGCTTCCCCGGCACGTTCGGAGCGCGGAGTTTTTTTCGCCGCGTGATCATGGGGCGTTTGTTTTGCTAAGACGCGGGAACCCCTGCGCCCCGGAAACGGGGAGAGGGGGTTCCCGGGGCGTCCGCATGGGCGTTGTCTGCCCCGCATCTTCCGGGCGAAGGACGGCCTTTGCCGCCGCGCCGGGGATCGTTGCCGCCGCCGTACGTTTCGCCTGTCCCGTCGGCGTGCCTTTACTCTTGATGAAATACGCAGGCTCGGCTATAGTTATGGCGTTGCGGCCTGCTTTTGGGCCGTTCTTTATGTAAAAGCTCCTTTCCGAGGGAGGATCATATGCAAGCTCCTGAAAAAAATCTGGCGTTCGAACTGCTCCGCGTAACGGAATCCGCAGCTCTTTCCGCGGCCCGCTGGCTGGGAAAGGGCGCCAAGGAAGACGGCGACGGCGCGGCGGTGGACGCCATGCGCCTTTCTTTTGACTCTCTCTCCATCAAGGGCCGCGTCATCATCGGCGAAGGCGCCAAGGACAAGGCTCCCATGCTGTACAACGGAGAGGAAGTGGGAGACGGAACGGGGCCTGCCGTCGACATCGCCGTGGATCCCGTGGAGGGCACCAATCTGCTGGCCCTCGGACGCCCCAACGCCATCGCCGTCATCGGCGCGTGCAAGTCCGGCTACATGTACAATCCCGGCTCCAGTTATTACATGAAGAAGCTCGTGGTGGGCCGCGAAGCCCGCGACGTGGTGGACATCGACGCTCCCGTGGCCGACAACCTTCAGGCCGTGGCCCGCGCCGTGGGCAAGGACATCAACGACCTCGTGGTGTTCGTGCTCGACAAGCCCCGTCACAAGGGCCTCATTGAAGAAATCCGCAAGACCGGCGCCCGCATCACCCTTCACACCGACGGCGACGTGGCCGGCTCCCTCATGGTGGCCGATCCCAGCGTGGACGTCGATGTCATGATGGGCACCGGCGGCACGCCGGAAGGCGTCATTTCGGCCTGCGCCATCAAGGGCGTGGGCGGACAGATGTTCGGTCGCTTCGATCCGCAGTCCGACGCCGAAAGGCAGGCCATGATCGCCGAAGGCACCAAACTTGACGAAATCCTCACCGTGGATTCCATCATCCGCGCCGACGACGCCTTTTTTGCCGCCACCGGCATTTCCGGCGGCACCTTCCTCGGCGGCGTGAGCTATTCCGGCCGCGGAGCGGTCACCCATTCTCTGGTCATCCGCGCCAAGACCGGCACGTTCCGCTACATCGAATCCCATCACAACTGGGATCGTCTGATGAAGTTCAGCTCCGTCCGCTACGACTAGAAGACGGCGTCCCCGCGCACTGCGGGGACTTCGTGTGAGTATGTGACCCATAATCCCATCCAAGGAGTATGGAATGAACAGTGTTAAGACCGCCATCCTGTTTCCCGGTCAGGGGTCGCAGGCATCTGGCATGGGAAGGCGTCTTGCCGAGGCGTCTTCCGATATCATGGATCTCTGGAAGAAGGCGGAAAGCATCAGCGGTCTGCCTCTGCGCGAGATATACTGGGACAGCGACGACGCCACCCTCATGGCGGAAACCCGCAATCTTCAGCCCGCCATCACCGTGGTGAACCTCGCGCTGTGGCTGAGCGTGGCCGATCGTCTTTCTCCGGTCTGCGCGGCCGGTCACAGCCTGGGCGAATTCAGCGCGCTGGCCGCGGCAGGCGTGCTCCCCATAGACAAGGTGCTCGAACTTGTGTCCCTGCGCGGCCGCCTCATGGCCGACGTGGATCCGGAACACATCGGCACCATGTGCGCCATGATCCGCCTCTCTCAGGAACAGGTGGAAGCCGCGGCCAAGGAAGTGTCCGAAGCCACCGGCAAGCTCGTGCGCGTGGCCAACAAGAACACGCCCCTGCAGTTCGTGCTGAGCGGTCATCGCGAGGCCGTGGAGGCCGCGGCGGAAAAGCTGAAGGCTGAAAATCCGCGCGCCAAGGGCTTCCCGCTGGCCGTGAGCGGCGCGTTCCACACGCCCATGATGGCCGAAGCTTCGGCGGAATTTTCCAAGCTGCTCGACAAGCAGGACTGGCACGACGCCAGGTTCCCCATTTATTCCAACATCAACGGCGAGCCTTTGAGCGACGCGGAAGCGCTGCACAGCGCCATGCGCCGTCAGATGACCTCGTCCGTGTGCTGGGTGGACACCATTTCCAATCAGTGGAGAGACGGCGTGCGCCGCTGGGTGGAGTTTGGTCCGCAGGGCGTGCTCACCCGCATGGTGCGTCCCATTCTCGTGGCCGCAGACGTGGCCGACGGCAGCTACACCACCGTTCATATTCCCAATAAAGACGCCGTTGATGCATTTGAAGGATAACGATGCGCGACATACTTCTCATTGAAAAGGCCCTCCGGGACATCGTGGCCGGACACGGCTGGGAATGGCCGGAAAAGGCCGTTCTGGAAACGCCCAGAGACGCCAGCCACGGCGATCTCGCCACCAACCTCGCCATGGTGCTCTCCAAGCAGGCCAAGGCCGCGCCCCGCGCCGTGGCGGAAGAGATCAAGGCTGAACTGTGCGACAGGTTCCCCGGACTTGTCACGGCCGAAATCGCCGGCCCCGGATTCATCAACGTCACGTTCGCTCCGTCGTTCTGGCAGGGCGTGGTCTCCGACGTGGAAGAGCAGGGCAAGGCCTTCGGCTCCTCCAGGAACGGCAGCGGCCGCCGCATCGTGGTGGAATACGTGTCCGCCAACCCCACCGGCCCCCTGCACATCGGACACGGCCGTGGCGCCGCCGTGGGCGATTCGCTCACCCGTCTGCTGCGCTTCGCCGGATACGACGTGTCCACCGAGTACTACATCAACGACGCCGGTCGTCAGATGCGTCTGCTGGGCGATTCCGTGTATCTGCGCATGCGCGAAATCTGCAATCTGCCCGTGGTGTATCCCGAAGATCCCAAGGGCTGGTATCACGGCGACTACATCCGCGACATCGCCCGCGAAATGCTGGACAAGGATCCTTCCCTGATCGAGCGTCCCGAGGCCGAGGCCAAGGATCTGTGCTACGAGTACGCCTGCGCCACCATTCTGGCGGGCATCAAGGAAGACCTCAGGGAATTCCGCGTGGAACATCAGGTCTGGTTCTCGGAAAAGAGCCTCGTTGACGCCGGCAAGGTGGAGGAAGCCTTCGACAAGCTGCGCGCCATGGGCCTCGTTTACGACAAGGACAACGCCGTGTGGCTCGCCACGCAGCAGTTCGGCGACGACAAGGACCGCGTGCTCCGCAAGAGCGACGGCTATCTGACCTATTTTGCTTCCGACATCGCCTATCACGCCAACAAGTTTGAACGCGGCTTCGATGAATGCATTGACGTGTGGGGCGCGGATCATCACGGTTACGTTCCCCGCATGAAGGCGGCCATCACCTGCATGAAGCACGATCCGGAAAAGGATTTCCACGTGGTGCTCATTCAGATGGTGAACCTCATGCGCGGCGGCGAGCCTGTGGCCATGTCCACCCGCTCGGGCGAATTCGTCACCCTGCGCGAAGTGCTCGACGACGTGGGCACGGACGCCGCCCGGTTCATGTTCCTGTCCCGCAAGAGCGATAGTCCGCTCGACTTCGATCTCGATCTCGTGAAGCAGCGGAACATGGAAAACCCCGTGTACTACGTGCAGTACGCCTACGCCCGCGTGGCCGCGCTGCTGCGCCGCGCCGCCGATCGCGGCGTGGTTCTTCCCGAACGCTGCACGGCGGACATGCTCGCGCCCCTCACCTCGGCCGACGACCTGGCCCTTCTGCGCGAAGCGGAACGTTTCCGCAACGTGGTGGAAGACGCGGCCCGTTCCCGCGCGGCGCATCCCGTAAGCTTCTACCTCATGGAACTTGCGGGCAAGCTGCACAGCTACTACGCCAACAACCCCGTGCTGAGCGGCGACGACGAGGCCGTCATGAAGGCGCGCCTTGCGCTGCTGCGCGCCGTGAGCGTGGTCATTGCCAACGGCCTTGATCTGCTCGGCGTCAGCGCTCCGGAATCCATGTAGTCATGGCCAACGCCTTTTATCGCAATTCCTCCTCCAGCGCGAAGAAGAACAGCGAGCGCGAACGTCGGCAGACGGCGTTCTTCGCTGCGGAGGAAAGCTCGGACGCCGCGGCTTCATCGGCCGCGGCCGATGAGGCGTCTTCGCGCCGGGCCGCGCCTTCGCGCAGCGAAACGCGTTCCGAAGGCCGGAGCGTGTTTGCCTGGCGGGCGAACATTACGCCTTCCGCGCTGGTGACCATGAGCGTGCTTGCGCTCGTCATGCTGGGATTCAGTTTTCTCTCCGGCGTGATTGTCGGGCGCAGCAGCATGCCTCTGCCGCAGGCACTGGAGCTCGACACGCTGCTTTCGGAGAGTCCCAAGGCCGAAGAAGGGGAGAGCGAAGAGCCGGAAAAGATTCTTCCCAAGGAAGAGCTGCGCTTCATGACCAGCCTGAAGAGCGACGCCGCGGGCGGCGTTCTGGCCGATGCGGACAAGGCGTCGGACGCGGCTCCGGCCGTGACGCAGGAAAAGGCGGCGCAGGAGAAGCCGAAGCCGGAAGTGCAGAAGCCCAGGGAGCCGCAGTTCGACTACGTGCTGCGGGTGGCCGCCTTCAAGGAGCCGGAGCAGGCGCAGGCGCTGCTCAACCGGCTTTCCAAGGACGGCATGCGGGCCCGCCGCACGCAGGCCAAGACCCGCCGCACCACCTGGTACTACGTGCAGGTGCTCATGCGCGGCAGCAAGGCCGATCTTCAGGTACTCAGGCGCAAGCTCGACGGCTACGGTCTGCACGACGCCATGCTCATCAGCGAAAAGGCCGTCAAGGGAAAATAGGAGGCGTTGCCGGACCCGTCCGCAGAGCGAGAAACGTTTTCTCCCCGGGAGAAAAAAGACGCGGAGCGCATGCGCGAAGCGCCGTCTGCACACTTGACAAAGACGGGCCCTGTGGGTATTTTGTCATGTTTCCAGAGGTAAAGCATGGATCTTAGACACATCGCACTGAATGAGATTGAACCTCAGGGGCTCAGCCTCACGGTTTCCGACGAGGAAGTCTGGAAGGGGCCCATTGAGGAATATCATCTGTCATGCCGCATAGTTGAGCCAGTTGTCGCCGAAGTGTTTCTGCTTTCGCAGGCGGACGGCTGCCTGCTTCGCGGCACGATTCGGGGCGTGGTGGCCATGCCGTGCAACCGTTGCATGGAAGAGACTCTTGTGGTGCTGAACCAGAGCTTCGACGAGTTCGAGGAATACCCCGGACTGGGCGAAACCGAACCGGAAGAGGAAGGTCCTGCCGAACTTCTGGACGAATGCGCCGTGACCATGGAAGGCGGAGCGCCTTTTCTTGATCTGGCGTCGCTTTTGTGGGAGGAATTTTCGCTGGCTTTGCCGGTGAAGCCTCTCTGCAGGCCGGACTGTCGGGGATTGTGCCCCGTGTGCGGCAAGAATCTTAATGAAGGTGCCTGCAGCTGTTCCCGCGACAGCGGTGATCCGCGGCTGGCTGCTCTGCGTCAACTGAAAGTGAAACATCAGGGATGACATCCCCGTTTCCGCGATAAGGAGAAACAACATGGCCGTTCAGCAGAACAAAAAGTCCCACTCCAGAAAGTGCATGCGTCGTTCTCACGATCGTGTGGCCAAGCCCACGGTCATCTACTGCTCCTGCGGCGCTCCCACCAAGCCTCACAGCGTCTGCCCTTCCTGCGGCAAGTACGATGGCCGTCAGGTCGAACCTGTAGCCAGCAATGAGCAGTAATCGCGCAAGATTGGCCGTGGACGCCATGGGAGGGGATTTCGGCCCTTCCGTGGTCGTTCCCGGCGCGCTTCAGGCCGCTCGAAACACGGGCGCCAAAGTAATCCTTGTCGGTATTGAGGAAGCGATCCGCAAGACGCTTGCCGATCTTTCCGAGCAGGACGGAGAAGGCGAACTGTACGAAATCGTCAACGCCACGCAGCTGGTGGAGATGACCGACAAGCCTTCCGAAGTTCTGCGCACCAAGAAGGATTCCTCCATGCAGGTGGCATGCAGGCTGGTCCGCCAGGGCAAGGCCGACGCCTTCATCAGCGCCGGTCACTCCGGTGCGGCCTATGCCTGCGGCATGTTCATTCTCGGGCGTATTCCCGGGGTGGAACGGCCTGCTCTGGCTTCCGTGATTCCCACGGAAAAGTCGCCCATGCTCCTGCTCGACGTGGGCGCCAACGTGGAGTGCCGTCCGCATCATCTTTTTCAGTTCGGACTCATGGGCGCCACCTTCGTCAAGGACATCCTCGGCTACGAGGATCCGCGGGTGGGCATCCTGAGCATCGGCGAAGAGGAAGGCAAGGGAAATTCCCTGGTGAAGAGCAGCTATGAACTGCTCAAGCAGGCTTCCAACCTCAACTTCATCGGCAACGCCGAGGGCCGGGATCTCTTCACCGGCAACATCGACGTGGCGGTGTGCGACGGCTTTGTGGGCAACATCGCCCTCAAGCTGAGCGAGGGCCTGGCCACTTCCCTGACGCATCTTCTGAAAAGGGAACTGCTCAACAACGGGCTTCTGCCCCGCGTGGGCGCGTTCCTTTCCCTGAAGGCGTTCCAGAACTTCAAAAAGATGGTGGACTATGCGGAATACGGCGGCGCGCCCCTGCTCGGTCTGAAGGGCATCGCCATCGTGTGTCACGGAAAGTCCAATCCCAAGGCCATCACCAGCGCCGTCACCATGGCCAACACCTATGTGGTCAAGGGCACGCAGCAGCGTCTGGTGGAAACCATCAGCGCCAACGAGGAGCTGACGAGTTACGGCCGCAGCGTCTAGCTGCTCATCATGTTTTTCGTCGTGCGGAAAGTTCTCCCTTCCGAGAGGGCTTTCCGCACGACGTGCCGTGAAAGCCGGCGCGTCTGCGCCGCCTGACGGAACAGGGCGTTTCTTCATGCGTCCTGCCGGCCGCTTCGTCCCTTTGCGGAAAATGTGCGGCTTCTTTCGGAGGGAGGCCGTGCGCGCCTTTTCTCTCCGTCTTAAAAGGAACGACCGCCGCCACGCGTGCGGCTGTGTTCGGACATCTCATGAATCATCCCTGCTATATTTGTGGACTCGGCTCCTGCATTCCTCCCCGCGTCATGACCAATCATGATCTGGAAAAGCTGGTGGAAACTTCCGACGAATGGATCACCACCAGAACGGGCATCAAGGAACGACACGTTCTCGAAGATGGCGTCAACGCTTCCGACTGCGGCGCAGAAGCCGCCCGCGCGGCCCTTGAAGAGGCCGGAGTGCTTCCGGAAGAGGTCACTCATGTTTTCGTGGCCACCTGCACCCCCGATTATCTCTGCCCCAGCACGGCCTGCGTGATTGCTTCCAAGCTCGGCATTTCCGCCGCCGACGGCCGCAAGGGCAACGTCATGTGCCTCGACTTCAACGCCGCATGCACCGGTTTCGTGTACGGCCTGGAGCTTGCGCGCAACACCGTGCAGAGCCATCCCGACGCCGTCGTTCTCCTCGTGGCGACCGAGGCTCTTTCCCGCCGCACCAACTTTACCGACCGCACCACCTGCGTGCTCTTCGGCGACGCCGCCGGCGCGGTGGTCATCCGCTCCGAAGAGAAGGGCGCGCTCTGGCAGCTTCGTGACGTCGTGTGCTCTTCCGACGGTTCCCTCCACGATCTCATCAAGATCGGCGGCGGCTCCGCCTGCCGCATCAAGGAAGGGGACGCCGTGGGCGCGGACTGGTTCATTTCCATGCAGGGCATGGCCGTGTTCAAGCACGCCGTGCGCAGCATGACCGAAGAGAGTCAGACCATTCTTGCCCGCAACGGCATTTCCCTGGACGAGCTCGATCTCTTCATTCCTCATCAGGCCAATCTCAGAATCATCAAGGCCGTGGGCGAACGGCTCGGCATCGACGAAAACAAGGTGTTCGCCAACGTGCAGCACTACGGCAACACCTCCGCGGCCACGCTTCCCGTGGCCATGGAGGACGCCCGCCGCTCCGGCGCGCTCAGACCGGGCATGAAGGTTCTGCTGACCAGCTTCGGCGGCGGCATGACCTGGGGATCCGCGCTGCTGGCCTAGTTTCTCCGTTGTCATTTCCCCGGAAAACGCTTAGTATTCCCCCCATCAGGAGCATGAGCATGAGCGAACTCACCCCTACCGCGATTGTTACCGGTGGTTCCCGCGGCATAGGCCGCACCGTGGCCCTCACCCTCGCCGCCGCCGGATATCAGATATATTTCACCTACGTGAGCCGTCCCGAGGCGGCCGAGCAGACCGTGGCCGACATTGAGGCCCAGGGCGGTCGCGCCCGCGCCTTTCGTCTCGATTCCGGCGACTCCGAGGCGGTGGCCCGCTTCTTTGCCGAGGAAATCAAGGGCAAGGTGCAGCTTTCCGTGCTGGTGAACAACGCCGGCATCACCCGCGACACTCTCGTGCTGCGCATGAAGGACGAAGACTTCGACGCCGTGGTCAACACCAATCTGCGCGGAGCCTTCCTGTTCCTGCGCGAGGCCGCCAAGATCATGACCCGCCAGCGCTGCGGCCGCATCATCAATATTTCTTCCGTCGTCGGTCAGATGGGCAACGCCGGTCAGATCAACTACGCCGCCGCCAAGGCCGGACTCATCGGCATGACCAAGTCCGCCGCCAAGGAACTCGGCAGCCGCTCCGTGACCGTGAACGCCGTGGCTCCCGGTTTCATCGAAACCGACATGACGGCAGCCCTTGCCGAAGACGTAAGAAAAGCCTATGTTTCCGCCATCCCGCTGGGCCGTCTCGGCTCCGCCCAGGATGTGGCCGACGCCGTGGCCTTCCTCGCTTCGGACAAGGCGTCGTACATCACCGGACAGGTGATCGCCGTCAACGGCGGACTGTACTGCTGAGGATATTTCCGGAAAAGCCCGGCGTCCTTTCCGCTGTCGGTCCGGGGCGCGGGATTTTCCTAGTCATCTGGCAAAGCCGGAGCAGAGCTTCCGGCACAAGTAGAAACCTGAAACACCCCCTGGAGGGAACCATGGCCGCCGTTGAAGATAAAGTTAAGCAGATCATCGTCGAACAGCTTCAGCTTTCTGAAGAAGAAGTGACTCCCGAAGCTTCCTTCATCGAAGATCTGGGTGCTGACTCTCTCGACCTGACCGAGCTCATCATGGCCTTTGAAGAAGCCTTCGGCGTGGAAATCGCCGACGAAGACGCTCAGAAGATCCTGAAGGTCAAGGACGCCATCAACTATATTGAAAGCAAGCAGAAGTAAGTTATTACTTCCTTTCATCTTGTTTTCATGAAGATGCCGGGGAGCTTCGCGTTCCCCGGCGTATTCGAGTTTCGGCGGCTTCGCCGTTGGCGAGCCGCACGGCGTCCGCGGGAGCGGACGCCCGCGTCCTGTCCGGCAAGACAGTTGTCCGGCAGGGGAGCGCGGCCCTCGACAGGGCATCCGCTCTGACGGCTCGTGAACGTTCCGGGCCGAGAGCTGTTTTGGGACGGGCGCTTCGCGGAAGGAGAGGTCCGCGCGAAAACAAAATTTCGGAAGATAGTTCCGAAGTTCTGTTTTCAGAAGCGTTCCGCCATGTTGGGAACATTTTCCCGTCACCTTTATCTGGAGTTGTTCCGCGTGGATCGTAAGCGCATAGTCATTACCGGCCTTTCCGCCATCACTCCTCTGGGCACCGACCTTGAGAGCAGCTGGGAGGCCCTGCTTGCCGGCAAGTCCGGCATCGGTCGCATCACCCATTTTGATTCCACCGAATTTCCTACGCACATTGCGGGCGAAGTAAAGGATTTCAAGCCTGAAGAGTTCATTCCGGCCAAGCAGTGCCGCAAGATGGACCGTTTCTGTCAGCTCGCCGTCTGCGCGGGCATGCAGCTCGTGGCCGATTCCGGTCTCAAAATCGACGAGAGCAACGCTCAGCGCGTGGGCGTGGTGCTCGGCGTCGGTCTCGGCGGCCTCAAGACCATTGAAGACTTCCACGAAAAGCTGCGCACGTCCGGCCCCAACCGCGTATCTCCCTTCTATATTCCCATGCTCATTTCCAATATGGCTCCCGGTCAGGTGGCCATATTCACCGGCGCCAAAGGCATCAACGTGGTGTCCACCAGCGCCTGCGCCTCGGCCCTGCACGCCATAGGCAGCGCCTATGATCAGCTCGTGCTCGGCCGCGCCGACGCCATCCTCACGGGCGGCGCGGAATCCACCATCACGGAAATGGGCATTTCCGGGTTCACGGCCATGAAGGCGCTGTGCACGGCCCATCAGGACGAGCCCGAAAAGGCTTCCCGTCCCTTCGACGCCGGCCGCAGCGGCTTCATCATGGGCGAAGGCGCCGGCATGCTCATGCTGGAAACGCTGGAGCACGCTCTCGCCCGCGGCGCGAAGATCTACGCGGAAGTCGTGGGCTTCGGCGCTTCCGACGACGCCCATCACATGGTGGCTCCCCTGGAAACCGGCGAGGGCATGGCCGCGAGCATGCGCAACGCTCTGGCCGACGCCGGACTTTCTCCCGACGCCATCGACCATGTGAGCGCCCACGGCACCTCCACGCACGCCAACGACGCCGCTGAAACCAAGGCGATGCACGAAGTGTTCGGCGATCATGCGAAGGATCTCGCCATCACGGGCGTGAAGTCGCAGATAGGCCATCTGCTCGGCGCTTCCGGCGGCGTGGCCAGCGTGTTTGCGTCGCTGTCGCTTTCCACCGGCATGGTGCCCGGCACCATCAATCAGGAAACGCCTGACCCCGAGTGCGATCTCAATTACATGGGCGGCGGCTCGAAAAAGCTCGATCCCCGCTATGCCATGATAAATTCCTTCGGCTTTGGCGGCACCAACGCCAGCCTTGTGCTGAAGAAGTTCGATTAATCTGCAGGGCCGGGGGACCGGCCCTCAATTTTCAGGAACGGAGAACCATGGACGAACTGATTTTGCGCGACCCCGAAGTCGCGGCCGCCATCTGGAAGGAATCCCGTCGCCAGGTGAGCAAGCTTGAACTCATCGCTTCGGAAAACTTTGTATCTACCGCCGTGCGCGAAGCGCAGGGCTCCATCATGACGCACAAGTATGCCGAAGGCTATCCGGGCAAGCGGTATTACGGCGGCTGCGAGTTCGTGGACGTGGTGGAAAACCTCGCCCGCGATCGCGCCATGACGCTGTTCCACTGCGACTATGCCAACGTGCAGCCTCATGCGGGCAGCCAGGCCAACATGGCCGCCTACCTTGCCCTCATCAAGGACGGCGACACCGTGATGGGCATGGATCTGTCCCACGGCGGTCATCTGACCCACGGCAGCCCCGTGAACTTCTCGGGCCGCACCTATCATTTCGTTCCCTACGGCGTGAACCGCGAAACGGGCCGCATCGACTACGACGAGCTGGAAAAGAAGGCAGAGGAATGCCATCCGGCGCTCATTGTGGCCGGCGCCAGCGCCTATTCGCGCATCATCGACTTCGAGCGCTTCCGCAAGATTGCCGACAAGGTCGGCGCGAAGCTCATGGTGGACATGGCGCACATCGCCGGTCTTGTGGCGGCGGGCCTGCATCCTTCGCCCCTGCCCTTTGCGGACATCACCACCACCACGACGCACAAGACCCTGCGCGGCCCCCGCGGCGGCATGATCCTCACGAGCCGCGGCGAAGAGTACGGCAAGAACATCAACAGCAAGGTGTTCCCCGGCATTCAGGGCGGCCCGCTCATGCACGTCATCGCGGCCAAGGCCGTGGCCCTCGGCGAAGCGCTGCGTCCTGAATTCAAGGAATATCAGGCCCAGATTCTCCGCAACGCCAAGGTGCTGGCCTCCTGCCTCACCGACGCGGGTTACGATCTCGTGTCCGGCGGCACGGACAACCACCTCATGCTGGTTGATCTCACCAGAAAGGACATCACCGGCAAGGACGCCGAACACGCTCTTGATCTTGCCGGCATCACGGTGAACAAGAACACGGTTCCGTTCGAGACCCGTTCTCCCTTTGTCACGTCCGGCGTGCGCATCGGCACGGCCGCGCTCACCACGCGCGGCATGAAGGAAAAGGACATGGAAAAGGTGGGCGGCTGGATTGTGGACGTACTGGCCAACACGACCAACGAAACCCGCCTCGGCGAGATTCGTGCCGAAGTGGAAGCCTTTGCCTGCCAGTTCCCGCTGTTTGCCTGGTAAATACAGGGGACGGCCCTGCGCTTTTTCGTGCGCGGGGCCGTCTTTTTTTCCCGTTTTCAAACGGGCTTGCACATGATAGTTTCCGTTGATGGAACAGGAGGCGCTATGGCGCAGGGCGGCAGAGCCAGCTGGCCACGGTATTTCATGGACATCGCCTACCTTGTGGCGGAACGCTCCACCTGTCTGAGAAGAAAGGTGGGGGCTGTTGCCGTGCTCGATCGGCGCATTCTGGCAACGGGCTACAACGGCGCGCCCTCCGGCGTGCCTCACTGCCTTGAGGCCGGCTGTCTGCGCGCGCAGCTCGGCATTCCTTCCGGGCAGAGGCATGAGATCTGCCGCGGCATTCACGCCGAACAGAACGTCATCATTCAGGCGGCGGTTCACGGCATCTCCCTGCGCGGGGCAGAGCTTTTCTGCACCACGTATCCGTGTTTTATCTGTGCGAAAATGCTTATTAATTGCGGCATTAAAAAAATATGGGTTTCAGAAAATTATCCGGATGAGTTCTCGAAGAACATGCTGGCGGAAGCCGGCGTCGAGGTCATCCATCTGCCGCACGGCGCGGATGAGGCGTGCCCCGTGAGCGGGGAAGATCTCTGCGAAAAGAGCGCCGCGACGGGAGAAGACAAGGAAGGAGGCAAGGCGTGAATCGTCACGAAAATTTCATGCGCACGGCCCTGGAACTGGCCGAAAGAGGGCGCTGGAGCACGGCTCCCAATCCTACGGTGGGCGCGGTGCTCGTGCAGGACGACAAGATCGTCGCCGAGGGCTGGCATCAGGTGTGCGGACAGGGGCACGCGGAAGTGAACTGTCTGCGCGACGCCCGCGAAAAGGGCGTGGATCCCTCGCGCTGCACGCTGTACGTCACGCTGGAGCCCTGCAATCATCAGGGCAAGACGCCTCCCTGCACGAAGGCCATTCTGGAAGCGGGCATTCCCCATGTGGTGGTCGGCATGCCCGACGTGAACGCGCAGGCCGCGGGCGGCGCGGAATATCTGCGCTCCATGGGCGTAGAGGTGGAGACGGGCGTGCTTGAGAAGGAGTGCCGCGATCTTGTGGCCGACTTCATCGTGTGGCAGACCACGCGCCGTCCGTACGTCATTCTCAAGATGGCCTCCACGCTCGACGGACGCATCGCCACGCGGGCGGGCCGCTCCCAGCTCATTTCCAACCGGGCCTCGCACGAAGAGGTCATGCGCCTGCGCGAGAACATCGGCCGCGCGGGCGGCGCGGTGCTCGTGGGCGGCAACACGTTTCTTCTGGACAATCCCCGTCTTACCGCGCGCACGGCGAGCGCCCGTCGTCAGCCTCTGGCCGCGGTGATGACCTCCCGTCTGCCCGCAGGGGACACGAGCTGCCATCTGCTCGACGACAGGCCGCAGGACTGTGTGTTCTTCAGCACGGCCGCGCAGGCGGCGTCGCCTTCCGCGGCGGCGCTGCGCAATCGCGGCGCGCGGGTGTACGGCGTGGACTGCCCGGCGGGCAAGCACGCCCTCGACGTGGAAGAGGCGCTTGTGGGCCTGCGGGAAAACGAGCACTGCCTGTACGTGCTTTGCGAGGGCGGCGGCAAGCTCGCGCTTTCGCTTCTGGAACGCGGTCTTGTGGATGAATTTCATCTGCATCTTTCTCCCGCCATTCTCGGCGACGCCGACGCCACGCCCGTGTTCTCCGGCCGCACCGTGGACAGCATGGACGACGCGCTGCGCATGCGCGTGGTGAAAACTTCCGTGGTGGACGGCGACATTCATCTTTATTTCCGCGCAGACAGAGGATAGTCATGTTTACGGGACTTGTGGAAGGGCAGGGCCGCATCGAGGCCGTGGACAAGCGCGGCGGAGACATCCTGTTCCGGTTTCATCCGCTGTTTGCGTGGGACAGGCCCGAAATCGGCGAATCCGTGGCCTGCAACGGCGTGTGCCTCACCATGGAAACGTGGATTCCCGCCGGACCGTCGTTCACGGCGTTTGCTTCGGCGGAAACGCTGTCGTGCTCCAATCTCGGCGGCCTGACCGTGGGCGGCCTTGTGAACATGGAGCGCGCCATGGCCATGGGAGAGCGTTTCGGCGGTCACATCGTGAGCGGGCATGTGGACGCCGTGGCGAGAGTGGAGAGCGTGCGCCCCGTGGGGCAGTCGCGCTGCGTCCGCCTCGTGTTCGCGCCGGAGTGGAGTTCGCAGATCGTGCCCAAGGGCTCGGTGACGCTGGACGGCATCAGTCTTACCGTGAACGACTGCGGGCCCGGTTTTCTGGAAGTGAACATCATTCCCGAAACCTGGCGCGTGACCACCGTGGCCTTCTGGCGTCCGGGCTCGGCGGTGAATCTCGAAACGGACGTCATCGGCAAGTATGTGAAGCACCTCATGCAGCCCTACGCCCCCGGCGGCAAGGCTCCCGAGGAGCGCGTGACCATGGACTTTCTGCGTCGTAACGGCTTCGGCCTTTGAGGACAGCGTATGCCCCTTTGCAGTGTGGAGACCGCCCTTGACGATCTTAAAAAGGGCAGAATGATCATCCTTGTGGATGACGAAGACCGAGAGAACGAAGGCGACCTTGTGGCGGCCGCCGAGTTCGTTACCCCCGAAATCATCAATTTCATGTCCCGGGAGGGCAGGGGACTCATCTGCCTTTCCCTTTCCGCCGAGCGCGCCGACGCGTTGAATCTGCCGCTCATGACGCGGCGAAACGGCTCGAAGTTCGGCACGAACTTCACGGTGTCCATCGACGCCGCAAAGAGTGAATTTCCGGCCATTTCCGCCGCAGGACGCGCCCATACCGTGCGCGTGGCCGTGGCCGACGGCGCCAGGCCCTCGGATTTGGTTTCTCCCGGCTGCGTGTTTCCTCTGCGCGCGAAGAAGGGCGGCGTGCTCACCCGCGCGGGACAGACGGAAGGCAGCGTGGATCTGTGCCGCATGGCCGGCCTCAAGGAAGCGGCCGTCATCTGCGAAATCATGAAGGACGACGGCACCATGGCCCGCATGGCCGATCTTGAAAAGTTCGCCGCCGAGCATGATCTGCACATCGCCGCCAACAAGGACATCATCCGCTGGCGTCTGGAGCACGGCGAAGTGGCCGTGAAGCGCGCGGCCGAGGCTTCCATGCCCACGAAGTACGGCACGTTCCGCATCATCGCCTATGAAAACTCCGTGGACGGCCGCACCCACGTGGCCCTCGTGAAGGGCGACGTGACCACCGACGAACCCGTGCTCGCCCGCGTTCACAGCGAATGCCTGACCGGCGACGTGTTCGGCTCCATGCGCTGCGACTGCGGCGGTCAGCTGGCCGCGGCGCTGCGTCAGATAGAAAGAGAAGGCCGCGGCGTGCTGCTCTACATGCGGCAGGAAGGCCGCGGCATAGGTCTGGCCAACAAGATCAAGGCCTACGCGCTTCAGGAGCAGGGCCTGGACACCGTGGAAGCGAACATTCGTCTTGGCTTCCGGCCCGATTTGCGCGATTATGGCGTCGGCGCTCAGATCCTGGTGGATCTGGGCATTCGCAAGCTCCGTCTGCTGACCAACAATCCCACCAAGATCGTGGGACTGGAAGGCTACGGACTCGACATCGTGGAGCGGGTGCCCATCGAGCAGGAGCCCGGCCGCTACAATGAAGACTACCTGCTGACGAAGAAAGAAAAAATGGGCCACCTGCTCAGGCGGGTATGCCCCAAGACAGAGTGAGGACATCATGTATTCCGTCAAGACCATAGAAGGACAGCTCAATGCCCAGGGGCTGAAGATCGCCATTGTGGCGTCGCGTTTCAACGACTTCATCGTTCAGCATCTCGTGGAAGGCGCCATCGACTACCTGACCCGTCACGGCGCGGCCCAGGAAGACATCACCGTGGTGCGCGTTCCCGGCGCGTACGAGCTGCCCATCGTGTGCAAGAAGATGGCCGCGTTCTCGCAGTACAACGGCATCATCGCTCTCGGCGCGGTCATCCGCGGCAGCACTCCCCATTTCGACTACGTCTGCTCCGAAGCCGCCAAGGGCATTGCGCAGGTGTCTCTGCAGTCCGGTCTGCCCGTGGGCTTCGGTCTGCTGACCTGCGACACGCTTGAACAGGCCATTGAGCGCGCCGGCGCCCATGTGGGCAACAAGGGTGCGGAAACCGCCGCCGCCGTTGTGGAAACCATCCGCGTCATGGAGCAGCTGTAATGGGTGCAAAAGAACCCTCCCGTCGCGCACAGCGTCTGCTGGCCTTTCAGGCCCTGTATGGTCAGGAATTTCTGGAATGCGCTTCCGTGGAACAGCTCAAGGCCGCCTTCCTTGCCGTGCCCCGTCAGGACGAGGCCCTGGAACAGAACGGCGAACCTTCCGGCTTCGCCTGGGAGCTGGTGTACGGCGTGTGGCAGCATCGCGACGAGCTTGACGCCGTCATCGAGCGCTTCGCCCGCAACTGGCGTCTGGATCGCGTGGGGCGCGTGGAACTGAATCTGCTGCGCCTCGGCGTGTATGAAATGCTGTACCGCGCCGACGTTCCGCCCAAGGTCTCCATGAACGAGGCCCTCGAACTCGACAAGCAGTACGGCGATTCGCGTTCCCACACCTTTGTCAACGGCATTCTCGACGCGGTGAGCAAGGCCGTGGACAAGGGAGAACTGCGCAGCCGCGGCTGATGCCGCATCGGAAATATCTCTCGATCTGTTATCGCGGGCGCACGCCCGAAGCTTCAAGGAACAAAAATGGCACTCTCGTCTCGTTACGATCCTCATGCGCTGGAAGAAAAATGGCAGAAGATATGGGCTGAAAAGGGCTCCTTCAACTGCGATGTTGATCCTTCCAAACCCAAGTATTTTCTCATGGAAATGTTTCCCTATCCTTCGGGCAACATTCACATGGGCCATGTCCGCAACTATTCCATCGGCGACGTCATGGCGCGTTTCCGCCGTCTGCAGGGCTACAACGTTCTGCATCCTATCGGCTGGGACGCCTTCGGTCTGCCTGCGGAAAACGCCGCCATCAAGCATGGAACGCATCCCGCCAAGTGGACGTATGCCAATATCGACAACATGCGTTCCCAGCTCAAGCGCATGGGCTACTCCTACGACTGGCGCAGAGAAATAGCCACCTGCCGCCCCGAATACTACCGCTGGGAGCAGGAATTCTTCCTCAAGTGTCTGGAAAAGGGCCTCGTGTACCGCAAGAAGGCTCCGCAGAACTGGTGCCCGAGCTGCCATACCGTGCTCGCCAATGAACAGGTCATCGACGGCAAGTGCTGGCGCTGCGATTCCGAGGTGGAGCAGAAGGATCTCACGCAGTGGTTCTTCCGCATCACCGCCTACGCCGACGAGCTGCTCGCCGATCTGAAAAAGCTGGAAAATGGCTGGCCCGCCCGCGTGCTCACCATGCAGCACAACTGGATAGGCCGTTCCACCGGCGCGGAAATCGTGTTCAAGCTGGAAGGCCGCGAAGGCGAGATCAAGGTGTTCTCCACCCGCGCCGACACGGTGTTCGGCGTGACCTTCATGACGCTTGCTCCCGAGCATCCGCTGGTGGAATCCCTCATTGCCGGTCGCGAGAACGAGGCTGAAATCCGCGCCTTCATCGAGCGCACCCGCAACATGGACCGCCTGGACCGCCAGTCCGAAACCCTGGAAAAGGACGGCGTGTTCACCGGCGCCTACTGCCTGAATCCCTTTACCGGCGACCGCATCCCGATCTGGCTCGGCAACTTCGTGCTCGCCGACTACGGCACCGGTGCGGTCATGGCCGTGCCTGCGCACGATCAGCGCGACTTCGACTTCGCCCGCAAGTTCGGCATCGGCATCAAGGTGGTGGTGAGCCCCGACGGCAAGGAAATGGATCCCGCCTCCATGACGGAAGCCTACACCGAACCCGGCGTTCTGGTGAATTCCGGCGAGTTTTCCGGCATGCCCAGCACCGAAGGCAAGGCGGCCATCATCAAGAAGCTGGAGGAAACCGGCAAGGGCCGCGCCACGGTCAACTATCGCCTGCGCGACTGGAACATTTCCCGTCAGCGCTACTGGGGCGCGCCCATTCCCGTGGTGTACTGCGAAAAGTGCGGCGTGCAGCCGGTGAAGATTGAAGATCTGCCCGTGCGTCTGCCGCTCGACGTGAAGACCTGCGACGACGGCCGTTCGCCGCTGCCGCACACGCCTTCCTTCGTGGACACCGTGTGCCCCTGCTGCGGAGGCCCCGCCCGCCGCGAAACCGACACCATGGACACCTTCGTGGAATCCTCCTGGTACTTTGCGCGCTACACGTCCGCCCGCAAGGAAGATGCGCCCTTCGACATGGAGGCGCTCAAGTACTGGATGCCCGTGGATCAGTACATCGGCGGCGTGGAACACGCCATTCTGCACCTGCTGTACTCCCGCTTCTTCACCAAGATGCTGCGCGACTTCGGCTATCTGCCCGCCGACATGGACGAACCCTTCAAGAATCTGCTCACGCAGGGCATGGTGCTGCTCGGCGGCAGCAAGATGTCCAAGTCCAAGGGCAACATCGTGGATCCCGACGCCATGGTGAAGAAGTACGGCGCCGACACGGTGCGTCTGTTCTGCCTGTTCGCCGCGCCGCCGGAACGCGACTTCGACTGGAGCGACAGCGGCATTGAAGGTTCCTACCGCTTCGTGAGCCGCGTGTGGCGCATGTTCTCCGACATGCAGTCCATTCTGAAGCCCGTGTCCGCCTGCTCCGACCTTTCGCCCGCCGCGAGCGACGCCATCCGCGCGCTGCGCCTGAGCGAACACGCCACCGTGAAGAAGGTGGGCGAGGACATCGCGGAACGCAATCAGTTCAACACCGCCATCGCCGCCATCATGGAACTCGTCAACAGCGTGAACCAGTACCGCGAGGAACTTTCCTCCACGGAAGAAGGCCGCAGGGCTCTTTCGTCCGCCATGGCCACGGTGCTCGTCATGCTCTTCCCCTTCACGCCGCACATGTGCGAGGAAGTCTGGCAGCAGCTCGGCCATGAGGATTCTCTGGACGACGTGCGCTGGCCCGAATGGAGCGAGGAAGCGCTGAAGCGCGACGTGGTCACCGTGGTGGTGCAGGTGAACGGCAAGCTGCGCGGCAAGGTGGAAGTGCCTGCCGGCGCGTCCCGCGAAGAACTGGAAAAGGCCGCGCTTGCCGAGCGCTCCATCCAGAATCACATTGCCGGAAAGACGATCCGCAAGGTCATCGTGGTGCCCGGCAAGCTGGTCAACGTGGTGGCCGGATAGCTTCGCCGGTGCGGAGCGAGGCTTCATGCTCATATTCCGAAGGAAAGGGGGGAAGGATTCTCTTCCCTCCTTTCGGACGGAGAATGCGGCGCAATCTTTCGGAACGGACCTTGTCCGCGCTTCCGACTCCGCCGCAAAGGAATGTTTGATGAGAAAACCCAGGGGAACGTGGAAAGGTATGATGGCGGCCGCCGTCTGCTGCCTGAGTCTGTTCGTCGGCGGCTGCGGATACGAGCTGGACGGGTATTCCTCCAGCAGCTCGAGAGCGGTCAGCGTGCTCGGCGACGGCAATCAGACGCTCAGGATAGACAAGGTGGAGCAGGTCACCATGTATCCCTGGGTTCAGTATTACCTGCGCGGCATTGCGCGCGACGAAGTCAATTTGCGGCGTCTGGCCCGCTGGGTGGACAGCGGCAACGCCGACTATCTTCTCACCATCACCATGCCGGGTTTCCGCGTGCGCTCTTCCGTGTCCAACAGCGTGGACAACACTCTGCTCAGCGACACCGTGGTGCAGCTTGAACTTGTGGTGCGCAGCGGCAAGAACGGCACGGTGGTGTGGCGTTCCGGCGTCATTTCCTATTTCGACAAGTACGAGACCGTGGACGAAGGCAACGCCATCCGCGACGGTTTGAAGGAAGCGCTGCGCCGCGCCTTCGACCGCATGCAGCAGAAATTCTGAGTCGCCCCGAACGGAGATCGTCATGGACAGGCCGGGTTTCTTCTTCTGCATCTGCCCTGATGCCGCGCTGCTTCGCGAATACGTGGAGCGGGAGCTCATCGCTCCGGCGTCATCCGGGGCGCTCCCGCCGGACGTGCAGACGTTCTGGGCGGACGAAGGCCTGGACAGGCGCTTCTGGGACGCGCTCACACTGCTCGGCATGGACGGCCGCAGCCGCGTTCTGGTGGTGCGGGGCGCGCAGCAGCTTCCCGCGGACGTGTGGAAGAAGCTTTCCGCCGCGCTCGGCACGCCGAGATCCGGGGTGCTGCCCGTATTTTGTCTTGAAGGCCCCTGGGAAAAGGGGCAGCCCAAGCTGCCCGCGTACATCGCCAAGCTCAAGTGTCTGGCCTTTGCCGATAACCGGAAATGGGTGTGGCGCTCGGCGGGCATAGACGCCCGTTCCCTGCGGCAGCACATTCAGAAGCAGGCGTCCGCCATGGGCCTGCGCCTGGCTCCCGACGCGCTCAACGCGCTTTCGGAAATGCTCATTCCCGACGCTTCCGCCATCCGCGGCGTGCTGGAACAGCTCTATCTCGCCTCGCCCGACGGCTCCGTGGACGTGTCGCTCGTGCGTCAGATGACGGAATTCACGCCCGAAGCCGTGATTTTCGACGTCATTCGTCAGCTGGAAAACGGCAATGCGCGCGCCGTGTGGAAAACGCTGCTGCGCGAGGGCGACGGCGGCGAATCGCTGCTTTTTCCTCTGCTGACGCTCATGGCCAGAGAAGCCCGTCTGCTCTGGCAGCTTCAGGCCGGAGACAAGGTCTTTGTTCCCCAGTTTGTGGAAAACGAAAAGCGCCGCCTTGCTTCTCGCGTGGGCTTTGCGGGCCTGTGCCGCATGTTCGCCGAGCTTCAGAAGGCCGAGCTTTCGGTCAAGAGCGGAGCCCGGCAGCCGCTTCAGGCCATGGAAGAGCTCGTGGCCTCGCTTTCCCTCGTGTTCGCCCCGGAACAGGGCCGGACGAATGCCGGGCGCTGACGTTATGAAGGACGGCGCTTCTTCTTCCGAATCCGATCTGCGTTCCGGTCACAGAAAACGCCTTCGCGAACGTTTCCTGGCCGATCCCGGAGCCGTTCCCGATTACGAAGTGCTGGAGCTTGCGCTCGGATGCGTGTATGTCCGGCGCGACAACAAGCTGCTCGCCAAGCGACTTCTGGCTCAGTTCGGCGGCTTCGACGGTCTGCTTTCGGCCACGTCCGAAGAGCTGGCGGACGTGGAAGGCTGCGGACCGGCCGTTGATAGTTTTCTTTGTCTTCTCCGGGAAATCATTGCCCGCGCATCGGAAAGCAACGTACAAAGAAAGCAGACCGTTACCCTGCCCGATCTTGTGGAGATGGGCAGGCAGCGTCTGAAGCACTGCGCCGATGAAGAAGTGTGGGCCGCGCTTCTGGACAAACAGAATCGACTGCTTATGTTTAAAAGGATTCGTCATGGCTCGCCGGATCATGTGGCTCTGGAACCGCTCGAAGTGGTGGAGCTCATGATACGGAACCATGCAAGCAGTCTTGTCCTCATGCACAACCATCCCGGCGGAACCTACATGCCGTCGCAGGAGGACAGGGCGCTGACAGGTCGCATCGCCCTGGCGCTCCGGCATCTGGGCCTGTACCTGCACGATCATGTGATCATCACTTCCGAGGCGGCGTTCAGCATGACGCACGACTGCCGCCTTGCGTGACGAAAAGGACTGGGATCTGCCCTAATTGAGGATAGCATGAGCGATACGCAAAAGACGCTTTCCGCATTGCCGGAAGAAGAGAAGAAAGACCTGCTGGAACAGGAGACGGAACGCGCCGCTCTTCCTGCGGAGGCTCGGGACAATGGTTCGGACGACTCCGGGGAAGGGCAGGGCAACGAAGGAGGAGCCTCCGGCGAGAACCCTGACGGCGATGCCGACGACATGGCTCCGGCGATTCCTTCCGTGCTGCCGGTTCTGCCTCTGCGCGACAGCGTGGTGTTCAATTCCATGATAGTTCCGTTGTTCGAGAGCCGCGAAAAGGCCATGGAGGCCGTGGAATTCGCGCTCAACGGCAACCGTTACCTTCTGCTCTGCGCCCAGCGCGACGCTTCGGCCGAAGAGCCTGAACCGGACGATCTGTACAATGTCGGTTCCGTGGTCATGATTCTGCGTATGATCAAGATGAACGACGGTCAGGTCAAGCTGCTGGTTCAGGGGCTTTCGCGCGCGCAGGTGGAGGAATTCGACAACAACGGCCCCATACTTCTTGCGCGCATACGCGTGCTGGAAGAAAACCGCGGCGACGTTTCCGACGTGGAGCTTGAAGCCATGATGCGTTCCGCGCGGGAGCAGAGCGACCGCATTCTGCATCTGCGCGGACTTCCCTCCGGGGAAATCATGAACGTTTTGAACTCCGTCAACGATCCGGGCCGCCTTGCGGACATCATTGCCGCCAACATGCGCCTGCGCGTGGACGAGGCTCAGGCCCTGCTTGAATGCCTCGATCCCGTGGAACGGCTGCGTCTGGTGAACAAGCATCTGGTTCGCGAAGTGGAAGTGGCCGCCATGCAGGCGCGCATTCAGAGCATGGCGCGCGAGGGCATGGACAAGGCGCAGAAGGATTACTTTCTGCGCGAGCAGCTCAAGGCCATACACAAGGAACTCGGCGACGGCGAAGACGGCGACGACGAGAACGAAAATCTCAAAAAGGCTCTGGACAAGGCTTCGCTGCCGCCCGACGCAAGACGCGAGGCCGACAAGCAGCTTCGCCGTCTGGCTTCGATGCACAACGACTCCGCGGAAGCCAACGTGGTTCGCACCTATCTCGACCTTCTGGCCGAGCTGCCGTGGAAAAAGATGTCCCGCGACAGGCTGGACATCGTGAAGGCCGCAGCCATTCTGGACGAGGATCATTTCGGCCTTGAAAAAGTGAAGGACCGCATTCTCGAATTTTTGAGCGTGCGCAAGCTGAACCCCGATTCCAAGGGACCGGTGCTGTGCTTCGTGGGGCCTCCCGGCGTGGGCAAGACCTCTCTCGGCCGGTCCATCGCCAGGGCGCTCGGCCGCAAGTTCCAGCGCATTTCCCTGGGCGGCATGCGCGACGAAGCGGAAATCCGCGGACATCGCCGCACCTACATCGGCGCCATGCCCGGCCGCATCATTCAGGCCATCCGGCAGGCGGGCACGCGCAATCCGGTCATCGTGCTGGATGAAATCGACAAGCTCGGCAACGACTTCCGAGGCGATCCCGCTTCGGCGCTGCTTGAGGCGCTGGATCCGGAACAGAATTCCCATTTCAGCGATCATTATCTGAATCTGGAATTCGATCTGTCCAAGGTGCTGTTCCTCTGCACGGCCAACCAGCTCGACACCATTCCCGCCGCGCTGCTGGACAGGCTGGAGATCATCCATCTTTCCGGCTACACGGAACAGGAAAAGCTGGCCATTGCCCGCCGGTATCTGCTGAAGCGCCAGATTGCGGAAAACGGCCTCAAGGAAGAGGACATCGTGTTCCGCGACAACGCCATGGCGCGCGTCATCCGCGGATACACGCGGGAAGCCGGTCTGCGCGGACTGGAGCGTCAGATTGGAGCCATCTGCCGCAAGCTTGCGAGGCGCAAGGCGGAGGGGGAAAAGCCTCCCTTTGTGGTCACGCCGGCCGTGGTGGCCAGACTGCTGGGCGCGCCGCGCTTTCTGGACGAGGAAAAGGAAGGCGCGCTTCTGCCCGGCGTTGCGCTGGGCCTTGCCTGGACGCAGGCCGGCGGCGAGGTGCTGCATATTGAAGTGAGCACCATGCAGGGCAAGGGCGGACTGCTTTTGACCGGTCAGCTCGGCGACGTCATGAAGGAGAGCGCGCAGGCCGCCGTGACCTATGCGCGTTCTCACGCCAGGGAACTGGGCATTGATCCCGAGTTCTCGCAGAAGCTGGACATTCACATTCATGTGCCTGCGGGCGCGACGCCCAAGGACGGGCCTTCGGCGGGCGTGACGCTGGTGTCTGCGCTGGTGTCCGCGCTGACCGGACGCCCCGTGCGCAGCGACACCTGCATGACCGGTGAAATCACGCTGCGCGGACGGGTGCTGCCGGTGGGCGGCATCAAGGAAAAGATTCTCGGCGCGGTGGCGAGAGGTTTGAAGCGTGCGGTCATTCCCGCGCAGAACGTCAAGGATCTGGAAGAGATTCCTTCCGATCTGCGCCGCCGCATCGAAATTCACACCGTGCATACCATAGGCGAACTCTTGCCGCTGGTGCTGGAAGAAAAGAAAGAAAAGACGGAAAAAAAAGAAGCGTAGGCGTCTGAACTGACGGGCGCTGCGCGTTGAGAGGCCGTTCCTTTCGGGGAGCGGCCTTTTTTGTGCCTGCATGCGGGCGGGCCCGATGAAGCAGAAGCGAGAGCCGCGAGGTCGGACGTTTCGGGCGTCGGAAACGACGGGAGAGCGTTCGGGAGAAAGAGCTCCGGCTTGTTTTTCGGCAAAAGGCGCGCGAGATGATGACCGCTTTCCCTGGGGGAAGGCGGCTTTTTTTGGGGGGGGAGGATTTTTCGTGGAGCGGAGGTGTTCTTCCGTATTCCGGGGAGACGGCAGAGCCTTGTTATTTCAGAGATTGCGGGCGGAGGGTCATGCTTCCAGCATCCGTATGATCTTGGCGATGATCCCCATGAGTTCTTCCTGCTGTTCCACAGACAGCACGCTCAGCATTTCTTCCAGACAAATGGCGTTGGCGTGCGTGTCCGCGTTCTGTTCGCGAAAAAGTTCCGCCGGAGAGCATTCCAGAACGGCGGCTATCTGTTCTATGCGCCCGAATCGCGGAGCCGTGTATCCGTTTTCTATGCGGGAAAGAGCGTCCGGCGCCATATCCAGACGGGCGGCGAGATCTGCCTGATTCATTCCCAGAAGCTGGCGGCGTCCGGCAATGTTTGCCCCCAGCACGGCCGCCAGATGCGGTGTATGTTTTTCCGGCATTTCCATCCCTTCAGTTTTTTGTTGAAAGTGAAGGAAATTGCAGGAAGTGAAAATGTATTTAAATTACATCTTGATTTAAATTAATTTTAATTCAATATTTTTAACGACCATTTTTCCGAGAACGGCTGCCGAGTCATAACTGTCGGAGATGAAAAAGAATCTCGGAAAAGTAAATTTCAGGAGGAAAAATCATGCTTACCAAGGGTGCCATCGGCAATCTTATCAATCGGTACAGGGCCGTGCTGGAAAAATGCCGCCTCATGAACGTGTTCGGTTCTCTGGCCGTGGCGTCCATGCTGGTCATGGGCGGGGCTGGAGTGGCAGAAGCTGAGCCGATTACTACGGGGGAGGGCTTTAAGACGGCCGTTACCGATGCCGAGGCTGGAGAAACTATCACGCTGGGACAGAATATTGAGCAAGGGCTTGGAGCTGTATTCAAGCAAAACGTTACCGTTGATTTTGCCGGTCATACATATACGGCTTACGCTGGTTCTGTAGGTTCAACAGGGACAGAATCCCAGCTTTTCCAGCTTCTTAAGGATAGTGGTGCCGTTACGCTAAAAAACGGAACTCTTGATGTAGCCTCGCCGACTGCCGAATCCGGCAAATTCAAGATGGTTCTTCAGAACTACTGTAACCTCACTCTGGAAAACATGGTCGTTGACGGCAGGAATCTTCAGGGAAGCGCGCCTTATACCATGAGCAATAATCATGGAAACGTTGTTATCAACAACTCTACCATCATTGCAAAAGAAGGCGGTTTTGCCTTTGATGCCTATTATTGGCCGTCAAATAGCTATACTGATGGTGTCAGTGTAACGGTGAATAATTCGACTATCGACGGAAGGATCGAAGTCACGGTCGACGGGAAAAAGGAAATAGGTGAAAATAAACATAGCCTGTCCATTTCTGGAGGAACACTTGTTGGCGGCCTTACTGCCACGAATGGCGGCCAGTTGTATACCGTAGGTACCACACAGATTAGTAATGTCGCTATCAATAACAATACTGCTACCAATCTTGGTGGTGGTATCTATAATGCCGTTCAGAACGCCTTGGACGGTGGTGTCGCTGGCAGAGGCCTCCTTACCCTCAATGATGTCTCCTTCTCGGGCAATAAAGCTAGTCAGGGCGGTGCTATTTATAACGCCGGTACAATGAAACTCACCGGCATCAACACCTTCTCCGACAACACCGCCAACGGCGTAGGCAACGACGTTCACAATGTCGGCGCCATGACCGTAGAGAGCGGCGTGACGAAGCTCAACAGCGGCTACACTCAGGAAGGAGCCTCTTCCGCCCTCAACGTGAACTCCGGTTCTTCCCTTGCCGTGGCCCTGCCCGACATGGGCGGAGTAACGGCTTCTAAAGACGAGGCTCTGCTCGCCCTCGGCAAGCCGCTCGCCCTCGGTGAAGGCAAGCTGCGTGTCGGTTCCGTAAACTCCGGCAACGACGCTGCTGTGGCCTTTGGAAATAATTCGCTGCTGGTCGTCGACGGCAAGGCGGCCAACGCCGGAGCCATGATTACCGGCAGTGGCGATATTTCCGTGGACAGCGGTTCCAAGCTGTACATCGCCAACGCTCGGGCGGGTGAAGCTTACACCATCACCGACGGTCTGAACACGACCGAAGGCGAATATTGGAAGAGCGCCAATCTGCTGGCCGGACGTCTCATTGAAGCAGAGATTTCACAGAGCGGCGAAGGCGACATTGTTGTAAAAGCGGAAGCCAGAAATGCTTCTTCGGTGCTGCCCGGCATCATTCCCGTGGCCGCTCTCAACACCATGGTCAGCAACAACCAGAACAACACTGATTCTTCTTCCGCAGGTATCCGCTTCCTGAGCCGCGCCATGGACAACGTGCAGTTCATGCCGAATGACGCCACTGCCACCACCATGGTAAACGAAGTCTCCCGCGCAGCCGTGACCGCGGGCGTGCAGAACACCGCTCTGCGCCTTGCCGACGCCGGGGTGGATCAGCTCATTCATCATCTGTCGCTGAGCTTCTTCGGCAAGGAAAACAACATCCACAAGGA
>NZ_CALUYL010000018.1 GCF_944324995.1 uncultured Mailhella sp.
CCCGACTGCATCCTCACCTTCAACACGCAGTGCTACTCCGTGAAGAAGTACATCGGCGCGTACATGGCCGCCCTCGGTCATGTGGATCTCATCGCCTTCGCCGGCGGCATCGGTGAAAACGCCGCGCCCGTCCGCGCCAAGATCCTTGAGAACCTCGAAGAATTCGGCATCGAACTCGATCCCGAACTCAACAACGTGCGCCGCGGCGATCCTCACTTCATCAGCAAGGAAGGCTCCCGCGTGAAGGTGGCCGTCATTCCCACCGATGAAGAACTGGAAATCGCCCGCATCTCCGTGAGCATTGCCGAAGGCAAGGCGTAATTTCCGTCTCTGACGCATCAAAAAGGCCCTGTCGGCTCTCCGGCAGGGCCTTTTTTCTGTCCGCCGCAAGGCAGGCGCAAACGTGTGACCGGAGCGCGTTTGCCCGATCCGAAAGCCTTTGACGTGCCTTGCCTGCGGAGCCTGTGACCGACGTTCGCTTTCCTTCGCGCTCTCCTTTGCGCTCTCCTTTGCGGCTGAGAGTCCGCCCCACGCCGACGCCCCGAACGACGCCGCGTCCGGCACGCCCTCCCCCATCCCCGCGCCTGACGAGTGTCCCCACTCAGCCGTAAAGTTCTGCCCCTTCCCCGTTCTCCCGCGTCTGCCGAGCGCCGGGCCGAAGCCCGGCTCCATTGCTCTTTCCCTCCCCAAAAACTGCGCGATGCGCCCGCCGGGATGTTCCGCCCGCCGCCGGAAAAGACAACGCCGAAACTCCCCCGACGCAGAAGACGCCGAGCGCGTTCCCCGCTCTTCCGTTTCATAATCGCCCGACGCAGACCGCAACTTTGCATCGTCCTCCCCCAAAAGTTCCGCAACACACGATTCCGCAACAAAAAACACGCCGCACTTCGCCCCGTCCGGCAGCGCGTCCGCTCCTCCCCGACGCATGCTCCGGGTTTAATGTGAATTAAACCCCATAACTTGCGCTCCCCATCAGTTTTTTTTATGCTCAAGTCCTGCGTATCATCCCACCAAGAACCGGAGAAATCATATGGCTCTTTCCGTCATTGTCATGGGTGCCGCCGGCCGCATGGGTTCCACCATCGCCCGCCTCGTGGAAGAAGCGGACGATCTTGTCCTTGCCGCCGTGCTCGAACGTTCGGAAGCCGCGGACAGGCTCGCAGGCTTCAAGGCTTCCGGCGCGCTGGTTTCCAGCGATATTTCCACGGTGCTGCCTCAGTGTCCCGGCGCGGTGGTCATAGACTTCACGGCTCCCGAGGCCACCCTGGCCACGGCTCGCGCCGCCGCGGAGCACGGCAATCCCATCATCATCGGCACCACGGGCTTCTCCGAAGATCAGCTCGCACAGCTCGACGCCCTCGCCGCCCGCAGTCTCGTCTTCCGTTCCGCCAACATGAGCGTGGGCATCAACGTCATCATGGACATCCTTCCCCGCCTCACCGCCCTGCTCGGCGACGCCTATGACGTGGAAATGATGGAAATCCACCACAACAAGAAAAAGGACGCCCCCAGCGGCACCGCCCTGCTCCTGGCCGAACCCCTCCTGGCCGCCAAGGGCCTGAGCCGCGCCGACATCAACACCAACCGCTTCGACGTGCGCGAACCCCGCAAGCATGCGGAAATCGGCATTCAGTCCCTGCGCGGCGGCGACGTGGTCGGCGTTCACACCATCTATTACATGGGCCCCGGCGAACGCATAGAAATCACGCATCAGGCCCATTCCCGCGAAAACTTCGCCAACGGCGCGCTTCGCGCCGCGCGCTGGATTGTCTCCCAAAAGCCCGGCCGCGTGTACAACATGCAGGACGTGCTGCACGATTAGCTAAATAATTCATGGTCCCGTTTCCGCGCTCCGTGCCGGAAACGGGCCGTTCTGTACCCGGCAGGAACCATGTTCCACCCCCTGCGGAGCCGCTTCTCTCCGGCATGACGGCCTTCTCCGGCGTCTTTTCCCCGCCTTACGCTTCCTCACCGGGCGACCCTTTGCAAAAACGCTTCAAGATACATCCGGCCGAGCGGCCATCGAGGTTCTCCATGCATATTATTCTTCTTCAGCACAATCCCGTTCCCGGCGACTTCCGCGGCAATGCGCACAAACTGGCCGACATGGCCCGAAAGGCCGCAGCCGCCCATCCCGCCGCTCCGGGCGAACGCACGCTGTGCGTCACCCCCGCCTACGCCCTCGCCGGCGTGCCGTGGGAACCGCTGAAGCACATCGGCGGCTTCTACCGCCGCTGCCGCGATGCCGCCCACGAACTCGCCGACATGCTCGCCGACGGCCCCGACATGCTGATTTCCCTCACCGGCGCGGAAGTGCCCCTCTATGTGCTGCTCTCGCAGGGCAGCCTCATCGCCCTCGCCAGACAGAGCAACGGCGTCATACGCATTCCCGGCGGCCCCGCCCTCTACCTGCCCGAAACCGAACCCGCCTGGGCCCATCAGGAAGCCCTCGGCCTGCTCAAGAGCGCCAAGGCCGCCGCGTCGGTCGATGCCGTGCTCTTCACTTCTCCCGAGCTCTTCCTGCCGGAAACGCAGGAAAAAAGCGAAATGCACTGCTCCGCCCTCGCCAGCCTGTGGAAACTTCCCGTGCTCACCGTGCATCAGTGCGGCGCGGTGGACAGCCTCATTTATTCCGGCAGAAGCTTCGTGCTCGACGCCTCCGGCGAAGTCGTGGCCCGCACCTCTTCCTTTGAGGAAGCCGCGCTGGTCGTGGATCTCTCCAAGGAAGGCGTGACCGCCTCCGCCGTGGCTCTCGACGACGGCCCCGCTCCCGAAACCATTCAGCCCGTGCCCGAACGCGCCGAAGCGCTGTTCCGCGCGGCCGTGCTCGGCGTGCGCGACTACGTCCGCAAGTGCGGCATGACCGGCGTGGTGCTCGGCCTCTCCGGCGGCATGGATTCCGCTCTCGTGGCCTGCATCGCCACCGAAGCCCTCGGCGCAGAAAACGTGCTCGCCGTGCTCATGCCCTCGCGCTGGAGCACCGATCACAGCGAAAGCGACGCCGACGTGCTGGCCCGAAATCTCGGCATTCAGGCAAGCACCGCGCGCATCACGCCCATCATGGACGCCTTCGACACCGTGCTCAATCCGCTCTTCGCCGAACTGCCCGCCGTGGACAACGATCTCACGGCCGACAACATTCAGCCCCGCATCCGCGGCACCCTGCTCATGGCCTTTGCCAACCGCCTCGGACGCGCCGTGCTGGGCACCGGCAACAAGTCGGAAAACGCCGCGGGCTACTGCACCCTCTACGGCGACACCGTGGGCGCCATCGAACCCATCGGCGATCTGTACAAGACCGAAGTGTACGAAGTCGCCCGCTGGTACAACAACATGCGCGGCGGAAACATCATTCCCGAGCATATTTTCACAAAGGCTCCTTCCGCCGAACTGCATCCCGGTCAGGTGGACGAGGACAACCTGCCTCCCTACGACGTGCTCGACGCCATTCTCCACGAACTTCTGGAAAACGGCGCGAATCCCGAAACTCTTGTGGTTCCCGGCGTTTCCGACGATGTGGTGCGCGGCGTGGTGCGCCGTCTGGCCGCATCGGAATTCAAGCGTCATCAGAGCGCGCCCGCGCTGAAGCTCAGCTCCTGCACCCTCGGCATCGACTGGTGCGTGCCCGCCGTTTCCCGCGGACTCTGATCCGTTTCTTCCCTGAACACCGTCAAAGGAGGCCTCAAAAAGGCCTCCTTTTTTTGTCCGCAAGGGGGGAGCGCCCCCACTTTGTGCGTGACAGAACAGACAAGCAACGTTAGAATAATCCTGTTTAATGTCATTCTAACCCCGGATACGCTTCATGAACGCCTCTACTCCCGCATGGCTGCCCCACATTGCCGATGGCGCTCCCGTGCATCTCAACCTCGTCCCCCGTTCCCTCCAGTCCTATCTGGACGAAGCTGCCGACCGTTTCGGCGACCACAAGGCCGTCATCTTCCAGAACCTGACCCTCAACTACCGGCAGCTCAGGGACAAGGCGGAAACCTTCGCCGCCGCCCTGCGCGAACACGGACTGAACACGGGCGACAGAGTGGCCATCATGCTGCCCAACCTGCCCCAGACCATCATTGCCTTCTGGGGCGCGCTCAAGGCCGGCGCCACCGTGGTCATGACCAATCCGCTCTACATGGAAAAGGAACTGACCCATCACTTCAGCGACGCCACGCCCAAATTTCTCATCACCCTCGATCTCTTCTGGAATAAAATAGAACCCCTGCGCGAACGTCTCGGCGTTCAGACCTGCGTCGTTTCCCGCATCGCCGACGCGCTGGCCTTCCCGCTCAACTTCCTCCAGCCCATTCAGGCCAAACGTCAGGGACATCTGCCCGAAGTGCGCTTCAACGGCCAGTCCGTCATTCCGTGGAAGAGCATGTTCAAAACCCGTCGCCGCTACAGCGAAGAACCCGAACATCCCGAAGACACCCTCGCCCTTCTGCAATACACCGGCGGCACCACGGGCTTTTCCAAGGGCGCCATGCTCACCCACGGCAACCTTTCCGCGCAGATTCAGCAGCTTCTGGCCGTCATTCACTGCGACGCCTCCAATTCCTCGCACAGCTTTCTGAGCATCATGCCCTTCTTCCACGTGTTCGGACTCATGGGCAACATCGTGCTCCCCGCCGTGCTCGCCGCCTCCACCATGCCCGTACCGCGCTATTCTCCCCACGACGTGCTGGAACTCATCAAGAAGCATCGTCCCACCTTCTTCGTGGGCGCGCCTTCCGTGTACATCTCCCTCATGCAGCAGAAGGACATCTCCCACTACGACCTCACCTGCATTCAGCTGTGCATCTCCGGCTCCTCGCCCTTCCCGCAGGCCAGCCTCAAGCAGTTCCAGGACATCACCCACGCCAACATCACCGAAGGCCTCGGCCTCACCGAAGCCTCTCCCGTGGTCATCGCCAACCCCGTGTACGGCCTGCAGAAAATAGGCTCCATCGGCGTGCCCATTCCGGAAACCGAAGTCCGCATCGTCGATATCGAAACCGGCAAGACCGATCTCGGCGACAACGAATGCGGCGAACTCATCATCCGCGGTCCGCAGGTCATGAAGGGCTACTGGAATCAGCCCGAAGAAACCGCCTCCACCCTCGCCGACGGCTGGCTGCACACCGGCGACATCGCCTACCGCGACAGCGACGGCTACTACTTCATCGTCGATCGCAAGAAGGACATGGCCATTGTCGGCGGCTACAACGTGTTCCCCCGCGAAATCGACGAAGTGCTGCACGAGTATCCCAAAATCAAGGAAGCCGTGTCGCTCTGCGTGCCGCACAAGGCCCGCGGCGAAACCCTCAAGGCCTACATCGTGCCCAAGGACGGCGAAAAGATCACCGTTTCCGAGCTGGCCGCCTTCTGCCGCACCAAGCTGGCGTCCTACAAAGTGCCGCGCATCTTTGAATTCCGCGACGAACTGCCCAAATCCATGGTGGGCAAGGTGCTGCGCCGCGCCCTGCGCGAGGAAGAAGAAAAGAAGCAGCACGAAGAAGAACAGAAAAAAGACTGATCCCGTCTCAGGATCAGAAAAGCATGAAAAGAGCGCCTGCGGGCGCTCTTTCCTTTTCTCCGCCCTGCGCTTCTACGCGCCGGGAGTAAAATTCGCTGCGCTTGCTGATGAGAGCCGCCCTCCGTGCTTCTGCAGCGGCGCTGGGGGGGATTTTTTCGCCGCCCACGGAACAATCGAACTGCGCAAACATCAGCTAATGGATGAGGAGGGGAACCGCGCGCCCGCGGAACGCCCGTTGCCGCCCGGCAAAGACGCTTCACGGCCCGCAGACGGCGATGGCAGACCCGCGCGCGGTTACGGCTCTCCGGATTGCGAAAAACGCGTCCGAAAAGAGGGGACGGCCCGCGTGTCTTCGCGCACTGTCTCGAACGGGACGGCGCGGGGCGATGTGTGGGGGAATGTGTGGGGAGATGACGGGAGACAGGCGGTCGCCTCCGTACGGGTAGAGAAGAGGCGGCTGGAAGGCTGTGCGTTCTTGCCATGCGGTGTGTCGCTTCCGCGCGGACAGAGAAAAGACGGCAATCCGTTCAAGGCGCTGCATTATGGACTCGCCGCCTCCGTGCCGACAGAGGAAAAACAATTCACACAGCCCTGATCCGCCTGCTTTCGGTCGTCTCCGTACCGGAGGAAGAGAAGCTCCCACACGCCGAAAGCACGCCGCGAGCCCCTGCCCTGCGTGCGGCGTTGCGCTGTCGCGTTGTACCTTGATTGAGGGAAAGAATTTGTGTGTGCCCCGTACGGCGCTGTCCACGTTCGCCTGGTCTTGCAGGCGTTCGGGCAAGGATTCGTGCGCGCCTGCCGGTACTCTGCTCGGCTATGACGCGCCAGAAGTCGAATAACACGACCTGAGCGGCAGCGGATCGCTTTCGACGGGGCAGAAAGAGGGCCGCTGTTCAGGGCGCGGGGCCTGCCGTGACGAGCCGACCGGCGGCAGGAAGAAAACGCTTTTCCGGCACGGCGTAACAACCGGAAAGCCTCCGTCGCTTCCGCGCCCCGCAGGTTCTGCGCGAACACCTCCGCCCATGAGCCTATCGGAGCGTCCCGCCCGTGTGCCCGCTGCTCCTGCCCTCTTCCGCGGCCTGCTGCCTGCAAAACGCACCGAGCCTGGGCCGAGAGCTCTTTCCGAAGCCCACATGCAATGCTGGCAGAGCTTCTCTTGCTGCGGCCCGAGCAGGGCATCGCCTCTTGAAAAATCATGAAAAACGCCCATCCTTTCTTGGAATGCCGACAAAAAGCGCAACGGTCCGGCATTGTTCCGACGGATTTCCCTGCTCTGAAACAAAAAAATTCCCTGTCGGCCGTTTTTCCTGTTGACACCTCAGCCTGAATCCCCTATAAGTTTCTTCACGCCACGCGGGAGTAACTCAGTGGTAGAGTGCAACCTTGCCAAGGTTGAAGTCGCGGGTTCAAATCCCGTCTCCCGCTCCAGCACAAATTTTCGTGGCGACATAGCCAAGTGGTAAGGCATAGGTCTGCAAAACCTTGATCTCCAGTTCGAATCTGGATGTCGCCTCCACGCGGGAGTAACTCAGTGGTAGAGTGCAACCTTGCCAAGGTTGAAGTCGCGGGTTCAAATCCCGTCTCCCGCTCCACGAATGAATCAAGGCTTACCTTAAGTAAGCCTTTTTTCGTATGCGGGCATAACTCAACGGTAGAGTGTCAGCTTCCCAAGCTGAACGTTGCGGGTTCAAATCCCGTTGCCCGCTCCAGATATTTCAAGGGGTTATAAGTAATGAGCTTATAACCCCTTTTCTTTTTTCAACCGTATTTCCAATCTTCGGATGAAGAATCTTCCGATCCCCGGCAAAACAGCGGCAGAAATACGCGCACAAGACGCCCCGGCAGTACGGCGAGGCGTCTTTTTGCATGAGCATGCCTGCGTCTCTACTCCGGCTTGCCAGCATCTTCGGAAGAGGCCGTCGAAAAACATCACATCGAGACCTGTCCCTTCCGACGCCCCTTCCCTGCACATCGCGTCCCAGAGGCCATGATCCAGGCTCAGCTCATTCCAGAAAAACATGCCGAAACGGAAGCAAACCTCGTCTCTCCCGGTCGGGCCCCGCTAAGAGCCTTCCCGGTTGCGGCAAAGCTCACGGGCCAGTCCTGCCAGTGCCTCCATCTCTTCCGCGCGCAGACCGAGCAACGGATTGGTTTCGGCGGCGTTTTCCCACTTGGACATCCGCAGATCGTGACGAAAGTCCGCAGGCCGTATGCCGTATCGCTTCAATCGGTAATAAAACGTGCTGCGATTCATGTTCAATAGTTTCAGAGCGTCGGCAATGCGGCCGCGGCTGGCCCGCAGCGCGGCTTCCAGGGCGTCTTTTTCCCCTCTGTCGCACGGACGCTCTTCAGCGCTTTTCTGCATATGCGTCGCTTCGCGTCCGGCAATGACCTCCGGCAGTTCCTTCAGCGTCACTTCCGTGCCGGATGCCATATATACGGCCCGTTCCATAACGTTTTCCAGCTCGCGGATGTTTCCGGGCCAGGAATAGCGCTGAAGGGCATCAAGAGCGCTTCTGGAAATCCCCCGCAGCGTCTTTCCCGACTGACGGGAAAACTTCTCCATGAAATGCCGGGCCAGCAGCGCGACGTCGCCCTGCCGCTCCCTCAGCGGCGGAATGTGCAGAGGAAAAACGTTGAGCCGGTAATACAGGTCTTCCCGAAACGTCTTGCTCTGAACGGCGTTATAAAGATTCTTGTTGGTAGCCGCTATGATGCGGATATTGACGCGCCGGGTTCGCTGACCGCCGATGCGGACGACTTCACGATTCTGAAGCAGTCGCAGCAGATTGACCTGAACATCCAGCGGCATTTCTCCTATTTCGTCCAGAAAAATGGTTCCTCCGTCCGCCAGCTCAAACTTGCCCGGTTTCCCCTGACGACTGGCCCCGGTGAACGATCCTTCCGTATAGCCGAAAAGCTCGCTCTGAATGAGCTCCCTCGGCAGCGCTCCACAGTTGACCACCACAAAGGGCATCCCCCTGCGCGGACTGGCATTGTGCAATGACTGTGCAAAAAGTTCCTTGCCCGTTCCGCTTTCTCCGAGAAGCAATACCGTCGTATCCGATCCGGCTATTCTTCTGGCGTTGTTCAGCACTTCAGAAATCGCCGCAGACCTGCCGAGAATGTCGTCAAAGGTAAACATGGCCTTGGCGCCGACCAGGCGCGTGGCGAATTCCCTCATGCGGGCAGTTTCACGCAATGTCAGAATCATGCCGCCCGTCGAATCGTTCACCGCCGCGGAAAGCACGCAGGGAATCGATTGTGCGGCATGTTCCAGCATCAGCGTGGTATCGACGTCATGAAAGGCCTTTCTCTCCTCCAGCAGGGGTCTGACCGCCTGACCGAAACGTATGACTTCGGCAATGTTCCGCCCGACGGCATTCTTTTGCAGGTGCAGCATCGTCATGGCCTTGGCATTGATGAACAGGATGGAGCCGCCGGCGTCCAGCGTAATGACGCCTTCATCCATAAGTTCCAGGAGCGCTTTGTATTCCCCCAGCACTTCCCGCAGCGCAAGCTGCTCCATGATGGCATAGACGGCAGCCCCGAGCATGCCGCTTGTATGAAGATGAAACGTCTCGCAGGGCGAGGTGACGCCGAGCACGCCTATGACATTCTGCTTCTTGTCCCGAATGGGAGCCGCGGAGCAGACAAAGTTATGATTTTCCGTGCAATAATGCTCCGCAGCAAAAATTTCCAGCTGCTTTTGTTCCTCAAGGCAGGTGGCCAGTCCCACGGTGCCTATGTACTCTTCCCTGGACAACGTGCCTCGCGTGCTGACTATGCCGCTCCCCGGAAGCGTGTGCAGAATCACGCCGTCGCGCGAGGCCAGAGATATAAGACTGTGCGAGTCGGCAATGAGCGAAAACATCTGCTCCATGACGGCCTTTGAACTTTCCAGAAGCATGGAGTTGCGCTCCAGCTCCGCGGCGATCTGTTCCGGCGGAAGCTTCCGATACATCACATGGTACGGATCCACATGAAGAGCACGGCAGCGCAGCCACGAGCGATAGACGAAATCACGAACAATGGTGTGATCCACCTCTTCGCCGTTCTGGAACTTCCTCCATTCCTCGAAAATTTTTTCCCGATTGGCAAGCATGGCAGTGCTGTCCGACATAATTCCCCCTCATTGACGCCTGAATAGATTGGACGTTTTTAAACAATTGAACAACGGCATTTATTCTTGTTTTATTTCAAATAATTATCATAAAGCAGCTTTCCTTTTTGCTTCATGTTGCTGATGTTTTGTACTGCTTCACAAAAAAATCAGCTGAACGGCGTCGCGAATTTTGAATAAAAATATCCTATTTTGTCCAAAAATTCCATCGTCTCGCATTTTGAGCATATTTTTCTCAACTTATTGAATATATTTATTTTTATCTTTCGTTCCATTTTGGCACAAATATTGCATTATTGTATCCGACGGCTGTTCTTTGCTCGATAAAGGCCGTTTCCGACATCAAGCTTCACCTCAGAGGGCGATATGGAATACAATATGCTTTTTTCTCCCGTCACCATTAATGCGCTTACCCTGAAAAACCGCATCGTCATGTCTTCCATGGTCACGCAGTACGCGGCCAGCAACGGGGAAGTCACCGATCAGATGATCCGCTATTATGCGGAACGAGCCCGTGGCGGCGTTGGTCTCATCATGATCGAAGCCACCTATGTGGAACGTCAGGGCGACAGCTACAAGTTCGGACTCGGCGCGGACACGGACGAAATGCTTCCGGGGCTCACCAGGCTCGCCAACGCCATCCATGCCTGCGGCGGCAAAGTGGGACTCCAGCTCCAGCACGGAGGAAGAACCTCCAATCCGCTGACCAACGGCGGCCCCATCAAGCTTGTTTCCTACATTCCCGGAGTCACTCCTTATGAAGGCGCGCGCGTCCTTACGCGAGAAGACATTGCCGATCTTGTGAAACGCTATGCCGAAGCGGCGCTCCGCGCCAAAAAGGCCGGATTCGACCTTGTCGAACTTCACGGCGCCCACGGCTATCTTCTCAATCAGTTTCTCTCGCCCTTTACCAATCTCCGCGAGGATGAGTACGGCGGCAGCACGGAAAACCGTCTTCGTTTCCCCCTGGAAGTGCTCAGCGCCTGCCGCGAGGCCGTAGGCAAAGACTTCCCCCTCACCGTGCGCCTCAGCGTGGATGAATTCAACGGCACCGGTCTGACCCTGCAAACCTCCCTGCCCATCGCCCAGGCCTTTGTGGACAACGGCATCGACGCGCTGAACATCAGCGTGGGCGCCTGCGAAACCAACCGCTACACCATTCCTCCGGCCGTGCTTCCCGAAGGATTCAACGCCGATCGCGCCGCCGCCGTGCGCAAGGCCGTGGAAGCGCGCGTGCCCGTGGCCGTGGCCGGTCGCATTCACAATGCGGCGCTGGCCGAATCCATCCTGACCGCAGGCAAGGCCGACATCATCGTCATGGGGCGTCCGCTCATCGCCGATCCGTACCTGCCCGTCAAAAGTCAGGCCGGCAGACTGGACGATGTGGCTCCATGCCTCTCCTGCAACGAGGGATGCGTAGGCATTCCCTTCGGAAACGTGACCTGCGCCGTGAATCCCAGAGCCGGTCAGGAGGCGAGATTCCCCCACATTAAAACGAACACCCCGAAGCGCATAGTCGTGATCGGCGCAGGCCCCGCCGGCATTCAGGCCGCTCTCACCGCCAGGGAAAAAGGACATCACGTCACGCTGATTGAACGCGAAAAGACCCTCGGCGGTCTCCTCCATGTGGCTTGCCGGCCGCCCCACAAGGAAGCCTTTGAAAAGCTGCGCCGCTACATGGAACACGCCGTGCGGCAGTCCGGCATGGAGGTGCGGCTCGGCACGGAAGCCGACGTGGACATGATCCGCGCTCTCAATCCCGACATGACCGTCGTCGCCACGGGCAGCGAGCCCGTCGTGCCCGGATTCTGCAGAAACACCGGAGCCGTCACCGCCCAGGAAGTGCTTCTGGGACGGGAGACGGGGCAGAACGTGCTTATCCTCGGCGGCGGCCTTGTCGGCTGCGAAACCGCGGAAATGCTGGCGGAACAGGGCAAGAAGGTCACGATTCTGGAACTGCGGGACACCCTTGCTCCCGACATGGAAAAGCGCACCCGCATATTCATGATGGCCCGCCTGAAGGAACTCGACGTGCATGCGCTGCTCAACACCGAAGTGCTGGAAGTCTCCGGCCTCCATGTGCGCGTGCGCGGCCCTCTGCGCACCGAACGCTCGCTGGACGAGTTCGACTCGCTGGTCATGGCCTTCGGCTACCGTTCCCGCAACCTTCTTCAGCAGCAGCTTGCCGAAGCCGGCATTCCCTTCACGGCGGCAGGCGACTGCGTTCGTCCGAGCAAGGTCATCACCGCAGTGCGTCAGGGATTCCAGGCCGCATGGCCGCTGTAGCCTGAAACTGCATCCGATTGTTCCGTCCTACCCCAACCATCGAGGAAACCATGATTATCGACGTCAGACTCCGTCCTCCGTTCAAAGGCTTCAAACAGCAGTTCTCCCCCGCCGGCAACAAGGCTCTCAGCGCCAAATTCGGCCTGACCTCCCCGGAATCCGTTCAGCAGGTTTCCGAAGAGCTCATGCTCAAGGAAATGGACGAAGCCGGCATCACCTGCGGACTCGCGACCGGTCGTAACGGCCATTTCCGCTATAATATTCCCAACGACGATCTCGTGGACATGACCGCCCATTACAAGGGACGCATTCTCGGCGCCGCAGGCCTGAACTGCGCCGACGTGCCGCAGGCCATGGCCGATGTGGAAAAATACGTGATCAACGGACCGCTCAAGGCCGTTTCCATGGAACCCGGCGCATGCCCCGTTCCCCGCTACGCCAACGATCGCAGACTCTATCCCATCTACGAAATGTGCCAGGCGCACAAGATTCCCGTCATTCTCATGCTCGGCGGCCGCGCCGGCCCCGACGTTTCCTACAGCAATCCCGAAATCATCAGCCGCATAGCCGCAGACTTCCCCAACGCCCGCTTCATGGTCTCCCACGGCGGATGGCCCTGGGTGCAGGCCGTGATCGGCGTCTGCTTCTGGCAGGAAAACATCTGGCTGTGCCCCGACATGTACCTCATGAACAACTCCGGCGCGCAGGATTACGTTGCCGCAGCCAACACCTGGCTTCAGGATCGCTTTCTGTTCGGTTCCGCCTACCCGCTCATGCCCATCGGAGAAAGCCTTGCCATCTTCAAATCCATGTTCAAGGAAAGCGTACTTCCCAAACTGCTCTATAAAAATGCCGCAGAACTGTTCAATATAACCCTTTCCTGAATACGCCGATCCTCCGTGCCGCAGGGGGAACGCCCTTCCCCCTGCCGTTCACGCGGAACGCACCGAAAAAAACCACTCCGAAAAAAGGGAATAGTATGTCCGTAACCATGGAAAAAGGAAAAATTATCGGATGGCTGGTTACCATACTCACAAGTATTGCCATCATGCTTATTCCGGTTTCCGAGACGTTCACGCCGGAAATACGCGCCTATCTCATGCTAAGCATATGCGTCATCAGCATCGTTGCTTTTGACCTCATGGATGTCATCATCCCATCCGTGCTGCTTCCCGTCGCCTACTATATTTTCCATGTCGTTCCCATCCAGACGGCCTATGCGCCGTTTACCACCGACACCTTCTGGATGATTCTCGGCGCCTTCGTGCTCACCAACGCCCTTGACGAATGCGGCATTCTCAAGCGCATCGCGTACTGGATCATCAAAACCTGCGGCGGCACCTACAACAGAACGCTTTATGCCCTGTATCTCGTCGGCCTCATTCTCGGCATCATCACCTTCTGCGGCCATTACCTTCTTCTCATCTCGCTGGCCTACGGCATATGCCGGGCCATGGGCTTCGGCAAATCCAAGGAGTCCCTTCTCATCATGATGGTCGGCGGCATAGCCGGACTCAACGTCAAGCTCTTTGCCTATCGTCCGTCCACCATGTCCATGATGGTCACGCAGGTCAAAACCATCGACCCCGGCTTTTCCGTCTCCTTCCTCGATCAGATGCTCTACAACAGCCCTTCCGTGCTCATGGCAATATCCTTCATCTGGCTGCTGACGAAGATTTATAAAAGCCACACCTTCGTTCTGCCCGGAGGAAAGCAGTACTTTGAGGAGGAATACAGAAATCTCGGCCCCATGTCTCCCGCGGAAAAGAAGGCCGCCGTTCTTCTTGCAATTCTGATGATATGGATCAGCACCGAACCTCTGCACGGCATTTCGGCAAACTACTCCTTCATGACCCTGCCCTGGCTCTGCTTTGTTCCCGGCATCAACATAGGCACGCGAAAAAGCATCAACCAGATCAACCTCGGCGTCATATTCTTCGTGGCCGCCTGCCTCGGCATAGGCATAGTGGGAACCAAACTGGGCTTCACGCAGCTGCTTGCCGGAAAAATCGCCGAAAACATTTCCGGCATCGGCGTGAACTGCTTCCTGTTCCTCATGCTTTTCCTCAGCACCCTCGTCAACCTCATTCTCTCCCCCGGCGCCATGATGGCCGTGCTCCCCGCACCCTTCGCCAGCCTCTCGCTGCAGCTCGGCATGAATCCGCTGCCCTCCCTTCTGACCATCATCTACTCCACCGACTTCGTCTTTCTTCCTCATGAAGTGCCCGCCTATCTCATCATGTTCGGCTTCGGACTCATGACCATGAAGGACTTCATCAAACTGCATCTCATGAAAATCGCCTGGTTCACCCTGCTGTTCGGTCTCATTCAGATTCCGTTCTGGTACGCCATGGGCATCATCATGCAGTAATCCCCTTCCCTTTCCATCCCTTGCATCGGCAACGCCGCGGGCCCGCCCGCCGGCGAATCCTCAAACACGTCCTCAAAACCATTTTTCATCCTTCAAAAGGAGCTTTCTCATGGCCATCATCGACTGCCGCTTCCGTCCCCTGACCCCTGAATTTGAATGCTACATCAACCCCGAACCCGCCAACTTCTGGATTACCCAGACCCGTCCGCTCAAGCCTGAACCGCTTGACGTGACCATGAAGTATTTCAAAAAAATGGGCATCACCGGCGCGGTCTGTTCCGGACGCGACATGCGCTCCACCGGCGGAGCCTATGTTTCCAATGAATACATCGCCGACCTCGTCGCCAAGTATCCCGTCTTCATCGGCGTTGCCGGTGCCGATCCGCTGAACGCACACGTGAAGGACGACATTGAACACGCCGTCAAGGATCTCGGCCTCAAGGGCGTTTCCGTGGATCCCTTCTCCCTGAAAACCACCGCCGACGACAAGCGCTTCTACCCCATCTATGAAAAGTGCGCCGAACTGAACGTTCCGGTCATCATCACCATCGGCCCCCTGCCCATCCGCTGCGGCTCCTATCTGGAATGGGGCAGCCCGCTTCCCGTGGATCATATCTGCGCAGACCTGCCCGACCTCAAGGTGCTGCTCTCCCACGCCGGATTCCCCTTCACGCAGGAACTCATCGCCATCGTCTGGCGTCACGAAAACCTGTACTTTGAAAGCTCCATCTACCGCCATCTCCCCGGCGCCGATCTGCTGGTCGAGGCCGTGAACACCTGCATCGGCGACAAGATGTGCTACGCCTCGGCCTATCCCTATGCCGACTACACGCAGGCGCTGCCCAAGTTCCTGGCGCAGGGATACAATCCCATCGTTCTTCCCAAGATTCTGCATGAAAACGCCGAACGCCTGTTCGGACTGAACTAACTTCCCATGTGGCCGGTCTTTCGGGATCGGCCACATGCGCACGGTAAGATTTTCAAAATATTCTGACGATCGGAGGAGGCATGCTGAAACCCCTGTTCAAAGGCATTGACCGCATGACGAGCGCACTGATCATCCTGACGTTCTCCATGATGTGCATTGTCATCTTCGCGCAGGTCATCACACGATATATATTCAGTTTTTCCCTGCCCTGGGCCGAAGAAGTCGGACGTTTTCTTTTTCTGGCGCTCTCCTACCTCGGAGTATCCATGGGCATGAAGCGCCAGGCGCACCTTCGCGTGGACATCGTTCTTTTATACATGCCGCCTTTCATGAAAAAAGTATTTGAAGTCCTTTCTCAGGCAATATGCGCGGGATTTTTCATCTTTATTGTTTATGAAGGAATCTCCATGACCATGAAGGTATGGCGAATCGAACAGATGGCCGTCTCCCTTCCTCTTCCCATATGGGTGGTATGGGCATGCATTCCCTTCAGCGCCTTTCTTACAACGCTGCAGTGCTTCAAAAACATTTATGAACTTCTTTCCGGAACTGTTCCGGACGGCGCGGGGGAACAGGCATGAATGAACTGACGCTCATGTTCACGATCATCGTGGGACTGCTGGTCATCGGCGTTCCCATCGGCGTATCCCTCGGCATCGGCGTCGTCGGGGCGCTGTGGTGGGCCGACGAATCCATGATGTTCTTCACTCAGAAGCTTTTCAACAACTTCGACTCCTTCCCCCTTCTGGCCATTCCCTTCTTTCTGCTCTCCGGCGACATCATGGCGCGCGGAACCCTTGCCGACACGCTGCTGAACTTCTGCCGAAGCATGCTCGGTCACAGAAAGGCCGGCATGGCCTACATCACCATCGTCACCTGCCTGTTCTACGGCGCGCTCTGCGGCTCCGCCGTGGCCACCACCGCCGCCGTCGGCGCCACCATGATTCCCGCCATGGAAAAGGAAGGATATCCGAAATCCTTCGCCACGGCCGTCAACGCCTCTTCCGGAGCCCTCGGCATCATCATTCCGCCCAGCATTCCCATGATTCTGTACGGCGCCTTCGGCGGGGTATCCGTTTCCAACATGTTTCTTGCCGGCATCATTCCCGGCTGCTTCGTCGCTCTCATGCTCATGGTCACGGCAGGCTTCATCTGCGCCAAAAACCACTACGGCAACGTGCTCCCCAAGGCCAGCGCCAGGGAACGCTGGGCGAGCTTCCGCGAAGCAAAATGGGCTCTCGGCGTGCCGGTCATCATTCTCGGCGGCATCTACGGCGGCATCACCACGCCTACCGAAGCCGGCGTCGTGGCCGTGGTCTATTCCTTCATTGTGGAAAAATTCATCCGCAAGTCCATGACCATGGCCGTCTTCCGCAAAATCATGGTGGATTCCGCCACCACGCTCGGCCTCATCATGCTGGTTCTTGTCACCGCCAACGCGCTCGGCAACATCATGATGCTGGCCAATATTCAGGATTCCCTTCTGCACTGGGTACAGTCCCTCACCACGAGTCCCTACGTGCTGACGGCCGTGCTGCTGATCATGCTTTTCATTCTCGGCATGTTCGTGGAAGTGTCCGCCATCATTCTCATCTTTGCCCCGCTTCTGGTTCCCATAGTAACGAGCTACGGCATCGATCCCGTGCATTTCGGCATCGCCTTCATCGTCTCCATGTGCCTCGGCGGCCTCACGCCTCCCGTCGGCGTCAATCTGTTCATCGGATGCAGCATCAGCGGACTGAACATCGCCATACTCACCAAGGCCATTCTGCCCTTCATCGGAGCCATCATAGCGGCAAACTTCATCCTGGCCTATGTTCCGTTCCTCAGTCTGTGCCTCTTGTAATCCTGTTTCATGCTACGGAGTACAACCATGAAAATTCGTCTTGCTTCCCTTGCCCTGGCCCTTGCTCTGAGTCTTGCCGGCACCGCCTTCGTGACCGACGGCATGGCCGCTCCCAAAAAAATCAAGGTCTGGACCGGCAACCCGGAAGGCGATCCCATTCTCGCAGGCATGAAGGACGCCTTCAAACCGTTCGTGGAAAAGGAATCCAAGGGAAAATATGTGGTGGAAATCTACCCGGCAGCATCACTCGGAGCTTCCGATACGGCCTTTCAGGGAGTCCAGTTCGGCAGCATTCAGATCGTTGTCGATGCCGTAAACAATATCAGTCAGTTTATCCCTCAGTTCTCCGCCTTTGACGTGCCCTATCTGCTGCCGGACGAGGAAAAGCTGAACAGGGCCTTCCATTCCAAGGCCGTGGAACGCCTCTGGACCTTCGCCGAAAAGAAGGGCATCAAGCCTCTCAACGTCGTTCTGGCCACCTACCGCGGCATTCTCTCCAACAAGCCCATTCTCAAGCTGGAAGACGCGCGCGGCCTCAAGGACAGAACCTCTTCCTCCAAATATCACATTGCGGCCATGGAATCGCTCGGCTTCATTCCCACGCCCATGGCTGCCTCGGAAGTGCTTACCGCCATGCAGCAGGGCGTCATCGACTCCGTGGACTTTGAATGGCACGCCTTCGTCAATCAGAGAATCGTCGATGTGGCCAAGAACCTGCTTCTCTCCGACCATCTGCCCGTGCTGTACATGGCCTACACGAGCTCCGAGTGGTGGGACGGCCTTTCCAGAGCCGACCGGGAAATGTTCACGAAGGCGCTGGAAGCCTACCGTCAGCACGTCATCAACATCTATAAGGAACGCAACGCCCAGGTGCTTGAAACCATGGAAAAGGATTTCGGCGTCACGATCACCCGCCTGAGTCCCGAAGAAAAGGCCCGCTGGATCGAAGCTTCCAAATCCGCCGTCAAGAGCTTCCCTGAAGACATCGCCGCCCTGGCCGAAGAAATCCGCGCCGCCGGCGAAGGCAAGTAATCACGTTTTCCCCTCGGAGCGGAACAGGGCATCCCTGCCGACGCCGCTCATCCTTTATCCGTCCAACGGAGAGAGCATCATGAAATGTCTTGAACCTGCGCGCCTCGGCAACGTGGAACTGCGCAACCGCATCATCTGCCCCCCCATGGTGACCCGCTTTGCCTCGGAAGAAGGCCTCGTCACCGACCGTCTCATCGCATACGCCTCCGAAAGAGCCCGCGGCGGCGTGGGCCTCTACACGCTGGAAGCCACCTACGTCACCCCTCAGGGCAAGGGCTTTGAACACGGCGTGGGCATTGACGACGACAACAAGATTCCCGGCCTCAGGCGTCTCACCGACGCCGTCCACGCTCAGGGCGGCAAAATTTCCGTTCAGATTCATCACGCGGGCCGGGAAACCTGGAGCTCCATCAGCGGACTGCCCGTGGTGGCCCCTTCCGACTGCCCCGTCGCCTATTCGGAAGAACCCGTTCACGTGCTGACGAAGGAAGAAATCGCCGTCATCGTCGGACAGTTCGGCGCAGCCGCCCGGCGCGCCAGAGAGGCCGGGTTCGACGCCGTGGAAATTCACGGCGCTCACGGCTATCTGCTCACGCAGTTTCTCTCGCCCTACACCAACAAGCGACAGGACGAATACGGCGGTTCGCTGGAAAACCGCGCAAGACTCAGTCTTGAAGTCATACGGGCCGTGCGCGCGGCCGTGGGCAGAGATTTCACCGTGACCTTCCGCATGAGCGTGGAAGAAAGCCTGCCCGGCGGTCTGCCGCTGCAGGACGGCGCAGCGGCAGCGGCGCTCTTTGCCGCCACGGGCGACATCGACGCCATCCACATCGTGTCCGGCAACTACGCCACGCATCATACCGTCATTCCTCCGGCGAGCGAGGGCTACATCATCAACAGAGCGCGCGCCATTGCCGTGCGTCAGGCCGTGGGGCCGGACTTTCCCCTCATTCTTGCCGGGCGCATCAAGACCGTGTTTCAGGCCGAAGAAATCATTCAGAGCGGCATTGCCGACTTCGTGGCCATGGGACGCGCCCTCATTGCCGATCCCGAACTGCCCAGGCTGTGCGCCGAAGGCAAGTTCAACGCCGTGCGCAACTGCCTCGGCTGCAACGACGGCTGCGCCATGCGCACCGGCGTGGGCCTCGACACGCTCTGCGCCGTGAACCCCTTCATGGGCTTCGAGGGCGAATTCCGTTCGGACGAAAAAGCAAAAACGTCTCTTCGCGTGCTCATTGTCGGCGGCGGCCCCGCCGGCATGGAGGCCGCATGGTACGCCGCCCGCCGCGGACACCGCGTCACCCTGTGCGAAAAGCGCTTCCGCCTGGGCGGACAGTTCTTCCTCGCCTCACTGCCGCCGTTCAAGACCGATCTGGCCATCTACCTGTTCAACATGTTCCATCGACTGGAAAACGTCGGCGTCGAGATTCGCCTGAACTGCCCCGTGGACGCAGACTTCATCCGCAGCTTCAACGCCGACAGAGTCATCGTCGCCACCGGCAGCCTTCCCCTCTCCATTCCCTTCAGGGGACTGGAAAACGTGCCGCATCTTTCCGCCGATGAAGTGCTCGACGGTCATCTCGACGACACCGGAGCCCGGGTGGCCGTCATCGGCGGCGGGCTCGTGGGCGCGGAAACGGCCGAATACATCGCCCGCACGGGACGCAGCGTCAGCATCGTGGAAATGGCGGACGACATTGCGCAGGGCATTCACCCCGTCATGCAGGACTTCATGAAAAAACGTCTGGCAGCGCTCAACGTTTCCGTGTTTACCGGGCACAAGGTGCAGGCCTTTGAAGGCAACAGCATTTCCGCCTCCCGCGCGGACGGGTCAACGGTCGATCTCGGTCCGTTCGACACCGTGGTCATCGCCCTCGGCTCCAGAGCCGACAAAAAGCTCTGCGACGAACTCGACGCCGCTGGCATCCCCTACTCCGCCGCGGGCGACTGCGTGAAGGCAGGCAGAGTGCTTGCGGCCGTAAGTTCCGCCATGCACGCCGTTCACGATCTCTAACACGTACTCTCCCCTGTTCCGGCGGACAGAGGGCAGCGCTCTCTTCCGCCGGACTCCCTCCACAACGCGGCCGCGACAGAATCGGGAGATGCTCACGCCGTCGTGACCGCCAGATCCTTGAGGAATCGGCATGCCCCTCTACCAGTATCCCTGCTGCAAAAACAAAATCATCGTCCTTATCGGAAAGACCTCCGGCACGCCCCTGAAACGCTGGTACCTGGAACGCCACGTGAAGGATCTTGCGTCTCTTCCCGACATGCGGGAATACCGGGCCAACATGCTTTCCGAACAGACGTTGAACTGCCTCACTCAGGAGACCAACGGCGATGATCCCTACGGCGTTGCAGCCGTGGACGAGATCAAGGGGCCGGACTGGAACGCCATCCGGCATCTGTACGAGGAGGCGCGCATTCTCGGAGCCTATCGGGTGACGGAATACATGATACGGGAACTGCATACCGACAGACCCGTCGGCATGCGGACGCCTGAAATCAAACGCATCGCCATGCTGACCAAACCTGAAGGCGTGACGCATGAAGAGGCCATGACCTACTGGCTGGAGCGCCACCCCGCCTTCTGTTTCCGCCATCACAGCGGCATGGCGTCCTATTCCCAAAACCACATCGACGAGCTTCTGACGGAAAACTCCATCCCTCTGGACGGATTTCCCATCCTCACCTACTGGAACGAAGACGCTTTCCGCTTCGGCCATTTCAGCATGAAGGATTCGAGAAAACTCATGCTCGAGGACTGCCGTCATTTCCGATCCACGTCTTTTGTCATCACTGTTGATGAATACATCATGAAGCAGGAAGAATCCTGATTGAACCTCTTCCTCGGATATCTTATCCGCAGCACCAATACTATGTTATGCATATAAAATTAACGTTATAATATATTATTATCATTAATTTATACTCCCACACAAATACTGTTGCAATTTATTATTTCAACTAATAAGGCGTCGACCAGCAATCCAAGTCGACGCCTTTAAGGCATTTAAGAAGTAATCAGCATGTCCGTATATTGCTGAACAGCGTGCCTGCTGTTTATGACTGCAATGCCGACCTATGCTCCAAACGAAAAACAGCTACAGACTGCTGCCCACGGCAAAGCCCTGAGAAGTTGCGTCCATAACGAGGCCGACCTTTCGGGCGTCTCCGATGACATGCACGTCAAATCCGGCAGAGACAAGTTCGTCGGCGAGAGCGTGCTCGGGTCTGGAGCCCGTGGCAACAACGACCGTGTCGGCGGGAATCGTCAGCGTCTGATTTTGATGTTCCACAGTGACGTGTTGCTCGGTGATCTGCTTTACCTTGGTCTCCGTCAATATACGGACGTGATACTTTTCCAGGGCCCGCATCAGATGCCACTTGGGGGCAAGCGCTTCTCCGGCGGCAATTTCGGAAAGCATTTCCACCAGCGTGACCTGCTTGAGCTGCACGGCCAGATGGTGAGCCGTTTCCGCTCCGACCAGTCCGCCGCCGATGACGACGTTGCGCAGACCAACGTTGACCGCTCCAGAGAGGACATCATGCGCCGTGACCACATGAGGAAGATCGATGCCCGGAACCGGAGGCATGGCCGGTGTTGCTCCGGTGGCGATGATCACCACGTCCGGCGCCATTTTTTTCATCATATCGAGGTTCGCTTCCGTATTGTACCATATGGAAACCCCGAGCTTCTTCAACTGCGTGGTCTGCCAGGCAATGAAGTCGGCAATTTCCCCCTTGCAGGGAGGCACCGCCGCCAGACGGAACTGTCCTCCCGGGCGGGAGCTCTTTTCCAGCACCTCGACGTGATGACCGGCTTTGGCCGCGGCTATGGCTGCCTCCAGACCGGCGGGCCCGGCTCCGACCACAACGACCTTCTTTGCCTTGACGGCTTTCTTTATTTCGCATTCTGCTTCCCGGCCCAGAGTCGGGTTCAGCACACAGCTGATGGGCTTGTCCTCGAACAGCAGGCCCAGGCAGCCGAAATTGCAGGCTATGCAATGACGAATGTCTTCAAATCGGCCTTCCTGCGCCTTCTTCGGCATTGCGGGATCGACAAGCGAGGCGCGTCCCATGCCGACGAAGTCCGCTTTGCCTGTCTTGATGAGCATGTCGGCAATGCGCGGATCGTTGACTCGTCCGACCGTGATGACGGGAATGGAACAGATGCGCTTTACCGCCTCCGCCATATGACAGGTCCAGGCGTGAGCCGTATGGGCAGGCGGCACAATGGCGTCGCAGGAAGCGTAGCATCCGGCGGAAACATGAATGATGTCGATGCCCGCCTCTTCCAGTACGGGCACGATGACCAGCGTGTCGGCGAGCGTCCGGCCGCCGTCTATGTATTCATCGGCGGAAATACGGAATCCTATGATGAAGTCGTCGCCGCACTTCTTGCGGATGTTTTTGATGACTTCCACGGGAAAACGAAGACGGGAGGCAAGATCTCCCCCGAATTCATCACTTCTTTTGTTCGCATAGGGCGACATGAATTCTGCGATGAGATAGCCGTGACCGCCATGAATTTCCACGCCGTCGAAGCCGCATTTCTTGGCGCGAAGCGCGCAGTCTCCGAAATCTTCTATGAGAGCATGGATTTTTTCCACGGAAAGCTCTTCGGGCATGTCGGGACTGAACGGACAGGGAATGGCCGAAGGGGCGTACGGCGCCCGGCCGATGACATTGTGATTCGTCTGTCTGCCGCAGTGATATATCTGAGCAAGAATGGTTGATCCGTGGGCATGAACTCTTCTGGTGAGCTCCGAGTGTCCCGGGATCTGTTCATCGCACCAGAGGCCGGCCACATTGCTGAATCCGCGTCCCGTAGGCTCGACGACGTAGTCTTCCGTGATGATGAGGCCCCAGCCGCCTTCCGCTTTTGTTTCATGGTACTTTATGAAACGTTCCGTGGCCTTGCCGTCGGTAGTGCAGAAATTTGTCACCATGGCGGTGACCGTGCAGCGATTCTTGATGGTTTTTCCGCGGAGCGTGAAAGGAGAAAAAAGATGATTCAGCATGATGTTCCTTCCTGTAGTCAGGCGGATGAAAAGAAGTGCGCTGCCCCGGGAAAGGCTCCGCGGGGCAGCCTTCAGGAATAGGTTAGAGTCCGAGGAGAGTCTTGGCGTTCCAGTAAAGCTGGCGGGTGATGGCGTCGTCATCAAGGCCGCTTCCCGCCCACTGTTCGACGGCCTGCTTCAGACCGCAGACCGGGTAGCTGCTGTTGAAGACGATGCGGTGACGCATCCAGCTGTTGCCCGCGCGGACAAGCTGATCGGCAAAGGGCATGTTGCGGCTGTAGAAATAATAGTCAGGGGCCAGATAGACATTGGGATGCAGCAGGCAGACGGCAAGCATGCGGTCAAAGTCCGGCCAGGCGGCGTGGCTGACGAGGATTTTCAGATTGGGGAAGGCCTGCGCCACATGCTGAACATGTACAGGATTGGCGTAGGAGATGTCGGGACCGACAAAGCAGCTGATGTTGAGGGTCAGCACCATGCCGAGTTCATTGACGAGCTCATACACGGGATAAAGACGCTTGTCGTCGCTGAACACGCTGGGATTCAACATGCCGGGCTCGACGCTGATGCCCTTGAAGCCCCAGGCGTGGCAGCGGCGAATATCGTCGAGACAGCCTTCCTCCAGAGGGTTGATGCCGGCAAAGCCAATGAAGCGATCGGGATACTGTTCAACGATGTCATGTACTTCGGCGTTGTCGATCTGACCGGAGCAGATGCCGGTATCATTCGTGCGGCGCCCCATGACCACGGCCTTCACGATGCCGGCGTCATCCATTTCGTGCAGGAATTCGTCCATGGAGCCATGTCGCTGCGAAGGAACGGCCTTGCGGAACCACTGCGGAGCCGTAATGCTTTCGGCGGAAATGGGATCCCAGCCCTTGAAAATACCGGCCGTAAGAAAGCTCTTGTACGGAGGACGAATGCGGCAGTCGATAACGTAACTCATAATGAACCTCTACAGTTTAAGGTGTTTTTGAAAACAATTGAAATAACAATTATTTCAATGTGGTGCCGTTGATGTTGAAATGATGTCGCAACTACAGAAGAAAGAGCGTCAACTGGGGAATAAATCCGATGGCAAGGCCGACGACAAGCATGATGATGCAGTAGGGAATACATCTGGCAGCGATGATGGAGACGGGAAGATCCGACAGCCCAGCGGCGACGAACAGATTCAGTCCCACAGGAGGGGTCAGGAATCCGGTAGCCAGAATGACCAGCATGAACAGACCGAACTGAACCTGATTCATCTGAATGATGTCCAGAAGGGGCATAAGCATGGGGCTGAGCACCAGAATGACTATGGAAACCTCAACGAATGTGCCGAGAACCATGAACACGACGGCCAGGGTGAGAATGATGCCGACCTTCGTGGAGCTTATGGCGGTAATGAGGTTGCACAGCATTTCGTGGGCATTGAAGTACACAAGCACGATGCTCAGGGCATTGGCGGTGGCAACAACGAAGAAGATGGTTCCCGTAGTTTTCAGCGAGGTGAACAGGATGCTCCGAAGCAGGGTCGGCGTCATGGACTTCGTGATGAAGCATTCGACAAACAGGGCGTAAACTACGGCGAGGGCTCCGGCTTCCGTGGGAGTGACGATGCCTCCGTAAATGCCGCCCAGCACGATGACGGGCACCATCAGGGCCCAGCGAGCCTCCCAAAGAGCCTGAAAGCGTTCCCTGGCGCTGGTTTTGGGATGCACGACGCCGTACTTTCTTTTTTTTGCGGTTACATAGCAGAGCACCATGAAGATGCTGCCGACCACCAGACCGGGAATGATGCCCGCAAGAAACAGATCGGAAATGGAACAGCCGACGGATGATCCGTACAGAATAAGCGGAACGCTGGGCGGAATGAGCACACCGAGGCAACCGCCCGCCGCATTAAGAGCTGTTGCATAGGATTTCGGATAGTTATCCTTTTCCATGGCGGGAATCATGATGCCGCCGACGGCTGCCGTGGTCGCCGGAGCGGAACCGGAAAGCGCTCCGTAGAAGAGGCAGGTGAGCACGGATACATGGCTGAGCGCTCCGGTGAGATGTCCGGTAAGGGTGCGGCAGAAGTTCAGAAGACTTCCGGCAATGGTGCCCTGCTGCATGATATCCCCGGCCAGGACAAAGAATGGAACAGCGAGCAGAGGAAAGGAATCAAAGGTGCTGTACAGACGCTGTATGAACATGGTGAAGTCCATATTTCCCATGTACATGCCTACCAGAGCGGCAATGCCGAGAGAAACACCAATGGGAACAGCCAGAGCAAGAAGAATAATCAGCGTGGAAAATACAGAAATGAGTACTATATCCATGGCTAATTTTCCTTTTTGTAAATATAGTTATAAATGTTATTCATGCAATATATTCCAGACAATATGAATGTAAAAGGAATGGAAAACCATATTATCCATAACGGTACAGGCAAAGACAAAGCCGTTTCTTCTGATTCTACAACAATCTCGAGCATGACTATTCCATAGTAGGCAAGGAAAAGCATGAACACCAAGGTGACAATTTCGCCAGATATAAGAAGAATATTTTTAACTTTGCGATTGACTACAGAAAAAATGATATCGACTTTAAGATGATCTCTGCTGTAAGTGCTGTACGCCACACCAAGATAGGAGAGCCAGATAAAGAGGAATCTGGAAGCTTCTTCCGGCCAGGCCATGGCACTGTGAAAACAGTATCGGGCAATGACCTGTGCGACGCAGATGACTGTCATCAGCAGAAAAAAGATGGAACCGACGGTTGAGCACACTTCATTGAGCAGAAAAAAGATATTTTTTTCTTTCATAGTCTCTCCATGGAGGGAGAAGCTCTCAGATGACCAGCCCCTCCCCCAGAGGTATCAGAGCAGGCCGGCAGCGCTCAGTTCTTTCTGAATGTCGCCGTAAAGGGCCTTCTGTGCGTCAGACATTGTCGTCAAACTTGTCTTGGCCGCATCGTGCCAAAGTTTGAGCTCTTTTTCGTCGGGAGCAACAATGGTGTTGCCTGCGTCTTCACATATTTTTTTGCAGCGGAGAGTTTCTTCGGCAACGAGTTCGGAACAGCGTTTCTGCCAGAGCTGCACGGCTTTGGTGAACAGGGCTCTGTCTTCAGCAGAAAGTTTGTTCCACCATCTTGTACCTGTCACAATAAGCTGCGGAGAGTACAGGTGACGGGATTCAAAGATGTACGGAGTGACTTCATAAAGCCGCATGGATGCCGCATAGGAATAGTCAAGATCGAGACCATCCACGACTCCCTGCTGGAGTCCCGTATAGACTTCGGAAAAAGGCATGGGCGTTGCGGCGATGCCCAGACTTTTCAGCGCCTCAATGTGGATTTTGCTCTGCGTACACCGAATTTTCATGGACTGCACATCGGAGAGATGGCGTACAGGCTTCGTCGTCAGAATATTTCGGAACGAGTTGTCGGCAACACCGAGATAGGTCAGCGTTTTACTGTTGAATCTTTTCAACAGGCTGTCGGTATAGGCGCTGTTGAAGATACGCGCTACCTGCTTTTCGTTGTAAAAAACGTACGGATAGTCGAACAGACCAAGAACCTTGGTGAACGTGGACAGATTGCTCGTACTGTCATGTACGAAGTGAATCATGGAAGTCTGCAGACCCTGTACGACGGTGCTGGTATTTCCAAGCTTATACTGAGGGTAAACAGTGGCATGATATTTTCCGTTGGATGAGGTATTGATAAATTCAACCATATCGTTGAAGGCAAGATGATATGGCATACCTTCGTTGCTTCCAGAAGCAATTTTTATCTCGATTGGGGCGGAATAAGCCTGAGGTATGGAAATGGCAATACCCAAAAGTAACGATAAGGCAGCGATTCCAGCTTGCTTCAACATAGAATATGCTCCTGTTTTGCTGTGCGTTGCATGATGGATTTCTGAACAACCTGCCTGAGAAGCAGGGAGCTCAGTGATTTCATGCCTTTTATTGAGCAAGAATCATGCCATTTTTTTAATTATTAATTATTTCAATTAATTAATATAATTTTAAGAATATATTTTGCTATTTTTTGGTAGTTTTTATTACCAAAATATGGTAATAATTCTTACCAAAGCAACGCATGCAGGTGCATAGTGGTCAAAACTGGTAACTTTTCTTACCGGAGGGGATGATGTCGGAATATGATGCCGATCTCTTGATCGATATTTTGAACCGTCTCAATGTAGGCGTGAGTGTCTATAATAGGGAACAGCGTTTTGAGTACGGCAACAGCACGGTTTATTCCATGCTCAATTTGTCGGAAGATCAGCTGGGGCAGACATGGATGGATTTAAAAAATAACGGCTTCTTTTACGGAAAGGCGGCCTATGACGCTTTTTTATATAAAAAACGTGAAGTGTCAGAATATATTACAAAATATGGAAAGCACCTCATATCGATAGCTTCTCCTGTCATTGACGAAAAGGGCCATATCGCCCGTGTAGTCTCCACGACCATAGATCTTTCTGAACTTATGGAGGCAAGAAAAAAACATCTGGAGGAAAGTTTAGATACTGATGAGGAAAATACTGTTGATGTCAAAATGCAGAATAATCAGAAAAATTTTATTTATGTAAGCAAGGCGATGCAGGATGTCATAAGTATCAGCAGAAAGGTTGCAAAAACGAATTTGCCGATCATCATTTACGGAGAGACCGGAGTAGGAAAAAGCGATCTTGCGGAATATATTCATCAGATGAGTCTCCGCTCGGCCAATGGTCTCACGGTCATCAATTGCGGAGCCATTCCGCCCACACTCTGTGAAGCGGAATTCTTCGGCTACGAAAAGGGAGCGTTTACCGGAGCGTATAATAAGAAGCCGGGAATTTTTGAACTGGCCGACAACGGCACGCTCTTTCTGGATGAGATAGGCGAGCTCCCGCTGTTCATGCAGGCCAAACTTTTGCGCACGCTGCAAACCAACACCATAAAGCGGATAGGAGGTACGCGGGAAATAAAGGTGAACGTTCGCATCATCGCCGCCTCCAACAAAAATCTGGAAAGCATGCTGGAAACGAAGGAGTTTCGGGAAGATCTGTTTCACAGGCTGAACGGAATCACCATAACCATTCCTCCGCTGCGCGACAGGCCGGATGACATTCGTCTGCTGCTCACATACTTTCTTCAGATTTTCAATGCAAAATATTCCACCAGCAAAATACTAAGTGCCGGTCTCATGAAATACCTTGAAGAATACAGTTATCCAGGAAACACGAGAGAGCTTTCCTATCTTATTGAGAGACTTGTTATTCTCTGTCCATCTAATACGATAACGGAGCAGTTTCTTCCGCATCAGTTTAATGTTGTTCATCGCAAAGAAGATGATGAACTCATTCCTTTAAAAGATGCCGTAGAATTGACAGAGCGTAATTTGCTTATTCTTGCAAAGAAAAAATACAAAACAACACGGGAAATGGCAAAAGTTCTCAAAGTAAGTCATGTCACTATAGGAAAAAAGCTAAAACAATATAATATATAAATAGGATTATCGCGTTGAACTCATCTATAAGGCAAAACTTCCCCTGAACATCCGAAATCATGATGGTTTACCTGAGCCACGAAGCCGACGGGCAGATCTTGCTGTTGATACTCGCGAGACAAAAGTCCGATACAAAACAGCTCTTGTGAAAGCGCTGGATAGAATCAATATGATATGACTCATGGTCGCCACGCCATCCATGATATCGCAGAGGTACTGAAGCAGAGGAGAATGTGCCTATGAAACAGAAAAAAACGCCGACTGCCTGAAAAGGCGGCGACAGCACACGGTAAAGATTAATGTCAATGCCGACCGGACTCCAAGGGAAACGTGAGGAGATGATGCTTGCCTGAGTGTCTCCAAGGGGCATTTCGTTTGTGCTTGCGGCGGCAATTCCTGGAATCCCACGGCATGACATGCCGTATGTCTTCTTGAATATCACAAGCAAAAGGCGGATGAACGACCTGCGTCCATCCGCCTTTTGTTTGCCGGAATATCGGCTCCGGCAGGAACGACTCGGGAAGATCCGGGCCGCTCCCGCATCGTTTTTTATTGCCGCTTCCGCATCAGTTCTTATTGAGGAAGGCCATGACCTTGTTGCGGAAATCCTTGTAGAACGGCTTTTCCATCATCATGGCATGGGCAGCGCCCTTGATTTCCACCACTTCAGAGCCCGCGGGGAGCTTCGGCTGAAGGGCGTGGAACAGAGTCTTGTTGATGTACGGATCCTTGTCGCCCGCAATGACGAACGTCGGAACCTTCAGCTGTTCCGGGAAAATGAGCAGATTGGACGGATCCGAAACGAGATCGCGGCGGCCGCCGTTGGGGCTGCTGCTGCCGTCGTAGCGCCAGCAGTTGGACTGAAATTCCGCCACCACCGCAGGTTCCACGAGGCTGTAATCGATGTCGCCCTTGTCGGTCATCTGAAAGTCGCCCGCGGCGTGTATCCAGGTGTTGTTGTTGAACGGCGAAGTCACGTTGCCCGCGCCGAGTCCGCTCAGAATGGGCGCGTACAGCACAAGACGACGAACCATGTCGGGATGCTTTGCCACAAAACGACTGCTGGTCACCGTGCCCCAGCTCCAGCCGAGCACGTCTATCTTCTTCTGTCCGCTCTGCTTCACCACCGCCTCGGCTGCGGCCGCCACGTCTTCCGCGGCATAGTCCGAATTGGGCAGGAATCCGTCTTCCACCGCCTGCGACTGGCCGTATCCGGCCACGTCCAGACGCCACACGGCATAGCCCTGATCGGCAAGGAAACGGGCCAGGCTGTAATCGCCGTAATTCACGTCGAATTCATGCGAAGAATAGGTCAGTCCGTGGACGAGCAGAATATTCTTTTTCGGCGAAGAGCCCGCGCGCTTCATGCAGTCAAAATGCAGCTTGTAGCCGTTGCGCTCCAGAGGAAGCACGGCGTAGTCGTAGGCGCGCTCGCTCTGATCGGCGGCAAGCGCGGGAGAAAAACCGGAAACAGGGAAGAATGCCAGCTGCAACGCCAGTGCAGCACAGGCCAGCAGACGGAGAAACATACAAGAACTCCTTAGTTCAACATGAACAGAAATACAGAACCGCAGTTCCGCATATGACAGCCTTCATCTTACTAGACTCCCGGAAGATGATTTTTGTCAACACATCGCGTCTGATTCATTTTTGTATCATTATGGGCATATTTATAATATTTCATAATAAAACTTCATAACATCCGCATTCAGCAATACATATTTATAAAAAATGCATACATATTTTGAATAATCAGAATACGAATCCATATAAAAACAAGAACATTTTACCATTAACAGTGATTTTTTAAATTTATACTTTCCCCCCTGTCTGTTCGTTATTTCAGCTTCTCCCCCTCTCGGAGCGTTGATCGTCTTTTCGACATAACGATGACGAAAGCCCGTTATGCGCCGCTCGAACAGCCCCCGTTCAGGCGGCAGATATTTTTAATATGTCTGCCATATCGAAAACCCGTTTTCTTTGACTTCCCTCCCCCGCAGCCTTGTTCAACCCATTGAAAAATAAATAATTATTTTTTTCCTTTGACGCTTCCTCCATGTTCCGCTTTGCCGTAAAAACCGGGTTGTTCACCGGTAACCATTTGAAATATCAAATAATATAATGTATTCATATTAAAAATATATACGGAGAAGATGATAAAGGTATTAGCATAATTTTTCTCTTGTCATGTATATATTGAGTATCTCCCGAAAAGGAAAACATGCCATCCTTTTCATCGACATTTTTTACTGGGGGAGGACCCATGTTGACACGAGCATCTCTCAAGCCTGTGGCAACCGCCATAGCGATACTGTTCACCCTGTTCCAGATCTACTTTACCGCCTTCGGCGTGCTGGAAGGCACGACCATGCGGGCCGACTTCCTCGGTTTCGTCATGGTGCTTATTTTCCTTCTCTACCCTCCGTTCAAGCCGGTTGAAGGAAAAAAAGAGCCGGTGATTCTCGTGCTTCTCGACATCTGTCTGTGTATTCTGGCCATTGCCATTTCGGCCTACATTACCCTGCACAGCGACGAAATCATGATGCGCATGCGCTACGCCGAAGAAGTGCCGCCCCTGGCGTTTTTCCTCGGCTCCTGCGCCATTGCCCTTACTCTTGAAGCCACGCGCCGAACCACGGGCTTTCCGCTGGTCATCATAGCGCTCGTCTTCCTCGCCTACGCCTTCTGGGGCGACGTGCTCCCTTCCGCACTCAAGCGTATGCCCATCACCCCGGACATGATCCTCGAATGCATGTATCTTTCCAACGAAGGACTGTACGGTATTCCCACCTCCGTGGCCACGGGCACCATTTTCGGCTTCATCATGTTCGGCGCGTTTCTTGAACGCTCCAACATGACGAACATCTTCATGGACATCGCCTGCCTTCTCACCAAAAACTCGCAGGGCGGGCCCGCCAAGGTGGCCATCTTCGCTTCCGGCATGTTCGGTACCTTCTCCGGTTCGGCCGTGGCCAACGTGTACGGCACGGGCATCTTCACCATTCCGCTCATGAAGAAGGTCGGCTATCAGCCTCACTTCGCGGGCGCCGTGGAAGCCGTGGCCTCCACCGGCGGGCAGATCATGCCCCCCATCATGGGCGCGGCGGCCTTCCTCATGGCCGATCTCGCAGGCGTGCCCTATCTCGAAGTCGCCAAGGCCGCCCTGCTGCCCGCCATCCTCTACTACCTCTCCCTCTGGAGCATGATCCACTTCGAGGCCGTCAGAACCAATCTCGGCTACATCGACGCCTCGCTCGTTCCTCCCGTTTCCCGCGTCGTCAGGAGACTGTACTACCTGCTTCCCATCGTCATACTCGTCGCCATCATGTGCATGGGCAAGAGCGTCAGTCTCTGCGCCAACGCGGCCACGCTTTCCGTGCCCTTCATCGCACTGCTCAGCTCCGAAACCCGCTTCACCTTCCGCAGCTTCTGCGAAGCACTGGAACTCTCCGCGAAAAACGTGCTCATGATCGGCAGCTGCTGCGCCTGCGCCGGCATCATCATCGGCGTCATCTCCCTCACAGGCGTCGGCTACAAGCTCATGGCCGTCATCACCTCGTTTGCCGGCAACAATCTCTTCCTGTTGTGCGTCTGCCTCATGATCACCTGCCTCGTGCTGGGCATGGGAGTGCCCACCGCTCCCGCCTACATCATCGTGGCCACCCTCGGCGCTCCCGCCCTCATCAAAGCCGGATGCCTGCCCATCGTCGCCCACATGTTCTGCTTCTACTTCGCCATTCTCTCCGTCATCACGCCGCCGGTGTGTCAGGCCGCCTTCGCAGGCGCGGCCATCGCCGAAGCTCCGGCCATGAAGACCGGCTTCACCGCGGCCAAGCTCGGCACCATCGCCTTCATCGTTCCCTTCATGTTCATCTACGCGCCGGAACTGGCCGCGCAGGGCAGCGGACCCGCCATTGCCATGGCCGTCGTCACCAGCATCATCGGCGTGGTGATTCTGGCAGGCGGCGTGCAGGGATACCTGCTCGTGCCCGCGAGCATCGTCGAAAGACTCATGCTCATCGGCGGCGGTCTGTGCATGGTCATGCCCGGATCGATCACCGACCTGCTCGGCATCGCCCTTGCCGCCGTCGTCATTCTCTTCCAGATCATGAAGAAGCGCCGGAACAGCATTCCTGCCTGATGCGCTTTCCATCCACCCTCATTACCTTCAAGGAGATTGTCATGCACACCAAGTTCGGAACCGTTGCCCTGACCTTACTGCTTTCGCTCGTCACCTCCGCCTCCGCGCTCGCGGCCGACAAAATTGAAATCAACGCTGCGGCCGGCAATCAGGGCGGCGTATTCTATGTCGGCATGGGCGCCGTGGGCAATGCCATCATGAAGGACAACCCCGACATCGACTACTCCATGTTTCCCTCGGCAGGACTCACCAACGTCATCCGCGTGCAAAACAACCAGAGTCAGATAGGCGTCATCCAGTCCAACAACGGATACATGGCCGTCAAGGGCATCGCTCCGTTCAAAAAGCCGCAGACCAACATCGCCGGCCTCGTCAACATGAACACCAGGGCGCACACCCACATTGTGGTGTCCGAAGCGTCGGGTATCAAATCCATGGAAGAAATCAGAGATAAAAAGCTGCCCATACGCATCAACATCAACCCCACCGGCGGCAACAACGAAATGGTGCCCCGCCTGATCTTTGAAGCCTACGGCATCGGCTGGAAGCAGCTGCGGGAAAACGGCGCCAAGCTGTTCCCCCTGTCCATTCCCGACTCCATCGACATGATGAAGGACGGTCGCATCGACGTGGACGTGTATCACGGCGAAGAGCCCGCTTACAAGTACACGGACATCATGTCCACCGTGGACATCCGCTTCCTCGACGTGGATCCCGCCGTGGTGCAGAAGGTCGCCGACGACTACGGCATGACCATAACCGAATTCTCTCCCGAAGCCTACAACGGCAAAGCCAAGGGCATCCGCGGCCTCACCTCGCACACGGAAATCATAGTGAACGCCGGCATGTCCGAAGACCTGGCATATCGGCTCACCAAGTCCATCATCGAGCACAGGGAAGACATCGCCACCGCCGTTCCGCTGTGGAGCACCATGACTCCCGAAGTCGCCTGCCAGACCACAGTTCCCCTGCATCCCGGCGCGGCAAAGTACTACCGGGAAATCGGCGTTCTCAAGTAAATCCCCCTATGATCTGAAACCGGCGGCGGAGTTCTTCTCCGCCGTCTTTTCACGGAAGACATCATGACCAGACCCGTTCTCATCGTTACCGGCTCCGCCACGGGCATAGGACTTGCCGCCGCCCGCCTGCTCAGCTCCCGCTACCTTGTCGTCACCACCTGGAACCGCACGCCTCCCGCACAGACGGATCTCGACTTCATCAACGGCGCGAGCGTGCAGTGCGACCTCTCCAGGGAAGAAGACTGCGCGCACCTCGTGCAGGAAGCCTGCAAACTCGGCTCTCTGCGCGGACTCGTGCATTCGGCCGCCGTCAATCCCACGCCCGCGCCTTCCGTGGCGGAAATGTCGCTGGAATTCTGGAACCGCATTCTCACCAACAATCTCACCAGCACGTTCCTGCTGTGTCGGGCCGTGCTGCCCGAACTGCGCAAGAATGGCGGCGGCTCCATCGTGCTCGTCAGCTCCACGGCCGGACGCAACGGATTTTCCCTGGCCGGCGGGCAGCCCGGCCACGCCAAGACGGCCTACGCCACCAGCAAGGCGGGCATCATCGCCTTCACCCGCGGTCTGGCCAGAGAAGTGGCCGGAGAAAACATCCGGGTGAACTGCGTGGCTCCCGGCCCCATAGACACGCGCATGCTGCCGAACCGTGAAGCCACGGAAAAACGGGTGCCCATGGGCCGCATCGGAACCCCGGAAGAATGCGCCAAAGCCATTTCCTTCATGCTGGACGAAGCCACCTTCACTACAGGCTGCACCTTCGACGTTTGCGGCGGACAGTACATGAACTGAGGCAACCATGAGTGCATACGCCATCACTTCCCGCATGCGGGCGAAAGAGGGCATGGAAGAGGAGTTCGCCGAGCTGCTCGCAGCCTACGAAAAGTCGTGCGCCGGACATCCGGGACTTATTTCACACTGCCTTCAGCGCAACATCGACGATCCCCGGGAATTTCTCTTTCACGAAATCTACGACTCCAAAGAACATCTGATTCAGCACAGGGCTGCGCCCGAAAACAAGCGCTGGGCTCCGGTACGAGACGCCCACATCGACGAAAGGCATGTCCATACCTGGGAGCTTCTGAATATGGAAGGGCCCGCCGCCCTGGCGTGGAAAAAGCACGACCGGCCTTTCCCGAACCGGAACAGCTCCTGAAGGATGTTCCGAAACGCGGAGACATTATGGATCTGAAAGACATGCTGTACTTCTGCACCATTGTGGAGGAAGGACAGATAAGCAAGGCCGCAAAGCGGCTGAACATCAGTCAGCCGCCGCTGAGCCTGCGCCTCAAGGAACTGGAAGAAGAGGTGGGCTGTTCCCTCATTTCCCGCTCCAGCGGAAAATGGAAGGTCACCAAGGAAGGACAGCTTCTCTACCACAAGAGTCAGCAGATTCTCAGCCACATCGAAGGGCTGGCCGAAAGCATCCGGCATATCGGCTCGGAGTTCAGCGGAGAGGTGCGCATAGGCATAGGAACGCACTGCATATCCTACTTTCGGAGCATCGTGCCCACGCTCATCGAAAAGTATCCCCGCATTTCCTGCCGAACGGTCGTGGCCGATTCTCCCACCATCGAGCGCTATCTTCAGGAGCGATCCATCGAGCTCGCCGTGCTCAGACTCAACCTTTCACACAATTGCTACACCACGTTCAATCTTCCCCCGCAGCACATGGTGGCCGTATATTCCAATCTGGTGGAGCCCCCCTCCCACGAGGGGCAGGTTACTTTTGAGGAACTGGTAAAATATCCTCTGCTGCTCTCCCGGCGCTGGGCCAACGCCGACGGCTTCCGTCCCATCGTGGCGGCCTTTCAGGCCAAGCATCTGCGCCCGCAGATGGTGCTCGACACACAGACCCCGTCGCTGCTCTTTGAGCTTCTCTATACCACGCCGGCCGTGGCGCTCATTCCCAACACCGAAATACCGCCGCACGCTGCGCACATCTTTCCCGTCAGGGACATCGAGCACTTCGTCGTCTTTCAACCCGTGCTCGCCTATCTCAACGACTCCTATCTCAGCCCTCAGACAACAGCCGTCATGGAACTTCTCAAAGAACAGTGTATCGAGTAATACATATTTATTTTTTATATATTCTATGAATAAAAAAAGTCTTTGTTATACACAATAAGTATGAACTATACATAAAGACAGGCATCATTGTTCAAAAGTCCGTCATCATCTATTCAAAAGGATTCATCATGAAAGTTCTCGCTCTCAATGGAAGTCAGAATCCCCGCGGAGTCACCTGGCACGCCATCAATCTTGTCGGAGAAGAGCTCGCCAAGGAAAACATCGGCCTCGACATCATCCACATCGGAGCCAAGGCCGTGGCCGGATGCGTGGACTGCCGCAAATGCCGCACCAACGGGCATCACTGCATTCACAACGACATCGTCAACGAGATCATCGACAAACTTCCCGAATATGACGGTCTGATTCTGGGATGCCCCGTACACTACATGGGCATTCCCGGCACATTCAAGGCCTGTCTCGACAGGCTTCTCTACGCCACGGAGCATCTCGAAGGCTGGGGGCCCAAGCCCGCCACGGCCATTGCCGTCTGCCGCAGGGCCGGAGCCGTAAGCGCCGCGCAGCAGCTCGGCAACTACCTCAACTGCTCCAACCTCATTACGGTGAACAGCCAGTACTGGAACATCGCCTTCGGCTGGAAGCCTGAAGAATTTCTCTCGCAGGACGCGGAAGGCGTTCAGACCATGCAGGTGCTGGGACGCAATATGGCATGGCTGCTCAAGGTCATTGAAGCCGGACGGGCCAGCGTTCCCGCGCCCGTGTACGAAAAGCGCGTGCGCGCCAATTTCTGCCGCTAGACCGCCGTCCGCCGCGTCGCCGACCCGGCGGACGGGCGCTTCCCTGCTCAGCAGATCCTCCTCGACGGCGCACGGCGCATGCCGGGCCGCCCCTCCTTTTTTCCACCATGCAGGAGGACTCCTTTCATGGTCATCGATTTCCGCCTTCGCCCTCCCTTCGGGGACTATGTCAAACTCGGCATGTACACCAACAAGGCGCGCTGCGCGAGCTACGCGTCCAACATCGGCAAGGGACTGGCCCCGTCCATCGCAGAAGAAAGCATGGAACTGCTTCTTCAGGACATGGACAGAAACGGCATCGACATGGGCGTGGCCACCGGACGCGTGGCTCACTTTGCCGGAGGCATGAGCAACGACAACATCCTTGAACTGGTGCAGACCTGGCCCGATCGCTTCGTGGGCTTTGCCGGACTCAATCCGCTGGACTGGCGCTGGTCACTGAAGGAAATTCACAGAACCGTCGTGGACGGACCGCTCAAAGGCGTAGTGCTCGAACCGGGAGCCGTGCGGCCTCCCATGTACGGCGACGACGCCCTGCTCTATCCCCTGTATGCGGAATGCGAAAAGTACGACATTCCCGTCATGGTCATGCTCGGCGGAAACGCGGGCCCCAACGTGGACTACAGCTTCCCCCGAATCATCCACAAGATAGCCTCGGATTTTCCCACCGTAAAATTCATCGTGTCGCACGGCGGCTGGCCGTGGGTGCAGGCCGTGCTCGGCGTGTGCTTCGTGCAGCCGAACATCTATCTGAGTCCGGATCTCTACCTCTTCAATCAGCCGGGCTGGCAGGACTACGTCACGGCCGCGCACACCTACATGCGCAAACGCATTCTGTACGCTTCCGCCTACCCCTTCCTGCCTCTGGACTGCGTTCACGCCTTCCGCAAACTGTTCAAGCCGGAAATTCTTCCCGATCTCATGTGCAACAACGCCGCCGAAATCCTCAAGCTCGACATCAGGGGGAAAGAGTAACTCATGGTCATCGACTTTCGTCTCCGCCCTCCGTTCGGGGGATTTCTCCATGTCGGCATGTACGCGGACAAGGCCGCCGCAGACTTCTACGCCGACAACATAGGATTGCAGCGTTCGCCGTCCGCCCGGCAGGAATCCATGGAGCTGCTGCTCCAGGAAATGGAGGAAAACGGCATCGACATGGGCGTGGCCACCGGACGCGTCGGCCACCGCAAGGGCAACGTGCCCAACGATGAAATCATACGCCTCATGAAGGAATATCCCGGAAAGTTCGTGGGCCTTGCTGGCATCGACGCCTCCGACCCCAAGGAAGGCGTCAGGGAAATGCACCGCGTGTGCGTGGACGGGCCGCTCAAGGGCGTAGTTCTCGAACCGGGAGCCCTCGAACGATCCCGCTACGTGGACGACGCGCGCCTTTATCCCTTCTATGCCGAATGCGAACGTCATCACATTCCCGTCATTCTCATGATCGGCGGCCGGGCCGGGCCCGACAGAACCTACTCCGATCCGCAGCGCCTGAGCAGAATCGCCTTCGACTTTCCGGAGGTCAACTTCGTCGCCGCCCACGGCTGCTGGCCCTTCGTGCAGGAAATACTCGGCATCTGCTTCTATCAGAAAAACATCTACGTCTGCCCCGATCTCTACTTCTTCCACCTCCCCGGACAGGACGACTACATCCGGGCGGGCAACTTCTACATGCAGGATCGCATGCTCTTCGGCTCCGCCTATCCCTTCACCCCGCTCTCCTGCGTCCATGAATTCCGGGAGAGCTTCAGGCCGGACGTGCAGGACAAGCTGCTCTACCGCAACGCCGCCGCGCTGCTGGGCCTCTAGGGAGCAGGCCGCAGCGCTGCCGCGACTCAGGCCCCCAGCGAAACGCGCGCCGAAGATGCCGCGCCCCCGTCGGCAGCTGGCAAGGCACGAATGCGCCGGAGCACAGGGCATTGCACCAGAGTCGCCCCCGCTCTCCGGCAAGCCGGACACGAATCCGAACAGTCGTTCTTCTCCGGCGTCCGCCTCATCCGGCGCGTGCGCATCGCGCAAGGCCGAAGTCCTGCGCCTTTGGCAGTACGCCATTGCCCCCAATTGCCCCCCATCCCCTGTCGATCCCGGGCAGGCCGCTCCGCCCCACAGAGCCGCCTGCCCGGACGCGTTTCTGCGCCCTCCCCCGGACGAAAACGCTGTTGGCGCGTTCCGCGGCCCGGGTTCCTGCATCCGGGAAAGCCTGCGGGACCTTCGACAGCTTTGCACATCGCGCAAGGCCGATGTCCGCCGCACGGCGGTCGCGCCTTCCCGCACTCCTGCCCGGCATTCCTCACTGCAACACCCGCGCGTTCCGCCGCCCCGGCCCTGTGGCTCTTCTCAAACGGCGAACCTGACGCCTCCATGCGTCCGCCGTTGAAAGAAAACAGGCGGCATGACGCGCCCGCCTCTCGACAAAACAGGTAAAAATATCTTTTTTGTTAATTTTTCTCTCCGTAAAAAGTTGTTTCCGCCCTCCGTTCGCTTTTTTATTTTTCCTGCCATTCCGGCATATTAATCCTATTTTTCCGTGTTGCTCTCCTTCTTTTTTTCCTTTTCGCGCGTCAATCCTCAAAATGGTGGACTTTTCAAAAAATGTACATACTGAAAGAAGTTGCATAACATTGCATAAAAACTGCATATTTTTATTCTCTTTCACTTTATTTTCAAATTGCGCCGCCAGCGGCATGAACAAGATTGACAAAAAATATCGGCCCTGCTAGCTTTTACATTATTGTTAATTCGTTGATGAAGAAAAAACGAAAATCTCAAAACAATACAGTGCGGTAAGAGTCCTCAGCGGCCCGCCGCTCAGGAGAATGAACGTGATAAGGCTTTCCGACATCCATAAATCCTTCGGTTCCCACGAGGTGCTCAAAGGCGTCAATCTCGACGTGAAGGAAGGGGAAAAACTCGTCATCATCGGGCCTTCCGGCTCCGGCAAGTCCACCACCGTGCGCTGCATGAACGGACTCGAAACTCCCACTTCCGGACACGTCTACATCGACAACACGGAGCTCACCAAGCAGAACCGCATTTCGCTCGTGAGAAGCACCTCGTCCATGGTGTTCCAGCAGTTCAACCTGTATCCGCACCTCACCGTCATGGGCAATCTCACCCTGGCGCCCATCAAGCTGTTCGGCAAATCCAGAAAGGAAGCGCAGGAACTCGCCCGGCACTATCTCTCCGTCGTGGGACTGGAAGAAAAGGCCAACGCCTACCCCGCCACGCTTTCCGGCGGTCAGCAGCAGCGCGTGGCCATCGCCCGCGCCCTGTGCAGTCAGACCAAGATCATTCTCTTCGACGAACCCACTTCCGCCCTCGATCCCGAAACCGTGCAGGAAGTGCTGAACGTCATGGTCAAGCTCGCCGGAGAAAAGAACATCACCATGGTCATCGTCACCCACGAAATGGGCTTCGCCCGTGAAGTGGCCGACCGCGTGATCTTCATGGAAGACGGCACCATTCTGGAAGAAGGCACGCCCGAACACTTCTTCCTCAACCCCACCCACGAACGCACCAAGCAGTTCCTCGGCAAGATTCTGCACTGATCGCAGACAACGCCGTGTTCGCAGGCTGCGGGCGAACTCCCGCAAGCCTGTGCAGGCGCGTCCGCACGGCGCGGCCATTTGCCGGGCTTTTTCGTCAGCAAACCTCGCGTTCCCCCCGCGCAAGGCAAAAACAATCGCCAGCCGGCACTCAACAAGGAGGCAGACACAATGAACAAACTTCACCGCATGGGAGCCCTTCTTCTCTCGGCCCTCGCCATCCTGACCTTCGCCACCACCGCCTCGGCCGCCACCCTGCCCGACGACGTGCAGGCCATCGTCAAGCGCGGCGAACTGCACGTGGGCGTCAAGTCCGACGTTCCGGGCTTCAGCATGCAGGATCTGTCCGGCAACTACGCCGGCATGGAAGTGGATCTCTCCAAGAAGCTCGCCGAAGCCATGGGCCTCAAGGCCGACAAGGTGGTCTTCACCGCCGTGACCGCCAAGACCCGCGGCCAGCTCCTCGACACCGGCGACATCGACATGGTGCTCGCCACCTTCACCATCACCCCGGACCGCAAGAAGATCTGGAACTTCTCCACCCCCTACTACACCGACGCCGTCTCCCTGCTCGTGAAGAAGAATTCCGGCATCGCCAACTACGGCGATCTCGTGAAGAAGCGCGTGGGCGTGGCTGAAGGCTCCACCTCCAAGGACGCCCTCATCAAGGCTGCCGCCGAAAACGGCGTCACCCTCACCGACACCGCCAACATCCAGACCTTCCCCGACTATCCCTCCATCAAGGCCGCGCTCGACGCCGGTCAGGTGCAGGCCTTCTGCGTGGACGGCTCCATTCTTTCCGGCTATCTTGATCCGAGCACCGAAATCCTGAGCACCGTGCGCTTCGCTCCCCAGGATTACGGCGTGGCCACCAAGCTCTCCAACAAGGGCCTGGCCGAATTCGTCGAAAAGCAGATTTCCGCCTGGCTCGCCGACGGCACCATAGACAAGATCATTGCCAAGAACGGCGTCACGCCTTCCTTCAAGAAATAACACTCCCAAGAGCGGCGCGGCACTGCCGCGCCGCCAGCCACAGGTTTGAATCGTGATTGAACAAATACTGTCACCCGCATGCTGGATGGTGTTTCTGGCCGACTGGACCCTGTTTCTGCAGGCCTTCGGCGTGACCGTCATGGTCTCCATCGCGGCGCTGGCCCTCGCGCTGGCGCTCGGCGTCGTGTTCGGCGTCATGTCCACGTCGCACTTCGCCGTTCCCAGAAGCATCGCCCGCGCCTATGTGGAAGCCATACAGAATACGCCGCTCGTTCTTCAGGCCTACGTGTTCTATCTCGCCCTCCCCTATGTGGGCGTCATGATGGGACAGGTCAGCGTGGGCATCTTTGCCGTGGGCATCTACCACGGCGCCTACATCGCCGAAGTGGTGCGCGCCGGCATCCAGTCCATTCCGCGCGGCCAGGCCGAAGCGGCCGCCTCTCAGGGCTTCACCTACGTGCAGACCATGCGCTGGGTCATCCTGCCCCAGACGGTGAAAATCATCCTGCCCCCGCTGGTCAACCAGATGGTCAACCTCATCAAGAACACCTCCGTCATCGCGCTCATCGGCGGCACGGACCTCATGAACCGCACCAACGACTGGGCCACCAGCGGCGCCAGCATCTACGGGCCGCCCTTCCTGGTGTGCGGCATCCTGTATTTTCTGCTGTGCTTCCCCCTTTCCACCTGGGGTCGCCGCTATGAGGAACGCCTGAAGCGCCAGGACAGCCGCGCCGGGCAGGAAATGAAAAAAATAGAGGAAGAATTGTCGTGATCGAGGTCATTACCCGCACATTTACGCCCGAAATTCTCACCTATCTTCTGGGCGGCGCGTGGCTCGTCATCGAGCTTTCCGTCGTCATCGTGATATGCAGCATCTTTTTCGGGCTCATTCTGGCGCTTCTGCGCAGCTACGACAAATTCGTCCTCGGCAAACTCGCAGGCGTCTACATCGAAATTTTCCGCAACACCCCCAACCTCATGTGGGTGCTCATCTGCTACGTGTACGCGCCCATGCCCACGGCCTTTCTGCGCTGCTCCTTCGCCTTCGTGCTGTTCACCTCCGCCACCATTGCGGAAATCATCCGCGGCGGCCTGAACTCCATTCCCAGAGGACAGTTTGAAGCCGCCGCCTCCCAGGGCTTCAACTTCGTGCAGACGCTCGTGTACATCATTCTGCCGCAGTGCTTCCAGAACATCGTTCCCACCCTGCTCAGTCAGGTCATCACCGTGGTCAAGGACACCTCGTTCCTTTCCATGGTGGCCGTGGCCGAACTCATGTTCCGCTCCCGCAACGCCCTCGCCCTGCTGCCGCGCTACACCGGGCAGACCGTAGGCATTGCACAGGTGGCCGTCATCTTCGGCTTTGCGGCGCTCATCTACTTTGTCATCAACTTCACCCTCTCCTGCGTGGTCCGTCACATGCAGAAGCGCAGACACGCCGCCGCGCGGAACCTGGGTGAAGCCGCCTGATCCGCAGAAACATTTTCTGCAACGTTTCCCTCCTAGGAAAGGGCCCGTCCGGCACGTGTCGGCGGGCCTTTTCTCTTTCATGCGAGTCTCGCGCCGACGTTTCCCCGGCCACAAGACAGCATGCGCGCGACATCTTGCGCGGCAACGACCGACGCCCTTCGGCCCGCATCGCACGCGAAGTTCCCCCGAAAACTGGGGGAACAGCCTTCGTGCATGCACGGCCCGCACCGGGCGCTCCTGCGTCGCGCTCCCGGCTTGCGCGTTTCTCTCCTCTCCCGCTTGCGGCGCGTCCCCTGTCTGCGCACATCCCCGCCCGCTTCCAGCCAAGACACGGCCCGCGCCGCAACTTTCTCTTTCCGGCGGCCTTCTTCACGCTCTTTTCCGAAAAGTCATGCCGAAATCACGCTTGTTTCGGCCGCGCGGGGCTTTTGTCATGCATCTTTTTTCACGAATAAAGAACAACACGCCCCCACTTTCCCGAAAGAAACAATGTGAATGAAAGAATAGGCTTGATAACAGGCATGATTTAGGATACTCACGAAAGTTAAATATATATTGTCATAAAAATGTAATGTTCAGCAGCAATGATGCCCGCACCCCGCCGCAACGGGCGCGGTTACGAAAAACGAGGGCAAGCCTCTTTTCGCGAACATTTCTTCATGCGGATCGCCGTTGATTCCGCATGAAGCCGCGACGCGTTGCCGCGGATCAAAACACACATGGATACAGGACATCCGCCATGAAAAACACTGTTGAACTGCATGCTCGCGCTTCCATGCCCCTTGTCATCGCCCATCGCGGCGCCAGAGGACACGCCCCTGAAAACACGCTGACCTCCGCCGCCCTCGGCCACGCCGTGAAGGCCGATCTCTGGGAGCTGGACGTCAACTATACCAAGGACTACAAGCTCGTGGTCGTTCACGACGACACCCTCGTGCGCACCACCAACGTGGAAGAAGTCTATCCCGGCCGCCCCTCCTACCGCGTGTGCGACTTCACGCTTGAGGAACTCGGCAGACTGGACGCCGGTTCCTGGTACGAAGGCCGCGATCAGTTCGGCCGCGTGGCCGCCGGAGAACTGAGCGCCGAAACCCTCGCCTCCTTCAAGGGTCTGCGCATTCCCACGCTGGAACAGGCGCTCGAACTCACGAAGCGCTTCGACTGGGCCGTGAACGTGGAAATTAAAAACCACGCACACCTCATCGGTCATGATACTGTAACAAAAGACGTGTTAGAGATGATCCGCCGTTTCGACATGGTGGAGCAGGTCATCATTTCCTCGTTCCAGCACCGCTATCTGCTGGAATGTCACGATCTGTGCCCCGAAATCGCCACGGGCGCCCTCGTGGAAAACACCCGCCCCGACGATCCCGTCGAACTGTGCCGCAGTCTCGGCGTGAACGCCTACCATCCGGACAGGCTGATTCTCGCCCCCGGCGATCTTGCCGCCCTCCGCGACGCCGGCTTTGCCGTCAACGTCTGGACCGTCAACGACATGGACGAAGCCAAAAAGCTGGTCGAAGACGGCGCAAGCGGCATCATCACCGACTTCCCGGCCGCGTGCCGGGCGGCGCTGGGCAGAGACTGAACCGTCAGCAGCGCGCCCTGAGAGGGGACTTGCCGTCCCCTCCTTCCGGGCGCGTGAATATAGTTCCTTCCGGGATTTTCCCGGAGACTCCAACCGGACGACACGTCCGCAAAGGCAGGAGAACTTATGCGTTCACTCCGATCTGTGGCCCTTCTGGCCGTTTCTCTGATGCTCCTGGCGAGTCCCGTGCAGGCGAAAACCACCATCACCTTCTGGCACGGCATGGGCGGCGAGCTCGGTGAAATCACCGACAACATCATCAAGGACTTCAACGCCTCCCAGGACAAGTACGAAGTCAAGGGCGTGTACAAGGGCAACTACGACGAAGCCATGACCGCCGCCATTGCCGCCTTCCGCGCCAAGCAGCATCCGAACATCATCCAGATCTTTGAAGTGGGCACCGCCAGCATGATGGCCGCCAAGGGCGCCATCCGTCCCGTCTGGGAAATCATGGACGCCGCGGGCACGCCGCTCGACATGTCCAAGTTCCTGCCTTCCGTCACGAGCTACTACTCCACCAGCGACGGCAAGCTCATCGCCATGCCCTTCAACGCCTCCACCACGGTGCTCTACTACAACAAGGACGCCGTGAAGAAGGCCGGCGGCGATCCCGAAAACTTCCCCCGCACCTGGCCCGAAGTGGCCGACCTCGCCCGCAAGATCAAGGAATCCGGCGCGTGCAAGTACGGCATGACCAGCGGCTGGCAGTCCTGGGTGCAGCTTGAAAGCTTCTCCGCCTGGCACAACGTTCCCTTTGCCTCCAACAACAACGGCTTCGACGGCCTGAACACCGAACTGCTCTTCAACGGTCCGCTGCAGGTCCGCCACATCGACTTCCTCTCCAAGCTCAACAAGGAAGGCGTTTCCGTGTACGTAGGCCGCAAGTCCGAAGCCATCAACACCTTCACCGCCGGTGAAGCGGGCATTCTCATGAACTCCTCCGGTTCCTACGCCGCCGTCAAGGCCGGCGCCAAGTTCAACTGGGGCGTCATGGTGCTGCCCTACTGGCCCGACGTGAAGGGCGCTCCTCAGAACACCGTGATCGGCGGCGCCGCCATCTGGGCCATGGCCGGTCATTCCAAGGATTCCGAAAACGGCGTGGCCGCCTTCATCAACTACATTCTGAAGCCTGAAGTGCAGGCCGCCTTCCATCAGGCCACCGGCTACGTGCCCGTCACCCTCGCCGGCTACGAGCTCACCAAGCAGCAGGGCTTCTACGACAAGAACCCCGGCACCGACGTGGCCGTGAAGGCCCTCTCCGACAAGAAGCCCACCATCAACACCCTCGGTCTGCGCCTCGGCAACTTCGTCCAGATCCGCAACATCATCGACGAAGAACTCGAAGCCGTCTGGGCCGGCAAGAAGACCGCCAAGGAAGCCCTCGACTCCGCCGTGAAGCGCGGCAACGTCGAACTGCGCCGCTTTGAGCGCGCCAACAGCTGATCCGCTCATCTAACACAAAAGGGGAGAGACCGACTCTCCCCTTTTTTCAACCACAGCCGTCAAAGGAGTTCTCATGCAGGATGAGCGCTACGCGTTCCGGGGCAAAAAGCATCTGCTGCTGCCCATTCTCTTCCTGCTGCCCCAGCTTGTCATCACGGTGGTGTTCTTCTTCTACCCCGCCGGAGAGGCTCTGCTCGGGTCGGTATACATGGAAGACTCTTTCGGCCTTTCCAGAGAGTTCGTCGGACTGGACAACTTTGTCGTTCTTTTCTCCGATCCCAGCTATCTTGAAACGCTGTATCTCACCTTCATCTTCAGCATCGCCACCATCACCCTCACCATGACGGTTTCCCTGCTCATGGCCGTCGTCGCCGATCAGGTAAGTTTCGGCGGCACGCTCTACAAGTCGATGCTCATCATTCCCTACGCCGTGGCTCCGCCCCTCGCCGGCGTGCTCTGGCTCTTTCTGTTCAACCCTTCCGTAGGCGTGCTCTCCTCGCTGCTCGACAGCCTGGGATACACCTGGAACCACAAGCTCAACGGCAATCAGGCCCTGCTGCTGCTCATCATATCTGCCTCCTGGAAGCAGATTTCCTATAATTTCCTGTTCTTCCTTGCGGGACTCCAGGCCATTCCGCGTTCGCTCATCGAGGCCGCCGCCATCGACGGCGCCAGCCCCTGGCAGCGCTTCCGCAACATCATCTTCCCCCTGCTCTCGCCCACGACCTTCTTCCTGCTCGTGGTCAACACCATCTACACCCTGTTCGAAACCTTCGGCATCGTGCACGCGGTCACGCAGGGCGGCCCTTCACGCGCAACGGAAACACTCATCTACAAGGTCTTCAACGACGGGTTCATCGGCCTCGACTTCGGCGGTTCCTCCGCGCAGTCGGTGGTGCTCATGTTCATCGTCATGATTCTGACCTTCCTCCAGTTCCGCTACGTCGAACGCAAGGTCAACTACTAGCCGCAACAGGAGAAGATTCGTATGGTAGAAAAGAAAGGACTCGGAAGAGCGCTCAGTCACGCCGTGCTCCTGTTCGGCGCGGCCGTCGTTCTCTTTCCCCTGTACGTGGCTCTCGTGGCCACCTCACACAGCTACGACGTGCTCATAGGCACCACGCCCCTGTGGTTCGGTCAGGAGCTCGTCAAGAACTTCACCACCGTGCTCACCCAGGGCCTCAAGGCCGCCGGCGGCATTCCCGTGTGGGTCATGATGGGCAACAGCCTCATCATGGCGCTCGGCATCGCCCTCGGAAAAATCGCCATTTCCATCACCGCGGCCTACGCCATCGTGTTCTTCCGCTTCCGCGGACGCGAGCTGTGCTTCGTGCTCATCTTCATCACGCTCATGATGCCCGTGGAAGTGCGCATCGTGCCCACCTTCCAGGTGGCCGCCAACCTGAACTTCATCGACAGCTACCCCGGCCTCATTCTGCCGCTCATCGCCTCGGCCACGGCCACGTTCCTGTACCGTCAGATGTTCATGACCATTCCCCAGGAACTGCTCGAAGCCGCGCGCATCGACGGCGCAGGCCCCTGGCGCTTCTTCGTGGACGTGGTGCTCCCGCTCTCCCGCACGAACACCGCCGCGCTCTTCGTGGTGCTGTTCATCTACGGCTGGAACCAGTACCTCTGGCCCCTGCTCGTCACCAATCAGGAAAGCATGTACACCGTGGTCATGGGCATTCAGCGCATGGTGAACATTCCCGACGCCGTTCCGGAATGGAACCTCATCATGGCCGTGGCCCTTCTGGGCATGCTGCCGCCGCTGCTCGTGGTGCTCGGCATGCAGAAGCTCTTTGTCCGCGGACTTGTGGAAACCGAGAAGTAGTACAAGGATCAGACAATGGCAAACGTTCGTCTCATCAACATAGACAAGACTTTCAACAAGAACAAAGTGCTCTCCGGTCTCAACCTCGAAGTGCCGGACGGCTCGTTCATGGTCATGGTGGGCCCCTCGGGCTGCGGCAAGTCCACGGCCCTGCGCTGCATCGCAGGCCTCGAAGAAGTGACTTCCGGCACCATCATGATCGGCGACAAGGACGTCACCCGCATGGAGCCCAAGGACCGCAACATCGCCATGGTGTTCCAGAACTACGCGCTCTATCCGCACATGAACGTGTACGACAACATCACCTACGGCCTGAAGGTGCGCGGCATTCCCGCCGACGAGCGCAAGCGCCGCGCCCTGGAAGCCGCCAAGCTCCTCGGCCTCGACGGCCTGCTCGAACGCATGCCCCGTCAGCTTTCCGGCGGCCAGCGTCAGCGCGTGGCCATGGGCCGCGCCATCGTGCGCGAACCCAGCGTTTTCCTCTTCGACGAGCCGCTCTCCAACCTCGACGCCAATCTGCGCAATCAGATGCGCATCGAGCTGCGCCGCCTGCATCAGCGCCTCGCCACCACCAGCATCTACGTGACCCACGATCAGGTGGAGGCCATGACGCTTGCCGAAAAGATCCTCGTGCTGCGCGCGGGCCACATCGAACAGTACGGCACCCCCGACGACGTGTATCTGCGCCCGGCCTCCGTGTTCGTGGCGCAGTTCATGGGCTCCCCCTCCATGAACATCGTGCGCGCCCGGGCGGAAAAGAACGACATCATCCTGCCCGACGGCACCCGTCTTTCCGGCGTGCAGGCCGAAGACATCGACATCTCCGGCCGCAGCGGCGACATTCTGCTCGGCCTGCGCAGCGAAGACCTCATCTTCGACCCCGAAGGCGACATCCGCGTCACCGTGGACATCGTGGAAGCCCTCGGCTCCGACACCCTCGCCTACTGCCGCCCCCTGAGCGCGAATCCCGAAAAGCAGGAAAGCTCCTCGGTCATCGTGCGGCTCCAGGGCTCGCAGCGTCCCTCTTCCGGCGACGTCATCCGCCTCACGGCCCGCAAGGGTCACGGCCACGTGTTCGACACGGAAACGCAGCTGCGCTGCCTGTAAACCTCCCGACATTCCACACAAAGGGCGGAAGCTTCGGCTCCCGCCCTTTTTTTTGCGCCCATCAAAGGCAGGCTTCCCCAAGCCTTTCCACGCCGCTTCCGCCGACTTCTTGTTACCGGCTGGACAAGACGCCGGAAAGTGATAGGTTCAACCTAGTTCCCCGCTGGCTTTCCGGCGAAACATCCTTTGTACTCACCCCCCTGCATGAAGGAGAAAACGATGGGACATGCCCAGCACGTTGACATGCTGCACGGTCCGCTCTTGGGCAAGATCATTCTCTTTGCCCTGCCCATTGCCATGAGCAGCATTCTGCAGCAGCTGTTCATTTCCGCGAACGTCGCCGTGGTCGGACACTTCGTCGGAGCTCAGGCCGTGGCCGCCGTCGGCGGAAACGGACCTATCGTCAATCTCATCATCAACCTCTTTCTCGGGCTTTCCGTCGGCGCAAACGTCGTCATCGCCCGCTACGTCGGCAGAGAGGATCAGCAGGCCTGCCAGTCCGCCGTTCACACGGTCATGGCCGTGTCCATACTGAGCGGCTTCTTCCTGCTCGTGGCGGGACAGTTCCTTGCGCCCATGCTGCTGCGCTTCGTGGACGTGCCGCACGACGTCATGGATCTGGCCGTGCTGTACCTGCGCATCTACTTCGTCGGCATGCCGTGCATCATGATCTACAACTTCGGCGCGGCCGTGCTGCGCAGCGTGGGCGACACCAAGCGCCCCATGTACAGCCTCATGGCCGCAGGCGTGGTCAACGTTTCGCTGAGCGTGGTGTTCGTGCTCTTCTGCGACATGGGCGTCGCGGGCGTGGGCCTCGCCACCTTCATGGGCAACCTCGTCAGCGCCGCGCTCGTCCTGTACTTTCTGCTCACCGAAGACGACATGATCCGCCTGAACCTCCGCAAGCTCGCCATCGCCCGCATTCACCTGCTGCGCGTCATCAGAATCGGCGCTCCCGCCGGACTGCAGGGCATGATCTTTTCGCTCTCCAACGTGTGCATTCTCTCGGGCATCAACGGCTTCGGCTCCGGCACCGCCGCCGGTTCGGCCGCGGCCATCAACTTCGAGTTCATCTCCTATTTCTTCGTCAACGCCTTCTGTCAGGCCACCGTGACCTTCACCAGCCAGAACTACGCCATGTGCCAGCTCGACCGCTGCAAGAAGATCTTCCGCGAAAACATGGCCTGCGCCGTCGTGCTCGCCGGTCTCACCTGCCTCACCTTCACCATAGGCGCCGCCTTCTTCTCCGGCATGTACACCAGCGATCCCGAAGTCATTCGCCACGCCGTCACCCGCGTGACCATCGTCGAAAGCATGGAATGGCTCTGCGCCACCTACGAAATCAGCGGCGCTGCGCTGCGCGGCATGGGCATCTCCATGCTGCCCGCCATGGTCACGCTCGTGGGCTCGTGTCTGCTGCGCATCGTGTGGGTCTATACCGTGTTCCGCATGTTCCCCACCTACGAAACCCTGCTCTACGTCTATCCCGTCTCGTGGATCATCACGGGCGTCATCATGCTTGTCGTGTACTTCGTCATCCGCAACAGGCTGTTCCGCGAGCGCGAACGCGGCGGAATCTGCAAGCCACTGGAATTCTGATCGCCTGCGTTCCAGGACGAAGAGGACGCCGCGTCTTTGCGCATGATCGCGCCGACCGCGCCCGAAGATGCTCTGCGCTCTCTCGACGCAGCCTGGCCAAAACCCGGACGAAATGCCCGCCGCGTTCCGCCCTGCGGCCGGAGTTTCCCCAAGGCCCGACCTCCTGCCGCATGCCGCACCCTGAAATCTCCCATAAAAAGCAACCCGCCGAAAAGCCCCCTCCCCCCCAAAAAAACGCCGCACCGCCCCAAAAATTAAAAAGTTTTGAAAGAGAGGATGGGGGCCCGGGGGAAGGAGGGAAAACTTTTTCAAAAGTTTTCCCTCCTTCCCCCGTCGCTTCCCCCGTCGCCTCCCCGGCTCTCTCCCTTCCTCCGATTTTCCGCGGGGCGGAAGGGTTTTCGAGGCTTGAAGAGCGCATGATAATGGGTTAGAGTTCTTTTTTTACCGGCGGGGAGCTGTCGTTTTTTTCGGCGCTGCGGGCCCGCGAGCTTGTGGCGCGCCTGCATGGGCGGGGGCGTCGGTCATCATTTTTTAACACGGGAGAGTTCGGGATGCGTTTTCTCAACTATGCCGCGGCATGCCTTGCCGTTTGCGGTATGGCCCTTTCTCCGCTGGTTTCCTCCGCGCATGCGGAAGAGGCCGCGAAGAAGATCAAGGTGGGCTTCATCTATGTTTCCCCTGTGGGCGACGAGGGCTGGTCGTGGACGCACGATCAGGGCCGCAAGATGATGGACGCCATGCATGACGTGGAAACCACCATGATGGAAAGCGTGCCTGAAGGCCCCGACGCCGAGCGCGCCATCAAGAACATGTGCTCCAAGGGCTACAACGTCATTGTGGCCACGAGCTTCGGCTACATGGACGCCATGGCCAAGATGGCCAAGCGCAACCCCGACATCACGTTCCTGCACTGCTCGGGCTACAAGCACAGCAAGAACATGACCTGCTATTTCGGCAGAATGTATCAGGCCCGCTACCTTACCGGCATGGTGGCCGGCTCCATGACCAAGAAAAACGAAATCGGCTATGTGGCGTCGTTCCCCATTCCCGAAGTGGTGCGCGGCATCAACGCCTTCACGCTCGGCGTTCGCGCCGTGAACCCCGACGCCAAGGTGCGCGTGGTCTGGACCCGCACCTGGTACAGCCCCGACGATGAAAAGAAGGCCGCCGAAGGTCTGCTCGACGTGGGCGTGGACGTCATTGCCCAGCATCAGGATTCCGCAGGCCCGCAGACCGCCGCCGAAGCGCGCGGCGCGTATTCCGTGGGCTACAACACCGACATGTCCGCCGCCGCGCCCAAGGCGCATCTTGTGGCGGCCGTGTGGGACTGGAACAAGTTCTACAAGAAGTTCATCGACGAATACCGCGCCGGAACCTGGAAGAACGGCAACTACTGGTACGGCATCGGCGACGGCATTGTGGACATCTCCCGCTACGGCGACATGGTGCCCGCCGACGTGCGCGCCAAGGTGGACGCCGTGAAGGCCGACATCGTGTCCGGCAAGTATCAGGTGTTCACCGGCCCGGTGAAGGATCAGGAAGGCAAGGTGCGCGTGGCCGAAGGTCAGGTTGCGCCCGACGACATGCTGCTCTCCATGGACTGGTTCGTGGAAGGCGTGGTGGGAACGACCAAGTAACATTGCAGGAAAGCTCCGTCCGGTGAGGACGGGGCTTTTTATTTTCCGGTCCGTGGCGATGCGTCCGGCCCTGCGGGGCGGGCGCTCCCGCGGACTTCCGCTCTTGCCGGACGCGCAAGGCAACGGTTCGGCATCCGACGCCGCGCCGAGCGTCCGGCGGCGTATCAAAAAGCGCTGCCGACCGCCTTGCGGGCCGCACGGCAAAAAACGCGGACTGCCTGCGCCCCGGCGGACGCCGGACTCGCGCAAACATCCCTCGCAGAAGCGAAAGGCCGACGTTCCGCTCTGCGGCATTATGACATGCAACCGCGCCGGAAGCATAGCCATCCGGGGCATCAAGGTATTTTCGGAGGAATCATGGACGGTTTCAGAGTCGTCAGACGGCAGACCCCTCATCGCTGGGCCGGGCTTGTCGTGCTGCCGGCGGCGCTTCTCATCGCCCTGGCGTTCTGTTCCCTGCTGCTGATGATTCAGGACAAGTCGCCCGTCGAAGCCGCCGTGGTGCTGTTTCAGGGCGGGTTCGGAAGCCTGCACGCGCTTCAGGACACCATGCTCAAGGCCATTCCCATTTTTCTGTGCTCGCTCGGCGTGTCCATCGCCTTCCGCATGAAGGTGTGGAACATCGGCGCGGAAGGACAGTTCGCCCTCGGCGGCGTGGGAGCCACCTGGGCCGTGCTCACCTTTCCCGATCTGCCCATGCCGGCCATGCTCCTCACCATGCTGGCGTGCGCGGCCGTCGCCGGCGGCCTGTGGGGCATGCTGCCCGGTCTGCTCAAGCTCAAGTTCGGCCTCAATGAAATCATTTCCACGCTCATGCTCAACTACATAGGCATCGAGTTCATGCGCTATCTCGTGTACGGCCCGTGGAAGGATCCCGGAAGCATGGGCTTCCCCATGACGGCCATGTTCCCCGACGAAGCCATCTTCCCCGAGGTCATCGGCTACGTGCATGCGGGCATTCTGGTGTGCCTCGCGGCGGCCGTGGCGGTTTCCATATTTTTGCAGCGCACGAGGCTCGGCTTTGAACTGTGCGCCGCGGGCGAAAATCCGCGGGCGGCAAGGTACGCGCGCATTCCCTACGGCTTTCTGCTGGTCTTCGTGCTCACGCTTTCCGGCGCGCTCGCGGGCATGGCCGGATGCGTGGAGGTTTCGGCCACGTTCAACCGGCTCCAGCCCAGCCTCTGCACGGGCTACGGCTACACCGCCATCGTGGTGGCGTGGCTCTCGCGCCTGCGCACCCCTTCCATCGCGCTCTTTTCCATATTCCTGGCCGGGCTTCTCGTGGGCACGGACAACCTGCAGGTGGACATGCAGGTGCCCGCGGCCTTCGGCGGCATTCTCGAAGGCTGCATTCTGCTCTGCGTGCTCGCCGGACAATTCTTCTACACCTACACCTTTGTGAGAACGGGTCGCAGCCAGGGAGGTGCGGCATGACCTGGGATATCTTCGTCGCGCTGCTGGCCGCCACGGTGCTCGCCGGCACGCCGCTTCTGTACGCCACCATGGGCGAACTCATCACCGAACGCTCGGGCGTGCTCAACCTCGGCGTGGAAGGCATGATGATCATGGGCGCGTTCTTCGCCTTCATCGTGCAGTTCAAAACGGGCAATCCGTGGCTGGCAGCGCTGGCCGCAGGCCTCGGCGCAGGCTGCCTCGGTCTGATTCACGGCGTGGTCTGCCTGATCTTTCAGGGCAATCAGACCGTGTCCGGTCTTGCGCTCACCATCTTCGGCGTGGGCCTTTCCGACTACCTCGGCGCGCCCTTCATCGGCGAAAAGACCGTGGGCTTCCAGCCCTTCGACATTCCGCTGCTTTCCGACATTCCCGTGATCGGTCAGGTGCTCTTTCAGCACGATCCGCTCGTGTACCTCTCCTATATTCTGCCGTGGGCGGTCATGTGGTTCTTCCGCCGAACCTCGCTCGGCCTTGCGCTCTGCGCTTCCGGCGAATCGCCCGACGCCGTGCAGGCCGCAGGTCTCGATCCCGTCAAGATGCGCTGGCTCGGCATTTTTGCCGGAGCCTTCTTCGTGGGCATAGGCGGAGCCTATCTTTCCCTCTGCGCCACGCACATGTGGACCCACAACCTCACCGCGGGCAAGGGCTGGATTGCCGTGGCGCTGGTCATTTTCGCGTTCTGGCGGCCGGGCCGCGCCATGTTCGGCGCGTATCTGTTCGGCGGCATCATGGCCTTTCAGCTCAGGCTCCAGGCGCTCGGCACCACCATTCCCTCGTCGCTCATGATGATGCTGCCCTACGCGCTCACCATTCTTGCGCTGCTGTTCTCCTCGGCCAGAGGCAAGGGCAGAAACGCTCCGGCCGCGCTCGGCGAGAACATCGCTCCCGGCGCGTAGCAAGCGCCTGAAGCGCCGAACGTCCGCGCTCCCGGCGTCTTTTTCGTCGGGTCGCGGGGCGAAAAGCGCGGGGCCAGAAGGGCGCGCTGCGGCAGCAAAGCGCGCCGAGGCGACGCGAGGAAGGACGACTCGCCCGCAGGGAACAAGCCGACGCCGGGAAGGACTCAGGCCCCCGGAAGAACAGGACGCCCCGGCGCAGCCCGGACGGCAACGGACGGCGCGGCGCAAAGCGGACGCGGTTCCGGGCGGAGCGAGACGGCAAACGCCCGGGCACAGGCCCCACGCGCACCGACCAGCCCTCCCGCGGGGACGAGACGCACCAAACGACGAGGACTCCGGCAAGGGACGCGCCGCGCGAACCGACCATCGCCTTCGTTCCGGCTCCGCAGCGAATGCGCCTTCCGCAGGGCCCGGCGGGAAAGACGGAAAGACGCCGCCTCCGACCGGCGCGCCGAGTCGGCCCGCAAAAAGCGTCGCCCGCCTGCCGAAAGTCTCGACGCCGCGCAGGATCGCGCGGCGGACGCGCCCCGCATCGGAGCCTTTCATCCGGCAGGAAAGAACCGGGGGAATGATATTGTAAGGGGGTTGCAACTCTTTTCTTTTTTGGTGAAAATTCCCGGAGAATCGACCTGTTATCACAACAGGCCCGAAAGCCAAGGATACTCCCATGCTGACTTCCCGCGACATGCTTACCGGGCTTCCCATGATTACGGCTGCGGCCTTCTTCATGCAGATGCTCGACTCCACCATTCTCAACACGGCGCTTCCCTCCATAGCCGCGTCCATGCATCGGGCTCCCTTCACCATGCAGCTTGCGGTCATCAGTTATGCGCTGACCGTGGCCATGCTCATTCCCCTCAGCGGCTGGCTGGCCGACACCTTCGGCACGCGACGCGTGTTTCTCTCGGCCGTGGCCCTCTTCGTGGCCGGATCGGTGTTCTGCGCCATGTCCCATTCCCTGCCGCAGCTCGTGGCCGCCCGCGTGGTGCAGGGCGTGGGCGGGGCCATGATGGTGCCCGTCTCCCGCCTCACCCTCATGCGCGCCTACTCCCGCGCAGACTTCGTGCGGGTGTTCAACTTCATCACCATTCCCGGGCTGGTGGGGCCCGTGGTGGGGCCCATCATCGGCGGCTGGCTCGTCACCTACGCCTCGTGGCACTGGATATTCCTCATCAACGTGCCGCTCGGCCTCATCGGCTTTCTCTACTCCCTGAAATGCTTTCCCGACTTCCGCCAGCCCCGCGGACGCTTCGACGCCCTGGGCTTCTGCATCATCGGCGCAAGCGTGATTTCCATGACCGCCGGGCTGGAACTCACCGGCGGCAAAACTTCTTCCCCCACGCTTGCCGCAACCCTCATCGTTCTGGGCTTCGCGGCCGTGGCGCTGTACGTCTTCCACGCCCGCCGCTCGCCCTCGCCGCTCATTTCGCTCAAGGTCTTCCGCACCCGCACCTTCCGGGTGGGCATCGCCGGCAACATGGTCGCCCGTCTGGGCACGGGAAGCATTCCCTTCCTCGTGCCGCTCATGCTTCAGGTGGGCCTCGGCTATTCCGCCGACGTGGCCGGTCTCATCATGCTGGCCCCGGCCATCGGCTCCATCATGACAAAAACCGTGGTGCTGCGCCTGCTCCACCGCTTCGGCTACCGCCACGTGCTGCTCTTTCTCACCCTCGCCATCGCAGGCATGTACCTCTTCATGAGTCTCCAGCGCCCCGGCTGGCCCCTCACGCTGCTCGTGATTCAGCTTCTCATTCAGGGCATGTTCATGTCCGGACAGTTCACCTCCATGAACACCATCACCCTGGGCGAGCTGCCCGCAGAAACGGCCAGCGACGGCAACAGTCTGCTTTCCGTCACGCAGAATCTCACCGTCAGCTTCGGCGTGGCCATCAGCACCGCGCTGCTGCGCTTCTTCTCCGGCCCTTCCGGAGAACTGCACGCCCTGCACTGCACCTTCGTGGCCGTGGGCCTCATCACCGCGGCCTCGGCCTTCGTGTTCGTCCTTCTGCGCAAGGACGACGGCGAAAATCTTCTGGAAAAAAACAATACCGGCGGCCGCGCGCAGCCGAAAGGAAACTAGCCATGGCACAAACGCCTTCTTTTGCAGCGAAAAAGAGCGCGGACGGCACCCCGCCCCTGATTCGTCTGGAAAACATCTGCAAGAGCTACGGCCCCGTCCGGGCCAACCGCAACATCTCCCTGGAAATCCGTTCCGGCGAAATCCTCGCCCTGCTCGGCGAAAACGGCGCGGGCAAGTCCACGCTCATGTCCATACTTTCGGGCAAGTCGCGGCAGGATTCCGGCACCATCTTCGTGGACGGCCTGCCTTCGCCGTTCCGCTCCCCCCGCGACGCCCTGGCCGCGGGCATCGGCATGGTGTATCAGCACTTCATGCTCGTCGAGGCCATGACCGTGACGCAGAATCTCATGCTCGGTCAGGCGCACGGCATTCTGAATCCTGCGGCCATGCGCGCCAAAGTGCTCGATCTTGCCGAACGCTACGGTTTTGAAATCAATCCCGACGCCATGATTTCCGATCTTTCCATGGGCGAGCGCCAGCGGGTGGAAATTCTCAAGCTGCTCTACCGCGACTGCCGCGTGCTCATTCTCGACGAACCCACCGCCGTGCTCACGCCGCCGGAAATCAGTCAGCTTTTCTCCGCGCTGCGGCGCATGGCGGCCGACGGCAAAGCCATCGTGTTCATCAGTCACAAGATGAAGGAAGTGCTGGACCTCGCCACCGAAATAAGCATTCTGCGCCGGGGCGAGATTGTGGAGCATTTTCTGCGCTCCGAAGTGCCGGGCGAACGGGAGCTCGCCGAACGCATGGTGGGCCGTCAGATGGAAACCGAAGTGGAACAGACCCCCGTGGAAAAGGGCGAAGTGCTGCTGGAACTCGACAACGCGTGCTGCGGCATGGCGCAGTCTCTCAGCTGCACGCTGCGGCGCGGCGAAGTGCTCGCCGTGGTGGGCGTGGCCGGCAACGGTCAGCGCGAGCTCGTGGAAATGGTCACGGGCGGAGCAAAGCCCGAAGGCGGTTCCGTACGCATTCTCGGCAAGAACTGGAGCGAGTTCATGCGCACGCGCATGGGGCGTCGGAGCATGGTGTACATTCCCGAAGACAGAAAGGGGCTTGCCACCTGCCCGTCGCTGGATCTCCTGGACAACTTCCTTCTCACCAACCGCAACGGCTTTCAGAATTTCGGATTTCTGGACAGGCGTCATTCGGCCACGGCGGCCGCGGACATCATGGAGGAATACCAGGTGGTGGCCGACGGCCTGCACGCCACGGCCGGATCGCTTTCCGGCGGCAATCTGCAAAAAATGGTGCTCGGACGGGAATTTTTCCGTGAGCCAAGTCTGATTGTGGCGGAGAATCCCACGCAGGGGCTGGACATCGGAGCCATGGAGGAAGTGTGGCGGCGCATTCTGGACGCGCGCGACCACGCGGGCGTGCTGCTCGTGACAAGCGATCTGCGCGAAGCCATGACCCTGGCCGACACCTTTGCCGTCATGTACCGGGGCCGCTTCATCGACGTGTTTCCCCGTTCCGACGAAGCGCGCGTGGAGTCCATCGGTCTCATGATGGCGGGCATACGCTTCGGCGAGGATACGGAAGAAAAACCGGCCAAGGCGCAGGAAAAATAAGACGGCGACGTGCTGTTTCAAAACAGGGCGGTCTGTTCTGCGGGCCCGCCGCCCGCGCCTCCGCGCACGCCGGGCAAAAAACCGCCCGCAAGGCGGGAGTCCGCGGCAAGATGCGGGAAACGTCGGCAAGCTGACGGGCGCCCGGAGATGCGCGCGTGCCTGCGCCGCGTTTCCGGCCCTGCCTGAGCGGCCCTCTTTTGCAGCGCATGCCGTCCCGCAAGGAAGGAAGCATGAAAAAGAAACTTGACGTAGCCACGGCCGTGCAGGCCGCAGGCATACTTTTTGAGCTGAACACCGGAGAAAACGGCGTGCTGGCTATGGCGCAGAAAGCCCAGCTGCCCTGCGCTACGGACGAGGAAAAAAAGAGGCTCATGCTGGAATGGCGGGCCTACGTTCACGCCGCCGTGCTCTACGGACTCATGGTGCAGGCCCCCAACGTCGTGGTGGTGGAATACCTGCGCGTCACGCAGAGCATGCTGCAAAAGCTGGGCTACAGCCCCAAAGAGGCCGAAGACTTCGTGGACGGAGCCTTCCGCGCCTACGTGGATCCCATGGTCAGAACCAAAACCCAGGAGTGCCCGGACGTGTTCTTCCGCCGCCTCCTGAACCGCGGCGTCTCCGAAGTCCCGACGGAAACCGCCGCCGTGGTCTCCGGCGTCATGGCCATGGTCATGTCCGCCATCCTCGACAAGCTCGAACAGTATGAGTTTGGGATAGAATAAGAATAGAATAGAGGACGGGGGAAGGAGGGAAAACTTTTGAAAAAGTTTTCCCTCCTTCCCCCGGGCCCCCATCCTCTCTTTCAAAACTTTTTAATTGGGGGGCGCAGCGCAAGGCGACGCTGCGCGACTCCGAACGGCTCGGCAGAACGTCGGGCAACGCGCTGAATAACGTTCGGGCGCAATGGCTCCGCGCGTTCTCCGTCAGCTGCGCAGAAGACGCAGAACAGCTCATTCGGATGTCGAGCCACTCCGCAGGAAACACGCGAGCGGAGTTTCAGCGGCACGCAACGCGCCGGTGCAGGAAGCGTCAAAGAGCGCTCGTCAGCGGATGCAGCACTCGCCGTTCAGGCCGCAGGCCGAGCCCGACACCGCATTCAGCGATTCGCCGGAAGCAAGCGCGGCCTCGATTTTGGCTTCCACCTCGTCGAAGGGCGCAAAGCCCCGCGCCACGGCGTGCAGTTCTCCGTCGTCCGTCTTCACGAAAAGCGTGGGGTACACCACGAAATCGCCGAGAATCTCTTCGGCCTCGTCCATTTCCTTCTGCGCCTTTTTCTGCACGGCCTCGGAAGCGAGAGCCTGCGAAAGCGCCTGTGCCGTCACGCCCCAGCGCGCCGCCACGTCGGCCTGCACGTCGAGAGCGAGCACGTCGCGCCCGTCTTCATAAAAGGCGTTTTGAAACGCTTCCATCTGCTCCAGCGCGTGGCCGGGAGCCAGCTTCTTGAGCGCGGCCATGAGCAGCGCGGAGCGCGAGGAGTCCATGAGTACGCTGCCCGACTCCTCCAGCAGTCCGAAAAAGCCGCTGCCGAGCTTGCGGCCCGTGGTGTCGGAAAGGCGCTGGAAAAACGCCCGCAGACGCGGCGTGCCCATGCCCGAAGTCTGCTCGGGCTCGTCCACAAGATTGCCGCACAGAACGCGCACGGGAAAGGAATGCTTCGCAACAAGCTTCTCCATGACCGGAGCAAAGCCGAAACACCAGGGACAAAAAACGTCGGTAATATAAATGAAGGATGGCATGGCGTTCCCTTACCGCAATCCGCGCCGCTCGCCAAGAAAAAAGTTCCGCAGAGGCCCGGTGCCCGCGGGCCTTGCAGGCCCTCAAACGTATCGGGAACCTGTGGGAAACCTTTATGTTTTCCCTTGAACATCGCCCCTTCCGGCCGACGAACACGACGGCAGGCGGAAAGGCCGTGCCGCTTTTCCCGCCGCCCCCGCCCTTGCCGCCCTTCCGGATCAGCGATGCGCCCCGCGCCTGTCCTTGCCGCCCTTCCGGATCAGCGATGCGCCCCGCGCCTGTCCTTGCCCGAAAGCGCGGACGCCGCGTCCGGCAGAGCGCATTTTCCCCTCTTCCCCGGGCCCGCGCCGCAAAGGAACTTGACGAAGGGGAGAAGTTTCCCTAGAAATATGAATTCCCCGGCATATCCACGCTTTTGTATCAGAAGGCAGCACCCATGCTTCAGAGCGAGCTTATCAGCATCATTGAACAGACGGCTCCCCTTTCGCTTATGGCGGAATGGGATCATTCCGGCGTTCAGGTGGCCTCGGCCCGCGCCGACATACGCCATCTTGCCGTGTGTCTCGACCCTGCGCCCGAACAGCTGCGCGCCGCCGTGGAAGCCGGAGCGGACATGGTGCTCACGCATCATCCGCTCGCCATGCGCCCCGCCTGGACGAGTGCACTGAACGGCTACACCGACGCGCTCTCCATTCTGTACCGCAACGACGTGCCCCTCTACGCAAGCCACACCACGCTCGACGCCAATCCCCTCGGCCCGAGCGCCTGGCTGCCCGATCTGCTCGGCCTTGAAGACCGCGTGATTCTGGAAAAGACGGGCACGTTCACCGCGCCGGACGGCTCCGTGATCGAAGGCGGCTTCGGCTGCGCGGGCAGGCTGCCCGAAGCCATGTCCCTTGCGCGCCTTTGCGCCGTCATGCGCGAAGCGCTGCCGCTTGAGAGAATGTGCGGCGTGGCCCGTCTCATCGGCGATCCCGACCGGGAAATCCGCCGCGTGGCGGTGTGCACGGGATCCGGCTCCTCGCTGCTTGAGGAAGCCGCGGCCACGGGCGCGGATGTGTTCATCACCGGCGACGTGAAGTATCACGACGCCCTGGCCCTGGCCTCGCGCCACGATGCGCGCAGCCCGAATTTCTGCCCCATGGCAATTCTTGATGTGGGGCATTTTTCCCTGGAAGAAGAAATGATACGCCGCTTCGCGCTGCTTCTGGACAGGAAGCTTGACGACGTGACGGTGACGTTTTTGCCGGGCAGGGATCCCTTCCTGCCCTTGACCTTTCTTTCTGAAGTACCGGAGGTACTGTCGTGAGCCTCTATATTGAACAGATCCGCCAGCTTGTGGCTCTCCAGCACGTGGACGACGGCATTCACGCCGTGCAGGCCGAAATGGAAGCCGCTCCCAAGGAAGTGGAATCTCTGCAGAAGCGTTTCAACTCGCAGGACACCCAGCGCAACTGGATTCTGGACAAGCTCCAGCACCTGCAGGAACAGCAGAAGCGCCTCGACGCCGACATTCAGGACGACGAATCCCGCCTGAACAACAGCAAGAACAAGCTGATGCAGGTGGAAAACGACCGCGAATATCAGGCCATGATCCGCGAAATGGACAGCATGGAACGCCAGAACCAGACCCGCGAGGAAGAGCGCATGGCCCTGCAGGAAGAACGTTCCCTGCAGGAGAGCAATCTTCAGTCCGTGGAGGAAACCTGGAACGAACTCAAGGCCGAGCTCGAAAGCCAGCAGGAAAATCTGGAAAAGCGCATCGCCGAATGCCGCACCCGTCTTGAAGCGCTGGAAGCCCAGCGTGCCGAAGTGGCGGCCCTCATTTCCCCGCCCGTGCTGAGCCGCTACGAATTCATCCGCAACCGTCTGCGTCATCCGGTGATCGTGCCCGTGGAAGCGGGCATCTGCTCGGGCTGCCACATTGCCATTCCGCCGCAGGTGTTCATTGATCTGCAGCGCGGCAACCACATCATGAGCTGCCCGAACTGCCAGCGTCTCATGTACTGGGCCCACGACTATCAGGATCCCAACGCGCCCAAGCCCGAAGCCAAGGCTGCGGAAAGCGCGGAATAGGCGTCGGAGCTCAGCCGCATTTGGCGCGGCTGAACGCTGCAACGCGCACGAATTCGGAGTCGGACGGGCTGTCGCTGCGGATCGCAGGATCCGGGGAGGAAAGTCCGGGCTTCGCAGGGCAGGATGCTGGCTAACGGCCAGAGCGGGCGACCGCTGGAAAGCGCAACAGAAAGCAGACCGCCGTTCTTCGGAACGGCAAGGGTGAAACGGTGAGGCAAGAGCTCACCGGCTGACGTGGCGACACGTCAGGCCAGGCAAGCCCCATCCGAAGCAAAACCAAATAGGGAAACCGGCCGGCCCGGCCCATGGTTTCCGGGTAGGTTGCTTGAAGGCGCGGGCAACCGCGTCTCTAGAGGAATGACAGCCGCCGTTCTTCGGAACGGTACAAAACCCGGCTTATAGTCCGACTCCTTTTATCATGGGGAGGGAGCGCAAGTTCCCTCCCCATCCTGTTATCCGCGAGGTGAGCATGCATAACGAATGCTGGGGCGTCATTCTCGCCGCCGGTCAGGGCCGCCGCATGGCCGAGGCCACGGGCGGCGAAGCCAAGCAGTTTCTGCCCTACCAGGGCGCGCCGCTCTGGTGGCATTCGGCGCGCGCCATGGCCGCGTCGCCGCTGATTCACGGTCTGGTGTTCGTGTTTCCCGAAGAGCGTCTGGAAAGGGCCCGTCAGGAAGCGCTCGAGCTCAACGCCAAAGAATCCTGCGGCGTGCCCCTTCGTTTTGCCGCGGGCGGAGAGCGGCGTCAGGATTCCGTGCGCCACGCGCTCGCCGCGCTGCCGGAGGCCTGCCGCACCGTGCTCATTCACGACGGCGCGCGGCCCTTTCTGCGCACCGCTCTCGTGACCAGGCTTGCCGACGCGCTGCGGGAAGGTTCGGTTTCCGGCGTGATTCCGGGCGTGCCCGTCACCGACACCGTGAAGGAAACCGACGCGCGCGGCTTTGTCACGCGCACGCCGGAGCGCGCGACCCTGCGCGCCGTGCAGACGCCGCAGGCCTTCGAGCTCGCCGCGCTGCGCGAAGCCCACGAACGCGCCGACCGCGAAGGCTGGAACGTCACCGACGACGCCTCGCTCATGGAGCGCGTCGGCTCTCCCGTGCTCGTCGTGGAAGGCGACCGGGACAACGTCAAGATCACCAACCCACAGGATCTCGCCTTGCTTGCCGAACACAAACCTTCTCTGCCCTGCTGCGGCTACGGCTACGACGTTCACGCCTACGGCGGCAATCGTCCGCTCATGCTGGGCGGCGTGGAAATAGGCGGCGAATACCTCATCCGCGCCCACTCCGACGGCGACGTGCTGCTCCACGCCCTCATGGACGCCGTGCTCGGCTGCTTTGCCGGGGGCGACATCGGCCAGCTGTTCCCGGACAACGATCCCGCCTTCGACAACATTTCCTCGGTGGTGCTGCTCGATCAGGTGCTCGCGAAGGCCGCCGAAGCCCACGTGCGCCTCGTGCACGCCGACCTCACCGTGATAGCCCAGAAGCCGAAGCTCGCCCCCCGCGCCGACGCCATCCGCCGCAACGTGGCAAGGCTGCTCGATCTGCCCCTCGATCACGTGGCCTTCAAGGCCACCACGGAAGAGAAGCTGGGCTTCACTGGCGCGCTTCAGGGCATCAAGGCCGTGGCGCTCGTCACGGCGCTGCGCGCCGAGCGCTGATCCGGCGCTTTCCGGGCCCCTCTTTCCTTTGTCGGGCCGCGCGCCCACGCCTTTTCAGGAGACCTCATGTTCCTTTACGACGTCGCCATTATCGGAGCCGGCCCCGCAGGACTTCTCTGCGCCAGAAACGCGGCCCGTCGCGGGCTTTCCGTGGCGCTTGTGGACAGTCACGACAGGCCGGGCGTCAAGCTTTCCCTGGCCGGGGGCGGACGCGGCAACTTCACCAACCGCACCGTCACGGAAGCGCACTACCTCACCGACGCTCCCGACGTGGTGCGCGCCGTGCTGCGTTCCTTTCCCTGCGAGAGTGTGCTCGATCTGCTGCGCGAACTGCGCCTGCCCTTCGAGGAACGGGACTTCGGGCAGATCTTCGGTCTGCGCCCGGCCGCGTTTCTGGCCGACAGGCTGGCCGTGCAGTGCGACGACGAACGCGTGGACTTCTATCTCGGCTGCACGGCCCGCGGCTTTTCCCTGCCCGCGTCCTCGCCGTCCTTCGGCAGAAGCGGCGAAGAGGCCGCCTTCACCTTTGCCGCCGGAGAGGAACGGGTAAG
>NZ_CALUYL010000019.1 GCF_944324995.1 uncultured Mailhella sp.
GCGTCCTGGATATTGGATTCCGTGAGCTGAGCGCGGCCGCTGAGATTGCGGAACACGCCGGAGAGTCGGTCTGTCAGGCTTTCAAACATCGTTTTTCCTGTTCTTATGACTTGGAACTAAGAACCGTTACGCAACTTTTTCCTGCAAGTCAAGTCAAACATGTTCCGCGCGCGGAAGATGCGCGTTGAGCGTTCCGCCGGGGCGTCTTGCCTCTTGCTCTCCCCGGCCGCGGCGGGTATTCTTGTCTCCCCCTCGGGAAACAGAAATTCAGGAGATGTCATGTCTGTCATCATGGGAACCGCCGGTCATATCGACCACGGAAAGACGTCGCTCATCAGGGCGCTTACGGGAATAGACTGCGACCGTCTCGGCGAGGAAAAGCGCCGCGGCATCACCATTGAACTGGGTTTTGCCTACGCCGATCTTCCCGGCGGAGAACGCATGGGCATTGTGGACATGCCCGGTCACGAACGCTTCGTGCGCACCATGGTGGCCGGGGCCTCCGGCATCGACTTCGTGCTGCTGGTCATCTCCGCCGACGAGGGCGTCATGCCGCAGACCCGCGAGCATCTGGAAATCTGCACGCTGCTCGGCGTGCGTCACGGCATCGTGGCCCTCACCAAGACAGACATGGTGGACGAAGAAATGCGGGAACTCGCCATGGAGGACATCCGCGACTTCCTCAAGGGCACCTTTCTGGAAGGCGCGCCCATCTTCCCTGTCTCTTCCGTGACCGGCGAAGGCCTCGACGCGCTGCGCGCCGCCATCGTGGAGGAAAGCCGCCGTCAGCCCCGCCGCCGTTCCGACCTGTTCCGTCTGCCCGTGGACCGCGTGTTCTCGCTCAAGGGGCACGGCACCGTGGTCACCGGCACGCTGGTTTCCGGCTCCGCCGCCTGCGGCGACGAAGTGGAACTTCTGCCCAGCGGCCGCCGTTCGCACATCCGCAGCATTCAGAGCCACGGGCAGGGGCAGGAAAAGGCCGAGGCCGGGCACCGCATTTCCCTGAATCTGCACGGCCTCTCCGTGGAGGACGTCAGCCGCGGCGACGTGGTGACACACGTGGGCACCATGAAGAACTCCAGACGCTGGATCGTGGAGCTGACCTGTCTCAAATCCTCGCCCCGCGGACTGCGCCATCGCGGCGAGATTCATTTCCATCACAGCGCCCGCGAGCTTGCCGCCCGCCTCTACTTCTACGATCGCGACCGTCTGGAACCGGGCGACACCGCGCTGGTCGAAGTGCATTTTTCCGAACCCGTGGCCGGCATCTTCGGCGACCGCTGCATCGTGCGCGCCTTTTCTCCGCTGCGCACCGTGGCCGGCGGCTCCATCCTCTATCCTCTGGATACCGCGCCGCGCCGCAGTCACATCGACGCCGCCATGCAGGCGAGGCTTCTCTCGCTGCCGGACGCCGACGATCAGACGCGCATCGGCGTGCAGCTGGAACTTGCCGGACGCTTCGGCGCAACGCTTGCGGATCTTTCCATCCTGACCGACCTCAGCAGAAAGTCGCTGGAAAAGCATCTGCAGGCCATGTCCGGCAAGGGCAGCGCCCTGTGCTGGGACAAGGACGCGAAGTGCTGGATTTCCTCGCTGTGGCTGGACAAGCTCCTGGATCGCGCGCTCGCCGCCACGCGGGCCTTCCACGAGAAGAATCCGCTGGAACACGGCATGGCCAAGGGCGTCATTCTTGCGGGCATGGGCGCGGGCGTTCCGCCCAAGCTCGCGCACTTTGCGCTTGAGCGGCTCATCCGTTCCGGCCGCCTCGCGGTCGAAGGCGAACTGCTCAGACTCCCGGAACACAAGGTTTCGCTGGCCGACGATCAGCAGGCGCTCAAGGAAGCCCTGCTCAAGGCGCATCTCGACTCGCCGCTCATGCCGCCCAATCACACGGAACTCTTCGCCGAACTCGGCATCACCGCGCGTCAGGCGCAGCCCATATTCAAGATTCTGGTCTCCGAAGGCGCGCTGGTGAAGATTAAGGAAGATCTCTACTACCTTTCCTCCGTGATGGACGACCTGCGGGAAAAGGTGAAACAGTTCCTGCTGGAACACGGCGAAATCACGCCCGGCGATTTTCGCGACATTTCGGGCATTTCGCGCAAGAACGGCATAGCGCTGCTCGAACACTTCGACAAGGAGCAGCTCACCATGCGCGTGGGCGACAAGCGCGTGCTGCGCGGCAGGAGCGCCTAGCATGGCCTGCGTGGTGGCTCTGGACTTTGAAACGTCCGACAAATACGCCGACAGCGCCTGCGCTCTGGGCATGTCCCGCATCGAGGGCGGTCGGGTGACGGACAACTGGTACAGCCTCATCCGCCCGCCGCGTTCCACGGTGTACTTTACCGAAATTCACGGGCTCACCTGGGACATGCTCAAGAATCAGCGCACCTTCCCCGAACTGTGGCCGGAAATCTCCGCCTTTCTGCGAAACGCGCGTCTGCTTGTGGCGCACAACGCCACCTTCGACAGGCGCGTGCTTTTCGGCTGCTGCCGGTCCTTCGGACTGGATGCGCCGAACATTCCCTTCGCCTGCACGGTGAAGGGCTCGCGGCGGGGTTTGCATCTTCCGCACCATCGCCTGAACGACGTGTGCGCCTACCTCGGCCTGGAGCTGGATCATCACAACGCGGCTTCCGACGCCATGGCTGCGGCCAACATCTATCTGCATCTGCGCTCGCTCGGCATGACGGACGAGGAGATGATGCTGAAAGGATAAATACCGGCTTCGCGTCTTGTCCGCGGAAGCCCGACGGGCTATACTGACGCCAGCAAATCTGTTGTGAGGTTGTCATGATTATCGAATGTCCTTCCTGCCGCTTCAGGCGCGACGTGCCCACGGCTTCCATCCGGCCCGGAAAGAAATACAAGGTGACCTGTCCGCGCTGCTCCGCCGTGTTCCATTTCTCTCTGCCGGAAGAGGAAACGCCCGCGCAGACCGAGCCGCAAAACGCCGCCGCGCCGCAGCCTTCCGAAGCCCCCGCCGCCGAACAGAAACCCGCGGTGCCTCATCTTTCCACGGAGCAGGAAGGCGACGATCCGCTTCCTCCCGGAGCGCAGATTCCGCAGTTCAACCGCGAGGAGCCCGCGCCTGAAAAGAAGGAAGAGGAAAAGCCCGAGGAAAAGACCCCCGAGCCGCACAAGAGCGCCGGACTCTGGGAACGCTGGCAGAGCATGCGCGAACACGTGCGCCAGTACGACGAAGGACAGGAGGAATCCGCCTCCCGCAACGACGGCCGCCCCGACGGCGCGCCCTGGGAAAGCCCGGAATACTACGGCTTCTGGGGCAGCTTTTCCCGCACGCTGCTCGGCGTTCTCTTTCATGCGCCGGACTTCTTCCGGCATGTGCGCTGCAACTTTTCGGTGATCCGGCCCATCCTCTTCTACGTGCTGCTGAGCCTCTTCCAGATGCTCGCATCGCGCCTGTGGTCCATGAAGGCCCTGCGGGAACTCACCGCCACGGCCACGGATCCGCAGACTCTGGCCATGGCCGAAACGCTCATGAAGACCATGAACCTGCCGCTCATGCTGCTCGTGACGCCGTTCTTCTCCATTTTTCAGGCGGTGATTCTGGCCGGTCTCTATCATCTGATGATACGCATGGTGCAGCCGGACAGGGCGGACTTCTCCACCACCCTGCGCGTGGTGTGCTACAGCGCCGCGCCGCTCGTACTGTGCATCGTGCCCATGGTGGGCAGCCTCATTGCGTCCATCTGGTTCGTGGCCGCGGCCTTCATCGGCTGCAAGTTCGCCCTGAATCTTTCCTGGATGCGAACCCTGCTTGCGCTGCTGCCCCTGTACATTCTGGAATTCGCCCTGGTCTCGCAGATTCCCGCCTTCATGGCGGGCGCGGCCTGATTCTCCCTCACCGAAACGTTTCCCGACGACGTCGGGCGTCAGGGGTTCCGCCGATTTCGACGGAACCCTTTTTTGCTGCCGGATTTCCGCAGAACGCGCCGGCCTTTGCCGAAGCCGAGCCCCTCAGCCTTCCCCGACAACCTCCCCGCATCCCCGAGCACCTCGGCAAATCTCTCACCCCAGACCATGCGCCGCCCTCAGAACTCCGCCTCCCCGATCAGCCCCCCTGTTCCGCCGAATCGGCCACACTTCCCCGACGAGCGACGGCCCCCGCACGCCGGAAAACGCCTTCCCCGGTCAAGGCTCCTGACCACGCGACGCGTTTGCCCTGCCCGGCAAACAACGCCGGACGCGTCCTTCTTGACTATATGAAGATAAGCGGATATATTACATTGATAAAACTTGATATTTGTTATATTTCAGAAGGTTATGAAAGTTCTCCGGTATCTCAAAGCCCTTTCGGATGAAACCCGCCTGCGTCTGGCGCTGGTTCTTTTCCACTACGAGCTGTCCGTGAACGAGCTGGTGTCGCTTCTCAACATGGGGCAGTCGCGCATTTCGCGACACCTCAAGATTCTCACGGAAGCGGGCCTGCTCCAGTCGCGTCGCGACGGCCTGTGGGTCTTTTACTCCGCCGAGCCGGAGGGACCGGGGCACGATTTTCTGAGCAGCGTCGTTGCCTTCGCGCAGGACGACGAGGCCTGCCGCGCCGATCTCGACATGGCTTCGCGCATCATTGAGGAACGCGCCCTGAAAACACGGCAGTTCTTCAACGAAATCGCCGACGACTGGGACGAAATGAACCGCGAGATCCTCGGCGACTTTTCCCTGCCGGACGTGATTCTGCGCGCCGTGCCGGAGAACTGCGGCGTGGCCGCCGACCTCGGCTGCGGCACGGGCGAGGTGCTGGAGCATCTGCGCGGAAGCTGCCGGGAACTCATCGGCGTGGACGATTCTCCGCGCATGCTGGAACTGGCCCGCCGCCGCTTCGGCGACAACATGAACGGCATTTCCCTGCGCATCGGCGAACTCGACTATCTGCCCCTGCGCGACGGCGAAGCGGATTTCATCTGCATCAATCTTGTGCTGCATCATCTTTCTCGTCCGTCCACCTCGCTGGGAGAAATCGCCCGGGTGCTCCATCCCGGCGGGCTCGTGCTGGTCACCGATTTCGATCAGCACACGCAGGAGTCCATGCGCACCATGTACGGCGACCGCTGGCTCGGCTTCTCTCTCGACGAACTTTCTTCCGCGCTGACCAGAACGGGGCTCTCCATTGTGGACTACCGCCGTCAGCCGGTGAAAAAAAATCTGGCGCTTCATCTCATTCTGGCCCGCAAGCCTGCGGCGTCCTCCGCCGCGCTGTAATCTTTTCTAACCCTTCCACGGAGCAATCATGTCCGCCAAGAATCTCGATCTGTCCCTGGACTACAAAATCGCCGACATCAACCTTGCCGACTTCGGCAAGAAGGAAATCCAGCTCTCCGAGCGCGAAATGCCCGGCCTCATGGAGCTCATCCGCCGCTACGGCGACAAAAAGCCCCTCAAGGGCCTGAAAATCAGCGGCTCTTTGCACATGACCATTCAGACGGCCATGCTCATCCGCACGCTCTACGAGCTCGGCGCAGACATCCGCTGGGCTTCCTGCAACATCTTCTCCACCCAGGATCACGCCGCCGCGGCCATCGCCGAACAGGGCATGGCCAAGGTGTTCGCCTGGAAGGGCGAATCTCTGGAAGACTACTGGTGGTGCACCGAAATGGCCCTCACCTGGCCCGACGGCTCCGGCCCCGACCTCATCGTGGACGACGGCGGCGACGCCACCCTGCTCATCCACAAGGGCGTGGAAGCGGAGAACGATCCTTCCGTGCTGAACCGCGAGCCTTCCTGCAAGGAAGAAGCCATCATCATGGAGCGCATCGCCCTCTCCCTCACCAATGATCCCTACCGCTGGCACCGCGTGGCCGCCGCCGTCCGCGGCGTGTCCGAAGAAACCACCACCGGCGTGCATCGCCTCTATCAGATGGAAAAGGAAGGCAAGCTGCTCTTCCCCGCCATCAACGTGAACGACTCCGTCACCAAGTCCAAGTTCGACAACCTCTACGGCTGCCGCGAATCCCTGGCCGACGGCATCAAGCGCGCCACCGACGTCATGGTGGCCGGCAAGGTCGTGGTGATCTGCGGCTTCGGCGACGTGGGCAAGGGCTGCGCCGCCTCCATGCGCGGCTTCGGCGCCCGCGTGCTCGTCACGGAAATCGACCCCATCTGCGCCCTTCAGGCCGCCATGGAAGGCTATCAGGTGGTCACCATGGAAGACGCCCTGCCCTACGGCGACATCTACGTCACCTGCACCGGCAACTGCGACGTCATCACCGGCGAACACATGATGGGCATGAAGGATGAAGCCATCGTGTGCAACATCGGTCACTTCGACAGCGAAATTCAGATGTCCTGGCTCGAATCCAATCCCGAATGCCGCAAGATGGAAATCAAGCCGCAGGTGGACAAGTGGTTCCTGCCTTCCGGCCGTTCCATCATCGTACTGGCCGAAGGCCGCCTCGTGAACCTCGGCTGCGCCACCGGCCACGCGAGCTTCGTGATGTCCAATTCCTTCACCAATCAGGTGCTCGCCCAGATGGATCTTGCCGCCAACAAGCACGAAGTGCGCGTCTATACCCTGCCCAAGAAGCTCGACGAAGAAGTGGCGAGACTCCACCTCGACCGCCTCGGCGTGAAGCTCTCCAAACTCACCCAGAAGCAGGCCGACTACATCGGCGTTCCCGTGGACGGCCCCTTCAAGAACGACATGTACCGCTACTAAGCCTCGCCGCGCTTCCGCCTTCCGGGCGGAGCGCAGAGGCAGTCAAAAAAAAACGGGCTTCCGACGAGGAGGCCCGTTTTTTTATCATTGCTGGCGATGAAACATGCGCGGATGTTCAGAATTCCGTGTAGCTGCCGCCGGTGAAGGGCATGCGCAGGGAAGGGAGCGTGCGTTCAAGCAGCACGCCGTCGCGGTGCGGCGTGTCGTAGCCGTAGGTGGCCTGAATGCCGAGGTACACGAAGTGCACGGCACGATCCACGGCCACGGGAAGGGAATCGCCGAGCAGCAGGCTCCCCGTGAGCACGCTGGCAAAGGCGTCGCCGGTGCCGGGGTAGAAGGCGTTGAGATGCGGCACCTCCACCTGCCAAAACCGCCGCCCGTCAAAGGCCACGGTGGACGTGTTCGCCGCGCAGGACGCGGGCGCGCTCGTGATGACCACGCCCGAAGGCCCCATGTCCGCCAGCGCGCAGAGCTGATCGCGCAGGCCGTCGCGGCTGATGTCGGGCCGGAAGTCTTCGCCCAGAAGGAAGGCCGCTTCCGTGAGATTGGGCGTGATGACGTCGGCCCGGCGCACGAGTCTGCGCATGGCCTCCACCATTTCCGGCGTCTGCGTGGGATCGAGCGCGCCGTTGTCGCCGAGCACGGGATCCACCACGGCAAGGCCGCCCGGCGCGCGGAATTCCCGGATGCAGCGCTCGGCGAGCCCCGACTGATCCGGACTGCCGAGAAAGCCGGAATACACCGCATCGAACTTGAGGCCGAGGCGCGCCCAGTGATCCATCATGGGGCCCATCTGGTCGGTCAGATCAAGGAAGGTGAAGTCGTCCACGCCCGAAGTCTGCGAAGAGAGCACGGCCGTCGGCAGAGGGCAGACCTGAATGCCCATGGTGGCCAGAATGGGAATGGCCACGGTGAGAGACGCCCGGCCGAAGCCGGAAAGATCGTGTATGGCCGCAACGCGGAGAACGGGAACTCCCTGCATGACTGCTCCTTTACCGCCGAGGCGGCAGAACTTGTGAGGGGAGTCTAAGCGCAACTACCCGTTTTGTCACCAACATTTCCCCGCCTCAGGCCGGAGCCCCGGCAGGAAAGCGCGACTTTTCCCCGAAACGCGCGTTTTAATGCTTGCCCGGAAACGGCTCTCGGCTTACACATAGAGCTTGCCGCGCCCCTTTCGGGGGGAGGCTTTCGTCGCGCCCTGAACCGTCCGACTTGACGGGGGAAGAAAGGCGCGTTATACCTGCAAGTTCCAATCTCAGTAAGGAGACCGCGCGTCATGAAAAGAACGTATCAGCCCAGCAAGATCAGCAGAAAGCGTACTCACGGCTTCCGCGCCCGCATGAGCACCCCCAACGGTCGTGCCGTCATCAGCCGCCGTCGTGCCAAGGGCCGCAAGACTCTGTCCGCCTAAGCAAGCGATGCGCTTCCCGGATCTCTTCCCTCAGGAAAGTTCCGGGCAGACCATGCAAATGTTTCGGGCGCGGCGTTTCGCCACGCCCACATTTTGCGTTTAACTCTGCTCAAGCGCAGCATGGATTCCTTCCATGTCACTGACCTGGCCCAGAGAACGACGCATCACCCGCAGGGCGGAATACACCGCCTGCTACAACGGGGGAGAGCGTCTGTTCACAAAATACTTCGTTGTGTTCGCCCGTAGCTCCGGCACGTCCGGAGCCGGGCGTCTCGGGCTTGCTGTCACAAAAAAATGCGGCAACGCCGTGGCGAGGAACCGCATCAAGCGCGTTCTTCGCGCCTTCTTCCGCCTGCATCAGGATGAAATGCCCCCCATGGACATTGTCGTCACGCCCAAAAAGCATCTGCGTGCCGACAAGTTCGGTCTCGGCCTCGCGGAAGCCGAACTTCTGCCTCTGCTCGCCGAACTCTCTTCAGCGTCGGCCGCAAGCGTCGACGTTCCCACGCCCTCGGGAGATCCGGCATGACTCTCGCCCAGCGGCTTCTCATTCTGCCCATCCGGTTCTACAAGCGATGCATCTCGCCGCTGTATCCTCCCTGCTGCCGCTTCTATCCCTCCTGTTCCACCTACGCCATCCAGGCCATTGAAATGCACGGCCCCGTCAAGGGCCTCTGGCTGGCCGTAAGGCGCATCCTGCGCTGCCATCCCGGCAACCCGGGCGGCTTCGATCCTGTGCCCCCCCTCTCAAACGATCATCCCTCTGCGCCCGACGCAGACTCTCAGGAACGTCATGGATAACCGTCGCCTCATCATCTCCGTCGTCATCTGCATTGTCCTGCTTTTCGGCTGGCAGGCCTTTTCCTCCTACATGGGCTGGATTCCTGAACCCGCTCAGCCCACGGCCGAAGAACAGGCCGCTGCCCAGGCTCCGGCTCCCGCGCCCGCCGCTCCCGTGGTTCCCGTGGCCAAGTTCGTGCCTTCCGAAGGCCGCGAAGTCCGCGTGAACACCCCCCTGTACGAGGCCGTCTTCCATTCCGGCGGCGGCGTGCTCCAGTCGTTCCGGCTGAAGACCTACAAGGCCACCATCGATCCCGACTCCCCGCTGTTCAACATGGTTTCCCCCGCCGCCGCCACGGTGGCTCCCATGGGTCTGCTCGTCAACGGTCAGCCCTCCTGGAACATGGGTCAGTGGAGCTTTGACGGTTCCGACGTCAATCTTGAAAGCGGCGACGCCACCCTCACCTTCGTGGGCGAGCTGAACGGCGTGCGCATCAACCGCGCCATCACCTTCCACGCCGACACCTATCTCATGGATGAAAAGGTGACCCTCACCGCCGCAGAAAACGCTCCCGCCACCCGCGTGTCCTACAACCTGGGCGCCACGGACTTCAGCGGCAAGAGCACCTACGACACCATGAGCATGGCCTGGGATCTCAAGGGCTCCCTCAAGCGCGACACCGACGTGGACGACCTCACCAAGGAAGGCGTGATGAGCTCCGGAGAAATCTACTGGGCCGGCGTGATGACCAACTATTTCCTTTCCGCCGTGCTGCCCGAAATGGGTCAGAACAGCGTGTTCAAGGGCCGCATCACCGACGGAGGCGTCTGGCGCGCCGCCGTGGAACTGCAGGACGTGAACCTCGTCGCCGGTCAGCCTTCCGAGCTCAAGACCTCCTGGTGGATCGGCCCCAAGAGCCGCGATCTGCTCGACGCCGCCCCCAACAAGCTGAAGTCCTCCATCGACATGGGCATCTTCACCTTCCTCGCCGTGCCCCTGCTCAAGCTGCTCACCATCTTTGAAGAATTCCTCGGCAACTGGGGCTTCGCCATCATTCTGCTGACCATTCTCATCAAGATCGTGTTCTGGCCTCTCTCCCGCAAGAGCTTCAAGTCCATGGAGCAGATGAAGAGACTCCAGCCCATGATGAAGCAGCTGCAGGAGAAGTACAAGAACGACAAGGAAGCCCTCAGCCGCGAAATGATGCAGCTCTACAAGACCTACGGCGTCAACCCCATGGGCGGCTGCCTTCCCATTCTCATTCAGCTGCCCGTGTTCATCGCCCTCTATCAGGCCCTGCTCAACTGCATCGAACTGCGTCACGCCTCCTTCATCACCTACCTGCCCGGCACCGACATCTTCTGGCTCGCCGACCTGTCCGTGAAGGATCCGCTCTACATCACGCCGCTCGTCATGGGCGCCACCATGTTCCTGCAGCAGTGGCTCAGCCCCGCCATGGGCGATCCGCAGCAGCGCAAGATCATGCTCATCATGCCCGTGGTGTTCACGGTCATGTTCATCAACTTCCCCTCCGGTCTGGTGCTGTACTGGCTCTGCAACAACATTCTGTCCATCATCCAGCAGTCCTGGACCCTGCACAAAACCAAGTAGCAGGGGAAAGATATGAGCGAATCCAAAGAATTCCTTGGCAAAACACTGGATGCGGCCATCGCGGAGGCGTGCTCCTACTACGATGTGCCCAGAGAAAAACTGGAAATAGAAATCATTGAAGACGCAAAAACGGGCATCTTCGGCATCGTAGGCGCCCGCAAGGCAAAAATACGCGCCCGCCTGGCAACGCTCCCCGACTTCATGCAGGGATCGTCCGCCCAGGAAAAATCCGAACGCCAGGAAGGCCGCCGCCGCGGACGCAACGAACGCCGCCGCGAAAAGACCGACGCTTCGGACGCTCAGAAAGAAGAACAAAAAGAACGCAAGGAAAAACGCCAGGACGCGGAACGGGAAAATCAGGAAGAAAAATCCGAACGCGTGCTGCCCGCCATACGCACGGCAGGCGTGCCCGCCCTGACTCAGGCCGACACCGACGCCGGCGTCGAAGCCGACGCGCAGGACAAGGCCGAAGACGCGGAAGACGCTCCCCGCTCCCGCCGTTCCCGCCAGAGCCGCGGCGCCCGCAAGGAATCCGCGCAGAAGAGCGAAGAGAACGACGGCCTGGAAAGCTCCCTGCCCCGCGTTCCCCTGGCCGAACTGGATCAGGAACGCCTCACGGAAGTCACGAAGAACATCGTCAGCCGCCTGGTGGCCCCCATTCTGGACATGGCTCCGGAAAACGTGGACCTCTCGGTGGACATCGGCGAAGACCGCGTTCAGATTTCCGTGAAGAGCGAAGACACGGGTCTGCTCATCGGCCGCGACGGACAGAACCTCGCCGCCGTGCAGTATCTCGCCTCCCGCATGATCACGCGCGCCATCGGCTCGCAGGTGCGTCTGCAGGTCGATGCCGGCGACTATCACGTCCGCCAGGACTCCCGCCTGCAGGAACTCGCCCTCGCCCTCGCCGAAAAGGTGAAGGCCACCGGCAAGGTGCAGACCACCCGTCCGCTCAGCGCCTATCAGCGAAGAGTCATCCATCTGGCCCTTCAGGACGATCCCGACGTGCAGACGCGCAGTTCCGGCGAAGGGGCGCTCAAACACGTTGTCATCCTGCGCCGCAAGGACTAACATGATGCGCCCGGCAGACAACGAGTTTGCCGGGCGCTTTCGTACCCCCCTTCCGCTCCGGTTCACGCGCTCCGGGGCGGCCACGCTCCAACGCCGCGCGCCTTTTCCCGACAGCACGCCGCATCGTTCTCCGCACGGGAAAGCACTCTTAAAAAGGAGTTTCTGATGAACAAGCCAAGCATCGGCCTTGCCCCCGAAGGGGCGCCCATCATCGGCCTGCTGACGGTCCTTTCCCTCTGCTCCGCCATTCTGGACTGGTGGCCCGTCACGATTGCGGCCCTTATCCTGCTGTGGTTTTCCGTCCATTTCTTCCGCGATCCCGAACGTGTGGTGCCGCAGGAGGAAAACATCGCCGTGAGCCCTGCCGACGGTCGCGTCGTCCGCATGGAATCCCGCGTGGATCCCATGAGCGGCGAAAGCAGACTGTGCATCTCCATCTTCATGAACATCTTCAGCGTACACGTGAACCGCGTTCCCGTCGGCGGAACCGTCACCGCCATACGCTATCTGCCCGGCAAGTTCTTCAACGCCGCGCTGGACAAGGCTTCCACCGACAACGAGCAGTGCCTCTGGCAGATGCGCGACGACAACGGCGACTCCTGGACCTTCGTGCAGATCGCCGGACTCATCGCCCGCCGCATCGTGCCCCACGCCGAACAGGGCGATTCCTTCAAAAGAGGACAGCGTTTCGGCATGATACGTTTCGGTTCCCGCGTTGACGTCTATCTGCCCGCCGACTATACTTCTGCAGTTTCCATCGGCGAAAACGTCTTTGCCGGTCAGACTGTTCTGGCCAAGAAGTCCGCTTCCGAAGAAGCGTAAGAGAGGCTCTCATGCGCGATCCCAACAAGCCCGTTCCCCGCGGCGTCTATATTCTGCCCAATCTGTTCACCACGGCCAGCCTCTTTGCCGGCTTCTTCAGCATCATTCTCGCATTCAAGGATCAGTTCGACCTCGCGGCCTGGGCCATTCTCGTGGGCGCCGCCATGGACGGACTCGACGGCAAGGTGGCGCGACTCACCGGCACGGCCAGCCAGTTCGGCATCGAATACGACTCCCTCGCCGACGACGTGACCTTCGGCGTGGCACCCGGTCTGCTTGCCTACGCCTGGCAGCTGCACAACTTCGGCCGTCTCGGCCTCGCCGTGGCCTTCCTGTTCTGCGGCTGCGCCGCCCTGCGCCTGGCCCGCTTCAACGTGGGCGTGTCCACCACGTCCAAGCGCTTCTTCGTGGGACTGCCCAGCCCCGCCTGCGCCTGCGTCATGGCCACGTTCGTGCTGTTCATGCCCTACTATCCCGACTTTCTCATGCCCGTCCTGCCCGGGCTGACGCTGATTCTCTCCGTCATTGTGCCGCTGCTCATGGTGAGCCGCGTGCGCTATTTTTCCTTCAAGGAATTCGGCTTCATCAAGGCCCATCCCTTCCAGACCATGGTCGCCACGCTCATCGTGCTCAGCATGGTGTTCTCGCTGCCGCGCCTGTTCTGCTTCCTCATTCTCATAGGCTACGTCATTTCCGGCCCGGCCTACACCTACATTCTGCGCCGCAGAGGCCGTCAGCTTGATCCCGAAGCCGCGGACGCCGCCAGGGCCGCAGCCAAGGCCGAAACGGCTTCCGAAAAGGCCGCAGAATAGCCTTTGCATGTTTTGCTGCCGAAAAGGCCGTCGCTTCCAGAGCGACGGCCTTTTCTTTTGCCGGCAAAGCGCCTGCGCGCCGGGCGAAGCGCTCCAATCCCTCGCACGCGCCGAACGTGCACTCCCCTCCGCCGTTTTCCTTTTCCACCTCCGCCTCTCCACGCCCCGGCTTCGCGCCGAGCAGCTTCCGCCTGTGCGCCCTGCACAGAAGCAACGCCTTTGTGTTACGTTATCTTACAATTCTGCCAAAGTGTTGCACCATCTTGTTGAGCACGCGCCTTTTCCGCTATACTGCGTCTGCAATCAACCTCATGTCACAGAAGGTATTATGAACAATATTTCTCGTCGCCGTTTTCTGGCCCTGAGCTGCTGCGCGGCCGGAGCCTCCCTTTTTCCCGCCCTTGTCTCCCCGGCGCAGGCCGCAACGCTCAGCACGGCCGAAGTCAACCGTCTCTTCCAGAAGCTCGGAGCCGAAAAGAAGGCTCCCAAGGAACTGGACGCATGGATTCATGACCCCGCCGCCCAGAAAATCGCTCCCTATCAGGCTTTCGACAACGTCTGGCAGGTAGGCATCGCCTGGGTGTCCTCCTGGGCCGTCAAAACCAGCGACGGCTGGGTGCTCATCGACACCACGCACGAGCCCTTTGTGGATTTTCTCATCGAGAATCTCCGCACCGTGGGCATTGCTCATGAGGACGTCAAACTGGTGCTCATGACGCACGGGCATTTCGATCACGTGGGCGGCTACTACCGTCTTAAGCCGCTGCTGAAAAACGCCCGCTTCGTCATGACGGAACGCGGCTGGAACGAAGCCTTCCGCTACGCAGGCGAAAGCAGGGGAACTCCCAAGGAATGGAAGATGCTCGAAGAAAAGGACGTCGTGGCCAAGGACGGCGATCAGCTGCGCTGCGGCGACAGCGTGTTCACCGTGCTTGAAACGCCGGGACACACCTGGGGCACGGCTTCGTACATGTACGACGTGCGCCGGGGCGACAAGAGCTACAAGGCCGTCACCGTGGGCGGACAGGGGCTGAACGCCATTGAAGGGCCCGACCAGGTCCGAGCCTACATCAAAAGCATGGAACGCCTCGGTCAGCCTTCACTGAACATTGAAGTGGACCTCGCGGCCCATCCCTTCTCCTCCGGGCTTGCGGATCTCATTCCCGCGCTGCGCAGCCTGAAGCCTTCCGATCCTCATCCTCTCGTCAACCGCGCCGCCTACCTGAATCGCCTGAAGAAGCTCAACGAGGGAGCCGCCGCCCGGCTGAAGCAGGAACTGGCCAAGGCCGGAGCCTGAGCGCCGAAGCCGCGTTTTCCCTTCCCGCCCCCCGCCGTCAGAGACTCCGCGCCCGGGGCACAATCGCCGAAAACAGCTCAGCCTGCAAGAAAAGGGCCCCGTCCTGCACAGAACGGAGCCCTTTTTCTGCATGAACAACATGTTCTGCGCCGGACGTCCAATCCCGGCAAATCATCTCTCTTCTTTCGTGCCGTCAGGAGAATTTCCGCCGCACTCTTTCTGCAACCACACCTAAAAATCTTTGCGAGCAAATGCCGCGGACTATGACCGCTCGACGGTTCTACCGATAATTTTCCAGCAGAAACATGGGCTTGATGGCCACCACCTCGTCGTATTCCGTCTGGTTGACCTTCACGTCCGAATTCAGCGAACGAAGCACGGCCTTCATATCCTCATACGCTTCGGGAATGGTTTCGGAACGGCCTTCGCGTATGGAGCGCATCATGCGCGTCAGCGTGGCCGGATGCGCGTAGCGGGCGGGCAGCGGGAAGTCGGGATAGTCGCGCAGGTAGGCATCCAGATCGGCCCGGGCGCTGTCCAGCGCGGCCGCAATGGCGCGACTGTTGTTGCGCGCCGTGGGCAGCACGTGAGCGCTGGCAAAAAAGAACAGCGCGGCAAGACCGATGAGCGTCACGTACATGCCGTAATCGCCCGACCCGGTCAGCCACGTGTAGGCGCCGTAGACGGACGCCGCGAGCGCCAGGCAGAAAATGGCGAGCGCCACCCACTTGTGCGCGGGATTGGTGAGCTGATCCACGCGTCTGGCCTTGCTCGCCGCGGCAAGCCGCGTGGTCAGATCGGGGCGCTTTTCAAGAAATTCCCGGGCCTGGCGCAGCTCATTGAGGCTTTTCTCCGCCGCGGGAGAAAGATGCTTCACATATCTGGCCTCTTCCGCGGCCCTGGCCTCGGCGAGCTTTCGGGCCGCCGCCTCGGACATGGTCTTGATGTGCGGAAAGCGATGCTGAATCTCCGCAAGCATCATGTCCACATGGCTTTCATGCTTGAAGGTACACTGCACATGCTCCCCGTTGTCGTATTCCACCACAAGATAGGGAATGGAGCCGAAGATGCCCTTGCCGGTGAAGCCGCCCTTGCTCATGGCCACGCGCTTGTAGGCGCGCTGAATGTTGGACGCGGGAATGTAGAAGCGGCGCTCCATGAAAATACTGTTCAGGTACAGCGCCTTCTGCCCGACGCCGCAGGGACCGAAGACAAGGCAGGACTTTCTATCCTCCTTCAAATCCTTGTCGTTCAGCCCTGCGCTGCCGAGTCTGGCCGGTTTGAAATACAGCATCACAACTCCCGGAGAGATGAAGTTTGGTTCATGCGCCAGGCGCAGAACAAAGAAAAAGGGGGCCGTCTCTGCGGACGGCCCCCTCGCACTCTGAAACAGAGGGATCTGGAGCGCCTCGGCGTTCCGTCACTGCATGTTCAAAAGAAGGCAGCAGCCTCTTTCAGAAGTTTTTCCGCGCCGCCTTTGAAAAGCGGCCGCAGCGTTACGCGTGCCTGCGGGTGGCGCGCAGGAACAGGCTGAGGAACAGCGCGGCCACGACCACGCCGATCACATAGGCCACGGCGGTGGGCAGCTTCACCACAAGGCCGAGGCATTCGGGGGCCATGCAGAAGTAGGTGCTCGACACGGCGCTCATGAAGGTGGCGGGCACGGCGGTGATCCAGTAGTTCTTCTTGTTCAGGAAGAGGTACATGGAGGCGGCCCAGAGCACGATCATGGCCAGGGTCTGGTTGGTCCAGCTGAAGTAGCGCCACACGATGGTGTAGTCGAGCTGGCTGATGAGCGCGCCCGCGCCGAGCAGCGGCACGCAGAAGAGGAGACGGTTCTTGTAGCTGGTCTGGGAGACCTTGAACCAGTCGGCCAGCACCAGACGGGCGGAACGGAAGGCCGTGTCGCCGGAGGTGATGGGGCAGGCGATGACGCCGACCATGGCAAGGCCGATGCCTATGCCGCCCATGGTCTTGCTGCACACGTCGTAGATGGCGGCGGACTGACCGGCGCCGAGGCTGGCGAGCAGACCGGTGGTCTGACCGTTGGTGACTTCATAGATGGTGCAGCCGGCGGCGGCCCAGATGAGGGCGATGATGCCTTCGCACACCATGGCGCCGTAGAACACGAAGCGGCCCTGATGTTCACTCTTCATGCAGCGGGCCATGAGGGGCGACTGCGTGGCGTGGAAGCCGGAAATGGCGCCGCAGGCCACGGTGATGAACATGAAGGCCCAGATGGGCGTGCCCTTGGGATGCATGTTGGTGAAGTGATCCCAGAGTTCGGGAATCTGATAGGCGGGATTGATCACAATGCCGGCGCCCACGCCCACGGCCATGATGATGAGGCAGATGCCGAAGACGGGATAGATCTTGCCGATGATCTTGTCGATGGAAATGAAGGTGGCGATGAAGTAGTACACCAGCACCACGGTCAGCCAGAAGGAAGCGTTCAGCAGAATGCCGGAAGCGCCGGCTTCGCTGCACAGCTTGACGATGAGGCCGGCGGGACCAACGGCGAACACGGTGCCGACCATGACGAGCAGCACCACGGAGAAGACGCGCATGACGGTCTTCATGGTGGAGCCGAGGTAGATGCCGGTGATTTCGGAGACCGAAGCGCCGTTGTTTCGCTCACTGGTCATGCCGGAGAAGAAGTCGTGGACGCCGCCGGCGAAGATGGTGCCGAAGGTGATCCACAGGAACACCACGGGGCCCCAGAGCGCGCCCTGCAGCGCGCCGAAGATGGGTCCGAGACCGGCGATGTTCAGCAGCTGAATGAGGAACAGCTTCCACTGGGGAAGCACCACATAGTCAACGCCGTCGTTGATGACGACGGCGGGAGTTTCCCGGTCGTCCGGACCAAAGGTGTTCTCTACCATCTTGCCGTAGGTAAAGTAGCCTATGATCAGAAGAGCCAGGCACAGAAAGAAACTAACCATACAAACAACCTCTCAAGTGTCGGCGTCCTCTCCATGCATCCCTCATGCAGGGAAGGCGCCGAAGATTCTAGAAGGCAAGTATTCCACTTGACAAATTTATGCAAGGCGATACATTGACCGACCCTTGAGCTTTTTGAGAAAAAAAGCTCTAATCGGGCCATATCACATATCTTTATTTAATATGTTTTTTTGAAGGCCGTCGTCCGGGCACAAGACGTTCTTCCGAATCCTCCGCACAGGCCGAAAATCGCGCTGCGGCGTCGTTGGCTCGCCTTGAAGCACAACAAACACGCGCGCCCGGCCCGATGCAGAAAGACGATTCGCGTCCGAGACGCCTTTTGCGCCGAACGCCGGACAAGAGCCCCTCCCTTCCTTTCGGGCCTGAAAAGGCCGCGCCCGACCGAAGGCCTCCTTCTGCCGACAAAAAATTCAGCCTCAACGGAAGGTCAGACGCATCTGATACCAGGAAACGTCGCCGTGCGTGGACGAGGAAAGTCCTTCGTTCTCAAAGCCGAGCGAGGCGTAATAGGGCACGAGCCTCTCCTTGCAGGTAAGCACCACGCCGAGCTTTCCCCGCTTCCGCGACTCTTCCGTCAAATGACGCACCAGCATGGCGGCATAGCCCCTTCTGCGATACTCGGGCAGCGTGTTGAGTCCGAAAATCATCTGCCAGCGGCCATCCGGCCTGTGCAGCGAGGCGTCCGCGTACATTTCATCGCGCAGATCGGCTTCGTCCGTGGCCATGCCGTCGATGAACGACGCCAGACGCCCGTCCTCAAAAAGCAGCCAGAAGCAGTCGGCATACGCCGCCAGACGCTCCCGGAATTCCTCCTCCGTGGCTGCCTCACTGGCAGGGAAGCAGCGCCTTTCCACCTCGGCCACGGCCGCAAGATCGGCCAGGGTCGCATTTCTTATGAGCATGAATCCTCCGGCATCGCCGCAGAAGCCCGCCTGTTTCCCAAAAGGACACGGGCCTGAGGCGCGGGCTCCGCTACTGCGCGCAGGGAGCCTCGAAACGTTTGGCGCACGAAACGCAGGCGGACGGCGGATCCGCCGTCTGCACCGCGGCGCGGAACTCCGCATACCCGGGCTTTGTCCATATGGCAAGCGGACTCTCTTCCAGCACGTTGCCGAACACCGTGCGGTTCGGCTGAGGCTCGCGAAGCGGCACGTTGAGATACACGCAGGGAGAAATATATCCTTCCGCGTCCACGTAAAGGGTCTTGTGCGCCCGTTCGCGACAAAAAGGCGCAGGCTCCGGCGCAGGGAGCGACGCATAAAAATCCCGTCCCGCGGCGCGCACCTTCGCGCCCACGTCCTCCAGCACCGCGCGGGCGGCCTCTATCTTCTCCCGCTCATGAGGCGCAAAGGCCTCCTTCGCCATGTCCGGCGAGGGAATGTAATCCATGGTGCTGATGACGGCCGCATGCACGCCCCACTCGTCCATGAGCTGCGGCAGGTTCCGCACCGCATCCACATTGGAGGCCAGCATGAGATAGGCCAGATGAATTTCCAGATGCACGGCGTTTCTCTTCCGCCGCGCCTGCTGAAGCAGACGCACCGCTTCCTTCACGCGGGAAAAGGGCACGGCCGCCCGAGCGCCGTTGCTGGCTTCGTCCGTGCCGACCAGGGAAAAGGCCACGATGTCCATGCCGCTCGCCACAATGCGCTCCGCCAGATCCTCGGTCATGCCGAGCCCGTAGGTCGTGGTGGACACCGCGCATCCGGCCCTTCTGGCCAGCTCCGCAAAATCCATGAAGTGCGGGTTCAGAAAAGGCTCGCCCCAGCCCTGAAGATGCACGCGCCCGGTCTTGACCATGACCGGCCAGAGCGCCGCAAAGGTCTCGGGCTTCATGTGCCGACTCTTCCACACGTCGGCGCGCGTGGTGTGCGGGCAGTAGGTGCATTTGCCCGTGCAGCAGGAAGTCACTTCCACCTGCAGGCATTCCAGCGCCCGGGGCTGAAACATCTCCCGAAATTCCTGGAGGAATCCGGGCGCGCGAAACTGCGCGAAAAGCCGTTCGACGTCAGAAGTCATGCCGTTTCTCCCCAAAAGGCGTTTTGTTTTGGAACACCGGCCGCCGGAAACGCCGTTTTTTCGTCTCCGCGCCGCGAAAATCCGCTCGAACTTTTAGACCATCCAGCTCGTTTCCAGATGCGGCATGGCCTCGAAGGCTCCCCACTTCTTCTTGAAGAAGGCAATGCCTCCGTCTATGCCGAGGCCCAGATTCAGCACGCTCTGCCCCCGGCGCACGGCTTCGTCGGCCAGCGCCTGCACCAGCGCGTCGCTCACGCCCGGAGGACAGTCGTCCTGCCGGAAGGCGAACATGTAGAACGCCGTGCTGAGCGCGCTGTAATCGCCCACGGCCAGCGCCAGCAGCCTTCCCGACGCCGACCGCGCACCGAAGAGCACGGCCTCGGGCGACGCCTTCACGTACGCCCCCACTTTGCCGAAAATATGCCTCGTGCCCGGAGCGAGCGTGCGCACCTTGAGATAGTGATCCACGAGCGCGTCGTGTTCCGGCCCCCACTCTTCCACGCCCACCACAGCCTCGCGCCGCGCGCGGTTCAGCATGTTGCGCAGCTTCTGCCCCGGAGCGTGCGGCACGTTCACGCACCACCAGGCGTCGCGCTCCACCACGGCCTTGTCCGGCGCACACGCCGGAACCACGGGAGCCAGCACCGTGATGCGCCGCAGATTCGGCATGGCCAGCGCACAGGCCACGGCGCTCTCCAGCCTGTCCGCGTAGGCCGCGCTGTGCAGGCCGCAGGAGGCGAGCTCGTCCTGCGCAGGGAAGGCCACCAGCGTGCAGCTGTCGGCCGTGGTCCAGGCGGCAAAGCCCTCGCAGGAGCGCAGCGTGCGGCCGGAAACCGCGCGCACGTAGGCGGGAATCTGTTCCGGCACGACGGCCCGCGCGCCGAGATCGGCGAGCGCCCTGCCCGAAGACGGGCCGCGGGAGGAAGATCGCGCAGCATGACCGGAAGGCTCGTTGCGCAGCGCGGAGGAGCGAATGTTTTCCGGAGCCTTTTCCCACGTAGGCGCATCGGGATTGCCGGGCAGCACCACGGAATCGTCGCGCCGTATCCAGGCGGAAAAGCGATGCTTCCACGTGGGCAGCACGCGCGTCACGGTAAAGCCGTCTTCGGCGAGCATGTGCCGCAGATTGATCATGTGGGCGGAACCCACGAATACCGCCGTTCCGCCCCGCTCGATGTACGGCCGCATGCGCTCGCGGAAGCGCTGATCGCGCACGCTGATGATGGTGCCCGTGCGCGTGGGAAATTCGGCGCTCGTGCCCATCATGCCCATGAGATCGCCCGCCAGATACCGCGAACGATTGCTCTTCATGAGCTTCGGCCAGAAGGAGCACTCCTTCATGAACTTCACGATGCGCGTCATGGGCGCCGACTCCAGCGAGGCTATCTGCTCGGCGAGACTCTCCATGCCCATGACCGACTTGCCCATGTCGAGCGCAATGTTCCACACTTCGAGATCCACGGAATTCGTCCAGCCGTTGCGTTCGAGATACGACGTCCAGAGCGAGAAGAACGCGTACCACTGGCGGCTTTCGGCCAGCACCTGACGCACGTCGATGCTGCGTTCCTGCTGTGCGCCCACAAGCCTTGCCCAGAAGCCCTCGGGACCGTACACCATGCGCTCAAGGCGACGCACGTCCTCTTCCGAAAGAAACTGCGCCACGCGCGGGGCGTCCGGCTCCGGGGAACGGCCGATGCGCGCCACCTCGTCCATGCTGTCCGAGTCGATGGGGCCTTCCAGAAGCACGGTGTCCACGTTTTCAAAAAGACGACGCAGCGAATGCTCGAAGGAATAGCAGAAAAAGTGCGCCGAGCCGCCTATCCACGACGTGCGTCCGTTCTTGTCGAGACGCCAGAGCATGGCGCACGGCCGCTGCTCGGGCAGAGAATCGAAGAACTTCCAGCGCGACATCTCGTAGTTGCCCGACGACGTGCCTATGCTGATGGCAAGGTACGCCGCCATGTCGAAAAATCCGCCCGCTCCCGAAGATTCCTGCCACACCGCGAGCTCGTAGGGCGCACTCTGCACCCCGCCCCATTTTTTCTTGAAGCGGGTGATGCCCTCGTTCACGCCGAGACCGAGCAGCACGGTCTGCTTGTCTTCCGCCCGGGCGCGCTCCAGCATTTCGGCAAAAAGCAGATCGGGCGCATGAGGCACGTAATGCGTTTTGGAATGCGCGCCGAGCACGTAGCTCACATGATGCGGCAGGGAATAGTCCATGAGCAGACAGGCCGCAAGCTGCCCCTCGGCGTCCCAGGCGTTCAGAAGGCGCAGATCCGCCGGGCCCTGAAGCGCGGCGGCCGTGCCCGAATACAGCTGACGGATGCGCGGCGGCAGCGGCATGCGTCCCATGAACTCCGCCCAGAGCCGACGATGCTCCGGCGTGAACTCGCGCGTTTCGTCCACTAAAAGGCGTTCGCGGGCGTGCCGCACCGGGCCGCGAAGTTTGGACGGCACCGGAGACGACGCATCCAGCGTGTAGTACACGTCCCGATCCTCCACATGACTTTCCAGCCGCTCCGGCATCTGGGGCGCAATGGCAAAGCAGTCGGAAGGCTTCACCTTGCGGACGGCTTCATCCAGCGCGGATTCAAAGCGACTTACGGAAAACTCCCCTTCCTGCGGATAACCTATGGCCATGAGCCAGTCGTCGGCCGTCACGAAAATGAAGCTGTCCAGCTCGAAAGAGCGACCTGCCGAAATGGCCTCCAGAAGACGCCGGGAATGCTCGGGAACAATGACTGCGGACATGGAAGACTCCTTGGGCACGCTTGTGACGAATATGCCATATCCCCGTTTGCCGGTAAAGCGGCTCCGCGCAACGCCGCAGCGATTCATTATTGTTTCACCGCGCCATGCTTCGCACGCCCGCCTTCGGCATCCTGGCATGAGGCCGGGCGCATTCAGTCTTTTCCGGGAGCCGCGCGACGCCTCCGAGCTCCGCCGCCTTTTCCGTTTTCACGCCTCAGCAGCGAAACAATTCCGTACCTTATCTAATTTGTTGAACAACTTGCCTTTTTCCTGCGGAAGCCTACATTGTACCGGTACGGCGAGGCCTGCGCTTTCGGGCGCGGCCCTTCTCATTTCCGATAAAAAGCGAGGCTCGCATGTTTGAAAACGTTGTTCTCGGCAGACGCTGCAGCGACAAGGACTTCCGGACGCAGGCCCCCGAACTGCGCATGAAGCTCTTTGACGCGCAGCGGCAGTGCATCGACCGCAAGATTCCCCTGCTCGTCATCGTCGACGGCGTCAACGGCGCAGGGCGCGGAGCCGTCATCAACCTGCTGTCGGAGTGGATGGACAGCAAGCACGTTCACAACCACGTGTTCTGGATGGAAACCGACGAAGAGCGCGAACGCCCGCTCGACTGGCGCTTCTGGCGTCGGCTGCCGGCGGCAGGCTCCACCGGCGTGTTCTTCGGCGGCTGGTACGGCCTTGAGCTGCGCCGTTTCTGCACAAAGGACATGAGCGAAGCGGAATTCACCGCCCACATGCATCACTGCCGCGGTCTGGAGGAAAGTCTGGCCGCGTCGGGCATGGCCATCGTCAAGATCTGGCTGCATCTGGACAAAAAGGAGCACGACGAACGACTCAAGAAGCGGCTGGCGCACAAGGAGCTGCTCCACTTCACGCCCTACGACAAGAAGGTTTCCGAAAACTACGACGGTCTGGCCGAAGCCGCCTCGCGCGCCATCACCCTGACCGACCGGGCCTTCGCGCCCTGGACCATCGTGGACGCCGCGGACGCGAACTATCGCAACCTTGCCGTGGCCCGCGCCGTGATCGCCGCCGTGGAGCGCACCGTCGCCGAACAGGACGCCAGGGCCGCGCGCCTGAAGAATCAGAACGACGCGGAACAGGAAAACGTGGTCTCCACGCTGGACGCCATCGACCTGAGCGCCAAAGCCGATCCCGACGCCTACAAAAAGGAACTGGCCGACCTGCAGCAGGAACTGCACGAACTCACCTATCACGCCTGGCGCCGGGGGATTTCCAGCACGCTCGTCTTCGAGGGCTGGGACGCGGCCGGCAAGGGCGGATGCATCCGCCGCCTCATGGACGGCATCGACGCCCGCATCAGCCGCGCGATTCCCATCGGCGTGCCCACGGACGAAGAGCTGGCGCATCACTATCTGTGGCGCTTCTGGAGGCACGTGCCCCGCGCCGGATTCATCACCGTGTACGACCGTTCGTGGTACGGCCGCGTGCTCGTGGAGCGGGTGGAGAAGCTCACGCCCCGCGAAGACTGGAGCCGCGCCTTTGCGGAAATCAATCTCTTCGAGGAGCAGCTCACAAACGGCAACAACGTGCTGATGAAGTTCTGGCTGCACATTTCCCCCGAGGAACAGCTGCGCCGTTTCAGGGAGCGGGAAGTCACCCCGTGGAAACAGTACAAGATCACGCCCGACGACTGGCGCAATCGGGAAAAGTGGCCCGAATACGTGCGCGCCGCGGATGAAATGTTCCTGCGCACCAGCACGGAGTATGCGCCCTGGCGCATCGTGGCCGCCGAAGACAAAAAGCACGCCCGTCTCACCGTGCTGCGCGCCTATCGCGACGCGCTGAAAAAGGCGCTCAAAAAATCCGACGGCAAAAAGCACGGCAAAAAATAATGCCGGCAGTCCGCATCCGGCGAAAACGCCTGCGGCACAGGGAATTAGCCGGACTTTTCATTTTAACTCCCCATTTTGTTTGCGCTTTTTCTTGCTTCCCCCTGCAATAACAGGTAAGGTGCGGAGAACGCGCAAGTTTCTGTGAACTTCAAAGGAGGCAACATGCCTGAAATCTCTCGTGAAAAAAGCCAGTTACTGGATGAAGTCAATAATCTTTCCGCCCAGATGAAGGAAATTGCCTCCGCCATTTTCGCCGAACCCGAACTGGGCTATCAGGAATTCAAGTCTTCCGCCCGTCTTGCCGATTTTCTTGAATCCAACGGCTTCAAGGTGGAACGCAATCTGCTCGACATGCCCACGGCCTTCCATGCCGTGTACGGCTCCGGCGAAGGCCCGCAGGTGGCCTTCCTCGCCGAATTCGACGCCCTGCCCGGGCTCGGCCACGCCTGCGGACACAACCTCTTCGGCACGGCGGCCTGCGCCGCCGGCATAGCGCTGGCCCGCCATCTTCCCGCAGGAACCGTTCACGTGTTCGGCACGCCCGCCGAAGAAGGCAACGTGCGGGACGCCGGCGGCAAGGTGCCCATGGCCGACGCGGGCCTCTTCGATCACATGGACGCCGTCATTGCCGCCCACGCCGAAGGCCGCACCATTCTCAAGCAGCAGCTCATTTCCCGCGCCAACCTGGAAATGGACTTCAAGGGCAAGGCCGCTCACGCCGCCGGTGCGCCTGAAAAGGGCATCAACGCCATGGACGCCGCCGCGCTTGCCGTCATGGGCATCAACAGCCTGCGCCAGCACATGACTCCCGACGTGCGCATTCACGGCCTGCTCACCGACACCGGCACCTCCATCAACACCATTCCCGAATTCGCCCGCCTGCGCTACGGCGTGCGCGCCCGCAAGCCCGAAACCCTCGACAACGCCATTGAACGCGTGGTCAACTGCGCCCGCTGCTGCGCCATGGCCCTCGGCTGCCAGTTCTCCTACCGCCATTCCGCGCATCCCTACTACACCATGCGCCACAACATGCCCCTGCTGCACGCCTTTGCCTCCAACCTCGATCTGCTCGGGGAAAGCTACATCGACGAAGTGTCCAGCAGCTACTCCACCGACATGGGCAACGTCAGCTTCAAGGCGCCGTCCATCCATCCCTACATCTCCATCGGGGGCGCGCACCTCGTCGGACACACCCCCGCCTTTGCCGAAGCCTGCAACGGAGAAGGCGGCTTCAAGGGCATGCTTCTTGCGGCCCGCTCGATGTGCCTCACCGGCTACGACGTGCTCACCAACGAAGCGCTGCGCAAAGAGGTCCGTCAGGCCTTTGAAAACCTTGACGATCTTAACTAATACCCCTATCCAGTAATTCCCCCGTGCATCACGGCGCGGACGCCTCCGCGCCGTGATGCTGCGTATAAAGGCCATCACCCATCCGCAACACGCCCAAGGAGCTTGAGCCAATGGCTAAAGAACAGATTGAAAACCTCTCCGGCGTTCTCGGCTTCATCGAACGAGCCGGCAACAGACTGCCGCATCCCGTCACCATATTTCTGATCCTCACGCTGGTCGTCATGGTGCTTTCCTACCTGCTGCAGGGCATCACCATGGTGGATCCCAAAGGCAAAACCCTGGTCGTGCAGAGCCTCGCCTCCGTGGACGGCCTGACCTGGTTCCTCAAGAACTGCGTGGACAACTTCGTCCGCTTCAAGCCCCTGGGCCTCGTGCTCGTCATGATGCTCGGCCTCGGCGTGGCCGAAGAAGTCGGCCTGCTCTCCGCCGTGCTGCGCGCCACCATTCTCAGCGCTCCCCGCAGCATGGTGACCGCCATCATCGCCTTCTGCGGCGTCATGGGCAACATGGCCTCCAGCGCGGCCTTCGTGGTGGTGCCGCCCCTCGGCGCCATGATCTTCAAGGGCCTCGGCCGCAATCCGCTGGCCGGTCTCGCCACGGGCTTTGCCGGCTGCGCCGCCGGCCTCAACGCCAACCTGCTGGTCGTGGGCACCGACGTGGGCCTTGCCGCCATCACCCAGCAGGCCGCTCAGATCATCGATCCCAACTTCACCGTGCATCCCGCCGTCAACTGGTACTTCATGTCGGCTTCCACCTTCATCGTGACGGCCGTCATCGTCTTCCTTACGGAAAAATTCGTCGAACCCCGTCTCGAAGGCGTGGCCATGCACGATGGCGCGCTGGGCAGCGAAGACATGACCGTCAGCCCCGAAGAACGCCGCGGTCTGCGCGCCGCCCTCATCGGCGGCATCGTCTACATCTGCCTCATTCTGCTCACCGTGGTGCCCGAACACGGCATTCTGCGCAATCCCAAGACGTTCAGCATCGTCCCCTCCCCCTTCCTCGACTCCCTCGTGCCCATCCTGCTGGTTTTCTTCCTCGCCGTGTCCATCCCCTACGGCGTGAGCACCAAGGTCATCCGCAACGACAAGGACGTGGTCCGCTTCATGGGCAAGGCCATGAAGGAATTCTCCTCCTTCATCGTGCTCTGCTTCGCGGCCGGTCAGTTCGTTTCCAGCTTCGCCTACACGCATCTGGACATGTATCTGTCCATTCAGGGCGCGGCCTTCCTCAACAACACCGGCTTCTCCGGCATTCCGCTCGTGGTGAGCTTCCTCATTCTCACCGCCTGCATCAACTTCTTCATCGGCAGCGCCATGGCCAAGTGGGCCCTGCTCGCCCCCATCTTCGTGCCCATGCTCATGCAGACGCAGCTCTCGCCCTACTTCGTGCAGGCCGCCTACCGCGTGGCCGACTCCACCACCAACGCCATCTCTCCGCTTGAACCCTTCATGGCCTTCATCATCGGCGTGGCGCAGAAGTACGCCAAAAACGTAGGCCTCGGCACCATCATCTCGCTCATGCTTCCCTACGCGCTCGGCATCCTGTTCTTCTGGGGCCTCTTCCTCATCTTCTGGATGGAAATGGATCTGCCCCTCGGCCCCGGCGCTCCCGTTTTCCTGTAGATCACCCCTTCCCTCCTTTGCGGATAACGTTGTACGATCGTCCGCGAAGGAGGGATTCGCATGTTCGCCGTCCGGCGCAGAACCGCGTTCCCGCCGACGGCTCCCGCGTTTCCGACACGTTTCGTCAAAATCAACTCAGGAGGCCATGTGAAATACTTCGACTTTGAAATCATGGGACTCAAGCGCAAGCTTCCCTTCGTCCAGATCGGAGAAAATCTTGCTCTTGCCAGCTTCGTCGTACTTTCCGACACCGAACTCATCCAGACCGTCGCCCCCGAGCTCATGAAGCGTCTGCCCGAGGTGGACGTGCTCATGACCGCCGAAGCCAAGGGCATCTGCCTCACCTACGAAATCAGCCGCCTCATGGGCATGAAGGACTTCGTGGTGGCCCGCAAGAGCCGCAAGCCCTACATGCAGAACCCCATTTCCCACTCCGTCTTCTCCGTGACCACCCAGAAGGAACAGACCCTCTGGCTCGACGGCTGCGAAGCCGATAAAATCCGCGGCAAGCGCGTGGCGCTCATCGACGACGTCATCGCCACCGGCGAATCCATCGAAGCCATCGAATCCCTGGCCCGCACCGCCGGCGCCGAGGTGGTGGCCCGCGCCGCCATTCTGGCCGAACTGCAGTCCGTCCACCGCAAGGACATCATTTATCTCAAGGAACACTACGTCTTCCGTCCCAATCCCGACGGTACCTACACCCCCATCGACAAGCTCGACTAGCGTTCTCTCTTTCGACGGCCGCCCGCAGCGCGGACAACCTGCACAGCTTTTCCGTCCGCCTCTCCGGGCGGCCGTCCGGCAACAACTCCCCTTTCCCGCCTCGCAGGGCGGTCGTCGCAACGCTCCGCCCGGCTTCCTGAAACGCCGACTTCCGCACCTGCACCCTCGCGCTCCCTTTCGAGTTCCGAAAGCGGACGCACTCTTCACGCTTACGCTATGTTTTGAATAATATCCAATAATTCAAGGAGATTATCAACATGGATACGGAGATATCCTCCACCTTCCCCATGGTCAGGGACGTTCCCTACATGGGCGTCATCTGGGTTGTTCACGAGGCATCGAAACTCGGCTTCTGGAACGGAAATCCCGACTGGTGCAACCTCGGTCAGGGACAGCCCGAAGTCGGCGACATGCCCGGCGCGCCAGAACGCATCAATCACATCGACATTGATCCCGCCGATCACGCCTACGGCCCGGTGGGCGGCACCGGCGAAGTGCGCGAAGCCATTGCCGACATGGTCAACAGAACCTATCGCCGCGGCAAGTCGAAGTACACGGCGGACAACGTCAGCTTCGCAAGCGGCGGCCGTCTGGCCCTCACCCGCCTCTACACCATTCTGGCCGACGGCGCGCGCATAGCCTACAAGAATCCCGACTACACCGCCTACGAGGACTATCTCTACAGCCTCCGCAACCGCTGCGTGCTGCTTCCCATCCGCGCCAGGGAGGAAGACGCCTTCTCCATTCCCGCAGAAACGCTGGAAAGCTTCATTCATCAGGAACGCGCCGACGTCTTTGTGTTTTCCAATCCCTGCAACCCCACGGGCGAAATCATTTCCGGCGAAACCCTGGACAGCTACGTGGCCACGGCCCGCAGGGAAAACTGCCTCATCGGCAGCGACGAATTCTATTCCCACTTCATCTACAATCCCGACGGCTCTCCCGCGTCCGGCCCCGTTTCCGCGGCGGAATTCGTGGAAGACGTGGACAAGGATCCCGTCGTCATTTTCGACGGCCTCACCAAGAGTCACCGCTATCCCGGCTGGCGCGCCGGCTGGGCCGTGGGCCCGAAGCACATCATTGAAATGCTGAACCGTGCGGCCAGCGCCGTGGACGGCGGCCCTTCCATGCTCTCCCAGCGCGCCACCCTCGCGGCCCTCGAACCTTCCCGCGTGGAGCAGGAAACCACCGCCCTGCGCGCCGAATTCGCCTACAAGCGCAAGCTCATGCTCGACGGCCTCGCCGAACTCGGCATCCGCCCGGCGGCCGAGCCCCGCGGCACCTTCTACGTGTGGGCCTGCATCCGCGACCTGCCCGCACCCCTCAACGACGCCGACGCCTTCTTCCACGCCTGCCTCGCCCGCAAGGTCATGACCGTGCCCGGCCGCTTCTTCGACGTGCGCCCCTACCGGACCCGTCCCGCCGAAGAACCCTACCGCTCCTGGGTGCGCTTCTCCTACGGCCCCTCCCGCGACGTGGTAAAAACAGGCATCGAACGCATCGCTGCGCTCATCCGCGAGCATCGCTGATCAGGCGCGGACCTGACAGCCGTCAGACACCGCAGAAAGCAAAGCGCGCCGCCGCGCTCGGGAACATGCTCCCGGGCGCGGCGACGCTTCCCGTGTCCGCAAAAAAGCTGTGCAGCAGCTTCTGAAATTCCCCTGAAGCCGCGCCGAAGGCGCGGCCGACGCGGGGACTCGCCTTTCCGCGACGCCGCAACATTCAGAAACACGCCGCACTTTCGCTCCGGCCCGCGCCGCTTGACGCCCTCCGCCTCAAAAGGTTACTTCCGGCGTCGGCCCTTTCCTTCAACCGTGTGCTTGAAAACCACGTAAAAAACAAGTCATGAAAGCTACCGTCTCCCTCTCGTTCATGCTGCTCGGCGTCGTGTTCTGCGCCTGTCTCGTTGCCTCCAATCTTCTGGAAACCAAAATCCTCCAGTTCGGCCCCGTCACCATCACCGCCGGATTCCTGGTCTTTCCCATCTCCTACATCATCAACGACTGCATTGCCGAAGTCTGGGGCTTCCGCAAGGCGCGGCTCATCATCTGGCTGGGCTTTGCCGTCAACTTCGCCATGGTCGCCCTGTTTCAGCTGGCCGTGGCCCTGCCCGCCGCCCCCTTCTGGGAAGGCGACGCCGCCTTCCGCTTCATCTTCGGTCTGGCGCCGCGCATCGCCGCCGCCAGCCTCGCCGCCTTTCTTCTCGGCTCCTTTCTCAACGCCTACGTCATGAGCCGCATGAAAATCGCCAGCCGCGGCAAACACTTTTCCGCCCGCGCCGTGCTCTCCACCCTCGCGGGAGAAAGCGCGGACTCGCTCATCTTCTTTCCTCTGGCCTTCGGCGGTCTCGTGCCCGTTCAGGAACTTATCAAGATGATGGCCATTCAGATCTTCGCCAAAACGGCGTATGAAATCGTCGTGCTGCCGGTCACCATCCGCGTGGTGAACTTCCTCAAGAAGATCGAAGAATCGGACGCCTACGACACGGATATTTCCTACAATATTCTGAAGATCCGGGAACTGTAGTCCTTCCGCCCCGCTCCCCCGACAGGTCCCGTCCCGGAAAGCGGCCTCCGCCCGCTCTCAGGGTCATTCCCGCCGTCACTTCTGCCGCATGTCGCTCCGCATCCGCCTCCGCGCCGTCCGGTGCGTCAGATCCGCTTCGCAACGCAGCCTGCCGGTTCCTGAAAAAATTCTTCCCGGAACGCCATGCCGGATCCGTTCGGCAATCCATATTTCATTTGATTATTGGTCCCATACCATTTATTAATTATGGACACCGGGCATCATCATCTTCACAACGTACACTGATTCCCGCTTCATACCTGCCAAGATCGATATACAGAACCCGCAGCATGTTGCCGAACAGGCAGTCGGAGATTCCGAACACATCGCATTGCCGTACTTTCATGTCCAAAGGAGCAGTCCGTACCGCTCGAAGCGTCTTTTTCACCGTTTCTTGTCTTCAGGAGGTTTCCATGGTCGATGTCACTCTGTATCACAGCATCCGCAACATTCTGAACAGCCTCGACGAACTCGCGGCAGACGGAGCGCCCGTCTGCCTGGCCATCATGCACAACGATGGGGCGCTGGCCGCGCTGCTCCGCATGCCGGGAGTTCCCGGCCGCATCGAACACATGGCCAAGGGCAAAGCCTATACCTCGGTCAAAATGGGATGCACCACCTCGGCTCTTCATGACCGACTGGTCCGGGAAAACATCACGCTGGCCGACTTCATGGATCCGGGCATGACCTCCATGCCCGGCGGCGTGCCTCTGATCGACAAAGAAGGCGGCATCCTGCTCGGCATAGGCGTGAGCGGACGCACGGCGGCGGAAGACGAAGTGCTGGCGCTTCGTATCCGCGACATGCTGCAGAATGATCTGAACAAGTAATCCGCAGCGCCCTGATCCGCATGAAATTGTCCTTCGCGACCGTGTTTTCTCAAAGCACGGTCGCGAAGCGTCTCTAACCCGTGCAAAGCCGTTTTCCCTTCGGGAAAAACAGGCGCAGGCTTCTGGCCTGTGTCGAATACTCATCGAACATTCTCAAAAAATTACCGATTCTGGCAGGCAGGACATCGACGGGGCGCGCTGCGTCTTCACGCCGCCTCACCGAAAAAATTCATAAAAAAAGACGACGGGACATGCTCCGTCGTCATATATTCATGGCCCCCGCTCCGCCGGTATGCCGACGGCGCAAGCTGCGCTCCTGCCGAAGGGTGAAAAGCTCAGCTGAACTTGACGCCTCTTTTCTCCAGTTCCTTCACCTTGCGGAATATCGTGCTCCTGTCCACGTTAAGTTCCTTTGCGATATTCGCAATGCTGCCGTACTTGTGCATGGCGGCCTGAAGAACAATGCCCTCCATCTCCTTCATGATTTCCTTATAGCTGCGCCCGTCGAAGTTGACGGCAGGCTGCGCTCCGCCTTCCTGTCTTCTGCCCGCGGCCAGCGAATTTCCCAGCGGCAGCTGCGAAGGATGAATGACGCCGTCCGAACAGGTGACGGCAATCCCCTGCACCATGTTTTTGAGCTCCCGCACATTGCCCGGCCAGGGATAGTTCTGCAGAGCTTTTTCCGCTTCAGGAGAAAATTCCAGTTTGCGTCCGTACTTGTGCGCAAAAAAATCCAAAAAGAAATGCGCCATGGGAAGAATGTCGTCCCTGCGATCCCTCAGCGGAGGAATGGTCAGCACGGCAATCTTCAGACGATAATACAGATCACTTCGGAATTCACCGTTGGCAATGGCCTTTTCCAAATCCTTGTTGGTGGCCGCAATAATGCGCACGTCCAGTCTCTTCGGCGTGGTGGCGCCGACTCTCAAGACCTCGCCGTCCTGCAGAAAACGCAGAAGACGCGTCTGCATGGCTATGGGCAGTTCACCTATTTCGTCAAGAAACATGGTGCCGTTGTTGGCTGCCTCTATGAGCCCCACCTTGCCGTTTCTGTTTGCGCCGGAAAACGTTCCCCCCACATAACCGAACAGTTCCGTTTCAATGAGCTGAGGAGAAATGCTGCCGCAGTCCACCTTGATGAACGCGTTTTCGGCCCGACCGCTCTCGGTATGAATTCTTCGGGCCAGCACATCCTTGCCCACCCCGGTTTCTCCCAAAATCAGTACGGGAGCATCCGTCTTGGCAATAACGCTCACCTTGTTTCTCAACCGGGTCATGACAGAACTCTGCACGATTTCCGGCATCTGGGTAAAGGCCGAATTCTGCGGGGAGTTGCTGAGCTTGGAAAACACATCCAGCAGCTCCTTCTGAAACAGCAGCCGACTCTGAAGCTCCTGGAGAGAACTCTCGTCCCGAAGCAACGTCACACAGAAAACGACATTATGATGACTGTCGAAAATGGGATGCCCTTCAAGCACCAGTCTGCGCCCATTGGACAACGTCTGCACACGGGTCACCATTTTTCCCGTGCGGAAGACTTCAGGATTCAGAACTACATCAAATACGCCCTTGCTGGTAAATTCATGAACATCATGTCCTATCATGCTGTCATGCTGCACGCCGGTCATGCTTTCATGCATGGCATTCAGGAACAGCACCTTACCCTGCGCATCAGTGACGCAAACACCGTCACTGAACACATCCAGGACCTGAGCAAGATAATCTCTCAGCATAGTAAGTTCATTAATATCAGACGTCATACCAGCACCTGAATGTAGTTCATTGTGACTTCACCCTGATCTTTTTACCAGCAACAACTCTTGATAAATCCACATTTATAATTACACAAACAAACATATAATAACTTTTATTAATTCAATTTATATATAATACGTTATCAATATATTAAAAAAGTATTAATAATATAATTAAATATAAATAAAATACATTAATTATGAATATTTTATATAATACGCATCCGCAAAAACAATATTCAATATATGAATATGCTCAACATGCGATTCCCGCAAAATAAAATGAAAAACTTTCCTACAGTTTCAAAAATTATTTCAGTTATGATAGGACACTTGATTTTTTGAGTCAAATTTTTCTTTTTTTATTGAATTTTTTTCTATTACTTGTATTTAATATCAAAACAAAAAAAACATAAGCATTCCATTTCTTATCATATAATAGCATGACATCTCAGAAAAGTTTAAAAAAAAACAAAAAACTTTAATAATTGAAACACATTTACATAATTGTAAAACATTTTAAAAAAATATATATCTCATACATGATGACAAGACATTATTTCAATACATGGAAATACATGTCGAACATTAAAAGCCGAAAAGTAATCGGCACATGTCGAAAAAATACGACATATGCCGATCTGCAAAAACGACGCAACTGCATCGTGCTGCGCCGCCGATTTCAGAGGCCAACGCACGACTTTCAGGCATGGCACGAAAAATTAGCAGACGCAACTGTGTTACATAAAAGACAGCCCGGAACATTGTGATGTTCCGGGCTGCGAAAAGGTTCAGAAAAGTTCAGCTAGACGCCGTATCCGAGGAAGCGGGGAAGCCATGTGGCAATGCCGGGGAAGAAGGTTATGAGAAGCACGCAGATGGTAAGCGTTCCCACATAGGGCAGAACGGCCACGGCGTTTCTTTCCACGGAAATGCCCGCTATTCGTGAAGAGACGAAGATGTTTACGCCCAGAGGCGGCGTCAGCAGAGCCGTTTCATTGGTAAGAACCAGAATGATGCCGAAGTGGATGGGATCGATTCCAAGCTGCACAATGACGGGAAGGAGCACCGGCACCAGAATGATCAGGGTGGACAGCGTCTCCATGAACATGCCGAGGATATAGAGAACCACGATGATCAGCAGCAGCACGACGGTCGGGTTGCTGGTGAAGTCGAAGATCAGCTGGGCAAGCTTCTGAGGAGCCTGTTCATAGGTAAGGATCTTGCCGAACAGCGTGGAGGAACCGACAATGATGAGCACCGCGCCGCAGGTCATGACGCCTTCGATGAGGGCGAGATAAATATGACGGGGCTTGAGGGAGCGGTTGATCACGAAGCCGACGAACAGCGAGTAGGCAATGGCCACCACGGAGGCTTCAACGGGCGTGGCATAGCCGGAGTAGATGGAGCCCAGAATGATGACGGGAGTCATCAGGGCAAAGGTACTCTTTCCGCAGGTGCGGCAGAATACCTTGAAATTGAAGGGTTCGGGGTTGTCGTCGCCCTTGAAGCCCTTGCGGCGGGCGATGATGTACGCCGTAGTCATCATGGACATGGCCACGAGGAAGCCGGGAATAAAGCCGGCGGTGAACATGGCCGTCACGGAAAGGTTGCCCAGAATGGCGTAGATGATCATGGGGTTGGACGGCGGAATCATGATGCCGATGGTGCCGCCGGACGAAGCGGCTGCGGCTGCGTAGTCCTTGGAATAGCCGCATCTGACCATGGCGGGAACCATGATGGTGCCCACGGCGGCCACGGTGCCCGGGCCGGAACCGGAAATGGCGGCAAAGAACGTGCAGGCAAGAATGGTGGTGATGCCGAGTCCGCCGTACATGCGGCCGACCAGCATTTTCGCCACGTTGATAATTTGTTGTGTTATGTTCCCGTACTCCATGAGCGCGCCGGCGACAACGAAGCAGGGAATGGCCAACAGCGTGAAGATGTTGATGCCTTCAAAAAGCGAGTTGTGAATGACGGAAAGCGGAAGCATGCTGTCGCCCAGAAGCAGGGCCGCCGAAGAGGCGATAATGAGCGACATGAAGATGGGCAGCCCCATAAGGAGCATGAGGAACAGGGTGCAGAGTGCAATTTCCAGCGTAGACATCAGACATCCTCCTCAAAGCGGACGAGACCGTTCAACGTTCCGTTCTTCCAGCGGATGTAGTAGTCTGCCACGATGCGCCAGGCCACAAGCACGAAGCTGAAGGGAATGATGGATTCCACCCAGGCCTTGGCAAATCCCATGGTGGGAGAAATTTCGGGAAATTCAAAGCCTTCTTCGATGACAGGGAGGCTGCTGAATGCAATGAAAATAAGAAAGCAGACCCAGATGATGTCGCCGATCACACGGAAGAACATGCGCGCCTTGTCGCCCATCCACAGGAACTGGGCAGTAACGCGTACGTGGGCTCCGCGCTTGGCAACCAGCGCCGCTCCCAGAAACACCGACCAGAGAAAGGTGTAGCGGGAAAGTTCCTCGGTCCAGGCGATGGACGTTCCCAGAGTCATTCTGGCTGCAACCTGCGCCATGAGACACAGAATCATGGCGCTCAACATGATGCAGCACAGCCCTTCCTCAAAATAGTCATAGACTTTTTTCAGTATGCTCATCGTAGTTCCGTCAAAGCTGAAAAATGCACATAAAATCAGGAAACTTTCGGAAGGGAAGCCCGAGAGCCCCCCTTCCGGGGAAATCCGTTACTTGGCCGAGATGATGGCCACGGCTTCATCCACAAGGGCCTTTCCGCCGACGGAATCGTAGAGCTGGGGCCACACGGAGCGGGCGGCTTCGATCCACTTGGGCTCATCGGTCAGCTGATTCACGACCATGCCGTGATCGATGCATTCCTGACGGGCAATGGAATCCTGTTCTTCAGACCACTGCCATTCATAAGCGACGGCTTCCTTGACGGCCTTGTTCACGAGTTCCTTGGTCTGAGGATCAAGTTTGCGATACCATCTTTCGCTGGCAAGGAACGGTCCGACCCAGTACAGGTAGTGAACTTCCGTCACATACTTCTGAACTTCCCAGAACTTCTGGTCGCGGTTGATGGTGTGGGGGTTTTCCTGACCGTCCACAACGCCCTGCTGCAGGCCGTTGAAGGTTTCGGACCAGGCAAGAGGATGCGGTTCCACGCCCCAGGCGCGGAAGGTTTCAAGCTGAAGCGTCACGCCGGGCACACGGATCTTCAGGCCCTTGAGATCGTCCAGCTTGGTGATGGGATGCTTGGAGTTGGTAATGTGACGATAACCGCCGATGAGCCAGCCGAGAGGACGGGTGCGGCTTTCCTTGACGATGATGTCGGTCAGCTTGTTCATGAAGGCTTCATTGGAAAGCAGCTTCTTGGCATCTTCGGGCGTGGGGAACATATAAGGCATGTAAAGAACACCGGCAGAAGGAGCAGCAGGCGTGAAGTTGCCGCAGGCAGTAACGGTAATGTCGAGTTCGCCGTCGCGGCACTGCTTGACGTTGGCCTGCTCGTCGCCGAGGGAGCCGCCGTAGAACGTCTGCACCTTGATGGCGCCGTTGGATTCACGTTCAATAATTTCCTTGAACTTCTCCAGTGCCGTTACATGATGGCTTCCCTGCGGATTGGCCGTAGCCACGCGAATATTCATCTTCTTGTATTCGACAGCCTCGCCCGTGCTCACCATCCCAAGCAGGGCCAGCACAGTCAGTCCGCAAATCAAACCTTTCATAAACTCCTCCTCCATTAATTTGTTATAGAATTTACACTTCTATAATAGCATCACAAGCATGACAACCTGTGAATATCCCTGACGCGAGGGCAATGGAAAAACAACTATGCTTTCTGATGGAAAATCACGAAAACTCATTGAAACATTCTGTTCATACCCGGCACAGGTCATACCCCGTTGCAAAGACATGTATGAATTTTTCACAAATTTTCGGATTCTTCTTTATCTCTGCAAAAACCGTACCAACATTTTACAGGCAAGGCCTTTCCAGCGGCTTTTTCGTCAACTTCTTTAAACTTATTATATTCTTCACATTTACACATTATTGTTGACAATTTCCCCCTCCCGAACTTGGGCGTGCAACACGCCTTTTTCCCCGAAAAACGCTCCTTCTGCACGGCTATTTGTGTAAAAATACAATATTGAGCTTTTTTGCACATATCAAAAATATAAATCAACCCATTGTTTTTATTCTATATATAATTTTTTAGTGTGCATTTTTGCACTACACGTTTCCGTAAGGCGGAAAATGTGCACTTTTTCCCCTGAAAATGCGCTTTTCCGGTTTCTCATCGGCAACATATTATTTTTTCTACAAAAATACGTACTGAAACGCATGCGGTTTCACCAGAGGCAGAGGGCCTCGCCTTCACGAAATCGCAGACGAACCGGGAACCGTTCCCCCCTCCGGTTGAACCGGCCCCCTTCATGTGCAATACATCACAAATCATCTCCGACACCCGCCTCCGCTTTCCGAAACAACCGCCGACCAGGGGCTTTCCTTACACAATCGCCCTACTGTGCATTTCAAGCGGCCGCGCCTCTCTCGATAAAACAAGACCGGCGGTCACAACGTTCTCAATGACGTCATGACCGCCGGTCGCCACAGACTGACAGGACGGAAGATGCGCTATCAGGCCAGCTTTATATTAAGGAGACGTTCGGCGTTCTTATAGAAAAACTTTTCCTTGTGTTCCTGAGAGAAGTTGAAGCGTTCCAGATCCTGAATGGCCTGCTTCATGTTGTAGCAGGGCCAGGCGGAACCGTAGAGAATGCGCTCGCCGTCGAGCCACTTCATGGCTTCGCCGAACATCTGGTTGCCGGGAGCCGTGGGGTTCAGCATGTAGATGTCGGGCAGCAGCCACACGTTCTTGTTGGTGATGGCCACCTGGAAGATCATGGGAATCCACGGATAGCAGCCGTGGGCAACGACGATCTGCAGATTCGGGAAGTCGTTGGCCACATGCTGCACGGCGCTGGGATCGGAATATTCCAGCGTGCCCTGGAAGAAGCTCATGGTCAGCACCATGGGAATGCCGGCCTTTTCGCAACGCGCGTAAAGAGGATAAAGCACGTTGGCGTCGGCCTTTCTGGGCGGCATGGCATAGGCGGGTTCCATGGCAACACCCTTGATGCCGCCTTCGATGCAGCGCTCAAGCTCGTCCATGGTGGCGGAAACGCCGCGGGTAATGTCGAGGCTGCCGAAAGGAATGATCTTGTCGGGAAACTCGCGCGCCATGGCCAGGATATCGTCATTGGGAACGGAAGCGGCATCATTGGGCACCTGTCTTCCTATGATGACGCCCTTGGAAATGCCCGCGTCCGCCATTTCCTTCCAGAACAGGTCCAGATCCTTCTTGCGCGCGGCTTCGCTGGGAATGCCGTGATACTTCTGAGGGGCAGATTCGTTGCAGATGGGGCTGAAAATGCCGAGATTCTTGAATCCCTTGTAGGGAGGACGAAGACGAAAATCGAATATCATGGAACTTTCTCCGATATGGAACAGTAAAAATTGCGGTATCAGAAACGGCTAGAAATCTTCTTCAGGCGAACATTCGAGGCTGAGATCATTGGGAATGATCATGACGGGCACACGGCTTCTGTTTATGAGACGGGCGGACGTCTTGCCGGAAAAGTTGAACAGACCGTGGGTATTGAGGCTGCCCATGATGACGAGATCGGCGCACTTTTTATCCACCAGTTCGTTGATGGCCTCATCAATCCGGCCGGTCAGCACCAGCGGGGAACAGGGCAGATCGGAGAAGTATTTGGCCGCAAACTCACGCACATGCTTTTCCGTTTCGCTGCGGCTGTCTTCCGCAACCTTCTTGAGCTTGTCGTAGCCGGAGCCGTAGTTGGAAAAACTGCCGACAGGAGGAAGCACATGGACAAGAATAATTTTCGCCCCGGTCAGTTCGGCCATTTCGCGGCAGTACGAAACAATATCCTCGTTGTTCTCGGTCAGATCGATGCAGCAGGCTATGGTAGAAAATGAGCTCATGATTGGCATACTCCTTTGTTTGGCCTACCGCTTTGCGGCCAGCCTGTTTTCATACTCGGCCAAGGAGCCCTCGCCGAGCGTGGACCACAGATAGTCGTAGCGCTCCAGAACAGGATTTCTGGACTCCTCGCGGGCCTTTTTCAGCTCTCCGGCATACAGTTCCAGCGTGCGGTCAGACAGCGTCTCCAGCTCGCAACGCATATATTTACGGAAAAAGGTGTGATCGCCCACCGTTATCGCATGAGGATACCGCTCGGCGGCCTCAATGAGAAACTCGAGTTCCATGTCGGCAATCGCATCCAGAAAAGGACTCTCGGAAAGAGGAGGAATGCGGTCGTCCATGCGGGCGTATTTCTCGATCATGACATTGCGTCCCGCCTCTTCGGCCTCGCGCAGATCCTGAAGATACGATTCAAGCGTAGCCTTGTCATGAGTGCAGTGGTTCATGCGACGCATGAGGCGGAAGGACTGCGGACGGGTCTGGCAGGGACTGGTGCCGCCTTCATTGGGAGTGGCGAGGAACATGTTCAGTTCCCGTTCGACGATTTCCTTAATAAGACTTTCCTTTTCTTCTTCGATAACCATAAAAAAGTCCTTCAAAAACAATTTCCGGGCGCAAGGTGCAGGGACGGCCCGATCTTCTGCCTTCGGCCCACAAGCTCCGGCATCGGATCATTCGTCCGGCGCGCCGTCATAAGGAAAAAATCTTTCCCTTCCTAAATATATGCAAAAAACATGCCATCTTTTCAGCGGTTTTGCCCCCATCCATGCGCAGGTCAGGCACCGTCCTTTTTCCTCTAACAGCGCGAATTTAAAAAATGAATTTTTTTATCTCCTGCCGGCGGTCCGCCTCTTCGGCAGCACCCCGGAAAAGCCTTGTTGTGCAAAAATGCACGATAAAGGCTTCCTTTCCTGATTTTGTGTTTTTTTACTCATTTTAAAATACAAATAAAAACAGTATATTGAATATAAAAGTCGCAAAAATGCACACTGTTTTTCGCAAACAAATCAGAAACAAAAACCTCGAAAAATAGAAATTATCAATAAAAACAACAAGATAATTTTTTGGCACGATTCATGCATAGTGAGAGGCAAGCAAACACGAAAGGCGCGACGCCTTTCAAACATACAATTTTGGAGGATACCATGTCCCAGTGCTGCGCTTGCCTTTCTCCCCAGGAAGAACGCCTCAACAGCAAGACGGTCAACCGCAAGGGACGCGAACGCGTCTACAAGATTCTCGACCGCATTCAGTTCACCGTTCCCCACGTGGACGTCGAACGCGCCAAGTACTTCACTGAATCCATGAAGACCACCGAGGGCGAACTGCTCACCCTCCGCTGGGCCAAGGCTCTGAAGAACGTCGCGGAAAAGATCACCGTCTACATCACCCCCGATCAGCTTCTTGCCGGCCGCGTCGGTCAGCTCGGCCGCTACGGCATTCTGTATCCTGAAATCGACGGCGACTTCTACCGTGAAGTGCTGGCCGACCTTGATCATCGTGAAAAGAGCCCCTTCATCATTTCTCCCGAAGACAAGCGCATCGTCATGGAAGAGATTGCGCCCTACTGGGAAGGAAAGACCTATCATGAACATCTGAACAAGGTCATTCCCGCAGAAATCCGCGAAGTGACCTACGACGACGAACGCGGCCTGAAGTCCAAGTTCATCGTTTCCGAAACTTCCTCCTATCGTTCCGCCCTTCAGTGGGTGCCGGACTATGAAAAGGTCATCAAGCGCGGCTTCATCGACATTCAGAACGAAGCCAAGGAACGCCTGAGCAAGCTCGACCTCACCAACTCCGTGGATCTGTGGGAAAAGAAGCCCTTCTACGAAGCCATGATCATCGTGTGCGACGCCATCATGATCTGGGCTCATCGTCATGTGGAACTGGCCCGCAGCCTGGCCGCCACCGAAGCCGATCCCAAGCGCAAGGCCGAACTGCTTGAAATCGCCGAAATCTGCGAACGCGTTCCCGCCTACCCCGCCCGCACCTTCCGCGAAGCCGTGCAGTGCCAGTGGTTCGTGCAGATGTTCTCCCGCATTGAACAGAAGGCCAGCGCCATCATCTCCAACGGTCGTATGGACCAGTACTTCTATCCTTACTACAAGAAGGACATCGAAGAAGGCCGCATCACCCGCGAACAGGCCAAGGAACTTCTGGAATGCATGTGGGTCGACATGGCGCAGTTCATCGACCTGTACATCAACCCCACCGGCAACGAATTCCAGGAAGGCTACGCTCACTGGGAAGCCGTGACCATCGGCGGACAGACCCCCGACGGCGAAGACGCCACCAACGATCTGTCCTACCTGTTCCTGGAATCCAAGAGAGAATTCCCGCTGAACTACCCCGACCTGGCCACCCGCATCCATGCCCGCACGCCTGAGCGCTTCATGTACGAAATCGCCCTTACCATCAAGGACGGTTCCGGCTTCCCCAAGCTCATCAACGACGAAGAAGTCGTGTTCCTGAACACCGTCAAGGGCGTTCCGGTCAATGAAGCTCTGGACTACGCCATCTCCGGCTGCACCGAAACCCGTCATCCCAACCGCGACACCTACACCTCCGGCTGCGTGTACATCAACTTCGGCGCCGCCCTCGAAATGCTGCTCTACAACGGCCGCATGCTGCACTACGGCGACGAGCTGCTCGGTCTGGAAACCGGCGATCCCTGCGAATTCAAGACCTGGGAAGAATTCTACGAAGCCTACAAGAAGCAGCACATCAACCTGCTGCACAAGGCCTTCCAGCAGCAGCACATCGTTGACTGCCTGCGTCCCCAGCACTTCGCCGCTCCGCTCTCTTCCGTGCTCCACAACCTCTGCATGGAAAACGCCCTCGATCTGCACACCCAGAAGATCCCCGGCGGCGTGGACTTCTCCTACTTTGAATTCCTCGGCTACGGCACCGTCACCGACTCCCTGGCCGCCATCAAGAAGCTCGTCTTTGAAGAAAAGAAGCTTACCATGAAGGAACTGCTGGAAGCCCTGAAGGCCGACTTCGTGGGTTACGAACCCATCCAGCAGATGCTGAAGAGCGCTCCCGCCTACGGCAACAACGATCCCTATGCCGACAGCATCGCCAAGGACATCGACAGATTCACCCAGGTCGAAGCTGAAAAGAGCAGCCGTGAACGCGGCATCCATGTGGACGTGCGCTATGTGCCCATCACCTCCCATGTGCCCTTCGGCAAGATCATCGGCGCCACGCCCAACGGCCGCAAGGCCGGCACCGCTCTGTCCGACGGTTCCTCCGCCTCTCACGGCGCCGACCATCAGGGCCCGACCGGCGACCTGCTCTCCAACTTCCATTCCAAGAACTACGGCATGATCAACCGTGCGTCCCGCCTCCTGAACATCAAGCTTTCGCCCAAGGCCGTGGCCGGTGAGGAAGGCACCCACAAGATCATGAACCTCATCCGCACCTGGTGCGACCTGAAGCTGTGGCATCTGCAGTTCAACATCATCAACCGCGCCACGCTTGAAGCCGCCCAGAAGGATCCCAGCAACTACCGCAACCTGATCGTCCGCGTCGCCGGCTACAGCGCCTTCTTCTGCGACATGTCCCGCGACCTGCAGAACGACGTCATCGAACGTACCGAACACTCCGAAGTGTAGTCTGATGGAGTAAAACAGCCTGCCGGGGAGGGGTTCCTCCCCGGCAACACGCAGGAGCTTTATCCTGCGTTTTTTTTCTGCGCCCGCGCTGTGTTCGTACAGCTTCTGTTTTCCTTCGGAGACAAAACAGATATTCCCGCCGCGCATTCCGGCTCCGGCGTCGGAATGCAGCCGTCCCGGCACAGTGTGAACATTCTCTTTTCCGCCACCCTCAGTCTCCCAACTTCGCCAGGAGAACGTCATGCAGGACAGCAAACAAAAAGGAATAATCTTCAACATCCAGAAGTTCAGCGTTCATGACGGTGCGGGCATACGTACCATCGTATTCTTCAAGGGCTGCCCCCTGCGCTGCCGCTGGTGCAGCAATCCCGAATCCCAGCTTTTTACTCCTGAGCGGGCCTTCAACCCCACCAGATGTCTGACGGCCGCCGTCTGCGGTCGCTGCTCCAGAGCCTGCCCCACGGGAGCCATCACCGTCGTCGACGGCATGAACTGCTACAACCGGGCCCTGTGCACCTCCTGCGGAGCCTGCGTAAACGCCTGTCCTTCCGGCGCCCAGTCCTTCTACGGATATGAAACCACGGTGGAAGAGGTCATCAAAAAGGTGGAAGAGGACGACGTGTTCTACACGAGATCCGGCGGAGGTCTCACGCTCTCCGGCGGCGAAGCCCTGGCTCAGCCCGAATTTGCGCTCGCCATGCTGCGGGAAGCCAAATATCACAGACTCTCCACCGCCATCGAAACCTGCGGCTGCTATCCGACCGAAGTGCTGGACGAAGCCTGTCACTATCTCGATCAGCTTATTTTCGACGTAAAATCTCTGGACGACGAAAAGCACAAGAAGTTCACCGGCAGCAGCAACAAGCAGATTCTCCAGAACATCCAGCATGTCTTTGAACATTTCCCCTCTCTGCCCATTCTGATCCGCACCCCCGTCATTCCCGGCTTCAATGATACGGAAGAGGAAATCATGGCCATCCGCCGCATGATTCCTCTGCGTCCCAACATCAAATACGAAGCGCTCACCTATCACCGCATGGGTCAGCCCAAGTACGGCTATCTGGGACGCCCGTATCTTCTCGAAGGCGCCAAGGCCGACGAAGCCTTCATGAAAGAGCTTCGGGCCAAACTGGACGCCTATCAGGGATAACGGCCTTCTTAAGCTTCAACATTAATAAAAACCCTGGAAAGAGAGAGGCATATCATGCTGGTTTCGTTTATCGGTCTCGGCAATATGGGAGCTCCGCTGGCAAAGAACATCATGGCGGCAGGCGAGTCGCTCATGGTGTACGGACGCACGCCGCAACGGCTCGAACCTTTCCGTGAGGCAGGCGCCCAGGTAGCCGCCGAAATATCGGATCTCGCGGTCTGCGACGTTCTCTGCACCTGCCTTCCGCTGCCCGAGCACGTTGCCGGAACGGTGCTCGGAGAAAACGGCCTTTATGCCCATATGAAAGCCGGCTCCGTCCATGTGGAATTCAGCACCATCGACCCCGGAACCGCCGGAAAGCTGGCGGCCGCAGCCGCCGAGAAGGGCATAGCCTACGTGCAGGCCACGGTAGGCAAAACCCCGCAGATGGCCGCACACTGCCAGGAACCCCTGTTCATCGGCGGCGACCGCAAGGCCGTTGAACGACTCATGCCTCTGTTCTCGAAAATAGGACAGCCCCGGGATGTGGGAACGGTGGACGCCTCCTGTGCGGTAAAACTGCTGAGCAATCTTGTGGGCATGACCAACCTCGCCGTTCTGGCCGAAGGCATGCGCATCGGCCGTCTGGCCGGCATGGATCCCAAGCTGCTCGTGGAACTGCTTCAGGACACCGGAGCCCGCAGTTTCCAGCTGGATGTGCGCGGCCCGTGGATTGCGGAAGGAGACTACGCGGCCCGCTTCGGCGTGGATCTGGCGCTCAAGGACGTGAAGCTCGGCTGCGCCATGGCCAAAAACTGGGGCTATGAGCCCAGGCTCATGGAACAGGCCTGCCGCTATTACACGGAGGCAAGCAGTCAGGGTCTGGGAGACAAGGACTGCTGCGCCGTCTTTGAGATCACGAAATAATCGGAGATGAAGAGCCTCCGCCGCGATCAGCGCATCGCGACGGAGGCTCTTTGCAAGAGCTTTTTCCAAGGAGGCTCCCTTGAGTTTTCTTATGGTGGCCATCGGATGGTTTCTCGGAGGCATAGCCGGAGGCGTAACGGGCATCGGCGGAGCCATGATCGCCATTCCCATCATGATGATTTCCCTGTCCACGGAAAACTCCATTCTCATCTCCTGCCTCATATGCATATTCGCCTCCACGCAGCTGGCCCTGAACTACCGCCACGCCTGCCGGTGGAGCGACATCAAATATCTGATTCTCGGAGCCGCTCCGGGGTGCTTCCTCGGTGTTCTTCTGCTGCGTTCCGCTTCCATGGCCGTGCTTCAGCTTGTTCTGTGCATCGTGCTCTTCGCGTTCGTGTTCATGCAGTCGTGCAGGACTATCTGCCGCTACAGGCTTCCCGATTCCGTCTTCACGGGCATAGCCACCGGCGTCATCTGCGGAGCGGTCAACGCCTCCGTGGCCATGGTCGGAGCGCCTCTGGGAATCTACGCTCTGCTGAAGCACTGGTCGCCGGACAGATCACGGGGAAACATCAACGTATTTCTGATGTTCCCCAATTACGGAAGCGTATTTTTTCAGGCTCTGTCGGGATTTTATACCGTACCGATCCTGAAGCTGGCGGCCGCCGGCGTCATCAGCTGCTACGTGGGAACGAAAATCGGCGTGTATCTCGGGCAGAAAATCGATCAGGAAATGTTCCGCAAGCTGATCCTTCTCATCCTCATCATGATTGCCGTCATCCTGCTGATCCGGGCCTGCCGTTCCTTCTGATATTTTCCGGCCGAACACTTCGGACGAAGTGCAGAGCCGTCCCGTGCATCGGAATGCCGTTTTTCCTCTGGACGGCACCGATGCACGGGAAACTCATCCTTCCCGGCTCCATGCACGGCTCTCCCGATGGACAGCGCCTGCGGCGCGGCTTACTGTCGAAACGCAAGCCCGCAACAAGGAGTCCGACATGCACATCGTCACGCTTCTGGAAAACACCGCGTCCGACGAAAGTCTCATCGCCGAGCACGGTCTGAGCCTCTACATCGAAACGGAAAGGCACCGCATCCTCTTCGACACAGGACAGACGGACGCCTTTGCCCGCAACGCCGAACGTCTGGGCGTGGATCTGCGCCTTGTGGACATGGCCGTCGTGTCCCACGGGCACTACGATCACACCGGAGGTCTGGCCCGCTTCCTCGCCGTGAACGATCACGCGCCCGTCTATGTGCATCGCCGTGCCTTTGAACGCCACCTCGCCGCAGACGGCCGGGAAATAGGCATGGATCCCTCGCTGGCCGGCAATCCCCGCATCGTGCCGACGGACGACGTGCTGTCTCTGGACGACGACATGCGGCTGTGCTCCTGCAACGAAGAAGCGCGGCCCTTTCCCTCGTACAGTCAGGATCTGCTCATGGTGCGCAACGGGCATCCCGAGCCCGACGACTTCACGCACGAGCAGTATCTCTGCCTCCGGGAACGCGGACGACTCGTGGTCATCAGCGGCTGTTCCCACAAGGGCATACTGAACATCGTGCAATGGCTGCGGCCCGACGTGCTCGTGGGCGGATTCCACTTCAGGTCGCTGAAGCCCGATCAGCAGGGCCGCGCAACGCTCGATTTCGCCGCCCGGCATCTGGCGGCGTTTCCGACCGAGTATTACACCTGCCACTGCACGGGGCGAGGCCCGTTTGACTATCTGAAACAGACGCTCGGCGACAGGCTCCATTACCTTGCCTGCGGCTCGCGCATCTCGCTTCCCTGACAAGGAGCAGCCGTCCGGGGAAATCAAGCCCGGCCCCCTCTGCCCGGCCGCAGAGACGACGAAAGAGGCCCCGGCGCAAGCCCCGGGCCTCTTTTCATCAAAACATATCCGTCCCGCGGATGCGCCGTTCCTTGGACGCGAACCGCCGGAGCATTTAACACAGAAGCCCGCCGCCTTTCACGGCAGCGGGCCCGGACGGCGTCGGCAAAAAAACGTTTCCTTCCCTGCGGGACAAGGACGGCAGCGCGGGGAGAGACGCCTAGCTCAGCAGGTGCATCCTGGAATCCCGCTCGGAAATCTTCCTGACCGGCTTTGCAGGAACGCCGAGGGCCAGCCATCCGGCGGGAATGTCGTGCGTGACCACGCTGCCTGCGCCCACGACCGCGCCCTTTCCTATGGTCACTCCGTCGATGACGGCAACATTGGCCGCCAGCCAGACGTCGTCTTCAATATGAATTTCTCCCGCGAACTCCGACGTGGACACGTGGCCGTCAGGATAGGTCATGCGTATGCGTTCATCCGCAATGAGGGGATGGTTGGAACAAAGAAGGCTGACGTTGGGCCCGAACATCACATTGTTGCCGATGACGACTTTCCCGTCGTCAAAGATGAGCAGATTGAAGTTCGCGAAAAAGTTGTCGCCGATGAACGTGTGGCAGCCGTAATTAAACTGGATGGGCCCCTGAAAGTAATAATTGCTGCCGATGCTTCCTATGAATTTTCGTATGAGCGGCAGCCTTTCAGGATCATATTCATCCATGGCGTTGAACTTCCGGCACAGCTCGTGCGCCACATGCTTGATGTCCTTGAGTTCCCGACATCTCGCATCAAAAAGCCTTCCTGCAAAAATCTTTTCTTCTTCCGTCATAGTCGCCTCTCATCCGGCATGATCCAGAAAAACGCCGCCCGCGAGCTGCCCGACGCTGCCGCCGCATGCCGCCCACTTCGGCAAAGAAACGCCATAAGAGCGCGCAAGGCAGCGCAGAAAAAGGAAAGCCCCACGAAGCCGTTGAAGCTTCATGAGGCTTTATGCGCGTCTTTTGGCGGAAGCGTATAGGAGTCGAACCTACCTCAGACCTCTCAGCCTGACACTGGTTTTGAAGACCAGGCGCAACACCGGTTACGAGACGCCTCCGCCAGCGAACATAAAAAAAACGACACCTTGCGTCAAGCTCGGAAATTTTCTTTTCCCTCAGCGCCTTGCATTAAGGGGCAAGAAGCCTTATTGTTATCCTGAATTCGCAGAATTATTGCGGCAAACCTCGCCATTTACCCCTTCGGGAGGAAACATTCATGAATAACACGTCTCGCGACCAGGTGCAGAGCTACGGACGCTCCAGCGTTGCCGTTTACATGCAGCAGGTCTATCTCTGGATGACGGCGGCTCTCGGCGTCACTGCGCTCGCCGCCGTGTTCACGGCCTCCAACATGGCCATCATGCAGTTTCTGTTCACCAACACCATCATGATGATTCTGCTCATGGTGGCCGTCATCGGTCTTTCCATGTTCATCACCGCCAGAATGCACGTGCTCTCCGCAGGCACGGCCACCGGCCTGTTCCTGCTGTATTCCGTGCTCATGGGCGTGTTCCTCGGCCCGGTGCTTCTGGTGTACACCGGCTCTTCCGTGGCTCAGGCCTTCATCGTCACCGCGGGCATGTTCGGCGGCATGAGCGTGTTCGGCATGGTCACCAAGCGTGATCTTTCCGGCATGGGCAGCTTCATGATCATGGGCCTGTGGGGCATCCTGCTCGCCAGCCTCGTGAACGCCTTCATCGGCAACTCCGCCGTTGACCTCACCATCAGCGTGCTCGGCGTCATCATCTTCACCGGCCTCACCGCCTACGATACGCAGAAGCTCCGCATGATGGGCGAAAGCGCTCCCGTGGACGACAGCCTTGCCATGCGCCGCGGCGCGCTGCTCGGCGCGCTCACCCTGTACCTCGACTTCATCAACATGTTCCTCATGCTGCTCCGCCTTCTCGGCAACCGCAACAGCTGACGCTTATGGAAGGCCGCGGCTGAACGTCGCGGCCTTCCTCTTCCCTCTTTTCTCAGGCCGGCTTTTCGCCGGCCGTTCGCATGTACGCCATCCATTGACCGCAACGGGGCTTCCGACATGAAACGCGTGCGCATCACCGTTCTGAAAACCACCTTCGACGAACCCCTTGCCAGAGAATACGGCGTCGAAGGCCTCGGCCCCTGCCCCATGCTCAAGGCCGGACAGGTCTTTTACGCCGACTACGCCAAGCCCGCGCACTTCTGCGATGAAGCGTGGAAGGCCGTCTATCAGTACGTGTTCGCGCTGGCCCACGGCACGGGCGACGAACTCTTCTACTACGGCGACTGGATAAAAACGCCGGGCGTGGCCATCGTGAGCTGCAACGACGGTCTGCGCCCCGTCATCTTCAAGCTGGAACGCACGGACGAAGAGGCCGTCATCGACTACACGCCCGTCCGGCACGAATAACCCGCATACCGACGGATGCCTGCCCACGGAATCCGTCTGGGCTTGAACGTCTTTCCGCCCGGTGCCGCCATGGCAGAACGCCACCCCCTGCAAAACATTCTCGCGCCGATTCTGCTGCCCCTCTCCCTGCTCTACGGCTTCGGGGGCAGCCTCCGCCGCCGCATGACGCGCCGCGGACTGCTCCGTCAGTGGAAACCGCCCCGGCCCTGCGCCTCCGTGGGAAACATTTCCTGGGGCGGCACGGGCAAAACGCCGGTCACGGACTGGCTGCTCGATCACGCCTCGCGTCACAGCCTTCGCGCCGCCGTGCTCACGCGCGGCTACGGCGCGCATCCCTCGTCTCTGCCCCTGCGGGCGGCCCCCGGCGTGCCCCCTGCCGAATGCGGCGACGAACCGCTCATGCTGGCCACGCGCCATCCCGACGCCGTGATCATGGTCGATCCCGACCGCAACCGCGCGGGAGAGCGCGTGGAATCCGAATTCTCTCCCGACTTCTACCTGCTCGACGACGGCTTTCAGCACCTCTCCACGGGGCGCGATCTCGATCTCGTGCTCCTCGACAAGGACGACGTGCGCCTCACCCCCGCTCCGGGCCGCCCCCCCTCCAACTGGAACCGCGTCATTCCCGCGGGAAGCTGGCGCGAACCGGAATCCGGCCTGCGCGACGCCGGAGCCTATCTCATCAAGGCCGAACCGGAAGAGTGGCCGGAACTTGTTCCGGCGCTGAAACAGCGCCTCCGGCAGTATCCCCGCCCGGTCTTCGCCTTCCGCATGGAGCCTGCGGGTCTTCGCCCCCTGAACGCGGACGCCGCGCCGCTTTCCGACGCGTCCGCCGTGCCCGGAGCCTACGTCTTTGCCTGCGGCATCGGCGATCCTTCCCAGGCTCTGCACACGGTTTCCGCCTTTCTCGGCAAAAGCCCGGAACGCATGCTGACCTTCCCCGATCACCACGACTTTTCCGGGGAAAAATCCCGTCTTGAAGCCCTGCGCCTGCCCGTCGTCTGCACCGCCAAGGACGCCGTCAAACTGCGTCCGCTGGGGCTTTCCGTTCCCTGCTTTTCGCTGGAAGTCTCGGCCCGGTTCTTCGCCTCCCTGAGCGCCGACGCGCTGACCGGCGACTGCGCCGCGCCCGGGCCGGATTTTGAAACCTGGTGGAGCGCCTGGCTGCGCAAACACCTCGGCTGAACGCGCCCTTTTGCGGCGCATCATTGCGGCATTCCTGAAATGCCTCTGGAAATATCATGAAAAAACAAGAAGATTTCGACGAACAGCTCTTGTTCGACATTCTCGAAAAAGCCGGACGCCCCCTGCGTCTCGACGACATTCTCCGCATCGGAGCCTTTTCCCGCAAGCTCAAGCGGGACATTCTGGAAGCCCTGCACGATCTGGCCCGCAACGGCGAGATCGTCCGTCTGGAAGGCGGAAGCTGGGTCATGGCCGACGCGCTCAAACGACGCCGCGGCATTCTTGCCACACAGCGTTCCGGCGCGGCCTTCGTGACGCCCGAAGACGCCGAGGCCCGCTCCGGACAGGACATCTACATTGCGCCCGACGACGTGGGCGACGCCTGGAACGGCGATCTGGTGGACGTCATGCTGCTGCCCCGCAAGCGCGGAGCCTTCAAAAAGCAGGAAGGACGGGTCATCGCCGTGGTGCGCCGCGGTCAGACCGACGTGGTGGCGCGCGTGCTGCGCAGGGGAAAGACCGAAGGCACGGCACTCTGTCGTCCTGCGGATTCGCGCCTGACCTTCGACGTGCTGGCCGACGTGTCCGCGCTGGAAAAGACGCCCGAGGAAGGCGAACTGCTCCGCGTGAGCATCGCGGACAAGCTGGAAGAGCACGGCGAACGACATCTCTGGTCGGGGCGGGCCGTGGCCGATCTCGGCATGGAAAACGACGCCGCGGTGCAGGAGCGCTTCACCAAGCTGAACAACGGCATTCCCACGGAATTTCCCGACAACGTGGTGGCCGAAGCGGAAGCGGCGGCCGCCGCGCCGTGGAGCGACAAGGCATCTCTTGAAGATCTGCGCGGGGAAATGCTGGTCACCATCGACGGCGAGGACGCCCGCGACTTCGACGATGCCGTGTGCGCCTGCCGCACGGCGGAGGGCTGGCGTCTTCTCGTGGCCATTGCGGACGTCTCCCACTACGTGCGCCCGAGAACGGCGCTGGACAAGGAAGCGCGCGACCGCGGCAACTCGTACTATTTTCCCATGTCCGTGGAGCCCATGCTGCCGGAATCGCTGTGCAACGGCGTGTGCAGTCTGCGTCCAAACGAGGAGCGCCGCTGCATGGCAGTGGACATGCGCCTCGACGAAAACGGCAATCTGACGGATTCCCGTTTCTGCAACGGCCTCATGATTTCCCGCGCCCGCCTGACCTACCGCGAAGTACAGGCCGCGCTGGACGATCCGCAGGGTGAAGCCGCCGCAAGCATCGAGCGCCGGGCCCCCGGCGTGACCGCCATGCTCCGGGAGGCCGCGGAACTTGCCGCCGTGCTCATGGAGCGGCGTCACCGTCAGGGCGGACTGGACTTCGACATTCCCGAAGCGGAGTTCGTGGTGGAAGAAAAGAACGGCGTTTCCTGCGTGACGGGCATCCGCAACAGGGAGCGGCTGTTCAGTCACCGGCTCATCGAAGCCTTCATGGTGCGCGCCAACGAGGCCGTGGCGGAATTTCTCACCCGTAAGAACGCGCCTCTGCTCTACCGCGTACACCCCGCGCCCGGCCCGGACAGGCTGGAGGAACTCTATCACACCCTGCGCGCCACCGACGCCGATCTGCCCCTGCCGAAGGCGGCCAAGGCCACGGTTCCCGGCTGGCTCACCCATGTGCTGGATGCGGCCGCAGGCACGGATCAGGCCTTCGTGGTGAGCCGCCTTGCCCTGCGCTCCATGATGCAGGCCCGCTACTCGCCCGAGGAAGACGGGCACTTCGGCCTCGGCTCGGCGTGCTACTGTCATTTCACCTCGCCCATACGGCGCTACGCCGACCTTGTGAACCACCGCGCCTTGCGCTATGTTCTCGGCCTCGATACGGGCGGCCCCCTGCCCGCGGGACACAAGCTGCTGGAAACCGCCGAACAGTGCAACAGCCGCGAACGCGTCGCCACCGACGCCGAGCGGGAAATCGACAGGCGCATGGGCTGCCTGCTGCTGACGGGCCGCACGGGCGAAACGTTTGCAGGCGTCATCAGCGGCGTCATGAATTTCGGCTTTTTCGTGGAGCTCGACGGCATGCCGGTGGAAGGCATGGTGCGGGTGGAGACGCTGGGCCGGGACTACTACATATTTGATGAGGAAAGGCAGGAGCTGCGCGGCGAGCACAGCGGCGAAGCGTTCCGCCTCGGACAGAAAGTGACCGTGAAACTGACCGGCGTACACGTCGGCCGACTGGAGATAGACTTGGAATATCAGAAAGATGAAGAAGGACGCCGTCCGTTCCGTCGCCGTGACGGAAACGCGTCCCGCAAGGACCGCTTTGAAGACAGGGATGGCCGGGAACACCGTTCCGGCCGCCGCGCCTTTGCCGACAGAAAGGGCTTCCGCCCGCGCCGCGACGACGAGGAACTGAAGCGTCAGCGCCGCTACGCCTCCGACTCCTGGGACGAAGAGAGCCCGCGCGAAGAATCCTTCCGCGAACGCGCCCCCCGCAAGCCCTGGAACAGGGATCGCCGCCGCGAAAACGGAGACGACGAACGCGATTTTCGCGCCGGACGCAAGCCGTTCGGCAGAAAGCCTTCGTTCCGCAGGGACGAGGATCGCTTTGCCGACGGCGAGCAGCACGGCGAACGCCGCTTCGACGGACGCCGTGAAGAACGCCCCTTCCGCGACGAGGAACGTTCGTTCCGCCGCGGCGATGAGGAACGCCGTTCCTTCCGTCCCCGCCGCCGCTTCCACGAGGAAGGGGAAGAGCGGGAAGAAGGCCGCTTCTTCCGCTCTGGACGGGGCGAAGACGAACACGGTCGCAGAAGCGGACGCTTCGACAAGCCCTTCGACCGCGCGCGTCGTCCCTTCCCGAAGCGCCGCGACCGCGACGACGAAGAACGCTCCTTCCATGAAGACCGCCGTTCCTTCCGTTCCCGTGACGACGAGAACCGGGAACGCCGCTTCGACGGTCGCCGCGAAGAGCGCGGATTCCGCGATCACAGCTTCCGTCCCGGCAAGGGCCGCGCTCACCGCGATCATGACGGCTTCCACGGCGCGCCCGACGACTTTTTCGCCATCAAAACGGAGCCGGAAGCGCCGACGCATCGTTTCGGTCGCCGCAAAAAGTAGCTGCGGCGGCATGCCGATCTCGCATCCGGCATCTCCAGACCCGGGAAAGACGTGCTTTCCCGGGTCTGGACTCGCATTCAAATACTTGACAACATTTGCCGCTCCAGATAAAAAAAATGGTTCGGCATCATGCCGCAAGTCGTATTTTCCCTGCGCCTTCCGGCGCGGGTCATCACCTGTTTCTGATATCACCCGGATCGCCCGGATAAACTTTCTGGAGGCATTTCATGGCCCGTATTACCGTTGAAGATTGCCAGCGCCGCGTAGACAACCGTTTTCTTCTCGTGCAGATGGCCATCAAGCGTGTACGTCAGTTCCGCGAAGGCTACGAACCTCTGGTTGACAGCAAAAACAAGGAAGTCGTCACGGCCCTGCGCGAAATCGCCGCGGGCAAGGTGCTGCCTGAAGACAAGCGCTTCTACACCCCCGTGGAAGGCGAAACCACGCCCGATCTTGACGACTAAGCCCTGTTGTACGGAACATTTTCATGAGCAAGCGCGATTATTATGAAATTCTGGGCGTCTCCAGAGATGCTTCGGACGACGAGATAAAGCACGCCTACCGAAAGCTGGCGCTCAAGTATCATCCCGACCACAATCCGAACAATCCCGAGGCGGAACAGAAGTTCAAGGAAGCCGCGGAAGCCTACGACGTACTGCGCAATCCCGAGCGTCGCGCCAACTATGACCGCTTCGGCACCGCCGATCCCGGCATGGGCGGCTCCTCGTTCAACAGCGCCGAGGACATCTTCGCGCAGTTCGGCGACGTGTTCGGCGATCTGTTCGGCTTCGGCGGTTCCCGTTCCCGCGGGCCCCGTCCCCAGCAGGGCGATGATCTGCGCTACAACATGACCATCTCTTTCCGCGAAGCCGCCAAGGGCACGGAAAAGGCCATCAAGATTCCCCGCCACGTCACCTGCCCCGAGTGCAACGGCTCCGGCGCGGCCAAAGGCTCTTCGCGCGAAACCTGCAAAAAGTGCGGCGGTTCCGGTCAGGTGGCCATCCGTCAGGGCTTCATGCAGTTCGTGCAGCCCTGCCCCGCCTGCCACGGCCGCGGCTTCACCATTCCCAAGCCCTGCCCCAAGTGCAAGGGCGAAGGCATTGTGGAAACCGTGCGCGAACTGTCCGTGCGCATTCCCGCCGGCGTGTACGACGGCGCGCGCCTGCGCCTGCGCGGCGAAGGCGAAATGGGCGTCCACGGAGGCCCTCCCGGCGATCTTTACGTGGTGCTCCACGTGGAGGACGACGACGTCTTCGAGCGCGACGAACAGAATCTCGTGTACACCGCCACCATCACCTTCCCGCAGGCGGCGCTCGGAACCCGCATCCAGATTCCCAGCCTGAACGAAGGGGAAACGCTCGATCTCGACATTCCCAAGGGCACGCAGAACGGCAAGATTTTCCAGATCCGCGGCAAGGGTCTCAAATATCCCGGCGAAAAGCGCACGGGCGACCTTCTGGTGCGCGTGGTGGTGAAAACCCCCACCAAGCTCACCGCCGAACAGGAAAAGCTCCTCAGGGAATTTGAAAAGCTTACCGAAGAACAGAACAAGCCCGGCATTTTCGACAAGGTCAAAAAAGCCATGGGCATGGAATAATTCCGCTCTCAACCGGCTTTCAGAGGCCGCTTCCGCAAGGAAGCGGCCTTTTTTACGCGCATCTTATCATACCCAACGGCGACGTTGCGCTCTAAAAAAGAAAAAAGGCCCGGTACGCATCGTCTGCGGCCAACGTCAACCACGAGCGCAACTCTCATGATTCCCTTCACTTCCTTCGACGACTTCATGGACACCGCCCGCAGCTTCCACGGCGCGGCCACTCCCGGCATGATGCTTGCCGCCTTCATGACCGAACTTGCCCTGCATTCCATGGGCAGAACAAAGCACTTTCACGCCCTTTGCGAAACCGACCGCGACCTTCCCGACGCCGTTCAGCTGCTCACGCCCTGCACCGCGGGCAACGGACGCCTGCACGTGCTCGATCTCGGACGCTTTGCCCTCACGCTCTTCCGCACGCCCGGCGGCAAAGGCGTGCGCGTGTACCTCGACCTCGTCAAAACGGCGGGCTGGCCCCACATCCGCCGCTGGGCCCTCCAGGAACCGATGGCCGACGAGCGCTCCCTCGTGCGGCTGGAGAGCGAAATACGCAAGGCCGGCATTGCCGTGCTCTCGACATCCTCGGTGCAGGTGCGCGCCGCCTTCCTGCGCGAAACGCCCCCGGAACCCATGACCGCCTGCATAAGCTGCGGCGAACCGCACCCCGCCCGCATGGGCGCGCTCTGCCCGGCCTGCGCCGGACGCTCGCCCTACGAGCCGAAACTCCCCGCCGTGACGGCGCCAGGAAGCGAGTTCATCTGAACCTCGCTGCGACCTCTCTTTTTTTCTCCTGATTTTCCTGAATATTTTTCTTTTCCATCACAAAAAAATCTTCCTGAGGTCACGGAACTAAATTGTTACAAAAGGCGTTGCAGGCTTGCCGCTCAGGAAAAAATTGTCTAAAAAATTCACATGGAGCTCGCGCATCCTGTTCCGAAAAACGTTTCCGGAACGTGCCGCCCATCTCCGTTTCTTCGGAAGCCGCAGTCTGGAAGGCGCAATTTCATGAGCTGAATCAGGAATCATCATGCCCAGCCAACACCCGTTTTACGGCTTCCGCCGCATCCTTGCCCTCGCTGTCGCCTTCTGTCTGCTCTGCGCCTCCAGCGCGCTGGCCCGGCCCATCAACGCCAAAAGCGCCATTCTCATGGACGTGACCACCGGCCGCATTCTCTACGAACAGCGCGCCGACATGAAGATTCCCCCGGCCTCGCTCACCAAGGTCATTTCCATGTACGTGGCCATGAACGCCATCAGCAGCCGCAAGGTCGATTATCACGACAAGGTTAAAATCAGCGCCGCGGCCGCCCGCACCGGCGGTTCCCGCTTCGGCCTGCGGGCCGGAGAACGGGTGACGCTCGACAAGCTGTTCTACGGCATGGCCGTGGCTTCGGGCAACGACGCCAGCGTGGCCGTGGCCGAACACGTGGCGGGCTCCACCTCCGCCTTTGTTTCCCGAATGAACTCGCTGGCCAGACGCCTGGGCATGAAAAACACCCGCTTCGTCAACGTGCACGGTCTGCCCGCCAAAGGGCAGATCACCACGGCGCGGGACATGCTCAAGCTTGCCAGAGCCTATCAGGCTCACTATCCCAGAGCCCGAAAGTATCATCTTGCCCGCTCCGTCACGCACCGCGGCCGCACGGAACCCAACCACAACCCCCTCGTCGGCCACTACGCCGGTCTCGACGGTCTGAAAACCGGCTGGGTCACCGCCGCAGGCTACAACATCATCGTCACGGCGCGCCAGCGCGGCCACAAGCTCATTGCCGTCATTCTCGGAGCGCCCAACACGGGCGTGCGCGCCGCAGAAGCACGCCGCCTGCTCAACGCCGGATTCGCCGCCGTGGCCAAAAAGAAAAGCACCGCCATCGCCGAGCTCGGCGTCTCGGCCAAGCAGGCCCGGCAGCTCAAAAAATCCACCAGCTATTCCCCGCCGCGCAAGGTGCAGAAAAAACGTCCTTCCCGGAAATCCGCCGCGGCCGCGCAGCGCCAGTCCGCGCGAAAGAAGACCTCCCGCTGACCTTCTCCCGCCCGAAACGACCGCGCCCCGCATTTCCCCGCGCATGTTGCCAAACACGCTCCGACAGTCCGCCGGAGCGTGTTTTTTGCGCTTCCGCCGTTACCGCGACGCCGACCACGCCGGGAACGAAACCGCATTCCCCGCCGTCGCCCCGGCCTCTCGCTCTGGAAACAGACGCCGCGCTCAAAAAATTCTGCTCCGAGCTCCCGCGCGTTTTCCCCTTTCTGTCACACTCGGCCCGACCGAACAGCACTTCTCAGCAGCGACAAAAAAACGCGGAGCTCCGCAACGGAACTCCGCGTTTTTTTGTTGAAGCGTCTGACGACTAGAACTTCACGTTGCGGGCCGCGTCCAGCGCCCTGGCGAAATCCTCGTCGCTGTGCGCAAAGGAAAGCATGTTGGCTTCAAAGGCCGAAGGCGCCATGAAGATGCCCTGCTCGCGCATCTGCTTGTAGAAGGTCTCGAAAAGTTTCTGATCCGTGGTCTGCACGCTCGCAAAGTCCATGAGAGGCGCTTCCGTGAAATACACGGTGAACAGCGAGGCAATGTGCGGAATCTGCACCGGCACGCCCTTCTCTCTGAGTATCTCCTGCAGTTCCTCCACGAACGCATGCACGCGACCTTCCAGAGCGCCGTAATCGGCGTGCTTGAGAATGTTCAGCGTGGCCAGTCCGGCGGCCATGGCCAGCGGATTGCCCGACAGCGTGCCCGCCTGATACACTTCGCCCTCCGGCGCAATGTGACGCATGAGGTCGGCCCGTCCGCCGTAGGCTCCCACGGGCAGACCGCCGCCGATGATTTTGCCGAACGTGGTCAGATCGGGCATGATGTCGAAACGGCCCTGCGCGCCGCCGTAGGAAAGACGGAATCCGGTAATCACCTCGTCGAACACCAGCAGCGCGCCGTATTTCGAGCACAGTTCGCGCAGTCCACGCAGAAATCCCGGCTGAGGCAGGATCAGCCCCATGTTGCCCGCCACGGGCTCCACAAAGAGCGCCGCAATCTGATCGGGCCAGGCCTCGAAGAGCGCCTTCACCGCGCCCAGATCATTGTAGGGCGCAAGCAGTGTGTCGGCCACGGTGGCCGCCGGAACGCCCGGCGTGCCGGGAATCGAAAACGTGGCTACGCCGGATCCCGCGCTGGCCAGAAAAGCGTCGCCGTGACCGTGATAGCCGCCGATGAACTTGATCATCTTGTCGCGGCCGGTCACGCCGCGGGCCAGACGCAGCGCGCTCATGGTGGCTTCGGTGCCGGAATTCACCATGCGCACCATCTCCACGGAAGGCAGCGCCGAACACACTTCTTCGGCAAGGCGGACTTCATCCTCGCAGGGCGCGCCGTAGCTCGTGCCGCGCGCCGCGGCCTTGCAGATGGCTTCCGTCACGGCAGGATGCGCGTGCCCCACCAGCATGGGGCCCCAGGAGCCGAGAAAATCGATGACGTCGTCGCCGTCCGCCGTGGTCAGATGCGAACCTTTGGCGTCGGCAATGAACAGCGGGTCGGCATGAACGTTGCGGCACGCCCGCACGGGACTGTTTACCCCGCCGGGAATAAGCTCCTGGGCGTGGACGAAAAGATCATGGGAACGTTTGGTTTGCATGGCTTGCTCCTGTTACTCTGACGGCTCCGCAAAGTACGTCATGGAAATCTTTTTCAGCTCTTTGAGGCTCTCCAGAATTTCGTATTGTTCCAGAGAGGTGGTGCGACGCAGCTCTTCGACCACGTCGAGACAGTCCTGTTCGCTCTTGCCGTGAATCATGGTGTAAAACGTGTACGGCCACGCCGGATACGGGCTCGGACGATAGTAGCAGTGCGATATGCGCGGATGTTCCGCCGCCTTTCTGCCCACCTCGTCCACTTCGTCCGGGGAGACCATCCACGCCACCATGGCGTTATGCGTCCAGCCCGTGCGCTGATGCTTGATGCTCGCGCCGAAACGACGGATGGCGCCCGACTCCTTGAGCCGGGACAAGAGCGCAATCACTTCCTCTTCCGTGGCGCCGACGGCGGCCGCCATATCCGCATAGGGAGTGAGCGAATCGGGTATGCTTTTCTGAGCGATGCGAAGAATGGCCTGTTCCTTTTCCGTAAATTCCATGGCAAGCCCCGTTGTGGTGAAGAAATTCGACGGGAAGTATAGCCGCACCGCGCAGCGGAAGCAAGAGACGGCGCGCACATGGTCCGGCGAAGTCCGTGCTTTTGCGACGCAACGCCGCTCCGCCCTCCCGCACGCATGGGGAATCCCCCATGTCGGAGCTCGAAGCGCTGCTCGCCAGCTCCGCCCCGCCCGTGGGGGGGGGAACTTTTGCCGGCCCGAGGAACAGACGCAAAACGGGCGCAGACGGTCTTCCGACCAGTCTGCGCCCGTCTGCGGAGTGCCCCGACAAGAGGCGGGAACCGCTCCGACCCCCCGAAGCGATTCCCGCATTGGTTTGCATGGACACTCTCCATGCAGATCCCGTCTTCCTTCTTACGGAAGCATCCAGCTCAGGAAGCCGGCCTGGCAGTAGGCCAGCACGCAGAGAATAAGCGTAAGCGCGATGCTGTGTCCCAGAGCGAAACGGAAAAGATTGCCTTCCTGGCCGACCATGTTGGTCGCCGAGGTGGCCACGCTGATGGACTGGGGAGAGATCATCTTGCCGGTCACGCCGCCCACGGCGTTGGAGGCCACGGCCAGTTCAGGCGGAATGCCGACGGCGGTGGCGGTGGTGTGCTGCATGCTGCAGAACAGCGCGTTGGACGAAGTGTCGGAACCGGTGAGGAACACGCCCAGCCAGCCGATGAGGGGAGCAAAGAAGGGGAAGAAGCTGCCGGTCTTGGTGAAGGCGAGGCCGAGGGTGGAGCTCATGCCGGCGTAGTTCATGAGGAAGGCCAGACCGAGCACGCTGGCGATGGTGAGAATGGGGAAGCGCAGCTGATGCAGGGTGGTGAAGAAGCACTTCACGGCCTTGGCGTAGGAATAGCCGGGCATGAGAGGCACGGCGATGAAGCCGGAAAGCAGGATGGCGGTACCGCCGGCGGACACCCAGCCGAAGGTGAACACGGCCGCGTAGGGAGATTCGGTGGCCACGATGGGAGCGGCGCGATTGACCATGCCGTCAAGCAGCGGCCAGGCGAAGCTGGGAGCGGAGATGCTGTTCAGGATGCTCTTGAACTGAGGCAGGCCCCACAGGAAGACCATGACGGCCAGAATGAGATAGGGGCCCCAGGCGCGGAGCACGACCTTGCCGGAATAGCCGGGACCGTCGGTGCTGATGGCGGGATCTTCGGCAAAACGGAAAATGGAGCTGGGCTTCCAGAAGCGGAGCAGCACGAGCAGACCCACGATGGTGGCGATGGCGGACATGATGTCGGGCAGGGTCGGTCCGTGATAGTTGGCGAACACGAACTGCGCGCCGGCAAAGCAGACGCCGGCCACGAGGATGGCGGGCAGAATTTCCATGGAGCGACGGACGCCGCACATGACGATGCTCAGCCAGAACGGAATGATGATGGCAAGCAGGGGAAGCTGACGAGCCGCCACCTGGCTGATGAGGTTGGGATCCATGCCGGACACGCTGGCGGCGGTGAGCACGGGCGCGCCGATGGCGCCGAAGGCCACGGGAGCCGTGTTGGCGATGAGGCAGAGACCGGCGCCGTAGATGGGATTGAAGCCCAGACCGGCGAGCATGGCCGCGGTGATGGCCACGGGAGTGCCGAAGCCGGCGGTGCCTTCCAGGAAGGAGCCGAAGGCAAAGGCGATGAAGATGGTCTGCAGGCGACGGTCGGGCGTCACGCGGGCCAGAGAATCCTTGATGATTTCAAATTCACCGGATTCCACGGTCATGTTGTACACCCAGACCGCGGTGATCACGATCCAGATGATGGGGAACAGACCGTTGGCAATGCCGAGTCCGACGGAGCTTATGGCCGTCACTATGGGCATGCGCCATATAAGAATGGCGATGACAAAAGCGGAAGCGAGTCCGGCCAGCGCAGCAATGTGTCCCTTGGCTCGTTTAATGGCCAGCATATAAAGCAGAATGACAAGCGGAATGGCCGCAATACATGCCGAAACTACTTCACTGACGACTGGATCATAGACTTGGGTCCACGCCATACTATTCCCCCATGAATTAAAATGATCATCACAGCAGATGCTCTTTAAAAAAAGTATCTGAATAAGCCTATGATGATAGGATTATAAAAAATAAAAAATCTTCGCAAGTATCCGGGACAAGCGTAAAAAGAAACAACATTTATTGAAATTTTAATAACTTTTTTTCAGGAAAAATAAAATATATATCTTTATAACTTATTGTTATCATTTATATTTAAAAAATGTTTCACAAAAATGACCTTTTTGTGCGCTCCGGGGAGCGTTACTTTGAACGAACATGAAAAAATGTATCAGCACAAGCTGTTATCGACTGTTTGTTTGCTCAATCCTATATTGTGATTTATTTCTTTATACGACGGTTCAACCACAGATTCTCATGCTGAACGACAAAATTATCAAAAAAAATTTTGTTTTCTCTGCGCGGACTGCCGTATTCTCCCCATTAAATCAGTGTGGAATTTCTTTTCTCCCCAAAACGACACAAAAATATTCGTCTTTTCTCCCGGGCGTTCACAAGCCCGAGCACTGAAGGCCTGCTCCCGGAAGTCTTGCAGCCGTCGAGCAATGAGGCCGTGCTCCCTATTTCCGTGCCGACATTCCCGGAGTCAGGATGTTGCAGCTACCAGCTTTGCAGCAAAAAATATTTCGGCGGGCGCTCGCGCCTTGGTACGGGCCGTCGGCATCCAAGAAACGGCAATCAGGAACAAAAATCTGGTATTGCAGGAAAGCTCTAAAATATGTTTCTCCGCCTCCGGCGGCCTGGCCCAGCAGTCCAGCCGCTTGCGCTGTGAAAGAGAGGCAAACGCCTGTTCTTACTTTCAGGGAGTCGCCTCCAATCGCCACGGGAACAACCCGCAACGAAGGGGCTTCCATTTCAGAGAAAAACACTCTCTGAACCGACGACAACGCCGCACAGCTGTTTGTCATCCGTCTTGCTGTGAGACTTTCCGAAAGAAAAATCTTTTCCCGGCCTCTGAGGCGTTTTCTTTGCCAGGGAAAGGAGTAGGGATGCTCCAGATTCAAAACAGTCGCCACACGGCTTCTGAACGCCTGAACCGGAGAGATCTGAACGGGGGGCATGTCGCCTGCACACCGTTCTTCCGGGAAGGGGCAATAATGCGTCAGACTTCAAGGAGCCGGGGGCAAAAAAGCGCATGACCTTTTCCATCCAGAGCCCGCGTCGTCCCCGGCTCCCTGCGTTCAACAAGTTTTGCCGAAGCGTCCGCTCCTCCGAACTTCTTCTCACTTTATCCGCACAGCCTGCGGGGCGCTTCTGACAAACTTTTGGCACCGGCCCTGCTCTTCCGCAGTCCGCAATGCCTCAACGTGATGAGCTTTTGCAAAATCATGTCTAAGAAAGGCATTGGCCAACGCCTCAACAAAAAAATCAAAGAGAGCATCCCCCTAAACAGCGAGCCCTTCCTCGCCTGCCGATCCTCAACGTCAGGCGGCGGCACTTCATCGCCGACGCTCCACTGCAACGGGGAAAAGAGAAAAAATATTTTTCGCCGAAGAAACAACAAACTGCAAAGCGTCAGGACTGCGCCTGCACGGCAATGCTGTTCTGACCGTCAAAGGCCTCAGCCGAACTCTGAAATCTTCGTCCGGCCGACTCCGCCGCTGCAATGTTTTTCTTTTGAAGGCCCTTCCGCCTGAAAAAAATGCAGCCCAGCTAGGCCGAGCAAGGCGCGAGCGGCAACAGGCATCTTTCCAAACAGGAAAGCCCGATGTCGCGGATGTCGTGGGAGGCCCCTCGATTTTTCTCTACAAACTTTCTCCCGCTGCCTGCCGCCGCGATAATTTTCCTTTTCAGTCGCTTCCCCTGTCGCGGGGCTCCTCGATCAGCCTCTGAAACATTTCTCCCGTCAGGCCCACCGCTGCGGAAATTTTCTTCGCTGCTCTCTTCCGCCGCCTGACCGTCCGAAGAAATTAAAACAAAAAAAGGAAGGAACCCCGAAGCGGCGATTCCTTCCCTCTACATGCCTTCTGCAAGTGCAGGTCTTTAAACGACGAAAGGCTCCTCTTCAGGAGCCTTTCTAAAGATAACCTTGGCATCGGCCTACTTTCCCAC
>NZ_CALUYL010000020.1 GCF_944324995.1 uncultured Mailhella sp.
TTTTTTCAGGCGGCGCTTTCGGCGGGGCGCTCGTTTGAGCCGCTGTGCCTCAGCGCGTTTTCGAGTTATGCCCATTTCGCCCCGACTTGTCAAACACTTTTTTGCGATTTTTTCATTCTTTTTGCATTTTCCTTCGTAACATATTGAGAATACAGCATAAAAAAAATGAGGCAAAGATCACTCTCCGCCCCATTTTTTGACCTTTTCCCGGCGTTTTCCGTCAGGAAGAGCGTTTCACCGTCTTTCCCACGGCAAACGCGCGGGCCACAAATTCGCCCGTGCCGTAATACTCCTTGGTCAGCGGAGCAAAGGAAAGCGCGTCGATGCGGGATGCATCGGGCAGGCCCTCGGGCGTCAGACAATCCCTGTTCACCTTCACGTCCATGATCTCGCCCACGAACTGGATATGGGAACCGAGTTCCAGCGTATGGCGGAGAAGCAGCTCCAGCACCACGGGACATTCCGCCACAAACGGGGCGTCCACATGATCGCCCGGCACCGGCGTGAGCCCGAGCGTCTGAAACTTGTTTTCCTGACTGCCGGACACCAGTCCGGCGAAATCCGCCTGTCCCGCCATTCCCCTCGCGGGAATGCTCACCGTAAACGCCTTTTTCTGCTGCAGCGCGCGGCAGGTCCACGTGGAGCGGCGAAGAGAAACCGAAAGACACGGGGGCTGCGAACAGCATACGCCTCCCCATGTCGCCGTCATGATATTGGGTCGCCCCTCAACATCGTAGGTTCCCACCAGCATGACGGGAGCCGGAGAAAGGAAGGCCTGCGGCCCGAGAGAAATCAACATGAAACGCCTCAACCATTAAAGGGGCTGGAAGGCCCAGACGGCTCTTCCATAATAAAGGTTCGGCCAGTCTTCTTTCGACACCAGCCTTGTTTTCTTGCCTTCCTCGCCGCATTCGGCGCGAAGTTCATAGCCCTTGGGCGTGATGCACAGGCGGCGGAACTGCAGTCCGCTGCCGCCGAGCACCGCCACCAGCGCGCCGTTTTCCGCTTCGACTTCCCGTGCAACGGCCACGAGCGCGCCTGCATTGAGCGCCGGAGCCATGCAGGTCTCCAGCACCCGGAAGATTTCCACGCCCCGCCTGGTGAACTCCAGAGGAAAAATCTGACGATCCACCACGGGAAAGACGCCGTCGGCGGAACGCACGGTGCCGTACACGGGCAGTTCCCCCGGACGCGTCCTTTCCAGCGGCGGGGGGGGAGGCTGTCGGAATCCCGACGCACCCTCCTCCCTCGCCGGATACTCCTGACGCGCGGAACTCATGAACACCGGCGGCTCGCCGAAGCGAAGCCAGTCCATCCGGACATGGAACAGGTCAGAAACCCTGACGCACCACGACAACGGAATAATCCCCCTCTTTTTGGCTTCCGAAATGCTTCCCTGCTGCAGATTGAGCAGTTCGGCAAGTTCCGCCTGCGTCCTTTTCCCGGACACAAAGAGCATGCGGGCGTACACCGCGTCGAACTGATCCATATCCAGTCGTTCCATGCTTCCCCCGGCTACTTGATGGGCTGAAGCAGAGGACTGTCGGGCGTGAGAACCATGCGGGTGTTTTCTCCAAGAGACTTGCGGAGCGCTTCCAGACCGCGCTGGAAGGAATAGAATTCCGGAGAACGCGAGAAGGCTTCGGCGTAGATGCGGGCCGCCTCGGCGTCGCCCTGACCGCGGAGCACCTGCGCCTTCTTGTTGGCCTCGGCCAGAATGACGGCGCGTTCCTTGTCGGCGCCGGAGCGGATCTTGGTGGATTCCTCCGCGCCTTCCGAACGGTACTGCGTGGCCTGACGTTCGCGTTCCGCGCGCATGCGGTCGAAAATGGCGCGCTGGTTTTCGGCGGGCAGGTCGGTGCGCTTGATGCGCACGTCCACGATCTCGATGCCGAATTCCTTCATCTGCTGCGAAGCCTTTTCCGTCACCGACTCCATGATGGACGTGCGTTCGTCGGCCACGACCTGCGTGAGCGTGTGGCGGCCGATGTGCGCGCGTATCTGCGAATAGATGACCGCGTCGAGACGGGCCTGCGCGTTGTGTTCCGTGCGCATGGTGCGGTAGAAGCGCAGCGGATCGACGATTTTCCAGCGGGCGTAGTTGTCGAGCACGATGGATTTCAGATCGCTCGTGAGCGCTTCGGCCGGACGGGCGTCATAGTCCAGAATGCGGGCCTCGAAGTACACCACCTTCTGCACGAAGGGAAGCTTGACGTGCAGGCCGGGACCATACACCTTGTCCAGCGGATGACCGAGCTGGATGACCAGCGCCTGCTGCGTCTGATTCACGATGAACAGGCTCTGCTGCACCCCCAGGAGCACGATCATAAAAACAATCAGAAAAAAGAAGGGCTTCACGGCTTTCATTTCTGCGCACCTCCCTTTGCCGCATCGCCGCCTTTCCAGCCGTCGAGCGGAAGCAGGGGAAGCACATGGCTGCCGGTGTCGGACGGAAGCACCAGCTTTTCCATGCCGGGCTTGCTCAGTATGTCTTCAAAGGTTTCGTAGAGCATGCGTTTTTTCGTCACGTCCTCGGCCTTTTCGTATTCGGCGAGCACGGAAAGGAAGCGCTGCGCCTCGCCTTCGGCCTCGCGCACGCGCGTTTCCTTGTAGGCTTCGGCCTTGTTGATCATTTCCTGGGCCTGGCCCTGCGCCTTGGGCAGAATGTCGCGGCGGTAGGCTTCGGCCTCGTTGATGCTGCGCTGCTTGTCTTCGCGGGCGCTCGCCACATCCTTGAAGGAATCGCTCACTTCTCTGGGCGGCTGCACGTCCTGCATCTGCACGGCCACCACCTGCACGCCCACCTGATAGCGGTCAAGAATGCGCTGCAGAAGATCGGCCACGTCGTTCTGAATCTGCACTCGTCCGTCGGTGAGCGCGGAATCGAGCGTGGTCTTGCCGATGACCTCGCGCATGGACGCCTCGGCCGCGCGCTTGACCACCTGATCGGGCTGAATCACGTTGAACAGGTAATCCACCGCGCCGTCGGGCTTGATCTGATACTGAATGTTGAACTGCACGTTGATGATGTTCTCATCGCCCGTGAGCATGGCCGATTCCTCGTTGACCGCCTGCACGCGTCCCTGCTGGAACACGCCGCCCACGGACTGGGCGCGATAGCCCACGGCCGTCTGACGCACCTGCGAAACCTTGGGCTTGTACACGGTTTCTATGGGGTACGGCAGATGAATGTGCGGTCCGGGATTTTCGGTGCGCACGTACTTGCCGAAGCGAAGCACCACGCCGGATTCGTCGGGCTGAACGATATAGATGCCGGAAAGCATCCAGACCACCAGCGCGCCAAGAATCCACCAGCGCATTTTCGGCAGACCGTCGATCTGCGGAGCCTTGGGCCATGAAAACGAAGGACGTCCGCCCTTGGGAGAACCGCCGCCCTGCCTGTTCCGGTTGTCGTCTTTCCGGGAATCGTCGCGATCATCGTCGCCCTTTCCCCAGTTGCCCCTGCCCGCGGAACCCCAGCCGTTTTTCTGCTGTTGTTGCCGCTTTTCCTGTAGTTTATCCCAGTCCCAGTTCATAATGAGAGTAAATTATGACACGTTCTTTCCATGGTCAAGGCGCAAGGCAGGATTACGGCGCAAGGCTTTTGGGAAAAACGACGCCGCCGGACGCCGAAGGCGATTCCGGCTCCTCTGACGAAAAAAATGCGCGCATGAGAAAAAAACGCTTGACGACCACCAGCCTTTTGCCTATGTTGGCGGTTGTCGGGCGCTCGTGGCTCAGCTGGATAGAGCAACAGGCTACGAACCTGTGGGTCGGGAGTTCGAATCTCTCCGGGCGCACCACACCATGACAGTCGGAAGGCTTGCCGCAAAAGGCAAGCCTTTTTCTTCGGAAAAGGCAAAAAAATGCTTGACGTTTTTCCGAAGCGCGACTAATGTCCATTTTCACCAAGCGCTCGTAGCTCAGCTGGATAGAGCAACAGGCTACGAACCTGTAGGTCGGGAGTTCGAATCCCTCCGGGCGCACCATTCGAGAGCAAAGGCTTATGAGAATATCTCATAAGCCTTTTTTCTTATGCTTTTTCAGCATTTCCGGGAGCTTTCCGCTTCCGCGCGCTTCCAAGCTTCTTCCCTGCCGGGTTCTCCGGCGAGGCCTTTTTCCTCCCTCTCCCCCCCCAAAAAAAGCGCACCGACGGCGCGCCTCAAAAACGCACGCCGTCGGCGCACCATGTCCGATTCCGGGAATCCCGCCTCAAAGCTACGCGGCCTGCGACGCCCCCTTCTCACTGAGAAACTGAATGATCCGGTTGCGCAGCTTGTAGTAGTCGGGATGCTCGATGATGGACGCCCTGGTTCGCGGCCGCGGAATCTCGATGGGAACCACCTCCCTGATTGCCGCGAACGGCCCGGCGCTCATGAGCAGAATGCGGTCCGAAAGCAGTATGGCTTCGTCCACGTCGTGCGTCACCATGAATATGGTCACGCCCGTATCGTTCCACATGCGTATGAGCTCATCCTGAATGGTTCCGCGCGTCAAGGCGTCGATCTGGGCAAAGGGCTCGTCCAGCAGCATCATGGGAGGCTGCACGGCAAAAGCCCGGGCAAGGCCGCAGCGCTGCTTCATGCCGCCGGAGAGCGCCGAAGGATACTTGCCCTCCGCGCCCTTCAGATTGACGAGCTCCAGATAATGCGACACGCGTTCGTGAATCTTGCTGCGGCTCCAGTGCGGATACGCGGCCTGCACGGCAAGGCGCACGTTCTGATACACGGTCATCCACGGCATGAGCGCAAAGTTCTGGAACACCACCATGCGGTCGAGTCCGGGGCTGCTCACCTCCCTGCCCTTCAGAAGAATGACGCCTTCATCGGCGTGGTCGATGCCGGCAATGATGTTGAGCAGGGTGGACTTGCCGCAGCCGGAATGCCCGATGACGGAAACGAATTCCCCTTCCCGTATCTGCAGGGAAATGTCGCGAAACACGCAGTAGGGTTCTTTCATGCCGGGAACGTTGTACGTCTTGCTTACCCGGTCCACTTCAAGAAGAGGTGTCATGATGCCTCCTTCGACGGTAAGAAATCAGTCCGTGTAGGCCAGGCGTCTGGCGAGCCTGGTGAACAGCCAGTCCACGATCACGCCGACGACGCCGATGGTGAGAATGGCGAAAATGACGCTCGGCAGAGACAGGTTGTTCCATTCGTTCCACACGAAATAGCCCAGTCCCAGGGAGCCGAGCAGAGCCTCGGCGGGAATGAGCGCGACCCACGCGCTGCCCATGGATATCTTCAATCCGGCAACGATGGCGGGACCGGCCGCGGGAAGAATGACCTTGAAGAACTTTTCCGAGGGCCGCATCTGCAGGATGGACGCCACGTTGAGATATTCCTTGCGTATATTGCCCACGCCGAAGGCCGTGTTGGCCAGCGTAGGCCACAAGCTGGCCATGAAAATGACGAAAAAGGCCGTCATTTCGCTGTCTCTGACGGAATACAGAAGCAGCGGCATCCACGCGATGGGCGAAATGGAGCGCAGAATCTGAATGTACGGATTGGCGGCGGCAAACAGGGTCTGACTGCGGCCGAGAATCACGCCCAGAATGACGGCCACCACGCTTGCCAGCACAAAGCCCGAAATCAGACGCAGGAGACTGTAGCCCACAAGAATGGCTATTCCCTTGTCGTTGGGGCCCGCGTCGTAGAAAGGATCACTGAGAAACTCCAGAGACACCGTCGCCACCTCGCCGGGAGTGGGCATTTCCGAGCCCTGAGCCAGAAGCTGCCACAGCGCAAGGAAAACGACGGCAAGCAGCAGACAGAGAAAAAGGGATTTACTGTTCATGAGCGTACCCGAAAAAAGATGCGGGACAGAAGCCGGCATGACGATCATTCCGGCCTCTGTCCCCGTGCTTTGGACAACGGCCTCTCGTCGGCCGTCGGGAAAACAGACTATGCCTTTCTGATGGCAAAGCTCTTGATGTACTCTTCCGGTTTGTCGGGATCAAACTCCTTGCCCATGACGACGTGCTTCTTGTACGCCGAGGTCGGGGGCGTGAATCCCATTTCCTTCATGACCGAAGCGCAGTCCGCGGCAAGGAAGACCTGTTCGGCTATGCCGCGATAATCCACGTCGCCCTTGAGGTAGCCCCAGCGCTTGAGCTGGCTGAGAATCCACACGGCCATGGAATCCCACGGGAAGGGATCGAAATTGATGCGCTCGGGCACGTGACACATGTTGCCGAGACCGTCGGGGAACTCGCCGGTAAGCACCTGTTCCACCACTTCCACGGGCTGGTTGAGATAGTTGCGGGGAGCGATGGCCTTGGCGATGTCCTTGCGGTTGGCCGGATCGGAACTGAACATGGTGGCGTCGATGATGGCGCGGAAAATGGCCTTGAAGGTATTGGGAGCCTCTTCCGCGAACTTCTTGGAAGAGGTGAAGGCGCAGCAGGGATGCCCGGGCCAGATGTCGCGGGTCAGCATGAAGATGAAACCGGCCTTCTCGTACACGGCACGCTGATTGAACGGGTCGGGCGACAGGAATCCGTCGATGTTGCCCGCCTTGAGGTTGGCCACCATTTCCGGCGGGGGCAGAATGCGGATCTGCACTTCCGTGTCGGGATTCACGCCGCCTTCGGCCAGATAGTAGCGGAGCAGCAGATTGTGCATGGAATAGTCGAAGGGAACGGCAAACACGAAGCCCTTCATGTCCTTGGCGGACTTCACGCCCTTGTGATCCATGCGCAGGGTAATGGCCTGTCCGTTGACGTTTTCCAGCGCGGGAGTGAGGAAAGGCATCTTGGGCGAGCCCAGGCCGAGCGACATGGCAATGGGCATGGGGGCGAGCATCTGGGTGTAGTCCGTCTGACCGGAAACCGCCCAGTCGCGTATCATGGCCCAGCCGGAAGCCTTGTAGGGCTGCGCTTCCGTAAGACCGTATTTCTTATAAAATCCCATGGGATGCGCCATCACAATGGGCGTGCCGCAGGTGAGCGGCATGAAGCCTATCTTCACATCCTTCTTTTCAATGGGGCCTATGGCGTCAAGAGCCATGGCCTTGGCGGCGTCCAGAGGAAAAATACTGCTGATGACGGCCATGGCCGAAGACGCGCCGAGCATTTTCATGAATGAGCGTCGACTGACGTCGTTGCCGCCGAATATCTTGCGTACCACGGAGGATTCCACGGCGCGCAGCATGGCGGATTCGCCGTCGACGGGGGACGAAGGGGACACGGCCGCATGGTCATGGGCCAGTCGAGTGGTGGAGCTGAACGGATCGGCCAGACTGGCCGGCCCTGTATGATGCTGAGACATGGCGATTTCCTTGAAGATAAAACATGATGAAAGGATTCCTGCCGACGATTACCACTTCTTGTAGGGAAGGAACTTGCCGTTCAGGGTCACCACCACGCGGTCGCCGTGGGGATTTTCTTCCTTCTGAATGTCCATGGTGAAGTCGATGGCGCTCATGATGCCGTCGCCGAACTTCTCATGAATGACTTCCTTGATGGTTCCGCCGTATACCTGCATGATTTCATAGAAGCGATAGATGAGCGGATCGGTGGGCACGATGGTGTCCGTTCCCTTCATGGGGCACTCCTGCAGGGCTTCCGCCACTTCCGCAGGAAGGCCCAGAATCTCCACGGCCTTTGCCGCCTGCTCCGCCGTCATGCTGTTCTGACCCAGCAGCGCGGAAGTAACCCATACCGGATGTCCGCCCACATGAGCGGCAATGGCTTCCCAGGAAAGATGTTTGCTGAGCTTGGCTTCCTTTATCATCTTGGTAGCTTGGCTGCGTTCCATGTGTATGCTCCTTTGCAATGACTGTTTGTCGCAAGTATTGCAAGAAGCATGCCAATAAAAATATAATGTTATTTCAGCGAGATATATTTTATTCCTGCTGTTTTTGCCTGGAGAAAGAACAAATACGTATCAAATAACGGTGATCATGTCACAAAACCGAAAAGAATCAGAGCAACAAACGGACTGCCCTGTTCCGCCGCCGGGCAACAGCCTGTCGCCTGCGGCGTCGGCACGGCGATCCCCGGCCATGCAGGAGGCAGCGCCTTCCGCCATGCCCGAACGTTGCCAGCCGTGCCGCATGAAGGCATCGCCCTGCTCCTGCCGAACGCACGTCAGGCGTCCCGCCCTGTTTACTGACGGACAAAAAAGCCGCCCCGGCCCGGAATCTCCGGACAGAGGCGGCGGAACGTTGCGCATGCGTGCCTGAGCCGCACGTCAGATCAGTTCATACGGATGGGCAGTCCTGCGGTCAGATCGCCGATGTGCATGATGAGCTGATACTTTTCCTGCGTGGCAGGCATGAACTGGGGAAATTCCAGCAGGTTGGGGCCCTTGCGCCCTTCACGGGTAAAGCGTTTGACGACCTTGCCGGAGGCGTCTTCCAGCGTGAAGAAGACCATGCCGTCCTTCTCGCAGCTGTAGGGCACGGTGTAAAGTCCGGTGTCGGGATGACGGCGCAGATCAAGAGCGTCCAGTTCGTAGCCGGATTCCGTCTTCTTCAGCGGCACCACCACCTGCGGGAAGCCGTTGACCGCGGGAAGCGGCTGCACGCCCATGCGGGCAAGTCCTTCCTGCACTTCGGGAATGTTCATGAACAGCGACCAGAGCAGACCGCTGCGGTAGTTTTCCACCATGCTCACGATGGGAAGCTGGTCGATGGCAAGATAGCTGTTGTCGAACCAGGCGTCCTTCAGGCTGAAGGCGTCGTAGGGACCGTAGGGGCCCCACATCTTGTCCTTGTAGTTGTCGTAAATGTTCCACAGCACGCGCATGGAATATTCCGGCGTGTACGGCATGGAGGAAAGCGCGGCCGTAGGAGCCACCGTGCCTATCTCGTTGTAGGCGGACTGGTAGCGATACCCGCCCTTCACGTCGCAGGCGGTCAGGCCCCAGAAGCCTTCGCTGAACTGATGCTCGGCCGGCGCGGATTCCAGCGCATAGGCGCGGTTCATGAGCGTGTGCGTGATGTTGCGCACCATGTAGCCGCGACGCACGTGTTCGTCGGCCATGCGGCGGGGATCCAGACCGATGAAGGAATAATGCGACAGGAACATGCAGCCGCCGTAGGCGTTGGCCGCCTCAATGGTGTAGCCGTTGCCGGTTTTCGGCTGATATTCCTCCGTGGAATACCAGAACTTGGCCGCCTCGCGGGAAATGGGATGCGTCGGCGAACCGAGCGCCAGCACATAGGCCACCATGGCTTCGTTGAACCCGGAAATCTTCATGCCCATGCCGAAATCGGCGGTGGGGCTCCAGTGCCAGTACAGGCCGTTGTTTTCCGACTTCGTGAACCAGTGCCAGTCCACGTCGTGCCACAGTTCGGTAATGCAGTCGCGCAGGGCCTTTTCCTGCTCCGTGTCCGCCGTAAAATAGGCGCGGGCAATGAGCAGTCCCTGCATCATGAAGGCCGTTTCCACCAGATCGGCACCGTTGTCCTGCTCGCCGAAGGAAATCGTCTTGCCCGTGCGGCCGTCCAGCCAGTGCGGGAAGGCGCCGTGCAGATTCTTTCTGTCCGTCTTGTCGCGCAGGAACGTGGCTATCTTAAGCACGCGATCCAGCGCGTCCTGATGGGAGATCCAGCCGCGTTCCGCAGCCACGACAATGGCCGCCACGCCGAAGCCCGAACCGCCGATGGTGGCCTGTCCGGTTTCCTTGTTGCGGCTGTCCTCATAGGCCAGACCGGATTCCGGGAACGTGTGATCCCATATGTAACGAAACGCGTCGTACTGCAGACGATCAAGGAGATGACGATCCTTGCGGAAGGAGTCGTCGGGCTGAAATTCGTTCAGCGCCGCCGTATTGGCCTGAACGGCTTCGGGCTGCGGTGCGGCGGCCTGCTTCTGCGCCTGTGCGGCAAACACGGAACAGGGAAAGAGCAGAACGGCAAGCGCCATAGCCAGAAAAACATGTTTTCTCAGATTCATAACCATCCACCGAGGTTGAAGGCATTTTTTCTGACGGCATTTCCCGGGGGAAACGCTTCAGGGAGCGCAAGGCTCCCGCGCCTATAAGTAGCCATAAACGTTCCGCTGCGCAAGCATCCAGGTCGCCGGATTGTCACGGAATTGCCGGGGAAAGCGCTTCCGGCGCACCGTCGGAAACGCGCAGACGCGCGCGCCTCAAATGGGAAGTCATCAAGGGCATGCAGACCTGTGACTCGAAAAGTAGCACGGAAAACGGTTTCGCCGCAATCGGCAGGACAGGCGCCCTGCCCGACGGTCCGTGTTGATCTTTGCAGACGGGGCTCACGCCGCGGCTCCGCCCCTGTTCCCTGACGGGAGCATGGCGCACGGAGGCAGAGGAGCTCCCTGCCCCTGATTCTGGAATCCGACCCGAGCCGCACAAATATGGGACACACGCCGCAGGCAAAGACGCAGGCGCAGCAACCGCGAATGCCCCGGAATCATGGCTGATGATTCCAGAATCCGACCTGCTGCACACGAAGACAGTCAGGGCGAACGAAAATCGGAAGGCGCGAAAGCATAATGAGCTTGATCCACCAGTTCCCAAAGCAGTGACCAACGCGGACGGCGCGGCAGACTGAGGACGCCGAGCCGGTTCTGCGGGAGTGACAAAGCTCAAACACAGCGGGCCCGTAGCCACCGAGAGAGTGGAGGAAGAACACAAGAGAATGAAAGATCGGCGTCGGCGCATGCGCCAGAAATCTGCGAGACCGAGTCAACGTGCTGCCTCCGCGCTCCATTTGCCGGCGGCAAGGCCCCCGGTCATCAGGCAGGCATGCCCCTGCCGGGAGCCGCCGCCCCCCGGCGTTCCGAATTTTCACGCCGGACAGCGGGCGCCGGAAGGCACACCGACTCCGCAGCCATCCCGTCAACGGCTCCGATCCTTGCGAAGATTCCGCCGCGAGCGTGCGGCATCTGCCTCCGCGCTCCATTTGCAGGCTGCAAAGGAAAATCCCGGGCCTTCCCGACGCGACAACAGGGTGCATGACGTTTCCAGGAGCCGCCTGGGCCCAGCAACAAGCACGCATCCCAGCCGTTCCCCGCGTCCGAGGAGGCGATTAACAAAAAAAGGGAACCACACATGTGGTTCCCTCTATGCGCAATGCAGAAAACGCTTACGCCTGAGCTTCGGCAGGAGCGTCGGCAGCCTGCTTGGTCAGTTCGATGATGGCCATCGGGGCGCAGTCGCCGCGACGGGGCATGGCCAGCTTCACCACGCGGGTGTAGCCGCCGGGGATGCCGGCGAAGCGGGGAGCGATTTCGTCAAACAGCTTCTGCACGAGCTGATGGCTGCCCAGTTCGCGGTAAGCGAGGCGACGGGCGGCCACGTCGTTGCGACGAGCCAGAGTAATGAGAGATTCGACCACGCCGCGCAGCTCCTTGGCCTTGATCTCGGTGGTACGAATCCGGCCGTGCGTAAGCAGGGCCTTGGACATATTGCGAAGCAGAGCCTTGCGATGCGAAGGATTTCTGCTCAGTTTCTTACCAGAGTTGCTATGCCTCATGGTGCTGCTTCCTCTTCCATTCCTGGTATTTCTTATCGAAGGAGTCGACCTTCATGCCGAAGTCAAGACCCATGTCGAGAAGCACGTTCTTGATTTCGTCCAAGGACTTCTTGCCGAAGTTCTTGGTCTTGAGCATTTCGTTTTCGGAACGCTGCACCAGTTCGCCCACCAGCGCGATGTTGGCGCTGCGCAGGCAGTTGGTGGCGCGCACGGAAAGCTCAAGATCGTCGATGCTCTTGAAGAGATTTTCGTTGAATTCCCCGTTGTCGCAGGCGCCGAGACCGCTCTCGTCAGAAATGTGCTCGTCGAAGTTGATGAACACGGAAATCTGATCCTTGATGATCTTCGCGCTGTAGGCAATGGCGTCTTCAGGGGTCACGGAACCGTCCGTCCAGACTTCGAGGATCAACTTGTCGTAGTTGGTCATCTGGCCCACGCGGGCGGCTTCGATGGTATAGGCGACCTTGCGCACGGGAGAGAAGCTGGAATCAAGCTTGATGATGCCGATTTCGTCGGAGAGGCCTTCGTGCATGTCGGCGGGGACGTAGCCCTTGCCCATGCGGACCTCGAATTCAAGATTGAATTCCACGTCTTCGGTCAGCGTGGCAATGTGCAGTTCAGGGTTGAGCACGGTCACGTGCTGGTTGCCCTGAATGTCGCCGGCGGTCACCTCGCCCTTCTTGTTCACGTTGAGAGTGACCGTCTGAGGAACGTCTGTATCCATCGCGAGACGAACCTGCTTGATGTTCAGGATGATGTCCGTCACATCTTCAAGCACGCCGGGGATGGTGGTAAACTCATGCTGTACGCCCGCAATTTTGACGGACACAAACGCTGCGCCCTGAAGGGATGCCAAAAGCACTCTGCGCAACGCATTGCCGATGGTGGTGCCGTAACCGCGTTCCAGAGGTTCGCACACGAACTTGCCGTACATGGTATCGGCAGGGTCGTTCTCGCGGACGATCTGTTCGGGCTTGACGAGCACCGCCCAGTTGCGGGCGTTGATGAGCCTGTTGGCTTGTTTGCTGAGCATGGGAGTTCCTGCTTATTTCGAGTAAAGTTCGACGATAAGGGATTCTTCGATGGGAGTCTGAATATCGTCGCGCTGGGGAAGGGCCTTGATAACACCCTTGAAGGACGCGCCGTCAACTTCCACCCAGGCGGGGCAGCCGCGGCGGGCGAGCACGTCCTGAGCGGCGGCGATCACGGGGATGTTGCGGTTCTTTTCCGGAACGGCGATTTCGTCGCCCACGCGGACCTGCAGGGACGGAATGGTCACCTTGTGGCCGTTGAGGGTGAAGATGCCGTGACGGACCAGCTGACGGGCCTGGCTGCGGGAGTTGGCGAAGCCCATGCGGTACACGACGTTGTCGAGACGGCGTTCGAGGATGACGAGCAGGTTGGCGCCCGTCACGCCCTTGGCCATTTCGGCGTCTTCAAAGTAACCATGGAACTGCTTTTCCAGCACGCCGTAAATACGACGGACCTTCATCTTTTCACGCAGCTGCACAGCATATTCGCTGAGCTTCTTGCGGGCGCGGCCGTGCTGGCCGGGGGCGTAGGGGCGGCGGTCCTGAGCGCACTTGTCAGTGAAGCAACGGTCGCCCTTCAGAAACAGCTTGGTGCCTTCACGACGGCAAAGCCGGCATTTGGCGTCATTATATTTTGCCAAGGCTAGTTCTCCTTGTCTTCAAGGCGTTAGACGCGGCGCCGCTTGGGAGGACGGCAACCGTTGTGGGGAATGGGAGTCACGTCACGAATGAACGCAACCTTGAAACCGGCGGCGTTGATAGCGCGCAGAGCGGATTCACGGCCGGCGCCGGGACCCTTCACATACACACCCACAGTACGCATGCCATTGTCCTGAGCGCGACGGGCGGCGTTTTCAGCCGCAACCTGAGCCGCGAAAGGAGTGGACTTGCGGGAACCCTTGAATCCGCTCTGGCCGGCGGAGGACCAGCTCACGGTGTTGCCGCGAGTATCGGTGAAGGTAACGATAGTATTATTGAAAGAAGCCGCAATGTGGGCTATGCCCAGCGGAATGTTCTTCTTTTCCTTCTTTTTGACTGCACGTTTGGCTCTTGCCATCTTGCACTTCCTTGGAGCTATGGTGTCTCGATCAGCCGAAGATGGGCTGCATCAGATACAGCTTCCTACTTCTTTTTACCCACATTGCCACGACGCGGACCCTTGCGGGTACGAGCGTTCGTGTGAGTACGCTGACCATGGACGGGCAGACCACGGCGGTGGCGCAGGCCACGGTAGCAGCCAATATCCATCAGACGCTTGATATTCGAAGCCACTTCACGGCGGAGGTCGCCTTCCACCTTGTGGTTCGTTTCGATTTCCTTACGGACTTCGTTCACTTCATCGGCGCTCAGATCGTCGATGCTGCGGTTCCAGTCGACGCCGGAAGCAGCAAGGATTTCCAGGGCAGTAGCCCGGCCGATGCCATAAATATAGGTAAGTGCGATATCCGCTCTTTTACCACGGGGCAGTTCAATGCCTGCAATTCTGGCCACGTTAAGACTCCTGCAAGGTTAGCCCTGGCGCTGTTTATGCCGGGGGTTTTCGCAGATCACTCTCAAAACACCCTTGCGCCGGATAACCTTGCACTTAGGGCAGATTTTTTTGACGGACGGCCTGACTTTCATCGCTCACTCCGTTAGTTACTTTTAGATACACGATTGCGGCGAAAAATCGCCTGGAACCGTTTCTCTTATCTTGTTATCATCACCCTGTCAAGGACAGTGTTTCACGACGCGAAAATCACGGCCGGTAGTTCTCGGCCAGACTGAGTATTTCCGCTCCGTCCTGCCGGATGACCACCGTGTGTTCCCAATGGGCGGACAGACTCCGATCCTTCATCTTCGTCGTCCAGCCATCGGACATGATTTCCACCTCATGGGTGCCGATTGCCAACATGGGCTCGATGGCCAAAACCATGCCAGGTTTCAGCGGAGTTCCGCCCGGAACGCCGTCCACCATGCCGCCGCGTGGCACGAAGTTCGGCACTTCCGGCTTTTCGTGAAGGCTGGCGCCTATGCCATGCCCGACGAAATCACGGATCACATGGAGCCCTTCCATTTCGGCATGACGCTGCACCGCCGCCGAAATCGCATAGAGATTGTTGCCGGGATGCGCCTCGGCAATTCCGAGTTCGAGGCAGCGCTTCGTCACGTCGGAAAGATGCCTGGCTTCCTCCGACACCTCGCCGCAGAACGCGGTGCGGGCGGAGTCCCCGTTGAAACCTTTGTAATTCACGCCCATGTCAAAACTGACGATGTCCCCTTCCTTCAAAATGATGTCCTTTGAAGGAAAACCGTGAATGATGGTCTCGTTGACGGAACAGCACAGCGCAAAAGGATAGCCGCAGTAGTTGAGGAAGTTGGGCACAACGCCCATGTCGCGGCACATCTTGCGGGCCAGTTCGTCGAAAAATATGGTGGGAACGCCGGGACGCACGTTGGCCACCAGTTCGTCAAGAATGGTCGCCGTCATGCCGTTGGCCACGCGCATGAGTTCGATCTCATGCTCATTCTTGATAAAAATGCCCCGAAACTTTTTCATGCCTATCCCTTTCTTGCTTTGCTCATGAGGCCTTCATACTGCTGGGAGATGAGGTGGGATTCCACCTGGCTCATGAAGTCGATGGCCACGCCGACGAGAATCAGAAGACTGGTTCCGCCGAAGTAGAACGGCACGTTGAACTGAGCGATCAGCAGCATGGGCAGCACGGAGATGATGGAAATGTAGATGCCGCCCCACAAGGTAAGACGAGTAAGCACGTTGTCGATGTATTCGCGGGTCTTGTCGCCGGGACGAATGCCGGGCACGAACCCGCCTGCCTTCTTCAGGTTCTCCGCGATGTCCTTCGGATCGAAGATGATCGCGGTATAGAAGAAGCAGAAGAAGAAGATCAGCGCAATGAAGATGACGTTGTACACGATGGACGTGGGCTGAAACCACGACACCACGGTCTGCAGCCATTCGGCGGTGGAAAAGCCCGCCACGGTCGCCGGGAAGAGCAGAAGGCTCTGGGCGAAGATGGGGGGAATCACGCCGGCGGTGTTGATGCGCAGGGGCAGATGCGTGGTCTGTCCGCCGTACATCTTGCGGCCGATCTGACGCTTGGCGTACTGAATGGGTATTCTGCGCTGAGCGCGCTCAACGAACACAATGCCCACGGTGACGGCCAGCATCATGATGACAATGAAAATGGCGAACAGCACATTCATGTCGCCGGCCTTGATCAGCTGATAGGAGCGCATGAGCGCGCTCGGAATGCCGACCACGATACCGGAGAAGATGATGAGCGATATGCCGTTTCCAATGCCTTTGGCGGTAATCTGCTCGCCAAGCCACATGATGAGGATGGTACCTGCCGTCAGGGTGACGATGGTCACCAGACGGAATTCCCAGCCGGGATTCATGACGACGGGAGCATTTTCAGGGCTGACCATGCCTTCCAGAAGGGCGGCAATGCCGAAGCCCTGTATAAGGGTGATCGCGACAGTGAGATATCGCGTGTACTGCGTGATCTTGCGTCTGCCGGCCTGCCCTTCTTCCTTGGCCATGCGCTTGATGTCGGGGCTCACCACCTGCAGAAGCTGCAGAATGATGGACGCCGAAATGTAAGGCATGATGCCGAGGGCGAACACAGAAACGTTTCTGAGGCCGCCGCCGGAGAACATGTCGAGCAGAGCAAAGACCGAACCCTGCATACTGGCGAAAAAGTGAGACAGCGCGCCGGCATCAATGCCAGGCACCGGAACATGGACCCCCACCCTGTACATGCACAGGATGAAAAGGGTCCATGCCAGCTTTTTACGCAGCTCAGGCATTTGCGCCATTTTGTCCACGCCGTTCGCCACGTCTTATTCCTCGGAGGTAGCGGGTTCTTCAGCGTCGGCGAGAAGTTCCTTCACTTCGCCGCCGGCGGCAAGAATCTTGTCCTTGGCAGACTGGCTGAAGCGGAAGGCTTCAATGCTGACGGGGCGGGTCACTTCGCCTTCGCCCAGGATCTTCACGAGGGCGCTCTTGACGAGACCGCGGCTGTAGATGTCTTCCAGCGTGATTTCCTTCTGATCGGGGAAGGCCGCCAGCAGACGATCGAGGTTAATGACTTCGTAGGTCACCTTGAACAGATAGTTCTTGAAGCCACGCTTGGGCAGACGGCGCTGCAGGGGCATCTGACCGCCTTCAAAGCCGGGACGGACACCGCCGCCGGAACGGGCGTTCTGGCCCTTGTGGCCCTTGCCGGAAGTGCCGCCGAGGCCGGAACCGGCACCGCGGCCGACGCGCTTGCGGCTCTTGCGTTCTTCAGGGAAAGGATACAGATCGTTAAGTCTCATTATGCAATGACCTCAACCAGGTGGGACACGCTGGCGATCATGCCGCGGGTGGCGGCGTTATCCTTAAGGGTTTTTACCATCTCACGACGGCGCAGGCCCATGGCGTCCAGAACCTTCTTCTGGGCAGGGGTCGTGCCGATGCGGCTTTTGATGAGCTTCACCTTGATTTCAGACATGGTACTCTACCTTATGACCCTACTTGCGGGGGGCTTCCAGTTTCTTGCCGCGCACTTCGGAAACTTCCTCGGCGCTGCGCAGGGAGCTGAGTCCGGCGACGGCGGCGCGAAGAACGTTGTGCGGGTTGTTGGTACCGATAGCCTTGGCGAGCACGTCGGTGACACCGGCGGCTTCCATGACGGCGCGCACGGCGCCGCCGGCGATGATGCCGGTACCGCGGGAGGCGGGCTTCAGAAGCACGCGGCCAGCACCGAAGCGGCCGAGCACTTCATAAGGCAGAGTGCCTTCCACCAGGGGAACCCGAACCATGGACTTGCGGGCGCGTTCGGTAGCCTTGCGGAGGGCTTCAGGAACTTCCTGAGCCTTGCCGAGGCCGTAGCCCACATTGCCCTTGCCGTCGCCAACGACGATGAGGGCGCTGAAGCTGAAACGACGGCCACCCTTCACGACCTTGGCAACACGGTTCAGACTAACGATCTTTTCAATGTAGCCGGAATCCTGCTGCGTTTGCTGCTGCTGTTCCATATTTATCCTGCTCTTGTTGTCCTTGCGGACCACTAGAATTCGAGGCCGCCTTCACGGGCGCCTTCGGCCACAGCCTTCACGCGACCGTGATACAGATAGCCGTTACGATCGAAGACAACCTTGTGGATGTCCTTCTCCAGGGCCAGGCGGGCAATTTCCTTGCCCACGCGTTCTGCGCCGGCCTTGTTGCAGGAAGCCTTCTCGCCGCCCTTGGACAGGGCGAGGGTGGAGGTGGCTACCAGCGTGTTGCCGGAGGCATCATCCACAACCTGGGCGTAGATATGCAGGTTGGAACGGTACACAACCAGACGAGGTCTTTCGACCGTGCCGGAAATCTTCTTCCGGATATGCACCTTGCGGCGCTTCCGGCTTTCATTCTTAGAAAGAATCATGTCCGTTACCCCTATTTGCCCTTGCCGCCGGACTTGCCGGCCTTGCGACGGATGATTTCGTTTTCATACTTGATGCCCTTGCCCTTGTAGGGTTCGGGCTCGCGCACACGGCGGACGCGGGCGGCGAATTCGCCCACCAGTTCCTTGTCAATACCGGAAATGGTAAGCTTGGTGCCCTCCGCCTTGGCTTCCAGACCCTTGGGAAGCTCAAGCAGCACGGGGTGGGAGTAACCGACGGAAAGGTCAATGATGTTGCCCTTCACGGCCACCTTGAAGCCCACGCCGACGACTTCGAGAGTCTTGGAGAAACCCTTGCTCACGCCCTCCACGCAGTTGGCGATGAGGGTACGGCGCAGGCCGTGCTGAGCGTTGCTCTCGCGGGTGTCGTCCTTGCGGGTGATGGTAAGGTGACCATCGGCGATTTCGTAGTTCAGCAGGCTGCAAATCGGAGTCTGCAGGGTCCCCTTGGGGCCTTTCACTTCGACCATATCTTCACCCAACTTAACTTCCACGCCCTTGGGAAGTTCGATGGGCTGTTTACCTATTCTCGACATATGTTTTCTACCTTGGCTGAAGGTCAACGGCGGTTAAGCCGCGATCACCAGACTTCGCAAAGAAGTTCGCCGCCAGTCTTGTCCGCATGGGCGGTCATGCCGTCCAGAACGCCACGAGAGGTGGACAGAATGCAGATGCCAAGACCATTCTGAACGCGGGGAATCTGATGAGCGCCCACATAGACACGGCGACCAGGCTTGCTGATACGCTTGAGGCCCGTTATGGCCGGACGCCCCTTCACATACTTCAGCGCAATGGTGATGTTACGGTCATCGACGGTAACATCTTCCACATAGCCTTCCTGCTTGAGGATGGACGCCATGGCTTCCTTCATCTTCGAGCGCGGCACACTTACTTCCTTGTGAAGGGCCAGGTGTGCGTTGCGGATACGCGTAAGCATATCGGCAATGGGATCGGTCAACATGGTATATCTCCTGAAAGTTAGCCGGAATTACCAGCTGGATTTGCGGACGCCGGGCAGTTCGCCGTTCAGCGCCTTTTTGCGGAAGCAGATACGGCACAGGCCGAACTGACGCATGAAAGCATGGGGACGACCGCACACAGGGCAGCGATTGTAAGCGCGAACAGCAAACTTGGGCTTGCGGGCGGCTTTTACTTTAAGAGCAGTACGAGCCATTGCTCACTCCTTACTTGCGGAAAGGCATGCCGAGCTGTTCGAGCATCAGCTTGCTTTCCTTGTCCGTGGTTGCGGAGGTCACGATGGTGATGTTCATACCCACGGGGTTTTCCACACGGTCGGATTCCATTTCAGGGAAAATGGTGTGTTCCTTGATACCGAGGGTGAAGTTGCCACGACCATCGAAGCCACGATCCGGGATGCCGCGGAAGTCGCGGACGCGGGGCATGGCGAAGTTCATGAGTTTGTCAAGGAAGTCCCACATGGCGTCCTTGCGCAGGGTGACGCGCACGCCGATGGGCATGCCTTCACGCAGCTTGAACGCGGCAATGGACTTCTTGGCGCGGGTGACTACGGCCTTCTGACCGGCAATGGCGGTCAGATCGGCCACGCAGTCGTCGATCAGCTTCTGGTTCTGGTTGGCAGAACCAAGACCGATATTCAGGGAGATCTTCTCGATCCCAGGGATCTGCATAGGAGACTTGTAAGCGAACTCCTTCTGCAATGCCGGGACCACCTTCTCACGGTATATCGTTTCCAGACGGGTCATCGTCGTTCACCTTCTAGAGGGTTTCGTTGCACTTCTTGCAGAAACGGACTTTCTTCCCGTCTTCGGTCACCCGATAACCAACGCGGGTGGGCTTTGCGCAGTGCGGGCAAACCACCATCAGGTTGGAGACGTGGATAGGCATTTCCTTTTCAACGATGCCGCCGGCTTCGCGCTTGTAGGGGTTGGGGCGCACGTTGCGCTTCACAACGTTCACCTTTTCCACCAGGATGCGGTCGGACTTGCGCAGGACCTTCAGAACCTTGCCGATCTTGCCTTCGTCCTTGCCGGCGATCACCATCACCTTGTCGTCTTTATGAATACGAAACTGTTTCATAGCCTTGGCTCCTACAGCACTTCAGGGGCAAGGGACACGATCTTCATGAAGTTGCGGGCGCGAAGTTCGCGGGCAACGGGTCCGAAGATACGGGTACCCACAGGTTCACCCTGCTTGGTCAGAAGCACGGCGGCGTTCGTATCGAACTTGATGTAGGAACCGTCGGCGCGGCGCACTTCCTTGGCGGTACGCACGACCACGGCTTCCATGACATCGCCCTTCTTCACCTTGGCGTGGGGGATGGCGTCCTTCACGGACACCATGATGATATCGCCCACCGTGGCATAGCGACGGTGAGAGCCGCCCAGCACCTTGATGCAGGCCACTTCCTTGGCGCCGGAGTTGTCGGCCACCTGGAGTCTGGATTCTACCTGGATCATAGTGTTTCCTTTTAGTCAGCCCGAATGGGACTAGACGGCCTTTTCAAGCACGGACACCAGGTGCCAGCGCTTGTTCCGGCTCATGGGCCGGTATTCCACAATCTTGACCTTGTCGCCGATGCCGCACTCATTCATAGGATCGTGGGCGGTGAACTTCTTGCGCCGACGAATGTACTTCTTGAGAAGCGGATGCTGCACCAGGGTTTCAACGAGAACGACAATGGTCTTGTCGCACTTGTCGCTGATGACAGTACCGACGAGCGTTCTGCCGTTGCGCTGTTCGATTGCGCTGTTCATATCCGCTCCTAGTTCTTCGCGGCCGCGGCCAGAGCCGTCAGCACACGGGCAATATCTTTCTTGGTGGCCGGAATGGACGCCGTCTTTTCCAACTGAGCAGTGGCATGCTGGAAGCGCAGGTTGAAAAGTTCCTGACGCAGTTCAGTCAGCTTCGCCTGGAGCTGCTCGACGCTCATTTCGCGCAATTCCTTCATTTTCATTCGAAGGCCCCCTCTCTCACCACGATCACGGTCTTCACGGGCAGCTTGTGGCTGGCCAGCGTCAGAGCGCGCTTGGCAAGTTCAAGGTCAACACCCTTGATTTCATACAGCACGCGGCCGGGCTTGACCGGTGCGCACCAGCCCACAGGGGCACCCTTACCGCTACCCTGACGAGTGGCCAGAGGCTTGGCGGTCACGGGATGATCGGGGAACACCCTGATCCAGACTTTGCCGCCGCGGCGGATGTGGCGCATCATGGCGATACGGGCGGCTTCAATCTGCTGACTGGAAAGCTTGCCATGTTCGACAGCCTTCAGGCCAATTTCACCAAACGCGATGGTAGCGCCACGGTTGGCCGGGCCACGCAGGCGGCCTTTCTGCCACTTGCGGAATTTGATTCTCTTGGGAGCAAGCATTACTGTTCAACCTCTTTATCAAGGATTTCACCCTTGTAAACCCACGCCTTGATGCCGATGAGGCCATAGGTGGTGTGGGCTTCGGCAAAACCGAAGTCGATGTCGGCACGCAGGGTCTGAAGCGGCACGCGGCCGTCACGATACCATTCGGAACGGGCGATTTCAGCTCCGGCGAGACGGCCGGCGCAGGAAATCTTGATGCCTTCGGCGCCGAACTTGCGGGCCATCTGCACGGTGCGCTTCATGGCGCGACGGAAGGCGACGCGGCGTTCCAGCTGCATGGCGATGTTTTCGGCAACGAGCTGAGCTTCGATTTCAGGACGGCGGATTTCGTTCACTTCGAGGGTGAAGTCACGGCCGAACTTCTTCTTGAGGTCAGCGCGAAGCTTTTCAATTTCCGCGCCCTTGCGGCCGATGACGATGCCGGGACGGGCGGTGGAAAGGATGAGGCGGATGCGACCGCCGAAACGTTCGATCTCGATTCTGGCAACACCGGCGCTGTACAGAAGCTTCTTCACGTACTTGCGGATGTTGTGATCTTCAAACACGAAGGAAGCGTATTCCTTCTTGCTGAACCAGCGAGACTGCCAATTCTTATTATATCCCAAACGGAAGCCGTAAGGATGTACTTTCTGACCCATAGCCTATTCCTGTCCTTCCGCGAGAATTACGGTAATGTGGCTGGTACGCTTGCGAATGTGCATAGCACGACCCTGAGAACGAGGCATGAAGCGCTTCCAGGTGGGGCCTTCGTTGACCACCACGTCCTTGACGTACATGGAGTCCACATCAATGCCAGGGAACTGGGAGGCGTTGGCCAGCGCCGAACGCACCACTCCGTAAAGAACACCGGCAGGCTTGTTGGGCGTGAACTTGAGCTGGTTCAGGGCATCTTCCACAGGAAGACCCTTGATGTTCTGGGCAACCAGACGGGTCTTGCGGGGAGAAACGCGCTGAAACTTGCAGATTGCTTTCGATTCCATGAACGTTACTCGCTATTTTTTGACCGCTTTCGTCTTCTTGTCCGCAGCGTGGCCGTGGAACGTACGAGTGGGCGCAAATTCGCCCATCTTGTGACCGACCATGTTTTCCGTCACGAAGACCGGGATGAACTTCTTGCCGTTGTGCACGGCGAACGTCAAACCAACCATTTCAGGCAGAATCATGGAACGGCGGGACCAGGTCTTGATGACCTTGTGGTCGTTGCTGGCAACGGCCGCGTCTACCTTCTTCATGAGGCTGCCGTCCACAAAGGGACCTTTTTTAAGAGATCTGGGCATGTCCGGCTCCTCTTACTTCTGACCGCGGCTCTTGATGATGAGACGGCCGGAAGGCTTCTTCTTTGCGCGGGTCTTGTAGCCCTTGGTAGGAATGCCCCAGGGAGTCACAGGATGACGACCACCGGAGCTGCGACCTTCACCACCACCCAGAGGATGGTCGACAGGGTTCATCGCGACGCCGCGGACCTTGGGACGACGGCTCAACCAGCGGTTGCGGCCGGCCTTGCCAAGGCTGATGTTTTCATGCTGCACATTGCCGACCTGCCCCACAGTGGCGATGCAGGTGGCGAGCACCTTGCGGACTTCGCCGGAGGGCAGGCGCAGGATGACGTACTTGCCGTCCTTGCCCACGAGCTGGGCATAGGTGCCGGCGGCACGGCACATCTGGCCGCCGCGGCCGGGGTGCATTTCGATGTTGTGCACGTTGGTGCCCACGGGAATGCGGTTCAGAGCCAGAGCGTTGCCGGGCTTGATGTCGGCCTTGTCGCCGGCTTCAATCACGTCGCCCTGCTGAATGCCCACGGGGGCGAGAATGTAGCGCTTTTCACCGTCGGCATAGTTCAAGAGAGCAATGCGGGCGGTACGGTTGGGATCGTATTCGATTTCGGCGACGCGGGCGGAAATGCCCATCTTGTCGCGCTTGAAGTCGATGATGCGATACAGGCGCTTATGACCGCCGCCACGGCGACGGCTGGTAACGCGGCCGTTGTTGTTGCGGCCGCTCTTCTTGGTAAGACCTTCGGTGAGAGACTTTTCCGGCGTAGATCTGGTGATCTCAGCGAAGTCGGACACAGTCTGGAAACGACGTCCAGCCGAGGTCGGTTTCATCTTCAGAACAGCCATTGACTAGACTCCCTCGAAGAAATCGATTTTGTTGTCAGCGGCGAGGGTGACATAGGCCTTGCGATAGCCCGGGATGCGACCCTTCACGCGGCCCTGACGCACGCGACGGCGCGGCTTGACCGTAATGACATTGACATTCGTGACCTTGACCTTGAAGGCTTCTTCCACTGCCTTACCGATCTCGATCTTGTTGGCCTTGGTATCGACGAAGAAGGCGTACACGCCTTCTTCACGAAGAGCGGTGGCCTTTTCGGTCACCACGGGCCGAAGAAGAATTTTAGTGTAATCCATGTCCATTCCTTTCAAGGCGAGCGACTACTTCAGTCTCTCTTCCAGGTGGGGCAGAGCACCTTCCAGCACCACGAGCTGCTTGCAATTGAGCACATCGTACACAGTCACGGCATCGGGGGTGACGAGGGTGATACCAGGGAGGTTGCGGGAAGCGAGAGCCAGCGTGGGATTCACGCCGTTTTCTTCGGGAGCGGCCACAACCAGAGCCTTGGTAAGGCCGAGGTTCTTGGCGACGCCGGCGAAGAGCTTCGTCTTGGCTTCGGCAAGTTCAATGCCCTTCACCACCATGAGGCCGTCGGCCACGCGGGAGGAAAGAGCCATGCGCAGAGCCAGAGCGCGCACCTTCTTGTTGACCTTGAAGCTGTAGTCACGCGGCTGGGGTCCGAAGACGATCGCGCCACCACGCATGATGGGCGAACGGTTGGATCCCTGGCGTGCATTGCCAGTGCCCTTCTGCTTGAAGGGCTTCTTGCCGCCGCCGGACACAAAGGCGCGGGTCTTGGCGGCGTGAGTACCGGCACGCTGGGCGGCGCGATAGGCACGAACCACAAGGTTCAGAATCTCCGGCCTCACTTCGACTTCGAACACTTCGGGAGCGAGGGTGACTTCCCCGGCTTCCTGATTGTTCTGATCGTAAACTTTCATAACAGCCATTGCTTCATCTCCTGTGTTGCGCACTACTGCTTGCGCACCAGCACCAGACCGTTCTTCGGTCCGGGCACGGCACCCTTAATAAGGATGACGTTATCCTCGGGGCGAACTTCCACGATCTTCAGGCCCTGCTGCGTGACGCGTTCGGCGCCCCACTGACCGGCCATCTTCTTGCCCTTGAACACATGTCCGGGGAAGGTGTTGTTACCGATGGAACCACCGGAACGATGCACCTTTTCGTCGCCATGGCCATCGTCAATGCCATGGAAGTTCCAACGGCGCATAACGCCCTGATAACCTTTACCAATGCTGGTTCCCGTCACCTTCACGGTGTCGCCGGCGGCGAACACTTCGGCGGTGAGGACCTGACCGACTTCAACGGCGGCCGGTTCGGCGAGACGGATCTCGCGAACTTCGCGGCAGGGAGCCACGCCGGCCTTGGCGAAGTGACCGCGCATAGCCTTGGTCACCTTCTTTTCAGCCACTTCTTCAAAGGCGATCTGAAGAGCGTTGTAGCCGTCCTTTTCCACCGTCTTTACCTGGGTCACGGGGCAGGGACCTGCCTTGACCACGGTAACGGCAACAGCGCTGCCGTCGTCGGCGAAAATACGGGTCATGCCCAGCTTTCGTCCAATAATACCCATTTTTTCAGACATGACGCCCCTCTCTAGAGCTTAATTTCCACATCCACGCCGGCGGGCAAGGAAAGCTTGCCCAGAGCGTCCACGGTCTGCTGCGTGGGGTCGAGGATGTCCATAAGGCGCTTGTGGACCCTCATCTCGAACTGTTCACGGGACTTCTTGTCCACATGGACCGAGCGCTGAATCGTGTACTTGTGAATGTTGGTGGGCAGAGGAATAGGCCCAGCCACACCCGCGCCGGTATTGCGCGCAGTGTCCACGATTTCCGCCACAGCCTTGTCCAGGATGCGGTAATCGTAAGCCTTAAGCTTGATACGGATACGATCACTGCCAACTGTCGTCATTGCGAATCTCCATTTTCTGGCAAACCCGCTCCGGCTGATCCCTGTCGGAGTATTTCAACCGGAGAATCCACCGCCGAAAGGGCGGCTGACCGGTCAGAGGAACCGGTCATTTCATGAGGCGCGCTCACGCTCACCTTGCGTGGAGAAGCGCCCTTCGTTCCTACACCTAAAGTCAGGCAACGACCAAAAACGCCTTTGAAAAAGCATCAAAGTCGTTCGGCTCATGGATATGTATGCGGGGGATAAAGAGAAGAACGGACCACTCGGCAACCGTTCGAGCCCTGCAAAAAGTCCATAAAAGCCGATCCTGGTCGCCAACCCGGCCTGCACGGAATTCATTCCGTCAAACAGGTGGTCCCGCAGGAGCCAACACACACCCGGCGCATGGATTGCCCATCCACCGGAAAACCTTGCAATCCGCGAAGTTCGGATTGCTGCGGTCTGACATCTTAGGCATGTGCGACGCCTGCAAATGTCAAAACCCTGATCGAATGCTCAGAGTACAGCAGGACAGATTCCATCTGCCCTTCCCTGCCGTCCAGGGAAACGCCCACAACTTGGGCGAGGTCTATTTGTATCTTCACTACCCCCGGCAGTCAAGTTTTTTTTGAAAAATTTTCATTTTTTCCCGCGTGTGCGCAAAAAAACGGGGAATTCATTTTTTCTTAAGGATCATGCGCAGTTAAATCCGCATGTTCCGCACGAAAAAGGGCCCGGAAACGATGTCTTCCGAGCCCTTTTCCACATTTTTTCAAAAAATTTTTTGCGACTTCGCTCCGTCCGGATAAAAAAACGGAAAAAACGCCGTCGAAATCCCTGCCGAGGCGGCTCCCGACGTTCTCCGACGAAAAAATTTTCCCAAAAAACGCCGGGGGTGTTCCCCGAACATGCATCTGGAAACGAACTTCTGCCGGCGCGCTTTCGGCATCCCGGCGGTTACGCAAACCAGCCCTGTCCGGGCTCGTGCCTGTTCTCGTCGCCGCAGGTGGGGTCGCATTCCCTCCGGCCTCTGTCCGGCCAGTATTCCTCGTAGTACGCGGTTTCCGACGCCGCGTCGCCGATGAGGAAAAGCTCGTCGGTCGCCTGAAACACCCGCAGCGGATCGGGATTCACCAGAATGTCGCCGCGGACGGTTCTCACGGCCACCACGTTGCAGCGCAGATTCTTGCGTATGCCGCTGTTGACGAGATTGTGCCCCGCAAGCCCCTCCCCCGCCACCGCGCGGAAGATGTTCAGCCCTTCATTGAGCATGAACACCCTGCCCGGCTCCAGCAGGTTGATGATCTGGCTGGACACCATGGACGCCAGCGAAAGCACGAGATCGGCGCCGGCCATGTGCAGCACGTGAACGTTGCGGTCGAGGTTGGTGCGGGTGATGATCTGCACGTCGGGGCGCAGGCGGCGGCAGTAGATGGTGAGGTAGATGTTGGTGTCGTCGTCGTGGGTGGTGATGAGAATGGAGGGCGAAGTCTTGATGCCCGCCTGCTCCAGCGTGAACGGATCGGAAGCGTCGCCCACCTGCACCCGTATGCCCGGAATGCGCGAGGCGATGTTGGAGCGGTCCACCACCACGACGTCGAGACCGCGTTCCTTGAGGGCCGTGGCGGCCGCCGTGCCCACGCGTCCGCCGCCGATGACGAGCACCGGCGCGCGCCCTGCGGGCTTTTCCGCTTCCGGCTTGCGGGCCAGTTCCTGCGAAAAGACGCGCATCTGCTCGCGCGAGCCCGCCATGACCAGCACCTTGTGCTCTTCCAGCACGGTGTCCGGCCCGGGATGCTCGAACACGCCGTGATTCCACAGGCCCACCACGTTGATGCCCGTTCTGCCGCGCAGATCGCTTTCCTTGAGCGTCATGCCCGAAAGGGAGGTCTGCTTCACGGGGGCTTCGGCAATGACCAGCGGGCCGAAGGTGACGAGCGGGCTCACGCTGAGCTTGTCGGTGATGACGCGGCGCGTGAGGGAGCGGCCCAGCGACTTGCGGAACTGGAACACCGAAGAGCAGCCCGCAAGCTTGAGAATGTCGATGGATTCATCCTTCTCGGCGCGGGAGACCATGGGCACGTTCTTGTCGAGTTCCCGCAATGTGAAGGCCACGTTGATGTTGCGCACGTCGGTGTCGAGAGCCACCACGAGGCGCGCGTTCTGGGCGTGCAGGCCGCGATAGACCTGCACGTCGTCGTAGTCGCCGACCACGGCGTGCAGGCCGAGATCCATGAGATCCAGCGCCTGCTGCGTGGTGGAGCACAGAAGCACGCTGTGAAAGCCGTATCTGGCCAGCACCTGGGCAAGGTTGCGCGCCACGGGGCTCACGCCCACGATGATGACGTGATTGCGCGCCGACGCCGGCAGACTGTGCTGCACTTCCTTTTTCTTCTGCGCCTCAAGCCACGGGGTATAGACGAACTGAATGAACGACGAGGGCAGCACGATGAGCAGCCCCACGATGCCGGTGAGCAGCACCACGATGGAAAAGGCGCGGCCGAGATCGGAATTGAAGGTGATGTCGCCGAATCCCAGCGTGGACATGACGGTCAGGGTCCAGTACAGGCCGGTAATCCAGGAATAGTCGCGGCCTTCATATTCCATGATGTAGTGGAACAGCACGCTGAACACGGCCACGAACACGGTGAGAATGAGGATGACGCGGAAGAAGTATCCGAAGTTTCTTCGCGCTCCCTTCCCCTGGCTCAACAGAGAAAACTGACTGGGAAAAAATTTCATGGGGGCAGTATGCTCCGAGCCGCGCTTCTAGGCAAGAGTCTGAAAAAGGCCGCCGCCCCTTTTAGGAGCGGCGGCCTGTCTGTTTGCCGGTTGCGTCTTACAACGCGCGTCCGAGGTTCCGCGAAAGCGGAGCCGGGCTTAGAAGCCCTTGGACTGCATGTAGTGAATGAGGTCGGTCACGCGGACGGAGTAGGCCCATTCGTTGTCGTACCAGCTCACCACCTTGGCGAGGTTGCCGTCCTGCACGGTGCAGTATTCGGATTCCACGATGGAGGAACGGGAGTCGCCCTTGAAGTCCATGGAGACGAGGGGCAGATCGTTCACGCCGAGAATGCCCTTGAGGGAGCCTTCGGCGGCGGCGCGGAAGGCGTTCACCAGGGTTTCGGCGTCGGTGGACTTTTCAAGAATGGCGGTGAAGTCCACGATGGAGACGGTGGGGGTGGGCACGCGCAGAGCGTAGCCGGAGAAGCGGCCCTTGAGGGCGGGAATCACTTCGGCCACGGCCTTGGCGGCGCCGGTGCTGGTGGGAATGATGTTCAGAGCGGCGGCGCGGGCGCGACGCAGATCCTTGTGGGGCAGGTCGAGGATGCGCTGGTCGTTGGTGTAGGAATGCACGGTGACCATGCTGCCGAGCTTGAGGCCGAATTCCTCATGCATGACCTTGGCCACGGGAGCGAGGCAGTTGGTGGTGCAGGAGGCGTTGGACAGAATGTTGTGCTTGGCGGGATCGTACATGTCCTGGTTCACGCCCATGACCACGGTGAGATCGGGCTGCTTGGCGGGAGCGGAAATGATGACCTTCTTGGCGCCTCGTTCCAGATGCACGCCGGCCTGAGGAGCGGTGCGGAAGATGCCGGTGGATTCCACCACCACGTCCACGTCGAGGGCCTTCCAGGGCAGGTTGTTGGGATCGCGTTCGGCGAGGCAGGCCACGTTCCAGTCGCCCACCTTGACCATGGTGCAGTCCACGCCGCCCACGGAGGTCTTTTCGGGAGCCACTTCGCAGGTGAAGGCGGAAGGACCGTAGGAGGTGTCGTGCTGGAGCAGATGGAAATTGGTGTTGGCGTCCATCAGGTCGTTGATGGCCACGATTTCGGCGCTGTCGGCGTACTTGCCGTACATGGCGCGGAAGACCTGACGACCGATGCGGCCAAAGCCGTTGATTGCAACTCTAACCTTTTTCATAATTCCTTTCCTTTGCCCGGCAGACCGGGACTTTCGGTGAACGTCTCATGGCATGACGCCGATGTCTGCGGACGGATCAGCCTTTTCCGTCCGGCGTCGGGGAGAATTCTGCCACCGTGTTTAAAAAATCACAAGAGCGGGAGTGAGCATAGCAGAATACGCCCCGGCGCGCAAATGCTTTCTGTGGTTCTCCTTTTGGGAAAAACATTCGGGAGCCCTCCAAGCCCTTGCAAAGCCGGGGCAAGGGGGATATTTTTTCTGACTCATCTTTATTTCCGAGGGGGGAATCCCATGCATCGTTTCGCTTCCGCTCCGCAGGCGGCCGTTTCCGGCGAGCAGTCCATGCTGCCGGACATCAGCGGCATTTCGCTGCCGGCAACGCTCGCCAGCCGCAAGGCAAAAATTCAGGACGTGGACGGCATGTCCAGTCTCATCAACGAGTTTGCCTCGGCGCGCATCATGCTTGCCCGCGGGCCGCTGTACCTGTATCAGAACATTCAGGACTACCGGGTCATTACCGTGAACGCGGGCGAGAAGGAAATCGTGCTTGCGTGCGGCGGCCTGCACGTGCTCTGGGAAGATCTGGCCGAAGTGCGTTCCGTGGCCGTGCATCCGCAGCTTCAGCACAAGGGCATAGGCCGCCTGCTCGTGCAGGATCTCATTGAAGACGCGCGCGCTCTCGGCGCGGCGCACGTGTTCACCTTCACGCTGGCCCCGGGATTCTTCTCCTCGCTGGGCTTTTCCGCCGTGGATCGCGACACGCTCTCCCCCGTGGTGTGGGCCGAGTGCAGCAAGTGCCCGAAATTTTATAAATGCGACGAAGTCGGCATGATGCTGCACTTCTGATGCCAGTTCTTACAGGAGCCTGCCATGACCAACCTCAAGAATCGTGACTTTCTGAAAATCGCGGACTTCAACCAGGAAGAGCTCTCCTACCTGCTCCGCCTCGCCGCCCGCCTCAAGAAACTCCGCAAGGAAGGCAAGGAACCGCAGTTCCTCAAGGGCAAGAACGTGGCCCTGGTGTTTGAAAAAACGTCCACCCGCACGCGCTGCGCCTTTGAAACCTCCCTGTACGACCAGGGCGCCCACGCCACCTACCTTTCCGACGGCTCGCAGATAGGCAAGAAGGAATCCATGGCCGACACCGCCCGCGTGCTCTCCCGCATGTACGACGGCATCGAATACCGCGGCTACGGACAGAACATCGTGGAAAAGCTGGCCGAGTTCTCCCCCGTGCCCGTGTGGAACGGCCTGACCAACGAAGCGCATCCCACGCAGATTCTGGCCGACTTCCTCACCATGATGGAACACAGCGACAAGCCGCTCAACGAAATCACCTTCGCCTACCTCGGCGACGCCCGCTACAACATGGGCAACTCCCTCATGATGGGCGCGGCCAAAATGGGCATGAACTTCCGCTCCGTGGCTCCCGTCTCGCTCCAGACCAGCGACGAAATCTACAACATGTGCCTCGCCGAAGCCGAAAAGTCCGGCGCCACCATCGTGCGCACCGACAACGTGGCCGAAGGCGTGAAGGGCTGCGACTTCATCTACACCGACGTGTGGGTGTCCATGGGCGAGCCCGACGAAGTGTGGAAGGAACGCATTGAAAAGCTCCTGCCCTACCAGGTGAACGCCCGCGTCATGGAACTGACCGGCAACCCGAACTGCAAGTTCATGCACTGCCTGCCCGCCTACCACAACCGCGAAACCGCCGTGGGCGAATCCATCTACCAGAAATTCGGCCTCGACGCCCTCGAAGTCACCGAAGAAGTCTTTGAATCCGAAAACTCCATCGTCTTCGACGAAGCCGAAAACCGCAAGCACACCATCAAGGCCGTCATGGTCGCCACCCTCGCGGACGTGCCGCCCATCTTTTTTGAAGACTAGGACGGGCGGGGGAAGGAGGAAACCCTTTTGAAAAAGGGCTTTCCTCCTTCCCCCGCACCCCCATCCTCCTTCCGAAAACTTTTGTTGGGAGGAAGACGGATCGGGGAAAAGCGCCTGCTTCCGAAGGCGGCCGCCGAATTTTTTGGAGAGATTTTTTAATGTTCTGAAAATTCAGGCGGTTTTGCGCGTTCACGGCGGGAAGCTGCGGGAGCGTTCCGGCCTGCGGAAGCGTTCTGGCCCGGAACTTGCGGTCGTTTCCACTTGCCTTTTTTTAAAATTCAGGCTATTGCTAGCAGTCCTTACGATACAAAAGGTATCGAATTTCAGCAGCATTCCGCCCCACACGGGCTTTTTTATGGAGGATATACCATGGGTAAACAGTGTGAAATCTGCGGCAAGAAAGCTCAGGTGGGCAACCTTGTGAGCCATTCCAATATCAAGACCAAGCGTCGCTTCAACCCCAACCTGCAGGCTGTCCGCCATCAGGAAGCCGACGGCACCGTGCGCACCATCAACGTGTGCACCCGTTGCCTCCGTTCCGGCGCCGTGGTGAAGCCCGTCGTCAAGAATGACGCCGAATAATCAGGTTTGCCGATCTTTCCTAAGGCGGGGATAACATCTCCGCCTTTTTTTGATTAATAATTCCCCCGCACTTTTCCGCCGCGCCGCCTGCGCCGCGATCTTCGGGCCGTCCGAGTCATGAGCGATCTTCGAGCCGCCTTCCGTCATCGTCCGAAAAGCCACGTTTCCATGTGGCGTCGTTCCCTGCGCGCGCCGGAAGGCTGGAGAGTTGTGGACTTCCGCGGGCCGGGACACATGGGCCGCTCGCTTCCCGCCCTCGGCACGCGGCAGATGGAACTGCTGCGCCTCGTGCTCGACTCCAAGAACATTCCCTATATCGTCACCGGGCACGGCTCCCAGACGCGGGCCTTTGTTCCGGCCATGTTTGAAGACGTGGCGCGCAGCGAGCTTTCCGCCCTGGAATCGGAAAAAACGCCCCCGCCTCCGCCCGTGCCCCTGCGCCGGAACGCGCACTGGTCCATGCTCGTCATGCTCTTTCTCGTCTTCTGGTACGGGCTCTGCATGGGCTGGTGGCCCCTGCCCTTCGAGCATCTGCCCGATCCGGAATACTGGGTGCGCTGCGGCAAGCTCAACGTCACCGAAGTACGCGCCGGAGAATGGTGGCGCACGGCCACCGCGCTCACGCTCCACGCCGACACGCTTCACCTTTTCAGCAACGTCATCTTCGGCACGCCCTTCCTCATTCTGCTCGCGCAGCGCCTCGGCCTCGGGCTCACGCTCGCCTCAACCCTCGCCGCCGGCATGCTGGGCAACGCCATGAACGTGTGCTACCGCGATCCGGGCTATTCCAGCCTCGGCTTCTCCACGGCCATGTTCGGCATGGTGGGCCTGCTCTGCGCCGACATCGTGGTGCGATCCCCCGCGCACATGCGGGGCTTCCGCAGGCTGGCGCTGCCCGTGGCCGCCGCCCTCGCCTTTCTGGCCATGCTCGGCGCGGAAGGCAAGAACGTGGACTACTCCGCGCATATTTTCGGCCTTCTTTCCGGCTTTCTCATCGGCCTTGCCGTCAGCTTCGCCTTGCGGCATCATAACGCCCTCCCCCGCCCACTGGAATTCGCGCTCGGCTGCGCCGCGCCGCTCGTCCTCCTGCTGTGCTGGGATCTCGCACTCTAACATCCTATCGAGGCATTCATGGACAAAGCCCCCGGCACCTTTGAACTCCTGGGCAAGGACGGCAACGCCCGCGCCGGCCTTCTCCATACCGCGCACGGCGTCATCGAAACGCCCATCTTCATGCCCGTGGGCACGGTGGGCAGCGTAAAGGCCCTCGCTCCCGACGATCTCAACGCCATCGGCGCGCAGATCATTCTCGGCAACACCTATCATCTGTACCTGCGCCCCGGCGACGAACTCGTGGCCCGGCGCGGAGGTCTGCACGAATTCATCCGCTGGAACAAGCCCATCCTCACGGACAGCGGCGGCTTTCAGGCCTTCAGCCTGAGCAAGCTGAACAAGATGAAGCCCGACGGCGTGGAATTCCGCTCGCACATCGACGGCTCCAAACACATGTTCACGCCGGAAAAGGTCATTTCCATCCAGCGCAATCTCAATTCCGACATCATGATGCCGCTCGACGTGTGCCTCGGCTACGGCGCCACCCATGAAGAAGCCGAAAAGGCCGTGAAGCGCACCACCGAATGGGCGCAGCGCTGCCGCGACGCCTATCCTGCGGGAAGCGCGGGCAATCTTCTCTTCGGCATCGTGCAGGGCTGCACCTTCCCCGAGCTTCGCGAAGCCTCGGCAAGGCAGCTCATGAACATCGGCTTCGAGGGCTACGCCATCGGCGGCCTGGCCGTGGGCGAACCCAAAAATCTCATGATGAAGAATCTGCGCGCGCTCAACCCCGTGCTGCCGCAGGACAAGCCACGCTATCTCATGGGCGTGGGCACGCCGCTGGACATTCTGCACGGCATAGAGGCAGGCGTGGACATGTTCGACTGCGTGCTGCCCACCCGCAACGCCCGCAACGGCACGCTCTACACCTCGGAAGGCAAGATCAACATCAAGCGCCTCCAGTACGCCGAAGACGACAGCCCCCTCGATCCGAAATGCAACTGCTACACCTGCCGCACGTTCAGCAAGGCCTACCTGCGCCACCTGTACGTCAGTCAGGAACTGCTCGCCTTCCGCCTCAACTCTCTGCACAACCTCACCTACTTCCTCAACATGGTGCGAGGCGCACGAAAAGCCATTCTCGAAGGCAGATACGCCGCTTTCAAGGCGGAATACGAGGCCAAATACCCCGAAGAGGACGCGCTCTTCGACGCGCCGGAACTTTAATCCGTCCGCTTTTTGCCGACGCCGTCGGCACGGCAAGGGCGCGCCCAACCGGGCGCGCCCTTTTTTCGTGACTTCGCCCCCTCTGCTCCGCCGCGCCCTGCGAGCGTCGGAAGGCCCCGGGCCCGCAGCTTCGGCGACGCAACAGACCGGCGCAAAAAGTTCCCGCTCCGAAGGGCGGGGCGTTTAAACGCAAAGGCCGGCGTCGAAGACGCCGGCCCGAATGCCGCTGCAATCTCGTTCAGCTCGCGATAAGCCGGAACAGCATGGAATTTTCCAGCACCAGCGGACGCGTCTGCATGAAGAACACCGTGCCGTCGGCGGGAGCGCGAACCTCCCAGCGCACGGAGCCGTCGTAGGGATCAAGAATGCTGGCAAGGTGCTGATGACGACGCACCACGTCGTCGGGGCGGCAGGTGCAGTACATGATGCCCGCCCGGCAGGCCTTGACGTTGATGAGTTCCTCTTCCTGCACCACCTGGGAATAGTAGCCCGGATGAGAACGGTAGCGGATGATGCCGTGCAGCGCCATGAAGCGCAGAATGGCGGCCAGACTGTCGTCGGCGGTGGCGACGTCGATGACGCCGGTATGCCCGGCGTACACGGAAAACGCCTGCGTTTCCCAGATCTGCCAGTTGTAGTTCAGCGTGGTGGTGTCGATGGGCAGGGGATTGCGCACCAGCGTGTAGGGCAGCCCGAAGCCCTGGGCGAGCTCCACATTTTCGTATCCGGTGTGCATCATGCGCACATGGGGAATGAAATCTCCGGCGAGGTAGTAGCTCGCGAGCTGCACGCCGAATTCATAGCCCTGAATGTGCTCGAACAGGGCCGAGGCGATGCGCTGCGTGGTTTCGCCGAGGGCGTAGCCGGGGAACATCCGGTTGATGTCGGTGTTGTCCATGGCCCAGAAGCGCTTGCCGATGTTCATGGCAAAGGGGTTCGCCGAGGGAATGACGAGAATTTCATGACCGGGCATGAGCTCGCCGCGCTCTTCCAGATCCTGAAGCTTGTGGACTAGACGCGAACAGACGAACTGCTGCTGAAGCTCGTCGCCGCGCATGGCGCCCACCACAGCGAGACTCTTTTTGCCGGAGCCGAAGCGAAAGCCGTGAATGCGGAACTCGTCGCGGAACGGAGACGGCATGACGAAAAGACGTTCACGTTTCATGCGTTGTCCTCCCTGTACACGCGCGCGAGCAGCGACCCTTCGTACACGACGGGGTACGCCCGGATGGTGAAGACGAATCCCGGCTTTTCCACGGCCACTTCCTGGAGCACCACGCCGCGCAGCGGATCGACGATGCGCCCGATGGACTGTCCGGCCTCGACCTGATTGGACTGACGGATGAGCGGAATGAACACGCCCGACGCGGACGCGTTGATGAATTCCACGGAACCGCCGGTGGAAAGTATGGTCTTGTGCCCGGGCGCAGGCTCGGGCACGTCGCCCTTCCAAACGCCGAGATGACGCATCAGATTCAGGATGCCGCCCACGAGCTGATCGCCGTAGCTTTTGGTAATGCGCATGCCCACGCCCATTTCCACCACCAGCGTGGGCGTATTCAGGGCGTTGAGGGAATAGGCCAGCGTGGCTTCCAGCACGGTGGCGGCCTCATGCACCCACAGAAAATCCAGATTCAGATGCTTGGCCAGCGGCACCAGACGTTCCGCGGTCAGCTGATTGATGCGGACCTGCGGCACCTCGTACAGAAAAATGTTGCTGGAATGGATGTCCAGCACGAGATCCGCGCCCTTCAGGTCCTCAATGATGTTGTAGGCCGTATTTTCCGCCATGCTGCCCCGGGGATCGCCGGGAAAAATGCGGTTCATGTCCAGATCGAAGTTGGGAATGCCGCGCGTGATGGAGTCTATGCCCAGCGGATTGAGCGCAGGATAGATTTCCACCGTGCCGTCCAGGCATTCGGGATGTTCCTGCAGAATGCTGCCGATGCGATAGCAGATGTACTGCCCTTCCAGTTCGTCGCCGTGGGTGCCGGTGACGATGCAGATGCGTTTTTTGCCGGAGCCGGAGGAAATGCTGTTCTTGCGGATGAGCAGATGCTCGTCCACGGGCAGCTCCGTGGATATGACGGTTTTTATCATGCTTGTTCCACTTTGATGTCTAGGGTGTTCCGCTGCGCGGCCAGGCCGCTGAACACGCCCCTGTTCACGGAACAGTCGGCGCTGTCGCGGCCGTGCGCCACCTTGATGCAGCCATAACGGAGCAAACGGTTGTTGGTGGGGTCGAGACCTCTCCACACTCCCTGATCGAAAACCTCCACCCATGCGTGGGTGGCTCCCTCGCCGACAAGATAGCCGCAGGCGTACCGCGCCGGAATGCCGCACAGACGCAGCAGGGCAAGAAGCACGTGGGCGTAGTCCTGACAGACGCCCTGCCCCAGTGCAAAGGCCTGCGCCGCGGTGGTGTTCACCGTGGTCACGCCGGGAACATAGCTCATGCGTGCATGCACGGCCCCGCACAGCGAAAGCGCCTTCGCAAGCGCGGGCCCGCCGATCTCTTCCGCAGCGTCCGCAACGGCGAAATCCCCGCCGTCCGCCTGCGCGGCAAAGCGCTTCATGTCCGCGTCGGGAAGGGTCAGCGCGGTATGCTCCAGAAACATGCCGTGCGCCGTGCCGCAGATGCGGTACGGCGTCTGACGCACCACCCCCTCGGACACGATGCTGAATCGAACATGCGCTCCGGCAACATACCCCGTCTGCACGGCGTTGCCGAAGGCGTCGAGCCCGTCGCTGACGGGCAGTACAAATTCGTTCTCATCGTCCTGCGCGACGCTCACGCGCAGCAGAGCCCGTTCCACCTTCTGGAAGGACTCCGACTTCGGCACGCACCGCAAAAGCCAGGAATGGGCGGAAACCGGCGAGGAAAAGTGAATATGGCTTTCGTAACGATAAAAAAACTGCTTCATACCAGGACCAGGGAGTTCAACGAACCAAGCACGTCGGGAAGTTTCTTCCCGTAATCGCGCCCGTCGGAGAATATCTCCCTGAGCCTGTTTCTGCAACGCCCGTCCACCATGTCTTCAATGTGCCCGAGACGGTGATCCAGACTTTCCCACTCCGCGGCGATGCGGCTGAACGGGTAGTCGAACCTTGAATACATATCAATGTATTCCACATGTTTGCCGATGAAAAGCATGTCCAGCGTGGCAATATTGGTCACGTGCTGGAACACGGAGCCCCAGAAGGCGAGAATATAGTCGGTGAGGGGCTGAAGCCGAACGATGTTGATGTCCTGCTTGTGGCGGCAGTGATTGATCGTGGCCATGCAGAGGTTCACATAGCTGATGGATGCCGTGGTGAGTTCCTCGCGCAGCACGATGCTGTTGTCGTTCAGGCATTCCAGGCAGTACAGCAGAGAGCCCGGCGTATTCTCGAAAAGATGCTGATACAGAAAACTTTCCCTGTCGGCAGGGCAGTTGGTCAGAGAAAGCTTGCGGCAGTAGATCTGAAGAGCGTCTTCCCGGCCTTCATCCAGGCACAGATCGTAGTACCGGCGCAGGAAATGAAGCTGGGCGAAGAGACGCTCGGCGTAGCGCCCCAGCCAGAAAAGATGGTTGGCCTTGGCGGGAGATATGGAAGACATGACGCGTCCTTTTTTCGATAACGGTGGAAGATTCTACAAGGATTTCAGATGCGACTGATGATCGCGCATGACCCAGGTATCCTTGAAGCCGCCTCCCTGACTGGAGTTGACCACGAAGGAATCGGCCTGACGGGCAAAACGGGTGAGTCCGCTTTTCCAGACCACCTCGCCGTCGGAGGAAGAGAGCACAAAGGCGCGCAGATCGGCCTTGCGATAGACCACGCCGTGATCTTCCATGGTTTCCAGATCCTTGAAATTGATGACTTCCTGCGCAATCCAGCGGCGGGGTTCGGAACGAATGAGATCCTTCAGCTTTTCCAGGCGGTCGTGTTCCAGGTCGCGTCCGAACACCACGCCGTAGCCGCCGGCCTCGCTCACGTCCTTGATGACCAGCCTTTCCGCGTTGGCGAGCACGTAATCTCTGTCTTCCTCGTAATAGGGGAGATAGGTGGGAGCATTCTGCAATATGGCCTTTTCGCCGAGATAGTATTCCACCATGCGGGGCACGAAGTAGTAAAGCCCCTTGTCGTCGGCCACGCCGTTGCCGGGACAGTTCAGCACGGCCACGTTGCCCGCGGCGTAGGCCTGCATGAGGTTCGGCACGCCGAGGAGGGAATCCGGCTCAAAGGCCATGGGATCGAGATACTCGTCGGACACGCGCCGGTAGATGGCTCCCACCAGCGTTTTTTCGTGGAAAATGCCCTGATAGTACACATGGTTGTCTTCCACAAGAAGATCGCCGGGAAACGCCAGCACGGCTCCCGTGCGTTCCGCGAGATAGGAATGTTCAAAAAACGCGGAATTGTAGCGCCCGGGCGTGAAGACCACGTTCAGTCCGCCGTTGACGTTCATGTCGTCCATGGTGTGCTTCAGAAGCTGCGGATAGTCGCGGTTGTCTTCGATATGGTTGGCGGCAAACGTTTCCGGGCTCACCTTGCGGGAGATGGAACGGGCGATGAGCGGATAGGACGCTCCGGAAGGAATGCGGAGATTGTCTTCCAGAACGAACCAGCTTCCGTCCCTGGCCTGCACCAGATCTATGCCGGCTATGTGGGCGAACACGCCGTGCGGCGGACGAATGCCCTCGCACTGGGGAAGATAGCCTTTGGAGGCATAGATGAAGGATTTGGGCACGATGTTATTTTTAATGATGTTCTTTTCGCCGTAAACGTCGGCAAGAAACAGATTGAGTGCTCTGACGCGCTGCGCAAGTCCCTTTTCAAGATAGGCCCATTCTTCGGGCTCAATGACGCGGGGAATGGGATCAAAGGGGAAGAGCTGTTCCTTGAACTTCCCGTTTTTATAGATTCCAAAGCGCACGCCGTAGCGTTCCAACCAGTTGTTCACAGCTTCACGGCTTTCTACGAGTGAATACATGTCGGACTCCTGCTTGATATGTTCCGACTTTAATAATGCAAAAAATGTACCAGGTTGTCCAAAAAAAAAGCCCTCCCGGGGCTTCTTTTTTACATTCACGGCATAATGCTGAAATATAAGAACAAAAAAGGAACGTCAGTATTCAGACAGGCGCAGACAGGACATTGTTCCGCCTCCGGGCGGCGCAAACAGGAGCCGAACGCAACAAATGCAGAAAATACCTAAGATAACAGACACTATCGGCTGTCGGCATGCCTTGTCGAATGGTGCAATAATGTATTGCAACTATATTTTCGAGATGATTTTATATTGAAAAATTTTATGGGCTTACAAATCCGTGTCTGCGCAAGACGGCCTCTTTCTGCTGATGAAAGCAGCGCAACGCGGCGCACGACAGAGCGCGCAGCAAAGGCCAGAGACGCGCCTGTGCGGAAGCACCCTTTTCAGACGCGCGGCATAACGTCCAACGCAGGCTGCCGGGCATCGACGCGTTTTCCGCGCGGATGCGGCAGACTGTGCGCGTGCGGCCTGCCCCTGGACGGCAAGGAGATTGCCCCGCGGATGCCGCAGAGGACCCGCCTCAGTCCCGCGCCTGCCCTTCTTCACCGCTCCACAGAGCGCGCCACCTTTCCTCAAGCGTGGCTTCTTCGCTCTTCTGCCTTGCGGTGAGCGCGTCAAGAAACGCGCCGACTTCCCGGTCGAGGTCATCCAGCGTGCCGTCGTTGCGGATCAGAAGATCGGCCGCCGCAATCTTGTCCTCCGGCTTCCACTGCCAGCTCTCCACGGCGGCGATTTTGGCGTCGCTCCAGCTCCGTGTTTCCCGAAGGCGCGCATGACGCACGTCCTCCGGGCAGACGATGACCGCAATGTCCGCGCCCGGGCACGTCCACCCCGTTTCAAACCAGAGCGGCACTTCCGCCACGGCCACGCCTTCCCCGCGCTCCTGCGCCTTCCGGAAAAACGTCTCCATGGAATCGCGCACCAGCGGATGAATCATGCGTTCAAGCTCGCGCCGCATGCCCGGCGTTTCCGCAAGCAGCCTGGTGAGCGCCGTGCGGTTCACCCGGCCCGATTCGTCGAAAAAGGCGTCGCCCCAGCGCTGACGCATGAGACGCCAGCCGTCCGCGCCGGGCAGATACTGCGCGGCCACGGCCTTGTCCGCGCTCCACACGGGAATGCGGCGCGCCTCCATGCGTTCGAGCACGGCCGACTTGCCGCAGCCCGGCATGCCCGTAAGAATGACCCGGCGCATGCAGCGCTCCAGCGCCAGCATGGCGCGGGGAAAATCTTCCGGCGGCGGACACGTGAAGCTCATGGGCTCGCCGCTCACCGGATGCGCAAACTCCAGCTTCCAGGCGTGGAGAAGCTGCCGCGCAGCGGGCGAAGTCTTATCATTGGGGCCGTACACGGCGTCGCCCCACAGCGGAAAGCCCGCCCGTGCGAGATGCACGCGTATCTGATGCGTGCGCCCGGTGAACAGGCGCACGGCAAGCAGCGCAAAACGGCCGGAAGGCGACGCGTAGAGCGTGCTCCACCTGGTGAGCGCGCAGCGCCCGCCCTTCTCCTCGGGCACCACGGCCATGCGCGTTTTTATCGTGGGATGCCGTCCGATGGGCAGATCGCTGCTTCCTTCGGCCGGAGGCACCCCGCGCGTGACCGCAAGATAGGTCTTATGCACGCGGCGCTGCGCAAAATCTTCGATGAGGCGCAGTCTGGCCCGTTCCGAAAGCGCCACGATCACAAGGCCGGAGGTGTCCTTGTCCAGACGATGCACGATGCCGGGACGCGGCCCTTCCTGAAGCGCAAGCTGCGGAAAGCGCGCCAGCATCCGATGCACCAGCGTGCCCGAAGGACAGCTCGGACACGGATGCATGGTCAGTCCGGCGGGCTTGTTGATCACGGCGATGTCCGCATCGCTGTACACGATGTCGAGCGGCCCTTCTTCCGGCGCCAGCGCGTCCGACGCGCCGGGCATGGAAAGCTCCACGATCTGGCCGGGGCGAACCCTGTAATCGGCGTCCGCGCAGGGCGCGCCGTCCACAAGGCAGTCGCCCTGCTCCACCAGCTTCTTCACCCGGCTGCGGGAAAGCTCCGCCGCAGCGCCGAGAAAAGCATCCAGACGCATCTTCTTCGAGCCCGCAGGAACCTCGAAACGCCGCTTCCGTCCGCCGCACGGCGTCTGCAGGGCGTCGTCATCGGCTGATTCCAGCTCGCCGGAAAACTCTTCCGTCCGCATGTCCTCAGTCATGGGCGTCACCGCAGTCCAGCTTCTTCAGCACATATCCGGTCATCACGGCCTTGGCGATGTTGCGCCCTTCGCCGTCGTACACCATGATGTCGTACACGGCGAGCGTGCGTCCCAGCCGGACGGGCGAAGCCTTCGCCCGGAGCGGACCGCAGGTTCCCGGCAGAAGATAGGAAATGGAACACTGCGCACTCACGCACAGAATGCCGGCGCCGCGGCATCCGGCCGCAAAGGCCATGTCGGCCAGCGTGAATATGGCCCCGCCGTGGGCGTTTCCCATCACGTTGAGATGACGGGAGTCCAGCGGCATGGAAACTTCGCCGTTTCCTTCCGCGTCAAAACCTTCCACCCGAATGCCCAGCAGCGCGGACAGCGTTCCTTCGGTGACGACATCACAGCCCATCGTGCGACTCCTCATGCGTAAAAATCGTTTCAGGGCGCGAGAATACGCGCGGCGGCCCGGCCTGGCAAGCCGCGAATCCGCAGGGCTCCGCCGAAAAAAACGCAGGAAAAGCCCGCCCGCGCGCCTCCGACGCCCTTCTTTCACTGGACAGCGCCGTTCGGAGAGTTTATACATTCTGGATACATTTTCTTTTAAGGAGCAATCTCATGGCCCATAAAAAGATCGAACGCGCCAAGGAACTTGATCGCCGTCGTCATCGTCGTGCCCAGCGCATCAAGGAACGCATCCACGAAGCCAAGGCCGCTGCCAAGAAGTAATTCTGGTCTGCGGATTCCTGCGGCCTTCCGGTTGCAGAGCCAGTTTCCGGCGTGTCGGCTCTTTTCTGCAGACACGCCGTTCCTGTTTTTTCTCTCAACCCTTTTCTTTTCCCATGCCTATTTACGAATACGCCTGCCCTCACTGTCAGAAAACCTTTGAAGAGTGGCTCCGTTCCGGCGACGACGCCGAAACCCAGCCCTGCCCCGACTGCGGAGCGTCCTGCCATCGGGTGATTTCCAATACCTCCTTCATCCTCAAGGGCGGCGGCTGGTTCGCCTCCTCCTACGGGCACGGGACCAGCAACCTTTTCGACAAAAGCAAGGGCGTGCCCTCCGTTTCCGACAGCAAGCCGGAAGAAAAAAGCGCCGCTCCCAAAACCGAAAGCCCGGCGCCCGCCAAGAGCGCGGAATCGCCCGCCGGAACGAAATAGAGGTCGCCATGATCGAACGTTACTCCCGGCCCGAGATGGCCGGACTCTGGACCCTGGAAAACCGCTATCGCTACTGGTTCAAGGTGGAACAGGCCGTGTGCCAGGCTTGGAACGAGCAGGGAGTCATTCCCGACGAAGACCTGAAGAACATCATGCAGGACGTGGACTTCGACGTGGACAAGATTCTTGAAATCGAGTCCGTGACCCGCCACGACATCATCGCCTTCCTCACCTATCTCGAACAGAAGATCGGCCCCTCCGCGCGCTTCATCCATCTGGGCTGCACCTCTTCCGACATCGTGGACACCGCCATGGCCCTCCAGATGGTGGAAGCCGGCAAGATCATCATGGACGGCTTCGACCTCGTGCTCGACACGCTGCGCGCCTTCATCCGCAAGCATCAGGGCCTCATCTGCATGGGCCGCTCCCACGGCGTTCACGGCGAACCCGTGACCTACGGCTTCAAGTTCGCCGGATTCTACGCCGAATTCATGCGCGACAAGAAGCGCTTTGCCGACGCCATTGAAGACATCCGCACCGGCAAGCTCTCCGGCGCCATGGGCACCTACACCGTCATCACGCCCGCCGTGGAAGCCCGCGCCTGCGAAATTCTCGGCCTCAAGGCCGACATCATCTCCACCCAGATCGTCCAGCGCGACCGCTACGCCCACTACTTCACCGCGCTCGCCATCGCCGCGGGCACCGTGGAGCGCATCTGCGTGGAACTGCGCCACCTCCAGCGCACCGAAGTGCATGAAGTGGAAGAAGGCTTCGCCAAGGGCCAGAAGGGCTCCTCCGCCATGCCCCACAAGCGCAATCCCATTTCCGCGGAAAACATGTGCGGTCTGGCCCGCGTCATCCGGTCCAACTCTCTCGCCGCCATGGAAAATCAGGCCCTGTGGCACGAGCGCGACATCAGCCACTCCTCGGTGGAGCGCATCATCACTCCCGACTCCACCATTCTCATGGACTACGTTCTGCACCGCCTCAACCGCCTGCTCGAAGGCCTGCGCATTCTGCCCGAAAACGTGGAACGCAATCTCTGGGGCAGCTACGGCCTGTTCTTCTCCCAGCGCGTGCTCACCGCGCTCATCGAAAAGAACATGCCCCGTCAGCAGGCCTACGTGGTCGTGCAGAAGCGCGCCATGGAAAGCTGGGAAACCCACAAGTCCTTCCCCGATCTCATCCGTTCGGACGCGGAAATTCAGGCGCATCTCTCGCCCGAGGAACTCGACGCCATCTTCAACATCAATCACTACACCCGCTACGAGGCCGAAATCATCGACCGCGTGCTCGCGGAAAAGTAGTCCGATCTTGGCATCATGAAAGAGCGCCGCTTCCGGTTCGCCGGAGGCGGCGCTTCTTTTTTTGCGCATTGTGTTCCCGAACTTTTTCCCTTAAAACGGAAAGGCGATCGACGCCGCATCCTCCGGCCACGTTACAACCAAGGAGACTCCCGTTGTTCCGCCTCCTTTCCCTTCTCATGCTCTGTCTCATGCTGCCCCTTCAGGCCGCGGCCGACTGGACGGCCCGCCTGCCCTCCCGCACTCCGGAATATTTTCTTGCCGCCGACAAATCGCGCAAGCTGCTCTTTCAGGTCGAAGAAACCGTGGACGGCAAGCCCGCCATCACGCGGCAGTTCGACTGCATCCACGGCAGACTCGAAGGCGACAAGCAGCGGGAAGGCGATCTGCGCACGCCCGAAGGCGTGTACTTCATCACGCACAAGATCACGCAGAAGCTCGACTTCATGGAATACGGGCCGCACGCCTTCAATCTGAACTATCCCAATCCCGCCGACCGCCTGCGCGGAAAAACCGGCGGCGGCATCTGGCTGCACAGCAAGGGCCAGCCCATTCAGGGCCTGACCACGCGCGGATGCATGGCCATCGATCAGCATGAAATCACGGATCTGCTTGCCGTGCTCGTTCCGGGCACGCCCGTGGTCATTGCGGAACATCTCGAAGGCGAACCCTTCGTGCGGAACAGGGCGCTGGCCTCCCTGCCCTCGCCGGAAACGGGAGCCTCGCCGCTGCTGCCCCGCGCCGAAGACAACATGCCTCCGCAAACGCCTCCCGCGCAGGACAAGGCCCTGCCCGGCATCCCCGCCCCGCTGACGGAACACACGGAAACCGCCGAGGCTCCGGCGTTGCCGACGGCAGGCGCGCCGGGCTCTTCCCTGACCGCGTCCGCTCCGCAGGCTGCGCCGCAAATCGCGCCTTCCGGCGACGATGAAAAGGTGCTGCGCCAGACCCTGCGCTGGATGGACGACAGGCTCCAGAAGTCTGAAAACATTTTCAGCATGTACGACAGGGAAAACTACCCGCGCGCCAGCCGGGAAAAATTTTCCGCGCTGCGCAAGCGCCTGCGTTCCGACTTCCGCAGGCAGCACGACCTCTTCCTCGACCGCGACGGCATCCGGCTGCTGGCCGGGCCCGGCTACTGGGTGTCGTGCTTCATCAAGAGCTACGAGCGCAAAGGGCAGTACCATCACGGTCTTCAGGCGCTCTACTGGATGCCCGACGATCTCGGCGAATATCACATCATCGGCGAAGTGTGGATAAACAACTAGGCTTCGGCGCGTCTCACGGCGACTGTGCGGCAGCTCCGGATCCGGCCAGGCGCATTGCGGCGCGCTCTTTGCAGGCGTGCGCGGAAAGGCCCCCTTTCTGTTCAGCCGGATGTGAAGCTGAACAGCTCTTCACAGGCGTACATGGAAAGCGGCGCTCTTCCGCGGCCTTTGCATCCATGTTTTCATGAGAATGAAGCGCCTCTCCTGAGCGAGAAAAGCGCCTTCCGCAGGGCGTGCTGAAACAATTTCGGGCCGCACATCCTGTACGCGCGCCCGGAGCGTCGCCCGCCCGGCCATCATCGCAAGCCCCTGCGCATGACAGCACTCGGCGCTTCGCCCTCGGAGCGTCGCATTGCCCAACACATTGAAGCGTTCAGCGCATCACGGACTGCCCATCATACTACGCCGACGCCTCACCCCGACTCGGCGCAGTGACTGCCCATCGCAAGCCCCGGCGCGTCAGCACCGCTCCCGGAGCATCAAAAAATCAGAATCGACGAATGGTAATTGCGCTGAAGCGACCCGGCAGCGTGAACGCCTTTGCTCGCTCCGCAAGAAAGCGCCGCTCGTGCAGAAAACGCCAGGGGAAAAAAGCGAAGCCGAACACTCCTCATGCGCAAAAGCGAGGAAGAAGGCCCCTGAGCGCACTTACCCCGGAAAAAGCGTGCGGCAGTGTTTCAGAAACGCCGGGCGCGCCTCTCTTCCTGCACTGCCCGCGGCAGTGACGGCAAAAAGCGCCATGCGCCCGTCTCAGGGGTATCAGTGAACCTCGTGCCCTTCATGCACCAGAAGGGAAAGACGCTCCCCCACTTCCTCGTAATGCCGACGCAGCACCATTTCGATGTTTCTGCCGTCGCCTGCGGCCACGGTGTCGGCAATGAGCATGTGCCGGTCGTAAAACTCCTTGGGCGTGAACAGCGTGCGCCAATAGGTGTAGTAGAGAAACTTCGCCAGCGAAGAGCAGGACGTGCGGGCAATGTCGATGAGTCTTTCGTTGGTGCAGGCGGAAAGCAGCGTCATGTGGAAGGCTTCGTCTATTTCCGCGAGCGTATCCAGATGCGCGGCGTAATTCACCTGATCGTTGAGACGATGCACCACGTCGGCAAAGGCGTCGCGCTCCTTGCCCGTCCAGGTCGGCAGCGACTGCGCCACGGCCGCGCCTTCAAGAATGCCTGCCACGACGTAACTGTCGTAAATTTCCTTGGCGCTCATGGAACGAACGTATTTTCCCTTTTGCGGTTCGGAGCAGATGAGGCCCTGATGCGCCAGTATGAGCAGGGCTTCGCGGATGGGAGCGCGGCTGATGTTGAGCTTTTCCGATATCTGAGCTTCCCTCACGGGCTGGCCGGGCTGAAGCGCTCCGGAACGGATAAGACCGCGTATATATTCGGCTGCCTTGATGCTGTATGTTTCTTTTTTAAACTGCATAGCTGACGGAACGACCACGAATAAAAGGCATTCTTTCCGGAAAAGGATGCGTCGAAGGTAAACAGCTTTCGCCCGGAACGATTTAAATACAACCGCCGCGACTATGAAACATCGCGGAAAGATTCCATCTTTTCTGTACCGACGTTATAAAGCAAACGCAGCCTGCAACGCTGAAACCGACAAGAGAAAATCTTCAATTCAAGATTTTGTCAGATTTTTTTGCATTTGAAAAGCATATCAGTCCAAAGTCAAAAGAAAAAACGCCCCCGGCATCGGGAAGACGCCGGGGGCGGAGAGAGAGGTTGTTTCAGCAGGAGGTCCTGCTACCTGCTAGCGGAAGGTGGGCAGGTAGGCGTACAGGGCCGGAGAACCGCCGGTGTGCAGGAAGAGCACGTTGGCGCCCTTGGGGAAGTAATCCTTGCGGATGAGGTCGATCATGCCGGACATGGCCTTGCCGCTGTACACGGGGTCGAGCAGGATGGCTTCGGTCTGGGCGAGCATCTTCACGGCTTCCACCATGCCGTCGTTCGGGATGGAGTAGCCGGGCTGATAGTAGTCGCCGAAGCAGACAACCTTTTCTTTGGGAAGCTGCACGCCGGCGCCGATGTAATCCAGGGTTTCCTGGGCCAGCTTGTGCACGATGCCCTGCTGCACGTCGCCGGGACGGCTCACGTCGATGCCGGACATGGGGATGTCCATGTTGTTGCCGTAGAAGCCGGCGATCATGCCGGCGTGGGTGCCGGCGCTGCCGCTGGGCACCACGACGTGGTCGAAGTTGAGGCCCATTTCAAACATCTGCTGCATGATTTCCTGAGCGCAGGAAACGTAGCCCAGAGCGCCGATGTGGTTGGAAGCGCCGCCGGGGATGATGTAGGGCTTCTTGCCCTGAGCGCGCAGCTTTTCAGCCACCTTTTCCATTTCTTCCATCATGGGGGAGCCGCCGGGCACCACGGTGATGCTCTTCACGCCCAAGAGATGATACAGGAAGTTGTTGCCGGAAGCTTCGGGATTGTAGCTGCCCTTCACGCGTTCTTCGAGCACCAGATGGCAGTCGAGGCCTTCATGCACGGCCCAGGCGAGGGTCAGACGGCAGTGGTTGGACTGCACGGCGCCGCAGGTGATGACGGTGTCCGCACCCTTGGACAGAGCGTCGGCGATGGCGAAGTCCAGCTTACGGGTCTTGTTGCCGCCGGCGCAGCCGGGGAGCAGGTCGTCGCGCTTGATGTACACGTTGACCTTATTGCCCAGAGCCTTGGAGAAATTGGGCAGATATTCGATGGGGGTAGGTTCCTTGACATAACCACGACGGGGGAACTTGGCGAGATTCATGATGCTTCCTTCTCTAAAATTGAAGTTTTGAGGGTTCCTTAAGTCGTTCCGGACAACTGGCCCGGATCAGTTCCCGAGCGAGCACGCTTGTGGCGTCCACGACAGGAGTATCCAGCAGACTGGTCTCCGTGACCGCAACGGGGATTTCCGTGCAGCCAAGAAGTATGACGGATACCTGTTTCTTTTCCACAAGGCGGCGGGCGGTGTCGAGAAGTATCTGACGCGCTCTCGGGGAAACAGGATCGGAAAAAGCCTTCACGCCGAATTCAGGATCGCTGATGGCGCGCTGAACAAGAGCGCACTCGTCGTCGTCCGGGAGCACGGGCTCAAGCCCGGCCTTTTCCAGAGCGTCCTGATACAGGCGGGTCTGCAGCGTGGCCACCGTGCCCATGAGGCCTATGCGGCCTCCGTTCGGACACATGGCCTGCATGTGACGCACCGCACTGTCGATGATCGACACGAACGTCACGTCCAGACCGGTTTCGCGCAGGCGCTCCAGAGCCACATTCAGAATGCGGGGGCTGTGCGCCGTGTTGCAGGGCATGCCTATGACGCGGGCGCCGTTTCTGGCGAGCTGCGCCATAATGCCGCCGATGTCCTCCCCGGGATTTTCCTTCGTCTGCCCCAGCAGAAAGGCGGGACGCTCCGGAATCCACCCGGGGAAGGAGTGAAGCATGAGGGGAAGATGGTCCTGATCTCTGCTGGCCCTGGTCCAGCGGAAGATCTTGCGCACGAGGTCATACCCGGCGTAGGGACCAAGCCCCCCCACAATGCCTATGGTGCGGGGCACGGGCGAATGATCGGCAAAACGCTGAATCACGGTCAGCCTCTGCACTCGCCGTTGTGCTCAAGCTTGGACACCAAGATGGCGCCGGTGGCGTCGCCGAGCACGTTGATGGTGGTACGGGCCATGTCCATGATACGGTCAACGCCGGCGATGAGGGCGATGGCTTCCAGCGGAATGCCGACCTGCGTGAACACCATGGTGATCATGATGAGCGCCGCGCCGGGCACGCCCATGGAGCCGATGGAGGCAAGCACGGCCAGCAGAATGACGGTGAGCTGCTTATCGATGGGCATGGGGATGCCGTACACTTCCGCGGCAAAGATGGCCGCAACGCCCATGTAGATGGCCGCGCCGTCCATGTTGATGGTATTGCCGAGCGGAATGGAGAAGCTGGACACGGACTTGGAAGCGCCGAGCTTCTGCACGGAAAGCAGGTTGGAGGAAAGAGCGGCCGCGGAGGAGCAGGTGGAGAAGGAGATCATGAGAGGTTCAGAGAGCCCCTTCAGGAACGTGCTGGGCGTAAGGCCGGAGAACTTGGCGCAGGGCAGATAGACCAGCAGCACCTGGAAGATGCAGGCCAGATACATGACGCCGACCAGCTTGATGAGCGGCAGCAGCACGCTCAGGCCGTGGTTGGCCACGGTGAAAGCCATGAGGCCGAACACGCCGATGGGAGCGTAGCGCATGACGATGCCGGTCACCTTGATCATGACTTCGGCGCAGGAGTCGAAGAACACGAAGGCGGGACGGCCTCTGTCGCCGAGCATGCTGAGAGCAAAGCCGAACAGGATGGCGAAGAAGATGACCTGGAGCATGTTGCCCTTGGCCAGGGCGTCAATCGGGTTCAGCGGCACGATGTCCATGAGCACCTTGATGAGCGGAGGCGCGGAAACGTCCTTCACCTGCAGGTTTTCCATGGAGAGCGTCAGACCGAGACCGGGACGGAGCAGGTTGGCGAGAATAAGACCGATGATAACGGCCACGGTCGTCGTGAGCAGATAATAAATAAGCGTTTTTGAAGCAACGCGGCCGAGTTCCTTCACGTCGCACACGCTGGCGGCGCCGGCCACGAGCGTGGTGAACACGAGCGGCACAACCACCATGCGCACCAGAGTGATGAACAGATCGCCGAGCGGCTTGAACCAGCTGGCTTCCAGGTTGAAGGAAGGAGCCATGGCACCCACAACGATGCCGAGAACCATACCTATGCCCATCTGGGCGGGAAGACCTAAACGTTTTGACATAACGACTCTCAATACTGACTGCTTGAATCCTTATCTCACGGCCACATCCGCGCGTTCACGCGGATTCGGCTCGCACGTCACTGCCTCTTTCAGTTCCTCTTGCGCTATCCTCCTTCTCCTCCTCCGGAATGGCAACAAAGGGCTCCGGCCTGAGCCGGAACCCGCCGGCACTCAAACTACTTGGCCACCACGACCTCGATTTCCACGAGTCCGTTCATGGGGAGCTGATGCACGGCCACGCAGGAACGGGCAGGGTACGCGCCGTCAAAGAACTTGCCGTACACTTCGTTCACTGCGGCGAAATCCGCAATGTCCACCAGGAAGATGGTGGTCTTCACAATGTCGGAAGGCTTCGCGCCCACGGAGGCGAGAAGAGCCGCGATATTCTTGAGAGACTGCTCGGCCTGCGCCTTCACGCCGCCTTCGGCGAGCTTGCCGGTCGCGGGATCAATGCCGAGCTGACCGGAAAAGAACGTCATTCCGCAGGCCTGGATGCCCTGAGAATAGGGGCCGATGGCCGCAGGAGCCGCAGTGGTGGAAACAACTTTAATCATGGTGTCCTCGCATGATAAAAAATGGAGCAACTACGTTGTCGAATGTCGACATTTTTAGTGAATATTTGCCTTTTGTCAAGATCCTCTGGAAATTCTTATGAAAGTAATCTGTTTTTGTTTCGCGGTTCGGGCAGGCATCCACATTTTTGGACCAAAATCCAAGGAACACCAACCCTTAGCCGGCAAACTCCGCCACCTCCTTGTAACAGTTTTTCACAAACTAGCCGCAAACGGCATTAAAAACAAGGCGGCCGCCCCGAAGGACGACCGCCCTGACAACGATTTTTTATCTCCCTCCGAAGGCGGAAAGCGTTCCGGGATTAATCCCAGACGCGCTTGTCTTCGATGGGCTTGATCTGCGGAGGCAGACTGCCCGGAGCAAGAATGCGCAGTTCGGGGCGCAGCTTGATGCGCTCGCGGAACAGGTGCTGGAGTTCTTCCTTGCGCTTGAAGTTGCTCGCTTCGACGTAGAGCACCATTTCGTCCACGCCGCCGGGGTTGGTGACTTCGATCTGCCAGCGCTTGATTTCCTCGAAGCGGGCCATGACCTGTTCCACCTGATGCGGATACACGAACATGCCCTTGATGCGGGCGGTGGTGTCCACGCGGCCCACGATGCTGCCGAGGCGCGGGCTCGTGCGTCCGCAGGAGCAGGGCGTGCGGTCGATGTAGGAGAGGTCGCCCGTGGCAAGACGGATCAGCGGATAGGTCTTGTTGAAGGCGGTCACCACCACTTCGCCCACTTCGCCGTCCTTGAGCGGAATGCCGGTGTCGGGATGGCAGATTTCCACATAGCAGCGGTTGGAAATGTGCAGACCGTTCTTCTGGAAGCACTCGTAGCCTATGCAGCCCACGTCGGCGGTGCCGTAGCCCTGGCGCATGATGATGTCGTACTTCTTTTCCATCTGGCTGCGGATTTTTTCCGACAGACGTTCGCCGGTCACGAAGGCCACTTCCAGGAAGAGATCCTTGCGCAGGTTGAGGCCCTTTTCTTCGGCGCGCTGGGCAAGATGCATGAGGAAGCTCGGCGTGCCCACGTAGCCGGAAACGCGCAGCTTCTGCATGATGTCGAGCTGCGTGGCGGCGTCGGTGGGACCGGCGGGAATGGAGGCGCAGCCGAGATTGCGCAGCGGCTCTTCAAACATCAGGCCCGCGGGAGCCAGGTGATAGTTGAAGGTCACCTGCACGGCGTCGCCGGGACGGAAGCCCACGGAATAGAAGGCTTCGGTGTATCCCCAGTAGTCGTCGTTTCTGTCTTCGGGGTCGAAGATGGGGCCGGGGGAAAGGAACACGCGGCGCAGTTCGCCGATGTCCTTGGTGAGCAGACCGCCGAGGCGCGGGCCCATGGTCTGCAGGAAGATGAGTTCCTTCTTTTTAAGGATGGGAATATGCTTGAGGTCGGACAGCGTCTTGAATTTTTCGACGTTGAACTGCGCGCGGTCGAAACGCTTCTTAACGTCTTCCGAATAGCGGTAGGCGTAGGAAAGCAGATCCTTGAGCTGAATGAGGTTGTACTGACGGCGTTCGCTCTCGTCGAGAACTTCGCGACGACTGTAGATACCTTCCGTACGATCTTTGCGGGTCATGGCTGGACTCCGTTTTAGGGAAATGTCTTTTGCTGGAGCTGAAAGTAAGCATTTATAGACGAATTGGCGGAATATTGCAAGGATTTTTTTATTTTTTATGATATTTCAAATAGTTATGTTAATATTTTTCTTGGCTTGATTTCCTCCATTCGGAAGGGGTATCCTAAAAATGTTGGACAGACGGGGCAGTTCGGCGTAAAAGATTGCCTCCGTTCTGCACGATTTTCCTTTTTTCATGCTCGGGCGGCCTCCCGGCCGGCCTAACCATACATTCATTTTTTCGCGAGGTGTGCGCTCATGATGCCCAAAGTCGTTCTGCTGGGCCGCCCCAACGTGGGCAAGTCCACCCTGTTCAACCGCCTCATCCGCAGCAACCGCGCCATCACGCACGACCGTCCGGGCGTCACGCGCGACCGCATGGAAGGCGTGGTGCGTTCCCGCTACGGACGCGACTTCGCCATTGTCGATACCGGCGGCATCACGCTGGATCATCACGAAGCCGTGGCCGAAGGTCCGGCGGGCATCCGCGGCTTTGAGGCCGACATTCTGCGTCAGGCCGAGGCCGCGCTGAAGGAAGCCGACGTCATCTGCATGGTGGTGGACGGCCGCGACGGCCTCATGCCCTTCGACGAACATCTCGCCTCGTACCTGCGCAAGTGCGACAAGCCCATTCTGCTCGTGGTCAACAAGGTGGACGGCGCGGAAAAGGAAGAGCTCATGCTGGCCGAATTCCACGGCCTCGGCTTTCCCCTCATCGCCTGCTCCGCGGAACACGGGCACAACCTGCGCGCCCTTGAGGAAGAAATACGCGACATGCTGCCGGAAGACGACGGCTTCGACGAAGACGATCAGGAAGAAGCCTCCGAAGAGCTGGAAGAAGACCGCGACAAGCCCGGCATCCGCCGCCGCAAGGCGACCGATCATCTGCGCCTCTGCCTGCTCGGCCGCCCCAACGCGGGCAAGTCTTCCATGACCAACGCCTTCATCGGCGAAGACCGCATGATCGTGAGCGATCAGGCGGGCACCACGCGCGACAGCGTGGACGTTTCCGTGGAGAAGAACGGCAAGACCTACACCTTTGTGGACACCGCCGGCGTGCGCCGCCGCTCCCGCATCACCGACACCGTGGAGCGCTTTTCCGTGAACTCCTCGCTGAAGAGCACCACCAAGGCCGACGTGACCTTCCTGCTGCTGGACGCCACCGAAGGCCTCACCACGCAGGACAAGCGACTCATCGAGCTGCTCGACGAGCGCAAGACGCCCTTCCTCATCATCGTGAACAAGATAGACCTCATTCCCACCAAGGCCCGCGCCGACCTCATGAAGGATCTTCAGGAAGAGCTCAGCTTCTGCTATCACGTGCCGCTGGTGCCCACGTCGGCGCGCACGGGCGAAGGCCTGAACAAGCTCATTCCGCTCGCCGAACGCATCTACGCCGAGTGCGGCACCCGCGTGTCCACCGGCCTGCTCAACCGAGCCATGGAAGAAACCCTCACCCGGCATCAGGCTCCCGTGGTGCGCCGCGTGCGTCCCAAGTTCTTCTATCTCACCCAGGCTGAAAGCGAACCGCCCACCTTCGTGTGCTTCGTCAACGACGCCGACCGCGTGGCGCCTTCCTACGCCCGCTATCTGGAACGCTCCCTGCGCCGCATGTTCGGCATACGGCATGCGCCCATGCGCCTGCATCTGAGATCCTCCCACGCCAAGCGGGAGAAAAAGTAGTCCGACGGGCCATGAGGAAACTGCCTCATGGCCTTTTTTCATGACGGCGCGCTCCCCTCGCCCGGCAGGCGGTTCCCGCGGCGCGCCGCGCGCGTCCCGAGTGACGCCCCTCCCCCCCCCCGGGCCGAAAGCACCTCCCTTCATGTGCTTCGTCAGCGGCGCAACTTCCGAAACTTCACGGGATTCGGAAAGCGGCCCTCTCCGACAAGACCGCCTTTACCGAAGGCAGCGGCTCGGCAGGCACAGCGGCTGCGGCCCGGCGACGCTTCCGAAAAACGCCTTCATCCCAATGCTGTGGAGACTCCATGACCATCGAAGAAATCAAGGATCGCCCGGAGGGGATTCTCGGATGCCTGCTGCTGATCTGGGAATCCTCGGTGGCGGCCACGCACGACTTTCTTTCCAATCAGGACATCATTCTGCTGCGCCCGCACGTGCTTGAGGGGCTGCGCAAGGTTCCCGTGCTGCTTGCGGCTGTGGAGGACGACAATCCCGTCGCGTTTCTCGGCATGCACGGCGACATGGTGGACATGCTCTTCGTTGCGGCCTCCCATCGCGGCCGGGGGCTGGGGGGAGAGCTTCTCTATGAGGCCCTCCGGCGCGGCGCGCGCCGCGTGGACGTCAACGAACAGAACGCGCAGGGTCTCGGATTCTACCTCCACGCCGGATTTGAGGTCGCGGGACGCAGCGCCTCCGACGCCCTCGGCCTTCCCTTTCCCATCCTGCATCTGAAGCTCGCCTGAACGCGCCTTTTTTCTCATGACGCTCTGCAACTGCGGTCGCAACGGCGACGCATAAGCTCTCTACTGGTGCGGAAAATAACTTCGCGCCTGCCAAGTTTTTCTTCACAATACTCATAGCTTTTTATCGGCGCGCATGGTACCTGTAAAGAAAAAGGAGGTTCCATGAGTACTCTTGTCGTCGTTGCCTATCCCAACGAGTTTCAGGCTGAAGAAGTACGTCTGAGACTTCTCAAAATGCAGCAGGAATATCTTGTCGATCTGGAAGACGCCGTCATCGCCGTCCGCAAGGAGGACGGCAAGATAAAGCTGCTCCAGCTCCACAACCTCACCGGCGCCGGGGCCGTTTCCGGCGGCTTCTGGGGCCTGCTCATAGGTCTGCTTTTCATGAATCCCCTGCTCGGCGCGGCCGTAGGCGCCGGGGCCGGCGCCCTTTCCGGCGCGCTGGCGGACGTCGGCATCAACGATCAGTTCATGAAGCAGCTGGGTCAGAATCTGAAGCCCGGCGGCTCCATGCTGTTCATTCTCTTCCGCAGCATCACCCTGGACAAGGCTCTGCAGGAACTCGCGGGTACGGGCGGCACCATCATTCAGACCTCGCTCTCCCACGAAGACGAACAGCGTCTGCGCGACGCCATGGACAAGGCCGACGCCGACCATGAATGCGACGCCGCCGAAACCACCATTTCCCGCAATTCCAGCCACGGCTCCAACCTCCGCTGCGGCGAAGCGGCCCCCGCTCCCGCCCCCGCCGACAAGCCCGAAGAGGCGGAATGCGACCCTGCCGAAGAGACCATCTCGCGCAACTCCAGCCGCGATTCCAATCTGCGCTGCGGCGAAGCCGAAGAGAAGCCCGCCGAAGACTCCGTCGAATGCGACGCCGCGGAAGAAACCATTTCCCGCAACTCCAGCCAGGGTTCCAACCTCCGCTGCTGATTTTCCTCTGTCTCCGCATGGTTCCAGGCCGGAAAGCACGCTTTCCGGCCTTTTTTGCATTCCCGCCGCCCCCGTCTCCCGGGCCGGAGTCATGAGAGGGGCGTGATTCCTGCTGTTGACAGGCACATGTCACCTCGATATCCTGACCTATCTTTTTCCGATTTTAATCCAACCCCGGAGGAAACATATGGCCACTGTGCTTGGCAAGGCATTGACATTCGACGATGTCCTTCTGGTTCCCGAATATTCGGAAGTCACGCCGGACATGGTTGACGTGTCGGCATGGCTGACTCCCAGCATCAAGCTCGGCGTACCCTTCATCTCTGCCGCCATGGATACCGTAACGGAAGCCGAAATGGCCATTTCCATGGCCCGTCAGGGCGGCATAGGCATCATCCACAAGAACATGGACGTCGCCCGCCAGCGCCTTGAAGTGGAAAAGGTCAAGAAGTCCGAAAGCGGCATGATTCTCGATCCCGTCACCGTCGCCCCCGACGACACGGTGCAGCACGCTCTGGACCTCATGTCCGACTTCCGCGTTTCCGGCCTGCCCGTGGTGAAGAACAGCGCGCTCGTCGGCATTCTCACCAACCGCGACGTGCGCTTCGTCACCGAACCGCAGACCACTCTCGTCTGCGAAGTGATGACCCGCGAAAACCTCGTGACCGTGCCCGTGGGCACCACCCTCGAAGAAGCCAAGCATCACCTGCACGCCCACCGCATCGAAAAGCTCCTCGTCGTGGATGAAAACCGCCAGCTGCGCGGCCTCATCACCATGAAGGACATCGACAAGGTGCAGCAGTACCCCAACGCCAGCAAGGACGACAAGGGCCGTCTGCGCGTAGGCGCCGCCGTGAGCATCAGCAAGGACTGCGAATATCGCGCCTCCGAACTGCTCTCCGCCGGCGTGGACGTGCTCGTGCTCGACTGCGCTCACGGCCATTCCGCCAACGTGCTGCGCAGCGTGGAAATGCTGCGTTCCACCTTCCCGAACTGCCAGCTCATCGCGGGCAACGTGGCCACCTATGAAGGCGCCAAGGCCCTCATCAAGGCCGGCGCCGACACCGTCAAGGTCGGCATCGGACCCGGCTCCATCTGCACCACCCGCGTGGTCGCCGGCGTCGGCGTTCCGCAGGTGACGGCCGTCATGGAAGGCAGCCGCGCCGCCCGTGAAGCCGACCGCTGCTGCATCGCCGACGGCGGCCTCAAGTTCTCCGGCGACATCGTCAAGGCGCTCGCCTGCGGCGCGCACACCGTCATGATCGGCAGCATGCTCGCCGGCACCGACGAAAGCCCGGGCGAAACCATTCTCTATCAGGGCCGCGCCTACAAGACCTATCGCGGCATGGGATCCATCGACGCCATGCGCGCCGGCAGCGCCGACCGCTATTTCCAGAACCCCACCAAGAAGCTGGTGCCCGAGGGCATCGTGGGCCGCGTGCCCGCCCGCGGTCCCGTTTCCGACACCGTGTTCCAGCTTGTGGGCGGCCTGCGCTCCGGCATGGGCTATCTGGGCGCTTCCACGCTGGACGAGCTCTATCAGAAGGCCCACATGGTGGAAATCTCCGCTTCCGGCCTGCGTGAAAGCCACGTCCACGACGTCATCATCACCAAGGAAGCCCCCAACTACAAGGTCGAAAACTAACCGTCACGGCCCTGCTTCGCCCTACCCGCGGAGCAGGGCCTCAACATCTCTGGAAATCGCATGTCCAAAGTCATCATTCTCGACTTCGGCTCCCAGGTCACCCAGCTCATCGCCCGCCGCGTGCGCGAGGCCGGAGTCTATTCCGAAATTCATCCCTGCGTCACCTCCGCCGAGGCCGTGGCCGCCATGCATCCCGACGCCGTCATTCTTTCCGGCGGCCCCGCCAGCGTGGGCGAAAAGGACGCTCCCCGTCTCGACAAGGGCCTGCTTGAACTCGGCGTGCCGGTGCTCGGCATCTGCTACGGCATGCAGCTTCTCGCCCACGAGCTCGGCGGCGTGCTCGCCCAGTCCGAAACCCGCGAATACGGCCCCGCCGACTTTGAAAAGGTGGCCGACTGCCCCCTGTGGGACGGCATTGCCTCCCTCGCCGAAGGCAAAAGCTCCCGCGTGTGGATGTCCCACGGCGACAAGGTGCAGACGCCTCCGCCCGGCTTCATCGTGACCGGCCGCACCGCCACCCTCGACGTGGCCGCCATGAGCTGCGACGAACGCCGCATCTACGCCCTGCAGTTCCACCCCGAAGTGCATCACTCCGAAGACGGCGCGCAGATGATCCGGAACTTCCTCTTCAAGGTGGCGAAGATCACGCCCGACTGGTCCATGAGCTCCTTCGTGGAACGCGTGGTCAAGCAGGTGCGCGAAACCGTGGGCGACAGCCACGTCATCTGCGCGCTCTCCGGCGGCGTGGATTCCACCGTGGTGGCCGTGCTGCTCAACAAGGCCATCGGTCAGCAGCTGCACTGCATTTTCGTGGACAACGGCGTGTTGCGTCAGAACGAAGGCGAAGAGGTCGTGGGATACCTGCGCGAACACTTCAATCTGAACCTCAAGTACGTTCAGGCTTCCGACCTGTTCCTCGATCTGCTGGCCGGCGTGGACGATCCTGAAAAGAAGCGCAAGATCATCGGCCACACCTTCATCGACGTCTTCGACAAGGAAGCCCAGGCCATCAAGGACGCCGGTCACGACGTCAAGTTCCTCGCTCAGGGCACCCTGTATCCCGACGTCATCGAATCCGTGTCCTACAAGGGACCGAGCGCCGTCATCAAGAGCCACCACAACGTGGGCGGCCTGCCCGAAAAGATGAACATGAAGCTCATCGAGCCCCTGCGCGAACTCTTCAAGGACGAAGTGCGCGCCGTGGGCGCCGAACTCGGCATTCCCGAATCCATCCTGTGGCGTCATCCCTTCCCCGGTCCGGGTCTTGCCATCCGCGTCATCGGCGAAGTGACGAAGCCGCGCCTGGAAATCCTGCGCAAGGCCGACGTCATCGTCATGGAAGAGCTCCGCGCCTCCGGCTGGTACCGCAAGGTCTGGCAGGGCTTCGCCGTGCTTCTGCCGCTCAAGACCGTGGGCGTCATGGGCGACGGCCGCACCTACGAGCACGTCATCGCCCTGCGCATCGTGGAGAGCGTGGACGCCATGACCGCCGACTGGGCGCGCCTGCCCGCCGATCTGCTGGCCAAGATTTCCGGCCGCATCATCAACGAGGTGAAGGGCGTCAACCGCGTGGTGTACGACATCTCCTCCAAACCGCCGTCCACCATCGAGTGGGAATAAGCCATTCCGCCCCGGAAGCCCGCTTCCGGGGCTTTTTTATCTCCGCATCCGACGAATCTTTCCGATGTTCTCCCCATGGCGCGTCCGCGTCGCCCCTGCCCCCTGTTCTTTTTTCTCAAACTGCTCTACTCTGCGGCACGGCGCGCTTCCGCGCCCTTTCTGTTCCTGACTCCCTGCCTAATGCCGGGCAAAGCGGCCCCTTCCGGCCGAACGCTCCAACTCGTCATTTTGCGGAAATTTTCCATGCGCACACCCAAAAACAGCATGACCGGCGGCTCCATATGGAAGGCCATCACCTTCTTTGCCATACCGCTGATTCTCGGAAACTTCTTTCAGCAGCTCTACAACGCCGCCGACTCCCTCATCGTAGGCAACCTGCTCGGCGGCAAGGCGCTCGCCGCCGTCAGCGGCACAAGCAATCTTATCTTTCTGCTCGTGGGCTTCATCAACGGCATCAGCCTCGGCGCGGGAGTGGTCATCGCCCAGCAGTTCGGAGCCTCCCTCTTTCGGGACATGCGTCACTCCATTCATACGCTCGTGGCCTTCGGACTCGTTGCGGGACTCGCCCTCACCATCTTCGGCGTCGCCTTCACCCCGCAGATACTGCGCTGGATGAACACCCCCGCCGACGTCTTTGCCGACACCGCCCAGTACCTGCGCGTGTACTTTGCCGGATCTCTCGGCCTCGTCGTGTACAACGTGCTCGCAAGCATTCTTCAGGCCGTGGGCAACAGTCGTTATCCGCTGTATTTCCTCATCTTTTCCTCCGTAGTCAACGTCGTGCTCGACATTGCCTTCATCAGTCTCTGCCACTGGGGCGTGTGGTCGGCCGCCGCGGCTACCGTCATTTCCCAGCTGCTCTCCGCCGTGCTCTGCGGAGTCGTCCTGTGCCGCACGAGCACTCCCTGTCATCTTTCCCTGCGAAACATCCGCTTCCACGCACACTGCCTGCGCCCGCTCGCCGTGTACGGCTTTCCCTCCGGCATGCAGAACTGCGTCATCGGCCTGTCCAACGTGGTCATCCAGAGCTATATAAACACATTCGGCGCAGCTGCCATGGCAGCCTGCGGTGCGTATCAGAAAATAGAAGGCTTCTGCCTCATTCCCATCATGAGCATCGCGCTTGCCCTCGCCACCTTCGTGGGGCAGAACACCGGCGCGCATCATCCCATGCGGGTGCGCGCAGGCATGAAGTTCGGTCTGACGCTATCCATGATTCTGGCCGAAATCATCGGTTTCGGCGTTTTTGTCTGGCGAGAGGAACTCATAAGCGTATTCAGCCCCGATGCAGACGTCATCCGCCTCGGGGCTGAATACGCCCGCGTGGCCGCGCCCTTCTATCTGCTGCCCGCCTGCACGCACGGCCTGGCCGCCGCCTTCCGCGGCGCAGGACGCCCCATGTTCGCCATGGCCGTCATTCTCATCTGCTGGTGCGCCGTGCGCGTGACCATTCTCCCGCCGCTTCTCACGCTGTGTCCCGTCATCGCCGTCATCTACTGGATCTATCCCGCCACCTGGACGCTGAGCTCCCTGACGTTTCTCTTTTCCTGGTGGAGAATGAGCGCCTCTCTGCGCAGAAAGCACACCCCTGCCGCCTGAATCCGGATTCAAGGCCGTCACGAAAAACATCGTCATGAACTTCTTTGAACTCGTCTATCGCATCGTGCGCGCCGTGCCGCCCGGGCAGGTCGTCAGCTACGGGCAGGTGGCGTTTCTGGCCGGCAATCCGCGCATGGCCCGGCAGGTCGGCTGGGCGCTGCACGTCTGCCCGTCGGACGTGCCCTGGCAGCGGGTGGTGCGGAAGGACGGCAGCCTCGCTCCCCTGCCGCCCGACGGCTCCTCGCGTCAGCGCGCCCTGCTGGAGGCCGAAGGCGTGACCTTCGATGCGCGCGGACGCGTGATACGCAGGCATTTCGGCGACGGTCTTTCCGCGCGCGACGAGGCGTAAACGCCCCTTCTGCCAAGCCCGCGGAAGACAAGGATGCACTTGAAGGCCCCACAACGATATGCTACCGTCCAAGGCTGACGGAGAGATAACCCTCTTGAGGAGTTTTTATACATGTTCGGCATCGGCAGCACAGAATTGCTGGTCATCCTGGTCGTGGCCCTTCTCGTTCTCGGACCCAAGAATCTGCCCAAGATAGCGCACACGCTCGGCCGCGCCATGGGAGAATTCCGCCGCGTGTCCACGGAGTTTCAGCGCAGCCTCAATACGGAAATAGCCTTTGAGGAAGAAGAGGAAAAAGCCAAGGCAAAAAAGGCGGCGGAACGTGAAAAGACGACTTCCGGTTCGACCGGCAGCTCCGCTTCGGAGACGGAAAACAAGGCCTGAACGGATCACCGGTATGGAAGATAAAGACTATTCTCAGACCCCGATCGACGGGGACGACAAGCAGAACGACGCCAAAGACGCCAAGCCGGACCTTGCTTCCTATTACGCTTCCGCGGCCAGAGCCGCAGCCACCGGCCACGAGTTCCGCCCCGAACAGCCCGCGGACGACGCTTCCGCAGGCGAATCCGGCGAGCCCGCCGCCTCCGACGAGTCGCAGGCAGCGCCGTCCGACGCCCCGGCGGAAAAGCACGACGAGCCTTCCGACATTTCCGAAGACGGCAGCCCGCACGGCCCCCTCAATCTTTTCTCGGACGACTCCCGAACCGAAGATACCGAGGGCGCAGGCGACGACGCGCTGAACCGCGACGACGCATCCGGCCCCGACATCGAAACGACGACGGACTCCGGCAAGGCTGACGAGACGCCCGATGACGGCAACGCCGACGGAAAAGAACCGGAAGCAGACAAGTCGCAGACAGAGGAAACTCCGCCGAAGGAACCCGCGCCGCCCTACGAGAACGCGCCCGCCTTTGCCGCGTTTCAGGCACCGGCAAAAACCGACGACGATCGCGACGACGATGACGAACCCGAAGGCGCGGAAGACGACGTGCCCATGAGCATTCTCGGGCATCTCAACGAGCTGCGCCGACGTCTGTTCCGCATCGTCATCATCGTGGTGCTCGGCTTCGTGGCCTTCTACGGCGTGTCCGAACAGCTTTACGCCTTCCTGTCCGCGCCGCTTCAGGCCTGCATGCCCGAGGGCAGCAAGCTCATCTACACCTCGCCTCAGGGAGCCTTCTTCACCTACATGAAGGTGGCGCTTGTGGCGTCGCTGTTCGGCACCAGCCCCTTCAGCTTCTATCAGCTGTGGGCCTTCATCGCGCCGGGCCTCTACCGCGAGGAAAAAAAGGCCGTGCTTCCGCTCGCCTTCTTCTCCTCCATCTTCTTTCTGGCCGGTGCGGCGTTCTGCTTCTTCCTGGTGTTCCCCATCGCCTTCCAGTTCTTCATGGGCTTTGCCACCGACACCATCGTGCCCATGATCTCGGTGGAGGAATACCTCAGCTTTGCGCTCAAGCTGCTGCTGGCCTTCGGCCTGGTGTTTGAAATGCCCCTGTTCGCGTATTTCCTTTCGCGCTTCGGCATTCTCACGCCCGATCTCATGCGGCGCTCCCGCCGCTACGCCATTCTGGCCATCTTCATCGTGGCCGCCATACTGACGCCGCCCGACGTGTTCTCCCAGTGCCTGATGGCCCTGCCCATGCTGCTGCTCTATGAGGTCAGCATCTACGTGTCGGCCATGGCCTACAAGAAAAAGGAAGACAAAAAGAGCGACGACGAAGACAAGAAGGAGGCCTGATGTCGCAGAATGACGAACCCCGCAGCGCAACGCTTTCGCGCTCCACGGGAGAAACCTCGGTCAGGCTGGAACTTCGCCTCGACGGCAGGGGAGAAACCACCGTTTCCACGGGCTTCGGCATGCTCGATCACATGCTCACGCTCACGGCCTTCTGGGCCAGATTCGACCTTTGCCTCACCTGTTCCGGCGACATGCACGTCGATGCGCATCACACCACGGAAGACGTGGCGCTGTGCCTCGGCAGGGCCCTGCGCGACGCCCTCGGCGACAGAAAGGGCATAGCCCGCACGGGCTGGGCCCGCGTGCCCATGGACGAAGCTCTGGCCGACGTCACCGTGGATCTTTCGGGCCGCCCCTGGCTGGAATTCCGCGGCGACGAGCTGCTGCCTCCGGTCATCGCCGGCGAGGAAAAGGACGTGTGGCGGGAATTCTACAAGGCGCTCGCCTCGGCGGCGCAGTGCAATCTTCACATTAGCTTCCAGTACGGCAAAAACGGACATCACCTGCTGGAATCCGCCGCCAAGGGACTGGGCCTTGCGCTGGCGCAGGCTG
>NZ_CALUYL010000021.1 GCF_944324995.1 uncultured Mailhella sp.
TTCAGCTTCCATCTGAAGATCAAGCAGGGCGCGGGCGCGTTCGTGTGCGGCGAAGAAACCGCCCTCATGCGCTCCATCGAAGGCAAGCGCGGCATGCCCCGCGTGCGTCCGCCCTTCCCGGCCAAGCGCGGCCTGTGGGAACAGCCCACCGTGCTCAACAACGTGGAAACCTTCGCCAACGTGGCCCGCATCATCACCGAGGGCGCGGACGCCTTCCGTCAGGACGGCACCGAAAAGTCCCCGGGCACCAAGATCTTCGCCGTCACCGGCAAGGTGCGCAACACCGGTCTTGTGGAAATTCCCATGGGCGTTTCCATGCGCCACATCATTTTCGACATCTGCGCCGGCATCAAGAACGACAAGAAGTTCAAGGCCGTGCAGATAGGCGGGCCTTCCGGCGCGTGCCTGCCCGCCTCCATGCTCGACAACCCCGTCGATTACGATTCCCTCACCGCCGCGGGCGCCATGATGGGTTCCGGCGGCCTGGTCGTGGTGGACGAAGACACCTGCATGGTGGACCTCGCCCGCTTCTTCCTCACCTTCACGCAGGCCGAAAGCTGCGGCAAATGCACCCCCTGCCGCGAAGGCAGCAAGCGCATGCTCGAAATTCTGGAGCGCATCTGCGGCGGCGAAGGCCGCGACGGCGACATCGAGGAACTCGAACGCCTGGCCCACACCATGCGCACCTCTTCGCTCTGCGCCCTCGGTCAGACGGCCCCCAACCCCGTGCTCTCCACGCTGCGCTTCTTCCGCTCGGAATACGAGGCACACATTCACGACAAGAAGTGCCCCGCCGGCGTCTGCACCAAGCTGCTCCAGTACAGGATTGATCCCGAAAAGTGCAAGGGCTGCACCCTCTGCGCCCGCAATTGCCCCGTGGGAGCCATCACCGGCAAGGTGCGCGAACCCCACCTGATCAATCCCAACAAGTGCATCAAGTGCGGCACCTGCATGGACAAGTGCAAGCACGGCGCCATCAGCCGCGTGTAAGCCCGACCTCGAGGAGAATCATCATGAGTGATACCGTTACTCTGACTATAGACGGCCAGAAAGTGACCGCCCCCGCGGACGCCACCATTCTGGAAGCCGCAAAACTTGTCGGCATCAACATTCCCACGCTCTGCTACCATCCGCTGCTGCGCCCCGAGGGCTCCTGCCGCGTGTGCGTGTGCAAGGTGACGAAGGCCCGTTCCTTCGTGCCCGCCTGCATCGCCAAGGTCAGCGAAGGCATGGAAGTCTTCACCAACGATCCCGAAGTGCTCGAATCGCGCAAGAACATCGTGGAACTGCTGCTCGCCAACCATCCCAAGGACTGCCTTGCCTGTTCGCGTTCCGGCAACTGCGAGCTGCAGCGCGTGGCCAACAATCTGGGCATCCGCCGCGTGCGCTACGAGTACAACCGTCCGCCCATGGAAAAGGACGAAAGCAATCCCTGCATCGTGCGCGATCCGTCCAAGTGCATACTCTGCGGCCGCTGCGTGCGCATGTGCGCCGAAGTGCAGGGCGTGAGCATCTATTCCTTCGCCTACCGCGGCCTCAACGCCCGCGTGACCCCGGCCTTCAACCTCGGCCTCGGCGAAGTCTCCTGCACCTTCTGCGGCCAGTGCCGCAAGGTCTGCCCCACCGGCGCCATCACCATGAAAAGCGACACCGAACGCGCCTGGCAGGCCCTGCGCGATCCGGAAAAAATCGTCATGGTGCAGACGGCTCCCTCCGTGCGCGTGGCCATCAGCGAACCCTTCGGCGGCAAGCCCGGCGACATCGCCACCGGCCAGATGGTCAGCGCCCTGCGCCGCCTCGGCTTCGACAAGGTCTTCGACACCAACTGGTCCGCCGACCTCACCATCATGGAAGAAGGCCACGAGCTCGTCGATCGCCTGAAGAACGGCGGCGTCCTTCCCATGATCACGAGCTGCTCGCCCGGCTGGATCAACTTCATCGAGCTCTACTATCCCGATCTGCTGCCGCATCTGTCCACGGCCAAGAGTCCGCAGTCCATGTTCGGGGCCATGCTCAAGACCTACTACGCCCAGAAACAGGGCATCGATCCCTCCAAGATCGTGTCGGTCTCCATCATGCCCTGCACCGCCAAGAAGTTCGAGGCCGAGCGCCGCGAACTTTCCGCCAGCGGCTTCGCCGACACCGACATCGTGCTCACCACCGCCGAACTCGCCCAGATGATCAAGGAAGCCAACATCAACTTCTTCGCCCTGCCGGAGGAGGAATTCGATCCCATCATGGGCGAAGGCTCCGGCGCAGGCAACATCTTCGGCGCCACCGGCGGCGTGATGGAAGCCGCCATGCGCACCGCCTACAAGGTCGTCACCGGCGAGGAAATGGAACCCGTGGAACTCGAATCCGTGCGCGGCATGGAAGGCATCCGCGAGGCCGAGGTGAACTTCAACGGCGCGCTCACCCTCAAGGTGGCCGTGGCCCACGGCCTCGCCAACGCCCGCAAGGTCTGCGAAATGATCCGCAAGGGCAATCCCCGCGGCTGGAACTTCATTGAAATCATGGCCTGCCCCGGCGGCTGCGTCAACGGCGGCGGTCAACCCATCAACCTCGACGCCGACACTCCCCGTCTGCGCATCGAGGCGCTGTACCGCAACGACCGCAACCTGCCCGTGCGCAGAAGTCACGACAACCCCGAAATTCAGGCCCTGTACCGGGACTTCCTCGGCGCGCCGAACAGCCACAAGGCTCACGAGCTGCTGCACACCCGCTACTATGAACAGTACCGTTCCTGCCGGAGCAAGTAGTCGTATCGCCTGAACGCTCCGCGCCCCGACCGGCATGCCCGGCCGGGGCGCTTTTTTTCATACAGGCTTTGACTTTTCCCGCTCTTGCCGCCAATATGAAACCCCGCACCGGTTCACATTCCGGCTCAATCTGTGGAGGATTTATGTCTGAAACCCGCTTTCTTTCCGAAATGTTCAATATACAGCCCCCGAGCTGGGGCCTTCGCGGCGATCCGTACCTCTGGGAAGACATGAAACAGGCCTTTGCCGACATTCCCTTCCCCTACAGCTCCCATGAGCTCGTCATGGACATTCACCGCATCTTCAAGGAAAAGACCGGCGAAGAGCTGAGCACCACCGTCCGCCCCTTCGTGGCCGCCTACGACCACGGCGGAACCTCGTCGGGCAAGGTGTCCGGCAGGTTCTGGCTTCTCACGGCCATTCCGCTGCTGCTCGCCCTGCGCGACGTGGCCGAAAACAACATGGCCGAATTCGACAAGATTCTTGCCGAAGGCACGGCCCGCTTCGCCCTGCGCAGCCATCCCTGCACGCCTCAATGATGTCGGCCCGGGCAGAGCGCGCTCCGCTCGCGGCAGACGATGCCGACAAATGAAAAAGGCGTCCCTTCCAGGAAGGGACGCCTTTTTCGTGCAATGACGACAACAATCAATGAACGTGTTCGCCGCGTCTCACGCGATAGATGATGGCGCAGATCATGACGATGAAATAGATGAAGATGCAGCCCACGCCCACGAAGCCCTGAGGGGTGGAGTGCATGGCGCTGGTGATGAGTTCTCCCATACTGTGCTCCTCGAAAAGTCTGGACGGCCCTTCCGGCGAGCTGCCGGAATCACCGTTTACCTTCTCCCAAGCCCTGTAAAAAGTCAAGGCGGTTTTCCCGAACGGCTCGCCAGCTCCGACAGAATACGAAGCGGTTGCGCCATGTTCCCGCAAGGGATCCAAGGATAGGCGGACAAAGGGGGCAGGCCGGGGCCTCGCATGCCGCCGCGCCACATCGCCGCGCTAAAAAGCGCAACTTTCCCCTGCTCCCGGCTCGATGCCTCGGCGCACCATGACGGGGCGGCGAATCGGCCCATCGCCCCCGGTCTGCCGCCCCGTCGCAAGCTCCCTTCCGGAGTTCCGCCCTGATTCCGGCCTTTTGCCTTTCCTCCCCCTCCCTGCTATGATGCCCCATCACCCCACAGGAGACGTTCATGGCATACCAAAGCAACGACACGCTGGAACTTGAGCTGCACGGCCTTTCCCCCGACGGCAGGACCGTGGGACGCAGCGATGAAGGCATGACCATCTTTGTTCGCGGCGGCCTTCCCGGTCAGCGCGTGCGGGTACGGCTCTGTCATGTGAAAAAGCGCATGGCCGAAGCCGAGCTGCTCGACGTGCTCCGCCACGCTCCCGACGAGCGGAACGCGCCCTGCCCTCACGCCGACGAATGCGGCGGCTGCCCCTGGCAGCGCCTGCCCTACGCCCGTCAGCTTGAGGAAAAAACCCGCATCGTGCAGGACTCTCTGCGCAGGCTGGGGCGTCTCGATCTGCCCGAAGGCGTGATCCGCCCCGCGCTCAGCCCGGGAGAACACGCGGAATGGGGATACCGGAACAAGATGGAATTCGCCTTTGCGCAGGACGCCTCCGGCCGCACCACGCTCGGCCTGCGGGCGCGCTCGTCCCGCACGGTGATTCCGGTCACGCAGTGCCTGCTGCAAAGTCCGCGTGCCATGACCGTGCTCGCCGATCTCAGGGAGCTTTGCGAAAAATTCCGCCTCGTAGCCGCTCCTTCCGGCCGCAGCGGCAGGGAACGCGCTCCGCGCAGGAAAGGCTTCAGCAGCTCGGTCAGGCAGAACGACATTCTGCGCTTTGCCGTCATCCGCGAGCCGCAGGACGGCGGCTGCCTCGTGGAGCTCATCACCCTGCCCTCGCCGCAGGAAGCCTCGACCGTCCGCAAGCTCGGCAGCGCGCTCATGGAAAAAAACTCCGGCGTGACGGGCTTCGTTCACAGCATCCGCGCCGCCGAATCCGACGTGGCCTACGGCGAGCAGACCGTGTTCACGCTGGGAGAATCCCGGCTTTCCGAAACGCTCGCTCTTCAGGGCCGGAAGGTCACCTTCACGCTCGATCACAATTCCTTCTTTCAGGTGAACAGCCGCGCCGCCGAACTGCTCTACAACACCGCCGCCGAGCTCGCCGCCTCCCTTTTTCCCGGCGCAACCGGCCTCTGGGGCAAAGAATGCTGGGACATCTACTGCGGCGCAGGCGGCCTCGCCCTGACCATGGGCCCGCATTTTTCGCGCGTGTTCGGCCTCGAAACCGTGGCGCAGGCCGTGGAACTCGCCGCCCGGAACGCCGAAACGGCCGGGGAAAACACAGAATACCGCTTTGAATGCGGCGACGCCGCGAGGCTCGAACGCTGCTTCCGCGAGCGCGGCGTGCCCGACCTTCTCGTCACCGATCCGCCGCGCGCGGGCATGGACGAGCGCACCGTGCAGGCCATACTCAAGCATCGGTCGCCGCGCCTCGTGCTCGTGTCGTGCAATCCGGCCACGCTGGCGCGCGATCTGGCCCTGCTCGCCCCGGCCTACGGCATCCGCGCCGTGCAGCCCGTGGATCTTTTTCCGCAGACGCCGCACGTGGAAACCGTGGCCGCGCTCTCGCTCACGTCTCCCGGAAAGCAGGAAGCCTGAGAGCGCGACATCACGGCAGGGCGGCGATCCTCAGAGTTCGCCCCGCTCCAGACGCTCTCTGCGCTCTCTCTGAAAGCGGACCACGAGGAAGCTGGCCAGCACCCGGATCTGGGTGTCGTCGTCGATGGCGTTGCGGGGATTGTCCACGCCCACGAAACCGGCCACACGGCCTTCTTCCATGAGCGGCACGGCGATAAGCCGATGGATCTCCTGACACTCGAGCATCTCCCATTCAAGAGGGGAACGACTCCTGAGCGGCTCCTTATTGTAGATGATGACGGACTTGTCGTGCAGGAAGAGTTCCATCCATCGGAACACCGCTTGCGGCGGCACCTGCTGAAGATTCTCCTTCTGCGGCGTGATGCCGGAAGCGCACCACTCGAAGGTATTGTCCCAGAATCCGGGCTTCGCAGGCGAAGGTTCAAAAAGATAGGCCCGGTCGGCCCTGTAGAATTCCCCGAGCGAGGCCAGCACCAGATCCACGGCACGGCTCCAGTCCCTCTGACGATGCAGCACATCCACGTAGCCGGTGATGCGTCTTGCAAAATCCAGACGGGCCTGGGACTTCCGGCTGAGGTATTCCCGCCTCGTGATGTCCATGCCTACCTGAAGACGCAACGTCTTCTTGTCCACGTCCAGAAGCTTGTCCTTCAGAAGAAAATGCCTGTCGCAGTAGCTGTTCCAGTCCTCCCATATATGAAAGGAGTCATGGCGCAGCCCGGCATTGGGACAGAAGCTGCAGGGAGCGTCCAGACCCCGCAGCGCCTCATAGCATTTGCGTCCCCGGTAGTCCCTGACGCCGAAGATCCTTTTCCCCGCGGCATTGAGATAGTATATCTCATGCGTCAGAACGTCGCACAGGGAAATGACGTCCTCGGTCTTCTCCAGTATGGTGTGCTCAAGCGCATACCTGTCCTTTGAAGACACGGAGAGTTTCTCCCGCTCCCTGTCGTCAGAACAGGGAACGGCCTCCAGATACTTCCTTCTGAGCACGAATTTCTCAGGGGACATGGGCCTTGCAAAGAAGTACCCCTGATAGAGCGCCGGATGAAGCGGCTCCAGCACGGCAAGTTCCTCGGAGTTTTCCACGCCTTCGCAGCATACGAGGATGCCGCCGCCCGCAGCCAGTTCGATGATGTTGGACAAAAGACGCAGATTGTAGGCGCTGTGCTGAATGCCGCTCACGAAGCAGCGGTCGATCTTGATCTCGTCGATGGACAATTCCTTCAGCCAGCTCAGGCTGGAATAGCCGGTTCCGAAATCGTCCACGGCGATCGCTATGCCCTCCTCCTTCCAGGCGCTGAACACGGCGTTCAGATACGGATAGTTCTGAAGCTCTCTGCCTTCCGTGACCTCGACGGCGAGAGCGCTTCCGGGAAGACCGCTCTCCCGAAGCAGCTTCAGAACATCCTCCTGGATCTCCGACTGCCACAGCTGACGGTAGGACATGTTGATGCTGACGCGAAAGTCGGGAACCGTCAGTCTCCAGAAGCGGCACTGTTCCAGCGCCTTCCGGATGATCCACTTGCCGACCGGCACGATGAGCCCGCTCTGCTCCAGCACCGGAATGCACTCGTCCGGGGAAATGACGCCCCTTCGAGAAGAGCGGAACCGAAGCAGCGCCTCCGCTCCTGCAAGTTCAAAAGTCTCGGAACGGATCTGCGCCTGATAGAGAAGAAAAAATCCCGAAAAGTCGTTCCTGACGGCGTTCTCCATTTCCTCGAGCAGTTCCAGAGCGGCTATCTTTCGCTCATAATCCTCGGGCATGAAGAAGCACAGTCTGTTCTTTCCCGACTTCTTTGCAGCCTCCAGAGAACTCTCGGCATACTGCAGAAGCAGTTCGCTCTCCGGAATCTGATACTTCTGCAGCGGAACGCAGCCGCCGGAAATGGTGCACTCGCCCTCAAGGCTTCTCTGCACATTCCGAAAATACGCCTTCACCTGCTCCTCGTCCGTCTCCGACAGAAGTATGCAGAAGCAGTTGCCGTTGATCCGGCATGCCCGCTGCTCGCCCGTGCAGGCCTCGTTCATGGCGTCCCTGAGCACTTCAAGAACGCCGTTGCCGCACTCCCGGCCGTATTTCAGGTTTATCCGGCTCAGATTGTCCACGTTCACCATCAGAAGATGGCCGTTTCGTCCCTGATGGTGCGCCTTTTCCAGCTCCTTCAGCCACGCCGTCTGACAGCTGTCCCTGACGGGCTGCTCCAGATGATCCTGCGCCGATATCGTTCCCAGAAAAAAACTCGCCCTGCCGCATTCATCGAAATAGCATTTTCCCTTGCTGCTCAGCCATATCAGCTGTCCGAAACGGTTCCGCATGCGGTAGTTGAAATGATAATGCTGCCGCTCCCGGCGGAAGGAGCCCGAAACATAGCGCTTCAGTCTGGCGCAGTCCGCGGGATATATCACCCGGTACCACTCGTCCAGCGAACAGCCCGAACGGGGAATCATGGCCGTTATTTTCTGAATATTCTCGGAAAAGCAAAACTTTTTTTCCACAAAGGAATAGTACTGATAGCACTCGCCCGTACTGTCTCCGAAATGGTTCAGCATCTGCTGACGAAGCTCACTGTTGTTCCAAAGACTATCCATCGATCCTTCTTTCACCCTGTCCATGCAGATGGACGCAGCCTCATAAAAACATCCCGGCTGCTCCCGACGGCAAAATATTTCTGCGGAAAATATGGGTTATTCTATATCAGAACGCGCCGAGCTACAAGACGAGTCCCGCAGCTCTCCCTGTCGGCTTTTTTCATCATAAAAGATAGTTCCGGTTCCACCTGTCCCCAAAGAGCAGGAAAGCATGATGCCTGCGGTCTTTTTCAGACGCCCAGGACGGCTCACAGCTCCCTCCTCCTGCCGGAAAGGAGCGCCAAACTCCGCCGCCGAAACTTCCCCCACGCCCGGCAACGCTCCGGCACGACCGCCTTTCGCCTTCTTTGAAGGCCGAAGAAGTTAAGATACACTCGTTCCGACGCCCTTTCCTGAACGGCGTCATGTGTCCCGCCGCAGATGCCGCCGCCCTGCAGGACGCGTCCTTCCCTGCCGCTCCAAAGCCAGGAGCCGCAACTTCGGCGGAAAACATGCCCCGACCCTCGGGGCCGGAGGTACCCGCATGAGACAATGCATGGATTCCGAAAACCTGCACCGCCGCCTGAAAAAGATCATCGGTCAGGTGCAGGCCATCGACCGCATGATCGACGAGGACGTGCCCTGCGAGGACATTCTCGCCCAGATCAACGCCGCCAAGTCCGCCCTGCACAAGGCCGGACAGGTGGTGCTCGAAGGCCACATACGCCACTGCGTGCGCGACGGCATAGAACACGGCGACGCCGACCAGACCATAGCCAGCTTCACCAAGGCCGTGGAACGCTTCGCCAACATGAACTGACGAAGGACCGGCCCTTCCCTGCGGCCGGTCTTTTTTGCGCCCCTTGACAAACCTATACCCCTATAGGTATTTTTCAGACATGCCCACGGCTGCAGGAGGCCCCTCATGACGACAACGGACATGCTCTCGATCTGGCGCGACTTCAAGACGGAACTCATATTTCTCATGCTTTCGGGGCTGTCGCTGCTGGCCAGCATGCTTGTTCCCGAGGGCTTTCCCGTGGACCCCGCATGGGTCGCCATCGTGCTGTGCGGCGTGCCCATCGTCAAGGAGGCCGTGGTCGGACTGGTCACGGCCTTCGACGTCAAGGCCGACGTGCTGGTGGCCACGGCCCTTGTCGCCTCCGTGATCATCGGCGAAGACTTTGCCGCCGGCGAGGTGGCCTTCATCATGCAGCTCGGCTCGCTGCTCGAAGAAGTGACCACGGCGCGCGCCCGGGCGGGCATTGAAAAGCTGGTCCGCCTCAGCCCGCAGACCGCGCGCCTTCTCAAGGACGGGCGGGAAATCATGACTCCGGCAAAAGACGTGCGCGAAGGCGACGCGCTGCGCGTGCTGCCCGGAGAAACCGTGCCTGCCGACGGCGTGATCCTGCGCGGTCAGAGTTCCGTGGATCAGGCGCTGCTCACCGGCGAATCCCTGCCCGTGGACAAGGCGGAAGGCGACGAAGTGTACAGCGGCACCGTGAACCGCTACGGCTCCTTCGACATGAAGGCCACCCGCAGCGGCACGGACGGCTCCATTCAGCGCATGATACGTCTGGTGCAGTCCGCGGACGCCGGCAAGGCGAAGGTGGTGCGTCTGGCCGACCGCTGGGCCACCTGGATAGTGGCGGGCGCATTCTCCGCCGCGCTCGCCACATGGCTTGTTACCGGGGAAATCATTCGAGCGGTCACCATTCTCGTGGTGTTCTGCCCCTGTTCGCTGGTGCTCGCCACGCCCACGGCCATTGTGGCGGCCATAGGCAACCTGACGCGGCACGGCATGCTCGTGCGGCAGGGCGACGCGCTGGAACGCCTGGCCGACGCCGACATCTGCGCCTTCGACAAGACCGGCACGCTCACGCTCGGCGAACCGCGGGTGCGCGCGGCGTGCAGTCTGCGCCCCGACCTCTCGGACCGGGAACTCCACCGGCTCTGCGCCGGAGCGGAACGTCGTTCGGAACATCCGCTCGGCCGCGCCGTGGTGCAGGGCTTCGGCGAAGAGGAGCAGATTCCCGACGGCGAAAATTTTCAGATGATTCCGGGCCGCGGCGTGCGCTGCACCGTGGAAGGGCAACGCGTGGCCGCGGGAAGCTCCGCCTTTCTCGCCGCCGAGGGCGCAGCCCCGACCGAAGAGGCTGTTGCCCGGGCCGCGGAGTTTGTGAACGAAGGCTGCACCGTCGTGTGGATTGCCGCGGACGGCCGCCCTGCCGGATTCATCGCCCTTTCCGACATGCCCCGTGCCGAGGCCGCGCAAACCGTGCGCGCCCTCAAAGATGCCGGGGTGAGACCGGTGCTTCTCACCGGCGATCACGCAGGCGCCGCGCGTCACACGGCCCGGGAGCTCGGCATTGAGGACTGGCACGCCGAATGCCTGCCCGAAGACAAGATGCGCTTCATGGACGAACACGCCCGCGTGTGCATGATCGGCGACGGCGTCAACGACGCTCCGGCGCTGAAAAAGGCGCATGTGGGCATGGCCATGGGCGGCATGGGCAGCGACATTGCCGTGGACGCCGCCGACATCGTGCTCGTTCGCGACGGCATAGGCGAAGTGCCGCACGCCTTTCTGCTCTCCCGGCGCATGATGAAGGCCATACGCTTCAACCTGACCTTTTCCATGGCGCTGAACTTTGCGGCCATCGTGCTGGCCGCGGTCGGGGCGCTCAATCCCGTCACCGGAGCGCTTGTCCACAACGCGGGCTCCGTGGCCGTGGTGCTTCACTCCGCCCTGCTGCTGCGCTGGGAGAAAAAGAGCGTCTGACGCTTCCGCGCAAGAGGTCCGCCCGGGCCTCTTGCTATTTTTTCAGGAACCCGTAAAGAAAGGATATATCCATCACCTTTTTTCAGAGGTTCCCATGCTCTTCAGCTGGAAAGACGACTCCAAGACCATTCTCGTCGTGTGCCTGGCCTCGCTGCTCATGGCGCTCAACATCAACACCTTCGTGCAGACCGGCGGACTCTATCCCGGCGGCGCGACAGGTCTTACCATTCTCATTCAACGGCTTTCGGAACGCTTTCTGAACGTCTCCCTGTCCTTCGCCGTGGTCAACTTTCTGCTGAACATGATACCCATCTACATCGGGTTCCGCTACATCGGCAAAAAGTTCACCCTCTATTCCTGCCTGATGATCGTGCTCACCGGCCTGCTGACCGATCTTCTTCCTTCCTACATCATCACCTACGACACGCTGCTCATCAGCATTTTCGGCGGCATCATCAACGGCTTTTCCATCAGCCTCTGCCTGCGCATGGACACCACGAGCGGCGGCACGGACTTCATCGCCATCTATCTTTCCCAGCGCAAGGGCATAGACGCCTGGAACGTCGTGCTCTACTTCAACGTTGTTCTTCTCGTCGTGGCCGGCTTCGTCTTCGGCTGGGACAAGGCCCTCTATTCCATCATCTTCCAGTACACCACCACGCAGGTCGTCCACACGCTCTACAAGCGCTATCAGAAAAAAACGCTCTTCATCGTCACGGACAATCCGCAGGAAGTGTGCGAAGTCATCTACGCCACCTCCCGCCACGGCGCGACCATCCTCAGAGGCGAGGGCTCCTTCCACCTCAAGGAACGCAGCCTCGTCTATTCCGTGGTGTCCAGCGACGAAAGCAAGAAGGTCGTGCATGCCGTCCGGGAGGTCGATCCCCATTCCTTCATCAACACCATAAAAACCCAGGACCTCGCCGGTCTCTTCTATCAGCGCCCCACCCTGTAAAAGCCGGAAACGTGCGGCATCGCCTCGCCTGCGGCGCTCATCTCTTCCGGGATCCTTGCCCCGCCGCGCCGGGCTCTTTCGCCGCGCCTTTTCCCGCACCCGGCGGCGGGCCCGGAGCGGTCTCCTCACGCGTGCCTACAGGCCCTCCGCGTCAGGAATCGACGTCAGCGCCTCCGCAGGCCGCGTCAGATTGCCGGATAATCTTCGGCGGACTCTGCTCCGGACGTCGAATCCGACGCCTTCACGTCGCCCATGATTTTCCGAAAGCGGAAATACTCGTCCATGCCCGGCAGGGGCAGACCGTCCGGGCACAGCGGCGCAGCCACGGCGGGATCCCGATGGTGCGCATTGAAAAATTCCACAATGTGAAATCCGCACCTGTTCACGTAAAAATGAATGTTGCGCTTTTCAAAGTACGGCGTCACGGTTTCCCAAACCTTCGTCTGCGGATACATGGCTTCTATGGCCCGCCAGGCGGCCAGCCCCAGCCCCCTGCCGTGAAAGGCCGGAGAAATGAAGAAAAGCTCCAGAGCGTTGCATCCGCTTTTCTCATCTATCCTGACCACCGCTCCGCCGACGCGCTCCTCGTTTCGAACAATATGGTACACCTGCGCTCCGGGCGCGCGGAACGACGCCCACACGTCCTCATCCGGAGGTATGGGGCCATAATCCCTCAGCCCGAACGCTTCACACACGGCAGGCGCAAAGGCTTCCTGCAACGCCCTTGCCACGTCGTGCAGCTCTTCCGACGCAGCCCTGACCAGACGCACGTTTCCGTTCTCCGACATGCTCGATTCCTCCTTGAAAAGACAGACGCTGCATGAAGCCGGAACGAAAGTCAAACCGCCGGGAAGCCTGCCCGCCTCGCGTTTTCCCGCGCCGAACGGACGGGCCCGGAACGCTCTTGCCGCGTGCGCCATGCCGGGCCCGCATCCGCAAGAACGCCGACGTCTGCGCCGCTCCGGCCCGGTCAGCGCCCGGCCCCCGTTTGCCGCGCCCCGGATACCCGCCGCGCAGTCCGCGCGCCGCTCGTTCAACGCTCCCCTGATGCGTGCCGGAGGTTCGCCGCTCCCCGGTTCTCCGCGCGCCGCTTATCAGCGCAGCCCGAACGCCCCCAGTCTGTCGCGCCTCGTTTTCCGGCCTCTCCGGCGCAACGCCCCCGGACTTCCCGGCCGTGGGCGACGACGCGCCTGTTTTCGGGCAGGTTGTGCCCGTGGACACAGCCTTTGCGCCCGTTTTTTCCTACGGTTCTTCCGCTGCCGGACACAATCCGGCCGGAGGAATCATGACCAGCGTACTGAAAAAAATGCGCGGAGGCGGAGAAACGCCGCCCCGCGTCTGCGGAAAGGAAATTCTGCTCTCCTGGTTCGGAAGCTGTCTTTCCATCGCCCTTATCGCCCTTCTGGAGCGCTACGTGACCAGAAGCACGGGTTTTCCCCTGCTCATCGGCTCGTTCGGCGCTTCGGCGGTGCTCGCCTTCGGCGCCATCCAGAGCCCCCTGGCCCAGCCCCGCAATCTGGTGGGCGGCCACTTCGTTTCCGCGCTCACCGGCGTCACCGTGGGCCTGCTCTTTCCCGACACCGTCTGGCTTGCCGCCTGCCTTGCCGTGTCCACGGCCATCGCCGTCATGCTCATGACCGGCACCCTGCATCCGCCCGGAGGCGCCACGGCCCTCATCGCCGTGACCGGCGGCGAAGGCATCCGTCAGCTCGGCTACTGGTACGCGCTCGTTCCCTGCCTTGCCGGAGCCTGCATCATGCTGTTCATCGCCCTCATCGTGAACAACATTCCCCATTCGCGCCGCTATCCCCTCTACTGGTGGTGACGCCCCTGTTGTCGCCCCCCCCGTGGCGAGCGTTATGATAATGGCATAACGCCCCGGCTGCGATGCAAAATTGTTTCCTCTTCGCCAACCCCTGCGACAGACGCCTCTGCGGCCATATTCGTCCGCAGAGGCGTCTTTGTATCGGCATATATCCGTACCACGCATTTCAATCATAATATAGAAATCTTTTCTTTCAAGCATGTTACGCACATCGGCACGACTTTTGCATCAAGGAAGGCGTCCTTGCACCCTCAACAGGAAAGAGGATTTCCATGATCAAAAGTTTACTGTATGCTTCCTGCATGACCCTGTTACTTTCTTCATCCGCCATGGCCGCTTCCCCTATTTTTGAAAAGAGCATTCCCGAGCTTGAAGCTCAGATGCGCAACGGTTCCCTGACTTCCGAACAGCTCACCCGCTACTATCTGCGCCGCATTCAGGTGTACGACGGCTGCCTCAACTCCATGATCACCGTCAACCCCGCCGCCCTTGAGGTCGCCAGACAGAAGGACGCCGAAAGAGCCTCAGGCAAGGCCGTCGGTCCGCTGCACGGCATTCCCATCGTGCTCAAGGACAACTACGACACCAGCGACATGAAGACCACCAGCGGCGCGCTGGCCTTCAAGGATCTGCAACCCGGCCGCGACGCCTTCACCGTGCGGAAGCTCCGCGAGGCCGGAGCCGTCATCATCGGCAAGGCCAACCTCACGGAACTGGCCAACCACGGCATGACCGTCAGCTCCATGGGCGGTCAGACCCTCAACCCCTACGATCTCACGCGCACGCCCGGCGGCTCATCCGGCGGCACCGGCGCAGCCGTGGCCGCCAACTTCGCCGCGGCCGGTACCGGCTCCGACACGGTGAACTCCATCCGTTCGCCATCGAGCGCCAACAGTCTGGTGGGCATACGCCCCACGCGCGGCCTCGTCAGCCGCACGGGCATTTCGCCCTGCTCGGAATTTCAGGATCAGGGCGGCCCCATCGCCCGCAGCGTGACCGACGCCGCCATTCTGCTCGGCGTCATGGCCGGCTATGATCCCGCCGACGCCTCCACCGCCGTCATGAAGGACAAAAAGATTCCCGACTACACCCGCGCCCTCAGCGGCAACGCCGTCAAGGGCAAAAAAATCGCCCTTCTCGCCACCAATCTCGGCCACGATCCCGACGTGCGCCGTGTCATGGATGCCGCCGTGAGTGACTTCAAGGCCCTCGGCGCCGAGGTGGTGACCGTGGACATTCCCGAACTTCGGGTTTCCGATCTCATCAAGAACAACGACGTGCAGCGCTGGGAACAGAGCATTTCTCTCGACAACTATCTGAAGGAACTCGGCAAGGCCGCTCCCGTCAAGAATACGAAGGAATACGTGGCCACAGGCCTGATCACGCCCTCCGTGGCCGGGGACATGGCCGCCAAGGCCGCCGAAGTCAATCCGGCCGACAACCCGGAATACAAGGCCCGTCTCGCCAAAAACGCCCGTCTGCATGACTTTGTCGTGAAGTACATGGCCGACCACGACATCGACGCTTTCCTGTATCCGCTGCAATCCATCCTCGTGGTGCAGACCAACGACAAGCGCGGTCAGGCCGAACGCAACGGTCTCATGGCGTCCGTCACCGGACTTCCGGCCATCACGCTGCCCGGCGGATTCTCCTCCGTCACGCCCACCGCTCCTCAGGGCGTGCCCGTCGGCGTGGAACTCATGGGCGCTCCCTTCAGCGAAGAACTTCTCATAGGCATGGGCTATGCCTACGAACAGGCCACCAGACACCGCAAGGCGCCGGTTGCCTTCCCGGATCTGGACTTCTCCTCCGTATCCGTGGACTAGCGCCGCGGCGACACGCAGACTGCCCTCATGACAGACGCAAAGAGCCGACCCGTAAGGGTCGGCTCCTTTTCATGCACGGCAATCCGCGGCGGCTACTTCATCCAGGGCAGCAGGTTGTACAGGCACACGGCGACGAGGCCGCCGATCATGGGGCCGACAAGCGGCACCACGGCGTAATCCCAGTGCGAGCTTCCCTTGCCGCGTATGGGCAGCACGGTGTGCGCGAGGCGCGGACCGAGGTCGCGGGCGGGGTTGATGGCGTAGCCGGTGAGCCCGCCGAGGCTCATGCCGATGGACACGATGATGCCGAACACCAGAATGTAGTTCACGCCGCCGGGCATGTTGGGCACCTGATTGAGGCCCAGAATGGCAAAGACCAGCACGAAGGTTCCGATGATTTCGCTGAGCATGTTGCGGAAACGGTTGGGAACCGCAGGCGAAGTGCAGAACACGCCGCGCTTGATGTTGGGATCGTCGGTAGCGTCGAACTGATCCTTGAACAGCGCATACACGAGGCACGCGCCGACAAAGGCTCCGGCCATCTGCGCGATGCAGTAGCCGGGCACCATGCTCCAGCTGAAATAGCCGCCCGCAGCAAGCGCCACGGTGAGCGCGGGATTGAAGTGCGCGCCGGACGCCGCGCCGAAGGTGAACGCCGGAAGCATGACCGCCAGACCCCAGGCAAAGGTTATCTGCACGGCTCCGGCTCCCTTCATGCCGGATCTGTTCAGATTGACGTTGGCCACAACGCCGTCACCGAGAAGAATCAGAATCATCGTTCCAAAAAATTCAGCAAGATACGGCATAAGAAGCTCACAAACAGGGTTTCAGGATGAATGAAAGGGAGGGATTCTTTCTCTTTCTGACAAGGGGAAAGAACGCCCCCGCGCCATGAACAGAGGACAACAAGGGAGACCCGGGTCGTTTTTTGCTTTCGGCCGGGAGGGGCAGGCCTGCGGCCTGCCCTCTCGACCAGAGACGCCCGTTCAGCATCCGTGTCGTTTCAGAATGGGAAAGGAGAGACTAGTCCTCGTCGCGGGCCCAGTCGTAGGCGCACCTGACGGCCTTCTTCCAGCCGCGCACCTTCTTGTCGCGCTCCACGCGGGTGATCTTGGGGCCGAACACCTTGTCGCTGGCCCAGTTGCGGATGACGTCTTCCTTGTTCTTCCAGTAGCCCACGGCCAGACCGGCCAGGTACGCCGCGCCCATGGCCGTGGTTTCCACGCACACGGGGCGGTTGACGGGAGCCTGGTTGATGTCGGCCTGCATCTGCATGAGCAGATCGTTGGCCGAAGCGCCGCCGTCCACCTTGAGGGAGGTCATCTTGATGCCGGAATCGGCTTCCATGGCTCCCAGCACCTCGTAGGTCTGATAGGCCAGGGATTCCAGCGTGGCGCGGATGATGTGATACCGGTTCACGCCGCGGGTCAGGCCCACGATGGCTCCGCGCGCGTAGGGATCCCAGTGCGGCGCGCCGAGTCCGGTGAAGGCCGGCACCACATAGCAGCCGTTGGTGTCGCTCACCTTGCTGGCAAAGTATTCGGAATCGGAAGCCGCATCCAGAACGCGCAGCTGATCGCGCAGCCACTGAATGGCCGAACCCGCCACGAAAATGGAACCTTCCAGCGCGTAGTTGACCTTGCCGTCCAGCCCCCAGGCGATGGTGGTGACCAGTCCGTTCTTGGAGAAGATGGGCTTCTCGCCGGTGTTCATGAGCATGAAGCAGCCCGTGCCGTAGGTGTTCTTGGCCTCGCCGGGCTCAAAGCAGGTCTGCCCGAAGAGCGCGGCCTGCTGATCGCCCGCCGCGCCGGCAATGGGAATCACCCCGCCGAAGAGTTCCTGCACGGTTTCGCCGTACACGCAGCTCGACGGACGCGCCTCGGGAAGCATGCACGCAGGAATGCCCATCTCGGCCATGATTTCCTCGTCCCACTTCAGATCGACGATGTTGAACAGCATGGTGCGCGCGGCGTTGGAGTAGTCGGTAATATGCACCTTGCCGCCGGTGAGCTTCCAGATGAGCCAGGTTTCCACGGTGCCGAAGAGCAGCTGTCCGGCTTCGGCCTTCTCGCGGGCTCCGGGCACGTTTTCCAGAATCCAGCGGATCTTCGTGCCGGAAAAATACGGATCAATGACAAGGCCCGTCTTGGCGCGGAAGGACTCGGTGAGTCCCTTGGCGCGCAGGCTGTCGCAATATTCGGCGGTGCGGCGATCCTGCCACACGATGGCGTGATTGATGGGCTCTCCCGTTTCCTTGTCCCACACTATGGTGGTCTCGCGCTGGTTGGTGATGCCGATGGCGGCAATATCCTCGGCGGTGGCATCTATTTTCGCCAGGGCTTCGGCCGCTACGGCATACTGGGTGAGCCATATTTCCATGGCGTCGTGCTCAACCCAGCCCGGATGCGGGAAATACTGGGTGAATTCCTTCTGCGCGACGCTGCAGGTCTCCCCTTTTTCGTTGAACAGGATGCAGCGGTTCGACGTGGTACCCGCATCCAGAGCCATGATATACTTGGCCATGACCAAATTCCTCCTTTCCGATACTGTGCGGTCGAAGTGCGGACCTTCTATTCATGATAAAGACCAAAACGCCAATAATACATGAAAAATACTGCCGTTTCTCTGAAAAATCACGAATGCCAAACCCTCGTTTCTACAGACAAATCAGGCTCCGCATTCCCCGTCCTTCAACTGTTAGTGTTATCTCTATAATACAAATATTTCATGAAAATGGCAATCAATTAACAATTATGACAAGAGTTCCTTCATAAGGATACGTTCCATTGCCGTGTCATTAAAGAGTGAAAAGCAAAACATGTTCGGCAGATAAATAAAAATTTCCGTCAATGCACAAAAAAAGGGCCCCTTCCCGAAGGAAGAGGCCCGAGTTATTTTCTCTGCATCGCGGCTGCGCTCAGAGCACCTGATTCAGAAACTGCTGAAGACGCGGATGCTGCGGACGCTCGAAGATGTCTTCCGGCGATCCCACTTCAAGAATCTGCCCCTTGTCCATGAACACCACCACGTCGGCCACGGTGCGGGCAAAGCCCATTTCGTGGGTGACGCATATCATGGTCATGCCGTCACGGGCGAGGTTCACCATGACGTCCAGCACTTCGCCCACCATTTCGGGATCAAGGGCCGAGGTGGGCTCGTCGAAGAGCATGAGTTCCGGCTGCATGGCGAGCGCGCGGGCTATGGCCACGCGCTGCTGCTGACCGCCCGAGAGCATGGCGGGATACACGTTCGCCTTGTCGCTTATGCCCACCTTGCGGAGCAGCGAGAGCGCGAGTTCCTCGGCGTCCTTTCTGGGCATGCCGCGCAGCTTGCACGGCGCCATGGTGAGGTTCTGCAGCACGGTCTTGTGCGGGAACAGATTGAACTGCTGGAACACCATGCCCAGATTCTGACGTATCTTGTTGATGTCGTTGTTCGGATCGTTGACGTCGATGCCGTCCACGGCGATGAGTCCGCTGTTTATCTCCTCAAGCCTGTTGATGGAGCGCAGCAGGGTGGACTTGCCGGAACCGGACGGGCCGATGATGACCACGCGCTGGCCCTGCCACACGTGCAGGGAGACGTCCTGGAGCGCGGGCAGTTCGCCAAAGAACTTCCACACGTGTTCGATGCGGATGATGGGCTCCGCATTATTTGCGTTTGTCATAGTAGTTCAGCCTGGATTCCAGAATGCTGACCGCCTTGGAAAGCAGCAGCGTGATGATGAGATAAATCAGCGCGATGACGGTGTAGGTCTCAAAGTACAGATAGCTCTTGGCGGCAAAGCTGCGGCCGAACTGCATGAGGTCGGGCATGGCCATGACGGAAACCAGCGAGGTATCCTTGAGCATGGCGATGCATTCGTTGCCCACGGGCGGCACGATGGTGCGCAGCGCCTGCGGCAGCACCACGAACATCATGGTCTGCACCTTGTTGAAGCCCAGCGAACGCGAGGCCTCGGTCTGCCCCTTGGGCACGGCCATGATGCCGGCCCTGAACACTTCGCCCATGTACGCGCCGTAGCAGAAGCTGATGGCAATGACGGCGGAGGTGAGTCCGCTCACCTGCAAAAACTTCGCGAGCGCGTAGTAGATGTAGAAAATCTGCACGAGCAGCGGAATGCCGCGGATGATTTCCACATACGTGGACGCGATCAGATTGATGACGCGATTGTGCGAAAGTCTGCCGAGACCGGTGATGAGTCCGAGGGGAATGGCGCAGACGATGGAAAGAACGGTCACCTCGAAGGTGACGACCAGTCCGCCCGGCAGAAAGCGCAGGATTTCCAGATACGGATCGGGCCAGACGGTACACAGCACGGCCAGCACGACCACCGCGCCCACCAGAGACAGGGACCAGGCGTTGACGATCCCGCCCTTCTCGGAATCGGGCAGCACGAGGCCGCCCGCCGGAACTTCTATCTTTCCCTCCGGGGCCATGCCCGCCGGAAGACCGTTTTCTTCATTCTCACGCATGATTCACAATATCCCGAACTGAAAGTGAACGTCTCCTGCGAGACGACCTATTCGCCCATCCACTTGCGGACGATCTCGGCTTCAATGCCCTTGGCGCGCACGGCTTCAATGCCCTTGTTCAGGCGCTCCACCAGATCCTTGCGGTTCTTGCTCACCACGAAGCCGAAGGATTCCGTGGCTTCGGTGCGGAAGGCCACGGTCAGCTGATCGGAAAAGCCTTCCTTCTGGTTGGCGTAGTACAGGGCCACGGGAGAGTCGCAGACCACGGCGTCGATGCGGGAGTTGATGAGATCCTGCATGGCAAGACCCACGTTGTCGTATTCGCGGATGGTCATCTTCACGCCGCTCTTCTGGGCCACGAAAATGCCGGTGGTGCCTATCTGGCCGCCGATCACCTTGCCCGCGAGGTCGGCAAAGCCCGACGCGGAATCGCCCTTGCGCAGCACGACGATCTGCCGCACGTCGTAGTAGGGCACGGTGAAGGCAAAGGCGCGCTGGCGTTCCGGCGTGATGGTCACGGCGGAGGCGATGACGTCGTAGTTGCCCGCGGCGATGCCGGCGAAAATGCCGTCCCAGGCGGTCATTTTGAATTCGGCTTCCATGCCGGCCTCGGCGGCGACGGCCTTGAACATGTCCACGTCGTAGCCGATGATGTTCTTGTTGTCGTCAAGAAATTCCATGGGGGGCCATTCGGGATTGGTGGCGACGACGAGCTTTTCCGCGGCCATGGCGGAAGAGCACAGCAGGGCGGGCAGCAGAAGAGCGCACAGAAGACGACGAAGCATGGCGACTCCTTTCGGGCAAAAGGTACAGAAAAAAGGCTGAATGCTCAGCCTGCCTCATGTTCCTGCCGGTCGCGCTTGAAAAGACGCCTGCCGCCGGCACGGGAATCAAACATATAATCCTTGTCACTATGAAGGATAGGGGGGCGGCATGTCAAGAAAGCTTCGTTGTCCGCCAAGGCTTCCGCGCCCCCGTCCGCCCCGGAAGAAAGCGCCGCAGCTCAGGCAGACTTCGATCTGCCCCTCTCCGTCCAGGTACGGCGAACCATCCGGATTAATGGTCTTTTTTCCGATCCGCGCGTAACATGCAAACCGGCATCCGGCCGCAGCGCGCCCGTTTTGCGCCCTGCCTGGGAAGCGGAAAAACAATACAAAAAAGTTTTGCGCCCCGCTTTTTCCGGAACGTCGGCCGAAAGCGTCGGGCTCTCCGCAAAACGGACGCCGGTTCGTTTCCCCTCTTCCGCCCCCGGAGCGGCGACGCTCCAACGCGCCGGGGCCGCCCTGCCCTGCGGCAAAGCGGCCCCGGATCATCATGTTGTGGTCGAAGTCTATTCCAGACCCATCTTGCGGGCAATGCTCTGGGCGGCGCGACGGCCCGCGCCCATGGCCAGAATGACGGTGGCCGCGCCGGTCACGATGTCGCCGCCGGCGTACACGTTGGGAATGGAGGTTTCGCCGTTCTCATCCACGGCGATGTAGCCGCGGTCCGTGAGCTTGAGGCCGGGCGTGCAGTCCAGCATGAGCGGATTGGAGCGCGTGCCGAGCGCCACGATGGCGAGGTCGGTTTCCTGAATGAAGTTCTGTCCTTCCACGGGACGGGGACGGCGACGGCCGGAAGCGTCGGGTTCGCCGAGTTCCATGCGCTGCAGTTCCACGCCGGTGAGGTGATTTTCCTCGTCGGTGATGAAGCGCACGGGCGCGGCCAGTTCCAGCAGCTTCACGCCCTCTTCGAGCGCGTGTTCGATTTCCTCGCCGCGGGCGGGCATTTCCGCGCGGGTGCGGCGGTACACGATGTGAACGCTTTCCGCGCCGAGACGCAGCGCGGTGCGGGCGGCGTCCATGGCCACGTTGCCCGCGCCGAACACGGTGACGTGTTTGCCGGGAGCCACGGGCGTGTCATAGGCCGGGAAGGAATGCGCGCGGCCCAGGTTCACGCGGGTGAGGTATTCGTTGGCCGAGAACACGCCGATGCAGTTCTCGCCGGGAACGCCCAGAAAATGCGGCAGACCCGCGCCCACGCCGATGAACACGGCGTCGTAGCCCTGCTTGAGCAGGCTATCCACGGTGACTGTGCGGCCGCCCACGTAGTTCAGGCGGATGTCCACGTCCATGGCGCGCAGGGCGTCGAGTTCGTGAGCCACCACGTCCTTGGGCAGACGGAAGGCCGGAATGCCGTAAATGAGCACGCCGCCGGCCTCGTGCAGACCTTCAAACATGGTGACGTCCACGCCGAGACGGGCCAGATAGCCCGCGCAGGTGACGGACGAGGGGCCGGAACCGATGCACGCCACGCGGCGGCCGACCTTTTTGATTTCGGGAGCCTTTTCGGCGGAGGCGTGGTCGGCCACGAAGCGTTCCAGGCGGCCGATGGCCACGGGCTGCCCCTTCTTGCCGAGAATGCACTTGCCTTCACACTGCTTTTCCTGGGGGCACACGCGGCCGCACACGGCGGGCAGGCTGCTGGACTTGTGAATGATGCGGCTCGCTTCGTCGATGTCGCCCTTCACCACTTCGGCGATGAAGTCGGGAATGGCGATGTCCACGGGGCAGCCGGTGCGGCACATGGGCTTCTTGCACTGCAGGCAGCGGGTGGCTTCTTCATGGGCCATCTCGGCGGTGTAGCCGAGGGCCACTTCATTGAAATTCCTGATGCGTTCCTCGGGAGCCTGGCAGGGCATATCATGACGGGGAATCTTCGCCCCGCGGGTGACTTCCTGACTCATGACTAGGCCTCCTTCTTTTCAAAACAGTTGCAGCGATGATGCTCGCGGGCCACGGCTTCCTGAGAACGGAACGAACCGAGACGGCTGCGCAGTTCCGCAAAATCCACCTTGTGACCGTCGAATTCGGGACCGTCCACGCAGGTGAACTTCATTTCGCCGCCCACGGTCACGCGGCAGGCGCCGCACATGCCGAGGCCGTCCACCATGAGGGAGTTGAGGCTCACGGTGGTGGGCACGTTGTAGCCGCGGGTAAGATCCGCCACGGCCTGCATCATGGGCACCGGGCCCACGGCCACCACTTCGGCGATGTTGCCGCCCTCGCTGTCGAGGCGGTTGCGGACAAGATCGGTCACGATGCCCTTCTGGCCTTCGGAACCGTCGTCCGTAGAAACAAGCACTTCGTCGCAGAACAGGGAGAGTTCCTTTTCAAAGAGCAAAAGATCCTTGTTGCGCGCGCCGATGCAGGCAATGACGTAGTTGCCGGCCTCGTGATGGCCCTTGGCAATGTGATGCATGGCGGCCACGCCCGTGCCGCCGCCCACGCAGATGACCTTCTTCGGCGCTTCAAAACGCTGAATGTTGGTCGCGCGGCCGAGCGGTCCGCAAACGTCGTGGATGTACTGCCCTTCTTCGAGTTCCTCAAGCATCTGGGTGGAGCGGCCGAGCACCAGATACACGATGGTGATGGTGCCGTGTTCCTTGTCGGTGTCGGCAATGGTCAGCGGGAAACGCTCGCCCTTCTCATCCACGCGGAGAATGACGAAATGACCCGGACGGGCCGTGGCGGCGATCTGCGGAGCGTCCAGCACGAGCTTGCTGGTGCGCCCGGGAATCAGCTTTTCCTTATGCAGAATTTTCGTGGGCATAAAACCTCCATGCCTCCTTGTGCTTGTAGAGAAACAGCTTCAGCGCCGAAGCGACAGGCGCAACCGTCGTATCCGGGCGGATGCGGCGGGCATTGACGTCCGGATGCGCAGAAGAATGCTGATGTCGTGAAACGTTCTAAAGCCTTTCCCACTATCCTTAGAAGCAAATCGACATCGCGTCAATGCCCAAAGCGCGTCACAAGAGAAAGAAAGACTGCAATTTCGCTTGTGAAAACAATCCATTGTCAATGATGTTCCTGTTCATCCGCGGGAAGATACAGGATTTCTCCCCACGTGGGGATGCCCTACCAGCGGACGGAAGGCCTGACGTTCCGCGTCGTATTCCAGAAGCTCGCCGCTCTGCAGATCGAAATACCAGCCGTGCAGGGAAAGGCGGCCTTCCTCCACCGCGCTTTTCACCCACGGAAAGGTCATCAGGTTGTCCAGAGAAAGGCGCACGTTCCACAGTTCGCAGGCGCGGGCCCTGTCGGCGTCGCACGCGCCGGGCATGGCCTCGTCCACCTTTTCCAGAGCGTGGCGAGCCACGTCCACCCACGGGCCTATGAATTCGTCGCGGTCTTCGTCGTCGCCGCCCGACACCAGCGCATGAATGCCGCCGCAGCAGGCGTGCCCCATGATGATGACGTCCTGCACCCTGAGGTGCTTGACCGCGTATTCGAGCGCGGCGGAAACGCCGTGCCTGCCGCCGTCCGGGGCGTAGGGCGGCACCAGATTGGCCACGTTGCGCACCACGAAGAGATCGCCGGGACGACAGTCGGTGAGCAGCACGGGATCGACCCGGGAATCGCAGCAGGCGATGACGAGCGCAAGCGGATTCTGCCCTTCGCGCAGGGACTCGAACAGGGGTTCGTCGGGGTGATACCAGCGATATTGAAAACGACGGAAACCGGAAGTAAGCCGGAGAAGCACAGGATGCTGCGGATGCGCGCGCCGCGCGCGGATGATGTGAAACGACATGAATCCCTCGAAATAAGCATGAAATGTGATGCGGAGTGTAGCCGCAGCGGGCCTGTCAGACAAGAGCCTGAGTCCGCCTCTTGACAGCGCGTGAAAGATTTCGTAAGGAGAAGGGGACGCAAAGGGGAGTAACTGGGATCGTGAGTCCCGGGCAATGTCAACAGCATGGAGCGAGAGCTTCTGGCATTGCCGTCAGCCCGTACGAGTCTGATAAGTGAGACCTTGCGGCAATAGTGATATTGCCGGAAGGTCTTTTTTGTATCTTCCGGCAGAAAGAAAACTCTGGAGGATACAACATGTTCGGACACTCTCTCGTAGAGGTGGGCGTCTTCTCCCTGGTGATCATCGCGTGCATGTGGCTCGATCTGCGATCCCACAACGACGACAAGCCCGTCACCGCGCGCAATGCGGCCATCTGGTCCGCGATATGGATTTCCCTCGCGTTCGCCTTTGCCGGATACATCGGCTGGAACGAAGGCGCTTCGCAGATGCAGCTGTTCATCGCCGGCTATCTGCTGGAAGAATCCCTTTCCGTGGACAACCTCTTCGTGATGATGGCCATCTTCACGTCCTTCGGCATCAAGGACGCCTATCAGCACCGCGTGCTGTTCTACGGCATTCTGGGCGCGGTGGTCATGCGCCTGCTCTTCGTGGCCGCGGGCAGCTCCCTCATCAAGATGTTCGGCCCCTACGCGCTGGCCGGCTTCGGCGTGTTCGTGCTCTGGACGGCCTGGAAGATGTTCCAGTCCCTCGGCAAGGAGCACGACGAAGACATCGACTATTCCCAGCACTGGGCCGTGCGCTGGACGCAGAAGTTCATTCCCGTCTATACGCACCTGCACGGTCACGACTTCTTCGTGCGCACCGATGAAAACGGCCACGCCGTGGAAGCTCCCAAGAAGCATGTGGAAGGCAGCACCGTCAAGCTGGCGGAAAAGCCTGTGGGCAAGATCATCTGGAGAGCCACGCCGCTGTTCCTGTGCCTGGTGGTCATCGAAATTTCCGACATCATGTTCGCCTTCGACTCCGTGCCCGCGGTGCTCGCCATCACGCCCGATCCCTTCATCGTGTACACCAGCAACATCTTCGCCATTCTCGGCCTGCGGTCCATGTTCTTCCTGCTGGCCGCCGCCAAGCGCTACCTGCGCCATCTGGAAAAGTCCGTCATCGCCATTCTGGCCTTCATCGGCGCCAAGATGCTGCTCGACGTGGCCGGCGTGATTCATCTGCCCGCCATGATTTCGCTGAGCGTGGTGGTCGGCTTCCTGGCTCTGGGCATTCTGGCCTCCTTCCTGCCCGAAAAGAAAGCCTGATCCTTTCCTTCTGGAACGCCGCCTTCTCTCTCCCCGGACATCCGGCTGAGCGGCGTTCCGGGTCGGGTCGACTCCGGGCCCGACACGGCGGCGCATCATGCGCCGCCTTTTTTTGCGCCCGGCGCACGGCGCGCGCCCCGGTTCCGGACGACGCGCCTTCCGCGCCGCCGCGCCCGAAGGCCTTCCCGTTTCCGAAAATCATTTGACCGAAGCGGCCCCCGGTCGGCGCAGCCGAGCGCCCGCAACGGCCCTCGCTCCCCATCGCCATCCAGGGAGCGCCGCAGTCTCAGGACGGCCTTTCGCGGACAAGCCCGCGGCTCGTCGGAGCGTTCGCCGCAGGCGCACGCCGCCCCCTCCCCGCTTCGTTCAAAGCTCGGCCCTGCACCTTGTGCGGAGCGAACGCCTCGGGGCTTCCGCGCTCCTGCGCCCGAAAAAACGTCATCCCCCAGCGCAGAGCGCCGGGCCCCGGGAAAATATCTCCCTCATTTCCCGAAACCCGTGCCGCAAAAACGCGCCGCTCCCTGAACGCTGCGTAGCCAAAAACGACGCCGCCTTTTCCAGGGGGACACCACGAAAAAACGTCGTCTCATGCCCCGAAGCCTGCACCTCGGGGAAACGACGTCCCGTTCCGGACCCGAATCCGTTTCGAGGACAAGTCGCGACGCGTCGGCAGGGCCCCGCGCACGTCGCCCCCCACCTGTTTCGTTCAGCAAGCGCCCGGCCTCGAAAAACGTGTCACGGGAAAATGACGCCCGTTTCAGTCTCCGCACTCCCATGCTCAGAGAGGCCGTGCCCGTTCCGGCATCCGCACGCCGTTCCGCAAAAAGACGGCTCCCCGCTGCCCGAAGGATGGAGCACGAGGACACAGGGCATCGTTGCCCCTCTCCCCTGCCGTCCGGGAAAACGGCACGCTCTGCCCCACGTCTTTGCCTTCCGCCCCCACGAACGGTTCCGCCCTCCGGCCGCCGTCTCCTGCCCGCCGCTTTTTGCAAAAGGCGACGCCCGCCTGACGAATCCTGCCTTTCAGCACTGAACAAACGACGCCAAATCCCCGCATGAGCCGAGCGCAAAAAACGCCTTGCTGCTTCCTTCGGCGATTTCTCTTCGCAAAGCGAAGCCCTCTCCCGGAGCCAGTCTCCCGAAAGGACGACGCCCTGCATGCTTACTCTGCCTGAAAAACGCCTGAACGCGAATGCAGAGGCCGTTTTTGCGACGGATCGTCTTCCCGTCCCCGATTCCGGCAAAAAGCCCCGCACAGCGCCGGGAAACGCGCTTGCCGGCCCGTCTGTTCCCGAAGCCTCCCCGCAGTCCCGTTTTCTCGTCTTCGCGCACGCTCCGGATTCCGCGTTCCCCGCGCAGATTCCGCGCCTGCACAGCGTCCGCATGCCTGCCCGGCTTCTGCACATGCCGCCCCAGCGTCTGCGTTCCTGCGCGGTTTCCGCACTCCACTCGGCTCCTGCATTCTCCGGCCCAGGTTCCGCGTTCCGGTGCAGGTTCCGCATCCCGACTCGGCTCCTGCATCCCGGCGCACATTCTCTCTTCCGGCGCAGGGGCCACATTCCGCAACATCGCTCAAGCGCCGCCCTTCGGAAAACATCCCGCACTCCGACGCTCCGCCCGGCGCAACTGCGCCTTTTCCCGGACTCCCGGCTCCTCGCCCCTTCGCCCGGTTTTTAAAAAGAAAAAGCCCCCTCGAAAGGGGGCCCTTTTCCTGCACGAGAATCAGTTTTCCCACTTGCCCTTCACGTAGCGGGGCAGTTCGGTAAGCTTGCGCACCTTCACGCAGCGGAACTGGCCGCTGGTGGCTTCCTTGCGGGTCTTGCCCGCGCTTTCAAAGGTGAGCTCGTTGTAGGAAAGCGTGGCAACATAGTCAAAATGCTTGCTGTTGCTCTTGCGCATCTGCGTCGTAATCGTCTGCAGATCAATTTCCGTAAACGTGGCCACGTACATGGCGCCGCGCTTGATGATCTGAGGACGCGCGCGATTGACCGACATGCGCTTGTTGGCGCTGCTGACGTACTGACGGGCAAACGTGTTCAGATCGGCCTGAATCTTGGATTCGTTGACGGCAAAGGAACTGCACGGCGAAGCAAGAAGAAGGCCGCAGACCAGCACACCCATCCAACACTTACGAAACATCAATGAAACTCCGCTATTGAGAGAGGCCCGGCAGATGCCGGGCCTCTTCGTCATGTTGATTCAGCGATTAGTTGAAGAGAATTTCCACGCGACGGTTCAGGTAACGGCCTTCTTCGGTGGAGTTGTCGTACTTGAAGGACTTGCCCATGCCGATGGCGGTGAGCTTGGAAGCGGGCACGCCCTGTTCCACAAGGTACGCCTTAACCGCGTTGGCGCGATTCTGAGACAGCTTCTTGTTGTAGGCGTCGGTGCCGATGGAGTCGGTCCAGCCTTCGAGGGTCACGCGAACGTTCTTTTCCTTGAGCACGACGGCGGCTTCGTCGAGGATGCCCTGAGCCTTGGCGTCAAGAGCGTAGGAGTCGAAGGCGAAGTTCACGCCGTGGAGCACGAGGGCTTCTTCCACGGGAGCGGAGCCGGTGGTGTAGAACACGTCGGCCACGAACTGGTTCACGGCGTTCTGATCGGCCAGCAGGTCGGAGCCCTTCACGGACACGGAGCAGGAGTTCAGAGCGGCGATCTTGTCGAGCACGGCCTGACCTTCGGGAGTGTCGGCGAAGGAAATGACATGGAAGCAGATGCCGGGCTGAGCCTGATAGATGGCGGCCGCTTCGGCAACGGGATCAATGCCGGTGTTGTTGGCGCCGTCGGAAGCGAGCACGATGGCGGTAGGACGAGCCATGGTGGCGTAGTCGCCGGAGTTGGCGGCAAAGCCGTCGCCCATGGGGGTCATGCGGCCGAAGATGACGCCTTCGGTCTTGAGGGAATCAATGCCGGCGCCCATGGCGGAACGATCCCAGTCGCCGTAGGAAACAACCTTGCCGGCGGGAGCGAGAGTGTGCATGGAAGCCTTGTATCCGAGGTTCGGAATGGCTTCGTTCACAGCAGAGAGCACCTGCTGGGCGGCAGCGGCCTTGGTCATCTTGAGGTCGGGAGCCTGCATCATCATGGAGCCGGACTGGTCGGCGAGCAGATCGAAGCTGTCCACCTTGCGGACCATATCAGCGGCCTGGGCAGCAGAGGCAATCCCCATCACCAGAGCCGCAGCAACCAGCGCATTACGAAACACTTTCATGGAATCCTCCATTACTTAAAAATGTTATGGCAAACTCGGATGTCCTATCTCTATCAGAGGGCTTTACCACAGGCAAGTAGAAAAAAGGCGAAAGAGTTAAACTCTCTCGCCTTTTCAAGCAATCGTCTAAGCGACTAAAGCGTGAAGCGTACGACTTACACGCAGCCGGTGGGCTTGGGCAGACCGGCCATCTTGCAGGCGCCCTTGCCGGGGCCGGAGGGGAACAGTTCGTAGATTTCCTTCAGCTTGTAGCCGGTGTTCTTGGACATGATACGCACCATGGGGGCGATACCATTCTTCTTGTAGTAGTCCTGCAGGAAATCGATAACCTTATGATGATCGGCGGTGAGTTCCGGAATACCTTCGGATTCCTTCACGTATTCCAGCCATTCAGGGCACCAGTCTTCGAAGCGAAGCAGGAAACCGTCTTCGTCGACTTCAAAGGTCTTTCCCTGGAAAGAAACTTCAGCCATGCGCGTCCTCCTTGGACATGTTGGGACTGTGGGGAAATTGCCTGCGTAAGGCGCAGACTCACATACATACAAAAAAGGAAAAAAGACGTTCCTTCTGTTCAGGGAGCCTGCCACAAATATGGGGAAATGACAAGCCCTGCCGGCTATTCTTTTTGCCTGATGGGCAAAACCTCTCCGAACTTTCATCCCTTGCGCCGGAACAGAAGAACCGTTGGAAAAGCCTTGTACAGGGTTTTGCGCCGGGACGCAAGTCCTTTCTCCGACGAACGGAGCAAATCAGGGCTTTCCGCTCTCCCCTAGTGGGGCATGCAGCACTTCTTGTACTTCTTGCCGCTGCCGCAGGGGCAGGGATCGTTGCGGCCGATCTTGGGGGTCTCGCGGCGCACGGGCTGCTTGGCGTACACGTTGCCTTCCACGTAGAACCATTCGTCGCCTTCCTTGCGGAAGAAGGCGTCTTCGCGCAGTTCCTGAGGCACGTTCTGCACGCTGTAGTGGGCGCTGAACTTCACTTCGCCCGTGGAATCGTTTTCGCCGCCTTCCACGGTTTCAATGATGTCGAGACCTTCCCAGGTCATCATGGACGACCATTCCTTGATTTCGTCGGCAGAGGCGTCTTCGCGGAACTCGGGATGCGTGGTGTCGGTAAGGAACTGATACTTGCCCAGGCAATGCGCCGTGTAGCGGGCGCGCATGAGGGCTTCGGCCGTGGGGGCCTTGGCCTTTCCGTCGATATACTGGCCGCAGCAGGCGTCCAGCTCAAGGCCGGAGCCACAGGGACAAAGACTCATAACTTATCCTCCAAAAGGGTTTGCGCGCAGTGTGCCCGCATTTTATGTCATTGACAAGTCCGCAGGGCCGAAAAAAAGCCCGCCGGAGAGGGAGGCCGACGGGCGAGTGGTGTTGATCGGTGTTTCAAAGGAATGATGTCTATCAATATGCAAATTCCATGCCAAATTGAAGAGAATCTTTACTTATCAAATAAAATCAACATATTAAAATTTCATCGCCTTTGTTTTCCCTTCGGAAGGGGCGAAAATCCGTATTCTTTTTTGAACAGGCCTTTTTCCCGAATGCCGCCGTGCGGCGGACGAGCAAAAAAAATTTGAACATCACCGCCGGAAATCCCCTCTCGCAGCTCAAAAAAACACGCGCACAGCACCCTTTCCCGCCGAGGGCAGGGCCTCTGCGCCCCTTTTCCCTCAAAAAGAAGTCCGACATTCAGGGCGCAGGAGGGGACGATCCGGCGAGACGTCTTGAAAAAAGAGAGCTAACCTGCCGTCAGCAAAACATTTTTTTCGGCAGAAAAAATTTTTCCAATTTTTTCTGCCGGCGGCACGGCTTCACAGCGACGCCGGGAGAGGCGCGTACAAAAAAACGGCACTTCCCCGTTCAGACCAGGCTCTCCAGCCTGCGGAAGCGACGCAACGTGAGATGACATACCGCAATGGCCAGGGCGTCGGTGGTGTCCAGAGGGCCCTCGATATGCGCGCGGCCCAGCAGCCTGGCCACCATGAAGGCCACCTGTTCCTTTTCGGCGCGGCCCGTGCCCGCCAGCGTCTTTTTCACGAGCGTGGGCTCATAGTCCTGCACGGGAAGATGGAAGGACGCGCACGCCGCAACGGCGGCTCCGCGCGCCTGCGCCAGCTTGATGGCGGACATGATGTTCTTTGCGGTGAACACCTGTTCCACGCCCGCCTCCTGCGGCCGATATTCCGCAATGATGTCGTGCAGGCCGTGAAAGATGCAGGCCAGCCGATCGGAAAAGGAACTGCCCTTCACGCGCAGAACGCCGTTGGCCACCAGTTCCAGCCTGCCGGAAGACTCGCGCACCACGCCCCAGCCCGTGATGTTGGAGCCGGGGTCGATGCCAAGCACAGTGACGGATGAATCCGAAGAAGAAATCATGTCTCACCTGGATAAAAAAAGGCCGGGGCAGAAAACTGTCCCGGCCCGAATGCTCGGAATGCTCTTGCGCCTTATTCGGCGGCGGGAGCGTCGTCGGCGCCTTCCATGAAGACGGCGGCCATGGTGAAGTCGGACTTGTACACGGCCTTCACGCCTTCAGGCAGAGGCATGTTGGAAACGCGGATGCTCTGGTTGATTTCCAGACCGGAGACATCGAGATTGACCTTGCGGGGCATATCGGCGGGCTTGGCGGAAAGCACCACTTCGTCGCGGTAGGTTTCCAGGGTGCCGCCCATCTTCACGCCCTTGGGGGTGCCGACGTATTCGACCTGCACCTTGACCTTGATTTCCTTGTCGAGGTCCACGCCGAAGAAGTCGATGTGGGTGAAGGTGTTCTTCACAGGGGAGTACTGAGCGTCCCACACGAACACGGGATGCAGGGTCTTGGCGCCGTTTTCGTCTTCGATTTCGAGCTGGAAGACGTTGGTGCGACCGACCTGTTCGTAGATCTTGGTAAGGGGCAGTTCAGCCATCTGAACGGCGATATTCTGACCGTCGGCGGTGTAGTACACGCCGGGCACCAGATTTTCGGTACGCAGGCGGCGGTTGGCGCCTTTGCCGAAAGCGGTACGCTTCTTCACAGAAAGAGTTTTCAGTTCGGACATGATGCTTTCTCCTTATGGGCCGTCTCCCGTCGAACGGGGCGCGGCGCGATATATCGTCTTCAATACCCTGATCAGAACAGGGCGCTAACAGAAGAACCGTCGTGAATATTGCGGATACTCTTGGCCAGAACTCCGGCAACGGAAGCCACACGGAGCTTTTCGCACTGGGCGGCATGGTCGCCGAGCGGAATGGTGTCGGTCACGATGACTTCCTTGAAGGGGGAGTCATTGAGACGTTCGCAGGCGGGGCCGGAAAGCACGGCGTGCGTGGCACAGGCGTAAACTTCCTTGGCGCCGCCTTCCATGAGAATGTTGGCAGCCGTGCAGATGGTGCCCGCGGTGTCGATCATGTCGTCCACGAGCACGGCGGTCTTGCCGGCAACGTCGCCCACGATGTGCATTTCCGCCACCTGGTTGGGACGATCGCGGCGCTTGTCGATGACGGCCAGGCTGGCGTCCATCTTCTTGGCGAAGGAACGGGCGCGTTCCACACCGCCGGCGTCGGGAGAAACCATGACGATGTCGCCGGAAAGCGCGCTGAGCTTTTTCAGCAGCACGGGGCGGGCGTACAGGTTGTCCACGGGGCAGTTGAAGAAGCCCTGAATCTGACCGGCGTGCAGATCGACCGTGACGATGCGCTGAGCGCCGGCCACGGTGAGAAAGTCGGAAACGAGCTTGGCGCTGATGGGCGCGCGGGGGCTGACCTTGCGGTCCTGACGGGCATAGCCGAAATACGGAATGACGGCGGTGATGCGGCCGGCGCTGGCGCGCTTCAGAGCGTCGAGGATGAGGCACAGTTCCATAAGGGACTGGTTGGCCGGGGAGCAGGTGGACTGGATGACGAACACGTCGTGTCCGCGCACGCTGGCGCCGATTTCCACACGCAGCTCTCCGTCGCTGAACGTGGTGCAGAGCGCAGGCGTGAGGGAACAACCGAGGTGATCGCAGATATCCATGGCCAGCTGCGGATTGGCCGTACCCGTGAGAATTTTAAGGTCGCCGTACATAGGAACATGCCTTCCTGAGTAAAGTATCCCGAGATGCAGAGGCGGCGACGCCACCAGGCGAAGCCGGAACACAACGACAAAATGGCTGGGGCGGCAGGACTTGAACCTGCGAATAGCGGACCCAAAACCCGCTGCCTTACCGCTTGGCGACACCCCACCACAACCAGCCCGGCACGGCGACTCAAACAAGGAAAGGGCCGAACACTTCTGCGGACTCTTTCTGCTTCCGAAGCGCCGCTGCGGCCTGCGCCGCGCGCCCGGAATCGCGAAAAAGCCCGAACAGTGCCGAACCGCTTCCGCTCATGCCCGCAATGTCCGCTCCGCCTTCCACAAGCTGCGCCTTCAGCGCCGCAAGGGAGGGATGAGCCGCGAAAACTACGGGCTCAAAGTCGTTCATGCCATAGAATGACTGGCAACTTGAACGGTTATTTTTATCTGCCTTCGTTTTCTCTGTCAAGGAAAATGACGCTCTTTCTGCATCCCAGGCCGCATAGGCCCAGGCCGTGTTCACCCGGACATGCGGACAGACGAGCACGCAGCTCCATCCTTCCACGCCGCTTTCCGTTTCAGAAAGCCGCTCTCCTATGCCTTCGGCAAGGCAGGGGCGGTTCAGAAGAAAGAACGGCACGTCCGCGCCCACGCGGGCGGCCAGAGCACGGAGCGCTTCCTCGGGCAGAGGCTTCGGAGCGCGACGCTGGAGCCAGAGCAGCACCTGCGCGGCGTCGGAACTGCCGCCGCCGAGCCCCGCCCCGTGCGGAACGCTCTTGCGCAGTTCCACGTCCACGGCGGGCGCAAAGCCCGTGGCCTCGGCGTAGAGCTCGTAGGCGCGCGTGAGCGTGTTGCGCTCCGGGTCGATGCCTTCCGTGTCGCATGTCACGCGGATGCCGTGCTCCCGCTGCGCCGGGGAGAAGGTCAGCTCGTCCCGCGGTTCGGACGCCGGAACAAACAGCGTGTGCAGTTCGTGGTAGCCGTTCGGCAGTCTTCCCGTAATGAAAAGAAAAAGATTGATCTTGCAGCCGGCGTACACCGTTTCCGTCCGCCCGGACGGCAGCGGGGACGCCGAAACGCATTCTTCGTTCATACGCGCTCCGAATACGATGCCGGAAAAGACATCAGCCGACGATTTCCGCCTGAATGGACGCCCCGCCAGGCAACGCGGCGGCCATGGACGATGCGGCGCACTGCGCGGCGGAAAGCGCCAGCACTCCGGCCAAAGGGCCCTCTTCCACACTGGCTTCCGCCACGAGACGCCCTTCTTCCGCACGGCAGGAAAGCGTGACCCGGCAGGAAAGCCTGCGCCCCGCCGCCACGGCTTCGGCCGCGGCAAGGCCGTCTCTGCGGGCCTGCTCAAGCGCATTCTCACCCGCCGCGCCGCGCAGGCTCTCCGGCAGAGGCCCGGCAAACGAGGCAAAGGCCCGCGCGCAGACCGCGCGCGTTTTTTCTTCCACGCCTCCGGCCTCCACGGCGTTCAGAATCACGCGCAGCACGCCGTCGAGATCAAGATCGGAAGTATCGACGATGATTGCATCCTCGGCGGGACGCAGAGGATCCACCGCGCGGCCTCTGTCCTGAGCGTCGCGCTCCTCGATGCCGCGCTGAATTTCCTCCAGCGTGGCTCCGTTCAGCGCGCCGCGGGCCTCAAGCTCCAGGTAGCGGCGACGGGCCCGCACTTCGGGTCTGGCGTCCAGAAAAAACTTGTGCCTGGCTCCGGGAAACACGCGGGTTCCCATGTCGCGGCCTTCGGCCACCAGCGAACTCCCTTCGCCGAGCGCGCGCTGCGCCCGCTGAAGCTCCTCGCGCAGCACGGGCAGACGCGCCACCAGCGAGGCCAGGCGTCCGGCCCGCTCCGTGCGTATCTCCTGCCCCACGGGCTCCCCGTTGCAGCAGAGCACCGGCGCGGCGTCGCCGCCCCGCGCCTCCAGCGAAAAACGATACTCGCGGCATTTGGCGCGCAGGCGCTGCTCGTCCATGTCCGCGGCCGCCGCGCCGAGGCGCAGCCCCAGCGTGCGGTACATGGCTCCGGTGTCGAGATACGCTATGCCGAGCGTTGCCGCCAGCCTGCGGGCCAGCGTGCTCTTGCCCACCCCGGCGGGGCCGTCCATGGTGATGACGCCGAACGATACGGTCATCTCAGACCCCCAGAATGTCGTGCATGAGGGACAGGAACAGATCGTTCTCCTCGTCGGTGCCCACGCTCACGCGCAGGCGGTCGGGCAGATGATAGCTGCCGAGCGCGCGGATGATGACGCCGCGCTTCAAAAGTTCGCCGTGCAGAGCCTTTGCGTCCATGGAGCCTTCCGGCAGGCGGAACATGATGAAGTTCGACAGGCTCGGCGTCACGTCGCAGCCCATGGCGCGCAGCTCGCGGGTAAGACGCGCGCGGCCGCGCTTCACGAGCTCTTCGGTGCGCTCGCGGAAGGATTCGTCGGCCAGGGCGGCCAGGGCGGCTTCTTCGGCCAGAATGTTCAGCGAGAACGGCAGACGCACGCGCCACATGTAGTCGGCAATGGCCGGGGGCAGAATGGCGTAGCCGATGCGCAGACCGGCCAGACCGTACACCTTGGAGAAGGTGCGCATGACGGCCACGTTGGGCAGACGGTCGAGCCGCGAAAGTATGGAGTGCTCGGGACCGGCGAATTCCATGTAGGCTTCGTCCACCACGAGCAGGCAGGCCGGAGGCAGCGCGCGGGCCAGCGCTTCGAGATCGTCCGGCGAGGCGACGCGGCCGGAAGGATTGTCGGGCGAGGTGATGATGACGAGCGTGGTGTTTTCATCCACCAGCTTGAGCAGTCCGTCGAAATTGAAGGTAAAGTCGGGATTCAGCGGAGCCTGACGCAGCTCCACGCCGGCCATCTTCGCCTGCGTGGGATACAGGCCGAAGCAGGGGCGGAAGGCCACGGCGTTGTGAACGCCGGGCACGGCGCGCACGCGGAACAAGAGGTCGATGACCTCGTCGGAGCCGTTGCCCACGAAGATGCGCTTCGGGTCCACGCCGTAGAAGGAAGCCAGCGCCTTCACCAGTCTCGGGTTGCCCGACTGCGGATAGCGGAAGGCCTCTTCGGCGCAGTCTGCAATGACCTTGCGCACGCGGGGCGACACGCCCAGCGGATTTTCGTTGCTGGCCATCTTGACGACGCGGGAAAGCCCGTAGCGCTCGGCGATTTCCGCAATGCTGAGCCCGGGCTCATAGGATTCAAACGTCGCCACTTCGGGGCGGACGTCGTTGAATGAGGTGAAGGGAAGTGTCATGGCGAATCCTCGGATCAAACAAGGTGCAGATGATGAAAAGGCGGACGCCGCCTCGTGCAGAAAAAACAGCGTTTGCCGCGTCGCCGGATGTCGGCGAACATTTAAACTCCGACGCGAAAACCCCACGCGGCCTCAACCAAAACCGCAGGCGGCCCGGCAAAGGGCGCGACGCTTTGCGCGGGTCTCCCCGAACATCGGGGCAGATCGAGCGCCCGGGCAGGCCGGATGCCGAAACACTCCGGCAGGCAAAAACGCAGCCGTCTTTCGCCGAAGCGAAGAGGCAAGACGTGCCGGAACGCCGCCCGAAGACGGAGAGCCTGCGCGCTCTTTCTGCGGACATGCCGCCCGCGTCGGGCGACAAAACGGCGTCAGACCGGGCATCCGGCATGTTCAGGCCGCCCTGCCCGCGGACTGCGCGCAGAAGCCGACGGGCCCGAAACACCGGGCAGGCGGACGAGCACTGCTTTGGCGCGGTCGCTCAGCGTCCGCGCGGTCAAAAAGCGTCCCCGCAGGGCGAGCATGGCTCCAAAAAAGGAAAAGAGCAACAAAAAGGGCTTTCCTCTCCCGGACAAAGCCGTAAAAGGAAAGCCCTGTTTATGTTCATGCGTAAACGTTAATCCTTGTACATCGCGCCGCCGGTGTAGTTGTCGGAAGGACGAATGGTCAGAACCGGCACATGGGAGTTCTTCACGACGCGCTCGGCCACGGAGCCGAACAGGATGCGGTCGATGCCCTTGCGTCCGTGGGTGCCCATGACGATGAGGTCGGCGTCTTCCTTGGCCGCAATTTCAAGAATTTCTTCGGCAGCGTAGCCGACCACGACCTCGGCCTTGGTTTCCACGCCTTCAAAGTTTTCAGACACGAACTGCGTCATGGCCTTTTCCGCGCCGGAAACGATCTCACCGACAAAGCTGTCGATGGTATTCGGCGGAACATGGAAACCCGTGTACTGAGTCAGCGTAGGGGCCGCATACACTGCCACGATGCTGGCATGCATGGCCTTGGCCAGCATGCAGGCGTATTCTGCCACTGTCTTGCTGTGCTCGGAAAGGTCCAGCGCACATATGATCTTCTGCAGCTTTGGCATATTGCCTCCTGTGTTTCAGTGTCCGAGGCGGAATGCCGCCCAAACATGAATTTAACATAAGTGCTTTCTTTCAAAGTTGCAAGCTCTGAGGCTCGAAAAAAAACCAGTCATTCCCCGGTTTCACAGTCGGGCGGCCTCGGCGCGCATTTCTTCCACAATCTGCGCGGCGGCTTCCACATCGCCTTCTTCCCACGCCGCCCGGAAACAGCGGGCCATGTCGGCCAGCGTGTGCATGCCGTATCTGTCGGCAACGAGGGAAAGCTCGCGGGAGCCGCTGCGTATGGCCTGCACGTCGCCGTGAAGAAGCGCATCGGAAATGCGGTTCAGCCCGGCGCTGATGACCTCCGCAGGCGCCGTCACGAGCTCCGCGTCCTCTGCCGAAGAGGCGGCTTCACCCGTTTTTTCCGCGTCGTCCGACGGCAGGGCCGCTGCGTCAACGGTGTTCGGCTCAGCCATCTCTGCCTCGCCGCGACTCCCTTCCGCTTCGTACTCCGCCTTTTCGGAAGGCTCCGCGACCGCCTCGGGCGCTTCGCCTTCGGCTCGAATCAGCGAGGCGTCGAGCTCGATGAACTCCGCCGCATCGCTTTCGTCCGGCACTCTGTCCTCAACGCGAAGCTCATGCACGTCGCTCTCCTCAACCAGCACCTCTTCGGCCAGCAGTTCCACCACCTCGCCATCCGCTTCGGCGGCAGGTTCCGGCGCAGGCCGCAGAGCGCCCGCAGGCCGCGCGTCTTCTGCGCCCTTTGCCTGCATGGCATCCCCGGAGTCCGCCTCGGACTCGGGAGGCGTCGGCACGTTTTCCGGCAAAGGCGCGCCCTTCACGTCCAGCGGTTTTTCCGCGCGGTCGCGCCCGTGGAAGAGCGACGAGAGCCAGCCTTTCTTTTCCGGCTTTTCGGAAGCAGAGGCCTCCTGAATCTGGGCGCACTCCTGCGCTGCGACAGGCTTTGTTTCCGCTTCCGTCGCCCTTTCGTCCATCTTCGGCGCGCTCTGCGCAGGCGCGGCAGGCGAAGAGGCGCGGCGCACGGCCTTGGGCTGCATGCGCCCGGAGCCGGAATGCGCGCCCGCCAGCACCGCCGCCAGCGTGACGCGCTGCGTGCTCAGCACCGGCCGCGCGGAAGTCGGCGAAAGAATCCAGCGCGTCATGGCCCGCAGATCCTTGCGCACCACGGGCAGCAGCAGCGATTCGTCGCAGCCCGCCTTGGCCATGCGCTCGGCCTGCATGTCGTCGCGGGCCAGCAGAAGGAACGGCGCCGCAGGCAGCGACTGCTCGCCCTCGAACATGCGGATGGCCGCAAGGCCCTGCACCATGTCTTCCTCGCCGAGCGCGCCGTCGAACACCACCAGCGAGGCGGGCGAGGCCGCGTAAAGCGCCGCCGCCTCTTCGGCGTCCCTGGCTTCCCAGATTGCGCAGCCCATGTCGGAAAGATAGTGCGCGTACAGCTGACGGCTCAGGCCGTCTGGCGAGGCCAGAATGACGATTTTGCCCTCCGCAGGCGCCCGGCCCTCGGCGGGCGGCATGGAGCGTTCGGTCACGCCGTCGTTCTCCATGGCCGTGCATTCCATGCTGAAGGAAAGTTCCATGCCCTGCGGCGTGCTGTCGACGAACAAATCGCCGCCGTGGGCGGAAGCCAGCTCCCAGGCGCGGGCAAGCAGCGCGCTCTGTCTGCCGCGGGGCGGAACCGCCTCGCCGTTGTCCGAAACGGTGAACTGCAAATGCCCCGGATGCGTGCTCGCGGCGCTGCGGCGCACATGCAGACTGACCGCGCCGTGCGACGAAGCCCGAACCGCATCCGCAAGGAGCAGCGTGAGCAGGGTGGTCAACCGCGCGGCGTCGCCCCGGAACTTCTGCCCTATCTGCGGAGCCACGTACCAGGCCAGACCGAGGCCCTTTTTCTCCGCCTCATCGAACACCGAGGCAAACACCTTCTGAATGACCTGCCGCAGCTCGAACACCTGCATCGACGCCTCCGGCAGCGCGGCCGCGGAGGGAAGATCCAGCGCGCTTTCCGAAAGTCTGCGCGCGGCCGCCGTCATGGCGTCGGCATGGGTCATGATGTCCACCTTGTCCTTCTTGTCCACACCGGCGCGGGAAAGGGCAAGATCCAGACGGCAGGCCTCGTCGAAAAGCTCCTCCGCCGTGCCCCGGAAGGCCCGGCGCAGCGCCGCAAGGCTGTTGTCCTTGTAGGTGTTGGCGCGCGTCTCGCCGCTGCGGCGCGGAGAGGCGTCCAGAGAAAGTTCCGGCTCCGGCGCGGGCGCGTCGCGATGCGGCGCGGCAGAAGCCAGAAACAGCAGACCCGCGGCCTCGCCCGCCTGCACGGCCAGCCCCCACCAGGGACTTTCCATGCCGTGCAGCAGGCCCCACAGCGACACCACCGCGCCGCCGCCCATGGACAGGCAGGCCAGCGTGAACGGTCCGCCGCCCTGCACCCCGCGGAACATCAGCACCACGGCAGGGAACAGGCACAGCAGCGCGGCCAGCGGCCACAGGGGCAGCAGTCTTGCCGTCCACGCCATGCCCGGCAGCAGCGGCACGATGGCCGCACACGCGCCGGGCAGCGCAAACAGCAGAAAAAGCGTATCCACAAACGGCGAGGCCACGCGCGTGCGCATGAGAACGCGCCCCGCGTGCGGCAGCATGAACAGCGCCACGCCCGCCGCAAACATGCCGGGAAACGACCACGTTCCCACGCTGCCCGAAGGCGTGGCGGGCACGCCCCAGCCTATCTGCGCCATGGCGGCAAAGGCGAGCGCGCCCGTCCAGAAACGGCCCTCGCCGCGCTCCGTCACGCTGAGCAGCAGGCAGAGAAATCCCAGCAGCGCCAGCGCGGTCAGAGAAAACAGATGCCCCAGCCTTTCCGGCGAATCCATGACGGCGTGCGGAGAACACAGCGCCGGAGAAAACCACAGACCCGGCAGACCGTTCAGGCGCAGCAGCACCTGCCCCTGACGCCCGGCGGACAAGAGATCGTACACGCCGAAGGACTCGGCCTGCACGCTCTGCCACGTTCTGCCGTCGGCGGAAATCCAGGCCGACACCCCCGCGGGTATCTGCGAGCCCAGATTGAGCCAGAGCGTGTGCGGCGCAGAATCCTTCACGTCCGCAAGATCGAGATGCAGCCACAGCGCGCCCGTCTCGCGGGAAAGCACGCTCACGGCGTAGGGCGAAAACTCGTTCAGACGGGCCGCCGCGGCGCTCTGATCGAGCGCGCCGCTTTTGTCCAGCAGCATGGACAGCGAAGAACGCACCCCTATCCGCACGGCGGAAGAGCGCTTCTCCGCCGGCGGCGGCGACAAAGGCTGCGGCTCCGCCCGAATGGTCACAGGCTCGGGAACCACCACGGCAGGCGCGGGATCAGCAATGACGGCCCCTTCCTGCTCCGTTTCGGCAAGCAGCGGAAAAGGCAGACAGAGAATCATCCACAACGCCGCCGGCACCGCCGCAACGCGGATATGAGAAAACAAAAACCGAAACATGACAATCCCGTATGATTACTTCGTGATGTGGTCTCGAACAGGCTTGCCTGCGGGATCGGTGGCGTCGGGATAACGTTCAAGCACGCGCTTCCACAGAGGCTGCGCATCGGCGGCGCGCCCCATGCCTTCCATGAGCCACGCGCCGTGAACCAGCGCGGGCGCAAAGGAAGGATCCAGCTTCAGCGCCTGCTCGTAGGCGCGCAGCGCCACCACCTTCCGGCCGTGCGCCTCAAGCTGAAGCGCGGCGTCCACCACGATTTCCGGCATGATTCTGCTCAGCTCCGCGCCGCTCGACAGCTTAAGTCCGGGATACGCCTTCAGCATGGACTGCCAGAACGCCACGGCCTGCTCCGGCTGCTCCAGATCGAGCATCATGGTCACGCCCTTGTTGAATATGGCGTTCCGGTGGCCGGGATGATCCTTGAGCGCCTGATCGTAGCATTCCACGGCGCGGGCGGGCTCGCCCTTCATGCGGTACATGCTGCCCATGTCGGTGCGCACGTCGGCGTTGCCCGGCTCAAGACGCAGCGACTCCTGATAGGCTTCAATGGCCCCGTCGGCGTCGCCCGCGTCGAAGCAGGCATTGCCGAGCTTGGTCCAGGCGTCGGCGCTGTCGGGATTCTGACGGGCCTCGTCGCGCAGATGACTGATGTGCTGGGCCTGCGCCTCGGCCGTTGAGGCGCTGGTCGAGGCAGGGGCGGCGGGAGCGGCCTCGGGTGCCGGCGCGGGAGCCGCCGCCGTCGCGCTCCGGCTCACGGCCTTGTGCTCCGCCACCATGTTTCCGCAGGCAAAACCGGCGACAAACGTCACCGCACACAGAATGACCGCGGAACTCACAAGCATGGTGCCGCGGGACTTTTCATTTTTCATGGCATGTCCTTTTTTCTTGTCGCGTCCTAGAGCACGCGGGTCACGGTCCAGCCTTCGGCTCCGGCCACGGCCTCGGCGTCGGCTCCGCCGAGCACGCAGGGCACGGCCTTTTTCAGAGCCGCGGCCAAGTACGGCGCGAAATCATGAAAATCGGACAGCCGCGTGGCAAGAATTTCCTCGCGGATGCGCTGACGCTCCTCGTTCGTCTCTCCGGTCATGTACCGGGAAAACGCGGTTGCGCCCTTCGCTCCGGGCAGCATGTAGGCGTCCACGTCGCCGATGGCTCCCACCACCGCGCGGGTGACGTCCGCGTCGGAAAGACGCAGATTGCCCAGATAATCCGCCGTTTCGCGATACACGCGCAGCGTGTTCTCCACATTGGGATCGCGGTAGGAGGCAAAGGTGAACGCGCCCGTGGCGCGGCCGTAGCGGGCAAAGCAGCCGTAGGCTCCGCCCTGCACGCGCACGCGGTCCCACAGGTAGCCCATGCGCAGATGCCGCAGAATCACCGCCTGCGCTCCGCTGTAACGGTAGCCGACCTCCTTCAGATTCAGACCGAGTCCCACGTAGTTCACCTGCGCGGGAATGCTCAGAAGCTCGGCTCCGGGCAGCGCGTCGAATTCCGGCGCGCACGCCGGCACTTCGCGGTCGGGCAGTTCGGCAACCAGCGCTTCCAGCGCTCCGCGCGCCGCGGCAAGAAGCGAAGCGTCCGCCGTCATGTCGATCTTCACGCCGCCCCGGCGCACGATGCACTCATGAAGCGCAAGAAGATCGGCGCGAACAAGCTCCCATTCCGCATCCAGACGGTGAATGAGATCGCGCACATAGAAAAGTTCGCTCACGCCGTTCATGGCTTCGGAAATGCGTCCGGCCAGAGAAAGGCGACCGCTCAGACGGGTGTTCACCAGCGTGTGCCCCGCAGGCACCGCGGCCTGCTCCATGCGGGCCTTCTCCTCAAGCGCCATCTGCGTGAAGCGCTCGCGGTTGTCGAAGTCGGGCTCCGTGAGAATTTCCCGCATGAGGTCGGTCATGCGCTCCACCTTTTCCGCCGTGCACTTGCCGGACAGCGTAAGCAGGCACACCGGCGAAGCGTCGGCCACGCGCGCCAGCACCACGGCTCCCGCGCCGAGGCTGCCGGTATGCGCCGAAATTTCAAAGCCGAGCTGCACGTAGTCGCTGCGCTTCGTGCCGAGCTCGGTCAGCGCGCGGGCGTACAGCGGCACGAGCGGCAGAAGACGCGAAGGCACGCCGGAAAGATCGAAGGACAGTCCGGCGTAGAGAATGCCCATGGTGTCGAGTTCGTGCGTCACCACGTCAAGGGCGTTTTCCCGCTCCACCTTGCAGGGAATGACCGCGTTCTGCACGGGCAGATCCTGCTTGCCGAGGCTCGGCACGGTATCGAGCGCCTCCTGAGAATCGGGCGTCTGCTGGGCAAGGCGCAGCGCCGCGGCAATGCCGACCACCTCTTCGCGCTCCTTTTCGCTCATGCCGTCGCGGATGGCGGCAAGACGCGCGTCTTCGGCGCTCTGACGCGCGGCGGCAAGACCGGCGTCGGGCACGAGCAGCACCGTCACGCGATGAGGATTGTCGAGGAACCAGCGGCGGATGGCGTTTTCAAACACCTTTTCGCCGGAGGCAAGACGGCTCTTGATGGACGCGAGCGGCTTTTCCCAGGCGAGCGGCGCAAAGGCGTCGCCGTCGTACAGCCAGTCGGAAAGGCTGCGGAACATGGCGGCAAGGCCTCTCGGGAACGAGCCGGTGTTGTTTTCGCGCAGCATGAATTCCAGAGAATTGAGCGCGGCCTCCACGGCGGGTTCGGGCACGCCGTGTTCCGCAAGATCGGCCAGCGTGTCCATCATGAGGCGCTCCACTTCGGCGGCGTTCTTCGGATCAATGGAACGCAGCCCCATGGAGAAGTAGGCCTGGCGCAGATCGCCTTCCAGACCGCAGCCGGAAATGTCCTCGCCGAGCCCGGAATCCATGAGCGCCTTGCGCAGCGGCGAGCCGGGAAGGCCGGCAATGACGTGTTCGAGCATGTTGAGCACGAACATCTCCTCGGTTTCCTTCGACTCGCACAGCAGCCAGTTCACGGCCACGTGCGCCTTGTCGGCGTCCTCGCCCTCGGAGGCGGCGTAGGGAATCTCAAGATGACGCGGCGAAGAAAGCCGCGGCTGAAGCGGCACTTCGGAGCGCACTTCGCGCTTCCGATAGGGCGCGAGCACGTCGGCTATGCGGGCCAGACGGGCATCTTCGGGGTCGTCGCCCCAGAAGAAGAAACGCGCGTTGGAAGGATGATAGTAGCTCGCGTGAAACTCGCGGAAGGCCTCAAAGGTGAGAGTGGGAATCACCGCAGGATCGCCGCCGGAATCGAGGCTGTAGAGCATGTCCGGGAACACGGCGTGCTGGCATTCCTCCATGAGCACGGAATCGGGCGAGGAATACACGCCCTTCATTTCGTTGAACACCACGCCCTTGAACTGCCAGGGGCCGTCGGGGGCATCGGCCTCGATGTGCCAGCCTTCCTGACGCAGCACGTTCTCGTCGATGCGCGGATGAAACACCGCGTCGAGATACACGTCCACAAGGTTGTAGAAGTCCTGAAGATTGCAGCTCGCCACGGGATAGCAGGTCTTGTCCGGGAAGGTGAGCGCGTTGAGAAAGGTCTGAAGCGAGCTCTTGAGCAGTTCCACGAAGGGTTCCTTCACGGGATACTTGTCCGAACCGCAGAGCACGGAATGTTCGAGAATGTGGGCCACGCCCGTGGAATCCCTGGGCGGCGTGCGGAAGCTGACGCCGAAGGACTTGTTTTCATCGTCATTGCAGATGGACAAAAGCTCCGCGCCGGTGACGTCGTGCTTCCAGAGGCGGACGCGTCCGCCGGCTTCGCGCAGCTCTTCTTCCCTCACAAGGGTGAATCCATGACAGTTCATGCGTTTTCCTTATATGTGTTTTCCGGTGTTCAAAATGAAAAAGGCGGCCCGCGGCAAGGTCGCCCACGACGCCCACGCGGGCAGAGGCCGAACCTGAGTTCAGCAGTTGGCGGCGCGAAGAATCTCTTCCGCCTGTTCCAGGGCCATGCCGTCCTCGACGCCGCACAAGGTGCGCACGGCAAGCAGAAGCAGATCGAGAGGAATCTCCATGGAATAGCGCCCGTTGTAGATCACGCAGCGCTCGCCGTGCACCGATATGCGATAGGCCCGGCACACGCTCCTCTCTCCACTGCCCTTCTGAATGACGTACACCTGTTCGTTCTGGTCGGTGACGTAGAGTTTCTGATGCGTCAGCACACCGCTGTATTCATCGTACCACACGGCCTCGGAAAACAGACGTCCGTAAAATATGAGACCGGCTCCATTTTCCAGATGCAGCGTGATCTTCTCCAGTTCATTCATCGCGGTGGCCATGACAACTCCGTTTCCATCGTAATACATGGGGCCTGAGCCCCTTTTGTCCTGCATAGCATTCACGCGCGGAGAGTGTCAACGTTGATATTGATAACTTGTTGAAATTCATTGTGTTTAATTTTATGAACGCAAAAGGGCCCCCGCACTTCACCCTTTTGCGCCGCGCCTCCGGCCAAAGCGGGAGAAAAAACGCCCCGAAAGAGCCCATCTGGAGCGAAAGCCGCGCAAGGCACGGCCCGCAAGTCCTGCAAACGCGCCCTCTTGTCATCCGGCATGCCCGACCTTATACCGAAAGCAACATCAACCATGCAGAGGAACGCCCATGCAATACTGGCTTTTCAAAACGGAACCCGGCTGCTTTTCCCTGGATGACCTCATCTTTTCGCCGAACGCCACCACCTCGTGGGACGGCGTGCGCAACTATCAGGCCCGCAATCTCATGCAATCCATGAAAAAGGGCGATCTCGGATTTTTCTATCACAGCGGCAAGAAGCCGGAAATCGTGGCGCTTGTGGAAGTGGTGCGCGAAGCCTACCCCGATCACACCGCGCAGGATCCGAAGAACCGGCACTACGACGAAAAGGCCACGCCCGAAAATCCCCGCTGGTACATGGTGGACGTCAAACTCGTGAGCCGTTTTACCCGTCCCATTCCGCTGGAGGAGCTCCGCAAGCAGCCCGAACTCGAAGGCATGGAACTGCTCCGGCGCGGCAGCCGCCTTTCCGTGCAGCCCGTGGAGGAACGCTTCTTCCGGCACATCATGAACATGGTGAAAAACGATCAGGACATCGAGCTCCCCTCGGCGTGACCGGCGCGCGCCTGCCGTTGCAGCCCGCCCCGCTCACGCAGGACTGACCGACCGTCCTCGGCAGAGCGCCCCGCCCGCGGCAGCTTGCCCCGTCCACAGCAGAATGCCTCGCTTGCGGCAACTTACCCCGACTACGCGGCAGATTTCCCCGACTACGGCGATTGCCCCGCCAGTGGCAGCAGCCTCGCCCGCGACCGCCCCGCCGACGCCTTGCCCGTGCAAAAAAGCGGCGCTCTTCCCTGTCCGGGAGGAACGCCGCATTCTTTTTATCTGCGGGGGAAGAAGTGCTCTTCCTCCTGTTATCCGCTATTCGCCGGCCTTGGCCGCCTGATGCTCGGCCACGACCTTGTCGACCACGGGCTGAGGCGCTTCCTCATAGTGATCGAATTCCATGGTGAACACGCCCTGACCGCCGGTCATGCTGCGCAGATCGGGAGCGTAGCGCAGCACTTCGCTCATGGGCACGTTGGCCTTGAGTTCGGTGATGCCGCCCTGAGAATCCGAGCCGAGCACCTTGCCGCGGCGGGAAGACAGGTCGCCGATGACGTCGCCCATGTATTCGTCGGGAATGGTCACGGTCATCTGCACGATGGGTTCGAGCAGCAGCACCTTGAGCTGCGACATGGCCGCCTTGAAGGCGATGGAACCGGCCATCTTGAACGCCATTTCGGAGGAGTCCACGGTGTGGTAGGAGCCGTCATAGACGCGCACCTTGAAGTCCACCACCGGGCAGCCGGCCAGGTAGCCGCGGGCCGCGCTTTCCTGAATGCCCTTGTCGATGGCGGGAATGTACTGACGGGGAATCACGCCGCCCACGATGGCGTCTTCAAACGTGTAGCCGGAGCCGCGGGGCGCGCCTTCCATTTCGATCCAGCAGTCGCCGAACTGACCGCGGCCGCCGGACTGCTTCTTGTGACGGCCCTGCACCTGCACCTTGCCGCGCACGGTTTCGCGGTAGGGCACCTTGGGCGTCTTGAGCACGATGTCGACCTTGGAACGGCGACGGGCCTTTTCCACGGAAATTTCAATGTGCAGCTGGCCCATGCCGGAAAGCAGGATGTCGGAAGTTTCCTCGTCGCGACCGAGCTTGAGGGTGACGTCTTCGTCGAGCAGCTTCTGCACGGCGGCGAACACCTTGTCTTCGTCGCCCTTCTGCTTGGGCGCGAGGGCGAAGGTGATGAGCTGCGGCGGGAGCTTGGGCAGTTCCACCACGAAGGGGGCCTTGTCGTCGCACAGGGTGTCGCCGGTGCGGGTGCCCTTGAGCTTGGTCACGCCCACGATGGCGCCGGGGCCAAGGGTGTCCTTGCAGGCGGTCTGCGTTTTGCCGTTCACGTAGAAGAGCGAGCCGAGGCGCTCCATTTCGCCGGTGCGCATGTTCTTCAGCGAGGAATCGGAAGAAATGGTGCCGGACACCACGCGGAGCATGTTCACCTGACCGGAGAAGGCGTCGTTCAGGGAGCGGAACACGAAGCAGGTTGCCGGACCTTCGGGATCGGCGGCGCGTTCGGAACCGTCGGCGCCGAGCGCGGCGGGACGATCGGCAGGCGAGGCCAGCAGATTGTTGATCTGATTGAGCAGACGGCGGCCGCCGCGGTTCAGCATGGCGGAAGCGGGCAGCACGGCCACGATTTCGCCGGAGAGCACGCCCTGACGCAGGCCGAAGGTGATGTCTTCGTCGGAAAGTGTGCCGTCTTCGAGGTAGCGGTTCATGAGGTCTTCGTCGGAAGAGGCGATGTTCTCCACGGAGGTGTCGCGCAGCAGCAGCACTTCGTCCTCAAGATCGGCGGGAATGGGCATTTCCTCGGTTTCGCCGTTTTCCAGGAAGCGGTAGGCCTTGGAGGCGAACACGTCCACAAGGCCCATGAACTCGCCGTTTTCCAGAATCGGAATGTAGAACACCACGGGGCGGACGCCCAGATGCGTGGTGAGGCTGTTCAGGGCGGCGTCGAAGTCGGCGCGTTCGCGATCCATCTTGGTGATCACGGCGATGGTCGGCAGTCCGGCCTGCTTCACGCTCTTCCACATGCGGCGCATCTGCGGACGCACGCCGTCCACGGCGTCCACGACGATGACGGCGCTGTCCACGGCGGCAAGCAGCCAGTCCATGTCGCCGCAGAAGTTGGAGTCGCCGGGAATGTCGATAAGGTTGTGACGGAAGCCCTTCCAGTCAAAGGTGGCGAAACCGGGCTGAATGGAGCCGCGACGCTTGATCTCTTCGGGTTCGTAGTCCAGAGCCGTGGTGCCTTCTTCGATGGCGCCAAGACGATTGATGATTCCAGCCTGAAAAAGCAGCATTTCTGCCAGAGAAGTCTTACCGCAGCCACCGGTGCCGACAAGGGCGTAGGTGCGTTGGTTTTCCAAAGCTATGGACATACGAATCTCCACTAGGGTTTGAATTACTCTGGGACGCAAAAAAGGCGCAAGGCCCCTGCATCGGTTCAATGAATCCTTATATAAGGTCATAAAAAGTGCCGCCATGCCCTGTCAAGCGCATACTGGTATTTTTCTGGTAAAAAGCAGGCTTTTCACGCGTGCGCATAAAAGAGTGACTTCCCTGCCGTCTTCCAGTAAGGTTGAGGCGCGCGATCCGAACGCGCCTTTTTTCAACGGCGGAACTGCCGCCTTCCTTTTTTCTGACCACGGAGTCGTCATGGATACGTCAACGCCCGCTTTCGTCATCATCGGCGGCGGACTCGCTGGGTGCGAATGCGCCCTTGCCCTTGCGCGCGCGGGCCTCGCCTGCACGCTTTACGAACAGAAGCCGGAAGTCTTTTCTCCCGCCCACGTCAGTCCGCTGCTCGGCGAGCTGGTCTGCTCGAACTCCTTCCGCTCCAACGACGCGCAGGGTTCGGGCGTGGGCCTGCTCAAGGAAGAGATGCGCAAGCTCGGCAGCGCCGTCATGGCCGCCGCCGAAACCTGCTCCGTTCCGGCGGGCAAGGCGCTTGCCGTGGACCGCACCCTGTTTTCGGAAGCGCTCACGCGCCGCGTGGAGGAAGAGCCGCTCATCACTCTCGTGCGGCGTCAGATTCCCTCCCTCGACGCGCCCGAGATTGAGGGCAAAACCGTGATCGTGGCCGCCGGGCCGCTGGCCTCGGAAAATCTGGCCTCCTCCATTGCCGACATCATTTCGGAAAACGGCGAGCACACGCGTCTGTACTTCTACGACGCCATTGCGCCCATCGTGCGGGCCGATTCCGTGGACATGAGCATAGCCTTCCGCGGTTCGCGCTACGGCAACGACGCGCCGCCGCCCTACTCCGACGACGCGCCCTTTCTGGACAAGCCCATGGAAACCATGACCGACCCCGAGGCCAAGGAGAACGGCGACTATCTGAACTGCCCCATGACGCGCGCCGAGTACACGGCCTTTTACAACGCCCTGCGCGAGGCCGAACGCGTGCCCGCCCACGACTTTGAGAAGGAAATCCACTTCGAGGGCTGCATGCCCATCGAGGCGCTGGCCGACCGCGGCGAACGCACGCTCACCTTCGGGCCGCTCAAGCCCGTGGGCTTCACCGATCCGCGCACGGGCCGCCGCCCCTACGCCCTGCTCCAGCTCCGGGCCGAAAACGCGGAACGCAGTTCCTTCAACCTTGTGGGCTGCCAGACCAAGATGACCTACGGCGCGCAGGATAAGGTGTTCCGCCTCGTGCCGGGCCTCGCCCATGCGGAATTTCTGCGCTTCGGCAGCGTGCATCGCAACACCTACGTGAACGCGCCGGAATGCCTGAACGCGGATCTGTCGTTGAAGGCCCGTCCGAACGTCCATCTTGCCGGACAGATCACCGGCGTGGAAGGCTATGTGGAATCCGCAGCCTGCGGCCTGTGGCTGGGCCTTCTGCTCGCCGCCCGCGCCCGCGGCAGAGAGCTGCCCCTGCCGCCGCAGACCACGGCGCTCGGCGCGCTCATGAATCATCTGCGCACGCCTTCAAAGCAGTTCACGCCTTCCAACATTCACTTCGGTCTCATGCCGGAGCTTGCCGAGCGCACGAAGAAAAAGGCGCGCAAGGCGGAAATGGCCGACCGCGGCCGGGCCGACTTCGAGGCCTGGCGGCAGCAGGCCGGGCTCTGAGCCGGAGAGCTCCCGGGGCGGCGGATCGCGCTCCTCGGGAGCATCCGGGCGATGCGGCGTCCGCCGGGAAGGCAGAACTCCGAAGGCCCGCAGCTTTCCGAAGCGCCTTGCCTACGCGCTCCGCTCCCCGCAGAAGCGCAAGCATCCGTGCATGCCGCACCGCCGGAAAACAGGGCCCCGGGCGCGCGTTCCGCGCTGAAGGATCGCCCTGCGCACAACGGACATCAGGACAAGGAACGTCATGAACTTTTTCGACGCTCTGCTGAAAACACCGGGCCGGGCGCTGGCCCGGGCACTTCTGAACAGTGAGAAAACCATGTCGCTAGTCAATGCGCGTCTCTCGGACTTTCTGCACGTCCACAACCTCGTCTGCCGCGAGGACATGAGCCTCATGATCTGCTTTTCCGTCAACGGCATGGATCAGGCAATCACCATCACCGTCGGCGACTACGACGTTGCGGACGACGGAAGCTGGATACGCCTGAACCAGGCGGGCTCCACCGTGCCCGGCATCGACAACGCGCTGGCCGCCTTCGTGCAGGGCAAAACCTTCCCCGTGCCGGAAAAGTACGCCGCAAAAGTCGCCGCTCTGAAACGATTCCTGCTCTAGCTGCGCGGCTGTGCCCGGGACGCGCCGCCCTTCCCCGAGCGCCTCCGCGCCGAGCAGCCGCCCTGCCGCTTTCCGCGGCCGCTTCTTCCCCTCTTCCGCAAAACATCGTTTCATCTCACGCTGTTCTCATCCTTCGCCGCTTTTCAGCTTCCGCCTTTCGTGCTAGCCTTCCGCCATGGAAATACAGCACTATCATCTCACGGCCCGGGACTGGCGCTGGCTCAAGAAAGCGCCTTCCGACGGCGGCGACATCCTTGTCTGGCACGACATCCGCCTCGCGGACGACGACAATCCCGACGAAGAGCGAAAACGCCTCGGCGAATACCTGCGCGGCCTGCATGTGGAATCCGACACCGTGGCCGCCTGCACGCAGCCCGTGAACTTTCCCGACGTGGACGTTTCCGGCGGATGCGTGTTCCTGCGCTTTCCCATGCGCGTGCAGTGGAACAGCCCCCGCGCCTCGTACATGATGATGCTGTGCATGAAGGGCGTGCTCATCAGCATAGGCGCGCCGGACATTCCGCTCTTCGACCGCGCGCTGCTGCGCCTGCAAAACGGCAGCGAGCTCTCCGAGCCCTCAAGTCAGGCGCTGCTGCTCTTCATCATGGACGTGTGCACCGACATCAGCACCCGTCAGTACATGGCCGCCCGCGCCGCCGTGGAAGCCCTCGCCGACAGAATCTACGACGAGCCGGACAACATAGGTCAGGACGAGCTCATCGCCATACGCCGCTGCGTAAGCCGTCTCTATTCCCAGTTCGAGGATCAGCTCTACTGCATGAGCGTGCTCCAGAGCCTGCAGACGCAGAGCGTGCCCTTCAGTCATCTGAAGGCCGAACTTCGGGACGTCATGGACAGTCAGAATCACGTGGTGCGCAGTCAGGATCAGCTGGAAATACGCCTGCGCGATCTGCACAACGACTGCCTGCTCCACGCCCAGAGAAAAACCGACTACCGCCTGCGCGTGCTCACCGTGCTCACGTCGCTGTGCATGCCGCTCAGCGTCATTGCCGGCATCTACGGCATGAACTTTCATTTCATGCCCGAACTGGAGTGGAGATACGGATATTTCGCCGTGCTCGGACTCATGGCCTTCATTACCGCCGCCCTGCTGATCTTCTTTTTCCGGCGCGGCTGGTTCAAATAACGTCCGGATAAAAAATCATTGCTTCCCGGGCCGCGCTTTTTCATGACGAACACAGCCGCTGCAACAGTACCGACCGCAGCGCAAACTTGACACCCGGCTTTTTCAGAGGCAGTTTTGATTTTTTACCGCGCCGCAATCTCATCGTTCTGCGTCGTTTTTCTGCCGTTTTGCGACGCCTACAGGAGCACCTGTATGACTTCACGACTCCGTATTTCTGCGATTCTGCTGTGTGCGGGCCTCGCCGTTTCCCTGCTGAGCGCCTGCCAGCCCCGCCCGCGCGGAGACCTTGTTCCGACTCCGCAGACGCGCCCCGCCTCCATGAACTCCGCCTCCATCTCCGGCATGCTGCCCGGAGCCGATTCCCCGGCCCCGCTCTACCGCGCCAACCTTTGCCCCACCATCATGTCCCTCGGCAAAAACGTGGCCGACATCGCCCGTCAGGGCCTGGGCGTGCGCTACAGAAGCGGCGGTACCTCCCCCGCTTCCGGCTTCGACTGCTCCGGCTTCGTGTACTGGGTGTTCGCCAAGCACGGCGTTACGGTTCCGCGCGACTCCGTGCGCCAGTCCCGCGCAGGACAGGAAGTCGCCAAGGCCGACCTCATGCCCGGCGACATCATCATCTTCCGTATCGCCAACACCCCCAACGGCCGCCACTCCGCCATCTACATAGGCGACGGCAGCTTCATCCACAGCCCCTCCGCAGGTTCCCGCGTGCGCGTCGAACGCCTCGACGCCGATTACTGGAAACGACACTACATGACCGCCCGCCGCGTGCTCGAAGAACCGCCCTGCGACCTCGACCTCTACGCCGACCCCGGCGTCGCCGACACCCAGGCCATGATCGAAGCCATTACGGATGTTGATTTATAAGTAAGAAGTAGAAGTGAGAGGACGGGGGAAGGAGGAAAAACTTTTTCTTCCTTCCCCCGAGCCCCCATCCTCTTTTTCAAAACTTTTCATCAGGTCGGCGTGGAGTCAGGTACTCTGGGCGCTGCCTGAACGCAGGCGCTTTTGTGCTCGCCGGATGAGGCAGGCCTTCCGGAAAGTCAGGCACAGACGGACATGATTCGTGCCGCCGCAGTGCAAACGGCAGAACGTTGTTGCAAGGCACAGCTCCGCGGACCGGCGTTGCGGCTTTCCCCTCTTGGTTGAATGAGCATGAAAAAGGCCCCTTCCGAAGAAGGGGCCTTTTCTTATGCACGCATGGCCGCCGGACTACATTTCCGGAGGCAGATTGTTGAGCTCGGCCTGCGAGAACACGGGACCGTCGAGGCACACGTACTTGCCGCCGAGGTTGCAGCGGCCGCAGATGCCGATGCCGCACTTCATGCGGCGTTCAAGGGTGGTGATGATGTTCTCATCCTTGAAGCCCATTTCGCGGAACGCCGCCAGCGTGAACTTGATCATGATGGGCGGGCCGCAAAGCACGGCGATGGTGTTGTCGGGGCTGGGGGCCAGCTCCTTGAGCACGTTGGGAATCATGCCCACGCGGTGAGGCCAGTTAGGAGCCTCGCGGTCGATGGTGAGCGTGGTGTGCAGCACATCGCTGTTGAGCCAGCCGGGAAGATCGGCCTTGTAGGCCATGTCCTCGGGGGAACGCGCGCCGTACAGCAGGCTGAGCTTGCCGTAGTCGGAAGCGTGTTCCATCACGTGCAGCATGATGGTGCGGATAGGCGCCATGCCGATGCCGCCGCCCACGAACACGATGTTCTTGCCCTTCCACTGCTCATAGGGGAAATAGTTCCCCAGAGGAGCGCGCACGCCCACCTTGTCGCCGGGCTGGAGCTTGTGGATGGCGGTGGTCACTTCGCCCGCGCGCATGACGGAAAACTGAATGTAATCCTTGCACGAAGGCGGAGTGTTGATGACGAACGTGGACTCGCCCACGCCGAACACGGAAAGCTGTCCCACCTGACCGGGCTGGTAGGTGAAATTGTTCCATGCTTCCTCATTGTCAAAGCGCACACGGAACGACTTGATGGTGGGAGATTCCGTGATGACTTCCAGAACCGTAGCGACTTCAGGCAGGTAAGGATTCTTGCTGCAGCCGCAGTCATGTTCACTCATATCTTCTCCTTACCTCTTCTTGGCCTTGCTTCTGGTGGAAGACTTGGTGGCCGTCTTGGGAGCGCTCTTCTGCGCCTTGGGCGCGGGAGCCGCAGGAGCTTCCGCCGCCTTTTCAGGCGCGGCGGCTTCGGCAGGCTTCGCGGGAGCGGCAGGCGCTTCGGGAGCAGCCTCGGCCTTCACTTCCGCGACTTCCGGGGCCTTCGCTTCGGGAGCGGTCTCGGACTTCGCTTCGGCAGTTTCGGGGGCCTTGGCTTCAGGAGCCGCAGCCTTCGGGGCCTCGGGCGCAGGCGCGGGAGCCTCGTCCTTGATCTCGATGGTCGCGCCTTCCACGGCGGCCTGCACCATGTGACGGATGTCCAGCGACACGGGGCAGCTCACCACGCAGCGGCCGCAGCCCACGCAGGAGAAGAAGCCGTCGTAGCGTTCGGGGTAGAAGCTGAACTTGTGGCTCACGCGGTTGCGCATGCGGTCGGCCTTGGACGGACGGGGATTGTGTCCGCTGGTCTCCAGCGTGAAGAGCGGAGTCATGCAGGAATCCCAGCTGCGCAGACGGCGGCCGTCGAGCTGCGAGCCTTCATCGGTGATGGTGAAGCACTGGCAGGTGGGGCACAGATAGGTGCATGCGCCGCAGGAAAGGCACTTCACGGTTTCCTTGTCCCAGAAGGCCTTGTCGGTGAAGCGCGAGGCCACCTTTTCCATGACGTGGGTCAGCTCGGGCGCAGGATTCAGCGAAGCGGCGGCGGCAGCATGAGCCGCTTCCGCTTCCGCGGCCTTGTCCGCGGCGTCGGCAAAGCCTGCGCCTTCCACAAGGGCCTGTCCCTTTTCCGTGACGACTTCCAGAACGAAGCCGCCTTCCACGGCGGTGAAGAGGATGTCCGAACCTTCCTTGTCGGAAGGATGGCTGCCCACCCAGTTGCAGAAGCAGGAGGCAAAGGCCGTGGGGCAGGCCTGCGTCACAATGACCGTGGCCTTGCGGCGGGCGCCGTAGTAGGGATCCTTGAACTTGCCTTCCAGATACGGACGGTCGAGCACCACGAAGCCGCGCGCGTCGCAGGGACGGCAGCCGAAAAGCACCGTGGGTTCGGCCTCCATGGGAGCCTCAAGCGTGGTGGTCAGCTTGGAGGGATCCTCAGCGTCCTTGACGGACTTGAAGGTCACCAGCGTTTCGCACTGCGGCAGCATGGCCTGCTTGGGAGAAGCGGTGGCGCGGCGCAGCAGCGCGTCGATGTCGGCGGAGGCGAGCTCGTCGGCCGTCTGGGGACGATAGACCACGCTGGGGCCTTCCTGACGGGGAGCCAGCACGCGATGGCCGGAGGCCAGACCGGCAAGCCAGCCCGTCAGCTCTTTCGGTGTTGCGAAAAGGAGACTGCTCATGCCAGATCATGCTCCTTGATAGTCGGTTCTTCCACCTGATAGGTGAGCAGCGGAGGCGTGGCCTTCACATCGAGGCCCGCGCCGTAGCTGAAGATCTTCTGAATCATGCGGCCAAACTGCTGCTTGAGCGCGAACACGGGAATGTCCATGGGGCAGGCGCGTTCGCATTCGGTGCAGCCCGTGCAGCGCCCGGCGAGGTGCTGGGCGTGGATGAGCTGGAAGAACAGCTTCTGCTGCACGGTGTCTTCCTGCGTGACCCACGCGGGATCGCGGGTGTCGGACACGCAGTAGTCGCGGCAGACGCACATGGGGCAGGCGCCGCGGCAGGCGTGGCAGGCAATGCAGCGTTCCATCTGGCCCTTCCAGTAGCCCATGCGCTCCTCAAGACTCAAGGAGTCGAGGAAGCGCAGGCCGGGCAGACGGCCGTCGGCCGGAGCCGCGGGCTCCACGGTGGGATTGCCCACGAACACGTCGGAGAGAACGGCGTTCGGCCTGGTGCAGAGGCGGCACTTGTCCTGCGCGACTTCCGCCATGGTCATTTCGTATTCCTGACCTCCGGCGGTGACGGTCAGCTTGTTGCCGCGGCCGACGCAGGATTCGATCTTCGCGCCTTCGGGGAGTTTGGCCAGAATGCGGGGCAGGCTCACGGTGCCGTTGCAGCCCATGCCGAAGATCTTCACATCCTCGCGGGAAATGAGATTTTCGGCGAGCAGCTCGACCACGCCCTTGCTGTCGCAGCCCTTGACCACCACGCCTATCTTGCGGCCCTTGTACTGGGGCAGATACACGGCGAGGTTGTGAACGTTGAAGGGGCCCCAGATGAGGGAATCCACTTCTTCGGGGGTGGTCATGAACACGGGTTCGGCGTGAATGGCGTCGAAGCCCTGCTTCCAGCCGAGCACGCCTTCGAGGCCTTCGGCGAGCGCGTCCTTGATGGCCTGCTTGAGTTCGGGCAGCGAGGGATGCGCGCCGCAGCCGAGCGGACGGATGGACTCGATGAGTTCTTCGGGGCGATCATAGCGGGCGGGCACGTCTTCCCAGCGGGGAGCGGGTCCGAGCGCGTGGATGCGGTTCGTGAAGTTGGTGACCACGTCCTTCCAGCGCTGACCTTCGGAAGCGGAAACCCAGGTGTACTCGAAGCGGTCGGGATTGATGCCGATGACCGGCAGGAAATCCTTGAGCAGTTCCAGACGACGACGGGCGTAGTAGTTGCCCGCGGAATAGTGGCAGTCGCGCGGATGGCAGCCCGACACCAGAACGCCGTCGGCCCCGTTGATGAGGGCCTTGAGCACGAAGAGAGGATTCACGCGGCCGGAACAGGGGACGCGGATGATGCGAAGGTCGGTAGGCTGCACGGCGCGGGCGGTACCGGCCGTATCGGCGCCGCCGTAAGAGCACCAGTTACAAAGAAAACCTACGATACGGAGCTCCTTGCCAGCTAGGACAGACATAGGGCGTTAACCTCCGCGAGAAGCTGATTGTCGGTGAAGTGGGCGACCTGAATGGCGCCCTGCGGGCAGGTGGCCGTGCAGAGGCCGCAGCCCTGGCAGACGGTTTCGATCACGTGGGCCTTCTTCTGGCCGCGGATCTCCACCTCTTCGATGGCCTGATAGGGGCATACCTGGATGCACTTGCCGCAGTCCACGCAGCGCTTGATGTCCACCACGGACACCTGCGGATCGTTCTCCAGCTTGGGCTTGGAGAAGAGCGCCATGACCTTGGCTGCGGCGGCGCTGCCCTGCGCCACGGAGGCGGGAATGTCCTTGGGGCCCTGGCACACGCCGGCGAGATACACGCCTGCGGTGTTGGTTTCCACGGGGCGCAGCTTCACGTGGCTTTCCATGAAGAAACCGTAGTGGTCGTAGGAAATGCGCAGCTTTTCGGCGAGGCTTCCCGCGCCCTTTGCGCCTTCCACGCCCACGGCGAGCACCACCATGTCGGCGTCCACCTCAACGGGCTGACCGAGCAGGGTGTCGGCGCCGCGCACGATGTAGCCCACCTTGCCGTCGGGACGGACCGTCGGCTGGATGGCGGACACGCGGCCGCGGATGTACTGCACGCCGTACTCTTCCTGAGCGCGACGGGTGAATTCATCGTACATCTTGCCCGGAGCGCGGATGTCCATGTAGAACACGAAGGCTTCGGCATCGGGCAGATGATCCTTGGTCATGATGGCCTGCTTGGCCGTGTACATGCAGCAGAAGCCGGAGCAGTACGGGCGGTCGATGGAGCAGTCGCGGGAGCCCACGCACTGGATGAACACGATGTTCTTGGGTTCCATGCCGTCGGAAGGACGATGGATGTGGCCGCCGGTGGGGCCGGAGGCGGACATCATGCGTTCGTACTGCAGGCTCGTGATGACGTCGGGATACGCGCCGCCGCCGTATTCCTTGTACACGGTCCAGTCCACGAGATCGTAGCCGGTGGCCGCGATGATGGCGCCCACCTTTTCTTCCACGATTTCATCCACCATGTCGTACACGATGGCGCCGGTGGGGCACACCTTGGCGCACACGCCGCACTTGCCTTCCTTGATCTTGCGGCAGTAGTCGGGGTTGATGGTGGCCTTTTTGGGAATGGCCTGCGGGAAGGGAATGTTGATGGCGCGGCAGTTGCTGATGTCTTCGTTGAAGGCGTCGGGCACGTTCTTGGTGGGGCACTTTTCGGTGCAGGTGCCGCAGCCCGTGCACTTGGTCCAGTCAACGTAGGTGGCGCGCTTTCTGATCTTCACGGTGAAGTTGCCCACGAAGCCGGAAATGCTCTCCACCTCGGAATGGGCGTAGAGCGTGATGTTCGGATTCTGGGCCACGTCCACCATCTTGGGCGCGAGCACGCAGCTTGAGCAGTCGATGGTGGGGAAGGTCTTGTCGAGCTTGGCCATCTTGCCGCCGATGGTGCTTTCGCGCTCCACCATGACCACGCCGATGCCGGAATCGGCCGCATCGAGAGCAGCCTGAATGCCGGCCACGCCGCCGCCGATGACGAGCACGCGCTTGGTCACGTCGAACTGCTTGGCGTAGAGGGGGGTGTTGCGGCGCAGCTTTTCCACGGCGAGGCGCACGAGTTCGGCGGCCTTGTTGGTGTTGGCTTCGCGGTCGCGGCCGATCCAGGAGACGTGCTCGCGGATGTTGGCCATTTCAAACATGTAGCGGTTGAGGCCGGCGCGCTCCACCGTGCGGCGGAACGTGGGCTCGTGCATTCTGGGCGAGCAGGAAGCCACCACCACGCCGTCGAGGCCGTGGGTCTTGATGGCCTGAACGATGTTTTCCTGTCCGGGCTCGGAACAGGTGTACATGGTGTCTTCGGAGAAGACGACATCGGGATAGGTCAGCGCGATCTTGGCGACCGTGGCGGTATCCACCGTCGCTTCGATGTTGCTGCCGCAGTGACAGACGAATACGCCGATTTTCATGATGCGGCTCCTGCGGCCTTCATGGCTTCAAGCTCGGCGGAAACACGGGCCTTGCGGCGTTCGGCGATCTTGTCCAGAAGGGGATAGGGATTGACGGCCAGCTTGTCCAGACGCATGGCGTTCTTGGGCAGACCGAAGGCGAGCGCAATGAGCTGGGTGTAGTAGAACACCGGCAGACCGAAAAAGCTCTTCTTCGAGATTCTGGCGGCCTGACGCTGGCGCAGGTCGAGATTCATGTGGCAGAGCGGGCAGGCGGTGACCACGGCTTCGGCGCCCACGGCCTTGGCGGTGTCGAGGATGCGTCCGCTCAGAGAGCCGGGAATGTTCACGTCCGGAATGCCCATGGCCGCGCCGCAGCATTCGGTCTTCAGGGCGAAGGGCAGCACTTCCGCGCCGAGCGCCTTCATGATGTTGTCGAGGGAGACGGGGTTTTCCGGATCGTCGAACTTCGCCACGTGCGCGGGACGGCTCAGGAGGCAGCCGTAGTAGGTGACCACCTTGATGCCTTCCAGAGGATAGGTCACGCGGGAGGCGATGTTTTCCACGCCCACGTTCTCCACGATGGCCTGAAGCACGGAATAGGTTTCCATGAGATCGGCGCCGCCGTCGGCGTTGGCCGGAGTGGGGGCGTCGAGCAGCTCGTCCACCTTGGCCTTGAAGGCGGGATTCTGCATGCGGTGGCGGGCCATCTTGAGGTTGGAGGAGCAGCTCGGGCAGGGCGAAATCACGCAGTCGGCGCCGGTCTTGGCGGCCTGCATGAGGTTGCGGGCGGCAAGCGCGCCGGAAAGCTCGTGACTCACGGAGTGGGCCGGCGTGGAGCCGCAGCAGTTCCAGTCCTCGATTTCCACGAGGTCCATGTTCAGGGCGTTGCACACCGCGCGGGTGGAGGCTTCATACTCCACAGAGGTGCCGTGGCCCGAACAGCCGGGATAATAGGCGTATTTC
>NZ_CALUYL010000022.1 GCF_944324995.1 uncultured Mailhella sp.
GTTTAACGGCGGGAGTGAATCCCGGCTGCTTATGCCCGTCGGTGCGACCGACATTTTCCTTTTTCCGAGTGCCGCAACTGCCCGTTTGCGCAAGACACACTGTACAGCCTGCGGGACTTGTACGGCGGCTGTGTTTAACGCTGGAAGTGAATTCCGGCTACTTATGCCCGTCGGCCGGGCTCCTGACGTCGCCCGGGGCCCCAGAGCGTTGAAAGGGCGTTTTCCAGTTTACCTTTGCGGCCCTCGATGTTCCCTCCCCAAAACATCTGGAAATTCCGTCCTTTGACACGACTGTCCGGCGCAGGCCGGACAGGAGTCGGCCACCGCAGGTGGGCGCGGAAGCGCACACCTGCACTGAGTCCGCAGACCGAACCGCGCACGCCAAGCACTCCGGCATCCGCAGCCTGCCCCTGCCAGACATCGCTTCGGCACCTTGCTTTGCTTTCGCACTCCCGCCCCGCCGAAAGGCGAAGCCTTCGGCGGAAACAGGGGGGCGCGGGGGGAATTATTTCCCCCGCATGCCTTTCCTTTCTTTCTGCCTTTCCTGCCTTTCTCGGGGCGGAGCCCCGAGGGCTCCAGTCTGGTTCCTTCCTTCTATTCTTCTTCGAGTCCGAACATGGTTTTGCAGATTCTTGATCCGGCGGCAGTGCGGAAGATGCGGCGGAGGGCGGCGGAGGCGGCGTGTTTGCTTTCGTTGTCTTCGTAGAGGTTGACGAGGAAGTCGGCCTCAACGAGGATCTGGTAGTCGGGGTCGTGGATATCGGTGTAGGTGTGGTGGTGTCCGACGAGGAAGCAGACGCGGTTGACGACGTCGGGGTCGATATCGAGGTTTTCAAGCAGACGTCGGGCTTCGGCGGGGCCTTCCTGTTCCTGGAGCGCGCCGGAGCAGCTTCCGAACTTGGCTTCGGCCGGGCGGATGCCGATATCGTGAACGAGGGCCGCGGATTCGAGCACGAACTGCGTGCGGGAATCGAGTCCTTCTTCGCGTCCGATGAGGCGGGCGAAGGCGTGTACCTTGGTCAGGTGCTGGATCCGTTTGGGATCATTGGCAAAGTAGTCGATCATGGCAAGAAAGATGCGGTCCGTGGCATCCATGGCAAATACTCCTGCGTGAGAACTGTTGCGCCGCCGGGGAAGCGGGAGGGCGTCTCGAAGGTCGGGGCGGAAGCGTTTCTTGGGCGGTGCGGAACGGGCGCGGCGAACGGATGCGAGTTGTGGAGCGCATCTGTCGTCGGCCTCGCCGGGCGGGGTCGGACATGTCCGGAGGGCCGTTTCGGCGCAGCGTGACGCCTTTTTCCGGCGTCGGGCGAATTTCGCTCTGGTGTACGACCCCGACTTTGCGGCGTCAATGCCCGGGATCACAGAAAAATATCCTTGCGCGGCGCATGTTCGGGATTATCTTTGACGGGCGGACTCCCGCAAGCCGGGAAGGTTCGTTCCGGGCGCGGCGTTGTTGCATGCTTCGCGTTCCGGGCTTCGTCGAATTTCTTCGCGCGTCGCGGCATTCCGTCCGGCGCGGTCACGTTCACAGGCGCTCCCCGCAAGCGCTTCATCAGTTCATCAGGAGAAAATTATGCTCAGAAGAATCATCCATATTAATGAAGACGCCTGCACCGGCTGCGGCCTGTGCGCCTCCGCCTGTCACGAAGGGGCTATCGTCATGCAGGACGGCAAGGCCCGTCTCGTGCGCGACGACTACTGCGACGGCCTCGGCGACTGCCTGCCCGCCTGCCCCGCCGGAGCCATTTCCTTCGACTTCCGTGAGGCCGACGCCTACGACGAAAACGCCGTGAAAGCCCATCTGGAAAAGTCCGGACGTACCCTGCACGTCGAACCCGCGGGCGAAGAAATGTCGGAACTGCGCTTCTGGCCCGTGCAGATCAAGCTTGCGCCCCTCTCCGCGCCCTATTTCCAGAACGCCGATCTGCTCATCGCCGCCGACTGCACCGCCTACGCCTTTGCCGACTTCCACCGCCGCTTCATGCGCGGCCGCGTCACCCTCATCGGCTGCCCCAAGCTCGACGCCGTCAACTACGCGGAAAAACTCGGAGAAATCCTGCGTCAGAACTCCGTGCGCAGCATTACCGTCGTCCGCATGGACGTCCCCTGCTGCGGCGGCATGGAACTCGCCGTCCAAAAGGCCGTCGCCGCCTGCGGACGGAACATCCCCTGCGAAGTCGTCACCATCGCCCGCAACGGCAACATCCTCCCCGCCGCTCCGAAACTCCGTCCCCTGCTGTAGAAGAGGGAAGTGGAAGGGGGCAGCAAGAGCCCTCGGGGCGCTGCCCCGAGAAAGGCAGGAAAGGCAGAAAAGACAGGAAAGGCATGCGGGGGAAATAATTCCCCCCGCGCCCCCCTGTTTCTGCTTCGCAGCTAACGCTGCTTCAGCAGGACAGGGTGAACGGGAAGATTATGCCCGAAGCAGAGGGCGAAAGGGGGGAGTGCAGGCCGGAAGGCCGCTTTTCAACGAACTGGGGCCCCGGGCGACGTCAGGAGCCCGGCCGACGGCAGGCGCGCAGCCGGAATTCACTTCCGGCGTTAAGCGCAGCCGCCGTCGTGCAAGCGATGCAGCTCGTACAGTGTGTCTTGCGCAAACGGACCTGCGTGCTCTTCGGGGGAACGGCAAGGTCAGAAATAATTCCCCGACGAAGTCGGGACAAGCCCCCGCGCCCCCCTGATTCCGCCGAAGGCTGCGCCGTTCGGTGGGGCGGGAGTGCGAAAGCAAAGCGTGTTGCCGAAGATGGCGGGAGTTTGGAAAGGCAGGGGCTGCGGGGCGCGGAAAGACTTGGCGGACGCTGTTCTGTCTGCGGACGCAGTGCAGGTGTGTCCTTACGGACCCACCTGCGGTGGCCGACGCCTGTCCGACAATTGTCGGACAGGCGTGAGTATGGAAGAGATTTCCAGATAGTTTTGTGAGGGGAGCAGGGGAGGCGGTGAAGCCGTGGGCCAGGCTTGAACTCCCGCAAAAAGCTTCCGATGTCGCCCGAACTGCCGTGTTTGCCCGCCATTTGTCGGAAAAAATGTTGAAAACGTAAAAAAATGCTTGACGCCTGACCCAAAAACGACTAACTACATCCCTGCAACGACGAGTTGCTTCGTTCCCCGATAGCTCAATAGGCAGAGCGGGTGACTGTTAATCACTAGGTTGGCGGTTCAAGTCCGTCTCGGGGAGCCAAAAAGAAATCAAGCCCTTACGATGAAAGTCGTAGGGGCTTTTTCTTTAATCGCAACTTTTCTAGCTTTGAAGTATTTTATAGTTTTGTAATAGTGTTTTATCAAAAAAGATTGTCATTTAATATATAATGCATTAATATGTCTAGGGATAATATGAATAGTTTTTATAGTTTATACATAAAAATTGTAACAATCGACAATGTTTTTTTTACACAGAGTACTAATTATAACTTATATTATAGTTACAGATATAATGATTTTTTATTTTTATATAGAATGAAAAGAAAGTCATTGTTTTAAAAAATTTATACACAACTATTGAAATTTTGCGCAATAGTGTGACATGATTAATTGCTGAATATTAGCTATAGATTTAATTGATAAAGAAAAATATGACTAATATTCGAAATGGTCATAGTTCACGAAGATTCGGAAGGTACATTATTGATATTATTAAAGAATAACTTTCATATAATCAAGATATTGAATTTTCAGAAATTTACAAAAATAGTTTATTAATAACAGATTAATTATTTATATAGATAATAAATATCTATTAAATAAGTATATTATATACACGTTATAGTTGGATAAATATAGTAAATATAATAGTAAGCATATATTATTTGTATATAACGTAATTATAAAACAATCATTTATTTGTATGTATGGATTATTGAAGATATTACAATTAAATAGTTTACTAAAATAACTAATTTACAATAAGTTAATGATAAAAAATTGGTATTTATTGATATGTTGCATAAGATAAGAAATATTTAATTAGGAGGCGAGTATCTATGACAAAAGGTGCTCAGCATCTGTATTACTATACAGATTCAGATTAATCTATAGAATAGAAAAATGAAATCATATAAATGAGTTTTTATATTGATAAAAGATAGAATATTATCTTTAAATGTATTGATTTATAATTTATGGATATAAAAAGTATATTTTTCATAAATATTGATATCGCAGTAATTATTTGATAAATTTATTATATTATTATGATGGTTTTTCTATTGGTAGATATGTTTCAAATTTAGCATTAATGGAGTAAGAGTCATGGCAAAGAATAGCAGTAGCATTATTGATACGCCAATAAGGACCAAAAAAGACGATAAATTAAATGTAAGTATTCATGTCGAGGCCTTGAAAAAATTTCTGCTAGAGGCAGATACTCCACTAACGGTGGCTATTCAAGGCGAGTGGGGGAGTGGCAAGACATCGTTTATGAATCAGATTTTTGAGGGGCTCTGCGATGATGGACCGTTTATAGGCATTTGGACTCATGCATGGGAATATGCCATTTTAGGAGAGCCCAGAGATATTTTGATACATATGGTCCAGGGAATTATTCGTGATATTGAAAGAGAGGCGAAAAGATTTGGTAATTCTCTTGATATGAGCGAAGCCTTCAGCAAGGCCCGTGCAATATTCTTGCAGGTTGCAAAGATCGGCGTCAAAGTTGCTGCTGCACAGGCGGGTCTTTCCGCATCTGATAGCACTGTTTTTTTCCACAGTGAAGATGATGGCTCTAATATTGAAGCATTGAATAATGCTTTGGAAGCAGCCGTACAGCAGTGCCTTAAAATTACAAAACTTCAGAAGAAAGGCTTTATCTTCTTTATTGATGATTTAGACAGGCTTGATCCCGTTGTGGCCGTTCAATTCCTTGAACTTATCAAGAATATATTTGAACTTGAACATTGTATTTTTATTTTGGCCATCGACTATGACGTTGTTGTAAAGGGACTTAAACCTAAATTTGGCGCACGAACGGAAGAGAATGATCGCGAGTTTCGATCATTCTTTGATAAAATTATTCAAGTTCCTTTTTCTGTGCCTATGTCGTCATACAATCTTGAAGCATATCTCGGCGATTATTTGTGTAATATCAACTTTATAAAGAAACAGGAGCTTCAGAGAAGACTGAAACTTGAAGATTTGACATCTTTTATTTCAAATATATCTGAAAATGGAATTACTACCATATCACAGATTATTACAGATGTAACAAACTATTCAGTAGGGACAAATCCGAGAGCCATCAAGCGTATGCTGAATACGCTTTCTCTCATCTATATCATTCAAGATGAGTTGCATCATCAGAATTTAAAGACAAACTCTGGTGATGATGTTGTTCATGATTTCGATCTGAATGAAAAGATTATATGTTTCTGCCTTGTAAGTCTGCAAATCGCGTATCCAACTTTTTATAATTTGCTTTTGAGTAAGCCTCTTTTTACGGCTTGGGATGATGCATTAGCGAGAAAAAGAGGATACAGAGATCTGACGGATGATGAAAAGAACTATTTGCAGGAATATGATGAATTTGATGAAGACTGGGAAAAATTTATTTTCAGAGCATGTCAGAACAGTTCTTATCTTAGATCAAGGAGCAGCTCAATATCAAGTGTTTTTAATATAATGAAAGGCATTATTCTTAATGATATTCCAAAATTTTCTCCAGATACTGAAGATAGTGTTATACAGTCAGTCGAGGATGATACAATAGTAAATGCTATAACAAATGGTCTTGGTATTGCTTCGGTAACAGGACTCAAGTCTGCTGAAGACCAAGACGAAAAGAGCACATATAATAGGATTCGCTATGAAACTCTTGAGAAATTTGATGCTTCTATTGATCAGCCGCTTAGAGATTCTTTTAATCTTTTCAAAATTATAAAGAGTCGATTTGATAACTTGTTTGGAGAAAATCGTATAAAATATGAATATAGCAAGAATAAAATTTCAGTAAAAATTGCACAAAATAAGACCTATCAGACCAACCTTGCACGAATAAAGCTGAGATCCTATGGAAAACTGAACATAACGGATTTTAATGGAGTTGCTCATATATTAGATGCTTCGAATCAGGATCTTAAGGAAAGCGTATGGAAAGAGTATTTGATTTACTTTAATAAATACTCGAAAGATCCCATCCCTATGATATCCGATGAAGTCTCTGAGCAATCCGAACAGAATGTTTATCTGGAAGGTATAGAAAAAGAGTAGTTTGTAAGCTATGCTTTTATTACTATATTATAAATAGGATTGAAAGTATCGAAAATATGTAGATAGTGTCAAAAATATTAAGTAAATTTGTATTTAATATACAGAAATAAGAGGATCGACTTTTATAGTCGATCCTCTTATCGGTTAAGGCCTTTAGGCAGTTGAGGGAGCGGAAGCGACCGAAACAGAAAACCACCCGCTAAGCGGGTGGAACACAAAACGGTTATACCTAAAAAACACCTTTTCGATAAGACGGAGTTGTTCAGGCTCCCGTCCACATTGAAAAGGTGTTTTTTTATGGCGAAAGAACAAAATCTGGCACATACGAAATGGCTGTGTAGGTACCATATTGTCTTCACTCCGAAGTATAGGAGAAAAGTGAGTTACGGGCAATACCGTGAAGAAATAGGAAAAATAATACGACAGCTTTGTAATTACAAGGGAATTGAAATTATTGAGGGACATATGATGATAGACCATGTGCATATGCTTGTCATGATACCGCCAAAGTATGCGATATCATCCGTTATGGGGTATATAAAGGGTAAAAGTTCACTGATGATTTTTGATAAATTTTCCCAGCTGAAATACCGGTATGGCAATCGGAGATTCTGGAGCGTGGGATATTACGTCAGCACAGTAGGTTTGAACGAAGCAACAATCAGGAAATATATACGGGAGCAGGATAGAGAAGATATTATGCTCGATAAGAGGACGTGCAAAGAATATACGGATCCGTTCAGTCCAAAGCAGGGAAAGCTCCTTTAGGAGCAGGCTACGAGTCAAAGTACATGGGGGCTTGAACTGTTTGATTTGCTAAGAAAGAGGTGCGGTTTGGCAACTGCGCCCATAAGCAAATCAAAAGGCGGTCACAATGGGTAACACAAAGAAGTTAGCGCATACGAAATGGAACTGCAAATATCACATAGTCTTTGCACCAAAATATCGCCGACAGGTTTTCTATGGTGAGAAGAAAAGGTCCATAGGAGAAATATTGCGGAAATTATGTGAGTAGAAGGGCATGAACATAGCAGAAGCGGAATGTTGTCCCGACCATATTCATATGTTGCTTGAGATGCCGTCAAAAATGAGCGTATCGGCGTTTATCTGACGCCGTCTCCCTCCGTCCCATTCCCCCTCCGCTTTCTCTTTCCAGCGTTTTCCCTGCAATCACGCTTTTCTCTTCTTTCCTCCTCGCGTCGCACAGAGCGGCAACGGAGTTCGTCCGCGCCGGGCGGTCTTGGACAATCCGAGGCGGGGTGGCGTAAGGCGTCTGCCGCTGCGTCCTTTGCGGACCGGCTTTCAAAGTTTCGTTTGTTTTTGCTGATTCTTCGCGATGACGCATGATCCGGCGTCATCCCAAAAGCGGTATTTCATTGCTGTGCCGGTGACGGATTATGGCGGGCCGTGACGTCACTGTCGAGACTCATCGGCTACGTTTTGCAGAGTTTGTTTCTGAGAAAGATGACGGACGCGTCAGATATTTTCCGTCATGCATCATCAAAATGCGTCTTTTGCTTGGCGCATATGCCATAAATTATATTTAATTGCATGGAATATCAAAGATTAATTCAATATAAATAAAGAAGTATCGTAATAAATACAGAAAGTTTATGAAAAACTAAAGAGAATTGTTGAACGCGGGAATACGGGCGTTCGTTCCGGGAAAATGTATGTATTTTTTTGATAACATGTCGAAAAAGTGTACTTTTTTGACGCTTCTCATAATGTCAGTTTCTGCTTAGTCCTATAGCAGGGAACCTCCGAAAATTCCAGCAAAAAAATAACGTCGATGCTGATCCGGCTTTCAGCAGCCAAAAAGTACACTTTTTGGACGCCTGGCTGAGGAAGCGCGTATGACGGGCAAGAAAAATATCATTGTCGTAGCCGATGGGAATGATATCAATCAACTGTGTCTGTTCGATAACTTTGTCAAAAGTAAATATCTTCCCTACGTACAAAAATATAAGCGCAGCTGGAAGACGGACGAACGTTATCTGAACAGGCATATACTGCCGTATCTTGGTGACTGTCTTTTAACGGAAATATCTGAAGAAAAACTCGGCGCATGGCTCTCTGCTCTGGAAAATAACGGACTGTCCTCCAGTTCACGCTATCGTATGTTCTGGCTGACGAAGTATATTCTGAACTTTGCCGTGCGTACGGGAGCACTCAACAATGGAGATGCGTTCCGAAATATGGTCGTGCGCAGAAATGAGCCGCAAAAATCGCACAGAATGCTTACACGCGAAGAGACATTGAAGTTGATTCGTCTGCTTGAAGAATATGCCGATCGTCCCAGCGCGCAGGCCATTCATCTGCTGCTGCTTACCGGAGCCGGCAAGTCGGAAATTCTCCACGCCCGCTGGCAGGATGTGCATCTGCGACGCGCCGTTCTTGCTGCGAGAACGGTCTATACCGGCCGGAGCAGACTCATTCCGTTGAGTCCGGAAGCGGTCAGACTCATTCGTCGCCTTCCTAGGCGCAAAGACGTGCCGTGGCTCTTTGCGTCGTCGTCCGGAAAGCCTCTCACGTCTGTTTTTTACACCTGGAATCTCCTGCGAACAAAACTGGGGAAACCGGAACTGCGCATTCAGGATCTGCGACATGTTTTTGCAACGTTTGCTTTTATGAATACTCAGAAGAAAGAAATTTTGTCTATTATCGGATGTTATCAACGTAAATATATAAACGGTATATGTAATAATATGCTTATAGAATAAAATTGATGTTAATAATTAATTTATAATAAAATATTATGAATAATATAAATAAGTTTCTTATTTTTATAATGGTGCTGTGATGTCGCTATCATTTCTATAAAGTATAATGGTACATATCGTCAGGAGAAGATATGCTGAATATTGTACTTCCTATGGCTGGCAGAGGTAGCAGGTTCTCAAAGGCAGGGTATACCATTCCTAAGCCTTTTATTCCTATTCATGGAGTTCCCATGATTAAGGTAGTGATAGATAATCTTACTCCACGATGCGAGCATCGATTCATCTTCATTTGCCAGAAAAAGTATCTGGAGACATATGATGTTGAACGAAGACTCCGTTCTTACACAAGGAATCCAGTAATCATTGCTATCGATGGTATTACAGAGGGGCAGGTATGTACGGCTCTTTGTGCGCGATCCTTTTTTAATAACGATGATCCCCTGATGAGTGCCAATACCGATCAGTACATTGATATCGATATCAATGAATATCTTGATGCCATGTTTTCTCGAAATCTCGATGGTATGATTATGACCATGAAATCAACAGATCCGAAATGGTCATATGCACGTACCGATGCGCAGGGACTGGTCGTGGAAACTGCTGAAAAGAAGGTTATCTCTGAAGATGCTACAGTAGGCATATTCAACTTCGCTCATGGATCAGACTTAGTCCGTTCTGCAGAAAAAATGATTGCAGATAATATTCGTATTAATGGAGAATTTTATACTTGTCCATGTTATAATTATCTTATCAAAGAAGGGAAACGTATAGGTATATATCCTATAGGCAAAGAATATTCCGGTATGTACGGACTTGGAATTCCTGAAGACCTGGAATTTTTTATTTCGCACCCCATCTCGCAGAAGGTCATAAGATGAAGATACTTTCTCATCGCGGTTGGTGGAAGACTCTTACAGAAAGAAATAAGGCAACGGCTTTTCAACGATCTTTTGCCGCTGGATTCGGCACGGAAACAGATGTTCGAGACATTCGCGGTACGCTTGTTGTTTCTCACGACATGCCCTCTGGGGATGAGTTGCTCTTCGAGGATGTTTTGAAAATCATGGATGGGCGCAATCTTCCTCTGGCCATCAATATCAAGGCCGACGGTCTGGTCGAGCCGCTTCTGGAGATGCTGAACAGATATCGGCACACATGCTATTTTACCTTCGATATGTCGATTCCTGATCTTGTTGTTCAGACGGACTATGGAGCGAATGTCTTCACAGGACTAAGCGATATCATGCCTACCCCTGTACTTTTTGATCAGTGTCGTGGCATATGGCTGGACGCTTTTTTTTCCGAATGGTACGGAGCGGAGCTCATCGATAGTCTGCTGGATGACGGCAAGCAGATATGTATCGTTTCTCCCGACTTGCATAAAAGAACTCCATTTGCACACTGGGAAGTCATACGCTCATGTCGAGGATTTCAAGACAGTCGACTTATGCTCTGCACTGATATGCCTGATAAGGCCAAGGAGTTCTTTGCATGAAAGTAAAGGCTGTGCTTTTTGATATGGACGGCGTCCTTATTGAGGCGAAAGAGTGGCACTATGAGGCTCTTAATCAGGCGCTTGGAATTTTTGGATATGAAATAAACAGATTTGAGCATCTCACAAGCTATGATGGTCTGCCTACAAGTGTAAAGCTTAATAAACTTACGGTTGAGAAAGGATTGCCGGAGGCTTTGCATGGCTTCATCAACGAAATGAAACAACAATATACCATTGGGCTTATCCACAGATTCTGTAAACCCCGCTTCAATCATGAATATGCACTCTCCAGACTGAAAGCCGAAGGCTACAAGCTGGCGGTCGGTTCCAATTCCATCCGACAGACAGTACATCTCATGATGGAAAAGGCGAAGCTGATTCAGTATTTCAACCTGATTCTCAGCAATCAGGACGTCAGACACCCTAAGCCCTCGCCTGAAATCTACTTGACTGCCATGGAGCGACTGGGAGTACGCCCCGAAGAGTGCGTTATTGTTGAAGACAATGAGAACGGCATCAGAGCGGCGATAGCTTCCGGCGGACATGTGCTTTCCGTCAAAACCGTCGATGACGTTACGTATGAGAATATCATAGCAAGAATATACGAAGTGGAGGATGGAGTGTCATGAATATAGTGTTTCTCATGGGAGGCAAAAATGATTCCCAGTCAAGCGGAGATTACCCTATTTATATGGCGGAAGTTCATAATCACCTGATTCTGGAAAATCAAATAAATTACGTTCAGGGCATATCTCCAGAACGTATCATTTTTTGTGTAAAAAAGCATGATATAGAACAGTATCATGTGGATTTTATTGCCAGAGCGCTGACAGATAACGCTGTTATCGTGCCTATCTGCGGTCAGACGAAAGGTGCCATTTGCTCAGCTTTGCTTGCCTGTTCCTATATCGACAACAACGAGGAACTTATTCTCTGCTCCGTTGATGACTGCGTTGATCAACCTCTGCGAGAGATTTTACAGAGTTTTCGTGAACAGAAGTGTGATGCCGGTATCGTGACGTTTCGCTCCGTCCATCCACGCTACTCCTTTGTAAAAATAGATGACAACGGAACAGTTTGTGAATTTTCAGAAAAAAAACCAATCAGTAAAAATGCTTTGGCAAGTATATATTATTTTTCTAAAGGCAGTGATTTTGTAGATTGTGCTAAAAATGTCATACGTAAGGATAATACTATTAATGAAAAATTTTATATTAGCCAAACGCTAAATGAAATGATTTTGAAACAAAAAAAAATAACTGTCCATTCTATTGATAATCAGTTTTTTCATCCTATGAAAACAGAAATGCAACTTGCAAGCTACCTAAAAAGACTGGAAAATTCATTGGAGAGCGTATAATGGTACAGCGTCCTCTGGATAAAGATATCTCCGTCGTTATCCAAGGAGCACTTTCCTCCCATACGCCGGAGGTCTTGCGTTCCGTCCGACGTTTTCTGCCAGGATCTGAGCTTATTCTTTCCACTTGGAAGGGGACTGATGTTGGTGGACTGGATGCTGATATCGTTATTTTAAATGATGATCCCGGCGGATGCGTATGCACTCGAAGCGGGGTAGTGCAGAATCTGAATCGGCAGCTGGTATCCACCCGTGAAGGCATACTGAGAGCGTCTCGGAAATTCGTGCTCAAGCTTCGATCGGACACAAGCCTCACCGGTACGGCTTTTCTGGACTTCTGGACGCGCTTTCCTCAACGAGAAAAAGCTTTTGCACTGTTTTCCAAACGTCTGCTCATCTGTTCTTTCTATACGCGTCCGCCTTTTTGGAGAAAGCAGGCTTATCTCTACCACCCTTCCGACTGGACAAGCTTCGGTCTGAAGGAAGACATGCTCCTTCTTTGGGATGTTCCTCCGGTTCAGGAACCTGAATTTTCACAATATTTTCGTAAAAAATATCCGAATGAAAACTGGACGAAGTTTTTTCCCGAGCAATATTTCCTCATAGCCTGCATGGCAAAGCTCGGTGTTTCTTCCGGCGTACAGAGTCAGAGAGATTATAGTAAAGATCTGGCTCGGATCTCTCAACATATTCTTTTAAATAACTTTGTTATTCTTGATTACGGAAAACAATTTACTATTTTCTGTGCAAAATATCCTTCAATATACAGTGATTCAAAAGTACAGTCATATCGTCATTTTCTTCTTTTTTATAAAAAATATTGTGACTGTTTTTATCCTGTTTCAAGAAAACTTGTATGGCGTGAGCTGCTTGGAATAGAAGATTCACTTGATAATATAAAGTTTCATGTTTTTCGTATTAGAAAACATAAAAATAAAATATTTGAAGTGATAGGGCAATCACTGGGAATATTATATTATATTATGATTATTTTATTCCGCGCTGTGTTCTTTTTATACAGACTTATTATTTTTTGAATGGAGTGTTATGAAACTTGCGAAACTCAATGAAATGACAAAGGGCTGGTTTATCGGTGACTTTTATCCCAGTCTGCTGAGAACACAAGACGTCGAGGTTGCCGTTAAAACTTACCGGAAGGGAGACTATGAAGAAGCTCATTTTCATAAGGTCGCAACTGAATATACCGTTATAATATCTGGCAGAGTAAAAATGAACGGCAAGGAATACACTAAAAATGATATTATTATTATAGAACCTTGTGAATCTACAGACTTTGAATGCCTTGAAAACGATACTGTAAGCGTTGTGGTGAAAATTCCAGGATCGCCCAACGATAAATATGTTCTCAAGTAAGAGGAGCATATATGCACAAGCGAATACTTCTCTGTCTGAACAGAGACCAGAGCAAAGCTTTTGACTATTCCGTTGCTCCCGAGGATGCCATGCTGATGCTTGGTGGAAACAGCGGAAACAACGTATTTCAATACACGCTTCAGAATTTGCTCCGGGGCGAAGACTGCCAAGTAGATGTAGATACGGATTTTTTTGTGGATTTTTCCGCCTTTCGGGCAAGAGCAGACGCCATTAACGCTGAATATGATGCCTTGGTTTTTTCTCCGGCCAATGTATTTGCTAAATATGCTGTTAATGCCGGACTCATATTTTGGCGCGACAACATAGAAAAGCTGCGCATCCCGGTATATGCCATAGGGGCCGGAGCCCAGTCCGACGCCTCATTTTCCCTCTCCTTTGTTGATGAAATTCGAGAGCAGGCTACAGCCTTCATCAGGAGTATTCTGAATACCGGAGGCACACTGGGGCTCAGGGGCTATTTCACTGAAAGCGTCGTGCGAGCGCTGGGCGTCCAGCCCGATGACTACACGGTCATCGGCTGTCCTTCTATCTTTCTCAAGGGCAGAGGCCTGCGCATAGAAAAGCCGAAGCTCGCCAGAGAGGAGCTCAGAGTCGCCGTGAACGGATTTCGAGCCTGGAATGATAGGGCGTTTCACCGGCATTTTGGGGAATACCCGGGTTCCTATTTCGTCTGTCAGGAAGAATTCTATCGCCTGCTGTACGCTCCTGATAAACTGACGTGGAAAGAGCTTCAATATCTGTCAGATCCCTCGGAACTCTGGCTCTCCATGTACAGACAAGACAGGATAGCCCTGTATGGCGACATCCCGGCATGGTTCGAGGATTTGAAGCGCAGAAAGATCAACTTTTCCTTCGGATGCAGAATTCATGGCAATATTCTCCCCATACTGGCCGGCATTCCGTCGTATCTGGATGCGTTGGATTCACGAGTCAGGGAGCTGGGGGAGTTCTTCTCCATACCTGCCAGGATCTTTGACCGTAATCCTGAAGACCTCTATGAGCTCTACGAGCAGGCTGACTACACGGCGTTCAATGCCGGCTTTGCGGCCCGCTATGATAATTTCGCCGCATTCATGAACAACTGCGGACTTCCGTGTGCTCCGGTATCCAGTGAACCGTCTCACGGCGTCGTTCCTCGCATAAAGGACGACGATAAGGATATTATCGAGCTTGTCGCCTCCTCCGTCAGCTACAACCCTTCCGTATTCAGGAGAGACATGGACACCAGAGACGTCGTCTTTGTGGCGCATGAATTCGGTCTGTATAAGGGTCATGGAGGAATAGCGTCATATTTATATAATATATGTAAATATTTAGTAAAAAATACGAATATAAATGTTCATGTCATATCTCCGACTGTAGATGAAACATGTGATCTTTTGAAATTTAAAAATTTTTTTATGCATCATATAAGCGGAAATATTCTCGATTTGAGGGGAAAAGTTTTTTCCATCTGCGCAGATATACAGCCTCAATATATAGAATTTGCAGAATATGCCGCTCTTGGCATGAACTGTACCATGAATAAGGCATCTGGTCAGGATACTTTTAAAAATACTCTGCTTGTCACGAACAATCATACGGCCTCACGGGAATGTTATGAATGGTCTTCAGGGATACCGTATGAATATGCATCGGCGAGTCTTATGCAGAATGTTGCCTGGGAAAAAATACAGATGGAAACAAGCGACGTATGTATTGCTCCTTCAAAATTTCTTGGAAAATATGTTAAAAAGCAATACCAGCTCAAAGACAAAGTTCTCTTTTTTATGAATCCATTTATGACAAAAATGAAAAATAAGAGCGAGCTCCAGAGTGAACTTGATGAAAAATATGATTTATCTCATTATAATGATTCCTTTAATATAACTCTTGTGACGCGTTTTGAAGGACGCAAGAATCAAAAGCTTCTGGTAAAGGCGTTTTTGTCTCTTATACATGCATCGACAGAGAATATTCGACTTTTTCTTGCCGGCGGCAGCACATGTAATCCTCATACGGGCGAGGACTACAGAGAAGAGATATGGCGGTCTCTTCCCGAAGATTTCAAAGACAATGTCCTGATTTATGATTTTCTATCGCAGTCCCAGCAGGAACCGCTCATGGCCGTCACAGATCTTACGGTCATGCCGTCCGTATTTGAAAACCAACCCATGGCCATGATTGAAACCACCATGCGCGAAATTCCTGTCATTGCTTCCCGCTACAGCGGCTGTGCAGACTATCTGCTGCCTGAAATGCTTTTCGATCCCTTCGTGGAAGGCAGTCTGACCGAAGTCGTCGGCAATTTCATGCGCAAATCCGCTGAAGAGCGGGCAGCCGTAGCCTTGCTTCAGAAAAGACGGCTTTCCGCCATTATTTCTCCTGAAGTGTCCATTCTTCCCCGTTTTTCCCTCTCTCCTCGACGTACTCGCAGCGGTCTGAATCTCGATTTGCAGGAGCTTTATCATGAATAATGCGTTTTCGTTGCTGATTCATGGCCCTCTGGAAGGTCAGTGGATTGATGAGATCGTGCGTGAGATCAGACAATGCCATGTTTTCTTTCAAAGCATCATTGTTGTCGGTTATGCCGCGGAAGAGGAAACATACAGACAAATTCTTGAAAAATTGTTTCAAGATATTCCATTCAGACTGGTCTGTGTGCCCGACCTCATCAATCCCGGATTCTTCAACATCAACCGGCAGATTCATATGGTGTCCGCAGGTCTTGCTGCTTGTCCGGAAGACAGTCTGGTCTTCAAGCTGCGCAACGATCAGTGCGTCGACTTCAATGAAGTCGCCAAACTGGCACCCATTGCATCAAGTGGAAAAATCATCACCACCAATTGCTTTACAAGAAGAGACAGACTTTATCATCCCTCGGACATGTTCCTTTTTTCCTCGTGTGCGCTGTTGAAAAAGTATTATTCCTGTCCTCTGATGAAAAGGACGCATCTGGGGCATCAACTGGATCTTCAACTGCAATTCAGGACAGCGCCCGAAAGTATGAAGAGTCTGCCTCTTGTTCCAGAATCCTATCTTTTTCGGGAATATTTGAAAGCCCGCGGCTACTGTATAAAAGAAACTCCCGAGGATAGTCTTCATGCATTGCGGCAGTTCATGCATGTGGTGAATAGTTGGGATATCTCTTTTCGCTGGAATAAAAAAAGAACTCCCTTCTATCCCAGGGGCAGCCTCATACTTCCCTATACGTATAATATAAGGCCATTTGCAGGAGCTCCGAAGGAACACGCCTCATGCTTTGCCCGGCATGAGGTCAACGGAGGAAAACCGACCATAAAGGATATATTCTACATCAAAAAAAGCCATATGGTCTTTTCCCTCTCCCGTGAGGTCCGTTGCGCACATAAGCCCAGAGTCAAGTATGTGACCTATAAATTGATGATGGAGTTTTTGAAGGCAATGCCGTATTTTGTTTACAAAAAATACTGTGATAAACTGAAAAGAAAAATAGAAAAATATAAGAACTGCTTGGAATAATTCTGTTATTGGAGGCATTATGCTCGTTTTTCTTGCAGGTGGCGCGGGATATATCGGTTCGCATACGGCCGTGGAACTTCAGAATTCCGGGCACGACATCGTCATTGCGGACAACTACAGCAACAGCAGTCCAGAGGTTATAAAACGCATCAGTGAACTCACGCATCGCGACGTTGCTGCCTATGAAGCCGACGTGTGCGACAAGGCAGCCATGCTCCGCATCATGACCGCTCACCGCATCGACTGCGTCATGCACTTTGCCGGCCTCAAGGCCGTGGGCGAATCGGTGAAAAAGCCGCTCGCCTATTACCGCAACAATATTGACGCTACGCTTACCCTGTTGGAATGCATGCAGAAATGTGACATTCACAGCATAGTGTTTTCATCGTCTGCCACAGTGTACGGCGAGGAGAATCCCTATCCGTACGTTGAGACCATGCCGAGAGGCCGCTGCTCCAATCCCTATGGCTGGACAAAATCCATGATGGAACAGATTCTGGAGGATGCCGCCAGAGCCGATCCCCGGCTTTCGGTGGTGCTGCTTCGCTATTTCAATCCCATAGGCGCGCATCAATCCGGCCTCTTAGGAGAAGATCCGCAAGGCGTTCCGAACAATCTCATGCCTTATGTGGCGCAGGTGGCCGTGGGGCGTCGCGATCATCTCACCATATTCGGCCATGATTACCCGACCCCGGATGGAACATGCCGTCGCGACTACATCCATGTCATGGATCTTGCGGCAGGACACGTTCGGGCCGTGGAATATGCTGCCGAACACAAGGGAACGGCGGTCTTCAATCTTGGTACCGGCATGCCTTATAGCGTGCTTGATATTGTAACTGCGTTCGAGCGAAACAGCGGCGTCCGCGTGAGGTATGAATTCGGCCCGCGTCGAGAAGGAGATTTGCCCGAGTTCTGGGCCGACGCCGACAAAGCTCGAAAGATCCTTGGATGGTCGGCTTCCCGAAACCTCGACGATATGTGTCGCGATTCATGGAACTGGCAGAAACGGAATCCCGCCGGATACAAGACTGGTTGTCTTTAATGGTAAGTAGTACTTTGCAGGCAAAAAGGACTTAATAAAGAGAACGTTTCATAGTATAATAACTCCGTAAGAAATTGTTATTTTTCTTGCAGCCTGATAAGTAACTAGGTCGGTGGTTCAGGTCCGTACAGGGAAGCTAAATTTTCGGAAGGGGTTGCGATGCGTGTCGCAAGCCCTTTCTGCGTTAATGTCTTTGTCCCCCCTCCACGATTCCCTCCGCGCCGGGGAAAACGCAAGTTCAAGTGTTGCTTGAAGGGGAGGGCGGCGGGCTCCCCCGACGCGCCGGGGCAAAGCGACCTGCGGCGAGGCGGACTCAGGATGGGGCGGGGCCTCCCCGATTCTCCGGGGCCGGCGGGCGACGTTCGGCCGTCCGTTGTCGTGGCGATGCGCGTCGATGGCGAGTCGCGACCCTGAGCCCTGTCGGAGCCTGTGGCTGTGCCGATGGGGCGAAGCGGGCTTCGGCCTTCATGTCCTGCAAAGCGGGGGGCGTCCTTTGTTTCCCAACGTTTCTTCCGCGTCCGGCTCGCCCGAGGCGCGACGCGCCTGCCTCCCTTGTTGAAGCATCCTCCCGTCTCCGTCATCCCCCCTTGCCGGGCCCTTGCTCCCGCCCGTCGGAGCGTTGATTTCGGGTGCGTCCGGCCCCGCCGTCTGATGCGCAGCCCGGCTCGGCGCCTGATTCCCGATTCCTCCGGCCCCCCCTACATTCGCGCCCGGGCGAAAGAGGGCCGCCGCGTCTGCCTGCTTTCCGACGAGCCCGCCGCAGGCCTGAGGATGCCGCTCCCCCGTCCCGCGCTTTCCCCTTGGCTTGCGGACGGGAACGACTACGTTGCTTGCAGCGGCTGAAAGGTGTTTGCGGTGCGTTCCGACGGCAACGCGGGTGTACTGCGTCCGGCATGTCCGCAGGAAAATGCATATCCGGACGGGGGCATAAAAGCGCTGGAAAAAGCATCCGAAACGGCGCATGATGTGCGTCGCTGGCGTTCCGGTAGCCGCGGTGAACGAACACAGGGAACGTTGTGCTGTTTTGCGGTCTGGGCCTCTGCAAGGGGGGCGGACAACGGCGGATTCTCGTGGCTCCGACGCTTCGTGAGGGAGCAAGGGCGGCGAATTTTCGGGAATCGCGGCGGATTATTCTCCTTCCCGGCCTTTTTCCAGATCGCGAAGTCGCGGAGCGGCGTTTTCCGCGACGCATCATATTTTTCCGCAACGCGGGCCTTGCCCGGGGTATCTTTTCCGAAGCGGTGAAAGAGCGGCCTGCACGCGAAAGCTCAGTCTGCCGGGCCTCTGCGCCTCGGGCCGTGCGCGGCGCACGGCAATCCCTCGGAGCATGGCCCTGATGCGAAAGGCGTGTTCCATGCCTTTCAGGCATGGCAGCTATAATGCATAGGTATTTGCTCTTTTGCCGCAGAAGACGATATTTTGCAGGCAACGAAACATTCTGGGAGAATCGCCGTTATGGAAACCATAGAAGGCAAGACGTTTGACGAAGAAAGGGCGCTGTACGGCCTTTGCCACGCGCGCATCAGGGATTGCTCGTTCACCGGCCCGGCGGACGGCGAAAGCGCGGTGAAGGAATGCGAAGACATTGTGGCGGAGCGCTGCCTGTGCAATCTGCGCTATCCGTTCTGGCACGTGCGCGGCCTGACCATACGCGACTGCGAAATCACGGAAAACGGTCGCGCCGCGCTGTGGTATTCGGATCACATCGACATTGAAAACACGAAGCTGCACGGCATCAAGGCCCTGCGCGAATGCAGCGACGTGGCCGTGCGCAACTGCGACATCATTTCCAATGAATTCGGATGGTTTTCCCGCAACTTCTCCATGCGTGACTGCACGGCGAAGAGCGACTATTTCATGCTGCACGCGCGCAACGTGGAATGCGCCGACGTAAAGTTCACGGGCAAGTACGCGCTGCAGTACATGCACGACTGCGTGTTCGAGCGCTGCGACATCACCAGTCGCGACGCCTTCTGGCACGCGCGTAACGTCACGGTGCGCGACTGTGTGCTCAAGGGAGAATTCCTCGGCTGGTATTCCGATCATCTCACGCTGGAGCGCTGCCGCATCATCAGTTCGCAGCCGCTGTGCTACTGCACCAATCTCAGGCTCGTGGACTGCGAAGTGGTGGATTCCGATCTCTGCTTTGAAAAGTCCGATCTCCACGCGGTCATCACCACGCGCGTGGACAGCATCAAGAATCCGCGCTCGGGCGTGATCGTGCTTCCCGGCGTGGACGAGCTGATCCGCGACGACGATTCCCGCGCCGAAATCATCTTCACGGAACGTCCTTCGCAGGCGTCCGACGAAGCGCAGAAGGGCGAAGCTTCCGCCGACTGATCCCCCGCCTTCGGGCAAAAAGCGGCAAAAGCGCGGCAAACGTGTGCCCGCAGGGGCAAACAGTCCGCCCCTCTCGAGATGGAAGGCGCAACGCGCGTTGCGTTCCGGCCCGGAAAGGCGCGGAACACCCCGCGCTCCGCTCAAAAGGCGGGCAACCTCTGCTTTCGGCGCACCATGCGCAAGACAACGCTTTTCTTCGCAAAACACGTCCTGCGCCGGAAGCGCCGTCGGCCTCCGGGTCCGGAAAAGGCCCTGCACGCGGAAAACAAGCCCGCGTTTTTTCGGACATCGCAACGAAAAACGCTTCCGGGTTCGGAAGACGAAACAAACGCGCTTCCGCCTGAAAGCCCCGGCACGCTCCGCGTTCCGGGCCCGGAAGAGGCAGCAACACCCGTTTCCCTTCGGAAGGCGAAACAGAAGCCGCTTTTGCCGGAACGCCCCGGCAAATGCCGCTTTTCGTGAGAATCTCCAACAAATTCCGCGTCCGACCGGAAGACGCAGGAAAGCCCGCTTCCCGGCAGGGGGAGGCGGGCTTTTTGTCGTGCGCTCCGCGGCGGATCGCTTGTCCGCCGCGGGAGCGGAAGGGGGTCAGCGGATGCGCTTGTTGCCTTCCCACACGAGGTCGGCTTCGGGCAGCACGGGCAGGTAGGTGAGCCACTTGTGACTCTTCATGTATTCCGGATCCTGCTGGAGCTTGCGGCTGAATTCCAGAATGGGCGGCACGATGTCCTTGATGTCGCCGGCGAGGTTCGCGGCGATGCCGGCGTTCGTGGCCTCTATGCACAGATCAATGGCCTTCTGGCTGTATTCCATGGAGCTCATGAGCGTGTCGAGCGCCTTGGCCGGATTGTGGAAGCCTACGCTGTTCTCGGCGGAAATGAGATCCCAGAAGAACTGTCCCTTGCGCACGTTTTCGCGGGCGTCGGCCATGAGCTTGTCGTAGGCGGCGTTGCGTTCGCCCGTAAATTCATTGGCGAGCCGCACGGCTTCATGCGCCTTCACGCTGGTTTCCTGCGCCTTGAGAAGCTGACGGAACGTCTTTTCCTGAATGTCGTGCACGCGGGCGCGCAGGAATTCCGGAGTCTTGTCGGAATGACAGGTGCGGCAGGCCGTCAGTTCGGGATCCTTGAGGGGCGAGGTCCACCAGTGACTCGAGAACTTCTTGCCGTCCTGCTTCTGATAGGGCATGTGGCAGTCCGCGCAGGAAACGCCCGCCGCGCCGTGCGGTCCGTTCTGCCAGGTTTCGTATTCGGGGTGCTGGGCCTTGATGATGTTCACGCCCGAAACCGCATGCACGAAGTCGGTGAACGGTCCGTTCTTGGGGCCGTGGGTGTTGTAGTATTCATACATGTTTTCGGGATCGAAGCCGTTGTCCCACGGGAACACGGGCTTGCCGGCCGGACCGTTGTCCTTGTGGGTGAAGTAGTATTCCACGTGGCACTGACCGCACACCAGACTGCGCTTTTCGTTGCGCGAGAGGGTGGCCCAGTCCTTGCCGCTTCTGGCGAGCCAGTCCTTGAGCGGAATGGAGTAGAGCTGCAGTTCCATGTTGGTGGTGTCGTGGCAGGTGGCGCAGCTGATGCTTCCGTTCATGACGTCCACCTTGGTGCGGTACTCGTTGAAATCGCGGCTCCACACCGCGTCGCCGTCGGCGGCCACCCACTGCGATATGGCGGGAACCTTGCAGTTCCAGCAGGTGGTGGGCATGTTGCCCTTGCCGTCGGGCGAGTAGCGGTTGATGCGGTCGATTTCGAGAATGTCCTTGACCGCGTAGGTGTGACCGCGCGCCTCGTTGTATTCGTACATGAAAGGATAGCCCAGCCACAGATTCTTCAGATACGGCTGCGCCGCCCGGAAGCCCTTGGGCAGCGGATTCACGCCGTCGTTCTTGCGGAAGTTCACCGAACCCTTGTATTCCGTCATGACGGAACTTTCGTCGTTCTGGCGATAGGTGGCGTATTGGCGGGGGAAGGCCTTTTCAAAGGCCGAAGCGTCGAGCGTGTTTGCGGGAAGGCCGCTTTCGTAAATGGGGGTCTTCACCACGGGGGGATCGTCCTGACAGCCCGCGCTGACGATGGAACAGGCAACGATAACGCCTGTCATGAGCATGTTCATCTTATTCATCTGCCGCCTCCCTGTAGCTGACGGGGGTTTTCTTCTGATGCGCCATGGCCCGGTGGCAGTCCACGCAGTAGGGCTTGGCCATCATGACGTCTTCATTGGTGACCCGGTGACAGGCGCGACAATTGGCGTTGACCACTTCCCGGGTTTCCAGCCGCGCGAGGAGCGGCGCTTCCTTGCCCTGCAGGTTGGCGACGACGTCGCGCAGACCTTCCTGCGCCTTGAACGGCAGCTTGGCGAGCAGATTGTGGGGCGCGTGACATTCGTTGCACGCGAGGTCGGCATGCGGCGAGAGGCTGTGCGTGAGCGCGGCCTCGCGCATGACGTGACAGGTGGAACAGAATGGTCTTGAGTCGGAAAATTGCATTCCGGCGGCTGCAAGAAGCACCAGCACAGCTCCCAGCGCGGTGCCCCCCAGCAGCATTTTCCATGGACCGTGTCTGGACGCTTTCATGGTTCTCCTCCCTGGTTTATGAAAACACACGGCGCTTCCGGTATAGCGTGCCGGAGAAAAAATAACTGTGATTTAAATCACAAAAGAGGGGTTCTTGACGAAAAATCCGGAAAAATCGTTGACGGGCCCGGCATCGGGGGATGGGAAAAGGAGAACGGACGGCGATGAAAGCATGATCGCAGTCACGGCGGGAGCGCAGAAGTTGTTTTATGTTGGCAAGCCGTGACCGGCGGAAGGCGTTGCGGGGAAGTTGCGGCGTCGGTCGGGGCGCAGTGCGCGAAGATGCGCGGCGTTGCAGAGGTTTTGCGCGACGGCGTGAAGCTTGTGTCGACTTTTCACAAATGAGGCGCAAAAAGGCGGGATGGAGTCCGGCAGAAGTGCGGGGAAAGCGCAGGAAAAGGCGCGAGGGATCGAACGCGGTGGGAGAAGCCGGAATCCGCGCGGGGAACAGAAGCAGGACAGGGGCAGGGCTGCGCGGAGGCGTCGGAACCGAGGCTGGCGGGAAAAGTGAGGGGGCGGAATCCCGCGGGCGGCGGGGTGGCGGGGAAGACGCGGATGCGGCATGTTGTGGGGAGCGTCGGACGGCTTGCGGTCTGCCCGGAGGCTGGGTGGATGGCGTCGGCGGCACGCCGTTGAACTTGCGCCGCGCGTGACGGCATTGTTTTGCGCATCTGCGGAGCGCGGCGCATCGGGCGCTGCGGCGCAGGCATGAGAGCGTCCGGCAAGAGGCCGGGCGACGGAATCATCTGGAGGTAGGATCATGCATCAGAACGGCGGAAGCGGAGAAAAGGCTGCTCGCGCATGGCTTGCGCCCGTGTTTTTTGTACCTGCGCTCGCGCTGGCGGCGGCGCATGTGTGGCGCGCAGGGCAGGCGGGCGAGGCCGCGGCGCTCATGGTCTGGGCGCTCATGTGCCTGACGCGGCGCGCCTGGATGCGTCCGCTGGCGGCGGCCCTGCTTCTGCTGCTTGCGGGGGAGTGGCTGGTCACCACGCAGAGCCTCATGGAAATGCGCGTGGCTCTGGGCAGGCCCTGGACGCGTCTTGCAATCATCATGCTGGCGGTGACGGCCTTCACTGCGGGCGCGGCCCTGCCGACCTCGGCGAAGGCGGGCCGCGCGTGGTTTTGCCGAGGCCGTGAGCGGGGATTCATGCAGGCGGCGGCCTTTCTGCTCGCTTTTGCGCCGCTCTTTGGCATGGCGCGCTTTGCACCGCAGCTCATGCTTGTTCACAGACTTGTCCCGGGCTTCGGCGTGATGCAGGCGCTCGCCGCCGGATGCTGGAGCGCGTGGGTGTGCGCCCGTCTGGCGGACAGGACAAAGGCGGGCCGGACGCGCCTGTTCGCGTGGCGGTTGTTTTCCGTGGTGTTCTTCGCGCAGTTTTTTCTTTCGCTTGCGGGCTGGTCGCTGTTTTCCATGACCGGCGAATGGCACATTCCCGTGCCGGGCGTCATCGTGGCCGGAGCGCTGTACCGCGGCGCGGCCGGATTCATGCCGCTTTTGTTTGCCGTGTCGGTGCTCGTGCTCGGGGCCGCGTGGTGCAGTCATTTGTGCTACTTCGGCTCGTGGGACGCCTGGGCCGCGTCCCGTGCAAAGCCTTTGCCGCATCCCGGCCCGCTGCGCTGGCGCGCGCTTTCGCTTCTGCTGGTCTGTCTTGCGGCGCTGGCGCTTCGCCGCTTCGCGTCGCTGCCTGCGGCCGTGGCCTGCGGCGCGGCGCTGGGGCTCGTCATGATTCCCGCAGCCTTCTTCGTCAGCCGCCGCAGAGGCTGGGCCGCCTACTGCACCCTGATTTGTCCGCTGGGGCTGCTCTCCTGCCTTGCGGGACGGCTTTCCCCCTGGCGCGTGCGTCGATCCTCCACGTGTACGCTCTGCGGCGCGTGTACGCGCGTCTGCCGCTACGGCGCGCTCACGAAAGAACGTCTTGAAGCCGGAGGCCCCGGACTCTCCTGCACATTGTGCCGCGACTGCCTGAACGTCTGCCCCCGCGGCGGCCTGACCATGACCTGCGCCGGGCATGGCGCAGGAGGCCGCGCGGAAAAGGCGTTCGTTGTTCTGGCGTGCGCGCTGCACGCGCTCTTTCTTTTCTCCGCCATGGTGTGATGCCGGTCGGCGCAGCGGCGCGTCATTTGTTCTTGTGCGCCGTGTGCCCCTGTGCCATACTGAAAAAGAGTGCCGTGTGCCTGCGCGCCGAAGTTCGGACTCTTTCGCGCCTTGCCGCGTTCGACGGAAGGCGGAATCTTCGCATGCTCTTTCGCGGAGCGCCGGTTCTTTGTTCCTCGCGGGCGGCGTTGTCCACGGCACGGATTTTGCATGGAAAAGCGTGAAAGGAGCGTCATCATGGATCAGGGCCTTTCCTACATTGAAGCGCTGAACAGGGAAACCGGACTGGATATTCGGCTTTCCGACGCCGGGGCCGCGTATCTGATGCTCGACGGCCGCGGACTGCTGATCCAGTGGCTGGAGGCGCAGCAGATGTTCGTGATCTACGCGGAAGTGGGCCCCCTTGCGGGCTGGCGCGACGGCGAAGTGCTGCGTCGGCTTCTGGCCGCCAACTTTCTTTTCATGCAGACCCGGGGCGGGGCGCTCAGCTACGATGCCGCCGCCAACATGGTTGGCATGAATTATGCGCTTCCCGTGTACGGTCTTTCGCCGGAAGACTTTGTGAAGAAGCTCGACGCCGTGCTGACGCTGACGGAAGAGTGGAGAGATGAGCTGCGCCGCCTGTGCGCGGAGCAGGAAAGACTTGCCGGAGGAGCGCCCCCGGAAGACGACTCCCTTGCCGCCATGCAGAACATGATGCGGGTCTGACCCGAAAGAGGAGGCTGCCATGCCTGTTGATCTGAACACGCTGTTTCAGAACGTTTCCGTTCTTGACGACAAGGTGCAGTTTCATGCCCCCGCCGCCGACGATCTGCGGCAGGGCAGCGCGCTGCACGGGTTGAAGAAGCATTTCGAGTCGGCCCGCGCCGCGGAGAACCGGGCGGCGGTGCAGGCGTTCATGACGGCCATTTCTCAGCATCCGGCCTACGCGGCGCAGCTCGGCGCGGTACGCGCGCCGCTCGACGAGCTCATGCAGAGCGGCAAGCCGCTCACGGCGGGTGCGGTGCGGCAGACGCAGCTTGCGCTGAACATGCAGCTCGCGTCCATCGCGGGCGCGGAGCTTGTCCGCCGCGGCAACCTTCCGGCGGGGCACGCCTCGTCGTTTGCGTGGTTTGCGGCGTCGCGCAATCTGCCGCTCGGCGACGAAGCGCAGCAGGCGGCGGCGCTGAAGTCGTACGTTCTTTCGGAAGTGTGTCCGAAGTTTGAGGGCCTGCTGAGCCGTCTGCCGGATCTTGGCGACGGCGAGAAGAACCGGGCCGCGCGGGAGCTCATGCTGCGGATGCGCGGTCCGCTGGAAGGCCGGAACGGCTTTTTTGCCCGCGAGCTCGACCGCGAACTTGCCCGCGGCCTGCAGGTGTTTGACTTTCGGAATTTTGAGCGGGCCTTTGCCGACGCCTGCGCGCAGGACATGGATCTGGCGCGCTCTCTGAGCGCCGAGGATCTGGAGGCCGTTGCGGCGGAAGAGAAGCCCGCAGACATTCTGGCGGCGCTTCACGAAGCGCAGAGCGAGCTCGGGGCGGACGGCATGAGCGCGCTCTGCAACAAGCTCATCGTGCGTTCGGGGCCGCTGTCCACGCGCGAGGAGCGCGCCTCGGAAATCAGGGCCTGTCAGGTGGAGATGGCGGGCGAGCTCGCGGCGGGCGTGGCCATGCAGCGTCATGGTCTGCCTGCGAGCTTTGCCGTGGCCGTGGGGCATCATCCCGAGGTGGAGGCGCTTGCGCGGGAAAGGCTCGGGAGCGTCTCGCCGATGCACATTCCCGACGGCAGGGAGGTGTTCGACGCGCTTTCCGAGGCGGTGGAGAAATTGCTGGAAGAGCATCTGCCGCTGCTTCAGGAACTGGCCGTGATGGCGCAGAACCCGCCCGTGAAGCTGGATCCGCCGCTCACGCCGGAAACCATGCCGCGGTACATCAACGCCATGATGTTCGGCGATGTGCTGCTGGAGCCGCTGCTGCACGACGGCGCGCCGCTCGACGACTTTTTTCTCGACCGTCTGGTGGGGCTCACCTTGTCGCTGGATGCCGCAACCCACGCGATGGAAGGCGATTTCGGCGCCCGCGACAGGAATACCGTGCTGGAAAACGCCCTTTCGCTGATTCTGGCGCGTCGCGGCGTGCCGCAGCAGATGCTGCCGGAAATGGTGTCGCGCGCGGTGACGAAGTTCGGACGCCTGGCCTCGGAACTCAATTCCGCGGCGGCCGCGATGCGCAGCGGGGCCTACGGACGGGACGCCATGATGATTTCGGCAAGAATGCTGCCCATGGCGGGAGCGCTTCAGATATTCGGTCAGCAGCTCATTTCCGCCATGAGCGACGAGCAGCGCAGCGGCATGAAGCTCGACATGTTCAACGCGCCCGCGCCGGGAGCCGACGTGCGGGAGCTGCGGCGGCGGGGCGCGGCGTTTACGGAGAGCACGTTTCAGAGGGATGTTCCGCTGAACCGGCTTTCCGAGGATGTGCGCGACTTCGTGGGCGTGGCGGGCGTGCGTCTTCCGGCGATGGATCCCGCCGTGGCGGCCGGTCTTGCGGACGAGCAGGCCGGGCGTCTGGCCGCGGACAATCTTTCCATGATGGAGGCGGTGCTCTCCACGCTGATTCCCGAAGGGACGCGCGGCACGGTTCCGCACACGGGGGAATTTCGGGCGCTGATGGCCGAGGCTGCGGCAACGCGGGACTTCTCCGGCATCGACATGGAGCGCGTGAATCTCGAACCCATGCGCGAAGCGGTGCGGCGGGCGGCTGCCGACGTGACGAAGGCCGCCGTGGACGCGGGCCGGGCCGTGGATCCTGCGGCGGTGCGTGCGGCGGCGGAAGGGGCGTTCGTTCAGGAAATGGAGCGCCTGCACCGGACGATGGCCGCCGTGGACGCGCTTGCGGCACAAACGGTGACGAACGGCGTGGCGACGGGCTTTACCGCGGCGGAAAAGGCGGCCATGAAGGAGGCCGCGCAGCTTTTCGGCCTGCGCGACGCGAACGTGCTTGCCTCCATCGCCTCGGCGGCCTGCGACGCATCGTTCGTGCGCGATCTGGTTTCGCTGGGCACTCCCGGCGTCACGGCGCGACAGGTGTTTATGGAAACGCATGCTCTGGTGGGCAAATATCTCGCCATGCGCGACGCGCTTCCCGGCGACGCGGAAGGCGTGGAAAACGCGCTGCGCGCGGCGCTTCTCATCGGCGCGTCGCACCTTTCCCCGGCGCAGGCGGGGGCGCTTGCCGAGGCCATGCGTTCTGCGGCGGCAGAGAGCACGGCGGGCGCTCTGCTCTGGCTTCGGGATCGCGGCCTCAAGCCGAAGGACGAGCGCATGACGACCGCGATGTTCGACCTGATGAACGCCGTGCGCGGGGAAATGGAAGCCGTCGGCGGACGGGGCGACGCGGCGCGCTTTGCCCGCTGGTACGACGTGCGCGCGACGCATCCGAGCGAGATTCCGGGCGGGCACAACGGCATCATGACGGAGCTCAAGACGCTGGGCGGCAGAGACAGCATTCCCGACTATTATTTGAGCTTTGCCGGACACAACCCGCCGCTTTCGCGGGGAGACTGGGACACGCTGGCCGCGGTGCTGTTGCCGCTCATGGAGTCGGCGAAGTCGTCGCCGCGCAAGGACATGCTGCGGGAATGGGTGGCCTCCTCCGCGGAAGAGATTCTGGCGGCCATGCATGACGGCGGAGGTCCGCTGTCGCTGCCGCGTCTGTGGGACATCTTTACGGGAGGGCGTCTGGGGCCCATGCCTGCCTCGGCGAAGGGCATGGACGCCGTGGCCCGCATGCTGGACGCCGTGGACACGGCGTATCATGAGCGCGTGAAGCTTGTGGAGGGAGAGGCGTTTCCGGGGAGCAACGAGTGGAAGCTGTTCCACAACAGCGGTCTGGGTGTGCCGCCGCGGAAGCTGCTGGAACTGATCGAACCCGGCAGCTCCCTTTCGCTCAACGATATCCGCATGAGTCTGGAAATGACGTCCATGCGCGACGTGACGCCGGAGAGCGTGTACCGGCTCGGCGAGGATTTCGTGCGGCAGGGGCAGAGCGCGACGTTGCGCTTCACGAAGGCGGACGGCACGTCTCTGAGCGTGCATCCGGTGAAGATTCCGAAGCATGAGATTTCCGAGGATCATCCGGTGCTGCGTCCGATTCTGGATTTCTGGCGGGGCATGACGCATTCCGAAGCGCAGTTTTTGCGGGTGGCGCAGGCTTTTTCGCAGACGCCGCTCATTGCGGCGAGGTTCATGAGCGGCGTGTTCCCGGGCCTGCAGTACAACGAGCACGGCGCGTTCATGATGAGTGCGGTGGAGCAGGCGGACGGATCCATAGTCATGGACATCAACGGCGACCCGACGCTTCCTTTGCAGTTCCATGAACAGTTCCTCATCCGGTCCGACGGCTCGCACGTCTGCACGGCGTTCGAGATGAGCCGTCCGGCGCTGAACGACCGGCAGGCGTGACAAGGCGCAACGCCGGAGCATGTTGAAAGGGACGCCCCGACTCGGGGCGTCCTGCTTCTTTTTTTGGAAAAAGGGGAAGGCGGCAAGGCGCGCAGCAGGCATTCCGCCGGAATTTTTAAAGCAATGCTTTAAGTTTTTCCAAAAAGGGGAGCGCGGAGGAAGAGCCCTGCGGGGTTGCGGCGCGCGGCATGCGGCGGGCGGCGCAACCTTGCGGCATCGGGCGACGATGCGCCCCGCCCGGGGGATCGCCTTCGTCCTTCGTTTCCTTCTGCGATGCGGCGGTGCGGAACGCCGGGCCCGCCGCAGAAGGAAGGTCGGGGCTTAGAAGCGCCACTTGAGACCTGCGGAAACGTTGTATTCGCGGGTGAAGTGTTCGCCGTGTTCGCGTTCCGCCTGAACATAGAGCCGCAGGTTGTCCGTGGCCTGCCAGTCTGCGCCGAGGCCGTAATAGACGCGGGTGCCTTCCATCTCGGAATTGAGATGCAGGTCGTTGATGCGTGCTTTCTGTTCGCCGAGGAATTCGTGATTCACGCCGACCTTCACATAGGGCTGCATGTAGCGTTCCCCGTTGCTGCCTTTCAATGCGAACTTTTTGCCCAGCACCACGCCTGCGCGACCGGTGAGGGTGTTCATGTCGCTCTGCTCTATGGTCATGCCGTTGCTGGTGCCGAACTCGCCGCCCCGCACCCAGAACCACGCAAGCTGCACCTGCGGCTCCACGAACCAGCTGTTCAGGCCGTTGTTGCTGAAGGCGAAGTCCATGCGGCGACCGCCTTCCAGTGAAGCGCCAACGCCGTATGAGGAGCGGTCGTCATGCACCTTGACGCCGTTGAGCATGGCGGTGCGTATTTCATGTTCGTACCAGTCCATGGCAGTCACGGCGTCCAGATACCAGCCGTCGACATGCAGCCAGGTGGAATAGAAACCCGCGCCCACGCTGTTCAGATCGCCGAATCCGCCCCAGCGTTCCTGCACTCGCTGATCGGCATGCCCGCTGCGTATCTGCATGCCCAGAATCCAGAGATGATCCTCGTTTGTGGAAACGGCCCTGTCGTAGCCCAGTGAACCGCCTGTAAGGTGTTGTGTGAAGCCGTAGCCTGCAAAGCCGTCGAGACGCGATTTATCGGCAAATCCGCGCACCCACAGACCGGTTTGCGTACCGTAGCGCACTTCGCCGAGTCTCTTGCGCAGATCGGTGAGCTGTCCGTACCACAGGGCATAGTGTCCGGCCAGCGAGGAAAGGGCTGCTTCGGTTTCTCCGGTGGGGGTTTCCGGACGGGAGGGCGTACCGGGCTTGTCGGGATCGGGTTGTTCTATGGAAGTGCGCTTGAGATACCATTCCTGCGTGTCGGGCGTGGCTGAGCCGTCTCTTTGTGCCAGTGCATAGAAGTAATTGCCCTGTTCCACAAGATGCTGCGTGCTGCCGTTGACCTCGCACTCGTTGGCGAGCGAGAAGGTGCCGTCGCCGCTCTGCTGCTGAACAATGAAGGCGTTCATGGCTTCGCGTGAGGGATCTGCGCCGGTGGGATTCACATACACGCCGTGATTTCCCGTGCCGCGGCCGATGATGATCTGATCGGTCAGATCGTTTTCGATGTCGGTATTGACGTTGAATATGCCGCCTTCGCCGGAGAGCGTTTCGGCCGTGAGCGTGCGGAATCCGGAAGCCGCCTGGGCGTTGTCGTAGGTCATGTCCACAATGCCGCCCCTGCTCACCACAAGATTGGAGACCGGAGAACTGCCGGTCATGTTCCAGCGCGCGCCGTTGTTGAAGGTGAGGTCGATCTTGCTGCCCTTGTTGCCGAACTCGTTGATGCCGGTGAAGAAGGATTTGTCGTTCAGCAGATGTGCCGTAATGGTGTTGAGCGTTTCGTCGGCATCTACAGTGGTGTCGTAGTTGCTTCCGAAAATATAGGCCGTGGAGGTTTTGCCGGCCACGATGTTGCCGGTGAGCTGCACGACGGCATCGGGATTCTCGGAAGAGTTCACCAGAATGGTCGAGCCCTTGCCGGAGGTGTTGCCCACGGCGTTGAGTACGATGCTGCCGTCGGCAATCAGGCCCTGCTGAAAGTCGATGCTGCTTCCGGCTCGCGCCAGGGCGGAAATGGATACGGCTCCCGGATCCGCCTCTGTATGATAGGTGACGTCACCTCGGAAGGCGGCGTTGGAATACCAGTAAAGGTAAGACCCTATGGACTCTGCGTCTCCTTCGGCGATTGTGGTGATGTCGGCCGTGTTGAAGAGCGAATCCGCTATATAGTACATGTACATGCCGTAGTTGGATACGGCGTTGGGGAACGTTTGCAGAGACGTTCTGTTCTCGTATTTTTCAGCCCCGGAAGCATGAATGGAAAGATGTCCGTCGACGGTGATGGACTGCTCGCCTGCGCTGTTTCTGTTTCCGTCTTTGAGGTTGATGCCGATGGAGTTGTTTCCGCCCTCGGTAACTATGGCAAGGTCTTTTTTGAAGTGAAGACGTCCGTCATTGGTACGGGCGCCGAGTCCGTAGTTCTGATCGCTGTAGTAGTTGCCTATGCCGTAAGTATAGTATGGTGCATTTCTGACTGTTATGCTGGTGTTGCCGTCAACGGTGAGGTCGGCATTGTCGTTGACCAGAATGCCCATGGAGCGGTTGCCGTTCAGCATGGTGACGGCGAGGTCGCCTTTAATGTCAAGATCCGTGCCCGTGCCGGTCATGGAGATGCCTTTCTGGGAGTTGAGCCCGTAATCCTCATTATCGGCTGCGGGGGGATTGGTGCTGGTGTGCAGATAGTTGTCTACCAGAATAGTGGTATTGCCGCCTACAGACATGACGCCCCCGTTCTTCATGTCAATGCCTTCACGGGTGATGTCCCACTTGCTTCCGGATATCCTTTCAGGGGCTATGGTGATTGACAGATTCTCGGCAACGTCGAGTGAACTCTTATTCCAGATAAGTACGCCGGTTCCGTATTGCTTGTGGTTGGAGCCGAACGTGCCTTCATTCGGGCGGAAATCCTCATCGTCAAAGTTTTGAGTATTGTCGCTGAAACGGCCGGTGGCGGTAATGTTTATGGTAAGGTTTCCGTCGTATTCTTTGGAATAGTCCAGAAAGTGAATGTTTTTTTGTTCCAGCGTGATATCTTCGGAAAAAGCTGGTTGGGCATTGACAAGAACCAAAGTTCCGGAAAACAGCGTTATGGAGAGAAGAGTAAAAAATCTGTATTTTTTTATAAATGCTCGATATCTGATGACAAAATTTTTTATACAGTTTCTTGACGTCATGAAAATCTCCAGCATATTTCCTTTAAAAGTTAAAAATTTGTTGACAAAAAAGTGTACTTTTTTGACGAAAACAAAAAAAAATATTCAACTGATATTTTTTATAGACAGTTATATGGATTATTGTTATCTTTTACATCAAGTTTTGTGCTGTTGCGCATAGGCAAAAAAGTACGCTTTCTCGCCAATGTGCAGTGTGTTGCAGTGTCGCTCGGCGTCATGTTTTTTCTTTTTCCCCTCTGTGCCGCAGTGACGGAGGCGGATAGGCTCTCTGGAAAAAGGGAGCTTTTTTATGGGAAATTTTGAAAAAGCACATGAGTTCACATCGCGGTGGGAAGGCGGACGCGTCGGGCATGTTGCCGATTCCGGCGGCTCCGCACATGACGGCGTCAGTCCGACCGCTCTCAAGGGGCAGGAAGATCAGGGCGATATTGATGAAGACGGCGACCTTGAAGGCGACTTCGACGCCGACGATTCCGCCTTCACGCCGGAGGGCGGGCGCAGGCGCATGCGCCGCAGGTTCTGGGATGCGCTGGGCCTCGACGACGTGAAGCCTCTCTGCGCCGTGGTTGTGTATGACACTGCCGTGAACATGGGAGCCGACTGCGCCTGTCGCCTTGTGCAGAAGGCTCTCGGTCTGCGCGCGGACGGCGTATGGGGGCCCGTGACCCTTGCCGCGCTGCGCACCTGCAGCGACCGCAAAACCGCCGTGGCCGTCTGCCATCTGCGCCGGGCCCGCTACCACGAACTCGTCAACGGCAACGGCAGCCTGAAACCCTTCCTCGACGGGTGGCTCCGTCGCGTGGATTCCCTCGAAAAAACCGTGGAAGCCGACAACGGCTGAAGGAGACGCCATGAATGACGCTGCATGCATCGGCCGCGGCGTGCCTTTTGAGCGCATCCGCCGCATCACCGGCTACCTCGTGGGCACCACGGACAGATTCAACAACGCCAAACGCGCCGAAGAACGCGACCGCGTGAAACACTGCACTCTCGAACCCGTGACCCCCTCCGCGGAAAGGGAATAGAGAGGAGATGAGGAAGGGGAACAGGCCGGAGCCTCGGGGCAAGTCCTGATGGGGAGGAACAGGCAGGATGACAGGCCGGAGTCTTGGGGCGCTGACCGAACGCCGTCGGTGGGAAGGATTCCCCGACAGGTCGGGCCCCGACTCCTTCACGATTTCAGGGAGTCCGGCGCGTGGGGAAGAGCGTCTTTACGTCGGCCATGAGCCGCGGGCGGCGCTGAGGCGTTTCCGGGGCGAGAAAAAAAGATTTTTCAGAGGACTTTCGACGCTTCGCTTCGGAAAAGCCGGGGAGGCGGAAAGAAGGCAGGCAGAAGGGGAGGGAGAGAAAAAGGAGGAAAAGGACGGGGGAAGAATTGCCGGGGCCCGCAGCGCAGCGGGCTTCCGGCTTTTTTTGTGGGCTACTTCTTGTCCCATTCGTGCCCGTTGGCCTTCCACCAGCGGCACGATTCCCGGCACCAGTATTCGGTAACGATGAAGGCGTCCTTTTCGTAGGTCAGATCCGTGGGGCGGCAGCCCGTTTCCTCGCAGGGCATTTTGCACAGCACCACAAGGTTGGAACGCTCGCCGTGCGGGCAGGGATATTTCTTTTTGTTTTCTTCCATGATCTCGTCCTGTCGAACATGCTGTGTCCGCCGCTTCGGGGGCGGGCGTTGCCGGCGCAGGCGCGGGGCTGCGGGAGCAGGCCGCAGCTTTGGAAAACGTTGCTGCCGTGGTTTCGCGGGAGTGCCCCGGGGAATCGGCGTCCGGGCGTTTTGTCCTCCGGCGTTTCTCGCCGCGTTTCTGCGCAGCCGCAGCATGGCACAAAAAGACGCAAAGTGCCAGCGCGGCCCCGGCATTGCGCCCGGCGCTTCCGCAGTCAGACGGACGCGCCGGGGCATCGTGCGCGAGGACGATCCTTCCTGCCTTCTGGTCATCGACGATGTTGAAGTCAGCCTCCGCTGGCTGGAGGAAGCCGACATGGTGATGATGTTCACCGTGGCGGTGCCGCTGCCCCGGGAGGAGCGGGAAGTGTTCTACGCCGAGCTTTTGAACGCCAACACGTTTTTCACGGCACGCAGGGCTTTACGCTGGCCGCGCGGGAAGACACGGGAGTGACGCTTCAGGGCGAGATGTCCATGCGCCTGCTCGACGGCTCGAACGTGGCGCAGTGGTCGCAGAACTTTGTGGACGTGGCTTCGGAGTGCAGAGCGTCTGCCTGAAGGAGCCGGAAACGCAGCCCGGCGCGCAGCCGGAGCCGCAGGCCGTGTTCCCGCAGGACATGCTGCGGGTGTAAACACGCTGATCCGTCCGGACGGGCGAAGAGCAGGAGGAGCGTCTGCAACCGTTCGTGCCGAAAAAGAAAGGCCGTCTTCGGGGGTCTTTTCTGTGCGCTCTCGCTGCCTGGGCGGGGGAAAAGAGGGGGCGGAGCGGAGGCGCAAGCCGGGTACGAACGAAGCACGAACAGCTCCGGACGGGGAAAACATGGGCGCGATGTGAGTCCAGACGAACGTAATCGAATCGTCGATCCGATCCGTTTTGCGTTGCATGTGCATAGTAAGCATATATGGAGCAAGTTTGTGCAATATGTTTTTTCGTATTTCTTCAAATCATTGATGAGAAAGATATTTTTTATGAATGTATAGAGTTTGTGAATCACGGTATCAGCTGATACAAACAAAGTAATATGCGGGCATTATTGACAGTAAAAATGGTTTTTACTATGAAAAAAAGAAGTTGTTTGTTAAATATGAACCGAAAGGAGGGTGTATGAACATCAAAAAAATGCTCGTTTCTCTTCTCGCTGCGGTCGTCGTCATTCCGGCCGCAGTGTCCGTGGCCTTTGCCGAAGGCTATACGCGTCCCATGCCCACCAAGCCCATTACGAGCGGTCCCACCGTGCTCGGCGGCCCCACGCCTGTCGTGTGCGTGCCTCTGACCGCCACTACCAGGGATAAGCTGCTCGACGAAGCCAGGTTCGTGGCCGATCTCAAGCCCGACATGATCGAAGTGCGTGCCGACTACTGGGATTTCATTGAAGACACCAAGGCTTCCGTGGCCATGCTGCGCGACATCAACAAGGTGTTCGGCGACACGCCCATTCTGCTGACCGTGCGCATCAAGGCCGAACGCGGCTACAAGGACGTTTCCGACGCGGCGAAGTTCAATTTCTACAAGGCGGCCATCAAGGAAAAGCTGGCCGACTTCATCGACATGGAACTGGCTTACGGCCCTGAAAAGATCAAGGCTTTCAAGAAGGAACTGGCCGGTTCCGGCATTTCTCTGGTTGTTGCCCATCACGACATGAGCGCCACGCCTTCCACCGAGGAAATCGTGAAGATCATGGAACGTGAAATCAACGCCGGCGGCGACGTGGCCAAGATCGTGGTGAAGCCCAACAAGGAAGAAGACGTGCTTACCTTCCTGAACGGCACGCTGGCCTTCCGTCGCGCGCATCCCGAGTATCCCATCATTGCTTCCGGCAGCGGCGACACCGGTCGCATCACCCGTCTCATCGGCGGCCTGTTCGGCATTGATCTGACCTTCTCCTCCGGCGTGAAGGGCTCCAATCCCACGCAGATGCCTGTGCCCGTGGTGCGCGAAGCCATTTCCGTTATTTATCCCACGGCAAAGTAAGTTTGCCGACGCGGCAGTAGCCGCGGCCTGATCGGCCGATTCGCTCCTGCCGCCCCGGAATATTCGAAAAGCGCCTCACTCCCTGAGTGATGCAGAGACTTGTACACAGGCCCGACGACCGCTGCGGTTCGCCGGGCCTTCTTTTTTAAGCGCGTTTTTATTGGAAAGATGTTTTTTTCCGCCCGGCCCGGTGCCGTGCGCTTCGTCGCGGTTTCTTTTCTGCCGCAGAGGGGCCGCTTCTCCGGCCGCGGATGGCTGCAACGTTTCTGCATGCCGAGGGCGTCCGCGAAACATACTTGACGAACGCGCCGTTGCCGTGGCTCACTGAAAGAACGCGCGTTTTTCGCGCGCCGAACGCAACCGTCAACGCAAAGCGAGGAAACATCATGGCCGTGGTGCTTTCATACCGATGGCGAAGGAACCCCGAACGCCTGCTCCGATCGTGGGGCATGGGGGGGCGCGTGCGCTCGTCGCGCGAGGAAAAGCGTTTTCTTGACCGCCTGGACGACGCGCCCGACAACGAACTCGGCAATTTCTGTCTGGTCATGGGCGGCTTTACCGACGCCTTTTTCGGCCGGGCCTACGCCATTCTCGGCGACCTGCCCGCGCTTCTCGGCGAAGATTTCGACATCTATTACCGCGAATACGATGAAATTGCCGCCGCCCGACGCCTTCTTCGCCGCTACGGCGGACTCCCGCGCCGTCTGGTGCTCATTGGACACAGCTGGGGCGCAAGCTCCCTCGCCCGGGATGTCGTGCCCGCCTGCCGCAGCGTTCGCGTGGATGCCCTCGTCACCCTGGACCCCGTGGGCGTGCGCGGCCCGCTCTTCCTGCCGCAGGTTCGCCGCTGGCTGAACGTCTATGTCCCCTACGACAAGGCCGCATGGTCCCGGGAAAACAATATCGCCAGACTCGGCAGACCCTGGGAATTCGTGCGGCAGGCCAGCGTCAACCGCATCTTCCCGCCCCTCCGACACGCCGACGCCCGCGGCATGTTCCGCGCCTTCGGCGAAGGCTTCATCAGACTCGTGCTGCTGGAGAGGGGGGAGAGATAGGGGAGAGGCGGGGGAAGGAGGAAACCCTTTTGAAAAAGGGCTTTCCTCCTTCCCCCGCGCCCCCATCCTCCTTCCTAAAACTTTTGTTTGGGCGCAGGGCGTTGCGCGCGCGGGTGTTTTGCGGGCAATGGGGAAACGTGTGTTGTGAAAGGCGCAGGGGAGAGCTTTGGGGTGTTTCGTAAAGGTGTGCGGGGCAGGTCGGCGCTGCGCGGAAGCTCGCCCGGTTATCCTTCGTCTGCGCTGCGGCGGAAGCTCACTGCGGGAGGCAAGGGGCTGCGGTCAACGGGCGCAGTGCGCGGGGTGAGTTGTTTGCCGGGGGCAGGCGGGGCGAGTGCGTTGGTACGGCGCAGGGAGTGGGCTCCGGGGCGTTGCCCGGCGCGGGAATGCCGGCATTGAAGACGTTCCCTTCATCGCAGACAATGAGCGTCGCCTCGCGCGCGCAGGAATGCCGGACAAAACGGAGCCGCGGCGGCACTGCGGCGTCGGGATGTTGCGGGGCGGGGGAGAGGCGCCCGGCGGACGCGGCTGGCGCGGGCGTCGGCGTCAGGACGGCGTCGAGGTTCCGACCGGCGGGCGGAAGGTCCACTTGAGGGCAAAAAGCGCGAGCACGGCGGCGGCCAGCGCGTAGGCGGCGTTCATGCCCCAGAGGGAGATGGCGGCGAATCCGCCGAGAGGGCCGAGCGCCGCGCCGAGGTCGATGGCCAGCGTGTAGGCGGTCATGACGAACACCGCGTTTGAGCGCGAAGCCGCGTCTGCGGCCAGGGCGTCCGAAAGGGTGGTCATGGCGGTGCAGCACAGTTCCACGGCCGCAATCGCGGCAAGCCACGGGCCGAGGGGCAGCGAAACGCCGATGAGCAGAAACAGTCCGGCGGCTGTCCAGCAACCGGCGGCAAACATGGTCACGCGGCCGAGGCGGCCGTCGGAGAGGCGTCCCACGAGCGGCGAGAGCAGCGGATCCCAGCCCCAGCGCAGCGACTGCATCACGCCCGCGGCCGTGGCGCAACCCGCCGTGACGCCGAGCACGGTGATGCTTTCGCCCCAGTGATGGGCCATGAGCGCGGACAGCGTGGACATGAAAAAGCCCTCGATGATGAGCGTGACCGCCATGCAGGTGACGAGCACCCAGAAAATTTCCGGCGAGTGCAGCAGGACTTTGGGGGAAACGGCAGCGTTTTTGCTTTTGCGCGGAGAGGGTGGCACGCCCCTCAGCAGAAAAAGAGCCGCGGGCAGGGCAAGGGCGGCCGCAGCCGCGCCGGCGAGCAGCGCGACGCGCAGCCCAGCCATGTCGGCCAGAAGACCGCCGCCCAGCATGCCCGCCAGATTGCCGAGGCGGTAGGTTCCGGTGAACAGGCCCATGAAGTAGCCCCGGTTCTTCTGCCCCGCCGCGGCCATGACCGTGAACAGGCCGCCCAGCTTGAGCAGCGACCAGGCCAGCCCCCAGAGCACGCGCAGCGCAGCCCACGCCGCCAGCGAGGACGCGAAGGCGTATCCCACGGGAATGAGCGCGGAAAGCAGCGCGGCAAACGCGGCGCAGGTTTTCGTGTTCAGGCGCGTGTACGCCCAGCCGATGAGCGGATTGAGCGGCAGCCGGGCCAGCCGGTTCAGAGCCAGCACCACGCCCACTTCCCAGAGCGAACCAAGACCGGCTTCGCGCCAGAACACGGGGAGCGTTACGTAGAGCATGGCGTCGGCGGCCACGCAGGCTGCGGTGAGCAGTGCGAAAATCAGCACTTCCCGGCGGGACGCTCCGCAAGCTTCCGGCATGACGGCCTCCTCAGGCGAGGTAGAGGTGAGCGCCGGAATCCCGAATGAGACTCTGCCAGCGGGAGGGCAGGGGCCCGTCGGAAAACACGGCTTCGAGCTGGCTCACATGTCCGACCCGCACCATGGCCGGACGCCCGAACTTGGATTTGTCGCACACGAGAAACACCCGCCGGGAATGCGCAATGATGGCGCGCGCCACCGAAACTTCCCGATAGTCGTAATCGAGCAGATTCCCTTCCCCGTCGATGCCCGAAATGCCGATAATGCCGAAATCCATGCGGAATTCCTGAATGAACTGTTCGGTTTCGGGGCCGATGACGCCGAGATCGTGGGAACGCACCGTGCCGCCCGCAATGATGACCTCGAACGATTCGTTGCCTGCGCAGATGCGCGCCACGTTGAGATTGTTGGTGAGAATGCGCAGATTCTTGTGACCGAGCAGGGCGAAGGCCACCGCCTCGGTGGTGGTGCCGATGTTGATGCACAGCGACGCCCCGTCGGGAATGTGCCGGGCGGCAAGCTCGGCAATGCGGCGCTTTTCGTCGGTGAAGAGCAGCTTGCGCTGATCGTAAATGATGTTTTCCGTGCTGAGGGGCATGCCCACGCCGCCGTGAAAACGCTGCACCCGTCCTTCGTCGGCGAGCTGATTGATGTCCCGGCGCATGGTCTGCGGCGTGACGGAAAAATTCTGCGCGAGTTCCTCAATGGTCGCGTAGCCGCGCTTGTTGAGGAATTCCAGAAGATTCTTCTTTCGGCTGTCTGCTTTGTTCATAGGCGGTCCTGCGGGGAAGTGCCCGGAGTATAAAAGCATCGGAACGCTTCCGCAAGCAGAAAAGAATATTGCGGAAAATGATTGTGTGAAAAAAAACACTATTGACACATTGACGTAACAAAGACTACACTCACTGTCTTATTGTAGAAGAAGCGTCCGGTTTCTCGGCAGGGCAGAGCTTTTGCCGGAGAATCCGCGCATTCGTCCCGGCGGACTTGCCGCCGGTGAAGATACGCGCTCAGGCGCGACAGCGACACATGGAGAGGAGCATGTCGGTAAGTTTCTATTTTGACAGGCAGGACAGAGAAATCCTGACTCTGGTCAACAGAATACTGGAATGCCCGGACAAGGCGCAGAGCCGCGTTTTCGACGCCAATCTGCATCCGCACGGCATCAAGGGACTGGTGATTTCCCGCGTTTCGCGGGTGGCCTATGCCGTCATCAACCTGCTCACCAATCTGGAAGTCGGCCAGGCGGACGACCGCATCATGGCGCTCCAGGCCCTGTACGACGAAGTGATGAGCAGCGCGCACTCCATGCTGCGGCGCAACACGGCCCGCGTGCTTCTCCAGATCATGAAGGATCTCGTGCGCGCGCAGGATTCTCCGCTCACGCAGCTCAAGCTGGCGCACGATTTCCGCAAGGCCGCGCAGGGCACGCCGCGCGTGGTGCGCAAGATGCTCGCGCGCTATCATCTGCCGGAAATGCCGGAAGAGTGGAATCAGCTTTCCTTCGACGATCATGTGTACGACGCCCATTCGCGCGGCCGCAAGACGCCCACGCATCTCATCATGGACGCCTGGATCAAGGGATTGCGCTATCTCACGGTGGTGTATTCCAACTACATAGACTACGCGGCCGCCAGGGAAATTCTCGACGCCGCGGCCATCATGGGCATTCACGTGCGCGTGGGTCTTGAGGTGCGCTGTCCGTTCCGCGGGCGCTACGTGAGCATGGTGTGGGTGCCGCGCGGCTTCAGCGCGTCCGGAGACTTCCTCGAATTTCTGGAGTCGGACAAGATGCAGGCCCTCACCGCGCAGGGCCGCGAGGCCGTGGAATGGCGCAAGGCCCGCACGCTCGACGCCCTCGATCGCTGGAACGAAGGCAAGCGCAGGGAACTTTCCCGGGCGTGGGGCACGGAAATACCCGAAATCAAGGCCGGACGCCTCATGGCCTGCGTGGGCCTCGGTCAGCCTTCGTTCGAGCATCTGGCCGAGTGCATGCACGGTCACGTGCTGCCCTTTGCGAAGATTCGCGCCCAGGAGCTCAAGAAACGCGTGGCTGCCGGTCAGGACGACGACGGCGCCGCCGAACGCGAGATTCTGGAACTCGAGAATCTCACGAGCGCGGTCATCGCCAGAGACTGGCTTGAGGGGTCGGATCTGCCCGAAATCGGCGCGGATCCGAAGGACGTGCCCGTGATGTTCACGCGCTCGCCCGCGCAGATGGTGGAGGAGCTCTCCACCCTGCACACCGGCTACCGCCTCATTCTGAACCTCGCCGGACTCAACGTGCGCGACGTGCTCGAACTGCTCTACGACTGCGACTGCTGTATCACGCATCTGGAGCTCTTTAATCTTAAGGACTGGCACGAAGGTCTGCTCAACGATCTGCCCGCCATCAACGAGCTCCAGCGCGTGCTCAACGAAGGCCGCGGCCCCCGCATCAAGCAGATGGTTCACGAGATTCTCGACAATCTGGAAGAAAGCGGCGAAGTCGAACGCGCCGCCAAGTTCCGCAGCATTCAGAGCAACATTCCCACGCTCTGGGAATATTACCGCAAGAATCCGCTGAAAAGCCGCATCGGTTCCAATTCCGTGCGCGACAACAACGGCCGTTCCTTCGGCATGGGCTTCGTCTATACCGAAACCCTGCCTTCCCGCGCCAAGAAAACCCTGCGCGAAAACAGCGAGTACATGGGCGAAATTCCCGTGCACACCCGCATCGAGGAACGCGTAAGCTACGAGGACGACAGGGAAAACGTTTCCGGTCTCACCCGCGCCATCCGTCACGTGCCGGGGTTTCGCCACTTCCGGCAGGCCAGACATCGCGCCTGGCTCCCCGACGACAACAGCGAAATTCAGCGTCCGGGCAACGTGGTGAGCCTCGGCGGCATCAACACGCCTCCGGCCAACGCCCTGCTCGAAGACAGGGAGCCCCGCAGGGAAGACAAGCCCGGTTCCGCCTATCTCAGCACCACCGTGACCAACTGGATCAAGGTCATGGCGGGCTTCATTCCCTCGGTGGCCTCCTTCCTCTATACCCAGGACTGGTGGTTCCTCGCCTGGTTCGGCACGTTCATATGGTTCGGCATCACGGGCATACGCAACATCATTCAGATGGTCGTCGCCGGCAACGGCACCACGCGCAACACCCTGCTGCGATGGAAGGATCACGTGAGCATCAGCCGCATCTGCGATTCGCTCATGTACACCGGCATATCCGTGGCGCTGCTCGAGGTCATCGTGCGCGTCTGGTTCCTCGAAAACCTCTGCGGACTCAGCGTGCGCGAGCATCCCGGCATCGTGTTCGCCGTGCTCAACTTCGTGAACGCCATCTACATCTGCGCCCACAACATCTATCGCGGCTTCCCCCGCGAGGCGGCCATCGGCAACCTGTTCCGCAGCGCGCTCGCCATTCCCGTGTCGTCGTGGTACAATCAGGCGTTCGTGGCCATCCTGCTGCTGTCCGGCGTGGCCGATCCGCTGTTCTACACCGTGCCGAGCGCGGCCATCATTTCCAAGCTCGCCTCCGACACCGTGGCCGCCGTCATCGAGGGCTACGCCGACAGTCAGAACAACCGCCGCATGCGCCGCTGGGACTACGACGGCAAGATCTCCCGCGTGTTCGCCTGCTACACCAGACTCGAGCTCCTCTTCCCCGAAGAGGACATACTCATCAAGCTGGCCCGCTCCGAAGGCCGCGTGGACGAACTTTCCGGCGAGGCCCGCAAGCTTGAGCTCGCGCTCATCATCAACGCCCTCGACCTCATGTACTTCTGGTACTACCAGCCCCGCGCCCAGGACGCCTTCCGCCGACTGGTGAAGAACATGAGTCAGGCCGACAGAACCGTGTTCGCACGCGCGCAGCTCGTGCTCCTGCGCGAACGCGACATCAGTCAGCTTTTCGTGGACGGCCTTGTGGGACGTAACTTCTCCCAGCCCCTGGCCTTCTATCTCGACAAGCGCCGCGACTACCTCAACGCCATGATGAAGCTCTGCCGACCCGGCCGCAGAACCGTTCAGCCGCTGCCTTCCATTGTCTTTGAAGAGCCCTCGTCGAACGCTTCGGCCAAGGAACCTTCTTCCGCGCAGGCATAAAAAGACCGGACTTCATATTGCATAACTCACGGAAGTATAGTACACAAAAGACAGACTCGCATATGCGGACAAGCCGCATGCGGGTGAGCCGTCGGCGTTGGTTCACGCCGGCGGCGCAACACAATATGCCAAGGCGGCATATCCGAACAAGTTCTGAGGAGGACTTATGAAACGCTTTGTTGCTCTTTCCCTGATCATGGGTCTGATGATCGGCGCCACCGCCATGGTCGGCACCGCCCAGGCCGCCAAAGTCATCAAGATTGCCGGCATGAAGGCCGAAGGCGAACCGGAAACCATCGGCATGCACAAGTTCGGCGAATATCTTGAAAAGCTTTCCAACGGCAAGTACAAGGTCAAGGTGTACCCCAACAGCTCTCTCGGAAAGGAAGACAAGTATATCGCCGACACCCGTCGCGGCACCATTGAAATGTGCGCCACCGGCACTCAGGTTGCCTCGTTCCATCCCGCCATGGCCATGATGGAAACCCCCATGCTCTACGACAGCTATGAGCACGCCTACAAGGCCATCAACGGCGGCATCTTCGACCTCCTCACCGACGGCTTCACCGAAAAGTCCGGCCTGCGCACCCTCAACATGTTCCCTCTGGGCTTCCGTCACTTCTACACCAAGAAGCCCGTCCACAGCATTGACGACATCAAGGGCCTCAAGCTCCGCGTGCCGAACATCACCCTGTACACCACCTTCGCCAAGGAATGCGGCATCAACGGCCAGGCCATGCCCTTCGCCGAAGTTATGAGCTCCGTTGACCAGGGCGTCATCGACGGCGGCGACAGCCCGCTCTCCGACATCACCTCTACCAAGGTTTACGAAAAGTGCCCCCAGATCACTCTGACCGGTCACATCCTCGTTATCCACAGCCTCTTCATCAATGAAAAGCTGTATCAGTCCCTGCCCGATCAGGACAAGGCCTGGTTCAACGAAGCCGCCAAGATGGCCGCTGAAGACATCTGGAAGCTCGTGCAGGAAATGGATAAGAAGTCCATCGCCGAAATCGAAAGCCACGGCGGCACCGTTTCCGAACCCACTCAGGCCATGAAGGACTTCATGACCGACGCCGCCAAGCGCACCTGGACCATGTTCACCGACGCTTCCAACGACAAGACCTACGTGCCCAACGCTCAGGCCGTCTTCGACAAGGCCGCCAGCTTCAAGTAGTCTTTGCCTGTAACCGGGAGCCTGTCTTGAGGCAGGCTCCCTTTTTGTCTCTGAATCTCTGGCTGGTTCTCTGAGGTCTCTATGAGTGAATCTTCTTCTACCAGGAATAAGGCCAACCAGGCCGGCGCAGTGGCGTTCCAGATTTTCTGCGCCTGCATCTTCCTTGGCATGATCGGCCTGGTGTTCCTTAACGCCGTTCTGCGCTACTGCTTCAACTCCGGCTATCCGCCGAGCGAGGAATGGGCGCGCTTCCTCTTCATCTACATCACCTTCTTCGGCGCCATCGAAGCCTTCTACCGCAAAAAGCACATCGCCGTGGAAATGGTGGTGGATCTTCTGCAGGGCAACTGCCGCAAGGTGGTGAACATCATCGCCATTCTGCTGACCATTGCGGCCCTCGTCGTGCTGCTTCAGGGCGGCGTCTCCTATGTGATGATGACCCTTGACACCTACGCCATCGCCACCTACGTCAATATGTCCATCATCAACTCCACGCTCCCCATCATGGCCGCCGCAGCCATCGTTCTGCAGCTGCGCGATCTCATCACCGTCATCCGCACCCCCGCCTCTGAATTCAAGAAGAGCGAGGGTATGGATCTGTCCGAGCTTCAGCACTAATAAGAGGAGAGAGTATGGAACTTTTTCTTTTTCTTGGATCTCTCTTCGTTTTCCTGTGCTTCGGCATCCCGATCGCCATGGTGCTCGTGCTCTGCGCCATGGTCCTCATGTTCCACGCCGACATGTGGGACCCCATGACCATCGCTTCCTGCATGCTCGACGGCGCCAACAACTATCCGCTGATGGCCATTCCCTTCTTCGTGTTCGCCGGTGAAATCATGGCTGCCGGCGGCCTGTCGAAACGCGTCGTGCAGTTCGCCCAGCTTCTCATCGGCGGCGTGCGCGGCGGCCTCGGCTATGCCGCCATCGTGGCTTCCGTCATCTTCGCAGGCCTCATGGGCAGCTCCGTCGGCGAAGCCGCCGCCCTCGGCGGCCTGCTCCTGCCCATGATGAAGCAGGTCGGCTATCGTCCCGGCCGCGCGGGCGCCATCATCTCTTCGGGCGCCATCCTCGGCCCCATCATCCCGCCCAGCACCAACTTCATCATCCTCGGCTCCTGCGTGAGCGGCCTGTCCATCACCAAGCTGTTCATGATCGGTCTTTTCCCCGGTCTCTTCATCGGCCTCGCCCTGATGATCATGTGGTTCGTCATCGTTCGCCTCGACGGCTACCATGAAACCATCAAGTTCACCCGCGAAGAGAAGAAGAAGATTCTTATCGACGCCACCCCCGCCTTCATGATGCCCGTGCTCCTGCTCGGCGGCATCCGCTTCGGCGTGTTCACCCCCACCGAAGGCGGCGCCTTCGCCGCTGTGTACGCCATCCTGGTGTGCCTGCTCTGGTACCGTGAAATCGGCCTCAAGGACCTGCTCAAGGTCAGCGCCTCTTCCGCCCGTACCACCGCCGCCGTTATGATGATCGTGGCCACCGCTACCGCCATCGGCTACTTCATCACCCTCGCCGACATCCCGCAGCAGATCATCTCCCTGTTCGCTCCGTTCAAGGATTCCCCGATCATCCTGCTGCTGCTCATCAACGTGTTCCTGTTCCTGATCGGCATGGTCATGGACCTTACCCCCAACGTCCTCATCTTCGCGCCTGTGTTCTATCCGCTGATCCTGGACGCCGGTATCGATCCTTACCACTTCGGCCTCATCTTCATCCTGAACCTCGGCATCGGCGTCATCACGCCCCCCGTCGGCACGGTTCTCTATGTGGTGTGCGGCATCGGCAACCTCAAGCTGCCGGCCCTGGTCAAGAACCTGCTCCCCTTCCTGTTTGTGGAAGTCGTCATGCTCCTCCTGCTCACGGTCTTCCCCAAGCTGTCCCTTATCCCCATGGGCTGGCTTATCTGACGGCCTGACCTTGGATGAACTCTCGGGGCGACTCCTTCACGGGGTCGCCCCTTGGCGTTTAAAGAGGAAGAAGAACAGGCCAGAGCAGCGGGGCGCTGCCCCGGGAAAGGCGGGATAAGGACGACATCAGGCCCCCCGGCCGACGGCAAACTTCGATGACGGCTGTTGAAGCTTTGGGAGAGAGTTTGCGCTCAGCGGTAACGTGTGCGCCGCTCAGGCACAAAAAAGGGCAGCACAGTGAAGAAAGCTTCGCCGTGCGCCCTTGAAAAGAGAGAGATCAGCCTGAAAATAATAAAAGTTTTAGGAAAGGGGATAGGGGTGCGGGGAAAGGGGAAAAGCCCTTTTTCAAAAGGGTTTTCCCCTTTCCCCGCCATCTCTCTCACTCTCACACTCTCTTTCTCTCTTCATCAGTACACGATTTCGATTTCCGAGCGGCCCTGATAGAGGTTCCAGAACAGTTCGGCGATGTTGTCCGGCATGTATTTTTCGGATCCGCCGATCAAGCCGCAGACCTGAACGGAACCGAGGTAGATTCCCTGTTCCTTCAGGACCGGATGCAGTGCCAGCACCATGGCGCGCAGTGCGGCCTTGTCCATGGAAAGGGGGAGATAATCCGCGCTGGGATACAGCGACAAGCCGCCGCCGGTAATGAGCACGGCTCCCTGCTTTTGGCGGAAGGCCTCGCAGTTCATTTCCTGAATGCAGGTGTATGCGCCGAGCACGTCGCCGGCATAGCGCTGCCGCATGATTTCCGCGTTCATGTTCTCGGCAAGGTCGGCGTCTGCCGTCGTCGTGCCGACGTTGTAGAACAGAACGTCCGGCACGCCGTACCGCTGCACGGCTTCCCGCAGAGACGCGGCAAGAGCGCTTTGATCCGCGGCGTCGGCGACCTGCGTTTCCACGTCCATGCCTTGCGCGCGCAAAGCGTTCCGGTATTCGGTCAGACGTTCCGCGTTGCGGCACATCAGTACCACGCGAAAATCGTGTTCCGCAAACATCCGGGCAACGGCGTTGCCCAGCCCCTTGCCTGCACCTACCACAAACAGCGTCTTTTTCATGTGATGTTCCTTTTTTTGAAGCTTAGAGAGAAGCGCCGAGCCGTCGGGCGGCGTCCGTTTTTCCGCTTCCCAGAATTTCGCCCCGGTTCTTCCAGCCCAGATTCCGCTCATAGGTGCGGTACCATGTGACCGCCTGCGAATAGTCCGAACCTCCGGCCGTCATGAGCAGCACGCTTTCCCGCGCAAAACCCGCGTATCCCAGACATTCCAGTTCCGCATACAGGCGATCCGCCGCCGTCTTCAGCGGTCCGGTCACCGTCCAGAAATACACGGGAGATGCAAACGTCACCACATGGCATTCCGCAAACGCGGCGTAAATCTGTTCCATGTCGTCTTTCTGCACGCAGGGACTGTGGGCGTTCCGTCCTGCGTGCAGACATCCCAGGCATCCGTGTATGTTCATGTCGGTCAGATAAAACTCGCGAACCCGGTGTCCTGCGCGGCGCGCGCCTTCCGCAAAGGCTTGAATCAGTCCGGCTGTGCGTCCGTTTTTTCTGGCCGCGCCGTTTAAAATCAGAATGTTTTTGGGCATGACTTCTTCTCCTACCACCAGCCGAACAGACTCCGACCTTCGTCGAGTCCTTCGATGGTCTGCATGTCTTCCGTGCTCAGATCAAAGTTCAGGGAATCCAGATTTTCCCGCATGTGCCGCGGATCGGTGCTCTTGGGAATGACCACGATTCCCTGCTGCGTGAGAAAGCGCAGCGCAATCTGCGCAACGGTTTTCTCATATTGCGCGGCCATGTCGAGCAGCTCGGGCTGCTGATGTATGCCGTGACGCCCGCAGGCCAGCGGCGACCAGCTTTCATGGATAGTGCCCAGTTGCTGTTCCAGCTCCCGGAGCTTCTTCTGCTGGCGGAAAACGTGGGTTTCCACCTGATTGACGGCCGGAATCACCGTGCAGTGACGCGTCAGATCCAAATAGCGCTCTTCCAGAAAGTTGGAAACGCCGATGGCTCGAAGCAGACCTTTTCCATAGGCGGTTTCCATGGCGCGATAAATTTCGTGCGTGTCTCCCGAGGGCTCGTGAATCAGCAGAAGATCAATATAGCCGAGATCCAGGGCGTTCAGAGAGGCGTCGATGGAGCGGAGCGTGTCCGAATAGCCGCGGCAGCCCCACAGCTTGGTGGTGATGAACAGCCGCTCGCGCGCAATTCCGGATCGCCGGCAGGCAAGACCGACTTCCCGTTCGTTGCCGTAGCATTGCGCCGTGTCTATGGAAAGGTATCCCGCGGAAAGCGCGGCGGCCACGCATGCTTCCGTCAGGCGCGGCGGCGTTTGATACGTGCCGTAGCCGACAACGGGCATGGACACGCCGTTGTTCAGAATGGTTGTTTTCATGCTTTTCCTCCGCCTGGTGTTATGATGCTGTTGTAGCGGAGAAAAAATTGACAGAGAAGATACCAAAATATTAAAATGGTTTTTAGAAAATCTGAAAACGAGGTCGCTGTGTATAGTCGGGAACTGACCACGTTTATTGCGGCGGCGGAGCAGGGGAGCTTTCTGAAGGCGTCCAGAACGTTGTACACGACGCCTGCTTCCGTCATGAATCAGATCAACAAACTGGAGTCGGAAGTCGGAGTCGCGCTGCTTGAGCGCACCAACCAGGGCGTGCGCCTGACCCCGGCAGGACGCTCCATATACACGGACGCCAAAAATATTATCAGGTTGTCGGAACAGGCTATGGCCCGCGCCCGTCGCATTGCCGGCGACGCCCGACAGACGGTTCGCGTGGGCACGTCGATACTGCGCCCATGCAGAACGCTGGTGGATCTGTGGTCGGAAATTGATGACGGCGAAATTGCCTTTTCCGTGCAGATCGTTCCGTTCGACGACAGCCCGAACAGCATGGAACTTATGCTGGACTCCTTGGGCGGAGACATCGACTGCTTCGTCGGCCCCTGCGACTCGCTCACCTGGAAGCAGCGATACAACATGCTCCTGCTGGAGCCGGTGAACTGCTGCATCGCCGTGCCGAAAAATCATCGGCTGGCAGAAAAACGCGCCCTGACCTGGAACGACCTCAGCGGAGAAACGCTTATCCTCGTCCGCCGCGGAGAATCCCTCGTGCTGAATAGCATGCGCGACGATATTGAAAGGAATCACCCAGATATAGCACTCATCGATGCGCCGCATTTCTACGACGTCGGCATATTCAATGAGTGCGAACAGCGCGGATGCCTCATGGAAACGCTGGATATCTGGAAGGGCGTTCACCCCGCCATGAAAACCCTGCCCGTCGCCTGGAACTATCCCATGCCCTACGGCATCGTTTACGCAAAACACCCCTCCGACGCCATGCGGCAATTCATAGAGAAAATTCAAAAACACCTCTCCTCAAGAAAGGCAGAATAGGAAGACGGACAGACCGGAGTAGCGGAGAGGGACAGGAAGGGGGACAGGCCGGAGCAGCGGGGCGCTGCCCCGGGGGGAGTGGAAGGGAGACCAGGCAAGAGCCATCGGGGCGCTGCCCCGGACCCCGCCGGGGGAAATAATTCCCCGACAAAGTCGGGACAAGCCCCCCGGGCCCCCCTGATTCCGCCGAAGGCTTCGCCATTCGGCGGGGCGGGAGTGCGGGAGCAGGGCGCGTTGCCGAAGACAATCGGGAGAGGGGAAAGGCAGAGGCTGAGAGACTGCGGGGCGCGGAAAGTCTTGGCCAGCGCTGTTCGGTCTGCGGACGCAGTGCAGGTGTGCGCTGTCGCGCCCACCTGCGGTGGCCGACTCCTGTCCGACAAAAGTCGGACAGTCGTGAGTAAGGAAGAGATTTTCGGATATTTTGGAGGGATCACCGAGGGCCGGGCTGTAAAAGCAGGCCGGAAGGCTGCTTCTCCACGCTCTGGGGCCCCGGGCGACATCGTGAACCCGGACGGCGGCAAATTTCGATGCGGAGTGTTGAAGCGTTGGAAGAAGATGTTGCGTTCTTTGGTAACGTGTGTGCCGTTCAGGCACAAAAAAGGGCAGCACGGGTGAAGAATGCTTTGCCGGGTGCTTCTGAAAAGAGAGTCAGCCTGTAATAATAAAAGTTTTAAGAAAGAGGATGTGGGTGTGGGGGAAGGAAAAAAGCCCTTTTTCAAAAGGGTTTTCCTCTTTTCCCGCAAACACTTTCTCATCTCGACACCCTCGGAAATTTCGATGCCGAGTGTTGAAGCGGCGGGGGAGGTCTTGCGCTTTGCGATATCGTGTTCGTTTGTCAGGCACAAAAAAGGACACACGGTTGAAGAGACTTCGTCCGAGTGCCCTGAGAAAAGGGAAAACAGCCTGAAATAATAAAAGTTTTAGGAAAGAGAATGGGGGTGCGGGGGAAGGAGAAAAGCCCTTTTACAAAAGGGTTTTCTCCTTCCCCCGCAAACTCTCTTCTCTCGTCCTCTCTCTCTTTCTTACACTTCCGTGGCGTGGAGCCAGACCTGGTAGCGGGCGTTCAGGCTTTTTTTAGTAGTGGTCCAGGAGATGCCGGCGGTATAGAATTTGTCGAGTTTGAGTTCAAAGTTTTCGATTTTGGTAAGGAGGCCTTCGACGGTATTGAGGGCCTGTTCATTAGCGGCGAGCAGGGCTTCATAGGCTTCGCTGAACTGTTCGCTGTGGAACTCTTCGACCGGGGTATGGGAAGTCATTTCGTGGCCGGTTTTGAGCAGGTAGAGCTTTTTGAATTTCGCGCATTCGATGCGGTCGTAGGACACGGAGCGGATGAAGGTAGCGAAGTCGTCGTGGAGGGTTTTGAAGGCGTTGTAGGCTGCGGCGGCTTCGGAGTTGCAGAAGAAGGAGTCGCAGGAGAGCAGGAGGAAGTATTCCTCGCCGAGGAACTTCTTGATGCGGGGGAACTCGTCGGGATTATAGAGGTAGTGATCCCAGTCGGAAACGTGCTTATCGCCGTCGATGGCGCTGATGAGCAGAATCTTGTGATGCAGCAGTTCGGCGTACACGCGGCCGCCGCGGCGCTTGAGCACGGTGATGGCCGTGTTCTTGGAATGGAAGTACATGGTGAGCGAGGCGATGAGGGCGACCAGGCTGACGGAGAACACGGCCACGAACACGCCGAGGAAGGTGAACGTGGTCATGCCGTAGGTCGCGCGGGAAAAGGGAAAGATCATCGCGAGCGACAACAGGGAGAGGAAGAACAGCGCATAGGAAAGATTACGGAAGGTACTCATGGGCAATTTCCTTATATCTCAATATCTCAGCATGGACGGAAAGAAGCGCCTCACCTGACATAGAAACAGATGGGGCGATTCTCTGCTGAAAAAAGAGAAAGGTCAATCTCATGAAGAATTTCTTTATCGGGACAAAATTCGTCCTCCCATGGCCTGCCAGATGGCGTTTGAGGCGGAAATAACGCCGTATTTGCGCTCCAGAACGGAGAGTCGGGAGTCGTTGCAGGCCTTCAGCGCTTCGAGCCAGTCCTTGAGTTCGTCGGCTCCCTGATCGTATCGTGCTTTGCGGTACGCTTCCACGCGCAGATCGGCGTCATATTTTTTCTTAATGTTTTCAAACTGTTGTTCAGCATTACCCAGGGCGCTGTAGTAGAGCGACACCTCATTGAGGGCGGTGGTCACGCTCTTGGTGAAGGCAAGTTTTGCGTCTTCGTAGTCGGCCTCGGCGATTTTCACGTTCCATTTTACACGATTCCAGTCGAGGAAGGGCAGCGTGAAGTTGACAAGTCCGCTGAGGAACGAGGAACTGAACAGATCGGAAGCCGAAGTCGCCGTGGCTCCCAGGGTTCCGCCTATGCTGACGGTGGGAAAGAGATCGGCGCGGGCGGCGCGCTGATTCCGGAACGCGGAGAGCAGGCGGAAGCTGGCGGCATTCACGTCGGGCCGTGCGCCGAGCGCTTCGATAGGCACGTTGAGATCCACGGCAGGCACGTTGACCGCGAGCAGATCGGGCAGGGGCAGGTTCAGTTCTTCCTGCGGGCGCAGGTTGAGCAGATCGCGCAGGGTCTGCCGCTCTTCGCGGAGCTGTTCTTCCAGCGTGAGCACGGTGGTTTTCTGGGCGAGCAGGCTTTGTTCGGTCTGGGCGGGATCAAGGCCGTCGGTCTGACCGGCCTGGAACTTGTTCCGCATGATGGTGAGGAGCTGTTCGTAGTAGGCGAGGCTCTGGCGGCTGAGTTCCAGCGCGCGCGAGGTGTAGGCCATGCTGTACCAGGTGTTCACCACGCTGTTGACGAGGGCGAGCCTGGTGGCTTCCCTGTCCTGTTCGGTGGCGTGGAATTCCCAGGACTGCGCCGAAGCGGCGTCGCGCAGGCGGCCCCACAGATCGAGTTCGTAGGAGAGGCCGAACGAGGCGTCGAAGCTGCGCGTGGCATGACCGCTGTCGAGCGCGGTGCGGGAACCGGCGTCGCCGGAGCCGGAGAACCAGGGCACGAGCTCGGCGCCGAGCTGGCGGGCCTGATACAGGGCGCGGTTCACGGTGATGGCGCTGCGGGCGAGATCAATGTTGCGTTCGAGGGCCATGTCCACGAGCTTGTTGAGGGAGGGATCGTTGTACTGCGTCCACCATTGGCGGTCGATCTGGTAGTGCTGCTGCATCTGGGCTTCGGACAGGATGCCTTCGTCGGGAATCTGAGCGTCGCGGGTGGCGCAGCCGGAAAGAAGAAGCAGGGCGGCGCACAAAAGAGCGGTGTGTTTCATGGAATCACTCCTGGGCGAGCGCGTCCACGGGATTGAGCGTGGCGGCGCGGCGGGCGGGCATGTAGCCGAAAATAATGCCGATGAAGGTGGAACAGGTGATGGCCAGCACGATGGACCCCGACGAGAACGACATGGGAAAGTCGGAGATGAAGGAGTTGAACAGCAGTCCGATGCCGGCGGAGAGCAGCACGCCCGTGACGCCGCCGATGACGCAGATGAGCACGGCTTCGATGAGGAACTGCTGGAGCACGTTGAACTGTCGTGCGCCGATGGCCATGCGCACGCCGATTTCTCTGGTGCGTTCGGTGACGGAAACGAGCATGATGTTCATCACGCCGATGCCGCCCACGAGCAGGGAGATGAAGGCGATGCAGGAAATGAGCAGGCGCATGGTGGTTGTGGTGCTTTCCATGGTTTGCCGGATGCTGTCGGTGTTCATGGTGAAGAAGTCGGTGACGCCGCGATGGCGCGAGGTGAGCAGACGGGTGAGTTCCTTTTCGGCAATCTGGGCGGAGACGCCGTCGGCGATTTTGACCGTAATGGAAGAAATGGTGCGGCTGCCGGACACCCGGGCCATGTAGGCGGTGTAGGGAGTCCAGACGGTGAGGTTGCTGCGTGGGCCGAAGGTGGCGTTGGGCTTTTTGGTGACGCCCACCACCTCGAAGGGATGCTTGTTGAACAGAATGACGGCCCCGATGGGATCTTCGCCGTTGGGAAAGAGTTCCTGCACGGTGTTGTCGTCGAGCACGGCGACGGCGCGGGCCTCGTCGATGTCGGCGCGGTTGATGAGCCTGCCGCGGGCGAGTTCGAGGCCCTTCACGCTGAAGTACTGCTCGCCCACGCCGCTCAGGGAGCCGTTGGCGGAGAGATTGCGGTACACGAAGCTGCCGCTGGAACTGGCGGAGGGGGTGGCGCTCGCAATGTAGCTTTGTTCGGCGAGCACGTCGGAGTCGTCCACGGTGAGGGTGGTGTAGCGGGCGGAGTTTCTGTCGCCGAAGCTGCGGCCGGGCATGATGTCGATGGTGTTGGTGCCCATGGCGTTGATGCCGGCCAGAATTTTTTCCTGAGAGCCGCGGCCCAGGGCGACCACGGAGACCACCGAGGCAATGCCTATGATGATGCCGAGCATGGTGAGCAGCGAACGCATTTTGTGGGCGAGTATGGCCTGCACCGACATGCGGAAGGCTTCGGCGAGCTGATCGCGCAGATATTTCCAGGAAGCGGCGGGTGCGGCGGCGGGCTTTGCGCCCTCTGCGTTGGCGATGGGCTTTTTGCGCTGATCGCTGATGACTTCGCCGTCCTTGATTTCGATGATGCGGTTGGCGTATTCGGCGATGTGCCTGTCGTGGGTGACGAGAATGAGGGTATGGCCTTCGGCGTTGAGCTGCATGAGCAGGGCCATGACGTTTTCGCCGCTTTTGGAATCGAGCGCGCCGGTGGGTTCGTCGGCAAGGATGATGTCGCCGCCGTTCATCATGGCGCGGGCGATGGAAACGCGCTGCTGCTGACCGCCGGAAAGTTCGTTGGGCTTGTTTCTGGTTTTGCCGTCGAGGCCGAGCTTGACCAGAAGTTCATGGGCGCGGGCGTTGCGCTCTTGCCCGTCCATGCCTGCGTACACGGCGGGGAGAGCCACGTTTTCCTGAGCGCTCAGGCTGGCGAGCAGGTTGTAGCGCTGGAAGATGAAGCCGAATTTTTCGCCGCGCAGCTTGGCCAGAGCGTCGGGGGAGAGGCCGCGCGTGGACACGCCGTCCACGAAGTAGTCGCCTTCGGAAGGGGTGTCGAGACAGCCGAGAATGTTCATGAGCGTGGACTTGCCCGATCCGGACTGTCCGATGATGGCGACGAAATCGCCGCGTTCGATGCTCAGGCTGACGTTTTTCAGCACCTGGACGCGGCTTTCGCCGCTGCCGTAGTGCTTGCCGATGTTGCGTACTTCGAGAGTGACCATGAAAGTTCCTCTGTTCGGGGAAAGCGGGGCTTTTTTGCGCTCTGTGCCGTTTTTGCGCGCCGTGCGGGGGACTCTGTTCGAGACTGCCGGAAGGGGGCGTCGGCCCCCGGCCTCCCGGAGCGGAAGTTCGGAGCGCTTGCCCCCGGCCTTCGTGCCGGGCGTCGTGCGGGGCGCTGATTCCAGAGCCTCGGGCATGTCGCGCCGCATCTTTGAATCCGGCAGCGCGTCAGCTTCGGTTCAGGCGGGGCGGCGCATCAACGGGAGCGGGCGCCTTGCGGATGTCGCAGCCTGGCGTCGGCGCTCCCGCCTGGCCCTGCATCAGCGGGGCGGCCTGCGGTTGCTGCGGGGATTGGCAAGACTGTCCTGAATTTCGGAGCTCGACATCTGCGTGGCGATGACGGACTCTCCCTCGCTGAGGCCGGATTTGATTTCGGTCATCACGTTGTTGGTGAGGCCGATTTCCACCTTGCGCACTTCCACCTTGTTGTCCTTGCCGAGCACGCGCACGGAATAATTGCCGCGGCCGTCGTTTTCGAGCACCAGACTGGGCACGAGAAGCACGTTGTCGGCGGAGGCGATTTCAATGACGTTCTGGGTGGTCATGCTGAGGCGGAGCACGCCGTCGGGATTGGGCACGCGGGCCTTGGCGTAGTAGTACACCGCGGAACTCGACGACGAACTCGACGAGCTCGACGAACTCGATGACGACGCTCCCGACGAGGACGACGTAGCGTCGGAAAGCGTGGTGTCGCCCGGATCAATGGAGGAAATAGTGGTGGTATATACCTTGTCGGGCGCGCCGAGCAGGGTGTAGCGCACCTTCATGCCTTTCTGAATAAAAGGAATGTCGCCTTCCGAGACCTCGATTTTGATTTCCATGTCGGTGAGATCGGCGATTTCGGCAATGGTGGGGGTGGTCTGATTGGCGTTGACGGTCTGACCGGCCTTCACGGGCACGGACACGATCACGCCGTCGAGCGGAGCCACGATTTTGGTGTAGCCGAGATTCGTTTCCGCCGTGTTCACGGCAATTTCCTGCTGCAGAATCTGCGATTCCATTTCCGTGACGCTCGCGCGGGCGGCGGCCAGCGTGTTTTCGGCGTCTTCCAGATTGGCGCGCGAGGTGGAATCGCTCTTTCTCAGCTTCACTTCGCGGTCGTACTGCGTCTGCGCCACCTTGAGCGCAATCTTGCGCGACTCAAGCTGCGCCTGATACGTCTTGAGCAAAGCGCGGGCAGTGTCGAGATCGTTCTGCCGCGTGGTGGGATCAATCTGCGCAATAAGCTCGCCTTCCTTCACCTTCTGACCGATCACCGCGTTCAGCTCCATGATCTTGCCCGAAGCCTGCGAACCTACCGTGACCAGCTGCACGGCGTCCACCTCGCCCGTGGCGTTGACCGTCTTGCGAATGCTGCCCCGCACGACGGTTTCCGTAAGATAGTGAATCTGTGAGGCATTGCTGCGCTGCATGTGCCACCAGTAGCCGCCGACGCCCGCAAGCGCAATCAGAATAACAGGAATGAGGAGCTTTTTGTTCATGGAAAGGCTCACTTTGCAATGTTCAACATGAAATGACGGAACCACTCCGCAAAAAAGGATATAAACAAAAAATGCGCCGCTGGTAAATGAAACTTTGTTTCAAATCATTGCACCCGCCCCGCACGGCTGCCTCAGCCGCGCCCAGCCGCCCCGCCCCTTCGCCAAATCCCCTGTGTTTTCAACCCATAACACTGTAACACACAGAAACATTTTTTCAGAAAGGCAGAAAAGGCAGGAAAGGCAGAAAAGGCATGCGGGGGAAATAATTCCCCCCGCACCCCCCTGTTTCTGCTTCGCAGCTAACGCTGCTTCAGCAGGACAGGGTGAGCGGGATGATTATGCCCGGAGATGTGGGCGAAGGGGGGAGTGCAGGTCGGAAGGCTGTCTTTCAACGCTCTGGGGCCCCGGGCGACGTCAGGAGCCCGGCCGACGGCAGGCAAGTAGCCGGAATTCACTTCCGGCGTTAAACGCAGCCGCCGTCGTGCAAGTCGAGCAGACCGTACAGCGTGTCTTGTGCAAACGGGCCTGCGTGCTTGTCGGAGGCTTGCAAGGTCAGAAATAATTCCCCCCGCACCCCCCTGTTTCTGCCTCCCGGCTTCGCCGGTTCGGCAGGGCGGGAGTTCAGGGGCAGGGAGAGTTGCCGAAGCGATGTTTGGCGGGGGCAGGCTGCGAGACTCGGGAGAGCTTGGCGGGCGCTGTTCGGTCTGCGGACTCAGTGCAGGTGTGCGCTGCTGCGCCCACCTGCGGTGGCCGACTCCTGTCCGGCCTGCGCCGGACAGTCGTGAGTAAGGAAGGGATTTCCAGATTTTGGGGGGAGGGTGCAAGATCAGGGGGAAAAAGGGGGAGCTGAGTTTGTCGGAGTACAACGCGGTAGCTGTTTGCGGTGGCCTGCGCGGCCTTTGATGTTCGTAGCTGATTCGCGTTAGCGGCGGTAATTCCTGAAGATTATTCGATGTTATTCAGAAAATTGCAGCAAAGGAAGATCGTCTCGGAGATTGAAGCGCAGGAAATTACGGAGAGTTGAGAAGCACAGGCGGAAAAAGTCAGATAGGCGGAGGGATAAATTTTCTCCGTTCCACCAAAAATCTGCGGGACGGACCCGCCAGGGTTCGTCCCGCAAATTATGGGGGTTCGGGGGAGATTATCTCCCCCGATGCCTTTCCTGTCTTTTCTGCCTTTTCTGTCTTCCTTGCCTTTTCTGCCTTTCATTTCACTCAGCGAGGGGGGCGTGGGTGAGGCGATGGAGTTCCTGGTGGGCGATTTCGGGGGTACGGCCCTGGCTGCGGGCGATGGCGTCGAGGTTTTCGACGGCGTCGCAGTCGCGGAGGTAGAGGGGGGGGATATCGGCTTCGGTCTGGTTATCCCAGTTGATGCGCTGTTCCAGGGCGACGAGGGCGTCGAAGGAGGGGGCGGTTTGGTTGATGAGGAGTCTTGCGGCGGGGAGGGCGCTGCGCAGGCAGTCGGGGTTGCTGGTGAGGGCGCTGCCGATGACGAAGGCGGGGGAGCCGAGGTCGACGCCCTCGGGCAGCGGGGGGATTGGCATGAGGAAGGTATTGTCGATAGGCTGGGGAATGCCGTTTTCATCGGCGCGGAAGCGGGCGACGTAGGCGAGTCCCTTGCGGGCGTTGGTGAGAGCGAGGACTTCTTCGCCGGGGAGGGCGGGAGCGGAAGCGGCGAGGCACTGGAGGTAGTTGAGACCGGCCTGTTTGGCGTTCAGGGCGCGGGCGAGGCCGGATGCGGTGGTGAGGCCGATGCGCAGGCCGGTGAAGTTGCCGGGGCCGGCCACGCAGGCAATGCGGCGGATGGCCGCAGGGGGCGTGCCGAGTCGGGAGCAGGCTTCGCGCAGGGCGGGGGCGAGCAGTTCGGTGCCGCCGCGCTGTGCAAGCCAGTTCTGCCCGCAGAGCAGAGCGCCGTTTTCGCACAGCGCGAACTGGACGCGCTTTTCCGCAGTATTCAGAATAAGAGTAAGTTCACGCATTTATTTGAACCAGCGCATAACGTCGTTGAAGGTGGCGAAAATCATGAGGGCGATGAGCAGGCTTGCGCCCACGCGCATGGACCATTCCTGCACTTTTTCGGGCACGGGGCGGCGCACGATGATTTCCACGATGCAGAACAGGATGGCTCCGCCGTCGAGCACGGGAATGGGGAAGAGGTTGAGCAGGCCGAGGTTGACGCTGATGAGGGCGGTGAGCAGCAGCAGGGGCACGATGCCGGCTTCTGCCTGCTGGCCGAGCATCTGGGCGATGAGAATGGGGCCGCCCACGGAATCGGCGGACACGGAACCGGTGATCATTTTTTTCACGCCGGTGAGGGTGACGTCGATCATGTTCCAGGTCTGGCGCAGGCCGAGGGCTGCGGATTCAAGGAAGTTCTTGGGTTCGTAGCGCACCGCGCCCGAGGCCTGCACGCCGATGAGCCAGGCGATTTCCTTTTCGCCGAAGATGTTGGCGCGTTCGCTGCGGGTGGGAGTCATGTCGAAGGTGAGGGGCTCGCCGTTGCGCAGCACGTCCACTTTGAGGGTGCGGCCGCCGGAAGCGCCCACGGTTTCGGGGACCTGGGACCAGCGGTCGATTTTGACGCCGTCGATGGCGGTGATGATGTCGCCGGGGAGCATGCCTGCCTGCATGGCGGCGCTGTTCTGCACGATGGCTCCGGCCTGGGGGAGCGGAATGGCGAGGCCGGTGCTGAGGGTGAGGCCCCAGTAGATGATCCAGGCGATGACGAGGTTCATGAACGGCCCGGCAAAGGCAATGATGAGCCGCTGCCA
>NZ_CALUYL010000023.1 GCF_944324995.1 uncultured Mailhella sp.
CAGCTCCGGAGAAAGGAGCAGCAGGGTTTCCATTTTGCGCATGTAGGATATCTCCTTACGGTCAGAGGTCCGCCGCTTCCGACTTCCTGCCGGAAAAACCATACGGCGAACAAGGTGAACTGTCGTATTTACTAGGGTGCCGCGCTTCTGTCAAGTCAAAAAAGGCGCACGGGCAAAGCGGTCGGGCCGCAAAAATGCTCGCGCTCTCACCTCGCCCAGCCCCGGCAGCAGGCGGCCTTTCGCTTCGGAGAAGAATCCGCAAAAAAGCGGACGCCTCGATGCGCCGACGCCTGACCCGGGCGAGCCCGCCCGTCATCGCCCCATCATCAATAAAAAGAGAAGCGAGCGGCGTTCATCGCGCCTGACTCCGGGCCCGGACTCAGGCCGAAACTCACGGCATCTTTGCGGCGAGCCCCGGCGCTTCGTAGCCTGCGGGCCTTCCGCCGCGGAACGTCGAACGCAGCAGATTGCGCCCGGCAGTGGCCGGACGCGCCGCTTCTGCTTCATTTCGATCAGAACAGAATGATCTGATTGGTGCTCACCGAACCCACCACGGGCGCGAGGAGGCTGTCGGAAATGCCGACGCCCACGCGCGCGACAGGCGAGACGGGCTCGGTCACGCCTTCCAGCGTGAACGCCTTCTGCGAGCGCGCGATGAAGGCCGAAATGTCGGTCACGCGCGGATTCATGCCGGCCAGCAGTTCGGGAGCCGGTTCGCGGTACTCGACCACCAGCTTGTCCTTCTGCGTGGTGCTCGTCCATTCGTAGCGCGCCACCAGCGTGTCGCCCTGCCAGGCCGTCTTTCCGGCGCCGAGGAACAGGGGCGTCCACGGATCCATGGAGGCCGGACGCACGTACACGCGCACGGTGGCGTCGTTGGGGCCGACGCCGTTGCTCTCGTAAAACACCTTCAGCCTCTGATATTCCACGCCCACGGCGCGCACTTCCCAGATCAGTCCGGTGGGGCACTCGGCCAGCATGACGGCAAGCTGCGAGCCTTCCCGTTCCTGAAGCGAGAACCACACGTTGGCGGACACGCTGTTCATGAAGCTGTTCTCGTAGGGCACGCGGCACAGCGTGTAGCCGGAAAGCACGTTGGCATATCCTTCCGCGGCCTTCACGCTCACCGTGGGAGACGACGTGGACACGAAATCGCCGGTGGCGGCATCCAGCCCTCTGTAAATGGGAGCGCCGACGCATCCGCCAAGAAGCGTCACGACGCAGAGCGCCGCGCAGGCCAGAATATGTTTCATAAAGACACCTCGGTTCGATGGGTTGTCCGAAATTCCCGAATATCAGGAAGTATCAGCATAAATCCTTCCCTGCGGATTGGCAACGGGAAGAGATTCGGCCTGAGGGCGGAGAATCGGCCTTGCCCTCTTCGTCCGCCGATGGCACACTGACGCCCATGAACGTCACTGTTGCCATAAGCGGCGGAACCGACAGCCTGTTCGCCCTGCTCAGCCTCAAGGAGCAGGGACACTCGGTCACGGCTCTGCACGCGCGCTTTCTCCCCGGAGCGGCCGGAACCGAAGCTGTTCCCGCCATGGAAGCCCTCTGCCGTTCCTTCGGCATTCCCCTGCACGTGGTCGATCTCTCCGAAGAGTTTTGCCGCTGCGTCATGACTCCCTTTGCCGAAGAACACGCCCGGGCGCGTACCCCCAACCCCTGCGCCCTGTGCAACCGGACCATGAAGTTCGGTCGCCTGTTCGACTGCGCCATGAACTACGGCGACGCGTTTGCCACCGGTCACTACGCCGCGGTGACGGAGCATCCCGTTTACGGCCGGACGCTGCGTGCAGGGCGCGACGGCTCCAAGGATCAGAGCTACTTTCTCGCGCTGGTGCCCGTCGAGCGCCTGCGCCGCTGCCTCTTTCCGCTCGCGGAATGGAAAAAGTCCGACATCCGCGCCAGCCTTGCCGAGCGCGGCATCACGCCGCCCGTGCCCGCCGAAAGTCAGGAAATCTGCTTCATTCCGGGCGACGATCACTACGCCTGGCTCGAAGAACAACGCGCCCGCGGTCTGCGTCTGCCCGGCCCCGGCCCCGTGCTGCTCGCCGGAGAAAACCGCGTCATCGCGCAGCATCGGGGACTGTGGCAGTACACCGAAGGCCAGCGCCGCGGACTCGGCATTCCCTGGAAGGAACCGCTTTATGTGCTGAGACGCCTGCGGGATTCCAACACCCTCGTGGTCGGGCCGAAGAACCTGCTTCCCGCAACCACGTGTTCCGCCGGAGCGCTGAATCTCATGGTCTCCCCCGACCTCTGGCCGGAACGGCTCTTCGTGCGCGTGCGCTACCATCAGGCTCCGACGCCCGCCCGCGTGAGCGTGGCCGAAGACCGCATGACCATAACCTTCGACACGCCCCAGCAGCCTCCGGCCCCCGGACAGATCGCCGCCGTGTACGACGCGGACGGCTTCGTGCTTGCGGGCGGCATTCTGGATTAGCGCCGCAGGAAAGCGGCCCCGTCGAGGCCCTTCCGCCCGACCTTCGCCGCCCTGACGGAGAACGGGGCGTCCCGCCTGCACAAACGAAAATCCCCGGCTCCGTTGCCGAAACCGGCGCTTTCTTGCTCCGCAAAGCAGGCAGGACAATCCAGGCCGCACCGACAGGCCCCGCTCTTCCGGTTTCGAGGCAGCGCCGGATGAATCCGACAGGCAGACGCCCGGCAGAACAAGCGCCGGGCAAAGCGCCTCCGCGCGCCGGAGAGCACGGCATTTTCTTCCGAAGTTTCGCGCAAGGTTGCCGGCGTCACTTGATTCCCGGAGCCGGTGCGGCTATGATGTGGCCCGGTCTGCCGCCGAAATGCGGCAGAACCGACGTTTTCCATGCAACATGGCGACGAAGCGGCGCATTCCGCTCCGTCTTTCCCATACAACGCCCAGTGAGGACACTACATGATTGGTATTTCCAAGCTTTACTGCGGACAGGTGGAACCCTCCGACGCCCTGCGTTACGGTCGCCAGTCCGGCAAGCTGCCTTCTCACCTTCTCCAGTTCTCCGCCGACAAGAAGCCGGTCGTCGTCTGGAACATGACGCGCCGCTGCAACCTTAAATGCGTCCACTGCTACGCCCAGGCCGAAACCGACAAGGGCGTCGATCCCATTTCCACCGAACAGGCCAAGGTCATGATCGACGACCTCGCCGCCTACGGCGCGCCGGTCATGCTCTTTTCCGGCGGCGAGCCCACCATCCGCAAGGACATGCCCGAACTTGCCAGCTACGCCACCAGCAAGGGCATGCGCGCGGTCATTTCCACCAACGGCACGCTCATCGACCGCGCCATGGCCAGGCAGCTCAAGGAAGTCGGCCTTTCCTACGTGGGCGTTTCCCTCGACGGCGGCGAAGAGGTCCACGACCACTTCCGCGGCGTGAAGGGCGCGTTCCGCCGCGCCCTCGAAGGCCTCGACTACTGCCGCGAAGAAGGCATCAAGGTGGGCCTGCGTTTCACCATCAACAAGCGCAACGCCGTGGAAATCCCCAAGATTTTCGACATTCTGCGCGAACGCAACATTCCCCGCGTGTGCTTCTATCACCTGGTGTACTCGGGCCGCGGCACCGAACTCATCAATGAAGACCTGAACCATCAGGAAACCCGCGCCGTGGTCGATCTCATCATGGACAAGACCCGCGAATGCTTCGACGCCGGCACCCCCAAGGAAGTGCTCACCGTGGACAACCACGCCGACGGCCCCTACGTGTGGATGCGCCTGCTCAAGGAAGATCCCAAGCGCGCCGAAGAAGTGTTCCAGCTGCTGCAGTTCAACGAAGGCAACAGCTCCGGCCGCGGCATCGGCTGCATTTCCTGGAACGGCGACGTTTCCGCCGACCAGTTCTGGCGTCATCACGTGTTCGGCAACGTGCTTGAACGTCCCTTCTCCGAAATCTGGGACGACCCGAACATCGAACTGCTGCACAAGCTCAAGGACAAGAAGCCCTACGTGAAGGGCCGCTGCGCCAAGTGCCGCTTCCTCAACATCTGCGGCGGCAACTTCCGCTCCCGCGCCGAAGCCTACTACGGCGACGAGTGGGCCGAAGATCCGGCCTGCTACCTCACCGACGAAGAAATCGGCATCAAGTAGCACATCGCTCACCACAACGGGGAGGCTCCGCGGAGCTTCCCCGTTTTCTATGCCCCGCTTCCGACGTTTTCCCCGTCACGGCCTGCCGCCGCATGAGCGCGAGCTCCTCCCTCACGGACAAACGCACGGCCTCATGCGCCGTGCGCGGCGCGGCCAGTTCCGCCGAAGTTCCGGCGTTGAGTCCGAAGAGCGCCGCATGAAGCCCAAGGCCGCGCGCCGGGCGTCGCGTTCGCTCCTTTGTTCCGGCCTCCCGCACCCCGCATCCCGCCTTTCCGCATTTTCCGCCTTTTCCCCAAGAGCCTTTCCATGATTATTTCCCTTCTTCTCGGCAAGCAGATAGCCGCCATGCTCCTCATGGTGCTCATGGGCTATGCCGTGGTGCGGCTGCGGCTGCTCCGGGCCGAAGACAGCGCTCCCCTTTCCGCCGTGGCCCTGTACATCGTGAGCCCGTGCATGATGCTCGACGCCTTTCAGGTGGATTTCTCCGGGGAAAAGCTGCAGGGTCTCTTTCTCTCCCTTGTTGCGGCCGCGCTTTCCCAGTCGCTGGCCATCGTCTTCAACATGCTCGTGCGCCGTCCGCTCAGACTCGATCCCGTGGAACAGGCTTCCGCCATCTACTCCAACGGCGGCAATCTCATCATTCCCATCGTCATCTATGTGTTCGGGCAGGAATGGGTGCTCTACACCAGCGGCTTTCTCATAGGGCAGACCGCCCTCTTCTGGACGCACTGCTACACCCTGCTCCACAAGAACGGGCAGTTCCATCTGCGCAACATTCTCTTCAACGTCAACATTCTGGCCATGCTCGCAGGCGCGCTGCTCTTTGTGACCGGGCTGCACTTTCCCGAAGTGCCGCGACTTGCCGTTCACGCCGTGGGCAGCATGATAGGCCCCCTGTGCATGATAGTCACCGGCATGCTCATAGGCTCCATGAATCTCAAGCGCGTGCTCGCCTATCGCAAGCTCCCCCTCATCGTGGCGCTGCGCCTTCTCGTTCTGCCCCTCGTCACCCTGCTCGTGTTCCGCGCAAGCGGCCTCGAATCCTGGACAAAAGACGGCGGCACCATTCTGCTCATCAGCTTTCTTGCGGCCGCCGCGCCCTGCGCCTCCACCGTCACCCAGATGGCCCACCTCTACGGGCACAACGGCGAATACGCGAGCCTCATCAACGTGGTCTCCACTCTGCTTTGCGTCATTACCATGCCCGTCATGGTCTTCCTCTTCCAGCTCTGACGCGGCACCGTTCCCGGGCAGGGCAACGTTCTCATCGTTGCGAGGCCCTCAACGCCATGCCTGCCGGAGGCTGCGGGGGTCATCCCGCAACGCAGCCCCTTTGCCGCGCAACGCCTCCCGTCCGCGCCCTGCCCTGCGCCTTCCGCTCTCATAAAAGTTCTACTGCCCCGACCGTGACTCCGGCCCTTTTCAAAGGCCGGGGCCGGTGTTATCTTCCTTCTCGTTTTCATTGGACCGTTGACGCGCCCCTCAGGCGCAAAGGATATTGTCATGACCGAACTTTCCTTCCATCGCGGCCGCCGTCTGCGCCGCACTCCCGCTCTTCGCGACATGGTGCGCGAAACCTCCCTTTCCGCGGCCGATCTCATCATGCCCTACTTCGTGGTGGACACCCCCGACGAACACTTCCGTCAGCCCATCAACTCCATGCCCGGCCAGTTCCAGCTTTCCCTTGCCGAACTCGAAAAGGAAATCGGCGAAGCCGTGAAGCTCGGCCTGCGCTCCGTGCTGCTCTTCGGCATTCCCGCCGAAAAGGATCCGCTGGGCTCCGGCGCCTACGCCAAGGACGGCATCGTGCAGCGCGCCACCCGCATGATTAAAAAGAACTGGCCCGACCTTGTCGTCATCACCGACCTGTGCCTGTGCGAATACACCTCGCACGGCCATTGCGGCATCATTGCCGACGGCGACAAGACCGGCCACGTGCTCAACGATCAGACCCTCGACCTGCTCGCCAGAACCGCCGTTTCCCAGGCCGAAGCCGGCGCCGACATCGTGGCTCCCTCCGACATGATGGACGGCCGCGTGCTCGCTCTGCGCACCGCTCTCGACAAGGCCGGATTCGAGGAAACTCCCATCATGTCCTACGCCGTGAAGTACGCTTCCGCCTACTACGGCCCCTTCCGCGACGCCGCGGAATCCGCCCCCCACTTCGGCGATCGCCGCACCTATCAGATGGATCCCGGCAACGCGCAGGAAGCCCTGCGTGAAATGCAGGCCGACATCGACGAAGGCGCGGACATGTTCATCGTCAAGCCCGCGGGCCCCTATCAGGACATCATCCGCCTCATGCACGACACCTTCGACGTGCCGCTCGTGACCTATCAGGTGAGCGGCGAATACTCCCTCATCTGCGCCGCCGCCCAGAACGGCTGGATAGACCGCAAGGCCGTCATCATGGAATCGCTCATCGGCCTCAAGCGTTCCGGCGCCAAGATGATCATCACCTACTTCACCGTGGAAGCCCTCCGCGAAGGATGGATTCGCTGATGAACGGCCACGACTCCGCCCTCTCCTCGCTGGGCGCCTGCCATCCCGGCGGGCATCCCCTGGGTCGCGTTCCCGACGGAGCCCCCGGCGGCCATCCCGCCACGTCCAGGCCCCGCTTCCTGCCCGACGGCTCTCCCAAGTGCCGCCTCATCGCCTGGGAAGTCACCCGTTCCTGCAACCTGGCCTGCAAGCACTGCCGCGCCGAAGCTCATCCCGAACCCTATCCGGGCGAGCTCTCCACCGCCGAAGCCAAGGCCCTCATCGACACCTTCCCCGAAGTCGGCGAGCCCATCATCATCTTCACCGGCGGCGATCCCATGATGCGCGCCGACGTCTATGAACTCGCCGCCTACGCCCGCGACAAGGGCCTGCGCTGCGTCATGTCGCCGAACGGCACGCTCATCACGCCCGAGAACGCCCGCAAGATAAAGGAAGCCGGCTTCCAGCGCTGCTCCATCTCCATCGACGGGGCCGACGCCGCCAGCCACGACGCCTTCCGCGGCGTGCCCGGAGCCTTCGACGCCTCCATGCGCGGCATCGAATACCTGAAGGCCGAAGGCGTGGAATTCCAGATCAACACCACGGTGACCAAGAGCAACCTGCACTCGTTCAAGGACATCTTCCACCTGTGCGAGAAAATCGGCGCCGTGGCCTGGCACATCTTCCTGCTCGTGCCCATGGGCCGGGCCGCCGAAATTCAGGAAGAGGTGATCACCGCCGAGGAATACGAGGAAGTGCTGCACTGGTTCTACGACTTCCGCAAGACCACTTCCATGCATCTCAAGGCCACCTGCGCCCCGCACTACTACCGCATCATGCGGCAGAAGGCCCGCGAGGAAGGCGTGACCGTGAACATGGAAAACTTCGGCATGGACGCCATGACCCGCGGCTGCCTCGGCGGCACGGGCTTCTGCTTCATCAGCCATACCGGACAGCTCCAGCCCTGCGGCTACCTCACCCTCGACTGCGGCAACGTGCGCGACACCCCCTTCCCCGAGCTCTGGAAAAAGACGCCGTGGTTCCTCAAGTTCCGCGATCAGAGCGCCTACAAGGGCAAGTGCGGCGTGTGCGAATATCACAAGGTGTGCGGCGGCTGCCGCGCCCGCGCCTACAGCATGACCGACGACCCCATGGCTCAGGAACCTTTGTGCCTGTACAAGCCCAAGGCGGCAAAATAACGGGGATTTCCCCTTCCGCGCCCGCTCCGCGCCTGCGGGGCGGGCCCACATTTCTCCGGGCAAGGCTCCGCCTTCCCGTCCAAGGAAGCATCATGGCTCAGATCGACGCTCTGGACACCATCGACAGAAAACTGCTGGACATCATCCAGACGGCCTTTCCGCTGGTTCCCCGCCCCTACGAGGCGCTGGGCAGACAGCTCGGCATTTCCGAAGAAGAAGCCCTCGACCGCGTGAAGGCCATGAAGGAAAAAAGAATCATCCGCCGCCTGGGAGCCAACTTCCAGTCGGCCAAGCTCGGCTTCCGCTCCACGCTCTGCGGAGCCCATGTGCCCGAAGACAAGCTCGACGCCTTCATCGCCGACGTGAACGCCCTGCCCGGCGTCACCCACAACTACCTGCGCAACCACGACTTCAACGTGTGGTTCACCCTCATCGGCCCCTCCTGGGACAGCGTGTGCGAAACCATCCGGGGCATCGAAGAGCGCACCGGCGTCAGCATCATGAACCTCCCCGCGGAAAAGCTGTTCAAGATCCGCGTGGATTTTCAGATGGAAGAGTAGGAGGCGGGGGAAGGAAGGAAAAATTTTGAAAATTTTTTCCTTCCTTCCCCCGGGCCCCCATCCTTCCTTTCAAAACTTTTCATCAGGGAGTCGGCACGGCTTCGGAACAAGGTTTCCGGCCGCGCCGGCTTCTTTTTTTATGAAGGCAGGGAAAGACAAAGGGCGGCGAGATGCTGCCGGGGCGCTGCGTTGACACGGCATCTTCCGTCCTGTACGCTTTATTATTCCGCGCACCTTGTCACAGAGGAGCCGACATGCTGGACACCTCACGCCTTCAGAACATGTTTGAGCTGCTCGGCTGCGAAGAGCCGCTGGGCGTCTTCTACGCCGAAAAGGCACCGACCTCCTCCCACACTCCCCCGCCGGGCAAAGGACACGCCTGCATCATCAACTATCTGCGCATGGCCTTTGATCGGAAAATCTGCGTCCACTTTGCCGCCGACGCATGCACCTGCATGGGCGGATGGGTCTATCTCGGCTACCGGCTTCCCGCGCCGGAGCGCATCGTCCACTTCGTCACCACCGGATGGGAAGGCGGAGAAGGCGAACGCTATCTCCCCTCGCCCGATTCCATGCGCCGCTTTTTCAAAGACATCGACGTGCAGCCCGCCCCCGCGCCCTTCTGCGCGGCGCGCCCTCTCTCCCAGTTTGCCGAAGGCGAAGAGCCGCTGCTCGTCACCTTCCGCTGCCGCGGCGAGGTACTCACCGGCCTTTCCATGCTCGCCGGATTCGCCCTCGACGATCACAACGCCGTGGTCATGCCCTTCGGCTCCGGGTGCGCCAACATTTTCGCCTGGCCGCTCAGCTGGCGGCGACGGGGTCTCAAAAAGGCCGTGGTCGGAGGATCCGACCCGTCGTGCCGCCCCTTCATGGCCGCGGACGAGCTTTCCTTTACCGTGACGGCAGACGTGCTGCTCGCCATGCAGGAAGCCTTTCCCCGCTCCTTCCTCACCGGGAAAACCTGGACCGGCGTAAGAAAAAAGATTGACAGAAGCCGGAAAGTCTGGGAAGAGGCCGCGTCGAGATGATGCGCGAAAGCCTCGCGCGAGCAACGCGCGCCTCCCCTTTTTCAGCGGGAAAAACGGCGGAACCATGACCTTCCCGCCTTCGGACAAAAAGGACGGCAACGCGTTGCAGCTTTCCGTTTTTTTGTGGAAAAACGGAAGGTTGCGCCTTGAACGCGCAAAAGAAAAACCTCCGGCGCTGCCCGGAGTACCCCATTTGCAGGCACGGGGAACACGCGCTCCGCTCCCCGTGCGCGGCGCAGAACATCCGGCGTTCGCAACGGCCGCGTCCCTCTCCGGGCACGAAGGAAAAATTTTCCGAAGGCATGATTTAGTGCTTTCTTTCCCGGGGGCTATCAAGTATAAGGGACAAGAGCGCAATGCGTCATCGGGGTGCCTTTCCGCTGAAAACAGGGCAGGAAGGTACGTTTATTATTTAAATTTCCCATCAATTTTCCATAGAAGGGCTCATTCATGAAAACCAAATTCATTTTTGTTACCGGCGGTGTGCTTTCCTCTCTCGGAAAAGGACTGGCCTCGGCTTCGCTTGGCGCTCTGCTGAAGGCCCGCGGCCTTTCCGTGACCATCCAGAAGCTCGACCCCTACATCAACGTCGACCCCGGCACCATGAATCCCTTCCAGCACGGCGAAGTCTATGTGACCGACGACGGCGCGGAAACCGACCTCGACCTCGGCCACTACGAACGCTATCTCGACGTTTCCCTCTCCCAGCGCAACAACACCACCTCCGGACGCATCTACTACAACGTCATCAACAAGGAACGCCGCGGCGACTATCTCGGCGGCACCGTGCAGGTGATTCCGCACATCACCGACGAAATCAAGCGCACCATCCTGAGCCTCACCGAAGGCGACAATCCCCCCGACGTGGCCATCATCGAAATCGGCGGCACGGTGGGCGACATCGAAGGTCTGCCCTTCCTCGAAGCCATCCGCCAGCTCCGTTCCGACATCGGCCGCAACAACTGCCTGAACATTCACCTCACCCTCGTGCCCTATCTGCACGCCGCGGGCGAATACAAGACCAAGCCCACGCAGCACAGCGTGAAGGAACTGCTTTCCATCGGCATTCAGCCCGACATCATTCTCTGCCGCTGCGAACAGACCATTCCTTCCGAACTCAAGAAGAAGATCGCCCTGTTCTGCAACGTGGACGAAGACGCCGTGTTCACCTCCGTGGACGTGAAAAACGTGTACGGCGTGCCGCTCAAGTTCTATGAGGAAGGCTTCGACCAGAAAGTGGCCATCATGATGCGCCTGCCTGCGCGCAACGCCGACCTCTCCGGCTGGATCAAGCTCATGAACGACTTCGACGAAGCCGCCAAGAGCAAGGTGAACATCGCCATCGTGGGCAAGTACGTCGATCTCAAGGAAGCCTACAAGAGCCTGCACGAAGCCCTCGTTCACGCCGGCGTGGCCAACCATGTTTCCGTCAATCTGAAGTACGTCAATTCCGAAGAAGTCACCGCCGACAACACCCGCGACATCTTCAAGGGCTGCGACGGCATCCTCGTGCCCGGCGGCTTCGGCTACCGCGGCGTGGAAGGCAAGATCGAAGCCATCCGCTACGCCCGCGAAAACAAGATTCCCTTCTTCGGCATCTGCCTCGGCATGCAGTGCGCCGTCATCGAATTCGCCCGTCATGTGGCCGGTCTTTCCAAGGCCAATTCCGAGGAATTCGATCCGCTCACCGACGAAAAGGTCATCTACCTCATGACCGAATGGTACGACTTCCGCAAGAACTCCGTGGAAGTGCGCGACGAAGCCAGCAACAAGGGCGGCACCCTGCGCCTCGGCGCGTATCCCTGCGCCCTGCTGCCCGGCACCAAGGCCGCCGAAGCCTACAAGCAGGAAGAAATCTCCGAACGTCATCGTCATCGTTACGAATTCAACAACGCCTTCCGCGAAACCCTCAGCCAGCACGGCATGGTGTTCAGCGGAACCTCGCCCGACGGCACGCTCGTGGAAATCGTGGAACTGCCCGATCACCCCTGGTTCGTGGGCTGCCAGTTCCATCCTGAATTCAAGTCCCGTCCCATGCACGCGCATCCGCTGTTCAAGGACTTCATCGCCGCTGCGGTGAAGCAGTCCAAGAAGAAGTAATCCGGGGCTCTCATTGCCGCAAAACAGAGGCGGGGAGGAACACACGTTCCTCCCCGCCTTTTTTCGTGGAAATTCCTTCGATGCTGTTCTGTCCGAAGCCGTCGGCAGGCCCGTCGGAACAGGCTACGTCAAAGAGCGCGGCCTTGCGCCGTCAGATGCGCTTTTCCAGGAAAATCAAATTCTCCGAAATGGAACCTTCAAACAGCACCTCGGCCTTTCCGGCGTAGCGGAAGCCCAGCTTGAGGTACAGGTTTGCGGCGGGCCTGTTGTTCTCCCATGTGTCGAGGCGCATCACCTCGCAGCCGCGCCGCGCCGCCTCTTCCAGCGCAAAGAGCACCATGCGCTTTCCGGCCCCCTTGCCCGCCTGCGAGGGCGGCACGCACAGCGTGTGAATGACCAGCACCTTGTCCGGCTCCGCCGCATATTCCCAGGGAATCGAGGCGTAGGCGTCGAGCTGCACATGGTTGAGAATCATGCTGGCGCAGACCTCGCCGTTCTCTTCCAGCACGTACAGCGTGCCGTCCTTCACGCCCTTTTCCGCCACGGCACGGGTGGGATACACGCCAAGCTCCCAGTTGGTGCTGCTGCCGTGCTCCTGCTCAAAGCTCAGCAGCTCCGTGTAATGGCGCTCCACCGCGTCAACGTCGCTATCCGTCGCTCTGCGTATCATCGTTATTTAATCTCCTCTAATATTTGTATCTAATGCATTACTTATTTTTTCAGCATTATCTAAAAGTTGTTCTTTATAAGTATTAAGCATTTTTATAAAACCTTCTATATAATTAAATATATCATTAATATCTAATTTTCTCCGTTCACCATGTGCTATACCATGTCGACATTCTACAAAGTTATTTATATAATTAGCTTTCAATTCAAATATATCTTCATTTATACCAATGAATGGTAATATTTTCATTAAATTTTTATAATTTAAATTTGACTCTGTATTAATAATATCTTCAATATCATAACATATACATTCATTATCTTTTATTTTATTCAAAACTTCTATAGCTCCATCGTATGAACTTTGTGTAGCTAATATTTTTTTATTTATTACAATAAAATGAGCAACCAAAATATTATTTGGAACATTATAAATTTTTTCATTTATAAAAATTTTTATAAATTTTTTACCCGTATTTTTAATAAACCCCTCCCAATGGGAATATATTAATAAAATACATGTTCTACATAAAACATCACGATTTGCATCATCAACATTATAGAGTAACTGTTTATAACATATTAAATCTCTAAACCGCCAAACCCATTCTCTCTCTATATCTTCTACAAATTGTGCAAGCCAATCATCTTTCATTAAAGTACTCAATTGCAAAAGGAATGGTTTTTACTACTCTGCTATTAGCCCTAATACCAGCTCCACTTGATGAAGTAAAATCACTTTCTGTAGAAAAATTATTAATCAATTCTTTTAAATTATCATTTTTTTCAATAAAATTTATATTTTTTGCAATACCAACAGATACTGCCTCAAAAATAGCAATAGAAAATCCACCCTTATGCCTGTTTAAATTAGGGTAGAACTTTCTAAATGCATCTTCACCCATAACGTTATTTATAATATAAAATGTTCTTTTGAACACATCAAATATTTCATTATGAACAGTTACATTATTTGCAATCTCTATAATTTTTGCATCTAAAAACTTTGCAACATCATCTATACTTAGCGATACATTTCTTTTCCAATCTATTTTATAGAAAACAATAAAACGTATAATCAACTCAAGATGGTATTGCTCCAGCATTTTATCATCACTAATCGATATCGAATTTATAAAATTATCATTTTTAGACAATTTATATATATTATCATAAAAATCTTTATTTGTCATTATTAAAAGACAGTTACGCACTTCTTGATCTGTTAATGGAGAACCTCCAGTATTTATTCGTTTAAATAAATCAAACTTAGTATCTTTAGTGCTCTCTTTTTTTATAATTTTAAAATCTATTTTTTCCCGTCTAAAAGATAATTTCATGGCTTTAGTAAACTTTTCTTCATCATTCCAAGAAACTTTATCAAGAGCTAGTAAATAGTCCCCTTTTTCCAAAACTAATGGATCTAATTTATTGCCATTTTCGTCCTTCAATTCTCCCATAAAAGATAAAATTGAAGAAAATCTTTGAAGCCCATCTACTAAATCCCAAACCCCATCATCTCTCTGAGAAACAAAAAAAGATGGAATAGGTATTCCCAATAATATTGATTCTATAAATTTTGATTTCTGTTCCTTACTCCATCGAAAAACTCGTTGAAACTCAGGATGAATTTCTAACTCACCATTTTGATACATACTAACAGCTTCGCCAATAGACATTGGATACGCATCAGAATGTATTTCTTTCTTATACTTTTCAATTTCTCGTTCTAGCTCAGTCATTTTTCCCCCTCCTGAAATAATTATACAAAAATCCCCGCGGAATCCGAAGACGCCGCGGGGAAGATGTCAGCGCATTACAGGTTTCTGCCGCAGCACTTCTTGAACTTCTTGCCGCTGCCGCAGGGGCAGGGATCGTTCCGTCCGACCTTCACGCCGTTGTACATGTGATGTTCCTCCTTCTCGGCGGAGGCTCCGCCGTCGCCAAGGGCGGCGGGATCGGTTTTGTGGCGCAGGTTCAGCACGGGCTCGGTCTTCTGAGGCTCCGCTTCGGCTTTGGCTTCGAGCTGAGGTTCGGCCTCGGGCTCCGGTTCCGCGGCAGGTTCGGGCTGCACGGGCTCGGCAGGCGCGCTCTCCGGCGCAGCTTCCTGAGAAGGAGCCTGTTCGGCAGAGGCTTCGGCGGGCGCAGTTTCGGCAGCCTGCGCTCCGGCTTCGCCTTCCGCGCCTTCGGCGGGGGCCGCTTCTTCGGCTTCCACACGTCTCATGCGCACGTGCGTGAGCGAGGTCAGCGCGCCCTCATGGATGCGGAACAGCATGTCCTTGAACATGGCCAGACCTTCGCTCTGGTACTCGCGCTTGGGATCGCGCTGGGCGTAGCCGCGCAGGCCGATGCCTTCGCGCAGGTAGTCCATGGCGCGCAGATGATCCTTCCAGCAGCGGTCCAGGGATTCCAGCAGGAAGTAGCGCAGAATGTCGTTGTACACGGGGCCGGCTTCCTCGCGCAGCTCCTGGAATATCTTCTTCACGGCCTCAAGCGACTGCTCGCGCGAAGGAATGGCGCTCATGGTCAGCTCGGGCATGGCGCGCGCGATGTTCAGCGTTTCCATGAGGCGGCTGTTCACCTCGGCGCACATCTGCGCGTCGGGCGCTTCCTTGTGCGCTTCCACGGGCTGATAGATGTTGTCCAGCACCTCGTCCACGAAGTCGAAGAGCACGCCTTCCACGTCGGGCAGCTGCATGAGATCGCGGCGCAGGGTGTAGATCACCTCGCGCTGCTGGTTCATGACGTTGTCGTAGTCGAGCAGCGTCTTGCGGATTTCAAAGTTGTGGCCTTCCACGCGCTTCTGCGCGTTCTCGATGGCCTTGGACACCATGCGGTTCTCGATGGGCTCGCCTTCCTTCATGCCCAGCTTTTCCATGAGGCCGGAAATGCGTTCCGAACCGAAAATGCGCATGAGGTTGTCTTCCAGCGACAGGTAGAAGCGGGAGGAACCCGGATCGCCCTGACGACCGGCGCGGCCGCGCAGCTGATTGTCGATGCGGCGGCTTTCGTGACGTTCCGTGCCCAGAATGTGCAGGCCGCCGAGTTCCTTCACGCCCTCGCCGAGCACGATGTCGGTGCCGCGGCCGGCCATGTTGGTGGCGATGGTCACGTGGCCCTTCTGACCGGCCTGCGCCACGATGGCGGCTTCTTCGGCGTGATGCTTGGCGTTCAGCACGCTGTGCGGCACGCCTTCCTTCTTGAGCATGGCGGAAAGCAGTTCGGAAGTCTCAATGGAAATCGTGCCCACAAGCACGGGCTGTCCGGTCTTGTAGAGTTCCTTGATGGACTCGATGATGGCGTGATACTTTTCCTTCTGCGTGCGGAAGATGAGGTCGGGCAGATCCTTGCGGATCATGGGCTTGTTCGTGGGAATGGTGATGGTTTCCAGATGATAGATCTGGTCGAATTCCACGGCTTCGGTCTGGGCCGTGCCGGTCATGCCCGCGAGCTTGTCGTACATGCGGAAGTAGTTCTGGAAGGTGATGCTGGCGAGCGTCTGGTTTTCGGCCTCGACCTTCACGCCTTCCTTGGCTTCGAGCGCCTGATGCAGACCGTCGCTGAAACGGCGGCCGGGCATGAGTCGGCCCGTGAACTCGTCCACGATGACCACCTTGCCCTCGTCGCTCACGATGTAGTCCACGTCGCGCTTGAAGCAGTGATGCGCCTTGAGCGACTGAAGAATGTGATGCTGATAGGCGATGCTCGCCGGATCGAACAGGTTCTCGATGCCGAGAATCTTTTCGCACTTGGCCACGCCAGCGTCGGTGAGCATGGCCGTCTTGGACTTTTCGTCGATGGTGTAGTCTTCCTCGGCCTTGAGCTGACGAACCACGGCGTCCATGGCCTGATACAGCTCGGTGGACTCGTCGCTCGCGCCGGAAATGATGAGCGGGGTACGCGCTTCGTCGATGAGAATGGAGTCCACTTCGTCCACGATGGCGAAGTTGTGGCCGCGCTGCACAAGCTGCTCGGCGTAGAACTTCATGTTGTCGCGCAGGTAGTCGAAGCCGAATTCGTTGTTGGTGCCGTAGGTGATGTCGCAGGCGTAGGCGGCCTTGCGCTCCTCGTCGGTGAGGCCCTGCACGATGACGCCCACGCTCAGCCCGAGGAAGTTGTACAGACGGCCCATCCACTCCGCGTCGCGGCGGGCGAGGTAGTCGTTCACGGTGACCACGTGGACGCCCTTGCCGGAAAGCGCGTTGAGCACCACGGGAAGCGTGGCCACAAGGGTTTTGCCTTCGCCGGTCTTCATTTCCGCAATCTTTCCGGCGTGAAGCACCATGCCGCCCACAAGCTGCACGTCGTAATGACGCATGCCCATCACGCGCGAAGAGGCTTCGCGCACCAGCGCGAACACTTCGGGCAAAACGTCGTCGAGCGAGCGGCCGCCGTTCTGCACCTGGTCGCGGTATTCCGCGAGCTTTGCGGGAATCTCCTCGTCGGTGAGCGCCTTCATCTGAGGTTCAAGGGCGTTGCACTTCTTCAGCTTGGGTCGCAGAGAACGAAGGTAGCGTTCGTTACGGGTACCGAATATTTTGCCGATCAGGAACTTGATCATGGGTATCTCCAGAAAATGTCGTTGGAACAAGGCAGAAGATAAGTCAAGGCCTTGTATTTGGCAAATGGTCATCGCCCACTTTTCCGCATATTTTCCCGGCGCGGCCCCTTTCTTCCGCCAGCGTCCGGCAGAGGCGGCGGCATAAGGCGCAAAGGAACACGCCGGGGCGCGCCGGGAAAAACGTCGGAACTTTCAACATATCAAAGAAGGTGGCAGGACGCGCCAGGGCTTGCGGAGAAAACGCCTGCGGCAACGCGGCGAGCCGCTCCGAATCCCGCCTCCATGCGGCGGCAAAACGAAGGAGCCGGCGGCCTGCCTGGGCAAAGACGATGCCGCTGCGCACAAGCGCTCTGGACAAATTGCCGCGCATGCCTCATGATGGCCGAAACGCCGCCCGTCGCCGGGCACATGGTGTGCCGGATCCCGGGGCCGCTTCAACAGATGCCCATGCTCAACATACGTCGATCGCTTTTCGTGCTTGTATGCCTTTTCGTCGCGGCCGCCCTTGTCGGCGGCTGTTCCTCCAAAAACGGCTATCAGAACGGCCGCTACCGGGGAACCAAGGCCTACACGGTGCGCGGGAAAACCTATTATCCGCTGCAGTCGGCGCGCAACTTCGTGGAAACCGGCGTGGCCTCCTGGTACGGCCCGGGCTTTCACGGCAAAACCACGTCCAACGGCGAACGCTACAATCAGAACGCCATGACGGCCGCGCACAAGCTGCTGCCCTTCGGCACGCGCCTCAAGGTCATCAATCTGGACAACGGCCGCACCACGGAAGTGCGCATCAACGACCGCGGCCCCTTTGTGGACAGCCGCATCATCGACCTTTCCCGCGCGGCGGCGCGCGACCTCGGCATGATAGGCAAGGGCACGGCGCGCGTGCGTCTCGTATCGCTTGAGCGCGGCGGCGAACCTTCCCTCTTCACCCCGGACGGCGACATGCTCGGCCTGTTCTACGTGCAGATAGGCTCGTTCCGCGAGCGGCCGCGCGCCGTGAACCTCGCGGACTTCATGCGCACGCAGGGCTACGGCTGCCGCATCGCGCGGCACGACGGCAACGATCTGAACTTCGTGCAGCTCGGCCCCTATCATTCCCGCTCCATCGCCGAAAAAACGGCGCGCTCGCTGAGTCTCCGCTACCGGGGCCTGTTCGTGATTGCGGAATAGCGCTCGCGCGGACGCGCCAACGTTCCGGCGCGTCCATCACGCAATAACATAAAAAATTGCCGACCGCGGAATCCTCCGCAGACCTGCGGGCCTGCGGGCGCGCCCTGCCGCGCGGCCTTCCGGCGGACTGCGCCTTCCACGCCAAAACAGCTCTCCTCCCCCCGGCCCTCCGCGCCTCCTGCTGCGGATGGGCCGATGTCCGGCCCGGCTCGCGCCTTCCGGCGTCTTCTTTTTTCAGTGCTTCTCCCGCAGCATCCGTCCCTCGGCGCGGTCCCTGCGGCGCTCGGTCTCCGCGGGATCCTCCTCCTGCTGCGCCTCAAAGAGCCTTCCCCGCATCACCGCGCCGCCGCCGTAGCGCGAACGAAGCGCGTCCACGGCCATGTTCAGCCGCCCGCGTCTGGCCTCGTCCTTTTCCGGCTCCTTTGCCGGCATGAGCGAAAGCTGCTTCGGCGCACCCGCTTCAAAGCCCGACACTCCGACGCCCACAAGACGCACCCTGTCAGTCAAATCCAAACCGTCCAGCACAGCGCAGGCCGTCTCGTAAATGCTCTCCGTGCTGCATATCCGGCGATCCAGCGTGACCTGCCGCGTGATCTGATGAAAGTCCGCGTACTTTATCTTGAGCGTCACCGTGCGCCCGGCCAGCCCCTGACGCCGCAGCGACGCCCCCACCCGTTCCGCGTGGCGCAGAATCCAGGTGCGCAGCACCTCCCTGTCGCGCGTGTCCACATCGAGCGTCGATTCCGCGCTCTCCGACTTGGGCGGCGTCCACGGCACCACCTCGCGCGGATCCTCTCCGTGCGCCCGCTCCCAGAGCACGACCCCGGCCTTGCCGTAGCGCCGCCGCCAGAACTCCTCGCCGTAGCGCGACACGTCGCCGCACGTCTTCACCCCGAGCCTGGCAAGCTCCTCGGAAAAACGCCGTCCCACGCCGGGCACGGCCGTCACCGCAAGCGCGGCCAGAAAATCGGCCGTCTTCTCCGGCGCAAGCAGAAAAAGACCGTCGGGCTTGCGCTGCTCCGACGCAATCTTCGCCAGAAACTTCACCGGCGCAATGCCCACGGAACAGGTGAGGCCGCCCGTGGCCTCCTTTACCGCCGCCTTGAGCGCGCGCCCCATCTCCTCCACCGGGCCGAACAGCCGCTCAAGGCCCGTGGCGTCCAGATAGGCTTCGTCCACCGACGCCATCTCCACCTTCGGCGAAAAGCGCTCCAGCGTTTCGCGCACAAGCGCCGACACCTCCGCGTAGCGGCGCATCCGCGGCCGCACGTACACAGCCTGCGGGCAGCGCCTCTTCGCCTCCGCAATGGACATGGCCGAATGCACCCCGAAACGGCGCGCCTCGTAGGAACACGTGCTCACCACGCCCCGATGATCGCCCCCGACCACCACGGCCCGCCCCCGCAGCGACGGGTTGTCGAGCTGTTCGATGGATGCGAAAAAGGCGTCCATGTCCATGTGCATGATCCAGCGCTGCGAAGGCGACACCCTCATCCTCCCGAAAAGGCCGCGGCCAAGTATGACAATATAGTTACAGAAGGCCCCTTTCCGAGGATTGTCCTTGACAAGGGGGGGCGCTCTCTCTAAGGAAGAAGTACCTGTCGTCATCATGCCCTTGCGCGCTGAAAAGGGCAACCTTCCGGGGCGTAGCCGCCCCTCTTTTCCCATCCCATAAGGAGTCAGGATCGTTGGCCAGAAAGAAATCTATGCAGAAGTGGACCGTGGAGGATTCCGTTGATCTGTACGGCATCCGCAACTGGAGTTCCGGATATTTCGACATCTCCCAAAAGGGCGAAGTGGTCATCCGCCCGTTCGGCCGCGAAGGCGGCCCGGAAGTCAGCGTTCTGGAAATCATCCGCGAGCTCAAGGAACGCGGGTACGACCTGCCCGTGCTGCTGCGCATTGAAAACATTCTGGACTCCCAGATATCCCTTCTTCATCAGACTTTCCGCGCCGCCATCAGCGAGCTCGGCTACAAGGGCGACTACCGCGGCGTGTTTCCCATCAAGGTGAATCAGCAGCAGCAGGTGGTGGAAAAAATCGCCCAGTACGGCGCGGCCTATCATCACGGCCTCGAAGTCGGTTCCAAGGCCGAACTCATCGCCGCCATCAGCCAGCTCAAGAGCCGCGAAGCCTGCCTCATCTGCAACGGCTACAAGGACGAAGAATTCATCGATCTCGGCCTGCACGCCCTCAGCATGGGCTTCAACGTCATCTTCGTGCTCGAAATGCCCGGCGAGCTTGAGGTCATTCTCGAAGAGGCCAGGCGCATGAACATCCGCCCGCAGATCGGCGTGCGCGTGAAGCTCAGCACCAAGGCCAGCGGTCACTGGTCGGAATCGGGCGGCGAACGTTCCGCCTTCGGCCTCACCTCCGCCCAGATCGTGGACGTCGTGGACATCCTCAAGGAACACGACATGCTCGACACCCTCAAGCTCATGCACTATCACCTCGGCTCGCAGGTGCCCAACATCCGCGACATCCGCGCCGCGGTCATGGAAGCTACGCGCATCTACGCAAGCCTCGTGCAGGAAGGCGCCGCCATGGGCTATCTCGACCTCGGCGGCGGCCTCGCCGTGGACTACGACGGCTCGCACACCAACTACGTGAGCTCCCGCAACTACACCATGCTCGAATACTGCACCGACGTGGTGGAAGCCGTCATGACCATTCTCGACGCGCAGGGCATCGCGCATCCGCACATCGTCACGGAATCGGGCCGCGCCACCGTGGCCTACTATTCCATTCTGCTCTTCAACGTGCTCGACGTGAGCCTCATCGAAGTGGGAAGCCTGCCCGAAGAGCTCCCCGAAGACGCTCCCGAACCCGTGCGCAACCTGAAGGAAACCCTTCAGAACATCAATCCGCGCAACCTCCAGGAAGCCTACAACGACGCCATCTACTACTACGACGAAATGCGTCAGCTCTTCATCACCGGCCGCGTCACCCTGCGTCAGAGAACGCTCGCCGAACGCTTCTACTGGGCCATCATGCGCGTGCTCTCCGAAGAAAAGAACCGCGTGAAGTACATTCCCAAGGAGCTCAACGAAATCGACTCCATGCTCGCGGACATCTACTACTGCAACTTCAGCGTGTTCCAGTCGCTGCCCGACAGCTGGGCCATCGATCAGCTCTTCCCGGTCATGCCCATTCACCGGCTCAACGAATTCCCCGAACGCCAGGGCATTCTCTCCGACCTCACCTGCGACAGCGACGGACGCATCTCCCACTTCATTGATCCGCAGGGCCTCAAGACCACCCTGGAACTGCATCCGCTCAAGGAAGGCGAGGAATACTATCTCGGCACCTTCCTCGTGGGCGCCTATCAGGAAACCCTCGGCGACCTGCACAACCTGCTCGGCGACACCAACGTGGTCTCCGTGCGCATTCAGGAAGACGGCACCTACGACTTCGTGCGCGAACTCGACGGCGACTCCGTTTCCGACATTCTCGCCTACGTGGAATACGATCCGCACCGCGTGCTCGTGGGCATTCGCAAGTCCGCGGAACGCGCCGTGCGCGAAAACCGCATCACGCCCACGCAGCGCTATCAGCTCATGCAGGCCTTTGAAGACGGCCTGCGCGGCTACACCTACTTTGAACGCTAGCAGAGCGCCGGAGTCTTCTCCGGCCTCTGTCCCACGGCCGAGAACCTCGTTCTCCCCCTTTATCAATCAAGGCGTTCGGAACACGGCCTATTTCCGTCTCTGAACCCTTCATGCCGCAAGGAGCAAGAACATGGCAAAGGTACTCATCATCGGCGCCGGCGGCGTCAGCTCCGTCGCCACGCACAAGTGCGCACAGGCCGCTGACGTTTTTACCGACATCGTGCTCGCGAGCCGCACCAAGGCCAAATGCGACGCCATCGCCGCGAGCGTCAAGGAACGCTGCGGCCGCGACATCGAAACCGCCAAGGTCGATGCCGACAACGTGCCCGAACTCACGGCGCTCATCCGCCGCGTGCAGCCCGATCTGGTCATGAACATCGCCCTGCCCTATCAGGATCTGCACATCATGGACGCCTGCCTCGAAGCCGGCGTGAACTATCTCGACACCGCCAACTACGAACCGCCGAACGACGCCCACTTCGAATACAAATGGCAGTGGGCCTATCAGCAGAAGTTCAAGGACGCCGGTCTCTGCGCCCTGCTCGGCTCCGGCTTCGATCCCGGCGTGACCAACGTGTTCTGCGCCTACGCCCAGAAGCACCTTCTCGACGAAATCAACGTGCTCGACATCATCGACGCCAATGCCGGCGATCACGGCCTGCCCTTCGCCACCAACTTCAACCCCGAAATCAATCTGCGCGAAGTGTCGGCCAAGGGCCGCTACTGGGAACGCGGCGAATGGGTGGAAACCGATCCCCTCTCCTGGAAGATGAACTTCGACTTCCCCGAAGGCATCGGCAAGCGCAACTGCTACCTCATGTATCATGAGGAACTCGAATCGCTCGTGCAGAACCTCAAGGGCATCCGCCGCGCCCGCTTCTGGATGACCTTCGGCGACGCCTACCTGAACCACCTGCAGGTGTTCAAGAACGTGGGCCTCATCGGCATCGAGCCCGTGAAGTTCCAGGGTCACGACATCGTGCCGCTGCAGTTCCTCGCCAAGCTCCTGCCCGATCCCGCGTCCCTCGGCCCCCGCACCGTGGGCAAGACCTGCATCGGCTGCCTCATGCACGGCGTCAAGGACGGCAAGAAGCGCACCGTGTACATCTACAACATCTGCGATCATCAGGAATGCTACCGCGAACTCGGTTCGCAGGCCATTTCCTACACCACCGGCGTGCCCGCCATGGTCGGCGCCATGATGATGGTCACCGGCAAGTGGAACAAGCCCGGCGTGTGGAACATGGAACAGATGGATCCCGATCCCTTCCTGGAAGAACTCGGCAAGTACGGTCTGCCCTGGAAGGTCACCGAACCCGACCTCTGATTGACGGCGGAGCCCGGAACGCCGACGACGCCGTGCCGCGGCTCTGCCGCGCCGTTTTCGACGCCGCGCGTTTCCGGAGCTCCGAACCTTGACTGCACAACGAAAGCGGCCGGGACACGCCCGTCCGCTTTTTCGTTCCCGGAGTTGCCATGACGGCCGAAGAACAGATAGCCAGACTCGAAGAACTGGCCTATTTTCAGGAAAAGCTGCTCTCGCAGCTCAACGAGGCCCTGACCGGTCAGCAGAAGCAGCTCGACATACTGGAAAAACGCCTTGCCGAGCTGGAAGAAAACGTGACCGCCCTCATGAACGCGCAGGACGGCCCGGTCAACACGCTGCCTCCGCACTACATGCCGGAACGCTACTAGCGCCCCGCAAAAAACGCGGAAGAAACGGGAACGCCCCGAGCCGCCTGTGCCCCGCGCCCCGACAGCGGGAAAGCCCTGTGCCCCCGCGCGAGCCTGCGCGGAGCCGACAGCGCGGAATCCCTGCGCATCCGCCGGCCCGAAAGCCTGAGTCACCCCCTGCGCGACCGCGTTTTGCCTCGTGCCCCCAGTATGCCGGCCTGCCGAACCGATCCGCCCATCCTTCAACCCTCCGAGCGCCATGAACGAATATCTTGCCAAACTCCGTCCCGAAGCGTGGCCTTCCCCCTGCTTCGTCACCGATCTTGCCATGCTGAGAAAGAACGTCGCCATTCTCGACGACGTGCAGAAGCGCACGGGCGCAAAAATCATGCTTGCGCTCAAGTGCTTTTCCCAGTGGATGACCTTTCCCGTGCTTTCGCGCGCCATGCGCGGCCCTCTCTACGGCTGCTGCGCAAGCTCGCCCGACGAAGCCAGACTGGCCAAAGAGGATTTTTGCGGCGAAGTTCACGCCTTTGCCGCGGCCTGGAGCGAAGAGGAACTTGCCGAAACCCTGCGCTACGCCGACCACATCGTGTTCAACTCCTTCGCGCAGTGGAAGAAGTTCCGCCCGCTGGTGCAGAAGGCCGAACAGGAACGCGGCATGAGCATTGAATGCGGTCTGCGCCTCAATCCCGAGCATTCGGAAGGCGCGGTGCCCATCTACGACCCCTGCTCGCCGGGCTCCCGTCTCGGCATTCGTCCCGCCGCCTTCCACGCCGAGCTCGAAAAGGATCCGCACGCGCTGGACGGCATAAGCGGTCTGCACTTCCACACGCTCTGCGAACAGAATGCCGACAGTCTGGCCCGCACGCTGGACGCCGTGGAAAAGCACTTCGGCGCATATTTTTCCCGCATGAAGTGGATCAACTTCGGCGGCGGCCATCACATCACCCGCGCCGACTACGACATTGAGCTGCTGTGCCGCTGCATCGAGCACGTGCGCGACGCCTACCATGTGCAGGTATATCTCGAACCGGGCGAGGCCGTGGCCCTCAACGCAGGCGTGCTCGTGGCCACCGTGCTCGACGTGGTGCAGGCCGACATGCCCGTGGCCATTCTCGACACCTCCGCCGCCTGCCACATGCCCGACGTGCTGGAAATGCCCTACCGGCCGAACGTCATCGGCGCGGGCGAGCCCGGCGAAAAGAACTTCACCTGCCGCCTGGCGGGCAAGTCGTGCCTCGCGGGCGACGTCATCGGCGAATATTCCTTCGATGAACCGCTCAAGAGCGGCGACAAACTGGTGTTTCTCGACATGGCCATCTACAGCATGGTGAAGACCACCACCTTCAACGGTCTGCGCCTGCCCTCCATCGCCATCTGGGACTCGGAAACCGATCAGCGCCGCGTCACCCGCACCTTCGGCTACGAGGACTTCCGCGGCCGCCTGTAACCGAACGCCGAAAGGACGACCCCGCTCTTCCGGGCGTCGCCGCGCACCGACAAACCATGAACGAACCCCGACGGGATGCCCGCCGGGGTTTTTCTTTGCCCGCAAAACGCCGCAGGCTTCCCCCTTTCCCGTCGCGTGCCGCAAGGACTCCTGCGGAAACATGCGGGAGCCGACGCCCTTCACGTATGCGAATACTCCCGCAGCAGCGCAGAACACTTGCCGGAAACGCCATCCACAAGGCACATCCGCGTCTTTCCCTGTGCAAAAGCAGGCATCGGCAGCATCAAAAAACTTTCATGATGCAATACTCAAACAAAGTATAAAAGTATTATCATACTATTATAATACACATGTAAAAAACCGCTTTTCTACTCTAATAAAACTCATACATGAGCGCATAATAACGTGTAAAAAACTGAACATTCTAATCATTATCATATTGTTTTCGTCATAAAAAAGAAACTATACCTTTTCCATGCCTTTCATTAAAGGCCACAATCCTGACTTCTTTCTTCGGCATCAGTCATGGAACGTTATCCATGCGGAAGGCGGTCAGGCAAAACAGTGGGAAGGTATGATATGAAAAAGCTTCTTACCCTCATGCTGGCGGCGGGAATGACGCTCGCTGCGGCGAACGGCGCGCAGGCCGTGGACGTCAAGGTCAGCGGAACCTACGACTTTTCCTTCAGCGGCTCCGACAATCTCAACGGCGACAACTCCTTCATGAGTGATTCCGACTATCGCCACAACACCGGCAGAGAGCTGAATCAGCATCACTTCGACGTGTATCAGCGTCTGCGTCTCGGCATGGACTTCATCATGTCCGAGCAGCTTTCCGCGTTCTATCAGGCGCAGATAGGCATCTTCAACTGGGGCGGCTCCTACAAGGGCGCGAGCAAGATGGAAAACGACGGCGGCGCTCTCGGCACCCGCGCCACCAACATCACCACCCGCCTCGCCTACCTCGACTGGATGATTCCTCAGACCGACATTCATGTCCGCATGGGCCAGCAGGAAGTGCTGCTTCCCAACTACGTGGCCGGCAGCCCCATTCTCGACGATCCCGCCACCGGCGTGTTCATTTCCGCTCCCGTGACCGACACCTTCTCGGCCAACGCCTTCTGGATGCGCGCCGTGTCCGATCCGCTGAAGAACTCCTACGGCGAATACGAATACGACAACGCCGACGTCGATCTCTTCGGCCTCATCGGCGACTTCAAGTACGATTACTTCCGCGTGACCCCCTGGGGCATGATCGGTCACGGCGGCAGCAACTTCGGCGACGTGTCCAACGCCGGCCCCACGCCTTCCGGCCTGCTGCCCTTCAACGGCATGAACCGCCTCAGCTGGAACAACGGCACGCTCACCGCCACGCCCGACGGTTCCGATTCCACGCTCTGGTTCGCCGGCCTCGGCGGCGAATTCACCTTCTTTGATCCGCTGCGCCTCGCCCTCGACTTCTATTACAGCGGCAACAAGAACGACAGCGCCTCCACGGAACGTGAAGGCTGGTACCTCGCCGCCCTCGCCGAATACCGTCTGCCCTGGTTCGTGCCCGCGGTGAAGGCCTGGTACGCTTCCGGCGACGACAGCAAGGTGACCAACGGCTCCGAACAGCCCCTGTACCTCTCCGGCGGCTTCGAGCCCGGCGCGAGTTCCTACTTCAAGGGCCGCTTCAACATCGCCAACACCATAGACAACGGCAGCGCCGGCGGCACCTGGGGCGTGAGCGCGCAGCTCAACGACATCAGCTTCATCGAAGACCTTTCGCACGATCTGCGCGTCACCTACTTCCGCGGCACCAACAGCAGCAACATGCCCAACATCATCAACAACGTGTACGGCGGCTCCGTCACTCCCGCCAACTACCTCACCACCAAGGACCACGTTGTGGAACTCGATTTCGACACCTCCTACCAGATCTACAAGAACTTCGTCTCCGTTCTGGAACTCAGCTACGCCTTCCAGGACTTTGACGGCGGCGTGTGGAAGAACGCCGCGGGCGAAGGCGGAGACTTCTCCAACGCCTGGCGCGCCGCGCTGAACTTCCGCTATCGCTTCTAGCCCGTTTTTTTGGTCCTGCCGTCCCCGCCTTTCTCTTCTCAGTCATTCCGGGAGAAAGCCGGATCCCTCAGGCGACCGGACTCGAAAAAAGGCCGACTCCTCGGAGTCGGCCTTCTTTTTTAATCTCTCTGTCCGGCGAGCCGTCGCCTTCACGCTAGGCGCGGGGGTCGGCGTCGCGCACTGCGCCCGCCCCCAGAAACATGACGGCGCACAGCCCGACCACCACGCCCATGGCCTCCTGAAGACCGACCAGCGATCCCAGCATGCCGATGAGCGGAGGAATGAAAAGCTGTCCGCTCGCGGCGAGCATGGAAAGAATGGCCGCCACCGTGCCGGCGGGCATGTCGTGACGGCGTCCCGCAGCACTGAAAATGATGGGCACGCTGACCGAAAGGCCCAGTCCCATGAACGCGTATCCCAGCAGACAGAGCGCCGGCCACGGAGAAAGAAGCGCCGTCAGAATGCCGCAGAGCGCGCATCCGCAGCAGACCCGCAGAAGTCTGGCGTCGCCGAAATGTTCGCGCAGCCGGTCGCCGAAAAAGCGCATGGCCACCATGGCCACGGAAAACGACGCGTAGGCCAGCGCGGCCGTCTGCTCCGACGCGCCCTTCACTTCATGCAGAAGCAGCACGCCCCACTCGCCCACCGAACCTTCCGAGGAATAGGAACAGAGCATGAGAACGCCGAACACCAGCACCCAGAGCGGCGGCCGCGAAAGGCGCTCCCGCTTTTCCCTGGGACGCGGCGCGTCGCGCAGAAGCTGCCGGGCGAAAAAAGGAAGAAGAACAAGAAGAATCAGCGCCGCTCCGGCAAAATGACCGAAGGGGGAAACTTCCCACGCGGCCATGACCGATCCGCCGAGCGCCCCGAGCAGGCCGCCCGAGCTGTAGAGCGCGTGCATGGAGGAAATGACGGGACGACGCATGGCCGACTCCACCAGAATCGAACCGGTGTTGATGCCCACGTCGTTCACGCCGATGGCAAAACCCAGAAGCGCAAAGAGCAGACACGCCGAAAAAAATCCCGAGGCCAGCCCCATGCAGGGAAAAAGCAGAATGAGCGCACCGCCGGCCAGCGTCAGCACGGTGCGGCAGCCCATGCGGGAAACGGCCCATCCCGCCAGCGGAAAGGAAACCAGACCGCCGAGCCCCATGCACAGCAGCATCACGCCCACATCGGCGTCGCTCAGCAGCGCCCGCGCCTTGATGGCGGGCATGCGGGACATCACGCTTCCGTAGGCAAGCCCCGCGACGGCAAAGAAAAAGGAACAGGCCCAGCGCGGCCCTACAACCGGAAAATGCATGACGCCCCTTGCCGCCGTTTTCCGGCGGGCTTTCATGAAATCAGACACGGGATCGGAACGGAAGTCGTTCCGGTCTCGACGAGAAGGGTATCGGCAGGACCGGCGGCACTGTCAAGCGCGGCGCTGTACTTCGCCGAAGAAACAGGGCACTATGCCGCAAGGAGGATTCCGTCATGGAAAACGCCGGTTGCGCATGGAGCCGAAACGACGCTCTTCTGCGCCGCTATCACGACACCGAATGGGGCGTTCCCGTACGCGACGACAGACTGCTTTTCGAGCATCTGACGCTGGAAGTCATGCAGTGCGGCCTGAACTGGCTGCTCATGCTGAAAAAACGGGAAATTTTCCGGCAGGCGCTGGCGGGCTTTGATCCTTCGCGCCTTGCCGCCTTCACGGAAAACGACGTAAACGCCGCCCTCGCCGTTCCCGGCATGATACGCTCGCGGCGCAAGGTGGAAGCCGTAGCCGCCAACGCGCGCGCCTTTCTCGCCGTGCAGAAGGAATTCGGCTCCTTTCACGCCTGGCTGTGGAACTTTACCGACGGACGCATGCTGGTGTACGAAAGTCACGCCGCGTCCGTTCCGGCCAGCAACGAACTTTCCGACCGCATCAGCGCGGCGCTGAAAAAACGCGGCTTCCGCTATGTGGGAAGCATTACCGTCTATTCTCTGCTTCAGGCCTGCGGCGTCGTCAACGATCACGAACCGGACTGTCCGCGCTTTTCCGAAGTCATGCGCGGCGTCGAGGTGGCGCATCTGGAACGCCGGGCCCCTCTTTCGGAGGAATCATGAAACTGCTCTCCCTGATCGTTTCCCTGGCCGTGACGCTGGGCGCGCACGCCGCCTGCGCCGCGCAGAGCGCCGTATCGACCTACACCGAAGAAGCGCCTTCCGTCAGCATCCGCGCCACCTGGCAGCGCTTCGGCCTGACACGGCCGGACAACGCCTCCGACGACACGGTGCGCAACGCCGTGGCCGCCTTCCGCAGCATGGCCGCCGAAGAGCGCGAACAGATGCGCTCGCTCCGGGCCGATGATCCCGACATGCCCGAACACACGTACGAAATGGATCTTGAAGGCGTGATTTCCGGCAACGACAAGGTGGCGGGCATACTCTGGAAGGACTATCAGTACCTCGGCGGAGCCCACGGAAGCCTGACGCTGAGCAGCCGCAACTACACGCGCTCGGACGGCAGGGAAGTGCGGCTTCAGGATCTTTTCCGCAGGCCTGACAAGGCGCTGACGCTGTTTAGCGAGCTTTCGCGAAAGAAACTCGCGCAGCGCGATCTGCCGCAGGACATGGTGGAAGCGGGCACCGCGCCCGATCAGGAAAACTTTCAGGTCTTTCTGCTGGAAAAGGACGGCATTACCCTGTATTTCAGCCCCTATCAGGTGGGGCCGTGGTCGGAAGGCGTGGTGACCGTCACGCTGTCCCTCCGGGAGCTTGCCGCCGCCGAGCCGCACACGGCCTACTGGAAATAAGCGCTCCGGCCGGGCCTTGCCTCGCGCCTCGGCGCGACGGCCGCAGAACATCAGGGTCGCGCCCCAAAAAACGCGCTGTCGCCCTTCGCAGGGCAGACGGCGCGCAGCGCAAAAAAACTCACGCCTTCGACGCGCCGTTGCCGGTTCGTCCGGCCTCTGCCCCTCGTTTCGAGGGCAGGAGCCTCAAGGCGCAAACGGCTCCGCGCGGCACGTTGTGTGCAAAGACTCACGCGCCGCACGACCTTCTCTTCTTCTTTCCGCAAAGCGCCTGCGCAGCTCGCGGAGCTCACGCCAGAGTGCAGGGCCCCCGCGAGCCGAACGCTAACTACCCGCGCGACTGCGCGAGTCCGCACTTCATGGCCTCAATGCGACGCCACGACACCTTCACCCGCTCCGGGCTGACGCGCCCTTCCCGCACCAGCGAGGCGAGGGCCTGAAACACCTTGTCGTGCAGCAGCGGATCATAGGACAGATTGTTGCCGAAAAGCAGAATGTCGTTGCCGGCAAGCACGGCAAGACGCACCCGCTCTTCCAGCGAGCTCCCGGACACGGCTCCCATCTGCAAATCGTCGCTCACGACCACGCCCTGCCAGCCGAGCCTGCGGCGCAGCAGCTGATCCACCACGGCGGGCGACAGCGAAGAGGGAAGATTCGCGTCGAGGCCGCGATGATACACGTGCGCCACCAGCACCATGCCGGGCCAGCCCCGGCGGAAAGCCTCCGCATAGGGCGCAAGCTCTTCCCGGCTCCATGTCTGCGTGACGTCCGGCAGTTCGTGATGAGAATCCTTGCCCGCGCTGCCGAGTCCGGGAAAATGCTTGAGCGCGGGCAGCACGCCCGCACGGTACAGGCCCTCGGCAAAGGCCAGAGCCCGCGGCGTCACCTGCGCAGAGTCGGAACCGAACAAGCGTCCGGCGTCGCCGAGTCCCGGGCTTTTCGCCGAGCGGTGCAGATCGACCACGGGAGCAAGATCCACGTTGATGCCGAGCTTTGCCATCTCGCTCCCGGCCCTGAAGCCGAGCGAACGCACGTTATCCGGCGACATGCGGCCCATCTGTTCGGCCGAAGGCAGCGGCTGAAAACCGCGCTCCGACTTCAGTCGACGCACCTTTCCGCCTTCCTGATCCACGGCCACGAGCAGCGTGCGGGGCGACGCCTTCTGCAGCGAAGACACGAGCTTCTTCACCTGCGACGGCGACTCAATGTTGTACAATCCGCTCTTTTTCGGCGACCTGTCGAACAGAATGACGCCGCCGAGCCTTCCCGCGGCCACGGCGTCGATGACGGACTGCGGCGCTTCCAGGCCGCGAAAGCCCACCATAATCATGGATCCGATCATCTCTTCCAGGGAAGGTTCGTCCTGCGCCGCCGCGCACGGATGCGGAAAAAGCCAGACAAGCGCCAGAACGACCACCAGAAATCTATGCACGGGAACCTTCGTCCTCCTCTTTGTCCTCCCGTTTCGCCACGGAAGGAAGTTCCCCCTTCGCGTAGCGTTCGGCAAAGGCGCGGAGGGCCTCAAAAAGCAGCAGCTTAAAATGACGGTTCACATCTTCCTTGCGGTAGTCGAACACCGTGGTCAGGGCGCGGGCCATGTCGCGCTGCACGCAGAGCATGAGCAGATACGGCGCCATGACCGTGATGATGCAGCTTTGCAGCGCGGGATCCTCGCGCGGAATGCCCGTCATTTCCGAAAGAAGCGAGCCGATGCTCCGCTCCTTGGAAAGCGTGCTCGTCAAAAACGCCACTCCCCCCAGGGGCGAGGGCGCAATGAGCTCGTGCGCCCAGATTCTGGCGTACCAGCTCTGCCCGTCGTAGGCCGCGCCGATGTAGGCGTCAAGCACCCGCTCCAGCTTTTCCTCCACGGGAAGTTCCGCAGACGTGATGAGCTCCATCTGCCGCTCGTTCACGATGTGCTCGTGAACCTCGTCGAGCACGGCGCGGTACAGATCGTCGCGGCTGCCGAAGTGATAGTTCACGGCGGCGATGTTGACGCCCGCCTCCCGGCAGATCATCTTGCTGGTGGTGTCGGCGTAGCCGTGTTCGGCAAACAGCCGCACGGCGGTGCCGAGAATCTGACGGCGCGTGGCTTCGCCGTCTTCGCGCGAGTTCTTCTTGCGGGAAAAAAACAGCATACGGGGGATCCTCTCGTCACGGAACGCTGCGCGCAGCATACGGCAGGAAAGGGCGGGCCGCAACGGTCTGCCCCGGAACGCAGCAGGGGAAAAGCATAAAAAAAGGCTGGGGCATCGTGGACGGCCATGCCCCAGAACCTTCATGGACGCCGAGGGGTGGCAGACGTCACGCGTATCTCTTTCATGACGTCTCGCCGTCCTTCCCCAGAAGGCGACCTGCGCGACAGAGGAATGGAGAGGTTGTATTCCTGCGCGCACCACGAGCGAAATTCGTCCCGTCGAAACGGGCCAGCGCTGTTTCCAGCAAGATCAAATCTAAATTTGAATTTGAACAACTCCCCCGCTTCTGTCAAGTCAAAAATCGCGCAACCGCTCAACGCGCGGCAAAACGCCCTTCTCCACGCCGGGCCACATCCACGCAACTATCGATGATCCTTTGACTATTTTTTCTCGCCTTGACAAAAGAAGAAAAAATGTCAGAAAAAATCCGCACTTTTTCTCCTCGAGGCTCCTCCATGTCCCTTCTTCCTTCCGCAAGCAGCAAAGCCACGCTGATCGGCCTGACCGCCCCCGTCTGCTGGGGCATGTCCGTCGGGCTGGTGCGAAGCATCACGGAAGAGTTCGGTCTGGCAGCCGGTCTTTCCGTGCTCTATATCTCCACCTGCGTGTTTCTGTTCTTTCTTCTCGGCCTGCCAAAGCTGAAGAACTATTCAAAAAAATATCTCTTTCTGGGCATTCCGACGGCCAACGTCTGCTCTCTGTGCTTCTGTCTGTCGCTCTATCTTTCCGACGGCGGACAGCAGACCGTGGAAGTGGGCATGGTCAATTATCTCTGGCCCTGCCTCGTGGTGCTTTTCGCCGTGCTCTTCAACGGCCAGAAGGCCCGCTGGTGGATCGCTCCCGGCGTCGTGGTGAGCTTTCTCGGCGTGATGCTCGTTCTCGGCGGCGACAAGGGCATTCAGCCGGGCGAGATATGGCTTCACGTGCAGAACAATCCGTGGAGCTATCTGCTGGCCTTCTGCGGAGCCGTGGCCTGGGCCGCCTATTCCAATCTCACGCGGGCGTGGTCCAACGGGCAGAATCCCACGCTCATCGTGTTCGCCATCGACTCATGCGTGTTCACCGCCATCTGGCTTGCGGGCTTCGGCGATCTGTCGCACGCCTCGATCATGGGCTGGGTGAGCGTTGCGGTGGGCGCCGTGGCCATGGGCGGCTCCTACGCCGCCTGGAGCTACGGAGTCACCAAAGGCAACATCACCGTGCTCGCCATCGCCTCCTATTTCACGCCGGTGCTCTCCTGCCTGTTCGCCACCCTGTGGATAGACGCAAGGCTCGACGGCGCGTTCTGGCAGGGCGTAGCCGTCATCGTGCTCGGCTCCCTGCTGTGCTGGAGTTCCACGGTCATGCGCAAGTAGCCCCGCATTTTCGCAGCATCAAGGCAAAAAAAAGACCGGAAGTTTCCCCGCAGGGGCTTCCGGTCTTGCTTTTTACATGTCGGTGCCGGCCAGTTTTGCCTCGTGGGCGGCGCGGAGCTGTCCGCAGGCCGCCTCGATGTCCTGCCCTTTGCTCTTGCGCACGATGGCCGTGATGTCCTTGGCCCAGAGCGCCTTTTCAAAGCGCAGAAGCTCTTCCGGCGAAGGCGCGCGATAGGGCGTGCCCGGCGTGGGATTGTAGGGAATGAGGTTCAGCTTGGCCTTGAGTCTCGCGCAGATGCGGGCGAGCTGCTTCACGTGTTCCGGCTGATCGTTCACCCCGGCGATGACCAGATATTCCAGGGTGATGCGTTCCCGCGTCTTGAGCGGATACTGTTCCAGCGCGCTGATGAGCTCCTCAAGCGGCCAGTGCGCGGCGCGGGGCATGAGCTTTTCGCGCAGCTCCTGATTGGGCGCGTGCAGCGACACGGCGAGAAACGCGAGGCCGCTGTCGCCGAACTCCCGCATGCCGGATTCGATGCCGCAGGTGGATACCGTGATGCGCCGGGGCGAGAAGGCGAGGCCCTTGGGATGTTCCAGCGTGCGCAGCGAATCCATGACCGTGGCCAGATTGAGCAGAGGCTCGCCCATGCCCATGTACACAAGGTTGCGGATGATGGGCCGCTCGGGCTGCGTGTCGTGAACGTAGGCGCGCGCCACCTGCACCTGACCGAGAATTTCGCCCATGGTCATGTTGCGCCGGAAGCCGAGCTTGCCCGTGCTGCAGAAGGAACAGGCCATGGCGCAGCCCACCTGCGTGGACACGCACTGCGTCATGCGCACGGAAAGATCGTTGGGGCGCTTGGGCGCATCGCTGGGAATGAGCACCGTTTCCACGAGTTCGCCGTCGGCAAGCTCAAGAAGAAACTTGGTGGTGCCGTCGGAGCTTACGCGCACGTCGGCCACGGAGGGCCAGCGTATGTCGGCAATTTCCGCAAGACGGGCCCTGTCGTTCTGGGAAATGTCGGTCATGGCCTCGAAGCCGGACACGTTCTTCACCCATATCCACTGCCATATCTGCACGGCGCGGAACTTCTTGAAGCCGAGCCGCTCCACCACAAAACGTTCAAGGGCGGGATACGGAAGATCGCAGAGATTCACTTTGCTTGCATCGGACATGAACAATCCTCGGCCGCAGCGCGGTCAGTTTCCTTGAAGGTGTTATTCCGGCAGGGCCGGACAACGGAGCGCGTCACGAAACGCGCCTTTGCGGCACACGACCGCCTTCAGCAATCGGCGCAGACAACGCCCAGATGCCGTTCCAGAATATCGTTCAGCGCATCCCAGTCGCGGCAGGTCACGATTTCCTGCCGCAGCGCCCGCGCGCCGTCCAGATTCTTGACGTAGCGCGGCACGAAGGTGCGCATTTTCAAAAGCGCATGCTGCGGCGCATAGCGGCGGGCCAGCGCCGCATGGCGGCGTATCACGCGGGCCAGAGACGCGCGGTCCGCAGGCAGATCGTCGAGCACGTCGCAGGCGTGCTGCGCGTCGAGCTTCCGGGAGCTTTCGCAGACGATGCCGGAAGAAGGAGGCAGTTCCCCTTCCATGGCTCCGGCGCGGATCATGGCGGCGTGTTCGGCGAACACGGCCGGATTCTTGAGCGCGCCTCTGGCGTACATGACCGACGACGCGCCGGTTTCCCGCAGCACGCGTATGCCGTCCGCCGCGGTGAAAAGATCGCCGCTGGCAATCACGGGAACAGGAAGAGCCTCGGCCAGCTCGGCCACGGCCTCATGCCGGGGAGAGCCGGAAAATCCCTGCGTCGCATGGCGGGGATGCAGAGTGATCCAGCCTGCGCCGAGATCGGCAAGACGACGGGCCAGATCCAGATAGACTTCATGCTCGGCATCCCAGCCGAGGCGGATCTTGAATCCGACGCGGCCCGCTCCGGCGGCCCGCACCACGGCCTCGGCCACGCGAAGAGCGTTCGGCACGTCGCGCAGCATGGCCGCGCCCGCGCCGGTCTTGGTCACCTTGGGCACGGAGCAGCCCATGTTCACGTCGAACCACGAGAACCCCCGCTCGCGCAGAATGCGCACGGCCTGCTCCATGAACGAGGCTTCCGCGCCGAAAATCTGCACCACCAGCGGATGATCGCATGCCGTGCTGCCGTCTTCCAGCGCATCGCCCTCTTCGGGCGTGGTGGCAAGCAGCTCTTCGGTATTGCGCCCTCCATAGACCAGTCCCTTGGCGCTCACCATTTCCGTGCAGCACACGGCGGCGCCCATTTCCCGGCAGAGCAGCCGGAAGGGCAGATCGGACCAGCCGGCCAGCGGAGCCAGCCACGGGGCGTCGGGGCGAATGGGAAGTTCTGACATGAGATATCCTTAAAACAAGCGGCGTTTTCCGGCGTTATGCATAGCAGGCGAAGGCCCTCATGGCAAGGCGGGCCCGGCAACGCTTTGCGCATGGCGGGAGGCGCGCGCCAGCACGGCCGCGTCCACGCGCCTCGCTCCCGCTTCCAGAAGCCGTTCCGCGGCCCGTTCCATCGTGGCTCCCGTGGTGCAGATGTCGTCCACAAGCAGAACGTGCAGATCCTTCACCTCGTCCGAGGCTTCAAAGGGCTGCTTCATGAGACTGCGCTGTTCCCTGTTCAGCAGCGACTGCGGCGTGAGGGAAATCGTTTTCACGAGCAGATCGACACGCACCGGCACGCCGAGCGTTGCCGACGCGCGCCTGACCATTTCCCGGCACTGATTGAAACCGCGGCTGCGCAGTCTGGCCCGATCCAGCGGCATGGGCACAATGACGTCCGGCCTGCTCGTCACCGCGTAGTGATTGGCGCATACCGCCGCAAACACCCGGCCGAGCGCGTCGAGCACGGCCAGCGAGCCGCCGAACTTCGCCCTCAGCACCAGATCGCGCAAAAGATCGTCGTACACGCCGAAGAAAAGAAATTCACGCCACGGCGGCAGCGCCCGCAGACAGTGATCGCAGGGCATGCAGGGCGCGTCTTCCAGAAGAGAGGGCTCGCCGCAGTACGGACAGAATCCCGTGATGCGCGGGCGCAGTCTTTTCCGGCAGTCGGGGCAGAAAAGCTGCGCCAGAACCTCTTCCACCTCAGGCACGGGCGAATCCGGAGCCGAAGGCGGTTCAAAGGGCTCGCGGCAGGCCGCACAGCGCCTCTCCAAAAGCCCCAGAGAGCGCAGCGCCCGGTCGGCCGCATGAAAAAAGTTCGCGCCCCTCACGGCAGCACAAAACGGGAAAGACTTGCAGCAAATTCGACCACGCGCGCCGAAGCCTCCGCATGGCCCGCCAGATCCTCCGGCCCGTCGAGCCCGTAGAGACGAAGCGGCTCCACCCATTCCAGCCCGAGCGCAAGAGCCATGTAGCGCAGCGTGCGCTCCGCGCCCTCGAAGAGCTTGTCGCCGCGAGGCCGCGCCCCGATGAGCACGGCCGTGACCGGGCGTCCGCCTCCGGGCTTGTCCGCGCACTTCCAGAAGCGCTGCGCACGGTCGATCCACGCCTTGGCCTGCGCCGGCAGATGATAAAAGTACACGGGCGAAATCAGCACGCTCAAAGGCGCGCGGCACACGGCGTCAAAAAGCGCCTTGGCTCCGTCGCCCGGCGCGTCGAGCGCGCAGCGGCCGGGATGCGCGTCGCAGAATCCGCAGGAAACGCAGGGCCGAACACCCTCGTCCGCAATGCGAAACTCCCTGCACGGCGCGCCGAGAGCCTGCCGCACCAGAAGCGCGGCGGCGTCGCTGTTGCCGCCCCGGCGAGGACTGCACGAAGCCAGAAACACCGGCTCGATCATACCTTTTCCCCTTCCGTTTTCCTGCTCTTTGTCAAGGCTCCGCCGCACGTTGCAAAAACGGCGACTTCTCGCCTAAAGGCGGGCCTTCGCCTGAATGCACCGCTACCGGCCGAAATCGCAACGCCATTCCGCCAGAGCGGAACGCGGCGCGTCAACATGCGCCTTGCGCTTGGCGCAGCACATCGCGCCGCCCCTGCTCCGGCCGAAACGCGGGGCTTTCGGCGCAACGCCGGACGCAGCGGGCGAAGCCTCAGAGCGTGCAGTAGCAGTTGTGCGCGGCTTCGTAGCCCACGCTGGTTTCCGGGCCGTGACCGGGATAGACCATCACGTTGCCGGGCAGCTTGTAGATGATCTCGCGCAGGGACTTCACCAGCTCGTCGCCGTTGCCGCCGGGCAGATCGGTGCGCCCCACGGAACGGAAGAACAGAAGATCGCCCGTGAGCACGAGGCCGAGATCGGAGAAATAGTAGCAGAGGCTGCCCGCAGAATGACCGGGCGTGTGCATGACGCGGCACGAAAGACTGCCCCACGTCACCTCGCCGGGAGCGAGCACTTCGGCCTCGAAGGGTTTCAGATTCATGCCGAAGCACATGCCCTTGCACAGCAGCAGGGAACGCTCGGCCCAGTCTTCCGCGCCGACCAGCGGCAGCATGCCCGTGGCGCGGGTCATGTCCGCGCAGCCGATGCAGTGGTCGCAGTGCAGATGCGTGAGCGCCACGGCGCGCAGCGTGAGGCCGTTGTCGGAAATGCTCTTCAGCACAAGATCGGTCTCAATGGAAGGATCGAACACCACGGCATCCTTGCCGTTGTGCACGATGTAGCAGTTCGCTTCCAGAGGTCCGAAAGGAAGGGTTATCACGGGCATGGGAAACTCCTGAAATGTTTTGCCGTTTCAAGCCTCCTTCTCTTGTATGCCCTTTGCCCCTCTTTCGCAAACGAAAAGACCCCGGATTTCCCGGGGCCTTATGAGAGATAAACGCCTTACACTGCGCCGCCGGACTCCCGCCATGCGCGGCACAGACTCAGAAAGTACGCATGAAAGCGAAGGTCGCTCGTGAGCTCAGGATGAAACGACGTGGCGAGCACATTTCCCTGCCGCACCGCCGCAGGGCTCATGCCGAGCGGCCCTTCCACCCGGGCGAGCACCTCCACCTGCGGCCCGCAGGACACGATGATCGGCGCGCGTATGAACACCGCCTCCTCATCGTCGGCCACGCCGCGCACGTTCAGCACGGTTTCAAAGCTGTCGGTCTGACGACCGAAGGCGTTGCGTCGCACCCGGGCGTCCAGCAGGCCGAGCCGAGGCTGATCCAGAAGCGCGCCGTCCGGCCCTTCCACCTCGCGGCTCAGCAGAATGAGTCCCGCGCAGCTTCCGTACACGGGCATGCCCCGAAGTCCGCAGGTCCGCAAAGGCTCCAGCAGTCCTTCATCCACAAGCAGCCTGCCCATGGTCGTGCTCTCGCCGCCGGGCAGCACCAGTCCGTCGAACTGCTCAAGCCCGGCGAGCGGCGACGAAGAGAGCGGCCGACGCACCTGCGTCACCCTCGCCCCGCAGCGCTCCAGCGCCGCGCAGTGTTCCCGAAACGCGCCCTGGAGCGCCAGCACGCCGATGTGAAGTTCGCCTACCATCCCCGCTCCTGCATGCGCTGTTCCGGGGCGATGGTCGAAATTTCAAGGCCGGGCATGGCCTCGCCGAGCCCTTCCGACACTTCCGCAAGCACGGCCGGATCGTTGTAGTTGGTGGTGGCGGTCACAATGGCCTTGGCAAAGCGCGCCGGATTCGACGACTTGAAAATGCCCGAGCCCACGAAAATGCCGTCGCAGCCGAGCTGCATCATGAGCGCGGCGTCGGCAGGCGTGGATATGCCGCCCGCCGCAAAGTTCACCACGGGCAGAGCGCCCTTCTCGCGCACTACTTGAAGCAGTTCCAGCGGCGCGCCGATTTCCTTGGCAAAGCCCGGCACTTCCTCTTCCGGCAGCGAAAGCAGGCGTCTCAGCTCGCTCGTGACCATGCGCATGTGCCGCACGGCTTCCACCACGTTGCCGGTGCCGGGTTCGCCCTTGGTGCGTATCATGGCCGCGCCCTCGGCAATGCGCCGCAGCGCTTCGCCCAGATTGCGCGCGCCGCACACGAAGGGCGTCTTGAATTCGCGCTTGTTCAGATGAAAATTCTCGTCCGCCGGCGTGAGCACTTCGCTCTCGTCGATGTAGTCCACGCCGAGCTGCTCCAGAATGCGCGCTTCGGCGATGTGTCCGATGCGGACCTTGGCCATGACGGGAATGCTCACCGCGGCCATGATGCTCTTCACCACGGCCGGATCGGCCATGCGCGCCACGCCGCCCGCCCTGCGGATGTCGGCCGGCACCTTTTCCAGCGCCATGACGGCGCAGGCGCCCGCCTCCTGGGCGATCACCGCCTGTTCCGGGGTGGTGACGTCCATGATCACGCCGCCCTTCAGCATTTCCGCAAGACCGCTCTTGAGTCGAAACGTATTCTTTTCCATGATGATTCTCCTTGAATAGACGCCGACGCGGAAAAACAGCGCGCTCTTCCGCCTTCCGGCAGATCCGGTACTACGCTTCCGACTTGCCGTTTTCCAGAAAATGCGGCAATACGGTGACAATTAATATTGTCACGAATACAAAAAATATTGCGACATTTCAGCGCCGTCACGCCGTTTCGGCATGCGGCGCAACCGGGAGAACAGGATGCAGGAAGAAAAAATGCGCAGACTGCGCACACTCTACGACGAAGCCGACGCGCCCTGCCGCTATCAGCGCGTGGCTGCGGCGCTGGAAGAAGCCATACGCGAAGGGCTGTTCAAGCCCGGCGACGCGCTGCCCACGCAGCGGGCCCTTGCCGCAGAGCTTAAAGTCACCACGGGAACCGCCACCCACGGCTATGCCGAAGCGGCGCGCCGCGGCCTTGTGGCCGGCGTGACGGGGCGGGGAACGTTTGTGAGCTCCACAGGCTCGGATGTGGACGTCATGCCGCCTCCGGCGCCGCTGCCGCCGTCCACGCAGTGGCCGGACGCCGAGGCCGCCGCGCCGTCCGACGGAGATTCCGGCGCGGAGCCTCGCTGGAATCTCGGCTTCATTGCGCCGTTCGAGTCGCTGAATCCCTCGCTGCACAAGGCGCTCGGCAACCTTCTGCGCCGCCTGAGCGACAGAGAGCTTGCGGAGCTTCAGAGCTACCATCGTCCGGCGGGCATGGATCGACACCGCGAGGCAGGCGCGCTCTGGGCGCGGCGCTACGGCGTGCCCGCGTCGGGCCGCGATCTTTTGGTGTGCGCAGGCTCTCAGCACGCGCTCATGACCATACTCGCCACCCTGTGTACGCCCGGCGACAGAATAGCCGTGGAAAACCTGAGCTATCCGCTGCTGCGTGAGCTTTCCTGGCGGCTGCGTCTGCCGCTTGCGCCCGTGCGCACCGACGCGTGCGGCATGCTGCCCGACGCGCTGGAGAGCGCCTGCCGTTCCGGGGGCGTGAAGGCCGTGTATCTCATGCCGTCCTGCCGCAATCCCACGCTCACGCGCATGCCCGAATCCCGCCGCAAGGACATTGTGGAAGTCTGCCGCAGGCACGACGTGTTCATCATTGAGGACGACGTGTACGCCCTGGCCCTGAATCCGCCGACGCCCGTGCTTCCCTTTGCCGCGCTGGCCCCGGAAAGAACCTGCTTCATTGCCGCCACCAGCGAAATTCTGGGCGGCGGGCTGCGCGTGGCCTATCTGTGCCCGCCGCAGCACACCCTCGACGAACTCGAACGCACCCTCTCCTACACCATATCCATGGTGCCTCCGCTCATGGCCGAGCTCGCCGCCCAGTGGATCACCGACGGCACGGCCGACAGAACCCTTGCCGCCAAACGCGAAGAAGCTGCCGCACGCAACGCCGCGGCCCGCGAGATTCTGGACGGGTATCCGCTCGTGTCCCGGGCCACGGGATTCTTCTGCTGGCTTGAGCTTCCCGATTCCTGGACGGGCAGAGCCTTTGCCAAGGCAGCGCTCGAAAAAGGCGTGCTCGTGGCCGAAGGCGAGCATTTTCTCATGGGGCACGCGCCCCGGGAAAACGGCGTGCGCCTGGCGCTCGGCGGCGTTCTGCGGCGCAAGGATCTGGCCCGGGCCCTCGGCATCGTCGCCGCTCTTCTCGAATCCTGAACAGGGCTGCGCCCGCGCCGTCCGGAAAACGTTCGGGCGGCCTTTCACCGCAGAAAGGGCGCGCTGCGCCGTATCGCGAAAAAGCCGAACGGCGGCAAAACGCCTCGACCGCCGCGCTTCCGCCCATGAACAAAGCGACGATTCTTCCCTCTCCCGGCAGACAGGCAGCAGGGAAAACGCATTGACGTCCCGCCCCAAGCCGTTATGATAACTCGTCCTTATCATCAGGAGAGAGATATGATAACCGCAATACTCCTTTACTGCGTCCTCGGCGCCATTGCCGGCCTGCTGGCCGGTCTGCTCGGCATCGGCGGCGGGGCCGTGGTCGTGCCCATGCTCGTCTTTTCCTTTCAGTGGCTGAACATTTCGCCGGAAGTCGCCATGCACATGGCCATCGGCACATCGTTCGGCGCCATCATGTTCACGTCCGTGTCCAGCGCCATGGCGCATCACCGGCACGGCGGCGTGGACTGGCACGTGTTCCGCTGCGTGGCCCTCGGCATTCTGGTGGGCACCTACTGCGGCTCCTTCGTGGCGGCCCGCATTCCGGCGCGCTATCTGCAAATGTTCTTCGTGGTGTTCCTCTACTACGTGGCCACCAACATGCTGCTCAACAAAAAGCCCAGCGCCAGCCGCACCCTGCCCGGATTCGCCGGCATGACGGGCGCAGGCGCGATCATCGGCGCGGTTTCCAGCCTTGTGGGCATCGGCGGCGGCACGCTTTCCGTGCCCTTCCTCGTGTGGCACAACATGGACATGCGCCGCGCCGTGGGCACCTCGGCGGCCATGGGCTTTCCCATCGCCTTTGCCGGCTGCCTCGGCTTCGTGACCAACGGCTGGAACAATCCCGAACTTCCTCCCTACGCCTTCGGTTATCTTTATCTCCCGGCGCTGGTGGGCATTGTGGCCATCAGCATGCTCACGGCTCCCGTCGGCGCGAGCATCGCGCACAAGCTGCCCGTGCCCAAGCTCAAGAAGTTCTTTGCCTTCTTCCTGTACGTGATAGCCACCAAGATGCTCATCGACGTTCTGTAATCTTCCGACAAGATGAAAAAAAAGGTCGTGCGCTCAAACGCACGACCTTTTTTTTCGTCCTGTTTTCTTATGGAAGGCGGCCGAGTTGCAGAACATGGCGGGCGCTCCTGCCGAAGCCGCGCGCCCTGAAGCCGATGCCGACGCCATCAGCCTCAGCGCAACGCCATGAGCAGCGGAACAATGATCGGCACAAACAGCGTGAGGCACATGCCGGAAAACACCGCGAGCACGGCGCAGCGTTCGCCGCTCACCTGCGCAATGACCGGCAGACAGGTGTCCATGGCCGCCGCGCCGCCCGCCAGCACCGGCCCGAGACGACCGGTCAGCCGCATAAGAAGCGGCGGCAGCAGCAGGGCCAGCGCCTCGTGTATCATATTGGACAAAAGCGCCACGGAGCCGAGCGCCGGATCGCCCAGCCGCGTGATGATGACCGTTGCCAGGCTGTAGTAGCCGAAGCCTGCGCCCACGGCCAGCGCTTCGGGCAGAGACAGCGCGGAAAAACGGGTCAGCACAAGCCAGGCCAGAGCGCTGCCGCACAAGGTGCCGACCACCACGCCGAGCGGAATGAGCAGGATGCGGTAGCGAAGCTCGCGGATGATGCCGAGCGCCTTCAGATCAAAGCCCACGGTCATGCCCGCAAGCACAAGAAGCAGGTACAGCACCCACACCGCGGCCTCGCCTGCAGCCGGGCCCTGCGGCAGCACGCGCAGCCAGCCGACAAGCGCTCCGGCGAGAAAAAAGCCCAGCGCCACAAAGGAACCTGCGCTCCCGCCCCTTTCCGACGCCGCGCCTCCCGATTCGCCGGGGGCGTATTCCGCAAACACGTGCCTGCCGAGAAAACGCGCCGCCGCAAAGCAGCCCGCCACGGAAAAGGTACTGATGAGCACCGCGTACAGGCCGAGACTCCGCAGCTGCCCGAGCAGCGCGTCGTCGAGACCGATGGAAAGACCGAGCAGAAACAGCATGATGCGCACGGTCCAGCCGAGGGCCGCGTTCACCACGCGCACCACGGCGGCATGACGGCGCAGCACCCACCCTGCGGGAATGCCCCCCGCAATAAGACCCATTTCCAGAAGCATTCCTTCTCCCCGAATCCTTGATTGTCAACTCGAAGCGGCAGCGCGTCCTGCCGGAGACCGCCCGGGCGCAACAAAAACGCGCCCGCAGCCGCCGAAAAACACCGTCGGCCTCAAAACGCCGACGGCCTGAGGCAGCGTCAGCGCGTCCGCCGATAGCGCAGCCAGACCTCTCCTTCGTCCAGCGTCTGCGCGTCTTCAAGACGGAATTCCGCAGTCACGCCGGAGTCGAAGAGACTTTTATCCCCGGCCGACGCCGTGACCGGCATCATGACCAGACTCAGCTCGTCAACGACGTCGGCGCGGAGGAACGCGCCGTTCAGCAGACTGCCGCCTTCAAGCAGCAAGCGGCGTATGCCGAAAATGCTCTTCAGCTTGTGCAGCGCCAGCGCAATGTCGATGTCGTCCTTGCCCGCAAAAATGTAGGACACGCCCTTTTCCTGCAGACAAGCAAGACAGGCCTGCGGCACGCTCTCGCACAACACTTCCACGATGTGCGCCCCGTCGTAGCCCGGATCCTCGTCCTCGATGCAAGATCCCTTCCAGCCGAGACTTCCATGCCTGTCGAAGGCCACGGCAAAAAAGGACGCATTCTCATCGGCCACATGATCCATGGGAAGCACGACGGAGCCGTCGAAGCGGGAAAGATCGGGCCTCACTCCTCCCGTGAAGCTCTCCTCCATGGTCACGCGGCCGCAGGCAAAGGCGCTGGCTCCGTAGTCGCGGTGAATGCGGTAGTAGGCCTGCGTGGCGGCCCGGCAGCGCGGAAGGCGCAGAAAATCGCCCGTCACCTTGCCGTCCAGCGACATGGACATGTGACAGACGACAAAGGGCCTGTCCTGAATCGTTGAACGTTCCTTCATCGGATTCCTCCATGGAAACTCCCGAATGCTCGACTCCGGGGGAAAAGGTTGACCATGGAAAAGTTCCGAGTGCGGCCATGGTGCAGAAGGCGGAAGCGGCAAAAGCCGCCGACGCCGGGCCATTCTACCTGAACGACGCAAAAAGGCCAGAGGGCGATAACGCATAAAAAAGGCCCCCTTCCGGGGAAGGGAGCCTGAAAAGCGTCCTGTCGCGAAGACTAGAAGCGGTAGCCCAGCGTCACGCCGAAGTTGTGGGCGTAGCTGTTGTGCGCTTTGCCCTCGTAAGCAGCCGTCATGCCGTGGCCATCAACGCGCTGCTTGTAGTTGATGTCGCGCACGTCGATGTACATGTAGGCGAGATCGAGGGTCCAGTTTTCATACTTGAAGCCCGCGCCGAGGGTGTAGTAGTTGCGGCCGTTGGAGGGCACGAGATAGTCGTAGCAGTTGTCGTCCTGCAGAGGCGAGGTTTCGTAGGTGAAGCCCGCGCGCAGGGTCAGCCAGTCGATGGGCGCGTATTCCACGCCGAAGGTGAAGGCCCAGGTGTCGCGCCAGTTCTTCTGCTCAAAGAACTGCGGCGTGCGGTCGCTGTGCATGTTGATGGTAAGGTTGCGGAAGCGGCTCCACACGGTGTAGGCCACGTCGCCTTCAAAGCTCAGGTTGGGCAGGGGCTTGTACATCACGCCCAGGGTGATGACGTCGGGAATGGTGAGCTTGCCGTCGGCATTGCAGGTCTGCAGGCTCTGTCCCATGAGCCCCGTCACGACCGGACTTCCGGAGAAGCGGAAGCGGGTCTGTCCCTTGAAGGTCATGTCTTCTCTGGAGCGATAGGTCAGGCCCGCGCTCCACTGATCGTTGAAGCGGGCGTGCAGGCCGAAGTTGTAGCCGAAGGCGTAGCCGTTTTCGGAGTGGATGCGGGCATCGGCCTGTCCTACTCCAAAACCCAACATCCCGGCATTGACATTATACTGCTGGTTCAGGCTGAGGTAGCCCCAGGTGTAGCTCACGCCCGCGCTCACGGAGAACACGTCGTTGATCTTGTAGGCGATGTTGGGGTTGATGGTGCTCGAAAGCAGCGTGACGGACTTGAGTCCGCTGGACGCGGGAAGTCTTTGCCCCATCACGGGATACGTGGCAGGCGTCTTGCTGCCGGGGGCCGCCCAGTTGTCCGGGAACTGGGAGCCGAGGCCGTAGCGGGTGAAGGTGCCGACGCCGAACCACCAGTTGTCGCTGATCTGATGCGTAAGATAGAAATGCGGAATGGGCCACACCTGATCGGAGCTGGACACCGTTCTGCCGGTGTCGGCGCGGCTGATGTCGAAGTTCAGCGCAGAAACGGCAAGACCCATCTGGGTGGCGGTGCCGGGAATCTGCGTAATGCCCGCGGGGTTGTAGGCCACGGCCGAAGGATCGTCGGCACGGGCCACCATGCCGCCGGCAGCGCCGCCGCCGAGACCCATGCCTCGCGCGCTCCATTCGGTAATGGCAAAACCTTCGGCATGAGCGCCGGACACGGAACCCGCCACCAGTCCGAACGAAAGCAGGACTGCGGCGGCAACTCTGGCCTGACTGCGCACGGCACAAAAGACCCCGCGCATCACATTGAGAGATACGTTCATGAAATCCTCAGCAAGGAGATGGATTTTCCGGCTGCGCCGGAATGGGACGCACATTCCGCCCGAAAGACGACAAAACGTCCCCCGAAGCCGGCCTCTCTCCGGCAACGGAAATACTGCGTCGGTGTATGGGTATCGTGCTTTGTAAAAAAAATAAACCTCTATTTAACGGTAGATTATAAGATTTTCCATCATATTTTTGATGGATTATCCATCATTTTGCCGGAACTGCGAGCCGTGGAACAGGGGCGCGGCGTGAAATATTCTGCGCGGCAAGACATTTCGGACGCCGCATGCCGGAAGCCGTCGCCCGCGCATCGTTGCCGCTTCGGCCGAAAATCTCATCGCCGCGCCGAAGGCACAGCAAAAAAATTTAACATCCGACCGAAAACGGAGCAAAAACGACGCGTTATTCAGCGCGCGTCCACGTCATTCGGCGCGTATCCAGATGAAGCTGCCCTGTCTGCCGTCCTCGACGCCGAATCGTCTGAAACGCCTGTAGGAAAAGAACAGTTCCGCATTGTCGAAGGTACACAGGTCAATGCCGAGAATACGGCCGGGGCGAAGTCCCGCCGTTTCCAGCTGATGCCGCGCCAGCATCCACAAATCCACGGTGCGCCTCGCCTCATCGTACCAGGGCAGAAACTCCGGCCCCCATTCCTGCGCGAAATTCACGAATTCCGAGGCCGCCGGTCCGAGACTCGGCCCGCGCACGGCCCACAGCTCGGCAGGATCAAGGTCGTAGCGCTCGCAGAACTCTTCCACCGCAAGGCGCGGATAGTCCTGTCTGTTGCCCCGCCAGCCCGCGTGTACGGCCATGACGAAGCGGCCGGACTCGTGCGCCACAAGAATGGGCTGACAGTCCGCGGTTTTAATCATGAGCGCAAGTCCGGGGCGGGACGTGGCCATGCCGTCGGCCTGCTCGCAGGGCACGGCAAGAGGATTCTGCGCCTGCGGCTCGAACACGGTGCGCACGCCGTGAACCTGATGCACCTCCGCAAAGGCTTCCACGCCGAGAAGCGCGGGAATCGACGCGCGGCGCGAAGCGGACGACGCATCGCCGCTGGAAAGAGACACCGTGCCGAAGCCTCGCGTGCTGAACGCGCAGCCCACGCCGGGCACGCCCGGAAACTGAAAGGGAAGCATGGTCAGAGACAAAGCAGTTCCTCCTCGGTACACACGGCCCGCGCGGGCCTGTCCCACTCATCGTGGGGAAGACGGTTCAAGAGAAGTTCGTGGAAGGCCAGCCCCACGCTGGCGCAGCGCGCTTCGGCAAGCAGTCTGTCGTAGTAGCCGCCGCCGTAGCCCAGGCGGAATCCCTGCCTGTCGAAGGCCAGGCCCGGCACGACGATTAACGTCTGCGGCCCGTCCGCCAGATCCGCGGCGGAAAGCAGGCGGGAGCGCTCCGTCATTTTCGGCTCGGGAATGCCGAAGCCGGACGTTTCAAGCTCCTCCTCTCCGGCGCAGGCAATCATGTCCATGACGCCCTTCTCGCCCTTCCGGCAGCGCGGAAGAAACACGGTTCTGCCGCTTCTCCACGCCTCGTCAAGAAGCAGCGACGTGTCGGGTTCGCCCTTGACCGAAACAAACAACGCCACACGGCGGCACCGCCGCCAGAGCTCGTCGGCAAGCAGCCGCTCCTGCATGCGCCTTGAGCGCGCGGCGCCCTCCTCTCCGCAGGAAAGCTCGGCGCGCCGACGCCGTATTGCCCGGCGCAGCTCATCCTTGTTCATGTGTTCGACATCCATGCTCTTCTCCAAAAGTTTCCGGCCTCACGCTCTCCGACCGGGAAGCGCCGCTCCGACTGAAAGCGACGGCAAGTTCCGGGCGCAACGCCGGGCGTTTCGGCAGGCGCTGAACGTTTTCTCTCCCGCGCCGGTATGCCGCGGACGCTCTCACTATGAAAACGTTTCCGAAAAAACGTCCACGGGAAAAAGAAATTGCAGATTCCATGCGGATTCTGTTCCCGAAAATACGCCTTCCGCTTTTTTAATCCGCCCGTTCCGAAGAAAATACAACATTAATAACCTGCCAGAGTAAATGGCGAAAAAACGCCGCGCGCCGCGCATTTTCATGCATTTGCCCTCTCCTCCCCCTTTGTCAAACGAAAAAAAATAGTCTATATTGCGTCCAGCAGAAACGTTCTGCGGGTATTTTCGTCCGCTCCAGCGGAAAAGGACCTTCCCTACATGCCAAGCCCCGTTCCGGAATCAGCTCCGTACATTCCGAGCTGCTGCTCTCCGTCGGCGCGCTTCACGCGTTTTGCCGACTCCGCGAACGCCGGAGATCAGCCCGATACCGGACAGCTCTGGATCGTGCTCGGCGACATCCACGGTTGCATCCGCCGTGTCAGGGAAATCCCCGAACTGGAACAAGCGGCCGGAGTCATTCTCACCGGCGATCTGACCACGCTGGGAGGCGTTGCCGCCGCCCGCACGGTGATCGAGGCCTTTCAGGCCGTGCATCCCGTCATTCTTGCCCAGATAGGCAACATGGATCGCGCCGAGGTGAATGACTGGCTTGAGGCCAAGGGCATCAACCTGCACCGCAACGTGCGGGAACTGAGCCCGGACGTCGCCCTCCTCGGCGTGGGCGGCTCCACGTTCAGCCCCTTTGGAACGCCGTCGGAATTTCCAGAGGCACGTTTTTCGGAATGGCTGGAGGATCTGGCCCGCCGCGCCGTCAGCTACAGAGAGCTGGTGCTCGTGGCCCACAATCCTCCGTACAACACGGTCTGTGACCGTATCGACGGCGGCCGTCACGTCGGCTCCACCGCCATACGGGATTTCATAGAGGAATATCAGCCCGCCGCCTGCCTGTGCGGGCATATCCACGAATCAGCAGGAATACAGCGCGTCGGACGCACCATTGTCGCCAATCCCGGCCCATTTTCCGCCGGGGGCTACGCCTTGCTTACGCTTGCACGCCCGGGCGTAAGGGTCGCACTCCGCAGACTGGAGAGCTGACGCCGTATCACATTTTTTGAGGATCACATGAGTCAGAACCCCGTTCTTCCCGAAGAGAATAACGAAGAAATCAAAACCACAAAAACCCGCCGCACCAGAAAGGCCGCCGCTTCCGAAGAAAAGCCGGCCGCCGGAGAAAAAAAGACCGTCCGCCGCACCCGCAAGAGCACCGCTGCGGAAGAAACTGCTGCGGACGACGCCACGGAAGAGAAAAAGCCCCGTCGCCGCACGACGAAGAAGGCCGCCGCTTCCGAGGCGCAAAGCGAGGAAACAAGCGAAGCCAGGCCCGCCGCCCGCAAGAGCCGCACACGCAAGAGCGCCGCGGCCCGCAGCGCCGAGGCGGAAAAGAAGGCCGAGACGCCCGCCGAAGATGAGCAGATCATTCATCTCGGCTCCGCGCTCGTGCTCGACGACATGCTGCCCCCCTTCTCCGTGACGCCCGAAAGCGACGCGCCCGCCGCTCCGGAAAAAAAGCGCCGCACCAGAAAAAAACGCGCCGCGACCGCCGAATCGGCCAAGGCTACGGAAGCGGAAGTACCCGCCGAAGCACAGCCCGAAGCCAAGGCTTCCGACGCTCCGGTCTCGGAAAAGACGGCTGTCGAAGCTCCGTCTGTTGAAGCTCCGCTCACGGCCGCTCCGGCCGCCCAGGCTCAGGATGCGGAAAGCGCCGACGCTCCGGCCCGGGAAAACGCCGCGGAAGACAACGCTGCCTCCGCTCTCCCCGAAAAGTCTGCCGAAGGCGCGCCCGAAAAGGCCGAGGCCAAAGAGCACGCCGCCGAAGAGTCCGCCGACAAGAAGCGCCGCTCCCGCCGCTCGCCGCGCAGAAGCGCCCGCAGCGCCGAGGCGGAAAAGAAGGCCGAGACGCCCGATGAAGACGAACAGATCATTCATTTGGGCTCCGCGCTCGTGCTCGACGACATGCTGCCCCCCTTCTCCATGACGCCCGAAAACGCCGACGCCGAAACCGTGGCAACCGAAGCCGAAGAGAAGGCCGAACGGGCTGAACACACCCGCCGGCAGCGCCGCAACCGCGCCGACAAGCCCCGCCGGAACGCCGAGCCCGAGAATGCCGACGACAACATCGGCAACCGCGCCGACGAGCCCGTCGCAGCCGGACAGTCTCAGCCCGAATGGTTCGACGACGACATCGTGACCAACATTCTGCCCTATCCCGGGGAATTCTCCGAAGACGGACGTCCCTATTCCCGCTCGCGCCGCAACCGCAAGAACCGCGACGCCCAGCCGGCCTTCAACGGTTCGCCCTATCTGCCCGGCTCCTATCAGCAGGGCTTCTACGATCAGCCGCAGGCCATGACCTCCGACAACCCCTTCGGCAACCGCAAAAACCGCAAGAACCGCAACAATCGCCGCAATCAGCAGAACGTTCCCGTCATTCCGGACGACTTCGACTTCAACGCCGCCATGCTGAACGACAGCGTCCTCGGCGTGGCCCTCGGCCGCCGCGAGGAAGAATTCATTCCCGAAGACGACGGTCCGCAGCCCGCCCTGCCCGGTCAGCCCGTGGCCCTGCCCCTTTCCTCCAGCGACATGGCCGAAGAGGATCTGGCCGCGCTCGACGCCGCCGTCAACGGCAACCGCATCGACATGCCTCCCGCCTCGCAGAAGGAAGGCCGCCAGAACCGCAAGAACAAGAAGAATCAGAAAGACCTCCCCGCTCCCGCCGCCAGGAGCGAGAAAAAGCCCGAGAAAACCGAAACGGAAGAGACCGCGCATCCGCGCCGCGTGCTCTACGTGAGCGTCGTGCCCGACGAACAGGTGGAAGTCGTCATCACCGAAGACGGTCAGGTCACCGAATACTTCGTGGAAATGGCCCATCAGGTGAAAATCCGCGGCAACATCTACAAGGGCGTCATCAACAACATCGACACCAATCTGCAGGCCGCCTTCGTCAACTTCGGCAACGGCAAGAACGGCTTCCTCCAGATCGACGAAGTGCATCCGGAATACTATCTCGTGCCGCACGACGCCTCCCACGGCCCCAAGTATCCGCCCATCCAGAAGGTGCTGAAGGTCGGTCAGGAAGTGCTCGTGCAGGTGGTCAAGGAACCTTCCGGATCCAAGGGCGCGTTCCTCACCACCTGGATCTCCATTGCCGGACGCTTCCTCGTGCTCACTCCCGGTCAGGAACAGATCGGCGTTTCCCGCAAGGTGGAGGATCCCGAAGAGCGCGCGCGTCTCAAGGATCTGCTGAACGGCATTCAGCCCGGCGAAAACATGGGCGTCATCATCCGCACCGCGAGCGAAGGCGCAAGCAAGGCCAGCATTCAGCAGGATCTGCAGTACCTCAAGAAGCTCTGGAAGGACATCCAGAAAAAGGCTCCCACGGAAAAGTCGCCCTGCCTCATCTATCAGGAAGCCGACCTCGCCACCCGCTCCGTGCGCGACTACCTCTCCGACGACATCGTGGAAATCTGGACGGACGACGAAGCCACCAAGGCCCGCGTGGAAGAAATCGCCGGACTCATCTTCCCGGATCGCGCCGGAGACATCGTGAAGCTGCACAAGGATCAGCGTCAGAGCCTGTGGGAACGCTTCAATCTGCTCAAGCAGCTCGAAACCGTGACCAGCCGCGAAGTGGTGCTGCCTTCCGGCGGACGCCTCGTCTTCGATCAGACCGAGGCCCTCATGGCCATCGACATCAACTCCGGCAAGACGCAGGGCAAGACCAACTTCGAGGCCATGGTGTTCCGCACCAACATGGAAGCCGCCGAAGCCATCGCCCGTCATCTGCGCCTGCGCGACATCGGCGGTCAGGTGGTCATCGACTTCATCGAAATGCGCGACAAGAACCACTGCCGCGAAGTGGAACGCACCCTGAGAAACGCCATGCGCAAGGACCGCGCCCGTCACGACGTGGGCCACATGAGTTCCTTCGGACTCCTGGAACTCGTGCGTCAGCGCACCGGCACCTCGGCCATTTCCATTTCCTGCGAGCCCTGCCCCTACTGTCACGGCACGGGCGTGCGCCGCAACATGGAATGGCAGTCGCTCCAGGCCCTGCGCGACCTGCAGAGCAAGCTGTGCCGCAGCCTCGACAGCGGCAAGAACAAGAAGAACGACAAGTCTTCCGAACCTTCCACCTTCATTTACGAAAGCGATACGGAACTCGCCCTGTACCTGCTCAACCGCAAGCGCGACCGCATAGCGGCCCTTGAGGAAAAATACGGGGTACACATAGAAATCCGGCTGAAGTAACAGCAAAGGCCCCGCCTCCTTTCGAGGTCGGGGCCTTTTTTCAGGATGCGCATGCTGAAAAACATACTCATCGTCATCGTCATCGCCGTCTGCGCGCTCTACGTCTATCAGAAGCAGCAGACGGAAGTTCCCGTGCCCGCCTCCGCGTTCCGCAAGGTGGACGAATCCGCACTTCAGAACCTGAAGGACAAACTTCCCGCCGTCATCTTTGAAAAGGACATTCAGCCCGTCATCACCCGCAACCGCAACGGCGGTCTCACGCGGGAGGAACTCGACAAATTCCTCGACAAGCTGGAAACCATAGGACAGGCGCTCGGCGACAAGGCCACCGACGCCGTGAACAAGGCCGGACACGCCATCGCGCCCGATCTCTTCCCCAGAAAAACGCTGGCGGAGCGCTCGGCGGACATAGCCAAATCGCTGGCCGGCGCCGCCGAGAAAGGCGCAAAGGCCGGTCTGCCCGTGCTTCAGGAAGCGGCAAAGGACGTGCTGAACGCCCTGGCCGCGGCGCTCTCCTTCCTTCTCGACAAGGCCGCCGATCTCATCGCGGGCGCATAGCCGCGCCAGGATTCGCTCCGGAAGGCGCAGAGCCCGGCGCATCCGGGGCAGGAACGCCCGGTGCCGCAACTTCTGAAAGCGCGCCCTGCACGAAGGCGCGCAAGAAAAAACGCCTGCCCGGAACATGCCGTCCGGCAGGCGACAACCTGACGCGCAGGCAACGCGCCCTCACAGAAGCGCGCCCGCTGCTGCGCGTCTGCCGTTCACAGACGCAGTCGCGCCGCCCTCACGCGCAATTCTGCATCTTCTCACGCACAGTCTTGCGACGCACCTTTCCCGACACTGAATTCCACCGCCCCTGCGACACGCAGCAGAGACAAAAAAAGCCGCCGATCTTTCGATCCTGCGACTGAATTTGCGGCGTTCTGAAACGCCGGACTGCAAAAGCGTACTGTGGCTTTGCGTCGTCATGCCGAAGGCCGACGCGCCGAGCCGTTTTCCGCTTCCGCCCGATTCCCCAAGGAAGGCCGGCTCCTTCCGAAGCCGGCCTTCCTGTGAAAGGAATGATGAAAGAAATGCATGGGGACGTTGCCCTACTTCGCCGCCGCTTCTCGAGCCATGGCGCGCTTTTCCCAAAGCTTCATGTCCTTCATCTTCTGACGACGGGCACGCTGCAGTTCCTTGCAGGTGAGAGGCGTTCCCTTCTTGAAGCCCCATTTCGCGCGATAGGAAGCGGCGTCAAGACCGTGGAGAATAAGATGCTTCTTGGTAATGACCTTGAAGGTCTTGCCGCACTCAAGGCAGACGATGCTCTTTTCCTTGATGGAGCGCTTGGGATCAATGGCGGGAGCTTCCGCAGCGGGGCAGGCTTCCTCAGTCTCTTCACAGCAGTCGAGCTTCTTGAGCTTGCTTGCCAGCGAAGAAATCATTTCCGCCATTTCATCTTCGGACATGACACGGACGGACGCCTGTGCCTTGACCAGTTCTATAGCATGCTTGAGATAATCTTCCATCGGGGCCTCCTTATAAGAAAATAATATTTCATATGTAAACGCAATCTCTCCGTCTGTCAAATGAAGCAAAGAAAAAAGCGAGGCTTGCAAAATAACAGAGCCGTGATTCCGCTTTGCCTAGTCCCGCAATGGAATGCGAGCTCCCACAGGCACCGATTTCACAAATCTGTTCCAGAAAAAAAATGAGAAAAACGATGTCGGCATGAGGAATTCAGAGAAAAGGACGTCCGGCGCAAAGAGGCCTTCATGCAATGAAACGATCAAGACCAAAACGCCCGTCGCTTTCCCGTTCGCCGCCTTCATTCTAAAAAGAATTCCTCTCTGCAAGAACGCGCACTTGTGCAGAACATGGCGAGTATATTTCAGAACCGGGCTCCGTTGAAGCGCCGAGCGTACAGAACGAAGGCTCCTGTTGCGTTGCCGAAAACAGGCGCGTATGAATGCGCGCACCATCGGCGTCGGCCGAGTCCGCCGTCTTTGTCGGAAGCGATACGGTGAACTTATGTGAGAAAGAGTAAACTTATGTCCTGCACGCCTTCTGCCGCACGTTTTTCCCGCCGTATGACACATTATACACAAAATTGAAAAACGTGTCTGAAAACGCCGCAGAACAGCTTTGCACGCGCTTTTATGCGTTCCGAAACGCCCCGTAAAAAGTACGTCTGATTTTTTTCAACGATTTTTCCGTCGCACATCGGGGCGTCGCGCTCCGCACATGAGTTCCGACGCGCCCCGTTCCGCACGAGGCCCCGCAGACACATGTTCCCGACGATTCGCCACGTTCCGCAAAACGGCAAGAACTCCTGCTCCGCTTCCGCGCAGGCCGCCGCAAAAGACGCCGTCATTTTTCGCCGACACGCCCCCTCCGGCTCGCGGTTCCGGGCCGGACAAGACTCCCGTCAGCGCCGGGCAAACGCCCCAGCAAACGCGCAACGCGTCCGGCACGTCCACACCATCAGACAACGGTTCGCCCTCCCCTCCTTCACGCCCTGAGCTTTTGTCGCCGTCAAACACACGCGTCGTGACCGCCTTCCTCACGCAGACGCCCGTTTCCACGCTGCCAAGCGCGTGTCGTGCTTCTTTCCCGGAGGCATGCGTTACACGCGTCACGGCGCATTTCGCCAGCAATAGACAGGAAAAAGCAACAGCGTTGCGCATTGCCGACCGCGGCTTCGCCTCCCCCCTCGGCTCTTCCGACGCCTGCCGTCAGTCGCAAGGCGCTCCGCGCCCGTTTCTTCGTGCCGCAACCAGCGCGCAGGACGGCGTTTCCAGACTTTCCGCCCCTGCCGCGCCGCGCTTCCGATTCACGGGTCAGACGGCAAGACGCCCCGAGAGCATTCTCTGCGGCCAAGAAAGCGCTGTGCCGGCACGCAGCCGCTAAAAAAAGAGGGGGGAAATCCCCCTCAAATCACTAGGAACGGTGTTCCGGCAAAGGATAGCGCCCGCAGGTGAACTTTTCCCCTTCCGGGCAGTAGCCGAGTCTTTCGCATCGCGCGCCCGCGTGGCGGAACACCTCCGGCAGCACCTCGCGGCAGAGGCTCAGCATGGTCCGCGCCACGCCCCGGATCTCCCACTGGGCGCGGGTGCAGCAGCGATGTTCAAAGAAATTGAGCAGCGTGCGGCAGTTCATGGTCACCACGATGCTGGAGGCGGCCGCCTGCGGCAGCACGAAGCGCGCGTCCTCGCAGGAAGAGGAACCGCGGCCGTCCTCTTCAAGCATGGCCTTCAGGTCTCGATAGGCGCTGCCCACCTCCTCCATGAAGCTCAAAAAACGCGCCCGCGCCTTCGGATTGGCGGCAATGGCGGGCGGCATGACGTAATTCATGTCGGAAGCGTCCACATAACGCTGACTCTGCTGCGAATAGCTCGCAATGCGATGGCGCACGAGCTGATGCGTCAGCGCGCGCGACACTCCCGAAAGCGCAAACGTAAAGCTCACGTGCTCAATGGGGCTGGCATGGCCGGAAGCCATGATGTTTTCCACAAAGGCGGCCTGCTTTTCGCGCGATATGTCCCCGGCCAGCAGATGCGGCCACATGTCCGCCACGTCGCCGGCGTGATAGCACTGACGGAAGGCGGCATAAATAAGGGAAAGCGGCTCGGGCGTATGCGCCAGAAGCTCGACGCGGGCTTTGACTTCGGACATGTTTTCCTCCTCGCCCGTCGGACGCGACGGACGGCGCTGACGCGCGCAAAACGCAAAATGTTCGGATGGAAGCGGCAGAGCGCCTACAGAAGGCTTCCCTGCGCGGTGCCCCCGTACAGACGATGAAGATGACGATAGGCCTTGGGCGTGGCCACACGACCGCGGGGCGTACGGTTCAGGAATCCGCACTGAATGAGATAGGGCTCATAAATGTCCTCGATGGTGCGGATTTCCTCGGAACAGGCTACGGCCAGCGTCTTCACGCCCACGGGCCCGCCGTTGAAGTGGTCGATGAGCACGGTAAGAATTTTGCGGTCCATTTCATCGAGTCCGGCCTCGTCCACATCGAGGCGCACCAGCGCGGCCCGGGCCTGTTCGCCGTCCACCACGCCGTCTCCGTACACGGCGGCAAAATCCCGCACCCGGCGCAAGAGCCGGTTGGCAATGCGCGGCGTGCCGCGGGAACGGCGTCCGATTTCCAGCGCGCCTTCCTCGGTCACCTGCACACCGAGAATGCGCGCAGAACGCTGCACCACGCGGGCAAGTTCTTCCGGCGAATAAAATTCCAGACGGCTGATGATGCCGAAGCGATCCCGGAGCGGCGAAGAGAGCAGGCCGAGTCTGGTCGTGGCTCCCACCAGCGTAAAGGGTTCGATGTCGAGCTTCACCGTGCGCGCCGCAGGGCCCTGACCGATGATGAGATCCAGCGTGAAGTCTTCCATGGCCGGGTACAGCACTTCTTCCACGCTGATGGGCATGCGGTGGATTTCATCCACAAACAGGATATCGTGCCGGGAAAGATTGGTCAGAATGGCGGCCAGATCGCCGCTGCGCTCCAGCACCGGGCCGGACGTGGCCACAAGATTCACGCCGAGTTCCGCCGCCATGATGCGGGCAAGCGTGGTTTTGCCGAGTCCCGGATTGCCGTAGAACAGCACGTGGTCCATGGACTGACCGCGTTCCTTCGCCGCGTTCAGATACACGCGGAGATTGGCGCGCAGCTCTTCCTGACCTATGAAGTCTTCCAGCCGCTGCGGACGGATATTTTCATCGGCGCTGTCCTGCGCCATGCTCTTGGGTACGAATTCTGCCATTTACTTCTTTCCTCTGGCCAGCGCCTTCAAGGCGGCGCGCAGCGCTTCGCCCACGTCAAGCTCCGGATCGCTCTCCAGCACCTTTCTGAGCACCTGCCCGGCCGTGTCTTCGTCATATCCCAGATTGGCCAGACCCGTCAGCGCGTCGCGATACACGGAAGGCCGCCCCGCCGCCGCGGCGGACAGGGAAACGGGAGTCTCGCCCTTCAGCTTATATTTCAATTCCAGAAAAATCTGCTGCGCCGTTTTCTTGCCTATGCCCGAAACCTGCGTCAGGGCGGCGGCGTCATCGTCGGCCACGATACGGCGCAGATCGTCGGGGCGATAGCGCGAAAGTATGGCGAGAGCCGTGCGCGCTCCCACACGATTGATGCCGGTCAAGAGATTGAAGGTCTGCCGCTCGTCCCAGGAAGGAAAGCCGAACAGCTCCTGCGCGTCCTCGCGCACGATGAAGCTCGTATAAAAAGCCGCGGAGCCGCCCTGGGCAGGAAGCTGAGTCAGCGCATGTTCCGGCAGAAAAATCTCGTAGCCGATGCCGCCGGCCGTTACCAGCACGCAGCCGTTCTCGGTGCGCTCCAGCACCCGCCCTTCCAGATAAGCAAGCATCCGTCCTCCTACAGACTTGTAACGTCATGAAATATTTACTTTATCTAAACAATCAGACTACGTTATTATACAAAAAAACGCAAGACAGACATTTTGCCTTCCACGGCATGCGCAGCATTCAAAACCAAAAAATCAAACAAAACAATATCGTCGGCACATGACGGAACAATGATAAGCTGTCGTTTTCTCCTTCATCGACGTCAGATGCGAACGGTTCTCTCCTCCAACGCGTTGAACAAAAGTCATGACACGGCAGAAACACCTCATCATGTTTCCCGAGAGGTTGACCCGGCCGAACGATTCGCGCCGTGCCAAAAGACACGCCAGTACAAAGAACGGATGAGCAGCTCGACGTAAGGACTTGCGCCATCGCTCTCCCCTGCTGATGAGCCATACCCTCAGCTCGTGTGCTCTGCGGACTCCCTGACGAATCTTTTCCGCATGACGCAGAAAGAACCGCCTACAAGCTCTCCAGCGCATTCAGCCGCTTTTTCTCCCGGGGAAGGTGAGGGGGGAATATCGGAAACGTCGCGCGAAGCCTCAGAAGCTCTTCAACTGCGCAACTTGATGCACTCTTTCGCCCTCACGTTGGGGAGCAGACTGAAAATCAAAAGACAGGGAATTGGAGCTTTCAAAAAAAAGCACGCCGCCCTGTGAGGCATGCAGCCCTGCCATGCCGGATAACGCGCAAAGCGCAACAGCATCTTGCCGAACCCGCAAGTACGATATTGCGGGAGCCTCCTCGATCAACCTCTGAAAATTTTCTCCGACCGACTCCGCCGCTGCGATGTTTTTCTTTTGAAGGCTCTTCCGCCTGAAAAAAAATGCAGCCCAGCTAGGCCGAGCAAGGCGCGAGCGGCAACAGGCATCTTTCCAAACAGGAAAGCTCGATGTTGCGGATGCTGCGGGAGAATCCTCGATTTTTCTCTACAAACTTCCTCCCGCAGCTTTGCCGCCGCGGTATTTTCCTTTTCAGTCGCTTCCCGTGTCGCGGGGGCTCCTCGATCAGCCCCCAAAAACTTCCTCCCGCCAGGCGGCCAGCCGTTGCAATAATTTTCTTTGCTGCTCTCTTCCGCCGCCTCAGCCATCCGAAGGAATAAAAACAAAAAAGGGAAGGAAACCCGAAGCGGATCTTCCTTCCCACAAAACCCATTCTGCAAGCGCAGGCTTTAAACGACGAAAGGCTCCTGAACAGGAGCCTTTCTAAAGATAACCTTGGCATCGGCC
>NZ_CALUYL010000024.1 GCF_944324995.1 uncultured Mailhella sp.
GGGAGATTCTGGCGCAGCTTGAGGCCGCGCGGGGCAAGGCGCGGGTGGCGAAGCTGGAAGCCGCCGTGCTCCCGGGACTGGACATTGCTCCGGCAAAGGGTAAAACCGTGAAGCCCGCCCCGATGCAGGAACCATCTCCGGCACAGGAACCCGCTCCGGCGCAGCCCGCGCCCGAGCATCCGCTTCTGGAGGCGCTGCGCAGCGTGAATCCCGACGCCATGACGCCTCTCGACGCGCTGCGCCTGCTCTCCGACTGGAAAATGCTCTGGGGCTCGCCCGCAAAGGACAAGGCTGCCGCGCCTGCCCCCGCAGCTTCGGCCGATGCGGAGAAAAGCGCCCCGCAGACAGGCGAGGCGCAGGCGGACGAAGGGCAGACGGGCAAGGCGTCCGGCCCCGCCGAGGCTCCCCGCCGCCGCGGACGAAAGAAGGCGTCCGGCGCTCCGGCCTGACGCTGATCGCCGGGAATTCGGCGCAGAAGCGCGCCGCGTCCGGGCTGTCCTGACAGCGTTCCCCTCCGGAGAGTCCCGAGGCGGCAAGCGTTCCGCGCCCGGTGCTCGGAGCAGAACGGGTTCAGCGCCGAAGTTCCGATGCGGCAGGGCGTTCGGCCTCCGGTGGAGGGGCAGAAGAGGCCGGAGCAGAAACATATTTCGCGCCGGATGTTTCAGGCGCAAAACCTGTTCCGTGCCGGGGCCGCCCCGGAACGAAACCATGCTTCGCTCCGAGGTTTCGGAGCAGAAGCGCTCCGCGCTGGAAGGTTCGGAGCCGACAGGACAACAAGTTCCGCGCCTCTTTTCGGCGCAGACAGAAAAAACGACCGCCTCCCCGGCAAGGATGCGGCACAAGCGGCATGTCCCCCGGGCATGTCATCAAGGATTGCTATGAAACGTCGTTTCGTGTTTTCAGGAGCCTGGTTTGCGCTGATTGCGCTGTGCGCGGCGCTCGTCGTCGCCGGATGCGGCCGCAAGGGCGATCCTGTGCCCGACTACTCCCGCGATGAATTTTCCTTTGCCTCGCTCAGCGCCGAGGCCGCGGCGGACGGCACCATCACGTTTCAGGGCACGGTGTCGGGCGCGGCCCAGAACCTGGAATACATGGTGCTCGAAATGCAGGCCGTGGACGGCGAACTGTGCGAAGGCTGCCCCTTCCTGCCGCAGGATCAGTACCGCGTCGATTCCCGCGACGCCTGGGAAAGCAACAGCGGCTCGTCGTTCAGCTTCGTGTATCGACCCGTGTTTTCCGGCAGCGCTTATCGGTGGCGTCTCATCGGTCACAATCTTTACTCGGGCCTGCCCGACGTGGTGAGCCCCATGCAGACGGTGTTCATGGACGGCTATTCCGGCATCGACATGTCCATGCCCGCCCTCGGAGAATAATCATGCCTGCTCTTCAACGTGCGGCGCGTCTTTTGTGCGCCCTGTGCCTGTGCCTCGGAATCTGCGTTCCTTCCGCCTGGGCCGCCGCCTACGCCGACTTCCGTTCCGACATCCAGTACCGCATCGACGGCAAATCCGTGCGTACCTGCGGAGCCGCCATGTCCTCCGGACACAACTCCAGACTCGACCTCGACCTCGGCAAGGCCGGAGCCTTCACGCTCCTCATCGACAGCCGCAATCACATGCTCCGCGTGCTCTCCCAGCGCCTCAAGGCCTACGTCGAAATCCCCGTCTCCGGAGATCCCCGCGATTGGCGCAGCCTCGTCAAAAGCGCCGCGGCCGCCGTCATGCCCCAGAGCATGGGCATGATCAGCCTCCAGGAAAAGGAAGTTACCCCCATAGGTAAGGATAACTGGCAGGGCTACGCCGTCAGAAAAACACGCAACGTCTTCGAGGCCGGATTCATGGGCTCCACCAGACGCTTCACCGTCGAAGTCTGGGAAAACGAGGCCTTCTCCCCCTTCCCCATGCACGTCAGAGCCGAAGAAACCGACGCTACCCACGGCGGCGCCGCCTGGCTCACCAATATCGTCGCTGAACAGGCCGCCCAGTCCATGTTCCAAATCCCCCAGGGCTTCTCCCGCTATACCTCCGTCCTCGACCTCTTCCTCTACGCCCTCACCGCTTTTTAAAGGCAGAAAAGGCAGGAAAGGCAGGAAAGGCATGCGGGGGAAATAATTCCCCCCGCGCCCCCCTGTTTCTGCCTCCCGGCTTCGCCGGTTCGGCAGGACAGGGTGAACGGGAAGATTATGCCCGAAGCAAAGGGCGAGGGGGAGAGTGAAGACCGGAAGGCGTTTTTCAACGCTCTGGGGCCCCGGGCGACGTCTGGAGCCTGGCCGACGGCAGGCGCGTAGCCGGAATTCACTTCCGGCGTTAAGCGCAGCTGCCGTCGTACAAGTTCCGCAGTCCGTGTAGTGTGTCTTGCGTCAACGGGATGTTGTGGCAGAACTATTCCTGCGAGGTCAGAAATAATTCCCCTCGCGCCCCCCTGTTTCTGCCTCCCGGCTTCGCCGGTTCGGCAGGCGGGAGCGTGCAGGCAAAGCGCGTTGCCTATGGCTGCGGTCGAGCAAAAAGGTTATGTCCGCAGCGGGCGGAGTGCTTGGCGGGCGCTGTTCGATCTGCGGTCTCAGTGCAGGTGTGTCCTTTCGGACCCACCTGCGGTGGCCGACTCCTGTCCGACAAAGGTCGGACAGTCGTGTCAAAGGAAAAGATTTCCAGATTTTTGTTGGAGAAGGAATCGGCCCAGCGTGGTGGAGCCGATTTCGGTTCAGCCGCCGGGGCGGGGAAATTTCCACCCGGAAAGTCGTTTCTCAATGCTCTGGGGCCCCGGGCGACATCAGGAGCCCGGCCGACGGCAGGCGCGCAGCCGGAATTCACTTCCGGCGTTAAGCGCAGCCGCCGTCGTACAAGTTCCGCAGGCCGAACAGTGTGTCTTGCGCAAACGGGAGACGGCAGCCGCCGGGCGCTCGTCAGATACAGAGAGAGGAAGCGTTCCGAGAGTGGGGCGTCTTCCTCTCTTTTTTTCGATTCAGCGTTTCATGCCGGGGTGTCGCCTGCCGGACAAAGATCGGCGCAGAATGTTGCTGCCGCCCCATGATGTTGCACGGCGTTGCCTTTTAAACATCTTGTCATCTTTTCCTTTGCTCACGACTGTCCGGCACAGGCCGGACAGGAGTCGGCCACCGCAGGTGGGCGCAGCAGCGCACACCTGCACTGAGACCGCAGCCCGAACAGAGCCTGCCAGAACTTCCCGCCTGCGTGGAGCTCACCTGTCGAAACTCCGAACGCCATTTTCAGCAACCCGACCGGCATTCGCCCCGACCTGCTGAAGCAGCTTTAGCTGCGAAGAAGAATCAGGGGGGATCGGGGGGAATTATTTCCCCCGGCGGGGTTCGGGGCGGAGCCCCGCTGCTCTCGTCTGATCCCTTCCATTCAATCCGGGGCGGAGCCCCGATGCTCCGGCCTGTCCCCTTCCTCTTCTGTCTTTCCCTTCCTTTCTGTCTTTATTTATTGTTATTTTTCAGTGAAGATTGGGCATGATTCTTGACAGTGGGGGGAGGGGGGTGGATAGTGGAAAAGCTCAGGTTTGGAGTTTTTAAGGCAGGGACGTTGCGGATATGACGATAGGCAGCGGATTTCATTTATCAGATCTTCAATACTGGCGCGAGTTGAAGATACTGGCGGAGCGCGCCTCGCGGGATGTATTGTCCGGGCTTTTGAATCGTGAGACGGCGACGGACTACATTGAGCAGTGTTTGCGGCACATGCAGCCTGGGGACATGTGTGCGTTGTTCATTGTTGATCTGGACAACTTCAAGCAGGTGAACGACACGCTGGGGCATCAGGCGGGGGATCAGGTCATTCGTCTGGCGGCGAAGGCGCTGTCGGGGTGTTTTCGGGCGACGGACATTGTGGGGCGTCTTGGCGGGGACGAGTTTTTTGCGCTGATTTCTGGTCCGATTACGGAGGAGAGTGCGCGGGAGAAGGCGCGGAGCATATGTGAGGCGCTGCAGTTTTCGATAGGCGTGAATCCGACGCTGCATGTGAGTTCGAGCGTTGGGGTGTACATAGCGTCCGGGGAGACGCGGGCGTTTGAGAAGCTGTACGAGCGCGCGGATGCGGCGTTGTACGAGGCCAAGGCGGAGGGGCGCAACAGGTATCACATCAGCAGCGGGGAGGAGTCGGAAGAAGGCGAGCACGAGACGGAAGTGCTGCCGTATGCGCCTGTTCAGCTTCAGGCGTTGCTTGAGCACATGGAAGAAGGCGTGGCGCTGCTGGAAGTGCAGGAGGACATCAGCGTGGTGTATGCGAGTCCTGCGCTGCTGCGCATGCTGGGCGCGGAGCCGGGAAGCGTGGCGCTGCCGTGTGATCTTTCGTCGTTTTCCGGGATTCATCCCGACGACGTGCCCGAATACGAGCGGCTTTTGCGCGAGAGCATGGCGAGCGGCCGCGGGGTGGAATATGAACATCGTTTTCTGCGCGACGGGGTATGGCGCTGGTGTCGGGCGCGGGTGACGCGCATGCCGGCGTCCGGCGGCAGGGTGTCGATGCTGGCGCTGGTGCGGGATGTTTCAGGTGCGCGCAAGCGCGAGGACGCGCTTCAGGAAGAGAGCGAGCTTTTGAAGCTGGCGCTTGATCGCGGTTCGCGCGTGCTCTGGGAATTGGACGTGTCGTCGCGTCGATTTGTGCTGTTCAACAGTCGGCGTCGGGTGAACGCGTCATCCATGCGGGTGGAGAATTTTCCGGAGGGGCTGATTGAACGCAAGTGGGTGCATCCGGATTCCGTTTCCCGATTCCGGGCGTTTGCGCGGGATCTGCTCGGCGGCCGTCCTGCGGGCGGGGGAGCGTTCATTCTTCGTCACAAGATGAGTCGTCGATACGGGTGGTTTTCGGTGTACTACCGGGTGCTGCCCGACGGGGATCGGCGACCGCTCAAGGTGATAGGCATTGCGGAACCGCTTTTCGGGGGGCTGTTTTCTGGCGGGGGGATATCCGGACGGGACAGGCTGTGGGAGGCGTTGCGTCCGAACCTGTTCTGCTATTTGCGGCTTGATCTGACGCGCGACCGTGTGGAGGCGCTGTGGTCGGAGGGGCGGACGTTTACGCCGCATTTGTGCGGGGTAAGCTGCATGGAGCTCTTGAAGAGGGAGAAGAAGCGTCTGTTCCGCCGCGAGGACAGGGATGAATTTCTGTCGGTGTTCGGCAGGGATGCGCTGCTTGCGGCGTTTGCGCGCGGCGCGGAGTGGGTGACGCGGGAATATCGTCGCGTGGACGAGGGCGGCATGGTTCGCTGGCTGTCGTACACGGCGCATCTGGCGCAGAATCCGCTCACGGGGAACGTGCAGGCGTTCTGCTTTCTGCAGGACACGGAACGTCGGCACGAGCGCGAGGCGCAGCTGGTGCGCAGTTCGCGCGATTTGCCGGTGCACGGCATCTACGGTCGGGACATGGCCCGCAGGCTGGCGGAAAACGTGCTGGAGAGCGGGGACTCTCCGCTGCATCTGCTGGCGTTTGTGCGGGTGCTTGGTCTGTCCGGGCCGGAAGCGGCGCGCCGTCGTCGATTTATTTTCATGGCGTTTTCGCTGCTGCTCGGTTCCGAGTGCGTGATAGGCGAGCACGGCGAGGACGCGTTTACGGTGTTTCGTTCCGACGCCGCGCCGCGGGTGGTGACGCGGCAGCGCATGGACGAAGCGTTTGCCTTTGTGCGTCAGGCGCTGTTTGACTGCGGCATGGCCATGATTCCGCGTTTTGTGGCGGCGGTGGCCTGCGCCGATCTTTGCGGAACGGACTACGAGGCGCTGGTGCGGCGAGCCGGGCAGATGTGCGGCGAATGGGAAAACGAGCCTTCGGACGTGATTGTGTTCATTGACGATCTGTCGCCGTTCCAGCCCGAGCGGTCGGACGGGCTGCCGCTGGGCGCGGAATCCGCGGTTTCGGCGTCGGTCGTGCCGGATGCGGCGTCCGGCGGGGAGGTTCCGACTCCCGCTCCGGCAGCGGCGTCTGCGCCGGATGCGGCGTCGGCATCCGCGGGCGCGGCGACAGGCACGGCGGCCCCCGGAACGTCCGGCGCGACGCTCCCCGCGGGGGCGGGAACGTCGACTCCTGCGCCCCACGCTGTTCCCGGAACTTTTGCCGCCGTGTCCCACGGCGCCCTCGGATCACCGGCTCTCGCGTCTCCTTCGGCTTTCGGAACCTCGACCCCCGCGGCTTCTGCCGCCCACGGAACCTCGGTTCCCGGAGCCTCCGGAACTTCGCCTCTCGGCGCGTCGTTCCCCGGAGCGTCGGCATCCGCTCCGGCCGTGGGCAACGCGGCCCTCGGCGCTCCGGTTCCCGGCATGGCGGCCCTGGTTTCCGCTGCGGCTGCGTCGGCGGCTGCCTCGGCCGACCACGCCGATCATGCCGATCATGCGGTTTCCGCCCTTGAGAGCAACGTCGCCGCCCGCCCGGCGCAGTCCGTGTTGCCGAAGGAGGGCGCGCGCCACGCCGAACCGGCGCGCCGCCTCTCCGACAATGGCAAGGATACGGCCATTGCCTGTCTGGAAGCCCTGCTGCTCGACGAGTCCCCGGACGTCGTCATGGCGGAGGTGCTGCGGAATCTGGGCGAATACTATCAGGCGGACAGAGTCTATACCCTCGCCCTCGTCGACGACGGCCGCAGCGTTCGCGCCACCCACGAATGGGTGAACGACGGCCGCCGCAGTCTGAAGAAGCAGTTTTCCGACGTGCCTCTCGACAAGCTTCCCATGTGCTGGCGCGCCCTGCGCGAGAACGCGCCCCTGCACATGCGCAGCAGGGGCGACCGCTGGAGCTATGCCGTGTTCCCCCTCGCGCCGGAAGACGGCGCGCCCGACGGTCTGCTCTGCGTGGAGAATCCGCGGGCCCGCATGGAAGGCGACGGTCTGTTCGCCGTGCTCATGCCGTATCTGGAACGGTCGCTGCGCGTGTCCGGTCAGGGGCGGGATTCCGGCATGCGCGACGCGCTCACCGGATTGCAGAATCTGCGCGCCTACATGGACAAGGTGTGTCTGCTCACGTCCGACGCCTATAGTTCTCTGGGGGCGTTCATTCTGGATATTCCCGGTGCGTCCCAGCCGCGGCGGCGCGTGGGACAACGGAATTCGTGGCGCATCCTGTACGTTGCCGAAACGCTGAGCGCCGTGTTCGGTCGCGAACTGCTGTTCCGCACCCGCAGCGACGAATTCGTGGCCCTGTGCGCCAACAGCACCCAGAACGTTTTTCTCGCGCGGGTGCTGAGAGCGCAGTCTCTGCTGCAGCGGCGATATCCGGGTCAGCTGCGTTTCGGCTATTCATGGTCGGAAGGTCTTTTTTCCGGCGACAAACTGGTCAAGGAGGCGCGCACCATCATGCTCTGCAATCAGCTGGAGCCCACGACCGACGGAAAGGGGCAGTCCGCGCGCGGCGTGCGGGGCCCCGCCGTGGCGGGCACGGCCGGACTGGAGAGCTTTACCATCTACCTTCAGCCCAAGGTGAACATGCGCACCGGCGACCTCGTGGGCGCGGAAGTTCTGGTGCGCGGCCTCGACGGTTCGGGCCGCGTCATTGCGCCCGCCCTGTTCATGGAATCCCTGGAACGCACGGGCGTCATCCGCGAGGTGGATCTGCACGTGCTCAATCTGGCGCTCTCCACCATGGAAAACTGGCGCGTGCGCGGCTGGAAGGTGCTGCCGCTTTCCGTAAACTTTTCGCGCGCCACCATGCTGAGCGCCTCGGCGCCGGGTTCGGTGCTGGCGCTGTTCAGCCGGTATCCGCATATTTCGCCGAACCTGCTCGAAATCGAGGTTTCCGAAAACGCCGGCGATCTGGAAAACCGCACGCTCGAACGCGCCATGGCGGGTTTTCGTCCGTTCGGGGTGCGCTTCGGTCTCGACGACTTCGGCACGCGTTACGCCAATCTTTCGGTGTTCGCCAATGTGGCCTTCGATACCGTGAAGCTCGACAGAAGTCTCATCAGCGGCCTGTCGCACAACGCCGTGGGACGCGCCCTCGTGGGCGACATCGTGCGGCTGTGCGCGGTGCGCAACATGACCTGCGTTGCCGAAGGCGTGGAGACGCAGGCGCAGATCGACGCCCTGCTTGCGGAAGGCTGCGTGATCGGACAGGGCTTTTATTACGGCCGCCCCATGTCGGCGGCGGATTTTGAACGCAGATACCTGCGTCCCCAGCCGGGGCAGGAAGGCGTGACCCCATGACGGCAGAAGCGACAACGGTTCCGACGCCATGCGCGTGGAATGCGGGCGGAGGGACGTTCCGCTGCTCACCGTGGGCATAGGGGCTTCGGCCGGAGGTCTGGAGGCGCTTCAGCAGTTTTTCGCGAGCATGCCCGACAACAGCGGTCTGGCGTTCGTGGTGATTCAGCATCTTTCGCCGGATTACAAAAGTCTCATGGCGGAAATTCTGGGCAAGTACACCGGCATGACCGTGATTCAGGCCGAAAACGGCATGCCCGTGGAACCCAATATCGTGTTTCTCATTCCGCCCAAGAAGAACATGACCCTCAAGGACGGCAAACTTCTGCTCTCTGACTATCCGCCCGTGGGAATCAATCATCCCATCGACATCTTTTTCACGTCGCTGGCCGAGGAGAAGAAGGAATATTCCATGGCGGTGGTGTTTTCCGGCACGGGTTCCGACGGCACGAACGGCGTCAAGGCGGTGAAGGAGCACGGCGGCCTCGTGCTTGTGCAGGATCCCGCCACCGCGCGCTTCGACGGCATGCCCCGCAGCGCCATCAACACCGGACTCGCCGATTTTGTGCTTTCCCCGCACGACATCGCGCGGGAGATACTCAATTTTTCGCATTATCCGGCGCTCGGCGAGGGCGAGGCCGAGGAATCCTTTCTTTCCAGCGACGAGGATACCCTTACCCGCATTTATCTGCTGCTGCGCAAGGTGAGCGGCATCGATTTCACGCACTACAAGCGCAACACCGTGCTGCGGCGCATCGAACGGCGCATGGTAGTCACGCACTGCCCCACGCCCACGGCCTTCGCCAAAATGCTTGAGGAAAACAAAGAGGAGGCAAGCCTGCTCGTCAAGGACATCCTCATCGGGGTGACCCGCTTTTTCCGCGACGCCGAGTTCTTTGAAAAGCTCAAGTATACCGCCATGTACAGCATTCTTGAGCACTGCGACGAAAAGGAACCCGTGCGCGTGTGGAGCGCCGGATGCTCCACCGGCGAAGAAGCCTATTCCCTGGCCATACTCTTCCACGAGGCCATGGAAGAAAAGCATCTGCACCGCGATGTGAAAATCTTCGCCACCGACGTCGATACCCACGCCATCGAACAGGCGGGCAAGGGCATGTTTCCCGAAAGCATTGCCGACGACGTTTCCCCCGAACGCCTGGCCCGTTACTTCGTCAAGCACAACGATCAGTATCAGGTGACCAAGGAAATCAGAAAGATGATCGTGTTTGCGCCGCACAACATGCTTTCCGATCCGCCATTCGGCCGCCTCTCGCTCATCAGCTGCCGCAACGTGCTCATTTATTTTCAGCCCGTGCTGCAGAAGGGACTCTTTGCCATTTTCCACACGGCGCTCAAGAACGGCGGCTATCTCTTCCTCGGCAGAAGCGAGACCGCCAGCGAATACAACAAGGTGTTCACCCCGCTGTGCATCACCGAAAAGATTTACGTGCACCACAACGAGGGCAAGGTGGACGATTTCATAACGCCGTCCTTCAGCATTCCCAAGATTCAGCCCAGCCTGCCCGGCGCTTCCGGCATGGCCCGCAGGGAAGAGAGCAGCTTCGCCCTCGAAAGCGTCTATACCCGTTTTCTGGAAAAGTTCCTGCCCGCCGCCGTCGTGCTCGACGATCAGAACAACATCATTCATTTTTTCGGCAACTACGCCGATTACTTGAATATCGCCCCGGGCAAGGCCACCTTCAACTTCTTCTCGCTGGTCAATAAGGACATCAATCTTGTGTCCTCCACGGCCATCAGCCGCTGCCGCGTGGAACGTTGTCCCGTCACCTATACGGGCATATCCGTGGACACCGCTTCCGGCCGGAAGATCATCGATTTGTCGGTGCAGCCCATCTTCGACGACGCCGGCGTTCACACCGGCCTGCTGGCCATCCTGTTCCTGGAACAGCGCGACCTGCCCCTCGGCGGCGTGACGGAAAAATACGACATCGACACCACCGCCGCGCAGCGCATCGTTGATCTCGAACACGAACTCCAGGTTTCGCAGAACGACCTGCGCTCCACCATCGGCGAACTTGAAACCGTCAATGAGGAACTCCAGGCCGCCAACGAGGAACTGCAAAGCTCCAACGAGGAACTGCAAAGCTCCAACGAGGAACTGCAATCGGTCAACGAGGAGCTCTATACCGTGAATTCCGAGTTTCAGCAGAAGCTCGACGAACTCACCACCATGACCAACGATTTGTCGAACTTCCTGTCGTCCACCATGACGGGCATCCTGTTCGTGGACAGCAATCTCCATATCCGCAAGTTCACGGAGTACATCGGCAGGGAATTCCAGCTCGTCAGCCAGGACGTGGACCGCCCCCTCCAGATATTCGCCCACAGCTTCCCCGACGAAGATATCGTCGCCGACGCCAGGGCCGTCCTGAAAAACCTCGCGCCCATCGACAGAGAAGTCACCGGCATGAACGGCCGCTTCTATACCATGCGCATAGCCCCCTACCGTACCACCGAAAACAGTATCCAGGGCCTCGTCATCACCGTCATCGACAGCCTCGGCGAGGGCTGGAAAAAAGTCGATCCCCCCGCCGAAGAGTAGAAAAGGCAGGAAGAGAGGAAAGGCAGAAAAGACAGAAAAGGCAGAAAAGGCAGAAAAGGCATGCGGGGGAAATAATTCCCCCCGCGCCCCCCTGATTCTGCCGTGCGGCTGCGCCGCCCGGCAGGACAGGGTGAACGGGATGATTATGCGAGGAGCAAGGGGCGAGGGGGGGAGTGAATAGGAGAGGAGAAAAGCAAAGGAAAAGATTGACGGGAGGGGAGAAACAGCCTTGCATTGTGTCACGCTTCACTCTATGTTGCAGACCTGACTAAAGGGATTATGACTTCGCCTGATCGAGGCTCACAAGCGCCTGATGCGCATTGTCCGTTCTAACCGACCTGATCCCCAAAGGGATTATGACGCCTCAGCTTCCTGCTTGTCGAAGGTTAGTAGCTCAGTCTGCGGTTCCAAGAGACCTGGTTTACAAAGGGATTATGACCATCTTCCCCGTACCTCCTTTCTGTATTTGTTCTGAACAGTTCTAAGAGACCTGATTTATAAAGGGGTTATGACACTTGTTCCTGAGTATATTCCATCTTGTGGTGTTCCCATAAGGATTCAACAGACCTGATCTAAAGGGATTATGACTTGAAAACCATATAGCCGTATGGATTTCCATAATGAGTGAGCTCCAAAGCCGTTCTGCAACGATCTGCTTTTTTTATCGGAAAACGGCGAATGCAGGGGAGGCAAGAGCGCCTACGAAGGGGCGATGTTGAATCCTGCCTGCGGGAGGTTCCGCAGGGCGACGACTCTGGAAAGTTGAGGCCCATATGTGGGGAAGACTGATTCCCGTGGAGGATGGGCGAGTAGATTGTGGGAGAGATAAAGAGGGGCGCGGAGTGATCGCAGCTGATGCATGCCGTTTGCGCGAAGGGCGACAGTCAAGCGCAGTTTTGAAAATATGTTGATATTTCAAGCGATTGAATAAGACGAGCCCGACAGACTTCGCGCGGTAAATATCAGTAGTAATTTCAACATGTTGCCAAAATTACTGAGCAAATCCTTTCTGCTGGACGTCGAACCTCCCCGAGGTTCGCGCATCCGTCCTCCCAACCCCTTGAACGCCAAGACATTTCAGGATACGCTGTTCTAACAGACCTGACTCACAAAGGGATTATGACCAAGGCGTAAAGAACACTTTAATGCGTTTTTTCCAGTGATACGTTCTAACAGACCTGACTCACAAAGGGATTATGACATGAAAAGAATACTTTTGAAGAAGCTACGGTAGCTTTTATGTTCTAACAGACCTGATCTTCAAAGGGATTATGACGCGTTTTCCTTGGCGCGCTTGAGAGCGCTCACCAAAGAGGTGAAGTTCTAACAGACCTGATCTTCAAAGGGATTATGACCATAATGTTCCCATCCTTCTTTTCGGTCCTGCCTTCCTATCGGTTCTAACAGACCTGATCTAAAGGGATTATGACTTGAAAATTATATAGCCCCTATGGATTTCCATAATGAGTGAGCGCCAAGGCAGTTCTGCAACGAGCTGCCTTTTTTTATCGGAAAGCGGCGGAGGTCGGGGAGGCAAGAGTGCTGACGAAGGAGCGATGTTGAATCCTGCCTGCGGGGAGGTTCCGCATGGCGACGCCGCTGGAAAGCGAAGACGCATGTGTAGGGAAGACTGATTCCCGTGCAGGATGGGCGAGTAGATTGTGGGAGAGATAAAGAGGGGCGCGGAGTGCTCGCAGCTGATGCATGCCGTTTGCGCGAAGGGCGACAGTCAAGCGCAGTTTTGAAAATGTGTTGATATTTCAATGAATAGAATAAAACGAGCCCGACAGACTTCGCGCAGTAAATATCAGTAGTAATTTCAATATGTTGCCAAAGATACTGAGCAAATCCTTTCTGCCGGACGTCGAGCCTCCCCGAGGTTCGCGCATCCGTCCTTCCACCCCCTTGAACGCCAAGACATTTCAGGATACGCTGTTCTAAGAGACCTGACTTTCAAAGGGATTATGACTTAAAGTCTTCACCAAATTCTTCAACAATTTTATTGTATGTTCAAACAGACCTGATCCAAAGGGATACGACTTATCGTTATTGGGTTCTTAGTATTCTTTCAGTGGCACTTTCCCCACACGAAGAGGAAACAAGGCAGTTCTAACGAGCTGCCTTTTTTATCGGCAAGTGGCGGATGCAGGGGAGGCAAGAGCGCTGACGAAGGAGTGATGTTGAGTCCCCGCGGGGAGGTGCCGCAGGGCGACGCCGCTGGAAAGCGAAGATGCATGTGTGGGGAAACTGCTTCCCGTGCAGGATGGCGAGTAGCTTGGGGAGAGAGGAAGAGGGGCGCTGAGTGTTCGCAACTGATGAATGCCGTTTGTGCGAAGGGCGACAGGTAAGCGCTAGTCTTGAAAATATGTTGATATTTCAATGAATTGAATAAAACGAGTCCGACAGACTTCGCGCGGCAAGTATCAGTAGTAATTTCAATATGTTGTCAAAACTGCTGAGCAAATCCTTTCCGCCGGACGTCGAACCTCCCCGAGGTTCGCGCATCCGTCCTCCCAACCCCTTGAACGCCAAGGCATTTCAGGATACGCTGTTCTAAGAGACCTGATCTTCAAAGGGATTATGACATCCAACACAACCGCTGCTTATATTCCGATTTATACTGCTGTTCTAAGAGACCTGATCTTCAAAGGGATTATGACGCCGGAAGCACAAGGGCGGAACTCGCGGGAAATGTGCTCAAGGTTCTAAGAGACCTGATCTTCAAAGGGATTATGACACGAGGTTGTCCGTGATGCCGATGTTGATGGACTTGGAAAGCATGTTCTAACAGACCTGACTTTCAAAGGGATTGTAGCCCGTCATTATTGGGTACGTAGTATTTTTTTACTGGCCATTTTCTTCCTCACAAATGAGCGCCAAGGCAGTTCTGCAACGAGCTGCCTTTTTTATCGGAAAGCGATGGAGGCAGGGGAGGCAAGAGCGCCTACGAAGGGGCGATGTTGCATCCTGCCCGCGGCGAGGTTCCGCAGGGCGACGCCGCTGGAAAGCGAAGACGCAAGTGTGGGGAAGACTGCTTCCCATGCAGGATGGGAGAGCGGCTTGAGGGAGAGAGAAAGAGGGGCGCGGAGTGATCGCAGCTGATGCATGCCGTTTGCGCGAAGGGCGACAGGTAAGCGCGATTTTTGAAAATGTGTTGATATTTCAAGGAATTGAATAAAACGAGCCCGACAGACTTCGCGCAGCAAGTATCAGTATTAATTTCAATATGTTACCAAAATCGCCGAGCAAATCCTTTCCGCCGGACGTCGAACCTCCCCGAGGTTCGCGCAGCAGCGCTCCCACCCCCTTGAACGCCAAGGCATTTCAGGATACGCTGTTCTAACAGACCTGATCTTCAAAGGGATTATGACCTTCTTGGCGGCCTTCTTGGAAGTGGTGTTGGTGGTAGCGATGTTCTAACAGACCTGATCTTCAAAGGGATTATGACGCTGCAACTGCAAGCGAAGGAACGCTTCGGTGTCCACCGTTCTAACAGACCTGATCTTCAAAGGGATTATGACCATGTCGTATCTCCTATTGGTTAAGTGTTACATAAGTTCTTGCGTTCTAACAGACCTGATTTACAAAGGGATTATGACCAAACATGCGCCAGAGCTTTTTGTTTCTAAGTTCAGCGAGTTCTAAGAGACCTGATTTCCAAAGGGATTATGATGAAAATAAAAAACAAAGAATAGCAAGAAGACTCATATGTTCAAAGAGACCTGCCCCAAAGGGATTGTGACTTATCGTTATTGTGCTCTTAGTATTCTTTACTGTTTATTTTCTCCCTCACAAATGAGTGCCAAGGCAGTTCTGCAACGAGCTGCCTTTTTTTATCGGAAAGCGACTGCCAGAACTGAGGCACAGGAGAGGCAGCAGTGAGGGCAGGCGCGAATTTGCAAGGACCGGTCAGGAATGCTGATGCGAGGTCGGCGAGGGCGAGGCAGGGCAGGGTGAAAATCGAGGCGAGAGCGGGCGCGGCAGCTCTCGACATTTTCCCGAACTTTCGGGCAGTCGGGAGGTACGCGCAAGCAAAGTCCCGACGCCTCTCCCTCAGTGAAGCGCGGCGCAGGGCTTGCCCGGGGGGAATTCCGGCGACCCCGCCTCAGCAAAGCGCGTGGGGAGCGCTGCACGTCTGGCAGTGGCGTTTGCTACGGCGTGGTGGAGACAAGCAGGCACGCAGAACAGAGCAGCGCCGCATGCGGAGCGCAGTTTCATCATGATCCCGATGCAGGAGGACTGTGGAAAGTTCTGATTCCTTCGCCGCATGAGTTTTTGGGAATGTCGTAAGGAAGCACTTGCTTTTTTATCGGAGCGCGACTACTTATCAGTAAAGATTCTTAATAAGGAGGGTGCCATGTACGACAAGGTCAGAGCGCGACGCGCCTTTTTCCTTGTGCTGCTGGTTTTTTTTGCGAGTGACGCGGCGGCGAAGTTTACCCGTCCAACTTTTGACCCCTTACGGGAGCCGGTTGCCATGACAGAGAGCGGATTTCGTATTGTGGCGCGCGGCGATGCCGCCGTGCCGCCTCTCACGCCCAGGGAAGCGGATGTGATTCTCCGCAAGGCCACGGAAGCGCCGTGGTCCGGTGAATATGAAAAGAACACGGCGGCGGGAACGTATTTGTGCCGTCAGTGCGGCGTGGCGCTGTATCGTTCGTCGGACAAGTTTGATTCCGGCTGCGGCTGGCCCGCCTTTGACGATGCGCTGCCCGACATCGTGCGTCGTCTGCCCGATGCCGACGGTCGCCGCGTGGAGATCGTGTGCAATCATTGCGGGGCGCATCTGGGGCACGTGTTTGAAGGCGAACGTCTGACGGAAAAGAATACGCGTTACTGCGTGAATTCGGTGTCGATGAGCTTTGCGCCTGCGGGCAGCGAGAAGGAGAAGCTGGGGCTTGCGCTGTACACGCAGGTTCGCGGAACCAGTGTGGCGGTGCTTGCGGGCGGCTGCTTCTGGGGTGTGGAAGACGCCATGAGCAAGCTGCCGGGCGTGGTGGACGTGCGTTCCGGCTACACGGGCGGGCATACCGACCGGCCGTCCTATGAGGATGTCTGCCGCGGCGATACCGGCCACGCCGAAGCCGTGCTCGTGCGCTTCGATCCCGCCAAAATCAGCTATGAAGCCATCGTGCGCCGCTTCTTTGAAATTCACGATCCCACCCAGCTCAACCGCCAGGGCCCGGACGTGGGCAGTCAGTACCGCTCCGCCGTGTTCTGGCTGGATGAAAACCAGAAGCAGACCGCACAGAAACTCATCGATGAACTGCGCCGCCTCGGCTACGACGTCGTTACCAAACTCGAACCCGCCGGCCCCTTCTACGAGGCCGAAGCCTGGCACCAGGACTTCACCAAACGCACAGGCCGCGGCGGCTGCCACCTCCCCGTCCCCCGCTTCGACCGCCCCGCAAAGTAAAGCCAGGAAGAGAGGAAAGGCAGAAAAGACAGGAAAGGCATGCGGGGGAAATAATTCCCCCCGCGCCCCCCTGATTCTGCCTCCCGGCTTCGCCGGTTCGGCAGGACAGGGTGAACGGAAAGATTATGCCCGAAGCTATGGGCGAAGGGGGAGTGTCTGCCGGAAGGCCGTCTCTCAACGCACTGGGGCCCGCGGGCGACATCAGGAGCCCGCGCCGACGGCAGGCAAGTAGCCGGAATTTACTTCCGGCGTTAAACGCAGCCGCCGTCGTGCAAGCTTCGCATCCTGTACGGTGTGTCTTGCGCAAACGGGATGTTGTGGCAGAGCTAGTCCTGAAAGGTCAGAAATAATTCCCCGACAAAGTCGGGACAAGCCCCCCGCGCCCCCCTGATTCTGCCTCCCGGCTGCGCCGCCCGGCAGGACAGGGTGAACGGAAAGATTATGCCCGGAGCTATGGGCGAAGGGTGGACGTTTGGAAAGTCAGTAGGCACGACGCGCGGAAAGTTCTGGCAGACACTGTTCGGGCTGCGGGCTCAGTGCAGGTGTGTCCTTACGGACCCACCTGCGGTGGCCGACTCCTGTCCGACAAATGTCGGACAGTCGTGAGTAAGGAAGGATTTCCAGATATTTTTAAGGGAACACCGAGCTCAAGGGCGCAAATGCAATCCGAAAGGTGGTTGTTCAGCGCTCCGAGGCCCCGGGCGATGTCAGTAGTCCGGGCATGGCAGCTCTCCCGACAGCATCAGGCAAGGGAACCCCGAAAGCAACGAAGGCGCAGCCTCAAGAGAAAAGTTTGAGATCGCGCCTTTTGTTTTGCGGGCAGAAAAGCCCCTTGACGGAGTTTCCTTTGCATCCTTCGCTCAACGCCGCGGACGGGCGGCATCAATGCGTGATGATTTTTTGGATTTTCAAGAGGGCATCCCACTGTTCGCCGAAGGTGTTCAGGAGCTGTTTCTGTGAAACATCCGTGGACGACATGAGGCAGTAGGTATTTCTTTCCGTGAAAGAAAAAGCTGCTTTGTTTTTTATTTTTCCTGCGGCGCTTTCAAGGGCGGTCAACATACTTTCATCCTGTCTCATGTCGCTTATGTAAAGATACAGTTTGATGGAGCAGGTGTCGTCGTCATTGAGGGAAATATTAATGTAAATCGGCCAGTAGGTGTCATTTTCTTCGGAACGTTCCGCAATTTTCCAAGTCGTGAAATCGCACGAGCCTTTTTGTATGTAATAGGATGTTTTAAACTTTTTGCTTACGGCAAGGGAAAGGTCTATCTCCTTTATATATTTCATTCTCTTGATAAGTCTTTCAAATATCCACTGATGTTTGACGTATGTTTTATACAGAGAAATGTCGAAGTGCTTCTTGTCGGCAATAAAATCGGTGATGCTGTCCTCATGCAGATCCTTCACGGCGTTGATGAGTTCTGCATGCGTGTGACAGAGCTGATCCATGCAGTCGTCGAAGGCGCTTTCGTCGTCAATGGCGGTATGGAATGATTCGAGAATGTATCTTATCCGCTGTTCTTTGACATCCTTCTTATGATTGACGATAAATTCGGATATCCAGGAGAAGTCGAGCGGTATCCAGCCCTTTTGGGCGATGTGTTCCATTTCAGGAACGTTCATATTGACGTCGAGATAGACGAAGAACGTTTTATCCAGCTTGTTTTTGCGCGTGTTGGAAAAATATTTTTGATAGAAACTGAGCTGATTGTTGTGTTCCTTGGAGCCGAATTTGTTTTCAATGACAATGCATACCTTGTCGCTGACAAGAAGAATGTCCAGTCTTCCCTTTTTCCCGTAATGCTTGATGGTCTGCTCGGTAAGAATGGTCGCGGAACCGATTTCGCCGAGGGTCAGCCGGTCTGAGTTCAGCTTTTCGTGCTGTTTGACGCTGTTGTTTATCTCCGCCACAAAAGCCTTGAGAAAGGCATTGCCTAAACCGTGACTTTCTTCCGGATCAAGAAGCCAGGCGATCAGTTGTGACGTGCCGAGCTCATTGAGCGAAATAAAATCAAAGATATTGTTCTTTTTTGAATAGTTGACAATAACGGCGTCGGATTCAAACTTTTTGATGGGGCTGGTCATGGCATATTCCTTTGTTCAAGGGAAAATTTTTTGCTGAATGCTTCATAATATGATATTGTTCTTTATTGCTCAAGTGATATCTATGCATAACGGCAACACTCACGCCTTCCGCCTTCCCTATTCACTGCAACAATTCACTGCGCAATCTCTTCTTTGATGGCTTCTCACGTTCGGCACCAGTGACGAGACAGTTTTCATAATCCGCGCCTTGTTGTCTCGAATGCAGGCGTTACCGTCCTGCCATTCTTTCGCTCTCCAAACATCTGGAAATCCCATCCTTTGACACGACTGTCCGGCGAAGGCCGGACAGGAGTCGGCCACCGCAGGTGGGCGCAGCAGCGCACACCTGCACTGAGACCTTGTAATTCTCCCGAAGAGCAACACCGTCCCGTTTGCGCAAGACACGCTGTACGGTCTGCATCACTTGCACGACGGGCATTGCGTTTTACGCCGGAAGTGAATTCCGGCTACTTATGCCCGTCGGCCGGGCTCCTGACGTCGCCCGGGGCCCCACAGCGTTGAGAAACGTCCTTCCGGTTTCCACTCCCCCCTTCGCCCTCTGCTTCGGGCATAATCTTCCCGTTCACCCTGTCCTGCCGAACCGGCGAAGCCGGGAGGCAGAATCAGGGGGGGGCGGGGGGAATTATTTCCCCCGCATGCCTTTCCTGTCTTTCTTGTCTTTTCTGCCTTTTCTCTCTTTCTGCCTTTAACTAAAAAAGGGCGTCCGTTTTGCGGGACGCCCTTTTGGGGGTTATGTTTTTGTGTTAGCTGCCGGGTTCCTTATCGGCCTTTTCCACGGGGCAGCCGCACCACGGGCAGTAGTGCATGGCGGCGGAGGGGAGGGGTTTGCCGCAGTCGGGGTTGGGGCAGACGATGGGGCAGGGGCCGAGTTCGACGATGAGTTCGCCTTCGCGCACGGGGATCATTTTACGCGTGGCCTGGTAGTCGGCGGTTTTGAGCACGCGTTTGACGATGCCGTCGGTGGGGGCGAGCACGGCCTTTTCCTGCTTCATGATGGAGATGTTGAACAGTTCGTCTCCGGCCTTCACGATATCGCCGGGCTTGACGTACATCACCCAGAGGTCGCCGTTGGAGGGGGCGGCCACGTGGTAGATGTTGTTCTCATCGGCCATGGTGGTGTCGGCGGAGGTCATGCGGCCTTCGGAGACTTTGACTTCGTGGCTGATGAGGATGGAGTCGAAGCTGTAGCGCACGGTGACGGTTCCGTGATCGGTGACGGGACTGATACGGAAGATGGTCATCTTGTGGGGCTTGCCGCTCGAATCGGTGAACTGGAGTTCCTGACCCAGCTTGAGGCCTTCAAACCACACGTGCAGGGGCAGGCGGTTGGGATCGCCGTACTTTTTGACGAACTGCATGGTTTTGACGGCGTCGCCGGGGTGGTTCAGGTACATGACGAGTTCTTCGTCGGAGGGGGCGCGCTTGATGATGGCGGCGCAGGCCTTGGCTTCGGCTTCGACGTTGACGTCCTTCAGGTGCTCGAGGGGGGAATCCTCGGTGCGGGAGGCGAGGGCGGAGCGGTAGGCGGAGCTGCCGAAGGCGCTCTCATAGACCCAGTCTTCGGGGAAGCCGAGGGGCAGGCGGCCGAACTTGCCGAGCAGCAGGTTGCGGAAGGCGTCGTTGCAGTCGCGGTAGATGTCGAGGCGCTGTTCGCGAAGGATGTCGTCCACCTGATCTTCGGGGGTGACGGCGGCGAGTTCAGCCACGCGGATGAGGTCCTGCACGCCCTTTTCGCCGCTGCGCTTGAAGGCGTTGGTCACGGCGAGGAAGGCGGTGTTCCAGGTGATCTGGGAACCGGGGGTGACGTCGTGATAGCGCACTATTTTGCGGATGGCGGCAAGGAAGCGCAGCATGTGGGGCAGCAGCTGAATGTAGCCCTGCTTCATGGCGCCTTCCTGCGAGGACGAGGTGGCACCGCCGGGCATGCAGTGATACACGGCGTTGTAGTCGGTGCCCTGGAAGTAGGGGGAGCAGTAGCGGTCGTAGAAGGGCATGATCTGCTTGAGCACGAAGTTGGCCTGGGCGATCATATCCTTGTTGACCATGGTTTTGAGGCCGAGCTCATTTTCCATGTAGGCCACGGTGGCGAGCACGTCGCCCTGACCGTAGGTGCGCACGCTGGCGCCGAGGCCGGTATCGACGATCTGAACGCCTGCCTTGGCGGCGGCGCCCACGGCGGGCACGAAGAGGCCGTCGGTGGCGTGGCGATGGTAATGGAGCACGAGGTCGGGCCACTGCTTGCGGATGGCCAGGGTGAGATCGGCGATGAAGGACGGCGAGCAGATGCCGGCCATGTCCTTGAGGCCGAGGATGATCATGCGCGAGGCGTCCTTCTGGGTGCAGCCCGCGATGCTGCCGACCATGTCGAGGGTGGCGGCGGTCACGTTGAGGTAGTGGTCGATGTCGAAGCCCTTGGCCACGGAGATGGAGAGGGCGGGTTCAAAGACCACGTCGTTGCGGGAGAGCACGACTTCGGCGATGGGGCGCATGTTGCGCATATCGTTGAGGAAGTCGAAGCAGCGGATGATCTGGTAATTGTCGCAGATCATTTCGCCGGTGATGTTCATGAGGTTGCGGGGCTGGGGGGTGTAGCCGAGCACGTTGGTGGAACGCACGAGCAGCTGCTTGAGCGTTTTGGGCGCGAACTGATTCCAGGCCTGGGCCTCGGTGAAGGGATAGGTCATGTTGGCCATCATGGCCACATGGAAGTGAGCGCCGCCGCCGTTTTCGAGGGAGAAGAAGTTGCAGGAATCGAGGTAGGGCCCGATGAGTGCATCTTCGGCGAGGCGGAAGCGGTTGCCGGTATTGGACTGCGTCATGTCGCGGGTGGTGGTGTCGGTGAAGTGCACCATCTTGGAATCACGCAGGAATTCGAGCAGCTGATCGCGTTCGTGGGGATAGGGGCTCGGAGCGTAGCGGTCTGCGCCGGAGATGTGGGGCAGCACGGGCTCGAAGGCGGGCAGACGGGGGGTGTCTGCGGAGCGGTACTGACCGAGCTGCACGAAGGGATTGTATCCCTTGGCGGTGATTTCGGCCACGAGGTGGCTGAGACGTTCGCCTTCGGGCGCGAGATCCTGATAGTCGAAGAGTTCCGGCGTATTGGCGACGAAGTTGGTGTCGAAGTTGGCGGAGCGGAACTGTTCGTTCTGGAGGATGTGGCGATAGAAGGGCAGCGTGGTCTTGATGCCGGAAATGGTGTACTCTTCGAGGGCGCGGTTCATGATGCTGAGAATGCGTTCCCAGCTTCTGCCGAAGGCGATGAGGAGCGCGCCAGCGGAGTCGTAGTTGGAGGGGAAGTCGTAACCGGCGCAGAGATTGGAGTCGATGCGGATGCCGGGGCCGCCGGGGGATTCGTAGCGGACGACGCGGCCGCAGTTGGGGGTAAAGTTGTTCTGGGGGTCTTCGCAGTTGATGCGGACCTGCATGGCCCAGTTCTGGGGCTTGGTGTTTTCCTCGTTGAAGGGGAGTTCGGCGCCGAAGGCGATGGCGATCTGCGCGCCGACGAGGTCGATGCCGTAGCGGCTTTCGGTGATGCCGTGTTCGACCTGGAGACGGGTGTTGACCTCGATCATGTAGGGGGTGCCGTCCTGGGTGACGAGGAATTCCACGGTGGCGAGGGAATAGTAGTTGACGGCCTTGATGAGGGCGCGTGCGTATTCCTTGAGCTGATCGCGGAGTTTCTGGGTCATGCCGGGCCAGGGGGACGGCGTGATTTCGACGAGCTTCTGATGATTGCGCTGCACGGTGCAGTCGCGTTCATCGAAGGCGAAGACGTTGCCGTACTGATCGGCGATGACCTGGATTTCGATGTGACGGACGTGTTCGAGGTAGCGTTCGACGAAGAGGCGGGGATTGCCGAAGGAAGCTTCGGCCATGGTGGAAGCCTTGACGAAGGCGTCTTCGAGTTCCTGCATGGTGCGGATGACGAAGATGCCGCGACCGCCGCCGCCGCCTTCAGCCTTGAGCATGACGGGCAGACCGATTTTCTTGATGACCTTGCGTGCGCCGTTGATGTCGACCGCGCCGTCGGAACCGGGCACGACGGGCACGCCGATTCTGGTGGCGAGGTTTCTGGCCTGCACCTTGTTTCCGAGCAGGTTCATGGATTCGCAGGTGGAGCCGATGAAGGTGATGCCGGATTCGGCGCACTTGCGGGGGAAGCTGTCGTCTTCGGAGGCGAAGCCCCAGCCGGGATGGATGCCGACCACGCCGCGGGCCTTGGCCTTGCTGATGATGAGGTCGAGGTCGAGGTAGGCGGAGGGGTTGGGACCGAGGAGCATGAGTTCCTGAGCGGCGGAGGCCGCGGGGGAGGTCTTGTCCACGTCGGTGGCGGTCATGATGGCCACGGCGCCGAAGCGTTCGCGGATGGCGCGGCAGATGCGGCGGGCGGGAATGCCGCGGTTGGCCACGAGTATGGCCTTGCCTTTGAGCTCGGCCTGAACTTGTTCCATGGTTTTTGCAGACATATCTACTCCGAGGAAGGGGGAGGTTTCGGGGGGGCCGGGTTCCGACGGGGAAGTCAGGAGACTTGACCGGCGGGAAGGATGGAGCCGCCCAGAAACGTTTCCGTTCCGAATGCTGTACTGAGGCGAAGCGCGCCGGATTCGGTCACGCCGTCCACCACGCCCTCACAGGGGATTCTGACCATGGTTTCCCTTTCGGGGCAGGCGTCGGCGAGCGTGACGCGGCAGCCGCGGAAGGCGAGATGCCTTTGCGCGAGCGCGGGCCACCACGGTTCGAGGGTCTGCCTTTGTGAATAGCAGGAAAAAAGACGGCTCGCAAGTCGAATCCAGAGCGTGAAAATAGTCACGATGTCCTTGGATTTGCTGTCCTTTTGCGAGGGATGGGCGCAGGCGGGATCGACGAGGGGAAAGCCGGATGCGCGCCTGAGCACGCCTGCGGAAAAAGCGTAGTTATCCCGGAGCATTGAGTTCGGCGGGCAGGAGACGAGGTTGAAGCCCGTGCCCACAATGAGCGCGCCGCGTCGTTCTTCCATGAGCATGCCGCCGACTTTGAAGCAGTCGTTTCTGCCCGGGGCGACGCCGGGGCGGAACGAGGATGAGGGCTGAAGGAGGTCGTTGGGCCATTTGAGGAGCACGGGGCAGCGTTCGCGGGAGAGGGCTTCGGCGAAGAGGGCTCCGCAGGCGGGGGCGGCGGCCGCGGAATCGAAGGGCGGGGCGAGGGGAAGGCGCAGGGCGGAGTAGAGATTGCCCTCGGGGGAGGCCCAGGCGCGGCGCATCTGTCCACGGCCGGAGCTCTGACGCAGGGAAAGCACGGAGGCCCATTCGGGGAAGAGGTCGGCCTCCACGAGCAGGCGGGCGACGTCGAGGGTTGAGGTGGCAGGGCCTGTGATGTACACTGGGGCGGGCAGTCCGGGTGCGGGAATTTCGAGCCAGCGCACGCCGTTTTTTTCTTTGGGCGTCCAGGCAAGGGCATCGGGGCCTGCGGAACCGGGACGCGTGGCCGAGGAGTCGGGGCGCGAAGGCGAGCCGGAGAGCGGAGCCGAAGCGTTGGCTGCGGCGAGACCGGCGTCCGCGCAGGTGGCCGCGTTTGCAGTTGCACGGGTGACCGCGTTTGCAGCGGCGATTGCTGCGGCGGAAGTTCCGCCGTGTTCCGGGTCGTCGGCCTTGCCCGGTACGCGCGCATCCGCATAGGCGGAGCGTTCGCCCGGAGCCGGGCCCGCGCCTCGTTCGCTCCGTTCCGGGGCGTTTGCAGTCGCGCTGGCGTCCGGCGTGTCGGCGCGGTTTCCGCCGTCGTCGCGCTCCGTCCATGCGGCGGCAAACAGCGCCGGAATCGTCGCCAGATCTGCGGCGGTCAGGGCAAGAGGCGAGGCGGCAAGCGCTTCCGGCGAAAAGGGCAGAGCCGTGGGCTCCTGTTCCCCGATGGGGGGCAGGCCCAGATAGAGCAGTCGCAAGGCGGCGTTATCGTTCATGGATCCTCCAGAGCGGCCGTCGCGTATCGGCGGCGATGAAACACACAGCCCCTCCTGCGGGAGGGAGGCGCGCGGCGTTTTTGCCTGCGCGCGGCGGCCCGCGGGCCGGGGGCAACATGGGTGAATGGTATGTGGTGGGCGGCGCGGTGCGCGATCTTCTGCTGGGGCGTCCTGCCCACGACGTGGATGTTTCCTTCAGCGGTGGCGAAGCATTCTTTCTACAGCGCTTCCCTGCGGCGCGCAATACGGGTCGCAGTCCTGAAATCTGGCTTGTGGGCGCGGACGAGTTCACCCCGCTGGAAGGCGATGTCGAGCACGACATGCTTACCCGCGACGTCACCGTGAACGCCGCCGCCTTCGACGCGCAGGGGCGTTTGTTCTGCCATCCGGATTTTCTTGCGGACATGGCTGCCCGCCGTCTGCGCTTTGCCTCGCCCGACGCGCTGAAAAACGATCCGCTTCGCCTGTTCCGCGTGGCGCGCTTTGCCGCGGCCTGGCCGGACTGGACCGTGCCCCCCGAAACGCTGGACGCCATGCGCCGCGCGGCCGTGGAGTGCCGATCCGCGGTAGCCGCGCTTCCTGCCGAGCGCGTGGGACGCGAATTTCTGCGCGCGCTGGAAGCGTCGAAGCCGTCGCGTTTTTTCACGGTGCTGCGCGACGCGGACTGTCTTTCTCCGTGGTTTGAGGAACTCGCCCCCGCGGCGGATATTCCTGCGGGGCCGCTCCCGTGGCACGACAATTCGGTGCTGGATCACACCCTTGAGGTGCTCGACCGCTGTGCCGGACACCCCCTCGCCGCCTGGATGGCCCTTTGTCACGATCTCGGCAAAATCCGCACGGACGCCGCCATTCTGCCGCATCACTACGGGCATGAGCTCAAGGGCGCGGAACTCGTGCGCGCCCTGGGCCGCCGCCTGCGCCTGCCTTCGCGCCACATTCGCGCGGGCGTGGAGGGCACGGCGCTGCACATGAAGGGGGGCGTGTACGGCTCCCTGCGCGCAGGCACGCGCAGAGACCTGATCTGCAAACTCCAGGAAGCCCGCATCTTCCATGATTTCTGGATCCTCGCCGGAGCCGACGGCGGCTGGAACTGGGAACCCATGGCCACCCGCGACCTCGCCGCCATCCGCGCCGTGCGCCTGCCCGAAGCCTGGCGCAACCGCGGCGCGGAATCCGGAAAACGCCTGCGCCAGCTCCAGTGCGAAGCCCTCTCCCGACTCCCGAAATCCCAGCCCCCCCGCGCCCTCAACGCCCCGCCTTTGCCGGAAGAGTAAAGGCAGAAAAGGCATGAAGAGAGGAAAGGCAGGAAAGGCAGAAAAGACAGGAAAGGCATGCGGGGGAAATAATTCCCCCCGCGCCCCCCTGATTCTGCCTCCCGGCTTCGCCGGTTCGGCAGGACAGGGTGAACGGGAAGATTACGTCCGAAGCGAAGGACGAAGGGGGGAGTGCCGCCGGAAGGCCGTCTCTCAACGCTCTGGGGCCCCGGGCGACGTCAGGAGCCCGGCCGACGGGCATAAGTAGCCGGAATTCACTTCCGGCGTTAAACGCAATGCCCGTCGTGCAAGCAGAGCAGGCCGTACAGCGTGTCTTGCACAGACGGGACTGCGTGCTCTTCGGAGGCCTGCAAGGTCAGAAATAATTCCCCCCGCACCCCCCTGTTTCTGCCTCGCAGCTTCGCTGCTTCAGCAGGCAGGCGGGAACTGCGGATGCCGGAGTGCTTGGCAGGTGCTGTTCTGGCTGCGAGCTCAGTGCAGGTGTGCGCTGCTGCGCCCACCTGCGGTGGCCGACTCCTGTCCGGCCTGCGCCGGACAGTCGTGTCAAAGGATGGGATTTCTGGATTTTGGGGGGGAAACTCCGAGGTCAGGGCCGCAAAAGGTAAACCGGAAAACGTCCTCTCAACGCTCTGGGGCCCGCGACCTGTCCTCAGACGGTCGCGCCGACGGGCATAAGCAGGCGGGATTTACCTCTGTCGCTAAACGCAGCCGTCGTCGTGCAAGTTCCGCAACCTGTGCAGACTGTCTTGCGCAAACGGGCGATGGCGGACGCCGGGGCGTTTTCGTCCATCACGTTTTTTCTCAGGCTTGCTACCATTCCTCACGGCTGCGGAGCAGGGCGAGCATACGGGCTTCGCAGGAGCTTTTTTGTTCGGGCGTGAGGGCGGTGAAGGTGAGGGCGCGGGTAGGGCACGAAGCCACGCAGGGGGGAGACTCGGTTTCGGGGTTGAAGAGGCCGTTGCAGAGGTCGCATTTGATCATGGGGCTGCGCGGAGCGGCGAACGAGGGCACGTGGAAGGGACAGGCTCTGAGGCAGGCGCGGCAGCCGATGCAGGCGTGTTCGTCCACGGTGACGAGGCCGTTTTCCTGTTTGTGAATGGCTCCTGCGGGGCAGGCTTCGAGGCATGCGGGCGTGTTGCAGTGCAGGCAGGCCACGGAAGCGTGGCGCAGGCGGGGCATGGTTTCTTCTTTGGTCCACAGGGTATCCAGGCGTCGGCGGCAGGCGTTCTGCGGAGTGTCGCGCCAGGTTTTGCAGGCAACCACGCAGCCGTGACAGGCAATGCAGCGTTCCGGGTCGAAGGTGATGGCGTATTCCTTCATGAGGCATCCTTTTCGGCGGGGCAGACGCGCGCGACGTTTACGAGGGTCTGACTGCCCATGGCGGTGATGAGGGGATCGGCGCTTTTTTCCATGTCCGGGGAGTAGAGCAGGTTCACGTTGGCGCCGCCGTCGAGCAGGGGCAGGTCGGGCAGGCCGAGTTCGGCGCAGCCCTGCCACCAGCCGTGCAGCAGCATGACCGTGTCTTCGCGGATGCCGGGATAGTACATGGCCTTCACAAGAAGAAAGCCGTGGGGAGAGGTGACGCGCACGGTATCGCCGTCGGCAATGCCGAGGGCCCGGGCCCTGTTCGGATGGATGTGCAGACAAGGTTCCTTTTCCACCTCGCGCAGCAGGGGAACGTTGCGCTGCCAGCCTGCGGAAAAGCTCCGCGAGGTGTGATAGTCGGAAAGCACGAAGGGGTAATCCTTGAGGAGTTCCGGGGTGCCGGTCACGCTTTCCACGGGTTCTCTCCAGCCGGGCAAGGGCGCAAAGCCCGCCTCTTCAAAGCTGGTATTGTAGAGCGCCACCTTGCCCTGAGGCAGGAAGGGACTTTTGTCGAGGCGCGAGCTGGGCGTGGAGAAGACTTTTGCGTAGTTTTCGTAGGTGCGCCGACCGGCGGGCGGATACACGATGCCCGTGCGGTGGGAACGCAGCTCGTCCATGGTCATGCCGAGCGGTTCGAGCTGCCAGTTCATGCAGGCGTTGATGTCGCCGTTCCAGAATTCGTCGCCGTAGCCGAGGGCGGTGCCGATGTCGAGAATGATCTGCTGCATGGAGCGGCCTTCGCCCACGGGATCAGCCGCCCGGCTGCGCGCCATGATGAACGGACCGCGCACCTCGAACGGATGATCGATTTCATAGGGCGTGAGTGCGGGCAGCACGATGTCGGCCCAGGGCATGTCTGCGGTGCGGTGGGTGTCGATGACGACATAGAAATCCAGCTTTTCCAGTGCCCTGATGACGCCTCGCGGATTGCGGGTGCTCACCGTGGGCTGCGAGCCGGGCGCAATGATGGCGTGAATGGTCGGATGCTCGGAAACAACGTCGGCAAAAAGGCGCGGATACGCGGCCGAGGTGCCTTCGCGGAACGGCTGAAACGCGCGGGGGAATTCCGGTCCCACGATTTTTTCCAGCCATTCCGGGGTGTACCTGTCCCTCATTTGAACGCTGCGCGGCGCGGGCATGGTGGAGCCCGGCCCGGCAAACAGATTGCCGCCCGGCCTGTCGAGATGCCCGGTAACGGCCATGAGCATGGCTATGGCGCGGATGGCGTCGCTGGCGGAAGGGGCGTGTTCGAGACCGTTGCCCACATCGATGGTGGCCCGGGGCGTGGTGGCGTAGGTGCGGGCCATTTCCTCAATGACTGCAGCCGGTACGCCGCAGATGCCTTCGGCCCACGCCGGACTGAACTGACGCACGTGTTCGGCAAGCCTGTCGTAGCCGAAGCACCACTGATCAACGAAATTTTTGTCGATGAGCCCCTCGCCCGTGACGACGTGGAGCATGGCAAGAGCGAGCGCGGCATCGGTGCCGGGGCGAACGGGAATCCAGTCGGTGGCGAAACTGCCGTCGGCTTCGATGGAGGGCTTGATGGCGTAAATGCGCGCGCCGCGAAGCCGGGCTTCCACGAGCGCTTCGGCCGTGCCCAGCGGCGGCCCGGAATACACCGGCTGCCTGCCCCAGATGAGAATCACGTCGGCATTTCTGTAGTCCGGCGAGGGCCGCGCCCCTATCGTGTGGCAGAAGCCGAAATGAAGCTGCATGGCGCAAATGCCGCTGTGCCCGTAGTTGGGACTGCCGTGCGCCACGAGCAGACGATACAGATATTCGCTGTAGTCGCGCCGTGCCGGAGAAAGCACTGCCAGCGATTCCGGCCCGAACGCCGCTTTCTGCGCCTTCAGCGTGTCCGCCACAATGCCGAGCGCGTCATCCCAGCCTATGGGCTCGAAGCGGCCTTCGCCCTTTTTGCCCGTGCGCCGCAGCGGCGTGGTGATCCTGTCCGGAGAATAGACCCACTGCGCCGCCGCATGAGCCTTGCAGCACAGCCCGCCCCTGTTGTGCGGCGCTTCCTTCATGCCAGCTACCCGAAGCAGACGCCCGCCGCGCTCAAACGCGTACACCGCACAGTTTCCCCGCGGCCCGCACATGCCGCACCACGTGGGCACTGCCCGCTCCCCGCGCCGCGCCGCCAGCGCCTCCGCTTCCTCCAGCGTGAACGCTCCGCTCCTGTCCCATGCGTCGGTAACCTTGTGAGGCATGCTCCCTCCCTTGCTGTGATCTTCAAACATAGGCGGCCGATTGCCCGAATGTCAAACAAGACAAAGGTAGAAAAGACAGGAAAGGCAGAAAAGACAGGAAAGGCATGCGGGGGAAATAATTCCCCCCGCACCCCCCTGATTCTGCCGTGCGGCTGCGCCGCCCGGCAGGACAGGGTGAACGGGAAGATTATGCCGAAGCAGAGGGCGAAGGGGGGGAGTGCCTGCCGGAAGGTCGTCTCTCAACGCTCTGGGGCCCCGGGCGACGTCAGGAGCCCGGCCGACGGCAGCGCGTAGCCGGAATTCACTTCCGGCGTTAAACGCAATGCCCGTCGTGCAAGCCCCGCATCCTGTACAACGTGTCTTGCGCAAACGGGCCTGCGTGTTCGTCGGGAGACTGCAAGGTCAGAAATAATTCCCCGACAAAGTCGGGACAAGCCCCCCGCACACCCCTGTTTCTGCCGTGCGGCTGCACCGCCCGGCAGGACAGGGTGAATGGGAAGATTACGTCCGAAGCGAAGGGCGAAGGGGGGCGTGCCTCCGGAAGGCATTCTCTCAACGCTTTGGGGCCCCGGGCGACGTCAGGCAACAAAAAAACGTTTCCTCTGACGGCAGAGGACAAAACACGGTCGAGCCCCAAAACCGGCCGGATTCAAAGCGTGACCGAAGTCAAAACGACCTCTCCCTGATTTTTCCCCTTGCACGGCCCTGATTTCTGTCTCGATTCAGGGCCGCACCCTAAACAATGAAGCCACGTTGGGACTTCCACACACGAACGCTCAACGTTTCCCTGTCATCTGGAAATCCCATCCTTTGACACGACTGTCCGACATTTGTCGGACAGGAGTCGGCCACCGCAGGTGGGCGCAGCAGCGCACACCTGCACTGAGTCCGCAGCCCGAACAGCGTCCGCCAAGCACACCACCCCTCGCAGTCCCAGCCTTTCCAAACTCCCGCCCATTTTCGGCAATGCCCTTTGCCTGCACACCCGTCCCGCCGAGGGCGAAGCCGTCGGCGGAAACAGGGGGGTGCGGGGGGAATTATTTCCCCCGCATGCCTTTTCTGCCTTTCCTCTCTTCCAGCTTTTCCAGTTGCGGGGGGAGGGGTTTTGCGGCAGTAGAGGGGGAGGGGGTGCGAGATGAGTCGGCAGTTGCGGTATCGGAGTTTGGACAGGCATTTACGGGGCGAGTTTGGGGAGAAGGTGCAGAAGATCACGCTGGATGCCGGGTCGGGGTGTCCGAACCGGGACGGAACGCTGAGCGTGGGCGGGTGTACGTTCTGCAATGCGGAGGGTTCCGGGCCGGGCGTGGGTCTGGGGAGCTTTCGGGATCAGTGGGAGCGCTGGCGGTCGCGGTACGCGGCCATGCCCAGAATGAAGGGCACGCGTTTGTTTCTGGGGTATGTGCAGTCGTTTACCAACACGTACGGGCCGGTGGCTCGGCTGTCGGCCATGCTGAAGGAGCTGGAAGCGCTGCCCGGGCTGGTCGGAGCGTGCATCGGCACGCGCCCCGACTGTCTGGACGAAGAGAAAATGCGGCTGCTGGCATCGGTGCCGTGGCGGGAATTCTGGCTGGACGTGGGCGTGCAGACGTGCAGCGACGCCACTCTTCGGCGCGTGAACCGCGGGCACACGGCGCAGGATTCGGAAAGGGCGCTCCGGCTGGCGGCGCGTTTTGGCGTGAAGACGTGTGCGCATCTGATGGCGGGTCTTCCGGGCGAGGACGGCGAGGACTTTTTGAGCTCGGCGCGCTGGCTTTCGGGCCTGCCCGCGGACGGGGTGAAGCTGCACAATCTGTACGTGCCGAAGGGCGCGGCCGTGGAACGGGCGTGGAAAAGCGGAGAGCTGCGCCTGCTCGAGCAGGAGGAATACGCGCTTTTGGCGGCGCGGGCGCTCACGCTGCTGCCGTCGAACGTCGTGATTCACCGGCTCTGCGCGGATCCCGCACCCGGTGAACTCGTCGCTCCCGCCTGGGCGGCGGACAAGCGCCGCACCCTCGACATGATCGACGCCGTGCTGGCCTATAACGACTGGTGGCAGGGCAAGGCCTGCGACGCGCCGGAGCGGAATCCCTTCCTTGACTGACGCGTTTTCCCGAGACTGAGAGTGCATTCCGACGACGGGCCTGCTTCCCGATGATGGGGGGGGGAGCGCCCGGTCGTCCCGCCGTTTTTTTGCGTCCCCCGTGCCTGCCCGCGCTTGGTTTTTCGGCGCTTTCCGTGGGCGCGCGCGGGATTTTCCCCGCTTCCTTTCCCCGGCGCTTCCGCTTTTTTCTCGCGCCTCCCGTCCCGTGGCGACGTCCTTCCGGCAGACATGATCACGAATCTGCCCCGTCTGCTCCGTCCGCGGCTGTGTTCTTGCATTTTCCCTCTCCCCGCGTTCTCGGTGGCGCTTTCCGTCGTTCCGTCGCTGTTTCTCCCGCTTCCTCGTCGCTGTTTTTCCATCGCCCGGGGCGGGGCCGCTCCGCCCTTTGTTTCCTCTCGCCTTTCCCGCCTTCTTTTCCCCGCGTCTTTCCTCGATGTCCCGCGGCTCCGGCTTCCTCTCCCGCCGTCCCGCCTGCGCCCCCCTGTTTTCATTTTCCCCGTCGTCCCTCCGTTTTCCCCTATCCCGCCTCGGCAGAATGAGGTTTGACGGAGAAATGTCGCCTGCACCCATTAAAAATATTGACAAGAGTGCAAATACGATGGAAAGCTGTCTAGTTCCGAAAGGCGTTCCGCGCCACTCGGAGGACGGCGGGCCGGACGATCGCGTACTATTGACAGCGCGCCTTTTCTGTGCCTAGAACCTCCCATTCCATACTCCATACGTCCTTGCGAGAAATCCCCATGGCCAAGATTTTTGATATGATACTCGGTATTTTCTCCAACGACCTCGCGATTGACCTCGGCACCGCAAATACCTGCGTGTACGTCAAGGGCAAGGGCATTGTGCTCCGCGAGCCGTCGGTGGTGGCGGTCAAGAAAGACAACCGCGGCAACAATCAGGTGCTCGCCGTCGGTTCCGAAGCCAAGCGCATGCTCGGTCGCGCTCCCGGCAACATTCGCGCCATCCGCCCCATGAAGGACGGCGTCATTGCCGACTTCGAGGTGACGGAAGCCATGCTGCGGTATTTTATTTCCAAGGTTCACAATCAGCGTCGTCTCGTGCGTCCGCGCATCATGATCTGCGTGCCCACCGGCATCACCCAGGTGGAAAAGCGCGCGGTCAAGGAATCCGCGCTCAGCGCCGGCGCCCGTGAGGTCTTCCTTATTGAGGAGCCCATGGCCGCGGCCATCGGCGCCAATCTCCCCATTCAGGAACCCACCGCCAACATGGTGGTCGACATCGGCGGCGGCACCACGGAAGTTGCGGTCATTTCCCTTTCGGGCATCGTGTATTCCCGTTCCGTGCGCGTGGGCGGCGACAAGATGGATGAAGCCATCCTCCGCCACGTCAAGCGCAAGTACAACATGCTCATCGGCGAATCCACCGCCGAAGAAATCAAGATTCAGATCGCCTCCGCCTATCCCATGGAAGAGGAAAAGGAAATCGAGGTCAAGGGTCGCGATCTCGTCACGGGCATCCCGCAGACCATCATCATCACCTCGGAAGAAGTGCGCAAGGCCATCGCCGAGCAGGTGGACGCCATTGTGCAGGCCGTGCGTCAGGCCCTCGAACAGACCCCGCCCGAACTCGCCGCCGACGTCGTCGAACGCGGCATCGTGCTCACCGGCGGCGGCGCGCTGCTGCGCGGTCTGGATCAGCTTCTGCGCGAAGACACCTCGCTGCCCATCTTCAGCGTGGACGATCCCCTCGCCACCGTGGTCATGGGCACGGGCATCGCGCTCGACAACATGCGCACCATGCGCGAGGTGTGCATAGACTAGCTCTTGATCCCTCCCCTGCCGACCGGGGGAGGGATTTCATGCCCAACGCAGGAGTCGCCCCGCCTTGCTGCCCCGACGCATCATTCTTCTCATCATCTGCACGCTGCTGCTTTTTCTGGGCATCTACACCTGGAACCAGCGCACCGGACAGTGGGACAGGCTGTGCGCCGCCGTGGGACTCGAATTCACCGGGGGCATCATGCGCGGCCTCGACAGCATTGAGGATTCCCTCTCCGACGTGTGGAACAGCTACGTCGATCTGCGCGACGTGCGCCGTCAGAACGACGAGCTGCGCGAACGGCTCCGCATTCTCGAACAGCGCCTCGCCGGAACCCGCGAGGAACGCGCCGAACTCGAAAGGCTGCGTCGGCTCATGCATCTTGAGTATCCGGCGTCGTGGCCTGCGCGCGCAAGCCGCGTGCTGGCCTGGCGCATGGGCCCCAATGCGGCGCTCTCCACCATCATGCTTTCGAGCGGCTACATGAGCGGAGCCGCGCCGGGAACGCCGGTCACGTCCTGGGCGGGCGTGGTGGGCCGCGTGCTCAAGGCCGGCCCCAGCACTTCCGTGGCGCTGCTGCTCACCGATACCGGCTCGCGCGTGGCGGTCATCACGTCCGAGGGGCGCGTGCAGGGCATACTTTCGGGCGGCGGCCCCGGGCTGCCCCTCGAACTTCGTTTCGTGCGTCAGAACGCTCCCGTGCGCGTGGGCGAGCTGCTGGTCACCTCCGGCGTGGATTCCTGCTATCCCAAGGGCATTCCCGTGGCCCGCGTGACGGCCATATCCACGGGCGGGGCGTCGCGTTCCGGGGCGTCGGTGCTCGAAATTCAGGCCGAACCCCTCGTGGATTTCCACAGTCTTGAGGAAGTGTTTCTGCTTCAGCGGCCTGTCGATTCCATCACGCCCGAGAGCGACGCCGTCTATACCCGCCGCACGCCGGTGCTGGAAAAGCCCGAGGAACCGGCTCCCGAAGCGGGAGGCGCTCAATGAGCTGGGCGAGCGCCGGCTGGTGGCTCTGCTATGCGTTCATAGGCGTTGCGCTTCAGGCCCTGCTGCCCGGTCTTGATTTCCTGCTGCCGGGCTTCATTCTGGCGCTTCAGGAGAGGAATTTTCCGCAGGTGCTGGCCGTGGGCGCGTTTTTCGTGCTGCTACAGGAAGGCATGGGAAGCATGGCTTTCGGCGGCACGCTTTTGTGGTACGCGCTGGCGGCCATCGTGTTCCACGTGGGCTGCGGACTGCTGCAGGGCACGGGCTTTTTGTTTGTGACGCTGTTCGGCATACTGCTTTCCTGCGCGCATTATCTGATTTTCGCCACGCTTTCCGCGCTTCAGGACATCCCGTGGAATCCCTCGCTGCTTCTGGACGAATGCCTGTTTCAGGCGCTGTTCACGCCGTGGGTGTGGTGGGTGGCCGCGGCGCTGCGCCGCAAGGTGATCCATGAAGATAGAAACCGGCAACGATGAATATCAGCCGCCGAAAAGCGGGCTTCTGCTTCTCCAGTGCTGCATAGTGCTGCTGTTTGCGCTGTTCTGCGCGCGCTTCTGGTATTTGCAGATACACCGCGGCGCGGACTACGTGCGCATGGCGCAGGAAAACCGCCTGCGCGACGAACGTATTTTTGCGCCGCGTGGTGAAATTTATGATGCGTCGGGCGAGCTGGTGGCGGAAAACCGCACGGCCTACGGACTCGCGCTGGTGCGGGAATACTGTCCGGACATCTCGGCGGCGCTTGCGCAGGTGAGCGCCTGGACCGGCGTGCCGCTCGATCGTCTTCACGCGCGCTATGAGCAGGATCGCAGCAAGGGCCGCAGTTTTGACCCCATCCTGCTGCTCACCGACATGCCTTTCGAGCAGGTGGCGCCCATCGAGGCCGAACTCTACAAGTGGCCCGGTCTGCGCGTGGTGACGCATTCCCGGCGCTACTATCCGGAAGGGGAGGCGTTTTCGCACATTCTGGGCTACGTGGCCGAAGCCAGTGAAAAGGAACTGGCGGAAGATCCCGACCTCTCGCTCGGCGACATGGTGGGGCGTCAGGGCCTGGAAAGCGTGCTGGAACGGCGTCTGCGCGGACAAAAAGGTCTGTACCGGCTGGAAGTGGACGTGCTCGGCAGACCGCTGAGCCGCACGCTCATCGAGTCGCCGCACATGGGGCAGAACGTGACGCTGTCCATCGACTCGCGGCTTCAGCACGCGGTCATGGAGGCGATGGGAGACTATTCGGGCAGCGTGGTGGTCATGGATCCCGATTCCGGCAAGCTGCTCGCGCTGGTGACGCGTCCTGCCTACGACAACAATATTTTCATCGGCGGGCTTTCGGCGCGCGACTGGAACGCTCTGCGCAGCGATCCGCGTTTTCCGCTCCAGAACCGTGCCATCCAGAGCGCCTATCCTGCGGGATCGGTGTGGAAGCTCATGATGGTGGGCATGCTGCTTGAGCACGGCGTGTCTCCGCAGGAAAAGGTATTCTGTCCCGGACAGTTCACGCTCGGCAATCATACGTTCCGCTGCTGGCGGCGCGGCGGGCACGGAGCCGTGGACATGGAGCATTCGCTCATCTATTCCTGCGACGTGTATTTTTACAGCATGGCGGTGAAGCTGGGCATCAACAACATGGAAGCCTTTGCCCGCGCCTGCGGCTACGGTCGCGAAACCGGCATAGATCTGCCCTACGAGACCACGGGCCTTGTGCCTTCGCGCGACTGGAAGAAGCGCCGCTTCGGCGAAGCCTGGCAGCAGGGCGACACGGTGAACGCCTCCATCGGACAGGGCCATGTGCTCGTGACCCCGCTCCAGACCGCCGTGTTTCTCTCGTCCATCATCAACGGCGGCTATCTTCTCAAGCCGCAGCTCATTGCCGACGCTCCCCGAGAGGTCACGGGCAAGACGCCCATTTCCGACGCCCACCGCGAATGGATCAAAAAAGCCATGGTGCAGACCGTGGAAGCCCCGGGTGCAACAGCCAAGGTGCTGAAAAGAAAGGATATGACCATAGGCGGCAAAACAGGTACCGCGCAGGTGGTCAAGATCAAGATGCAGGGCGACCGCCGCGTGAAGACCGCCGAAATGGAGTTCCGCCAGCGCGACCACGCCTGGATAGGCTCCTGGGGCGAAAAGGACGGCAAACGCGTCGTCGTCGTCACCATGATCGAACACGGCGGCGGCGGTGGCGCCGTGGCCGGCCCCGTCACCAAGGCCGTTTATAACATCCTCTTCCCCCCGGAACCCGACGCCAAACCCGCTAAACGCAAATAGCAGGAAAGGCAGAAAAGGCAGGAAAGGCATGCGGGGGAAATAATTCCCCCCGCGCCCCCCTGATTCTGCCTCCCGGCTTCGCCGGTTCGGCAGGACAGGGTGAACGGGAAGATTATGCCCGAAGCCAAGGGCGAGGGGGAGAGTGGAGGCCGGAAGGCCGCTTTTCAACGCTCTGGGGCCCCGGGCGACGTCAGGAGCCCGGCCGACGGCCGCAAGTAGCCGGAATTCATTTCCGGCGTTAAACGCAGCCGCCGTCGTGCAAGTGGTGCAGTCCGCACAGCGTGTCTTGCGCAAACGGGCCTGCGTGTTCGTCGGAGCTTTGCAAAGTTAGAAATAATTCCCCCCGCGCCCCCCCTGATTCTGCCGAAGGCTGCGCCGTTCGGCGGGCGCTGGCGGGAAGGCAAAACGTGTTGCCGAAGATGCGCGGGCGTTCGGAAAGGCCGCGGTTGCGAGCGGTAGTGTGCTTGGCGTGCGCGCTTCGGTCTGCGGACTCAGTGCAGGTGTGTCCTGTCGGACCCACCTGCGGTGGCCGACTCCTGTCCGGTCTTCGCCGGACAGTCGTGTCAAAGGAAAGGATTTCCAGATTTTTGAGGGATAGCTGCCGAACGCTGTGCAGGAAAAGTCCTCTCTTCTGAGTGGAGGGGAAGCCGGAATCTGTCGCGCCCGCTGACGGGGAAAGCCGTTGCGGTGATGTTCCTGGTACTCTGCCGGACGACCGTGAGTAAAGAATGAAGTTCCGAAAGTCTTGTGTCGTTGTCCGGCCGAAAAAGAGTAAAATAAACCGCAGGATTCCGTTATCGGGAAAGCCTGCGGTTCATAGTTGTCACAAACAAAAGTTTTAGGAAGGAGGATGGGGGGGGCGGGGGAAGGAGGAAAGCCCTTTTTCAAAAGGGTTTCCTCCTTCACCCGCTCGCCATCACTATCTTTTTCTTCAATTACACGCGCTTGCGGCCGCCGCCCATACGGTAGCGTTCGGCGCAGGAGAGGACGGCCTTACGGAGTCTGAGGGAGTGGGGGGTGACTTCGAGGACTTCGTCTTCGCGCATGAAGTTGAGGCACTGTTCGAGGGACATGGGGCGCACGGGGGTGAGGATGATGTTTTCATCGTGGCCGGCGGCGCGGAGGTTGGTGAGTTTCTTTTCTTTGGTGGCGTTGACGTCGATATCGTTGTCGCGGTTGTGTTCGCCGACGATCATGCCTTCATAGACGGGGTCGCCGGGCACGACGAAGAGGCGGCCGCGGGGTTCGAGGTTATAGAGGGCGTAGGCCACGGCGTTGCCGGGGCGGTCGGCGATGAGGGAACCGGTCATGCGGGTAAGGAAGTCGCCGCGGTAGGGTTCGTAGCCGCTGAAGTTCGAGTTGAGGATGCCGGTGCCCTTGGTATCGGTGAGGAATTCGTCGCGGTAGCCGATGAGGCCGCGGGCGGGCACGGAGAAGGAGAGGCGCACACGACCGGTGCCGTTGTTCACGCAGTTGGTCATGCGGCCCTTGCGGAAGTTCAGCTTTTCGGTGACGACGCCCATATAGATTTCGTCGCAGTCGATGGAGACTTCTTCGATGGGTTCGTACTTCTGGCCGTCGATTTCCTTGAAGATGACTTCGGGGCGGCCGACGGTGAGTTCAAAGCCTTCGCGGCGCATGGTTTCCACGATGATGGCCATCTGGAATTCGCCGCGACCCTTGACGAGGAAGGCGTCGCGATCTTCGGTGTCTTCGACCTTGATGGACACGTTGCGGAGGGCTTCGCGATCGAGGCGTTCGCGGATTTTGCGGGCCTGCACGAGTTTGCCGTCGCGACCGGCGAGGGGGGAGGTGTTGATGCCGAAGCGCATGGACACGGTGGGGTCGTCCACCTTGATGCGGGGCAGGGGCGAGGGATCGGCGGCGGTGCAGATGGTGTCGCCGATGGTCACGTCTTCGATGCCCGCCATGACCACGATATCGCCGGCATCGACTTCATCGACATCGACCATGTTTTTGCCCTTGTACACCTGGAAGCGGGTGGCGCGCAGCGGACGGGGCTTGCCGTCTTCGCCGATGCAGACGAGGGCGTCCTTGGTGTGGGCGTGGCCGTTGCGGATGCGGCCCACGGCGAGTCTGCCGAGGTAGTCGGAATAATCGAGGTCGGCGACGAGCATGTGGAAGGGCATTTCAGGATCGTACGACGGCGCGGGGATATACTTGAGGATGGCGTCGAAGAGGGGAGAAAGGTCCTTACGTTCGTCGTTGAGGTTGTTCATGGCGACGGCGTCGCGACCGATGGCGTAGAGCACGGGGAATTCGAGCTGACTTTCGTTGGCGTCGAGGTCGATGAAGAGGTCATAGACTTCGTTGAGGACTTCGGCGGGACGGGCGTCTTTTCTGTCGATCTTGTTGAGCACCACGATGACGGGCAGGGAGAGACCGAGGGCCTTGCGCAGCACGAAGCGAGTCTGGGGGAGGGGGCCTTCGGAAGCGTCCACGAGGAGGATCACGCCGTCAACCATGGAGAGGGCGCGTTCGACTTCGCCGCCGAAGTCGGCGTGGCCGGGGGTGTCGAGAATGTTGATGCGAACGCCTTTCCAGCCCACGGCGCAGTTTTTGGCGGAAATGGTGATGCCGCGTTCGCGTTCGAGTTCCATGCTGTCCATGAGGCGGTCGTCGACCACCTGATCGGCGCGGAACATGCCGCTCTGCTTGAAGAGGCCGTCCACCAGGGTGGTCTTGCCGTGGTCGACGTGGGCGATAATGGCGATATTGCGGAGAGATTCGTTACGGGCGAGAGAACTCACGTTCGCATTCCTTCTTTGACTTGGTTTGAAAAAAGTTGCCTTCGCGCGGACTGCGCCGACTCCTCCGAACGCCGACCCGCGCGCACGCGCAGCCCGACGCCGAAACCCTGCCGGGCGGCGGCGGAAAACCTGCCCGAAGCCGCTCCCTTCTCGAAGCCGCCCCGGACGGATGAATGACTCTTTGAAACTGTGAAGTATAAAGAAAGGAAGCAGAGATTGCAACCCTCCCTCCCCCCTGCCCCGCCGGGCGGCAACGCCCCCGGAAAGGCGGGAAAGGCAGAAAAGGCATGCGGGGGAAATAATTCCCCCCGCGCCCCCCTGATTCTGCTTCGCAGCTAAAGCTGCTTCAGCAGGACAGGGTGAACGGGAAGATTATGTCCGAGGCAAAGGGCGAGGGGGAGAGTGGAGGCCGGAAGGCCGTCTTTCAACGCGCTGGGGCCCCGGGCGACGTCAGGAGCTCGGCCGACGGCAGCAAGCAGCCGGAATTCACTTCCGGCGTTAAGCGCAGCCGCCGTCGTGCAAGCGATGCAGCTCGTACAGCGTGTCTTGCGCAAACGGGATTGTGTGCTTTTTGCGGTCTGCAAGGTCAGAGATAATCTCCCCCGGTCCCCCCTGATTCCGCCGAAGGCTGCGCCCTCGGCGGGCGCTGGTGGGAAGGCAGGGCGAGTTGCCGAAGATGGCGGGATTTTGAAAAGGCAGGGACTGCGAGGTTTTGGCGTGCTTGGCTGACGCTGCTCGGGCTGCGGACGCAGTGCAGGTGTGTCCTCACGGCCCCACCTGCGGTGGCCGACTCCTGTCCGGCCTTCGCCGGACAGTCGTGTCAAAGGAAAGGATTTCCAGATGAGGGGGGGAGAACATCGAGGGGCGAGAAAGTAAACCGGAAAGTTTTTTTGTCGTTCTGGCCCCCCGGGCGTTGAGAGACGGCCTTCCGGCAGTCACTCCCCCCTTTGTCCTTCGCACTGCGCATAATTTTTCCGTTCCCCCTGTCCTGCCGAACCGGCGAAGCCGGGAGGCAGAAACAGGGGGGTGCGGGGGGCTTGTCCCGACTTTGTCGGGGAATTATTTCCCCCCGCATGCCTTTTCTGCCTTTTCTGTCTTTCCATTTTGTTGCGGGGTGCGGGGAATCGGGGTATTATGGGGCGTTGGTTTGGGACTTTGTGCGAGGGGGTTGTCTGTGCGGAAGGCGGGATACGAATCGGAAGAGGACACGAAGGTTCGGTACATTACTCCGGCCATTCAGCATGCGGGGTGGCAGAGCAGTCAGATCATGATGGAGTATTCGCTCAAGGCGGACAGGTATCGCATCATTCCCGAGCAGAACTGCACCATTCGTGAGAAGCAGGCATCCCGCACGAAGCCGGACTACATTCTTTTTCGGGATGTGAACCGGCCGTTGGCGGTGGTGGAGGCGAAAAAGCGCGGGAAGACGGCGCGCGACGGTCTGGATCAGGCCATTGAGTACGCCCGGCTTTTGGATGTGCCGTTTGCCTACGCCTCGGCGGGGGAAGGATTTATTGAGTTTGAGATACCCACGGGCACGCTGAGGGAATTGCCGCTGCACGGATTTCCCTCCCCGGAGGATCTGTGGAAGCGCTGGTGCGCGCTCTACCATGTGAGCGACGACGACAGAAAGACGCTTGAGAGCGCGCAGTATTACACGTCTGCGGGGGGCATGACGCCGCGCTATTATCAGATGCAGGCCATCAACCGCACGGTGGACGCGGTGGTGGCGAAGCATCGGCGGCGTGCGCTTCTGGTGATGGCCACGGGCACGGGCAAGACCTACACGGCGTTTCAGATAGTGTGGCGTCTCAAGAAGGCCGGCGTGGTGAAGAATGTGCTTTATCTTGCCGATCGCAATCAGCTCGTGGATCAGACCATGATCGACGATTTTTCTCCCTTCCGCGCGATGTACAAGATTCAGAAGGGAACCATAGACAGGAACTATGAAATTTATTTCGGACTGTATCAGCAGCTCAAGGGGGACGAAAGCGAGCCGTTGTCCGATCATTTCCGTCAGGTTCCGGAAAATTATTTCGATCTCATCATTGTGGATGAGTGTCACCGGGGCAGCGCGGACGAGCAGAGCAGCTGGCGCGACGTGCTTGAGTATTTCAAGTCGGCGATTCAGATAGGCATGACGGCCACGCCCAACGAGAAGGACGGGGCCAACAACATTGATTATTTCGGGGAGCCGCTGTTCACCTACACGCTCAAGCAGGGCATAGAAGACGGATTTCTTGCGCCGTATCAGGTGATATCCGTGCATCTGGACAAGGACGTCAACGGCTGGGAGCCCGGCGAGGACGACGTGGATGTGGATGGTCGGCCCGTGCCGCGTCGTCTGTACCGGCTGAGCGATTTCGACAAGACGCTGGAAATCAGGGATCGCACGCGCAAGGTGGCCGAAGTGGTGACGAATTATCTTCATCATCTGGGCCGGATGTCCAAGACGATCATTTTTTGCGTGACGCAGCGGCACGCGGCGGCCATGCGCGACGCCATACGCGAATGCAACCGCGACATGGTGGCCCGCGACTACCGCTACGCCGTGCGCATGACTGCCGACGACGAGGAAGGTCGGGGGCTGTATCAGGATTTCACGAGCGTGAACAGCGCCTATCCCGTTGTGGTGACTACGAGCAAGCTGCTGACCACGGGCGCGAACACGCGCTGCGTCAAGCTCATCGTGCTGGACAGCAACATTCGTTCCATGACGGAGTTCAAGCAGATCATCGGACGCGGCACGCGTCTGCGTCCGGACGCTGGCAAGACCTTCTTCACGATTCTCGATTTCAGAAACGCGTGCGCGCTGTTTCACGATCCCGACTTCGACGGACCGGCCGACAATGCGAGCGTCTGGTCGGGGGAAGGGGATCCGCCGTGCAGGGAGCGCCCGGTCGGAACGGACGGGGGCAGGGAATCCGCACCGCCCGAGGCCGCGCCGGAAGGCGTGAGTTCGCCGGAAGACGGCGAGCCGAGCCGTCTGATCGTGGTGGACGGCGTGGAGGTTTCGATACTGGGCAGGAGCGTAAGCTATCTGGATGAAAACGGCAGGCTCGTGACGGAAAAATTCGAGGAGTACACGAAGCGGAACATTCTTTCCTGCTACGGCACGGAAGAAGCGTTCCGCGCGGCGTGGAACGGACCGACGTCCAAGCGGGTGATTCTGGAAGAACTGGAGAAGCGCGGGGTGATGCTCAAGGAGCTCCGCAAGGAGCTGGGCAATCCGGATCTCGACGAGTTCGACATGATACGTCACATTGCCTTCGGCGCGCCCATGCTGACGCGAAAACTGCGTGCCGCGAGGGTGAAGAGCGCCCGTTTTCTGGAACGGTATCAGGGCACGGCGCGGGCGGTGCTGGAAAAGCTGCTTGACGCCTACGAGGAGAACGGCGTGTCGGAAATAGACGGCGTGGACGCCCTGCGGGCCTGCGCGAATCTGGGCGGGGTGAAGCATCTTCTTCCGGAGTTCAACGGCAAAGAGGGCTACATGGAGGCGCTGCGCGCCATGCAGCATGAGCTGTACGAGGAAGAGGAAGAACCCGCGTAGGAAGTCATCGTGCGGGGAAGCAGAGCGGGGAGCCTGCTCAGGAAAACAGCGCACGACACCATTGCGCAGGCCATTGCAGGGAACCCTGGCGTCCGACAGTTTGTGGGCGGGGCGGTCGCGTGGTTTGCGCGGAAGGCATAAACATTTCATCTTCACGCGAGGGATGAGTTCAAGTAGTCTCGATGGGCGCGGGCCGGCCGTAGGTGGCGAGGTTCGTGCGCAAGGGGGCGTTTTTTGCGTTTCGGCGCGCCCTCGGAACACTGAACTGCCGCATGACGGCAGGAGAATGCAATGAGTCTTTCGACCTTCATCAAGCGGATGCGCGACATCACGCGTCTGGATCAGGGCATCAACGGCGACGCGCAGCGCATCGAGCAGCTGACGTGGATGCTGTTTCTGAAAATTTACGACGACAGGGAATACGACTGGGAAGCCTTTGACGACGATTATGAATCCATCATTCCCGAGCCGTGCCGCTGGCGCAACTGGGCGGATACCGTGAACGACACGGCGCTCAAGGGGGATGCGCTGATCTCGTTTGTGGACGGCACGCTTCTGCCCACGCTGAAGGATTTGTCCATTCCCGCGGGCTGTCCGCTGCGCAAGAGCATTGTGAAGACGGTATTCACCGACATTCACAACTTCATGAAGGACGGCGTGCTGCTGCGTCAGCTCATCAGCGAGATCAACGAATGCGATTTCAACGATCCGCGTGAAGCCCACGCCTTCGGCTCGATTTACGAAAGCATACTCAAACTGCTGCAGAGCGCGGGCAGTTCCGGCGAGTTCTACACGCCTCGCGCGCTCACGGATTTCATGGCGCGTCACGTTGAGCTGAAGCTCGGCGACCGTGTGGCGGACTTCGCCTGCGGCACGGGCGGTTTTCTGAATTCCGCGCGGGAGGTGCTGAGCGATTCTGCCCGAACGGTGGAGCAGCGCGAGCTGCTGAGCCGTTCGTTTTACGGTACGGAAAAGAAGCCGCTGCCGTATCTTTTGTGCGTGACCAATCTGCTGCTGCACGGCGTGGATGAGCCGCTGATAACCTATGGCAATTCGCTCGCGAAAAACACGGGCGACTACACGGAAAACGACAAGTTCGACGTCATTCTCATGAATCCGCCCTACGGCGGCAGCGAACAGCCGGTGATACAGCAGAATTTTCCGGGCAACATGCGCAGCGCGGAAACGGCCGATCTGTTCATCATTCTCATCATGACGCGGCTTCGGGCCACGGGTCGGGCGGCGGTGGTCATTCCCGACGGCTTTCTGTTCGGCGGCGGCAACAAGGCGGAAATAAAGAAGGAGCTGCTCCATCATTTCAATCTTCACACGGTGCTGCGCCTGCCGGGGTCGGTGTTTTCGCCGTACACGTCCATAGCGACCAACGTGCTGTTCTTCAACGGTACGGGGCCCACGAAGGAAACATGGTTCTACCGGGTGGACATGCCGGAAGGCTATAAGCATTTTTCCAAAACCAGGCCCATGCTGCCGGAACATTTTGCCGCGCTCGACGCCTGGTGGAATCATCGTGTGCCGCTGGAGGAGAACGGCGCGGACAAGGCCCGCTGCTACAGCGCAGGCGAACTGGAAGAGCGGAATTTTAATTTTGATCTGTGCGGCTTTCCGCAGGAGGAAGAGGAAATTCTGCCGCCCGAGGAACTCATTGCCCGCTATCAGGCGGAACGCGCCAGACATCTGAAAGTCATGGATGACGCGCTCGACCACATTCTTTCCATGATCGGAGGCCGGGCATGACCGCTGATGAGCTCAAGGCTTCCGTCTTGCAGATGGCCATAGAGGGCAGACTCGTGCCTCAGCTCGATGACGAACCGGCGGTCGATATGGACGTCGACTCGCCGGACGACGTGCCCTTCGACATTCCAGAAAAGTGGAAGTGGTGTTATCTAAAAGAAATTGTCGAGTTAATAAATGGTGATAGAGGTGTAAATTATCCTTCTAAAGATAAATTATTGCATAATAATACTGGAAATCCATTTATCAGTGCAATAAATTTAAAAGAAAATAAAATTTTATATGATGAAAAGCTTTTATTCTTGTCAGATGAGCAGCTTTTAAAGTTGAGAAGTGGAAAAATTTTAAATAATGATATACTTCTTTGCATTAGAGGTTCGTTGGGTAAATTTGGAATTGCTGATAAAACTGGTGGTGCAATAGCATCATCTCTTGTAATTCTCAGAGTAAAAAATATAAAAAAGTTGTATTTTAAATATATAGGACTGTTTTTAAATACAAATTTATTTAAAAAACATATTATTAACACAAAGAATGGAGCAGTATTGCCTAATTTAAGTGCAAAAGCTGTTAGTAATTTTGCTATTCCCCTTCCCCCACTTTCGGAACAGCGACGCATTGTGGAGAAGCTGGAGGAGATTCTTCCAGTGATTGAAGAGTACGGCAAGGCGCATGACGCGTTGCAGGCCGTGGAAAAGGCGTTGCCGGGAAAGCTGCGCGCCTCGTTGTTGCAGGAAGCGATTTCCGGTCGGCTTGTTCCTCAGCTCGATGACGAATCGACCGTCGATATTGACGCCGAAACGCCGGACGACGTGCCTTTTGCCATTCCGGAAAAGTGGAAGTGGGTGAGGATAAATAATATTGGCAAGGTAGCAAGTGGGGCAACTCCGAAGACTGGGGTTGCAGGCTATTGGTCGTCTAAGGGAATTCCATGGATAACTCCTGCTGACTTGGGAAAAAATAAATCAAAAACCATTTCATGCGGAGAAAGATTCATTACACAAGAAGGATATGATTCTTGCTCTGTCGTCATACTTCCTAAAGGTACAATAGTTTATTCGTCGCGAGCCCCAATAGGTTATTTGGCAATAGCCGAAAATGAATTGACAACAAATCAGGGGTGCAAGTCTGTAATACCTAATACTGATATTGTTGATTCAGAATACGTTTATTATACGCTTATGGCTCTTACTCCAGAAATACAGAGTCGAGCATCAGGAACAACATTTCTTGAAATATCGGGGAAAAAAATGGGAGAAACTTTGTTTCCCCTCCCCCCGCTTGCGGAACAGCGGCGCATTGTGGAGCGTCTGAACGAGCTTTTGCCGAGTGTAGAGGCTATGGACAAGCTGTATCAGGAATAAGACGAAAGAAAAAAGCGTCCGGTGAAAAGCCGGACGTTTTTTGCGCTGTCTTGCGTGGTCAGAGGGCGACGCGGCGCGGGAGAGGGCGTTTTCGGGCGTTGTTGGCGGCGGCCCTGAATCGAAACCGGAGTCGAGGCTGGTCCGGGAGAAGAGAGAATCCGGAAGAGACCGGAACACGCCTTCCCCCTTTCGCCTTCGTTCCGGGCATAATCATCCCGTTCACCCTGTCCTGCCGAACCGGCGAAGCCGGGAGGCAGAAACAGGGGGGTGCGGGGGGGATTATCTCCCCCGCATGCCTTTCCTGTCTTTCCTCTCTTTCTGCCTTTCCTGCCTTTACGGGCAGGAGATGATGCCTTCGGACCAGAGGCAGGCGCCGCAGGTAGGGGTATTATTGCCGTAGCAGTCGGGAAGGGAGTTTTCCCAGTTGTCGCACTGGGAGCAGCGGCAGCAGGGGGAGAACTCGAAGTTGCGCACTTTGTTTCGGAAGGCGGCGTAGTCCGGGGAGTTCCAGATCATGTCGAGGGGGGTGTCGCGGACATTGCCGAAGAAGTGGTGCTGATTGACGCGGGTTTTGCCGCCCCAGTAGAGGCGGGAGGTGCGCAGCAGCGACATGCAGGGGGCGACGAAGCCGTCGTGCCGCACAAAGGCTATGCCGTCGTCGATGAAGCGGCAGCGGCGGGCTGGGCGGTGCAGGCGCTGGCCCGACAGGAATATTTCGCACATGCCGGCGCTGAGCAGTCCGGCGGCGGCCTGGGCTGCGCCGGGCTGAGTCCAGTCCATGAGGGGCAGGTGGATGCGCGGCGCGGAAGGCGGCACGTTGTCGCCGCCGAGGTCGCTGCCGATCACGTTGCGGTAGAGCAGTTCGGATTCGGTGTGCTCGTCGGTGGGAATGGCGTGGGAAATGTTCACTTCGTTCACGCGGTAGTAGCTGGCGAAGTAGGGCAGATCGGCGAGTTCCTGCACGTTGCTCTTCATGACCACGAAGGCCAGCCCGAGCTTTACTTCGCGGTTCAGGGCGAAGCGCAGCTGATTGAACGTCATGATGTGCTGCTTGAGCGTGGCGAGATGTCCGTTGCGTCGAATGCTTTCGTAGCGTTCTTCCTTGAAGCCGTCCACGGAAAGCCAGAGCATGTCGAGTCCGGCGTCGAGCAGGGCGGCGGCGTGCGCTTCGTCGAGCAGCGAGCCGTTGCTCAGAAGTTCGGTTCGGCGGCCCGATGCCGACGCCGCGCGCACCATCTCCACAATGCGCGGATGCGCCAGCGGCTCGCCCATGCCGCCGAAAAATATGGTTTCCACGCTCGCAGGCAGATGCTCCATCACCGCGCGGAACGTCTTCTCGTCCATGTCCCCCGTGCTCTCGCCTATCCAGCTGTTGCGAAAGCACATCGCGCAGCGCAAGTTGCACCGCGACGTGGGCTCAATATACAGCCGCTTCAATTCGTCGCCCATATGTTCCCCCGCCGGGAAGCCCCGGAAAAAGTTAAACTAAAACTCAAACTATACCTTTTTTCGCCACCGTGTCCAGCTCGCGCCGAAAAACACGCCGTTTCATTATTCGAGAGAGAAAGTGGAAGGGGGACAGGCCGGAGCAGCGGGGCGCTGCCCCGAGCCCCGCCGGGGGAGATAATCTCCCCCGGGCCCCCATGTTTCCGCCGAAGGCTGCGCCATCGGCGGGCGCTGGCGGGAAGGCAGGGCGAGTTGCCGAATCCGAGCGGGAGATTGGCAAGGCGGGAACTGCGGATGTCGGAGTGCTTGGCGGGCGCTGTTCGGTCTGCTGCCTCAGTGCAGGTGTGCGCTGCTGCGCCCACCTGCGGTGGCCGACTCCTGTCCGGCCTTCGCCGGACAGTCGTGTCAAAGGAAGGGATTTCCAGATTTTTGGGGAGGGAATACCGAAGTCGGGGGCGCAAATGCAGACCGGAAAACGTTCTCTTAACGCGCTGAGGCCCCGGGCGACGTCAGGAGCCCGGCCGACGGGCATAAGTAGGCGGGATTCACTCCCGCCGTTAAACGCAATGCCCGTCGTGCAAGTCTTGTGTCCGAACAGCGTGCCTCGCGCAAACGGGATGCGGAGTGCGCAGGGCGCTTGAGTGTCTGCCCCGCACCTGTGGTGCCGATTCCCGTCCCCCCCCCCGCGCCTGTCAGGCACAAAAAAGGGCGGCGTGGTGGAAGAAAACGTTGCTCGTACGCCCTGAGAACAGGAAAAGCAGTTGTAATAATAAAAGTTTTAGGAAAGGGGATTGGGGGGCGGGGAAAGGGGAAAAGCCCTTTTTCAAAAGGGTTTTCCCCTTTCCCCGCAATCTTTTTCCCTCAATTCCTTTCGTCTGTCCTTTTTTGGACGCGATCTCCGAAATTCTTTGCGCCGCAAGGGCAAAAAAACGCTTCCCATGTGAGAAATTTAACGATATAGGGTGAAACTCCTTTTCCCGCCCCTGATTCCGGGAAGAAAAAAAACAACGATAAGAGGTGAGAAATGAACAGGATTTTTGTGACGGGCGTTATGGTGCTCAGCATTGGTGTCAGCGGCTGCATGTCGGCGGGAAAGCATCGGGAAGCGGTGCGCGACGACACGGCGGACAGAATTTCCGTCGGCAAGGTGCAGAGAGAGATTCGTGAAGGCATGTCGAGTGCCGAAGTGGTGTCCATACTTGGTTCGCCGAACATGGTGACCACCGACAGCGAACGCCGCGAAACCTGGGTGTACGACAAGGTTGCCACGGAACAGGCCTATTCCGCCTCGCAGGGCGGCGTGGGCGGACTGCTCGGCGGGGTGTTCGGCCTGGGCGCCGCCGGCCTTCTCGGCGGTGCGACCGGCAATGTGGAACGCAGCAGTGGAGCGTCGGCCACGAATCAGCGCACCCTGACCATCATCATCAAGTTCGACGAGAACGGCAAGGTTCGGGACTACAGCTATCGGCAGTCCAGCTTCTGATGATTTGTCCTGCCGGGCAGGGGAGAAGACCTCTTGCGGGAGAGTCGCTTCCGAAGATGTTCGTCATCGGGCCGGGAAAGCCCTTTTCGGCGCGGTTCGCCTTGGCGCGGAAGTTCCGCGTCATCCGGGGAGCCGGTGTTTTTCCCTCTGCCGGAAGCCTGCCCGTCACGCGCTGCGGATGGACGCATCACCGTGGGGTGCTGGACTCTCTCCGCCGCTTGCTGCGGCCTGCCGCAGTGCGTTCGCCGTGGAGCGGATCCCTCCCGGGAACGCGCGGTCAATCTTCCCTGCGTCCGCAGCCGCGCGAACCTGCGGCCCCCGAAAGCGCAAGGATGTTTCAACGGACCATTAATGTCGTGAGGATATATTGTGAAGAAAGTGTTTATGTTGATGCTGTGCGTGACCCTGCTTGCGGGATGTTCCACGCAGATTCCCCGAGACGCGCTTCTGCTCACGCCCGACTCGCTCCAGAGCCGTCAGATGCAGACCCGGCGCTTCGACACCACCGACAAGGCCGCCATGCTTGCGGCGGCTACGGGAGTGCTTCAGGATCTGGGCTTCAATCTTGAGGAGGCGGAAGTGCCGCTCGGCGTGCTGGTAGGCTCGAAGAAGCGCGACGCGTCGAGCACCACGCAGCTTGCGGGCGCGTTCATCATTGCGGCGCTCGGGGGCGGTCAGGTTCCCGTGGATTCGCATCAGACCATACGCGTGTCCATGGTGATGCGGGAAAATACCGGCGCGCCGGGCTCCCGCGCTCCGATGAAGAGTCTTTCCGCCGCGGAATTGACTTCCGTGCGGGCCGACATCGAAAGAAACATCGCCGCCGGACTGCGCAAGAATTATTCCCGCGACGTGAGCGACAAGGCGGCCCGGCAGGCTGCCGACAACGCCGTCAAGGTGATAGAGGCGGATATCAAAAAGATTCTGAGCGTGCAGTCGAGCGGCGGAGAATCCATTGTGCGTGTGACGTTCCAGCGCATCATCTTCGACACCGCCGGACAGATCACCCGCGCCGAACAGATCAACGATCCCGCCATCTACCGGGAGTTTTACGATAAACTTTCCAAGTCCGTCTTTTTGGAGGCTCACGAAATATGAAAAAGCTCATGGCTCTTGCTCTCTCCCTTGTGGTGCTGCTCTCCGCCGGCTGCGCCGTGCCCGCCGCCGAAGGCCTGTTCGAGTCCGGCGGCTCCTCGCAGCTGCGCCTGCGCCAGATCCAGACCCGTTACTTCGATACCTCCGATAAACAGAGAACCGTCGAAGCCGTCATCGCCACCCTCCAGGACCTCGGATTCGTCATCGATAAGGCGTCCCTCGACCTCGGCAGCGTCACCGGTACCAAACTTAAAGGATATACCGTCCGCATGACCGTCAACGTCATGCCCCGCGGCAAGGCGCAAATGACCGTCCGCGCCAGCGCCCAGTATAACGTTACCCCCATCGAAGACCCCATCATCTACCAGGACTTCTTCAACGCCCTCTCAAAAAGCCTCTTCCTCCAGGCCCACCTCGAAAACTGAAAAGGAAGAGAGGAAAGGCAGAAAAGGCAGGAAAGGCATGCGGGGGAAATAATTCCCCCCGCGCCCCCCTGATTCTGCCTCCCGGCTTCGCCGGATCGGCAGGACAGGGTGAACGGGAAGATTATGCCCGAAGCCAAGGGCGAGGGGGAGAGTGCATACCGGAAGGCCGTCTTTCAACGCTCTGGGGCCCCGGGCGACGTCAGGAGCCCGGCCGACGGGCATAAGCAGGCGGGATTCACTCCCGCCGTTAAACGTAATGCCCGTCGTACAAGTCCCGCAGGCCGTACAGTGTGTCTTGCGTAAACGGGAGTAAGCGCTCTTCGGAGGTCTGCAAGGTCAGAAATAATTCCCCCCGCGCCCCCCTGATTCTGCCTCCCGGCTTCGCCGGTTAGGCAGGACGGGAGAGTGCAGGCAAAGCGCGTCGCCGAAGCGACGTCCGGCAGGAGCAGGTTGCAAGACTTGGAGGGCTTGGCGGGCGCGGTTCGGGCTGCGGTTTCAGTGCAGGTGTGTCCTTTCGGACCCACCTGCGGTGGCCGACACGGATTCCGGTCTCGCCGGAATCCGTGTGAGTAAGGAAGGATTTCCAGATGATTGCAATGGGGCTTTTGTTGCCGGACGTGTTCAGGTAGTATGAATTTTTCGGGAAAAAGAGTCGTTGCTGCTTGGGCGGAGCATGTTCGGAAGACGCAGGCGCATGGATGAGAAAATGCGGAGTGCGTGTTGACGCCTGCACGCAGCGGATGTTCTTATCATTGAAATGATGAGGACTTTCACCGAAATTTTTTGATGACGTGCCGGGACCGCGGATATTGCCCCCCCGGGAGCGGATATTTTGAAGGCGCGTGTTTTTTGGCGTTCGGTGCGCGACGCGTGGGGGCGGACGCGGCGGAATGCGATGCGGAAAGGATGGAGAACACGGAATGAACGTGACGGATGAACAGATAGCCGAGCGGTATGCGTCGATGACGGATGAGGAATTGAAGGCGTTGGATCCGGAGAAGCTTACGGCGGAAGCGGCAGCGCTGCGGGCGGAAGAGTTGAAGCGTCGCGGCGTGTCGGAAACGCCCGCGGAAGAAGCGAAACGCGCCCGGTTCGAGCGGGAAAGGGAAGCGCAGGCCGGACGGCGACGCCGGGGGCAGCTGACAGCCGTTGCGCTGGTGGTGGCGTCGCTGGCGGCGGAACTGGTGCTCCCGCGTTTTGTTGATGTCCCCGATTTTCTGCTGGCCTGCGTGGTCGTGGTGCTGTGCGTTCTGGCTCTGTGGGCCTGGCGGGGCAAGGCCTGAACGCCGGGTGCGGACAAAATCCTATCCCCCCTGCCTGCATTCCCCATATCATTGCGGCAGTGCCCTCCGGTTAGCATTCGCTTCCCTGATTTTTCTTCCATATCTGGAAAGCTCTTCCGGTTGACACAGCTGTCCGGCCCGAGTTACCGATGCCGCCCGTGTTCCCCGGAGCGTTGAGAGAACATGTTCCGGTCTGCATTCGCCCCTCCCCCTCGATGTTCCCTCCCAAAACATCTGGAAATCCTTTCCTTTGACACGACTGTCCGACTTTTGTCGGACAGGAGTCGGCCGCCGCAGGTGGGCGCGGAAGCGCACACCTGCACTGAGACCGCAGCCCGAACAGCGCCTGCCGGGCCTTTCCGCGCCTCGCAGCCTCCGCCTTTCCAAACTCCCGCCATCTTCGGCAACGCGCATAGCTTTCCCGCCTGTCCTGCCGAACCGGCGAAGCCGGGAGGCAGAAACAAGGGGGCGCGGGGGAAATTATTTCCCCCGCATGCCTTTCCTGTCTTTCCTGCCTTTTCTGCCTTTCAACCCGTTCTATCCGTAAATAAGAGGATATTAAGGAAGGGGGGGTTGATTCTTTCTGTTTGGAAGGTATAATCGCCCCACAAAAGGCGGCCGCGCGAGCGGCGCTGAGCTCGGCTTCTGCATGAAGAGCGGGGCCGGGCGGGCGCGTTGCGCCAGTTGCGTCATGTTGCGGATAAGGCGGGAGGAGAGGATCGCCTTATCAGATTGTTTCACTATTCTATGGTCTTATGGCCTTTTCCCCTTTGCAATAAGGAAATGGCGTGAATAAACAGCATAAAGTGCTTATAGCCAACCGCGGCGAGATTGCGGTTCGCATTATTCAGGCATGCATAAAGCTCGGACTTGATTTTGTATGCGTTTACACGGCGGAGGATGCGTGTTCCGGGCACGTGTTGCTGGCCCGCGAAGTGGGCGGCGAGAAGAGCTTGTACCGCATTTCTTCGTATCACGACGCGAACGAGCTTCTGAGCGTGGCCGACGAATCCGGGGCCACGGCGGTGCATCCGGGCTACGGCTTTTTTGCCGAGGACTTTCGTTTTGCGCGTCGGGTTACGGAGCGCGAGCGTCCGCTGGTGTTTCTGGGGCCGTCGTGGCGGGTGATCCGCGATCTCGGCGACAAGATCAACACCAAGCGTCTGGCGCGTTCGCTCGGGGTGCCCACGGTGCCCGGTTCCGACCGTCCCATCTACGACGAGCTCGAAGCCGAAAAAATTGCGCGTTCGCTTTTCGACTTTCAGATGCAGCAGGGGATTGCGCGTCCGCTGGTGCTGGTGAAGGCCTCCGCGGGCGGCGGCGGCATGGGCATTGAAGAAGTCTATGACATCGACATGTTCCGTCAGGTGTACCGTCGCATCCGCAACTACGCCATGCGTCAGTTCAAGGACGAAGGCGTGCTCATCGAGCAGCGCATCAAGGATTTCAATCATCTGGAAGTTCAGGTGCTTTCCGATCGCACGGGGCGTCATCCGGTGCATTTCGGCACGCGCAACTGTTCCATTCAGTCCACGGGGCGTCAGAAGCGTCTCGAAGTGGCTCCGGGCTTTGATCCGTCGTCCATCAAGTACGATTTCGACGCCGCGGCCCTGCTCGACGAGATCGTCATGCATTCGCTGAACATGGCGCGCAAGGTGGGCTACGACAGCGTGGGCACCTGGGAATGGATCGTCACCCGCGACGGGCAGCCCTTCCTCATGGAAGTGAACACCCGCATTCAGGTGGAAAACGGCGTGTCGGCGGCCATCAGCCGCGTGAAGGGACAGGAAGTCGATCTCATTGCCGAACAGATCCGCACCGGTCTCGGCGAGCCGCTCGGCTACACGCAGGACGACATCACCTTCCACGGCGTGGGCGTGGAATACCGCATCATTGCCGAGGATCCCGACAACGGCTTCGCGCCCTGGGTGGGCGACATCGACCGCTTCAGCTGGGAAGAGCACGAATGGTGCCGCGTTCACACGCATGTGCCTCCGGCCTCGCCCGAGCATCCCTACACCATTCCCACCGAGTTCGATCCCAACCTGGCGCTGGCCATCATCTGGGGCAAGGATCTTGCCGAGGTGAGCGCCCACGGTCTTGCCTTCCTCGACACGCTCCGTCTTGAGGGGCACGACGGCAAGGGCGAACCGCTGAAGTCCAACGTGGAATTTCTGAAGAAAAAAACGGAGCGCATGCTGCGTTTCTAGTTTCCTGTTCTGGTCAGGAAGGGATATATTTTTATGATGGAATGGGAAAAGCAACTGCATCAGCTTTCCGACCGACTGTGTTATCTCAAGGATATCTTCCCCGGCAAGCACGAGGAGGACATCGCGCTTCTTGAGACCCGTCTCGGCGAGACCCGTCGCAAGCTCGAATCCTGCACGGCCGAAGAGGCGCAGGCCGAAATGACCTCGCTCGAAGATCTGTTCTTCTTCATGGAGTGCAAGCTCGAAGACAAGCTCACCCCCATGGACAAGGTGCGCATCGTGCGTCATCCGCACCGCATCTGCCTGCGCGACATCCTCGAAAACGTGTACGACAACTACACCGAAATCGGCGGACAGGGCGAGCACACCAACGATCCGGCCATGGTCATCGCCCGCGCCTACATCACGCGCAAGCGTCACGGCAAGGTGTATCATCAGCCCGTGCTCGTGATGGGCCACGAAAAGGGCCACGGCGAGGAATTCCGCAACGGCGGCTCCGCCAAGCCCTGGGGCAACGCCAAGGCCAAGCACTACATGGGCGTGGCCGAAACCGAAGGCATTCCGATTCACGCCTACGTGTTCACCCCGGGCGGCTATCCGCTGGAAGACTATCCCGGCGCGGCGCAGCAGATCGCCCGCAACATCTACGAAATGGCCGGCCTTACCGTGCCGCTCATCGCGGTGTTTTCCGAAGGCGGTTCCGGCGGCGCCGAAGCCATTTCCCTCGCCGACAAGCGCCTCATGTTCTCGCACGGCTACTATTCCGTGATCTCGCCCGAAGGCGCGGCCGCCATTGAAGGCCATCTGCGCGGCGGGGCGCGCGCTTCCGCCGATCTCGTGGAACGCTGCGCCAAGGATCTGCATCTCACCGCCGAAGACAACCTCAAGTTCGGCTACATCGACAAGATCATTCAGGAACCCGTGCTCGGCGCGCGTCCGTACCACTACGAGTTCTTCCGCACCATCCGTCAGGAAGTGATCCGCGCCACCGACGAAGTCGTGCTCGCCGCCCGCGGTCTCGCGCCGCTGCGCGCCGCCACGCTGCGCCGCTTCCGCGACAGGGAACTCAATCTCGACGAATTCTCCGTGCGCTGGGATCTTTCCCGCAAGGCGCGTCAGCGTCTCGTGGAAATGCGTCAGAACAAGTTCATCAAGGCCTCGCACCGCGAGTGTCAGAACCGGCGCTCCGTCATGGGACGCCTCGGCGACGCCTGGTCCGAACAGTGGTGGGAAATCTACAACCGCCTCATTTATGATTTCTATCATCGCAACCGCCGCACCTTCTCGAACCTGCTTGAGGAAATAGGTTCGGAATGGGAAATGCTCAAGCTGCGCGCCATGAAGCCGTGGAACAAGCTGCGTCACGGCAAGGTGGAGGAACCCGCGGGCAATACCGAAGAGCTGACTACGCTTTCCGAATGGGAGGAAGACAACCATTCCGGATGGGCCTGGGTCAGCCCCAAGGCCAAGGAAGACCGTGCGGTGTCGTGTCCGTATTCGGCGCAGCGCGGCTGCATGGACATGTGGGCTCCCGATCTCTACAACGAATTTGCGGGCGTGTGCTCGTCGTGCGGACATCACTTCCCCATGGAATACCAGTGGGTGATGAACAACTGCTTCGACGAAAATTCGCTCTATGAATTCAATACCGAGGTGGAAGCCGGCAACCCGCTGAACTTCCCCGGATTCGACGAAAAGATCGCCGCGGCCAAGAAAAAGACCGGTCTCAAGAGCGGCTGCATCACCTTTGAAGCCCGTCTCGACGGCGTGCAGGTGGTGGTGGCCATTCTGGTGGGCTCGTTCCGCGGCGGATCCGTGGGCGTGGCCGAAGGCTCCAAGTTCGTGGCTGCCGCCGATCGCGCGCGCCGCAAGCGTTATCCGTTCATCGTGTACTGCCACGGCACCGCGGGCATACGCATTCAGGAAGGCACGCACGGCGTCATTCAGATGCCGCGCTGCACCGTGGCCGTGCGTCGCTACATCGAGTCCGGCGGCCTGTACCTCGTGCTCTACGATACCAAGTCCTACGGCGGCCCGGTGGCCAGCTTCCTCGGCTGCGCGTTCTACCAGTTCGCCATCCGCTCTTCGGACATCGGCTTCGCGGGCCCGGGCGTCATCAAGAACACCACCGGTCTCGACATTCCGCCGGATCATCACAACTGCTACAAGGCGCTTTCCCGCGGGCACATCCAGGGCGTGTGGGATCGCCGCGACGTGCGCGCCAATCTGCGCCAGGCCCTCGAAACCATGGGCGGCCGCAACCTTTACTATCGCTAGGGTGAAAGCATGAGAGACATTGCCGAAGTTATGGAAGAACTCAAGGCCGCGCCCTACACGGAACGGGAGGTCTGCGCCCCGCACACGGGCGTGATCCAGTTCGCCGACGTCAAGGAAGGCGACCGCGTGAGCGGCTTTACCGGAACCTGGAAGGAAATTCCCGGCACGCATATCGCCACCATCACGCGCGAGAAGAATCCGCGCAAGGTGCTCGCCACCGAACGCGGCGTGCTGCAGAAGCTCTATCGCGATCTCGACGGCTCCTTCGTGGAGGCCGGAACCCCCCTCGGCGTGATCCGTCACTATCTCACGCGGCAGGAAGTGGTGAGCAAGCTGCTCAAGGAAAGCCTGTACGCCTTCTGCGCCCCGGAACGCGCCAAGTACTACTTCGTGCCCGACGTGGACAAAAAGGTGAAGATTCTCGGCTGCCGTACGGTGTCCATCCACGACGGCATGGAACTGTTCATCGTGTCGCGCATGAAGCGTGAAGTGCCCCTGTGCTACAGCGGCCCTTCGGGCATCATCTACGACGTGTACTTCGACCAGACCGGAAACGTGGACGCCGGCAGCCCCCTTATCGTGGTCTGCCCGCCGGAACAGCAGACCGCCGTGGAAGACGTGGTGGCCCGCGTCCAGAGCGAATGGAACGAAGGCGAATAGCCCCCCACCCGAAAAACGTATGAACCAACGCCCGACCGCACCCGCAGCCGGGCGTTTTTTTAGGGAAAGAAAGGGAAGGCAGAAAAGGCAGGAAAGGCAGAAAAGGCATGCGGGGGAAATAATTCCCCCCGCGCCCCCCTGTTTCTGCCTCCCGGCTTCGCCGGTTCGGCAGGACAGGGTGAACGGGAAAATTATGCGAGGAGCAGAGGGCGAAGGGGGGAGTGCAGCCGGAAGGCTGTCTTTCAGAGCTCTGGGGCCCGCGACCTGTCTTCAGGCGGTCGCGCCGACGGCAGGCAAGTAGCCGGAATTCACTTCCGGCGTTAAACGCAGCCGCCGTCGTGCAAG
>NZ_CALUYL010000025.1 GCF_944324995.1 uncultured Mailhella sp.
GGCATAATCCCGTTCACCCTGTCCTGCCGAACCGGCGAAGCCGGGAGGCAGAACCAGGGGGGCGCGGGGGGAATTATTTCCCCCGCATGCCTTTCCTGCCTTTCTGTCTTTTCTGCCTTTCCTGCCTTTCTGCCTTTCCTGCCTTTCCTTGGGCTCTTCCGCTTGGAGGGGGATTAGGGTAGAGTTTTGGGGAAGGGCAGGAAGTTCAGCAAGGAGGTTGGTCATGGACTGGATGGACAGTTTAGGCACGGTTCTGATTATTGTGCTGGCGCTGGTGGCGACCATGGTGATTCGCTGGGGCGGGGGCACGACGTCGTGCTGATTCCGGGTTGATCCGCTGAGCATGCGTGACATGCGAAAGAACGACACGGAAGGAACGAAAAAGGACGAAGCGGGCAAGGGGAGCGGGCAAAAGCGCTGACTGCGCACTTGCTCTCACATGCAAGCTGATTTATGCTCAAGGCTCCGGGCGTTATGACGTTCGGAGTCTTGTTTTTCCGGATCGGCACCTTTCCGCTGTCGCGGCGGAACGGGGGGCGGGGTGCGTCTTTCGTTTGCGTTGCGGCTCGCCGTTCCGGCAATCCGGTGGGCCCGTTTGCCCAGACGAACAAAGGATACCGCCATGAAAGCCCGTTTTCGCCTTTTCCTTCTTCTTTCCGTGTGTCTTGCCATGCTTGTATCCGGCTGTTCGCTGCTGGAGAAGCAGCGTCTGCCGTTCCAGAGGCAGGACGAAGTCACGATGTGGATCAACAGCATTGCCGGGCTCCCAGGCGTGGAACAGGGGCGGCGCGCCGAAATCGTCTGGAAGAATCCTTCGTCCTCTCAGGCGCTGAAGATTCGCGCACTTTCCATTGCCGCGAGTCGTCCGGGCAGGCAGGGATATCCCGCCAGAAAGGAACTTGCCTCGCTCTACGCCTCCGCCACGGCCGATCAGCGCTCCACCTGGGAAACCATGTACTGGGCCGACCTCGACGCCATGGACAGCGATTCCCTCAGAAAGCTTGCCTCGTCCGTGTCCGCCGATCAGGAAAAGAGCTTCCCCTGGAACCTCGTCATGCTCAAGGCCGCGCGTCGCGGTCTGGTTTCCGATCCTTCGGCGGTGCTCTCGCGGCTGTCCAATCCCATGCTCTACGCCTCTCCCTCCCTGCTCGGACTCGGACAGGTTCCTGAAGTGAGTCAGAGCGGCCCGGTGAGCGTGGCGCTCGTCATTCCTCAGACGGGTTCCGCCTCGGCCCTCGGCCGTCAGGTGGCCGCAGGCGCGCAGGCCGCCGTGGACGATCTGCGCCTCTCCGGCAAAAACGTGGATCTGCGCATCATCGACACCGGCCTCACCGGATGGCAGCAGGCCGTGCAGTCGCTGCCGCCTCAGTTCGTGATGGTGGGCGGCCCGCTCATTCCCGGCCGCTACAAGGCCGTCAAGGCCGCCGCTTCCGGCCGCGCCCTCTTCTCCTTCACCGCGTCGCTGCCTTCCGGCGACGAAGGCGTGCGCGCCTGGCGCTTCTTCGCCAGCCCCGAAGATCAGATCAAGGCCCTGCTCGACGGCGCGTCCTCGCTCGGCATCACGTCGTTCGGTGTGTTCAGTCCCGGCGATTCCTACAGCAAGCGCATGGGCGGCCTGTTCATGCAGGAAGCCGCCGCCCGCGGCTACTCCGTGACCTCCGGCTCCTACACCGCCGGCCAAATGAACGCCTGGCCCAAGGAAGCCGGCGCCTTCGTGAAAACGCAGGTGGGCTCGCAGCGCGGCAGCATTCCCGTGGCCACCGCCGACTTTCAGGCCATCTTCCTGCCCGACAGCTGGAAAAACATGGACATGCTCGTCTCCAGCCTGCACTACAGCGGCGCGCAGAACCGTCTCATGATGGGAACCTCCATCTGGGAACAGAGCCTCGGCCCCACCAGCCGCAACAACGCCGCCACCTTCGCCCTCACCATTTTCCCCGGCGTGTGGAACGACAGACTTTCCGGCCCCGGCGTGAGCGCCTTCCGCAACGCCATGGCCGCCAAAAATCAGCGCACCGACGACTGGTCCGCCCTGGGCTTCGACTTCGTGCGCTTCGCCGCGGCCCTCAATCTGCAGCCCGGCTGGACTCCCGCTCAGCTCAACCGCGCCCTGGCCTCCGCGCCTTCCCTGGACTGGGCTTCCGCTCCCATGCGCTGGGACGCCTCGGGCAAGGCCAGCCGTCAGCTGTTCCTGTTCCAGCCTGCGTCCACCGGACACATTCCGGCCGACATGCAGACGATCAGAGACCGCCTCGCTTCCGGCGACCTCTCCGTTTCCGAACCCGCCGCGCCCGCCGCTCCTCAGCGGCCCGTGAGCTTCGATCAGCTCGTGGATTCCCTCAGCAAGTAACCATGTTCCGCGCAACGCCCACAGCGCTGCGCGGAACGTCCCCGCGCGAAACACTCAGCGCCCCCGACGCCGACGTCAACGCGCCAGTTTCGACAGAACAAACCACCCTGTAAAAGAGAAAAAACAGCATGTCTCTCGACAAAAACGACTTTCTGCACCTGTGCCGCCTCTCCCGGCTGGCCCCGGATCCCGCCGCGCAGGAGGAAATGGCGCAGCAGTGCTCCAGCATTCTTGCCTACATGGACAAACTTTCCGAACTCGACACCACCGGCGTGGAACCTTTGTATTCGCCCGTGATTCATGAATGCGCCTTCCGCGACGACGTTGCCGTGCGCCGCTGCGACCGCGCCGACATCCTCGCCGGAGCTCCCGCCACCGACGGCGCGTTCTTCATTGTTCCCCGTATCGTGGAGGGAAAATAAATGGCCGAACTGTTTGAACTCTCCCTCTGCGAGGCCCGCGACGCCGTGCGCCGCGGCGAAACCAGCGCGGAAGAACTCACCGCCGCCTGCCTCAAGCGCATCAACGAAACCGAACCCAGAATCAACGCCCTGCTCGCCCGCCGCGACGAAGAGGCCCTGGAACAGGCCCGCGACATGGACAAAAATCGCCCGGCCGACCTCTCCGACAAGCCTCTCTGGGGCGTGCCCATGACCGTGAAGGACGCCATTACCCTCAAGGGCCTCCCCACCACCGCCGCCTCGAAAATTCTGGAAGGATTCCTCTCCCCCTACGACGCCCTCGTGGTCGAACGCCTGAAACAGGCCGGAGCCGTCATTCTCGGCAAGAACAACATGGATGAATTCGCCATGGGTTCCACCACCGAGCACTCCGCCTACAAAACCACCGCCAACCCCTGGGATGTTGCCTGCGTGCCCGGCGGCTCCAGCGGCGGTTCCGCCGCCAGCGTGTCCGCCTGCCAGTGCTTCGCCTCCCTGGGCTCGGATACCGGCGGCTCCATCCGTCAGCCCGCCTCCCTGTGCGGCTGCGTCGGCATCAAGCCCACCTACGGACGCGTGTCCCGCTACGGCCTGCTCGCCTATGCTTCCTCCTTCGATCAGGTGGGCCCGCTCGCCCGCACCGTGGAAGACGCCGCCGCCGTGCTCCAGGTCATTGCCGGTCACGACGAACGCGACAGCACTTCCTCCCCCGTGCCCGTGCCCGACTACCACGCCGCCATGACCAGCCAGAACGACCTCTCCGGCCTCACCCTCGGCATGCCCCGCGAATTCTTCGGACACAAGGGCCTCGACGAAGGCGTGGCCGCCGCCTGCAACAAGGCCGTGGAAACCGCCAAAGAACTCGGCGCCAAGGTGGTGGAAGTCTCCCTGCCCCACACGGAATACTCCATCGCCAGCTACTACATCCTCGCCGCCGCCGAAGCCAGCTCCAACCTCGCCCGCTACGACGGCGTGCGCTACGGACACCGCACCGCCAATCCCAAAAACCTCGAAGACATGTACACGAGCTCCCGCACCGAAGGCTTCGGCCCCGAAGTGCAGCGCCGTATCCTGCTCGGCTCCTACGTGCTCTCCGCCGGCTACTACGACGCCTACTACCGCAAGGCCGCTCAGGTGCGCCGACTCATCCGGCAGGACTACCTCGACGCCCTCAATGCCTGCGACATGCTCCTCGCCCCCGTCTCCCCCGTCCCCGCCTGGCAGATGGGACACATGTCCGACGACCCGCTCCAGATGTACTTCATGGACATCTTTACCCTGTCCCTCAACCTCGCCGGCCTCCCCGGCCTCTCCATCCCCGTCGGTAAAAGCGGTCACCTCCCCGTCGGCATCCAGCTCATGGGCCGCGCCTTCGACGAAGGCCGACTCTTCCTCGCCGGCGACAAGCTCACCCGCGCCCTCGGCACCCATAACCAGCACGCCCCTGTGTAAAGGCAGAAAAGGCGGAAAGGCAGAAAAGACAAGAAAGACAGGAAAGGCATCGGGGGAGATAATCTCCCCCAAAAATGCTGCGGGACGAACCCTCGCGGGTCCGTCCCGCAGCATTTTTGGGGGAATCGGATGCGTTTTTCCCTCGTCTTCCTGCCTGTTTTTTGCCTTTCTTCTGCTCCGTTCCTCTTTCTGTCCGCGTTCCTCTCAGCATTGCTACACGCGCCGATTTCCCCGCTTTCAACATTTGAAAAGCACTTCCTTCGACACGGTCGGCCGGAAACCGCCAGCACAAGACACGCTGTACGGTCTGCGTGACTTGAACGACGGCGGCTGCGTTTAACGCCGGAAATGAATTCCGGCTACTTACCGCCGTCGGCGGAATCAGGGGGGCGCGGGGGGAATTATTTCCCCCGCATGCCTTTCCTGCCTTTCCTGTCTTTCCTCTCTTCCTGCCTTTCCAGAGCGGGGGAAGGGAAAGGGCCTTGACAGGGCGTGGGGTTTCCACGAAAACGCTTGTTATGTTTCAGGTACGGACGGAGGGATTCGTCCGGCGAATTCTCCCGGGAGGGAGGGGGCGGGGAAGGCAACCATGAGCGGAAAAGCGTCTTCTCCGTTCATGAGTTTGCTTTCCGCGCATGATATGAACAGCTTCAAGCCCTATGCGGCCATGCCTTTTTATCCCGGCCCTGTTTCCGTTCATCCCGATGTTGCCCGCGCGCTTTCGCGCGACTACGCTCCGCCGCGCATGGGCACGGAATATCTTGAACTTTACAAGTCGGTACGCGTGCGACTTCAAAAAGTGCTCGGCACGAAGGAAGACGTGCTCATGGGCACGGGCGAAGGCATGCTTGTGTTGTGGGGCGCGCTCAAGAGCTTGCTGAAGCCCGGCGACACGGTGCTTACGGTGGGCACGGGCGTTTTCGGCGACGGCTTTGCTGACATGGCCGAAGTCATCGGCTGCAAGGCCGTGCGTATTTCCGAGCCCTACGACCAGACCATTTCCGCCTCCACGCTGGAAAAGGTGAAGGACGCCGTCAAGGAGCATCATCCGGTGCTCATGACCGCCGTTCACTGCGAGACGCCTTCCGGCACGCTGAATCCGCTGGAAGAGCTCGGCCGTCTGAAAAAGGATCTCGGCGTTCCCTTCCTGGTGGTGGACACCGTGGCCAGCGCGGGCGGCGCGCCCGTACACGCCGACGCATGGAATGCCGACTGCGTGCTCGGCGGCTCTCAGAAGTGCCTGGCCTGCCCGCCCGACATGAGCTTCATGAGCGTGAGCGAGGCTGCGTGGGAACGCGTGCGCGAAGTGAACTACACCGGCTATGATGCCATTCGTCCTTTCGATCACGCCATCGAAGACCCCATGCGCTTCCCCTACACGCCCAACTGGTGGGGCGTGGCCGCGCTGGACGCTTCGCTTTCCGCGCTGGAAAAGGAAGGTCTCGAAAACGTGTTTGCCCGTCATGAAGCGGTGGCCCGTCAGTGCCGCGAAGGCGTGCAGGCGCTCGGTCTCTCGCTGTGGCCCGCCAAAGACGCCGTGAATTCCCCCACCGTGACCGCCATCCGCGTGCCCGAAGGCTGGGCCTGGAACGACTGGCGCGTTGCCCTGGCCGAACGCGGTCTGTACGTGGGCGGCAGCCTCGGCCCGCTCGCCGGCAAGGTGTTCCGCATGGGGCACATGGGAACCCAGGCCAACGCCGAAGCCATGACCTCGGCCCTCGCCGTCATGAAAGACATTCTCTCAAAATAACAAAGGATCAGATGCATGAGCTACACCAAGGAAGACGTGCGCCGCTATCACGGCCTGCCCCGCCCCGGCAAAATTGAAGTGATGCCCAGCAAAAAGGCCACCACTCAGGACGACCTCACCCTCGCCTACAGCCCCGGCGTGGCCGAAGCCTGCCGCGACATCGTGGCCGACGAAGCCGCAGCCGCCAAACTCACCGGCCGCAGCAATCTCGTGGCTGTGGTCACCAACGGCACCGCGGTGCTCGGCCTCGGCAACATCGGACCGCTTGCGGGCAAGCCCGTCATGGAAGGCAAAAGCATGCTCTTCAAGCTCTTTGCCGACGTGGACGCCTTCGACATCGAACTCGACTGCTCCGATCCCGATCGCCTCATCGACATCGTGAAGGCTCTCGAACCCACCTTCGGCGGCATCAACCTCGAAGACATCCGCGGTCCGGAATGCTTCTACATCGAGGAAGAGCTGAAAAAGTCCATGAACATTCCCGTGTTCCACGACGATCAGCACGGCACGGCGGTCATTACCGGCGCGGCGCTCATGAACGCTTCGCGCATCACGGGCCGCGACATTGCCGACATGAAAATCGTCGTCATGGGCGCGGGAGCCGCCGGCATGGCATGCGCCCGCTTCTACGCCTCCATGGGCGTGAAGAAGGAAAACATTTCCATGTTCGACATCAAGGGGCTAATCCACACGGGCCGCACCGACCTGTCCGACGTGCAGATGACCTTCGCCCAGAAGGAACCCGCCCCCGGCGCGTCCATTGCCGATACCCTCTACGCCGCCATGGAAGGCGCCAACCTCTTCCTCGGCCTCTCCGGCCCGGGAACCCTCAAGCCCGACATGCTGAAGGGCATGGCCGAAAAGCCCGTAATCTTCGCCTGCGCCAATCCCGTGCCGGAAATCGGCTATGAAGAGGCCAAGGCCGTGCGTCCCGACGCCATCATGGGCACGGGCCGTTCCGATTATCCCAATCAGGTGAACAACGTGTCCGGCTTCCCGTTCATCTTCCGCGGCGCGCTCGACGTGCGCGCAAGCAAGATCAACGAAGAAATGAAAATCGCCGCCGCCCGCGCTCTTGCCGATCTCGCCCTCGAACCCGTGCCCGAAGACGTGCGCGCCGCCTATCACGGCCGCGACTTCACCTTCGGCCCGGAATACATCATTCCCATGCCGCTTGATCCGCGCATCATCGAATGGGTGGCCCCGGCCGTGGCCAAGGCCGCCGTGGACAGCGGCGTGGCCCGCGGCAGCATGGAAGACATCGGCGGCAGCGTGGAAGCCTACCGCCTCATACTGCGCGAACGCATGAGCAAGGCCAAGGCCCGCATGGCTTCCTACTGGGAAAGCTACAACAAATAAATCGGACGGCGCGGAAACGTCCCGCCTCTCGTGAACCGGGGCGCGTCCGTCATGGGCGCGCCCTTTTTACTGTACGGAGCTTTCATGATCATACGCCTCATAGAACACCACAAAAAACGCTTTCTGCCCCTGCTTCTGGAAGCCGACGAACAGGAAAACATGATAGAGCGCTATCTTGAGCGCAGCGAACTCTTCGTGGCCTTCGACGAAAAGGATGAAGCCGTGGCCGCCGCCGTGGTCACGAAGGAAGACGACGGCCTGTACGAACTCAAGAACATCGCCGTCGCCCCGGAACTGCGGAGGCAGGGCCTCGGCCGGGACATGATCGCTTTTCTTTTGAACCGCTACCGCGGCAAAGGCATGCTGCAGGTGGGCACCGGAGAGAGCGAGGCTACGCTCGGCTTCTACAACGCCTGCGGCTTCACCTTCTCCCATGTGGAAAAGGACTTCTTTACCAAGAACTACGATCACCCCATCGTGGAAGACGGCAAGGTGCTCCGGGACATGATCTATCTCAGGCAGCACCTTCCGGACTGAGCGCGCCTTCCCCGTCCGCCTTTTCAGCAGCAGACGCGACCACCCGCGTTTTGGCGGAGCGTCTGCATTGCCTGCGGGGCGGATCACCTGCTTTTCCGCAGGCAGGGCGTCTGCTTTTCTGACGGCGGATGGTCTGCCTTTTCCGCTGATGTTTTGTCTGCGTTTTCTGCCGAGGGATCGCCCGTATTTTCCGCCAACGGCTCGTCTGCGGAGAGATGCCGTCACTCTTCGAGGCTTTTCACGCTCTCCCACGACAGATTGAAGGAACGCAGATACTTGTTGAGTCTCGCGGTATCGTCGGCGCTGGTTTTTCGGAGTCTTGAGCTGGCAAAGAGGAGGCGTCCGGCTTCGGAGCGGCGATTGCAGGAAAGGCAGACTTCAAGCACCTTTTCAAGCTGCACCTTGTCGAAAAGGTCGAGCTCCCGGTCTATGAGATGGGAGGCCCGCGCAATGAGCGGGAATTCCACGCCTTCCAGTTTTTCCATCCGCCGCCGCCAGAGGGAACGCAGATAGGCTATTTCCTTTTCCACGGTCTCCTTCGTTATGATGCCCTGAAAGGCGTAGGTGTGCATGCGCTCCAGACTGCTCGACAGCGTGCGGAAGTTGCCCGGCCACGCGGCTTCCGGCGAGCGGGCGAAATCGAGATAGAGTTCCCGCGCTTCGGGAAGAAAGTCCGCAAAAATGCCGCGCTTTTCCGAAAGCCGCTTGAGCTCGTAGTCAATGTTCGACTCGATGTCTTCCGGGCGCTCGCGCAGGCTCGGCAGGCGGAAATACCACAGATTGATGCGCGCAAAAAGATCGGTGCGGAACTTGCCGTTGCGGGCGTCGTTGAACAGATCCCGATTGGTCGCCGTGATGAGCTGAAAATTGCTGAACACCGGCTTGTCCGAACCGAAGGGGAAAAATCTCTTTTCCTCCACGGCCTTGAGCAGCAGCGCCTGCACGTCGGGGCCGAGTTCTCCCACTTCGTCGAGAAAAAGAATGCCCGAATGCGCCATGGCCAGCATGCCCTTGCGCTCGGACGTCGCGCCCGTGAAGGCCCCGCGCACGTGCCCGAACAGCGCCGACATGGCCGAATCGCCGCGGAAGGAGGCGCAGTTCACCTCCACCAGCGGCCCCGTGACCATGCCGGTCTGGAGCCTGAGCTCGTAAATGCGCCGCGCCATGATGGTCTTGCCCGTGCCCGTGGCCCCGTAAAGCAGAATGGGCGCCGTGGAATGACGCGCCACGTGCTCGATGTCCTTCACCAGCTGGTTGAACACCGGATTCTTCGTGCGGATGCCCCCGCGTATGATATCCTGCGACTGCTTGCGCTGTTCGATGTCGCCGATCTTGGATATCCAGTTGTTGATGGCGTTGTCGTAAATCTGAATGGTCGAATGGATGCGTCCGAAACGATCCTTGGAACTGCGCAGCTGAATGATGCGGCAACGTATGCGCTTGATGTTCACCAGCATCATGATCATGAACGAATGCGCAAACATGTTGCCCGGGCCGAAGTGCAGATAGTAGTCCTCCTCCTGCTCGTTGAAGGAAAAGGAACTGAAGAACTGATCGAAGAAAAGATAGTTCTCCGCAAAGGACTGCGGCGAAAAATTGCTTCTGGTGTCGATGACCACGGGCACCACTTCGGTGTGCGGGGCGAGCTCTTCGAGGTCCTTCTGCAGGGCGTTCAGCCTGTCCTTGAGCGACGGCGGAATGAAATAGTAGAGCCGGTGAATGAAAAATTTGCGCACCTGCACAAGTTCCACGAGCGGCCGCCAGAGCTTCCAGCGGGAATCGGCGTCCGCAATGTCGTGATCGATGGAAATGGTGCTGAACACCACGTTTTTTTTCATGCCGCCTCCTGGCGCGCGTTTCCGTTGTCCGGGCAAGGCTTCCGATGCGGAAGACGCCTTCCGTTATAGCACAGGACGGATCCGGGGGAAAACGGGCTTGCTTAAAACATCACAAGCAAAACGCCGTTTCATTAAATCTATTTTTCACGAACCGCATTTTTTATCAAAAAATCATCTTTTTCTCCGATAATCAAATATTTTTCTGAAATTCTCCTGAAATTCATCGAGCATCTTGCACAACATGGCGTTTTTCCAGCATATTATTTTTCGCGGATCTGGCACGATTCTTGCTCTTTTTTTGTCATGCAATCACGCATCTGTCACCAAGGAGCATATATGAAATCCGTCAAACACGATTGGGGTACTCTTTACGAGACCGATGTGCTTATTCTCGGCACCGGCGCTTCCGGCATAGGCGCGGCCCTGAACTCGGCCGGCAAGGGCCTCGACGTTCTCATGGTCGGCAAGGGCACGCTCGAAAGTTCCGGCTCCCTCGGCGGCGGCAACGACCACTTCATGGCCGTGCTCGACACCGACGAGCCCTACGACAACAAGGAAAGCTTTGTCGCCTTCTACATGAAGTCCGCCTACGGCTACCGCGAAAAACAGATCGAACAGTGGCACGACGCCCTCAAGCCCTGCGTCAAGATTCTCGAAGAGTGCGGCGTGGAATTCCTCCGTCGCGACGACGGCTTCTACTTCCGCTCCGTGGGCTTCGGTCAGCCCGGCGCCTGGTGGCTGCACATTCCCAACGGCAGAAAGATCAAGCGCGGCCTCGCCAAGCGCGTGCGCTCCCTCGGCGTCACCGTGCTCGACAACTTCCAGATCACCAGGCTGTTCAAGAAAAACGGCAAAATCGCCGGCTGCATGGGCTTCAACGTGCTCACCGGCGAAGTTTCCGCCATCCGCTGCCGCGCCGCCGTCAACAGCCTCGGCTGGCACGCCCAGCGCTGCACCAACAACTCTTCCCACAACCCCTACAACTGCTGGTTCACCCCCTTCACCACCGGCAGCTACTTCACCCTCGCCTACGACATCGGCGCGCCCATCGTCAACGCCGACATCTCCTGCCGCGGCACCATTCTCCCCAAGGGCTGGGGCGCGCCCGGCATGAACGGCATCAACAACATGGGCGGCCACGAACTCAACGCCCTCGGCGAACGCTTCATGTTCAAGTACGATCCCATGGGCGAAAACGGCATCCGCCGCAATCAGATGATGGGCACCAATCAGCAGCAGGTCGAAGGCTACGGCCCGCCCTTCTACATGGACATGCGTCACCTCAACGAACACGACGTGCATCATCTGCAGTACGTGCTCATGCCCGCCGACAAGGCCACCTATCTCGATTACTGCAAGGCCCGCGGCATTGAATTCAGCAAGTATCCGCTGGAAGTCGAAGTGGGCGAACTCAGCCTCTCCGGCATGCTGCTTGCCGACGACAATCTGGAAACCCCGGTGCGCGGCCTCTACGCCGGCTGCAACTTCACGAGCTTCTCCGGCGCCATGTGCGGCGGCTTCGTGGCCGGCGGTCACGCCGCCGAAAACGCTCCCTCCCTCGAAATGGCCGGCCCCTCCGACGAGGAAATTCTCGCCGAACGCGACCGCATTCTCGCGCCCCTCAACAACACCTCCGGCACCATGACCCACAGCGATTTTGAAGATCCCATCCGCCAGGTCATGGACTACTACGCCAAGTTCCGCCGCAACATGCCCGGCATGGCCGTGGCCCTCGATCGCCTCAACTTCATCAACGGCTACAGAGACCGCGTGCGCGCCGACAACCTGCACGATCTCATGCGCATTCACGAAGCCTTTGAAATTCTCGAACTGTGCCGCATCCACCTCGACGCCTGCCTCCAGCGCAAGGAAAGCGGACGAGGCATGTACGTGCTCACCGACTATCCCGAAAAGGATCCCGCCCTCGCCAAGGGGCTCGTGGTCGTCAAGGGAGACGAAGGCCCCGTCTTTTCCTGGCTCGAACCCGCCGGCAAATAATTCCTCTGCGCCCGGCTCCCCCTTCGCGCCGGAGCCGGGCCCGGACGCGCCGCTCATGCGCTTCCGACTTCCCCGGGTTCCTTTTCCCCGCCAAACGTCAACATCAGGAGATCACTCATGCCTCCCGTATTCCATGAAGAGAAATGCATCCGCTGCGGCATGTGCGTCAGAGACTGCCCCGCCTATATCCTGGCCCTCGACAAGGAACACGACAAAACTCCCCACGTCATCGAAGAATACAAACACGAATGCTGGCACTGCGGCAACTGCCGCATAAGCTGCCCCAAGGACGCCATCAGTTTCGAGTTCCCGCTCTACACCCTTGTCTGACCGGAGGAAACGCATGAACAGGCTCTCATCCCTTCTGCTCGGCGCCGCCATGATCCTGACCGCCGCCATTCCCGCGAAGGCCGCGGACTATGTGCTTTCCCTCAATCTCGCCATTCCGCCGGTCCACAACCGCTGGACCATGGCCATCAAGCCCTGGGCCGACGAAATCACCAAACGCAGCGAAGGCCGCATCGTCATCGAACCCTACTTCGCCCAGGCCCTCAGCAAGCAGGCCGAAGTGGTGGAATCCGTGCGCACCGGCGTGGCCGATCTCGGCGAAGCCACGTTCACCGTGGGCGGCCTCGGCCGCTACCCCTTCCATGAACAGATCCTCAACCTCGTGCGCCCCAGCCTCTGCACCGTGGACGCCGCCAACCTCGTGCGCTCCCTGCACGAAGCCTTCCCCAAGGAAGCCATGGAAGACGTGAAGGGCACGCATCTGCTCTTCGTGGAAGGCCACACCATGGGCATGCTCATCGGCACCCGCGACAAGCCCGTCAAGAGCCTTGAAGACCTCAAGGGCATGAAGATAGGCGTGTCGGGCGGCGGCATCCGTCTGGAACGCGCCCGCGCCCTCGGCGCCACCGTGGTGGGCGTTTCCCTGCCCGACATGTACATGTCCCTGGAAAAGGGCGTCATCGACGGCGCCGTGGTGGACTGCGAAGTGCTCGTTTCCCGCAAGCTCGGCGACATCATCAAGAACCTCACCCTCGTGAACCTCGGCGGCTCCGTGTTCTACTGCGTCATGAACCAGGACACCTACGACAGCATGCCCGCCGATCTGCAGAAGATCATCGACGACGTGTCGCGCGAATACGCGCCCAAGCTCTTCAGCGACTTCTGGAACGACATGCAGTACAACAGCCTTGAACGCTGGCAGAAGGAACAGGGCGGCAAGCTTCACATGCTCTCCGACGCCGACTACGCCAAGGCCGACACCCTCGCCGAACCCACCTACGCCGAATGGATCCAGTTCACCAAGGACAAGGGTCTGCCCGCCGAAGCCATTCTCGCCAAGTTCCGCGAACTCGAAAAGCGCGACATGACCCCCTGGGCCCAGTCCCGCGCCGCCCAGTACGTGGAAAAGTAACCCTTTCGCCTCAGCCGGGGGAATTCTTCCCCCGGCCCTTTCCCTCTTTCCGGGCCGAAACTTCCCGGCTCGTTCTCCAACAATACTCCCGCGTACTGCGGAAAAACGCGGTTTTTCCTTGTACCCGGATGCGGCCTTGCCGCATCCTCCAGAGCGTCATGCCGAAACACACTACGCTCATTGCATAACGTCCAGGAGTCTGTCATGGCATCATCAGCAACCAACCTCTCCCCCCGGCCCGCCGGTCTGGCGCCTGTGCGCGCATGCGTCGACATTCTGAAGCATCTGGAAACCGTGTGCCAGAAAGCCAGCGCCCTCGGCATGTTCTTCTTCCTGCTCATGGTGCTCATCACCACGCTGGACGTTCTGCTCCGCTATTTCCTTTCCAGGCCCCTCAGCGGCACCATGGAACTCACCGAGTTCTTCATGGTCATCGTGTTCTTCACTTCCGTGGCCTACGCCCAGTGGACCGGCGGTCACATCGTCATGGACGTGGTCACCGCCAAGCTCAGCGAAAAAACGCAGACCCTGCTCGCCGTGGTCACCACCTTCTGGTCCGTCACCACCGTGGCCGTGTGCCTCGCCGCCATGATGCGCTATGCGAGCACCTGCGAACTCTATTCCCCCACCCTCAACCTCCCCGTGGCTCCCTTCGTGTGGTTCGCCTCCGCAGGCTGCCTGCTCCTGCTGCTCACCCTCGTTCACGACTTCCTCGCCGCCATCCTCAAGGCCCACGACAACTACGGCACCACCGCCACCGTGCTCGCCGTCATCGTGGCCTTCGCCTCCACCGCCGCCTTCGTCTGGTTCGCCATGCACAGAATGCGCGGCGTTCCCAGCGTGGTGCTCGGCGTGTGGGGCTGCGTGTTCATGTTCTTCCTCTTCTTCTCCGGCATGCCCGTAGCCTACGCCCTCATGGCCTCCGCCGCCGTGTTCATCTCCAACATGCGCGGCACCATGGCCGCCTGGAACATGCTCGGGCAGTTCTGGTACAACACCGTGGCCAGCTACGACTGGTCGCCCCTCATGTTCTTCCTGCTCATGGGCTACGTCTGCTTTGAAGGTCAGTTCGGTCAGGATCTCTACCGCGCCGCACGCTCCTGGATGGGACACTGGCGCGGCGGCCTCGCCACCGGCAGCGTGTGCGCCTGCACCGCCTTCGGCGCCGTGGTCGGCGACTCCCTCGCAGGCAGCGTGGCCATGTCGGCCATCGCCCTGCCCGAAATGCGCAAGAGCCATTACGACGACGCCCTCGCCATCGGATGCCTCGCCTGTTCCGGCACCATCGGCAGCCTCATTCCGCCTTCCACCACCTTCATCCTCTACGGCGTGCTCGCCGAACAGTCCATCGGCGAACTCTTCATTGCCGGCGTCATTCCCGGACTTCTGTGCATGTTCTGCTTCATCGGCGTCATCGTGGTGTGGGCCCGCATCAATCCCGCGGCCGCGCCCGCCTCGCCCCGCGTCTCCCGCCTCGAAGCCGTCACCTCCCTGCGCTCCGCCCTGCCCATCATGGCCATCTTCATTCTGGTCATCGGCGGCATCTACGGCGGCATCTTCACCGCCACCGAAGGCGGCGGCGTGGGCGTGTTCGGCATGCTGGCCCTGGCCTACGCCCTGCGCCGCATGACCACCAAGAAGCTCTCCTCCGCCCTCAACGACGCCGGAAAGTTCACCGCCATGTGCTTCGCCCTGCTCGCCGGTGCCAACCTGCTCGGCAACTTCATGACCCTGAGCCGCATCCCCATGGTGCTCGCCAACTCCATCGCCGCCCTCGACCTCGCTCCCATGCTCGTCATGGTGGCCATCATCCTCGTGCTCTGCTTCCTCGGATGCTTCATCCCCGCCATTCCGCTCGTGCTCATCTGTGTGCCCATCTTCGTGCCCATCGCCAAGGTGTTCGGATGGAACCTCGTGTGGTTCGGCGTCATTTCCACGCTGGTCAAGAACATGGCCTGCATCACCCCGCCCTTCGGCATCAACCTCTTCGTCATGAAGGGCATTGCCGACGTGCCCATCGGCCTCATGTACAAGGCATCGCTTCCCTACGTGGTGGGCCTGTTCGTGTGCGTCGGACTCATCGTGGCCTTCCCGCAGCTCAGCCTGTGGCTGCCTTCCATGATGCACTGATTCTCCTCAACACGCTCCCTGAAGCTGCCACTCCCCCGGTTCGCGCACGGAAAACCCGCTGCGCGAACCGCCCCCAGGCCCTCCCCCACCGGAGGGCCTGCCTGCTTCCGGGCACTGGGGAAAACACCGCCGCTTTTCCCGACAAAACGCCGTGCCGGTTCCGGGAACGCTGCGCCTGACGCGGGGAACGCCGAGTCCGATGCCAACGCGCGGAACCTGATGCCGGAAACTCCGCCCGGCGCCGATGAGGCCGGAGCCGACACGGAAGACTTCGCGCCTAATTCCACGGATCCGCAACGCGCCGGGGCTCATGCGCTGCGCGCATTCTTTCCGCGGCGCACGAAAAACGACGGGCAAAATCGAGGAGTTGCCCGGAATCTTCGGCAACGCCCGACTGCGCCCGGCAAAACGCCGATCACTCCGCCGCGCTTCCGCCGCGTCTCCCCCCGCTTCCGCACACCTCCTTCGCTCTCCCCGACCGCGGAGCTCCCTATCGCCGCTCCCCGGGCCCCTATTTCCGGCAGACGATTCAGCGTGCCGCGCCCCCTTTTCCTGCCGACAGAGGGCAGACGGACAGTCCCGCCCCCCGGACAGCGTTCTCCGCCCGGCAAAGAACCGCTGCCGGAAAACTCTTCCGCCCCTTCCCCCGGACACGAAAAATCCCCGCGCGGAGTCGCCTCCGGCGGGGATGATTTCAGCGTTTATCGACGTTCGCACCGACCGCACGCACGGCCCGGCGCAAACGCAGCCGCGTCAGGATCAGGCAGAAGCCTCCCTTCTGTCGTGCAGCACGTTGAGCAGCAGAAGGAAGATCACCAGCAACGCGCCGCTCACGAGCAGGCAGATCCAGGGGCTCGAGCTCACGAAGCCCGCCACCAGATAGCCCACCGCGCTGCATCCTGCGGCGAGAAGCGCGTAGGGAAGCTGCGTGGACACGTGTTCAATGTGGCTGCATCCCGCGCCGGCGCTGGACAGAATGGTGGTGTCGGAAATGGGCGAACAGTGATCGCCGAACACGCTGCCCGCCAGCGTGGCGGAAAGCGCCACCACGAGCAGATCGGGGCAGATGGCCTGCGCCACGGGAACCACCAGCGGAATGAGAATGCCGAAGGAGCCCCAGGCCGTGCCGGTGGAAAAGCTGAGGAAACCGGCAATCACGAAAATGAGGAAGGGAAGCATGCCGCCCACCATGTTGCCGCTCGTGACCAGCGATTCCACGAACTTGTTGGTCTGAAGCATGTCCTGGCAGACGCCGCTGATGCCCCAGGCGAGCACGAGAATGAGGTTGGCGGTGAGCATGGCCTTCATGCCTTCCACCGCGCCGTGCATGAATTCGGAAAGGCTCATCAGGCGACGGGGCACGTAAAGCAGCAGCGCCACCACCAGACCGCCGAAGGAAGCCCACACCAGCGCAGGCGACGCGTTGCAGTTGCCGAGCGCGGCGCGGAATTCATGATAGGCCGGATCGGAACCCCAGTAGCCGCCGCTGTACATCATGGCGAGCACGGCGAACACGATAAGGCTGCCTATGGGAATGAGCATGTCGAACACATGGCCGTTCTTGGTTTCGAGGCCTATTTCGGACTTCTGCGCCATGACACCGAGATCGCCGTGTTCGGCGCGCTTTTCCGCCGCGCGCATGGGACCGAAATCCCACTTGAAGAGGCAGAGCAGCACCACGAGCGTGAGGGAAAGCAGCGAATAGAAATTATACGGAATGGCCGCAATGAAGGCTGCAATTTCGCTCTCAAACGCGCCAGTGGACTTCAGATTGCTGCCCACGGCCGCAGCCCAGCTGGAAATGGGCGCGATGATGCACACGGGCGCGGCCGTGGCGTCGATGATGTAGGCCAGCTTGGCGCGGGAAATCTTGTAGGTGTCGGTGACGGGCTTCATCACGGTGCCCACGGTGAGGCAGTTGAAATAGTCGTCGATGAAGATGAGGCCGCCGAGGCCGCAGGTGGAAAGCATGGCCGTGCGGCGGCTCTTGATGCGTGACGTAGCCCAGCGACCGTAGGCGCGGGAGCCGCCCGCCATGGAAATGACGTACACCAGCGCGCCGAGCGCGGAGCAGAACATCACGATGTCGAAGTTGAGCCGTTTGCCCATGATGGCAAAGGCCGACTCAATGGTGTTCATGATCACGAAATCGGCTCCGGTGCCCACGGAATAAATGAACGTGCCGGTCAAGATGCCGATGAGCAGAGAAGAAATAACTTCCTTGGTAATAAGCGCAAGCACAATGGCCGTGACGGGAGGCAGAAGCGACATCCAGCCAGCATAATAAGGTTCCATAAATCCCCCACAGAAAGCTAGGCGCTCCCCGAAGGAAGCGCAACACATACCGCGCGCCCGCGTCACGCTCCATGACAGGGCCGCGCCTCGGGCCGCGAACGCACAACGCTCGCGCTCCCGCAAGACACTCTTCACATTCTGACGAGACTACCAGATTATACAACGCTCTTCAACAGTTTTTCCGGACGAGTCCGAACCCGAGAAACATCGCCGTGCGCCGAGTCCTGCGCCTTCCGCAGAGCTTCAACATTGTTGCCGAATTTCACGATGCACAGCTTGTTTCAGCACTGTCCGCCGCGCGGAAAACGGCGCAGGTTGCCGCGCCCCGTCGCAGGGCCGCCGCCGGAAGGGATGGCCGCATCGTCGAACCCTTCCCCGCCCGCGCGGAGGACAGGAACAACACCGTCCGGCGCGCTCCCAGGACGCCCGCCGTCTGCCCGACATCGTCCCGCGGCAACGCCGTGGCCGCTCTCCCCGCCCCTCGGCAGCATTCCGCGCCGCAGCGCATAAAAAAGGGAAGAAGCGCGCCTCCGCCCTTCTTCCCCGTTTATTCGTTCCGTCCGATCCGCGGACGGGCCGCTTTACGCCTTCTGCGCGCGGTCTTTCAAAATGGCGTCCACCACATGATCGGCATAGCGTTCGTACACCTTTTCTCCGGTTTCCGCCGTGGCCGCCCGCGGATCGCCGAGATAGGCCAGCACCGCCCCGCAGCCGATGAAGTCGTTGCCCGCGGCCAGCCTTTCGGCAAAAAATTCGCCTTCCCAGTTGGGTTCCAAGGTCTGAAGCATGTCCATGTCCACAAGGTCGGGACGACGATTGAGCATGAGCGCGGTTTCGCTCTCCCCGGCGTGAATATCCCATTCCGGATGTTCACAGCGCAGAAGCTCCCCGATCCCCGAGCCGAGCAGCCAGTCGGAAACCTCAACGCGCATGGACGGATTGCGCTTCACGGCGTTTTCCGCCGCCTCCTTCAGCGCCTCGATGTTGCGCGGCTCCGCATGACCGCACATGAGAATCACATGCGTGAAGCCCCATTTGCCGAGTCCCACGCACACGTCTTCCACCACGGCCACCACGGTTTCGTAACGCAGCGTGATGTTGCCGACAAAACAGTTCACCGCGTCGGCCAGGGCATAGTTCACGGGCGGCGCAATCAGAGTTTCCACGCCGCGTTCGGCAAGCTTCCGGGCCGCGCGTTCGCACACGTCGATGGCGCTTTCGATGTCGGTTCCCACGGGAAGGTGCTGGGAATGCACTTCCGTGGGCCCCACAGGCAGAAAGGCGATATCCGTTTTCCGGGCAAGTTCCTGAATCTGCCGGGTGTTCATCTCATACATATAATTCAGCTTCATGTTTCCTCCACGCGGCGATGTTTCCGCCAGCAAAAATGTTTTATGACAAATTTTCTTTATACACTCTTCATTTTTCTGATCGTTTCTGATCATAAAGTAGTAACAATATCACATCTTTTACAGCAATATTTATCAATAAATAACTATAATAATTTATATAATATTAATACAAATTGTCCAATATTATTCTTTTATTAATAAATAATTTTATAATTAATTTATAATTAAATTAGTTCTGAATTCATAACAACAAGATATTTAGCATTTTTTTGATATTTATTTTCAAGTTCAGCTCTATCAATATGCGAACATATATTCAAAAAACAGCTTTCCTCATCCAATATTTCCAAAGCTACAGGAAGAGCTACCATGAACTTGTGAAGATAGCTGTTTGGATCTTTTTTTAAACGATAAATTTGAATAGCATCAGAAGTAGGAATAGAATTAAATAATTTATGAGTATAACTTTTAATAATTGTTTCCAGTTTAGCAAATAATGCCTGATAGCGTTTAATTATATCATAAATATTTTTACTTTTTAATAAATATGCAGAAAAAATATGACATTGCATCGTAGAACACAATATCTTAATTAAAAAAGAGCAAGCTTTTTCATCTGCCAATATTTTTTCTACCGGCATATTTTCAAAATAATTTTCAATGTCTGCACTACAGTTTCTAGCGTGTTTGAGAGCATCTTCATAATCTTTTTCCTGATAGGATGCACATGCCCGATAATACTCTTTTGCAAGATTAACTATATTTGATACATGCAGCAAATTAACAATATTTTTTATTTCATCAAGTGATTTTTGTACAATATCAATCTGCTTTTGTATATTAGCAATCTGACTACCTATATATACGAATCCAGCCATACATATCATAGATACACCGGCAAGCCCTCCCATTGTCAAAATTTGCATGCGTTCTACGCCTGCCAACTGGGCTCCAAGATCCTCTAAACCTTTTGACAGTTCTTCAATTTTATCTGTTGCATCGACTTCTTTAAGAAAGCAAACTATCTTTCCTGTACTAGTTTCACGTATTACTCCACCAACTTGACTAAGAACTCCAGTAGCCAGCCCCTGTTTTATCTGTTCAGGAAGCTCAAAATATACAGATATTATAGACATAGTTACTCTTCCGATTCTAGCTGTAATCTAATCATTGCAATACTGACAACTGAGGGAATCGTTTTTCGATATGCTGGTCCTGCGATATCAACCAAAAGCCATATTCCCATCAAAATATTCACAACTGGAATAAGCATTCCTAAAATAGTTCTAGTCCCCTGGATCACTGCCTGACGAGTAAGCATACTTCCCAGAACTTTTAATACTACTTGTTGTGTTGCTTTTATACCTATTTTAGATATAAGTATTGGTACAATATTACCCCCAAGCTTAAGAAGATTAATAAGAGATTTAGGATTTACAGCTATATCTTTTAATTTATGTATATTATTAATTATATCATCTCGTTCTTGTTCTGATAAATTTTTCCAAAAATCTTCAATTAACTTTCCTATAATCATTATTTCATTCTTTTGCATATTATTCTTATCAATATTCTCATCTTTTACACCAATTTTTTCTGCAACATCCCTCACAACTTCATCATAATGTACAGGTGTCCAACCACGAAAAATAGAAGCTATTGTATTTGATCCATCCAGACAAATTTCTTTTAACAAATCTTCTGGTGTATATTTATTATGTCTTTTATAAAGATCTTCAAGTAATATATAACACTCTAAGTTTTTATTGTTTGCCTTTTTCAATAATTCAAGAGTTTCTTTATCGTCTATTACAGACATATCGTCACTCCCAATAAAAAATTAAAAAATTCTAAAAATTTCAATGTGCTATAACAACTAATTGAATTATATCACAAAGTTATATATAGTCAATTCAGTGTTAAAAAAGTGATAAAAATATATTATGCAAACATTATTCTCAAATTCGATAGATAAAAAAAACTACATTAAACGACGAAAGGCCGGGGAAACCCGGCCTTTCAGATCCGCTCACCCTATCGGAGCGGGGCAAAAACATCCCAAATGCTACTTATTTTGGGCTTTGAGCTGTTCTTTGACGTAGTTGACCATGCCGCCCTTGTCGATGAGGGTCTGCATCATGGGCGAGAGGGGGGGAATACGGATTTCCGCGCCGTTGTCGAGGTCGCGGATGGTTCCGTGTTCGGGGCTGATTTCGAGGGTATCGCCGTCGTTGATCTTATCGACTTCGTCGCCGACTTCGAGGAGCATGAGGCCCATGTTGAAGGCGTTGCGGTAAAAGATACGGGCGAAGCTGTGGCCGACCACGGCGCGGATGCCTGCGCCGATGATGGCGAGGGGCGCGTGTTCACGGGAGGAACCGCAGCCGAAGTTGCGGCCCGCCACGATGATGTCGCCTTCGTGGACGCGCTTGACCCAGCCGGGTTCGAGGCCTTCCATGCAGGCTTCGCCGAGCTTGCGGGTATCGGTGGTGACGAGGAAACGGGCCGGGATGATGGCGTCGGTATCAATATGCGCGCCGACCTTATGAACTTTTCCGGTAAAGGACATGGATGACTCCTGTATTTCCCTTTCGCGCAGGGCGCAAAAGGCGCGGGGCACGCCCGCAGATATGCATGCAGGGCGGCTTTTTCCGAACGCGCCGGAAAGAGCCGCCGCGGGGCGCGGATTACAGCGCGTCGGGCCCGGTGATGACGCCGGTCACGGCGGAAGCGGCCGCCACGACGGGGCTTGCGAGGTAGAGTTCCGACTCCAGGCTGCCCATGCGGCCGCGGAAATTGCGGTTCGAGGTGGAAATGCAGCGCTCGCCGTCGCCGAGCACGCCCATGTAGCCGCCAAGGCACGGGCCGCAGGTGGGAGTGCTGATTACGCAGCCTGCGTCCGAGAACACGTCGAAGAGGCCTTCGTCCATGGCCTGACGCCACACGGCGGGCGTGGCGGGAATCACGATGCAGCGCACGCCCTTAGCCACCTTGCGGCCGCGCAGAATCTCGGCCGCGTCGCGCATGTCGGAGATGCGGCCGTTGGTGCAGGAACCGATGACCACCTGATCCACGGTCACGTCGGAAAGTTCGGAGACCGGACGCGTGTTTTCCGGCAGATGCGGGCAGGCCACCACGGGTTCCATGCCGGTGACGTCCATGGTCACCGTGCGCTCGTATTCGGCGCCCTCGTCGGCGGCAAGACGCATGGGATCGGGCGTGCCGTGGGCGCGGCAGTATTCGGCGGTCAGATCGTCGGAGGGGAAGAGGCCGCATTTGCCGCCCGCTTCAATGGCCATGTTGGCCATGCACAGACGCCCTTCAATATCCACGTCCTTGAGCGCGGAGCCGCCGAATTCCAGCGCGCGGTAGAGCGCGCCGTCCACGCCGATTTCGCCGATGAGGCGCAGAATGAGATCCTTGCCGCGAATCCAGCGGGGCATCGAACCTTCAATGTTCACCCGGATGGTGGCAGGCACCTTGAACCACAGCTTGCCGAGCACCATGCCGCAGGCGATGTCCGTGGAACCGAGACCCGTGGAAAACGCGCCGATGCCGCCGTAGGTGCAGGTATGGCTGTCCGCCCCGATGACGAGATCGCCGGGCTTGACGAGGCCCTTTTCGGGCAGGAGCGCATGTTCCACGCCCGCGCAGCCGCCTTCGTAGTAATGGGTGATGCCCATTTCCCTGGCAAAGCGACGGGACACGATGACCTGATTGGCCGAGGCGATGTCCTTCTGCGGGGTGTAGTGATCCATCACCAGAAACACGCGATCCTTGTCGAACACCTTCTTGGCGCCCATGGCGCGGAAGGATTTAATGGCCAGAGGGCCGGTGATGTCGTTGGCGAGCACGCCGGAAAGCGAACATTCCACGATCTGACCCGGTTCGCGAATCTCTTCGTCGGTGTGCATCTGAAGTATTTTCTGGGCAAGCGTCATTGCCATGATTCCATCTCCAGGAAAAAATGCGATTTGCGTTTCGCCCCTGCGGGGAAACGGGCGCTCTCCCTGCGCGGCGGCGGGGGCGCAATGTTGTGTGCGCTCTGCACCGACGCTTCGCGCGGCAGGGCGCGAGGCAGCCTTCGTCAGAACGCGGGCTCTGCAAACCCGCGCCCCGCTCCGAATCATCGTTGCGGGGCGCTCCGGAATGACCGGCCGTGAGCTTAGTCGACGGGGTTCTGCTTGTAGCTGATGACGTCCTTTTCCTTGTGTTCAAGGCGGTTCAGGGCGTCCACGTAGGCCTTGGCGCTCGCCACGATGATGTCGAGGTCGGAGCCGCGGCCCGTGGCGGAATACTTGCCGTCACGCAGATGCACGGACACTTCGCCCTGGGCGTCGGTGCCGCCGGTGATGGCGTTCACGGAGAACTTTTCGAGTTCGGCCTTGGTGCCGCAGATCTGGGAAATCACGTTGAAGGCCGCGTCGATGGGGCCGACGCCGAAGCCCGCCAGACGCACTTCGTTGTCGCGATCCTGCATGACCACGGCCGCGGTGGTGGGCATGGTGGAACCCATGGTGGTCTGCACGCAGATGTTGCTCAGACGGAAGCGATCCGGAATGCGCATGCGGTACACTTCGGAGAAGACGAGGGCTTCGAGGTCTTCGTCGTGAATGCGGGCCTTCTTGTCGGCAAGTTCCTTCATGGCGGCGAACACGGCGTTGACCTGATCGTTGTCGAGCGTGTATCCGAGCTCCTCAAGACGGGTGCGCACGGCGTTGCGGCCGGAATGCTTGCCGATGACGATGTCGGTGGACTTGCGGCCCACGGCCTGCGGGGTCATGATTTCGTAGGTGTTGCGGTTCTTGAGCATGCCGTCCTGATGGATGCCGGATTCATGGGCAAAGGCGTTGCTGCCGATGATGGCCTTGTTGGCCGGAATGGGACGGCCGATGATGAGCGAAAGCAGATGGCAGGACGGATAAAGCTGTTCGGTGACGATGGAGCATTCCACGCCGTAGTATTCGGGACGGAGCTTGAGCGCCATGACGAATTCTTCGAGGGAGGCGTTGCCCGCGCGTTCGCCGATGCCGCTGAGGCACAGTTCGGCCTGACGCGCGCCGTTCTTGACGGCGGCAAGGCTGTTGGCCACGGCCAGACCGAGGTCGTCGTGGCAGTGAACGCTGAAGATGGCCTTGTCGGAATTGGGCACGTTCTGGATGACGTAGCGGATGAGCGCGCCGAATTCGTCGGGCTGGGCGAAGCCCACGGTGTCGGGAATGTTGATGGTGGTGGCGCCGGCTTCAATGGCGGCGGTCACGATGCGCACGAGGAAGTCGGGATCGGAGCGGGAAGCGTCTTCGGCGGAAAATTCCACGTTGGGAGTGTAGGAAGCGGCGCGCTTCACGGCGGCGACGGCGAGATCCACGACTTCGTCGGGAGTCTTGCGCAGCTTGTATTCCATGTGAATGGGGGAAGTGGCGATGAAGGTGTGGATGCGCGGATTGCGGGCGAACTTCACGGCTTCCCAGGCGCGGTCGATATCCTTGGCGTTGGCGCGGGCAAGGCCGGCGACCTGCGCGTTCTCCACGCTCTGGGCAATGGCCTTCACGGCCTCGAAGTCGCCTTCGCTGGCCGCGGGGAAGCCCGCCTCGATGACGTCGACGCCCAGCATTTCCAGCTGACGGGCGATGCGGATCTTTTCACTGAGATCCATGGTGGCGCCGGGGGACTGTTCCCCGTCGCGGAGCGTGGTATCGAAAATAATGACGCGGTCGGACATGGTTTTCTCCTTGCGTTTTCAGGCCGTTATCCCGCGGCCTGCGGCGTTTCATCCCTGGGCCCCCGCCACTCGGCGGAGGCTATAAAAAAGGCTGCTCCGACTTCCGACGGAACAGCCTTTTGCCTGTCATTCGTCAGAAATCACGATATATCCGGGCACAGCAGCAGACCGGACAGTCGTCCACAAAGAAGAGCGCACAGCAGCAGAGAAGAAGCGAAGCGAACTTCGTTCTTCGGAAGAGCAGCGGCGGCATTGCGGACGTTCATCATGATTTCCTTTTCGCCTTTTCGGCGTCTTTTTTGGAAGAGTACGAAATGCGGATGCTTTTTTCAAGAAAAAATGTGAAGGAAGAGAAAAAAATCCGTTGCGGCGTCGGAAAAGCCCGGCATCAAGGAGAAAAGTTTCCGACAGAGAAGCGCTTCCGCACACGTCTTTTGCCTGCGGCCGGAGCGCCTCAGGCTCGACGCGCACGCATCGACAGTCTCTGCCCGGTGAGCGCAGCGATTCATCCCCGGCTTGCGGAGCGCGGCCCTGCCGAAAAACGGCGGATTCTGCGCCCTCCCGGAGAAAACGCGCCCTGCCCTATCCCTTTTCCGCGAGCTCCCGGGCCTTGCGGTAGTCGAACTTGCCCGAGCCCAGAAGCGGAGCCTGCTTCACGCTCACGATGCGCTTCGGCGTCCACAGCGGCGAGAGGCCGCGGCTGGCAAAGTGCGCCGCAATGCGGCTCGTGGTCACGTCTTCCGTGTCGATGACGAGCGCGAGCTGCTCGCCCTTGCGCGGATCGGGTATGGCCACCACACCGAGCACCGATTCGGGCCAGATTTCCTTGAGCGCGTCCTCCACGGCGGCAAGCGACACCATTTCGCCGCCTATCTTGGCAAAGCGCTTGGCGCGGCCCCGGATGAAGATGAAGCCGTCCTCGTCCATGTGAACGATGTCGCCGGTTTCGTACCAGCCCGAGCCGTCGTCGCCCTCGCCTGTGAGCGCAAAGCGTTCGGCAAGCGCTTCGTCCACGGGCGGTTCCAGCACGCCCGGCGCGGCAAAGCGCATGTAGCCGAGCATGACGTTGTCGCCCTTCACCCACAGAACGCCGGTATTCTCTTCCGTAATGCCGGGCACGGGCGCAAGGCGGCAGGCAAGGCCGGGAATGGGCCGCCCCACGCTCCCCTCCCTGCGGTAGGCGGGCGTGTTCACGGAAATGAGAGGCGCGGTTTCCGTGGCTCCGTAGCCCTCGAAAAGATCCACGCCGAACTTCTCAAGCCACACGCGGCGCGTGCTCTCGCGCATTTTTTCCGCGCCTATGATGACAAGCCGCGCGTGACAGAAGTCGTAGGGGCGGCCGTAGCGCGCGTAGCCCGCGCAGAAGGTGTCCGTGCCGCAGATGATGGTGGACTGGCTCTCGTAAAAGAGCCTGGGCACGATGCGGTAGTGAAGCGGCGAAGGATAGAGGAACACCCGCACGCCGGCGAGCACGGGCAGCAGCGTACAGATGCCGAGCCCGAAGGCGTGGAACATGGGCAGGCAGTTGAACAGCTTGTCGCCGGAGCCGATGGTGAGCATGCTGAGCGCCTGATAGCGGTTGGCGATGATGTTCACGTGACTGAGCAGCACGGCCTTGGGCACGCCTTCGGTGCCCGAGGTGAACATGACCGCGGCCGGATCGTCGGCCGGGGTGGACGGCGCCACGCGCAGCCACGCAAAAAGCGCGCCGAGGGCCTTGTCGCCGAGGGTGAGCCTTTTGGCCACGTCTTCAAGGTACACGATGCGCAGCCCCGCATCCTTGAGCGCCTGTTCCATGGCCGTGAGATCGGCAAGGGCCAGAAAGCGGCGCGAGGTGAGCACGGACGAAAGCTTGACCGTGCGGCAGCAGGACACCACCGAGGATATGCCCGACGTGAAGTTGAGCATGGCCGGCACGAGCCCCGCCGAATGCAGACCGAAGAAGGCCACAAGTCCGGGCAGGGACGTGGGCAGAAGAAAGCCCACGGTGCTCTCGCCCCGGAACAGACGCCGGAAGGCGCGGCCGAGCACCGAGAGCTTGAGCAGGAGCGAGCCGTAGGTGAGCACGTGCCTGTCCTGATCTTCGGCAATGGGGAAGCGGCGACCGGAAAGGCGGACGGCCTCCACGAGCCCCTGCATGAGATTGCAGTGTTCCATGCTCGAGCGGTACTCAAGTTCGGTCATGATGTCGTAAAGGCGCTCGCCCATGCGGCGGCGACGCTCCCGCGGCGTCACGCCTTCCGCGGAACGGAACTTCTGCACTTCGAGCACGCTCACGGTGACGCGCGGAAACCAGCGGCGGCGGCCCTTGTGGCGCAGATAGGAAAACACGGTGCTCGACGCCCCGTCGATGCGCACAGGCAGGAGGGTGGCGTCGGCCTTTTGGGCAATGACGCCCGCAGCCTCCAGAATGCGGATGTAGCGCGGATCGTTGCCGAGACTGCCGCTGTGAAACACCATGCAGCGGCCGTTTCTGGCCAGCGCGTGAACCAGCGACACCGTGGCCGCGGGACTGGAAAAATCAAAGAACTGCGTGTCGGCGAGCGCGCAGACCGGACGCATCCACCACTTGTGTTCGAGCGCCCTGTCGGCGAGCAGCGTGACGCGATGCGGCAGCACGGCGGCCAGAATCAGCGGATCGAGAATGGATCCGGGGTTGTAGATGATGAGCGTGCGCGGACCGGCGGCATCGTAGTGCTCGCGGCCGCGCAGCTCCACGCGGTAGATGATTCTGAGAAGAAATCGGACTAAGGCTCCAAGCATGCGGGCTCCTGGATTCTTCGGCACGTTCGTTCCGCCGGACGTCGCTCCGGCACATTCTTGTCATCATGCCCAAAGGCGCGGCCTTTGTCGAGAGCGGTCATCGTCCGGCGGGGAATCCGGAGCCGTCCGTTCTTGCGGATCGTGCATAAATATGGTAATGAATCCCCCCATGTTCGACTCAAGCATTGCAGCAAAGATATCGTATCTGGCCGTGGCGTTCGTGCCCGTGCTTCTGGGCATCATTCTGCACGAAGTGGCCCACGGCTGGGCCGCCCTGCGCTGCGGCGATCCTACGGCGCGCATGCTCGGCCGTCTCACGCTCAATCCCATCCCGCACATCGATCCCGCAGGCACGGGCATGTTCGTGTTCACGGCCCTGTTCTGCCCCTTCGTGTTCGGATGGGCCAAGCCCGTGCCCGTGAATCCGCGCTACTTCCGCGACTACCGCAAGGGCATGCTGCTTGTTTCCGCCGCAGGCCCCCTCGCCAACATGGTGCTCGCCATGGTCTTTGCCGTGTGCCTGCGCCTTCTGCTCTTCGCTCCTTCAGAATTTCTCATCGGCACTTCCGCGGGCAAGTTCCTGCTCCAGATGTTCCAGACGGGCATCGCCGCCAACTTCGCCCTTGCGTGGATCAATCTTCTGCCCATCCCTCCGCTCGACGGAGGACACATTCTGGAAACCCTGCTCCCCGGGCAGATCGCTCTTCAGTTCCAGCGCGTGGAGCGCTACGGTTTTCTCCTGCTCGTGCTGCTGCTTGCCAGCGGCGTACTGAGCTCCCTTCTCATGACTCTCGTCCGATGGTCGTGGAACCTCGCGCTTACGGCCGTGGGTCTTTGAGTTCTTCACCTTCACTTTTCTCATTTATCTCATCAGGAGACACGCCATGACGGCGAACGATCGCACAGTTTCAGGCATGCGGCCCACCGGGCCTCTTCACATCGGTCACTATTTCGGAGCCCTCAAGAACTGGGTCGAAATGCAGAAGACCCACGAGGCCTTCTTCTTCGTGGCCGACTGGCATGCCCTGACCAGCAACTACGCCGATACTTCCAAGCTTCCGCAGTTCGTCAACGACATGGTCGTCGACTGGCTCTCCGCCGGTCTCGACCCCGAACACTGCGCCATTTATCGCCAGTCCGACATCAAGGAAACCGCGGAACTGCATCTGCTGCTTTCCATGATCACCCCGCTCGGCTGGCTGGAACGCTGCCCCACCTACAAGGAACAGCAGCAGCAGATCACCGACAAGGATCTCGGCAACTACGGCTTCCTCGGCTATCCCGTGCTCATGACCGCGGACATCATTCAGCATCGTCCTCGCTGGGTTCCCGTGGGACAGGATCAGCAGCCCCACCTCGAACTCGCCCGCGAAATCGTGCGCCGGTTCAACACCATGTACAACACGGAAGTCTTCCCCGAACCCGAAGCCAAGCTCACCCCGGCCGCCAAGTGCCCCGGCCTCGACGGCCGCAAGATGTCCAAGAGCTACGGCAACGGCATCTTCCTGAAAGACACGCTCGCCGACCTTGAACCCAAGATCAAGGGCATGTTCACCGACCCGGCCCGCCTGCGCAAGAGCGATCCCGGCAACCCCGACGTGTGCAACCTCTTCCCCTACCACGTGCTGCTCGCCGACAAGGACACGCAGAACGAAGTGCGCGAAGCCTGCACCCACGCCACCATGGGCTGCGTGGCCTGCAAGAAAATCTTCATGAAGAATCTGCAGAACTTCCTCGAACCGCTGCATGAACGCCGCGAAGCCATTCTCGCCAAGCCCGGCCTCGTGCAGGAAATACTTGCAGACGGCGGAAAAAAGGCCAGAATGTCCATCAACGCCACCATGGAACTGGTGCGCGCCGCCATGCACATGGACTGATCCGCACGAAGGCCGACGCCTTCGCATAGATATCCGGAGTGCGGAAGACCGGGTCTTCCGCACTCCGCCCGTTTTCGGGGCCGGGCAGGAGACAACGCTTTCCCCGCCGCATGACGTTTCCGCCATCCTGCCGGAAACGCAGAAAAATCCGGGGAGCTCTCTGCGGCAGAACGGCGACGCCATGACGTCGCCGGAACATCGCCGGGAAAGCCGCTTCCCGGCGCTCGCAGGCGAACGCCCGCCGGTGCGCAGGAATCCGCGCACGGCAAGAAGGACGCGCCGCCCCGGCCTCCGGCAGTGCTCCGAAGGCGAACGCCGCGCAGGCCAAGCCTCCGCCCGTGAGCGCGTCCGGCATCTGCCGCAGAAGCGAGCGCCGCAACGCGCCGACTTTGCCGCGCAACGAAGGGTTCGGGCTTCGCCCGCGCAGAGCGGCGAAGAAATGCGCAGGAAGGCATGCCCGAAGCGCGCAGAGGGCCCGGTCAAGGCGCAAGGGACGGAGCCGACGCCCCCAATCCGCCGCGCAGGAGCCCCGCAGAATTTCGGCCGAGGCCGAGGGGCAACATGTGTCATCCGCAGAAGCCGGGCGTCCACCCCGCTCGAACCGGGCGTGAGCCCCCGCGCAGGATGACGAATATTTCTCAGGGCGCTTTGCATCGCCGCCCGCGCGGCCCTGCGGAAGAAGCGCCCGTTGCCGGAACGCGGCCGACGAGAAGCGCCGGACGAAAGACCGGCTCCCCGGACAGCGCTCCCTTTCGGGAGCCGCCGTGCGGGACAAGCCTTCAGTGAGGAACCATGCAGCCTGCCTTCGACATTCAAAAAACGCAGCGCACGATTGTTGTCCGGGCCTCGGGCTCCTGGTCGAGGCAGGACGTGGCCGCCGCTCCCCGAACGCCCGAAGCCATGATTGCCGCGGCCCTCGACGCCTTCGACGACGCCGACGCCGTGCGTTTTCTTGCCGACGTTTCCGCTTGGGACAGCATGCTGCTTGCCGCCTTCAACGCCGTTGCGCAGAAGGCCCGCGCCCGCGGTCTCGCCGTGGACGCCTCGGCCCTGCCGGACGGCATGGGCCCCATGCTCGACATGGCCCTCGCCGTGCCCCCCAGAGACGGCGGCGCAAGGCAGCAGGAACCGGGGCTTCTGGAAATCATCGGCGAAAAAACTCTCGCCTGGCCCGGCATCACGCGCAGCGTGGTGGAATTCGTGGGCGAAGTTTCGCTCAGCATGGCGCGCTTCTTTTCCGGCCGCGCCTCGTGCAGTTCCCGCGATCTCTGGAACGTGCTGCGCGAATGCGGCGTGGACGCCCTGCCCATCGTCACGCTCACCAGCCTGCTGCTCGGCCTCATTCTCGCCTTCGTGAGCTCCATGCAGCTCAAGCTCTTCGGCGCGGAAATCTACGTGGCCTCGCTCGTGGGCGTGTCCATGGTGCGCGTCATGGGGCCGGTGCTCACGGGCATCGTGCTCTCGGGCCGCACGGGCGCGTCGTTCGCCGCCGTCATCGGCAGCATGCAGGTCAACGAAGAAGTGGACGCCCTCACCGGCTTCGGCATTTCCCCCGTCGATTTTCTCGTGCTGCCCCGCGTGCTCGGGCTGGCCGTCATGACGCCCCTGCTCACCCTCTACGCCGACATCGCAGGCATCGCCGGCGGATTCCTCGTGGGCGCGCTCATGCTCGACATCTCCCCCGCCGCCTACATCAGCAACACCCTCCAGTTCATGACCCTCGGCTACGTCTGGACCGGCCTTCTTCACGCCTTCGTGTTCGGCTTCATCATTTCCCTGTGCGGCTGCTATCAGGGCATGCGCTGCGGCCGCAACGCCTCCGCCGTGGGCCGCGCCACCACCGCCGCCGTGGTCAATTCCATCGTGGGCATCATCGTGGCCACGTCCGTCATCACCATCATCCTCACGGTGCTCGACATATGAACTTCGTTCCGGACAACAACGCCGCCGTCACCGCACACAACGTCACCGTGGCCTACGGTTCCCGCGTCATCCAGAGCGGGCTCTCCTTCACCGTAAGAAAGGGCGACATCTTCATCATCATGGGCGGCTCGGGCTGCGGCAAAAGCTCCCTGCTGCGCGTGCTCATGGGCCTCACCCCTCCGGCCGAAGGCTCCGTGTTCTACGGCAAAACCGATTTCTGGGGCGCTCCCGCCGCCGAACGCGAAGCCGTCATGCGCCGCACCGGCGTCATGTTCCAGAGCGGCGCGCTCTGGACTTCCCGCACCCTCGCCGAAAACGTCGCCCTCCCCCTCGAATATTACACCAGCCTTTCCCCCCGCGACATCCGCGCCCTCGCCTCGTTCAAGCTCTCCCTCGTGGGACTCGCGGGCTTTGAAGACTTCTACCCCTCGGAAATAAGCGGCGGCATGAAAAAAAGAGCCGGTCTCGCCCGCGCCCTCGCCCTTGATCCCGACGTGGTCTATTTCGACGAACCTTCCGCCGGTCTTGATCCCGTAAGCGCGGCAAGACTCGACGAACTCATCCTGCAACTTCGGGACACCCTGGGCATGACCGTCATCGTGGTCACCCACGAACTGGCAAGCATCTTCGCCATCGCCAACAATTCCGTGTTCCTGGACGCCAAAACCAAAACCATGACCGCAAGCGGCGATCCGCACGAACTGCTCAAAAGCGGCCCCGACGAAGTGGTGGAATTTCTTACGCGCGGCAAGGGCCGCGTCCGCGGAGGAAATCAATGACGGAACGCAGCACTAAAACTTTCATCGGCGCCTTCGTGCTCGGCGCGCTGGCCCTGCTTGTAGGCTTCATCCTGCTCCTCGGCTCGGGCTCCTTCGGCAACAAGAATCCCACCTTCGTGCTCTACTTCAACACCTCGCTCAAAGGCCTCATTCAGGGCTCGCCCGTGTACTTCAAGGGCATACGCATCGGCAAGGTGAACTCCATCCAGATTCGCCCCGAAATCGGCACCGCCAAGTTCTATACCCCCGTCATCATCGAAATCGAACGCGACAAGGCCATGGCCCTGCTCGAAGACGGCAGCGAAAAGGATCTCTTCGACGATCCCGACATCATGAACCGCCTCATCAAGGCCGGTCTGCGCGGCAAGCTCGGCATCACCAGCATTCTCACCGGGCAGCTCTGCGTCGAGCTCGACATCCTGAGCAACGCCGCCCCCGTGGATCTCGCCTCCCTCGCTCCCTACAAGGGCTCGCCCCAGATTCCCACGCAGCTCTCCTCCCTCGACGCCGCCCTCAGCACCCTCGAAAACATTCCCATTCAGGAAATTCTCTACGACGTGGTAAGCAGCGTGAAAAGCATGAGCGAACAGCTCCGCGACATCGACGCCTCCGGCCTCGTGGCCAGCCTGCGCGAAACCAGCGACTCCATCCGAGAGGAAGTGCGCTCCTTCGGCGCGCTCAGACAAAGCGCCGACTCCACCATGACCGCCTACGCCTCCCTCGCCGGTTCCCTGAAAAAGGATATCCACAACACCCTCGCCGGCGTCAACGCCGCCCTCAGAAGCATCGACAGCCTCGCGTCTTCCTCCGAAGGCGTGGTCCTCGAAGCCCAGAACGCCATGAAAGGCCTGCGCCGCACCGCCGATACCGCAAACAGCCTCTTCAGCGAAGACTCCGCCCCCGTGCTCGAATTCAGCCAGACCATGCTCTCCCTCAGACGCGCCGCCCAGGCCCTCTCGGAACTCGCCACCCTGCTGGAAATCAAGCCCAACGCCCTCATCTTCGGGAGAAACAATTGATGAAACCCTTCCTCTGCGCCCTCGTCCTCGCCCTCGCACTCTCAGGATGCTCGCTCCCCGCGCAGCTCAAATCCTCCCCGACCGTGCGCTACTACGTGCTCTCTTCCCCCCTGCCCGCATCCTCGGCTTCCGACACCGCCAGCATCGGCGTGCTCCCCGTCACCCTGCCCGGATACCTCACCAGACAACAAATCGTCCTGCGCGAGGCCGACGGCGTGAACATCACCATCCATGAATTCGACCGCTGGGGCGAAAGCCTCGGTCAGGGCGTCTCCCGCGTCCTCTGCGACGCCCTCGCCGTCCGCGGCGTCTCCGCCCTCCCCCTCCGCACCGGCGCCAAAGTCGACGATAAACTCATGCTCGATATCCGCAGACTCGACGGCCCCCTCGAAGGCAACGTCACCCTCGACGTCGTCTGGAGACTCCAGAGAGACGGCTCCGTCCTCAACTCCGGCCACCTCGTCAAATCCAGACCCGCCGGCGACTCCATCCAGTCCATGGTCGAAGCCCAGTCCCTCCTCGTCCAGGACCTCGCTTCCCATATCGCCAACGCCCTCAAAAGATAGGAAAGGCTGAAAGGCAGAAAAGACAGGAAAGACAGGAAAAGCAGAAAAGGCAAGAAGACAGGAAAGGCATCGGGGGAGATAATCTCCCCCGAACCCCCATAATTTGCGGGACGACCCCTTCCGGGGCCGTCCCGCAGCATTTTGGGTGTACGTGAAAATTCCCCGCCCGTCGGGTTTGAAATCGTTTTTCCCTGGTCCTGAGCCCTTTTTCCACCCCAAAAATCTTAAAATCCGTAAGAGTGGACAATCCGGCCGCGCGTGCCACAAAATTTTTCAAAGAAATCTGGAAATCCCTTCCTTGCTCACGAGAGCCCCTGCTCCGCCACGTCCCCACGCGGTGCAGTCTGCATTCTGACGTCGCCCGGGGCCCCGGAGCGTTGAGAGAATGCCTTCCGGAGGCACGCCCCCCTTCGCCCTTCGCTTCGGGCATAATCTTCCCGTTCACCCTGTCCTGCCGAAGCAGCTTTAGCTGCGAGGCAGAAACAGGGGGGCGCGGGGGGAATTATTTCCCCCGCATGCCTTTCCTGTCTTCTCTGCCTTTTCTGCCTTTCCTGCCTTTGCGGTTATCCGAAGAGGAGGTGGGTGCCGTTGGCGAGGATTTCGTCGATTTCGTTGTCGGAGAAGCGGGTGCGTTTCTGGAGGGCGTCGATTTCGTCCTGGGGGTCCATGATGGGGTAGTCGGTGCCGAAGACGAGGCGATTGCGGGGGTGTTTTTTCAGGATGGCCTTGAGGGTATCGTCGGAGATTTCCTTCATACAGGAGGAGGTATCCATCCAGACGTCGCGGCCGGCGAGGGCGTCGAGGGCGTAGGACCACTGGCGGAAGCCGCCGAGGTGGGCGGCGACGACGTTGAGGTGGGGGAAGTCGTCGAGGATGGCGGCCATTTTATAGGGGCAGGAGGGATTTTTCTCCGGGGGGAGGCTGTCGCCTATGTGTATCATAAAGATAAAATCCCTCTGTGCTTCCTCGAAGATGGGGTAGAGGCGGGGATCATTGAGCCAGAAGTGCTGGAAATCCGGGTGGAGCTTGATGCCGTGGACGCCCATGGAGCGGAGCCAGTCGAGCTGCTGTTTCCAGTCCGTGCAGTCGGGGTGGATGGAGCCGAAGGCGGTGATGCGCGGATAATTGTGCTGGAGGTAGCCTGCGTAGGCGTTGCAGGGGCGCACCTGGAGGGCGCTCGTGGCGGCGCAGAGGGCCACGCAGTGATCGATGCCCGCGCGGCCTGCGCGCAGGAGCAGGTCGTCCGGGGTGCCTTTGCAGTGACAGAAGAGCTTGTAGTGTTCCGCGAGCTTCATTTTCGCCTTTTCGGCGATGCGCGGATGAAAAACATGAGTATGGCAGTCAACGAACATGAATGAACCCCATCGGCCGGGCGGGCCAAAAATGCGGCGGGAGAAGGCGTTCGTCCGCGTTTTTGGAGGGCGCGCAAAAGCGCGGACGGGCCGCGGGCGGACGTGATTTTCCGCATCGGCGGATGCTAGCCCAAGGCGGGAAGTCTGGCAAGTTCGGACGGTTCCGAAAGAAAAAAAGCGGGGCGCAACTCATTTCAATTCGGCACGATTCTTGCAGAAAAAAGTTCCCGGAGCGGAAAAACCGGCCTGCACATCATTGTCAAAGTCGGCAAGTGGCATTACAAATATAAAAAACGACAGGGGCGACGCATCGTCGCCTGCGGAGCCTGCCGTTTCACCTGTGGCAGCCCGGCAAGCCGGGCCCTCTCCGTCACTTTGAGTGCGTCATCATAAGCAGCCATGGAGGCAGCTTTGAACCAGTTTTCCCGCAATATCCTGCTGTGGAGCATCATAGCCGTTGCCATGATCTCCCTGTTCAGCCTGTTCAACGAAAACGGCGGAACCCCGCAGAACTCCGCCGCCTACAGCACTTTCCTCTCGCAGGTCGACAACGGGGAAGTCAGTCAGGTGGTGATCGAAGACAGAAACATCACCGTCGTCACCAACGACGGCCGCACCTACAGCACCTATGCCCCCAACGATCCGAACCTCGTTCAGGAACTCAAGAACAAGAACGTGGTCATCGACGTCAAGAAGCCCGAAGAAACGCCGCTTGCCATGTCGGTGTTCATTTCGTGGTTCCCCATGCTGCTGCTCATCGGCGTGTGGATCTTCTTTGCCCGTCAGATGCAGGGCGGCGGCGGAAAGGCCATGTCGTTCGGCCGTTCCCGCGCGCGCATGCAGGATCAGAATCAGGTGGGCAAGGTCACGTTCGCCGATGTGGCAGGCGTGGACGAAGCCAAGGAAGAACTTGCCGAAGTTGTGGAATTTCTTTCCAATCCGCGCAAATTTACGCGCCTTGGCGGCCGCATTCCCAAGGGCGTGCTGCTCGTAGGCCCTCCCGGAACCGGCAAGACCCTGCTGGCCCGCGCCGTGGCCGGTGAAGCCGGCGTGCCGTTCTTCTCCATTTCCGGTTCCGACTTCGTGGAAATGTTCGTGGGCGTGGGCGCTTCGCGCGTGCGCGACCTCTTCGCGCAGGGCAAGAAGAACGCCCCCTGCCTCATCTTCATCGACGAAATCGACGCCGTGGGTCGTCAGCGCGGCGCAGGTCTCGGCGGCGGTCACGACGAACGCGAGCAGACCCTCAACCAGCTGCTCGTGGAAATGGACGGCTTTGAGTCCAACGAAGGCGTCATTCTCATCGCGGCCACCAACCGTCCCGACGTTCTGGATCCCGCGCTGCTGCGTCCCGGCCGTTTCGACCGTCAGGTCGTGGTTTCCACGCCCGACCTGCGCGGCCGCGAACGGATTCTCGAAGTCCACACCCGCCGCACGCCCCTCGCCAGGGACGTGGATCTCACCACCATCGCCAAGGGCACGCCCGGCTTCTCCGGCGCCGACCTTGAAAACCTCGTGAACGAAGCCGCGCTTCAGGCCGCCAAGCTCAACAAGGACCGCCTGAACATGTCCGACTTTGAATACGCCAAGGACAAGGTCCTCATGGGCAAGGAACGTCGCAGCCTCATCCTGAGCGACGAAGAAAAGAAGATCACCGCCTATCACGAAGGCGGACACGCCCTCGCCGCCAAGCTCCTGCCCGGCACCGATCCGGTTCACAAGGTGTCCATCATTCCCCGCGGCCGCGCCATGGGCGTGACCATGCAGCTGCCCAATGAAGACCGCCACGGCTACTCCCGCGACTTTCTGCGCAACAACCTCGTGGTGCTGCTCGGCGGCCGCGTGGCCGAAGAGATCATCATGGGCGACATCACCACCGGCGCGGGCAACGACATCGACCGCGCCACCAAGATGGCCCGCAAGATGGTGTGCGAATGGGGCATGAGCGACAAGATCGGTCCGCAGACCGTGGGCGAACATGAAGAGGAAGTCTTCCTCGGCCGCGAATGGGGCCACACCCGCTCCGTGAGCGACGACATGGCCCGCCTTGTGGACAGCGAAGTCAAGGCCCTCATCGACGAGGCCCGCGAACGCTGCCGCACCCTGCTCACCGAACACATCGACATGCTGCACGCCATCGCGCACGCCCTGCTGGAACGCGAAACCATTTCCGGCGAGGACATCGACATCCTCATGCGGGGCGAAAAGCTGCCCCCCTTTCAGATCAACGGGCAGAACGCGGGCGAATTCCATCTTGAGGAAGAACACTCCGCAGACGAAAAGAACAACGCCGGGAACAGCCAGTCCAACGCGACGCCCCCTGCGGAGACCGCGGCCCCTCAGCCTGAGGAAAAAGCCGCAAGCGACTCTTCCGCCTCCGGCGAAGGAGCCGACAGGGGAGACAAATAACGATGAATAAGGACACGGTCTGGATGCTTCGCCACGGGGCATTCAGCCCTGTTTCCACCGAAAAACAGGGCGGTACGCCGTCGCGCTTCACGCTGTGGGGCGTGGTGAACGTAACGCCCGACTCCTTTTTCGACGGAGGCAGGCACCCTTCTTTTGAAAGCGCGTTTTCCCACGCCAGACGCCTCGCCGCAGACGGAGCCAGAGTGCTTGATCTCGGCGGGGCTTCGTCGCGTCCGGGCGCGCAGGACGTTCCCCCCGACGACGAAATGCGCCGCGTGCTGCCTCTCGTGCGCGCCCTCTCCGAAGGTCGCGGCAGACGCACCCCGCCCGACACCCTGCTCTCCGTGGACACCTGGCGCACGTCCGTTGCCGCCGCCGTGCTCGAAGCCGGCGCCGACATCATCAACGACATCTCCGCCGGCGTGTGGGAGCCCGAAATCACCGACGTGCTCGCTCAGTACCGCCCCGGCTACGTGCTCATGCACTGCCGCCCCGGCATGACCCCCGGCACCATGCAGAACGATCCGCGCTACGAAAACGTGCTCGACGAAGTCATCGCCTTCCTCGAAGCGCGCATGACCGCCCTGGTCAAGGCCGGTCTGCCCGAGGAAAACATCATGCTCGATCCGGGCATAGGCTTCGGCAAAACCGCGGAACACAACTGTCAGATACTCGCCGGCATCGAAAGACTCCTCGCCCTGGGGCGTCCCGTGCTGCTCGGCGTTTCCAACAAGAGCATCTTCGGCGACCTGCTCGGCCTCGACGTGACAAGACGCATCGAAGCCACCAGCGTCTGCACGGCGCTGCTCGCCGCGCGCGGCGTCTGCCATCACCGCGTTCACGACGTGGCCTCCGCCCGGCGAGCCCTCACCCTCGCGGAACACTTCACCCCCTGGAAAGACTGACATGTTCGCACTGGGACAGTTGACATTCGGCTGGCGAGACCTGCTGGACATACTCATAGTAGCCATCCTCTGCTACTACGGCATCCGCTTCGTGCGGGGCACGCGCGCCATGGCCGCCCTGAACGGCCTGCTCCTGCTGCTCATCCTGTTCGCGGCCGCCCAGTTCCTCGGCCTGTTCACCCTCGTGTGGCTGCTCCAGAACGTGTTCAGTTCCCTGTTCCTCGTGGTGGTCATCCTGTTCCATCAGGACATCCGCCAGGCGCTCTCCAACATGAACTTCCGGCATCTTTTCCGACGCAAGGCCAACGTGCGCACGGAAATGATAAGCACCGTGAGCCGCACCGCCTGCGCCCTCGCCGCCCGCCGCATCGGCGCCATCATCGTCATCGAGCGCAACGTCGCCCTCGGCGACATGACCGAAAAGGGCGTCACCATCGACGCCGTGGTCTCGCAGGATCTGCTCGCCACCATCTTCTTTCCCAACACGGCGCTCCACGACGGCGCCGTCATCATAGGCCACAACGACCGCATTACCGCGGCAGGCTGCGTGCTGCCGCTCGCCAACGTCGCCCGTCAGCACTTCGGCACCCGTCACCGGGCCGCCATCGGCATCACCGAAGTGAGCGACGCCATCTCCATCGTGGTGTCGGAAGAACGCGGAGAAGTGACCCTAGCCCAGGACGGCCACCTCTCCAATCCCCTGAATCAAGAACGCCTGGAACGGATACTGGCCAATGTCCTCAATCAATAACAGCCGGTTGCAGACCGTTCTTTCCGTACTGCTCTCCCTCGTCATCGCCACGGGGCTGTGGTATCTCGTCGTCGGTCGCGATCACGTGGAAACGCAGGTCGAACTGCGCGTGGAATACCGCGGCCTGCCCGACGGACTCATCATCCGCGAGGGCATGGTCAATCACATTTCCGTGCGCCTGCGCGGTTCCGCAGAACTTCTGCGCAATCTGCACTCGCGCGACCTCGTCTATACCGTGGATCTCTCCGGCGTGCAGCGCGGCGCCACCGCCCTGCCCCTGGCCGTGGATTCCATGCCCGACTTCAAGGCCTTTGAAATACTCGAAATCATGCCGAGCCGACTCGTGCTTGAGGCCGACGCCCTCACCGAACGCGTGGTGCCGCTCGAGAACAAGATGCTGCCTCTGCCGGCAGATTCGCCCTACCTTATTTCCCACGCCATTCTTGAGCCGTCCTTCGTCACGGTGAAGGGCCCGGAAACCCAGGTCAACTCCCTCGACCGGCTCATCGTGGTGTACGATCCCACCAAGAACGCCAGCGAAGGCCCCCATGAGGCCAACGTGGCCATCGTGGCCCCGCCGCAGGTGGAAATCACCCCGCCCGTGACCACCCTGCGCTACTCGCTCGACCTCAAGACACAGAACGTCACCCTCTCGCGGGAAATCCAGCTCGACAACGACGACGAAGGCTACAGCGTGCGTCCCGATCAGGCCAGCGTGGAAATCTCCGTGCCCGAAGCCCTCGTGGAAGACCGCGACTACCTCGACGCCGTGCGCGTCATCGTGCGCCAGCCCGCCGACTTCACCCCCGGCGACAGCGCGGAAGTCACCCCCATCGTCATGCTGCCCTCGGGCGCGGGCCTCATTGCCATCGAGCCGCCCACCGTCATGCTCTTCAGCCGCACCGACATCGGCGCGGAAAGCCGCAACTGGGCCCCGGCAGAAAGCATATTCACCCTGCCGACCAACACCTTCGGCATGAAGCTGCCCGATCAGCGGGTGTCCGGAAACTTTTCGCTGAGCGACGTCGTGCTGCCTTCGGCCTCGCTGCCCCAGCCCAACGACCTCAAAGTGCCGCCCGCCCTCTCCGGCGACGACAAGCCCGCCGATCAGCCCCCCGCGTCCGGAACAGACTCCGCCGCACCCGCCAAAGTGACCGTGCCCGCCAAGGTCGCCGCTCCGGCAAGCATCGCCGTACCGGCAAAAGTCGCCGCGCCCGCCGCTTCCGCCTCCCCGGCCGGAACCGCGACCGCCGCGACCTCCGTCAGCGCCGACGGCAAAGGCGGAACAACCGCTCCCAAAGCACCCATCGAAACACAGGATTAGCCATGTCTGAACGTCTTTTTGGCACCGACGGCCTGCGCGGCCGGGTCAACACCTATCCCCTCACGGCCGAAATGGCCCTGCGCCTCGGCCTCGCCGCGGGCACCGTGTTCCGCTCCGACGAATGCCGCCGCAAGGTCATCATCGGCAAGGACACCCGCCTCTCCGGCTACATGTTTGAATCCGCGCTCACCGCGGGCCTGTGCGCCTCCGGCATGGACGTGTATCAGGTGGGCCCCCTGCCCACTCCCGCCATCGCCTTCCTCACCCGCAACATGCGCGCCGACTTCGGCGTGGTCATTTCCGCCTCGCACAATCCCTATCACGACAACGGCATCAAGTTCTTCGACCGCGAAGGCTTCAAGCTTCCCGACGAAGTCGAAGACAAGATGTCCGAGCTCATCCTCGACAAGGACTACGAATGGGACTACCCCGCCTCCAACAAGGTGGGCCGCGCCTACCGCATCGTGGACGCCTCGGGCCGCTACATCGTGTACCTCAAGAGCAGCTTTCCCCAGCAGCTCACCCTCGACGGCCTGCGCGTGGTCATCGACTGCGCCAACGGCGCCAACTACAAGGTCGCGCCCCTCGCCCTTGAGGAACTCGGCGCCGAAGTCTTCCGTCTCGGCACCTCGCCCGACGGTTTGAACATCAACTATCAGTGCGGTTCGCTCCATCCCGAAAACCTTCAGGCCAAGGTGCGCGAAGTGCGCGCCGACGTCGGTCTCGCCCTCGACGGCGACGCCGACCGCCTCCTCGTGGTCGATGAAAAGGGACGTCTGCTCGACGGCGATCAGATCATGGCCATCTGCGCCGACGACCTCATGAAAAAGGGCAAGCTCAACAAGAACATTCTCGTGGGCACGGTCATGAGCAACATGGCCCTCGAAGTGTTCATGAAGGAACGCGGCGGCCAGCTTCTGCGCACCAAGGTGGGCGACCGCTACGTCATCGAAGCCATGCGTCAGCACAACGCCATGCTCGGCGGCGAACAGTCGGGACACCTCATTTTCCGCGAATACGGCACCACCGGCGACGGCCTGCTCGCCGCGCTCCAGATTCTGCGCATCATGCGCGAAACCGGACGCCCCCTCTCCGAACTGGCCGACCGGCTCAAGCTCTATCCGCAAAAGCTCATCAACGTGAGCATTTCCCGCAAGATTCCCTTTGAAAAGTGCGAAAAGCTCATGGCCGCCCAGAAGGACATCGAAGAAAAGCTCGGCGCTCACGGCCGCGTGCTGCTGCGCTACTCCGGCACCGAAAACCTCTGCCGCGTCATGGTGGAAGGCGAAGACGAAGACTTTGTGCGTCGCGCCGTCCGCCGTCTGGCCGACGTGGCTTCCGAAGAACTCCGCTGAACCTGTCGCGGCACGGAATTACCGCTCCGTGCCGCGTTTTGTCGCCCGTGCCTCCCCTTTCAACCGTCACCAGGAGAAATTATGGCCTTTGAAATCAAACAGCAGTTCAAACTGAGCCAGCAGCTCCACATGACGCCCATGCTCAAGCAGGCCATTTCCCTGCTTCTGTTCTCCCGTCAGGAACTGGTGGAAGCGGTGCAGCGGGAACTGCTGGAAAATCCCTTCCTTGAGGAGCGCGAAACCGACAACGCCGCATCCTCCGCTCCCGACGCCGCGGCCGATTCCCGCAAAAGCGCCGAACAGGACAGCCCCTGGCCTCAGGAAGAAGTGGCCCGCAGCGCCGAATGGGAAGAATACCTCGGAGAATTTTCCAGTCAGTCGCGCGTGGCCCAGCAGGAATTCGAGGCCGCCGAAGAGGACGGCAATCCCCTCGAAGCCTGCCACTCCGCCGAACCCAACCTCGAAGCCCATCTCATGGGACAGCTTCTGCTCTCCCCCCTCACCGAAAAACAGAAGTCCATCGGCGAGTGCATCATCGGCAACCTCGACGAAACCGGCTACCTCACCGCCACCGACGAAGAAATCGCCTCCCTCGCCGGCGCGGATCCCTCCGAAGTGCCGCCCGTGCTCTCCGCCATCCAGAATTTCGATCCCGTCGGCGTGGCTGCGCGCTCCCTTTCCGAATGTCTGCTCATCCAGCTGCACGCCCGACGCGACGACCGCGACCCCATCCTCGTCGATCTCGTTCAAAATCACCTCGAAGACCTTGAAAAACAGCGCTATAAGCCGCTGTTGCGCCATTTTCACATCGACCTCGACACCCTCAAGGAATACATAGGCATCATCCAGAGCCTGGAACCCCGCCCCGGCGGCAGCCTCGGCAGCAGCACGCCCTGCTACGTCAGCCCCGACATCTTCGTGCGCAAGGTGAACGGAGAATTCGTCATCCTCATGAACGACGAAGACCTGCCCCACCTCCAGCTTTCCCCCCTCTCCGAAGAGCTCGCCGAGAAAAACCGCTCCAGCGAGGAAAAGGACTACATGAACGACCGGCTGCGCTCGGCCGTGTGGATCATCCGCAGCCTCGAAGAGCGGCAGCGCACCCTCTATCAGGTGATGGAAAGCATCGTGAAGCATCAGCACGACTTCTTTGAATACGGCGTGTACAAGCTCAAGCCTCTGGTGCTCAAGGACATCGCCGAAGACATCGGCCGCAGCGAATCCAGCATAAGCCGCATCACCACCAACAAGTACGTGGGCACTCCCCACGGCATCTTCGAGCTCAAATACTTTTTCAACAGCGCCCTCTCCTCCAGCGACGGCAGTCAGGTGGGCTCCGAAAGCGTCAAGGCCCGCATCCGCGCCCTCATCGACGCCGAAGACCAGTCCCACCCTCTGTCCGATGAAGACATCAGCTCCCGTCTCAACGAGGGCCTCGGCGTCAAAATCGCCCGGCGCACCGTGGCCAAGTACCGCGAAGAGCTCGGCATTCCGTCGTCGTCGCGCAGAAAGAAGCATTTATGATGAGAGGAAGGGGACAAGTCGGAGCACCAGGGGCTCCGCCCCTGACCCCGCCGGGACAAGCCCCGATCCCCCCCCTGATTCGCTTCGCGATTCCGCCCGAATGGCCCCGGCTTTCCGGCGTTCCCCGGGCTTTGCCCGGATGACTCCGGCGTTGCAGGATCTGTCCCGGCCCGCCCGATTTTCCTCGGCTCCGCCCACTTTCTCCGGCTCCCTGTCGTGCCTCCGAGGTTGCCGGGTTTGCCCTGCCCCTGACGTGCCCGGCATTCCGGCGTGCCCGCGGTTTTGTCTGTGCCGTCCCCTCCGCCTCGCCCGGGATTCCACGATCCGGCGGAGAACGCGTGCCGGCACCGGCAGGAGCGCCGCGCCGTGCTCTTTCGGCAATATTGCGAGCCCTTCCCCGCGGCGGAGGATCCCGTCGTGTCCCCGGTCATGACTCCGACGGGCCGCAACAACATACGCGATTCCTTCCGTGCTTCGGCACGAAGGGCGCGTTTTTTTTTGACCGATGCAAAAAGCGTCGCCGCGAGGAAAACACATGGTGCGCCGATGCGTGCAGCATCCTTGCCGGTCACCGCCTGCATGAAGCCCACGAGGCAGCGTCCCGAAACACGCAGCCATCCGAATCCGCGCCCCCATCCCCCCAATTAAAAAGTTTTGGAGATGGGGATGGGGGCGCGGGGGAAGGGCCTTTTTCAAAAGGGCCTTCCCCTTCCCCCGCATGCTCTCTTTCTCCCCCTCGTTCCCCACAACGGAAAAAGGCACAAATATTTTCCACATTTTTGCGCTTTTGTAAACACAAAATTGGCAAAAGCTCTTTTTCTTTTACAGGAGAGAAGAAAAATCATTTTTGTCGACACGGCGACAACTTATTGTATTCAATTGATATACCTTTTAAAAACACTGTATTTGTCCTGCATTTCGCGGCATTTTCCCGTCGCTTCATGATTGCACACAATCGTAAGATTCTATAAGATTCCCTCCATATCTCTTACACGAACCTGAGTTTCTTAATCGGAGGATCGTTATGAAGCTTTCCCGTGTGTTCGCCTCTGTGGCCATGGCCGCTCTGGCCTGTGGCCTCGCCTTCCCGGCTGCCGCCGCCGAACCCGTCAAAATCGGCGTGTATCTGCCCCTCACCGGTCAGAACGCCTTCGGCGGTCAGCTCGAGCTCGACGGCATCAAACTGGCCCAGCAGGCCAATCCCAAAGTGCTCGGCCGCGACGTTGAACTCGTCGTCGTGGACAACAAGTCCGACAAGGTCGAAGCCGCCAACGCCGTGAAGCGCCTCGTGGAACGCGACAAGGTTTCCGCCTACATCGGCACCTACGGCTCCTCCCTGGCCATGGCCGGCGGCGAAGTCGGCGAAAAGGCCGGCGTCCCCGGCGTGGGCACCTCCTGCACCAGCCCCCTCGTCACCCAGGGCAAGAAGTACTACTTCCGCGCCTGCTTCATCGATCCCTATCAGGGCGCTGCCGCCGCTTCCTACGCCTACAAGACCCTCGGCATGAAAAAGGCCGCCATACTCATGGACGTCGCCAACGACTACTCCGTGGGCCTGTGCAGCTTCTTCAAGCGCTCCTACAAGAAGCTCGGCGGCCAGATCGTCGCCGACATGAAGTACAATTCCGGCGACCAGGACTTCACCGCCCAGCTCACCGAAATCATCAATCAGAAGCCCGACATCGTGTTCATGCCCGCCTACTTCGCTGAAGGCGCCATCATCATGAAGCAGGCCCGCGAACTCGGCGGCACCTTCGTCATGATGGGCGCCGACGCCATGGACAACCCCGACACCGTCAAGATCGGCGGCAAGGCCGTGGAAGGCTTCCTGCACACCACCTTCCCCTATGACGTCAACATGCCCAACATGAGCCCCGCCGCCAAGGCCTTCACCGACGCCTGGAAGGCCGCCTATCCCGACAAGGATCCCAACGTGAACTCCGCCCTCGGCTACGTGTGCTACAACCTCATTCTCGACGCCATCACCCGCGCCGGCTCCGACGATCCCGAAGCCATCACCAAGGCCCTCGCCGAAACCAAGAACTTCGCCACTCCCCTCGGCACGCTTTCCATCAACGCCTCGCATGACGCCGAACTGCCCGTCGGCATCATTCAGTACAAGAACGGCAAGCGCTCCTACATCGGCGAAGCCATCGCCGACTAATCTTCTCTGATCGAACGGCCGGAGCCTGGTCTCCGGCCGTTTCCGGCGCTCAGCGCCTCTTCCGCCCCACACGCATATTTCACCGCGCCCCGCTCCGTCCCCGACGGGCCGGCGTATTTTTATGAAGCCTCGCCGCACGGATACTCGTCCCTGCGCGGCGGCGCGGCCGGAAAGGGTTCCCTATGAGTCTGGAATTATTCCTCCAACACTTTTTCAACGCGCTGACGCTCGGTTCGCTGTACGGCCTCATCGCCATCGGCTACACCATGGTGTACGGCATCCTGCGCCTCATCAACTTCGCCCACGGCGACATCCTCATGCTCGGCGCGTACTTCGTCTTCTACGGCACCACGCTCTTCTGTCTGCCCTGGCCCGCGGCCGTGGTGGTGTCCATTCTGGGATCCGCCGCCCTCGGCGTCCTCATGGACAAGATCGCCTACCGCCCCCTGCGCGACGCGCCCCGCATTTCCGCGCTCATCAGCGCCATCGCCGTTTCCTTCTTCCTTGAAAGTCTGGCCGTGGTGGTCTTCACCGGTCTGCCCAGACCCGTGCATCAGCCCGAGTGGCTCATCAGCATCATCACCATCGGCGGCGCGCGCCTCATGCCCCTCACTCTCCTCGTGCCCGGCGTGACCGCCATTCTCGTCGCCGCCCTGCTCTACGTCGTCTATCACACCAAGCCCGGCCTCGCCATGCAGGCCATTTCCAAAGACATCGAAACCACGCGCATGCTCGGCGTGTCCGTGGACAAAATCATAGCCCTCACCTTCGCCATCGGTTCCGCCCTCGCCGCGGCTTCCGGCATCATGTGGGCGCTGCGCTATCCGCAGATCAACCCCTACATGGGCGTGTTCCCCGGCTTCAAGGCCTTCATCGCCGCCGTGTTCGGCGGCATCGGCTCCATCCAGGGCGCGGTGATCGGCGGCCTCATGCTCGGCTTCATTGAAATCATGGCCGTCGCCTTCTTCCCGGAACTCTCCGGCTACCGCGACGCCTTCGCCTTCATTCTGCTGGTCGTTGTCCTTCTGGTGAAGCCCACCGGCCTGTTCGGTGAAAAACAGAAGGAGAAGATCTGATGACGCTCTCGAAAGACTCTTCCTCCGCCGCGCGCAACAACACCCTGACCGTGCTGGCCATCGCCCTGCTGTTCCTCTTCCTCTGGTGGGCCGACGGCAGCATGGCCGAAGACACCGGCCTCACCTTTCTGCCCTCGCCCCTCAACGGCTATGAAGTGCAGATTCTGAACCTTGTGGCCGTGTACGGCATTCTCGCCATTTCGCTCAACATCATTTACGGCTTCACCGGCATGTTCTCGCTCGGCCACGCCGGATTCATGGCCATAGGCGCCTATGTCTCCGCCCTGTGCGTGCTCACGCCCGATCAGAAGGAAATGATGTGGATCATCGACGAAATCCTGCCTTCCCTCGCCGCCCTGCACACGCCCTTCTGGTTCTCCGTGATCCTCGGCGGACTCGTGGCCACAGTGTTCGCCCTCGTCATCGGCATTCCCGTGCTCAGGCTCGGCGGCGACTACCTCGGCATCGCCACTCTGGGCTTCTCGGAAATCATCCGCGTGCTCATCGTGAACGCCACCCCCATCACCAACGGTTCGCTCGGCATCAAGGGCATTCCCTGCCACACCGACCTGTTCACAAGCTTCATCTGGCTGCTCGTGGTGGTGTTCTGCACCGTGCGCCTGCTCTCCAGCAACTTCGGCAACGTGCTCAAGGCCGTGCGCGACGATGAAATCGCCGCTCAGGTCATGGGCATCAACGTGTTCCACACCAAGCTCTTCTCCTTCTGCCTCGGCGCCTTCCTCGCCGGCGTGGGCGGAGCCCTGCTCGGCAATCTCCTCACCACCATCGACCCCAAAATGTTCACCTTCCTGCTCACCTACAACATCCTCATGATCGTGGTGGCGGGCGGTCTCGGTTCCATTACCGGCAGCATCATCGGCAGCGTCATCATCACCGTGCTGCTCGAATGGCTCCGCGTGGTGGAAGAACCCATCGACCTCGGATTCGTGGAAATTCCCGGCATTCCCGGCATGCGCATGGTGGTGTTCTCCGTATGCCTGCTGCTCATCATTCTCTACCGCCGCGAAGGCATCATGGGCATGCGCGAAATCACCTGGAACAGTCTGGCCGCCTTTTTTTCCCGCCTCGGCCGCAAGAAGGAGCGTAAGGCATGAGCCGGAAGAACATCATTGAAGTAAGAAACGTCACCATGCGCTTCGGCGGCGTCACCGCCGTGAGCGAACTTAACATGGACATCCCCGAAGGCAGCATCGTGGGCCTCATCGGCCCCAACGGCGCGGGCAAAACCACCGCCTTCAACGTGATCACCGGCTTTTACCGCCCCACCGAAGGCGAGGTGGTCTTCGCCGGACGCCGCATCACCGGCATGGATCCGCACCGCATCTGCGCCCTCGGCATGGCCCGAACCTTTCAGAACATCCGGCTTTTCTACAACGAAACCGCGCTGGAAAACGTCATGATCGGCCGTCACGTGCGCCGCAGCGGCCACTGGTGGGGCGCCGTGCTCGGACTGCCGGGAACACGCCGCGAAGAGCGCGACATCCGCGACAAGGCGCTTGAGCTTCTGCGCCGCGTAGGCCTCTCCGCCCACGCCGACGAAACCGCCTCGTCCCTGCCCTACGGCGCACAGCGCCGCCTGGAAATCGCCCGAGCCCTGGCCACGGAACCGAAATTCCTGCTGCTCGACGAACCCGCCGCAGGCATGAATCCGCAGGAAAGCCTCGAACTGATGAAGTTCATCCGGCAGATTCGGGACGAATTCCACCTGACCATCCTGCTCATCGAGCACGACATGAAGGTGGTCATGGGCGTGTGCGAACATATCTGGGTGCTGGAATACGGCAAGCTCATCGCCGAAGGCGACGCCGAGGCCATCCGTTCCAACCCGCGCGTTATCGAAGCCTACCTCGGCGAGGATGTGAACAATGTTGCAGATTAATGATCTTCATGTGCATTACGGCGGCATTCACGCCGTCAAGGGCGTGTCGCTCTCCATTCCGAGGGGAAGCGTGGTCACGCTCATCGGCGCGAACGGCGCGGGCAAAAGCAGCATCATCCGTTCCATAGCCGGGCTGGTCAAGGGCGCAAGCGGCGAAATTCTGCTCACCCGCCACGAAGGCGACAAGCCCGTGAACCTGCTGGGCATGCCCGCAGAAAACATGGTGCGCCACGGCATAGCCCTGAGCCCCGAAGGCCGCCGCATACTGCCGCACCTCACCGTGGCCGAAAACCTCACCCTCGGCGCCTGGTGCCGCAAGGACGAAGACGGCATCGCCCGAGACATGGAACTCGTCTACAACCTCTTCCCCCGCCTGCGCGAACGCAGCTGGCAGAAGGGAGGCACCCTCTCCGGCGGCGAACAGCAGATGCTCGCCGTGGGCCGCGCCCTCATGAGCCGACCCGACCTCATCATGCTCGATGAACCTTCCCTCGGCCTCGCCCCCATCCTCGTGAAGGAAATCTTCGACATCATCCGCCGCATCAACGAAGACGGCAAAACCGTGCTCCTCGTGGAACAAAACGCCTACGCCGCCCTCTCCATCGCCGACTACGCCTATATCCTCGAAGTCGGCTCCGTCGTCCTCGAAGGCCCCGGCAAAGACATGCTCAAAAACCCCAAAGTCCGCGCCGCCTACCTCGGCGGGTAGAAAAGGCAGGAAAGACAGAAAGACAGAAAAGGCATGCGGGGGAAATAATTCCCCCCGCGCCCCCCTGTTTCTGCCTCCCGGCTTCGCCGGTTCGGCAGGACATGGTGAACGGGACAATTATGCCCGAAGCAAAGGGCAAGGGGGGAGCGCAGGCCGGAAGGCCGTTTCTCAACGCTCTGGGGCCCCGGGCGACATCAGGAGCCCGGCCGACGGGCATAAGCAGGCGGAATTCACTTCCGGCGTTAAACGCAATGCCCGTCGTGCAAGTCGTGCAGGCCGTACAGCGTGTCCTGCGTAAACGGGACTGCGTGTTCTTCGGGAGAGGACAAGGTCGAACGGGAAAATTATGCCCGGAGCCAGAGCGAGGGGGAGTGTGCAGGCAAAAGAAACGCCTCTCAACGCTCTGGGGCCCCGGGCGACATCAGGAGCCCGGCCGACGGGCATAAGCAGGCGGAATTCACTTCCGGCGT
>NZ_CALUYL010000026.1 GCF_944324995.1 uncultured Mailhella sp.
CCCGCAAGACGCGCCACTTCAATGCCGTAGCTGCGATCGGCAGGGCCGGGAATGAGTCTGCGCAAAAACACGATGTCGCCGTTCCATTCACGCACGGCAATGTTCATGTTGCACACGCCGGGCAGCGCGCCCGCGAGCGACGTGAGTTCATGGTAATGCGTGGCAAAGAGCGTGCGGATGCTCCCCCCTGCCCGCCGCGCGAGTTCCTCCACCACGGCCCAGGCCAGCGCCAGACCGTCGAAGGTGCTCGTGCCGCGTCCGATTTCGTCGAGAATGACCAGACTGCGCTTGTCCGCCTGACGCAGAATGCGCGCGGTCTCCATCATTTCCACCATGAACGTGCTCTGCCCCTGCGCCAGATTGTCCGACGCGCCCACGCGCGAGAAAATGCGGTCCACCAGACCGATGCGCGCCTGCGCCGCGGGCACGAACGAGCCCATCTGCGCCATGATCGCAATGATGGCCGTCTGCCGCAGCACCGTGGACTTGCCCGCCATGTTCGGCCCCGTGATGAGCACCAGATGCCGACTCGCGTCCATGGAAAGATCGTTGGGAATGAACGACGCCCGACCCGTGACGGCTTCCACCACCGGATGCCGCCCCTGACGAATGACGATTTCCTGACTTTCGTCGAGTTCGGGTCTTGTCCAGCCGTTGCGCTCCGCGCCTTCGGCGAGCGACTGCCAGTAGTCGAGCCACGAGAGGCGCGCGGCCATGCCCACGAGTCTGGGGCGGGAGGCCGCCACCTTTTCGCGCAGCTTCTGATAAAGCGCGTATTCCAGACTCTTGCGCCGTTCGGCGGCGGTGAGCATTTTTTCCTCAAGTTCGCGCAGGGCGGGCGTGGTGAAGCGCTCGCTGTTGGCAAGGCTCTGCCGACGCTGAAAATACTCGGGAATCTCGGCCTGCTGCGCGCGCGAAAGCTCGAAGTAGTAGCCGAACACGTGATTGTAGCCCAGCTTGAGCTTGGGCATGTTGTTCTTTTCCTGCTCTTCGCGCAGAAGATCCTGAAGACGTCCTTCACCGTGCTCCACGAGATCGAGCAGTTCGTCGAGGGCGGGATCGTAGCCCTGACGGAACAGGCCGCCTTCGGTGATCTGAGGGGGCAGATCGTCGCGCAGGGCCTTGGTGAGCAGATCGGTGATGTCTTCGAGCATGTCCCATTTCTTCAGCAGGCGCTGAAGCGCTGCGGGCAGGAGCACGCCGCGGCGGTCGTCGTCGGTGGAGAGCCCCTGTTCCGGGAGCGCCAGCGCCGCGCGCACCGCGGGCAGGCAGCTCAGACTTTCGCGCAGGGCCGCAAGGTCGCGCGGCTGGCAGCGGTTGAGCGAAATGCGCGTGGACAGCCGTTCGATGTCGTACACGTTTTCGAGGGCGTCGCGCAGGGCGCGGCGCACGTCGGCGCGCTTCCAGAAGAATTCCACCACGTCCTGCGTTTCGACGATGGGTTCCAGCCGACGCCAGGGGCAGCGCATGCGTTCTTCGAGCAGGCGGCCGCCCATGGGGGTGCGGGTGTTGTCCATGACGGCCCAGAGCGTGCCGGCGCCGCGTTTGCTGTCCATGCGGCAGAAGAGTTCGAGATTGCGTTCGGTAATTTCGTCGAGAATGAGATAGCGGCCCTTGTCCAGCGGACGGAACGGCGCAAGCTGCGCCGGATCGCGTTTCTGCATCTGCTCAAGATAGGCCACGAGCGCGCCGCAGGCCTGCATGAGTTCGGGACTTTTTTCCAGACCGAGGGCGGCTTCTTCCTGCACGTGCTGGGCGGCGAGCACGCGTTCGCGCGCGCCTTCGAGCTCGAAATGACTGCGCACCGGAACCCGCACCACCTGCATGCCGGGCAGGGAGTTCAGCGAAAGGGGAATGTCGCCCTTGTCGGGCATGAGCAGCTCGCGTGGAGCCATTTTGAGGGCCCACTGCTTGAGCTCCTCCTCGCGCGAGGACTGAATGCCGGTCCATGCGCCGGTGGACACGTCGAGCCAGGCAAAGCCGCCCGCGCCGCGCGAGGCGTTCCAAAACAGCGCGCCGAGATAGGTGTGGGCCTTGGCTTCGAGGTTGGCGTCTTCGAGGGCGGTGCCGCTGGTCATGACGCGGGTGACGGCCCGCTTGACCAGACCGCGCGCCTGCCTGGGATCTTCCATCTGATCGCAGAGGGCGATTTTGTAGCCCTTGCGCACAAGCACGCTGATGTAGTTTTCCGCCGCGTGCCAGGGCACGCCGCACATGGGCACGCCGCCCTCGTCGCGACTGCGGCTTGTGAGGGCGAGTTGAAGTTCGCGCGAGGCTATTTCGGCGTCTTCAAAGAAAAGTTCGTAGAAGTCGCCCATGCGGTAAAAGAGCAGCGTATCGGGATAATCCTTTTTGATTTCCAGGTATTGCCGATACATGGGCGTAAGTTTCGGTGCAGTGTCGCTCATGGTGTTCTCGACGAAGGCCCGGCGCGGGTCAATGGGGGCGCGGGCCGGGAATGCGCGCCGATCTGCGCTCCGACCGCGGATGCGGGGAGCGGTTCCGAACGAGGGCCGTGGCGACCGGGCCGGGGGCACAAGCCGGGGCCCGCGGCCTGTCCCAGGGGAACCCGGGAACGGCCGACGCCGGAGACGTGAGCCGGGGCTCAGGCCCGAGGGGCGGCCCGAGAGGCCGACGCCCGGAAATTCGGTCCCGAAGGACGTTTTGCCGACGCCCGAAGCTCCGAGGCGCTGTCGCGCGGGTGTCTGCCGCGAGTCGGACGGGGGCCGAGGACACACGCCGGAGGCTCGGGCCGGGAGCTGCCCCGAAGGCCGGGGGAAGGCCGACGCCCGGAAATTTACTTCGGCGCGCGGGGCTCCGAGTTCAGGCCGCCCGAGGGCGACCGGGGCAGTGTTTCAAGGCACCGACGCCGGGGGCCTGCCCGTGCCGCGGGGCCGGGGCCCGGGGGCGGCAAGTGCCGCCAGGCTCGGCGACCGGCGCTGCGGCTCCGGTAATGCCGACGCGCGGGGCCTTCCCTGTTCCGAGGGAACCGGGACGCACGCCCGAGGGGCGGGGTCGGGGCTCAGGCCGGAACAGCCGACGCCGGGGGTACATGGCCGGGCCTGTTCCACGGAAAGCCGGGATGAACGCCCGAGGACGATCTGCTCGGCCCGGGGAGGTCGACGCCAGGAAATTTGGTCCCGAAGGACGTTTTGCCGAGGCCCGAAGCATTCGGGATGCGGCTGCCGAAAACTCCGCCGCCACCGGCCCGAAAGCCGTTCGGCGAAAAGTTCCGCCCTCTCCGTATCCCGTCCCCGCAGACCGCGGGAAACAGCGCCCGAACCCCCAGCGCTCCCGGCCACCCGGGGCGACCGGGGGCTGTGTTTCAAGGCGCTGACGCCGAGAGCCTCCGCGTTGATTCAGGTTCCCGAAACGCCTCTCCGAGACGCCGAGGCCGGGGCAGCAGACCAGAAGAACCGCAGCCCGAGGACGCCCCGGAAGAAGTCCAAACCGCTCCCAAAACACCGGAGCATCATTCCCTGCCCCGGATTTTCCGAAAGCGCAACACCCTGCCCCGAATCCGCGGCCGCGTCAAGCCGTAGCCGTCAGCGTCCGCAAAAAACGCGCAGGGAAAAAAAGCGCACGAAACAATCCTGTTCCGTGCGCCTGCCTGACTGTTATTCAGCCGCGTTCTGCGCAGCTTCGGCCCGGGCTTCCGCTTCCTTGGCGCGGGCTTCGGCGTCCTTCAGATTCGCCGCCGCTTCCTTCAGCTTCGCTTCCGCTTCCTGAAGAGAGGCTTCCAGCTTCTGCTTTTCCGCCGTCATCTTGTCAAGACGCTTCTGCAGCGACGTCGCACGACGACGAGCCGCAGACGCACGACCCGAAAGAGCCAGCCTGTCCCAGATCAGCATGAGCAGCACCACCGCCGCGCCCAGCGCAAAGCTGATGAGCAGCAGCGCATAACGCGGAATCGGCGCCGTGGTGATCGCCGGCGCAAACATCGGATCCACCTTCAGCGAAACCGCGTCGGAGAACAACGGCTGGTTCTGCACAAAGAGCATCATGACCACGAAGAACAGCAAAACCAGCAGAAAAACTTTGATATAGCGCATGACGTCTCCTTATCGCAGCAGCACACGCGGAAAAAAGGTTCAGGCAGATTGCCCCGCCAGCCTGGCAAATACCGGCGCCATGCGTCGACGGGTTTCCACAAGAGCTTCAGGGATGACTCGTACATCGTCAAGCACAGCCATGAAGTTCGAGTCGCCGCTCCAGCGGGGAACGACATGCATGTGCATGTGCATGCCTATGCCCGCTCCCGCGGCTTCCCCAAGATTCAACCCCACGTTGATGCCCTGAGGATGACTCAGCTCCCGCAATACGCGACAGCTCAGCTGCGTCACCGCCATCAGATCGGCAGCCTCCTCCGCAGAAAGCTCCGTGATGTCGCTGACATGACGATACGGTATCACCATCAGATGACCCGAGGCGTACGGATAACGGTTCAGCATCACAAATACATGACCGCTCCGATACACGATAAGCCGTTCTTCATCCAACGCCGGATCCTCCGGCGCGCAAAGTACACACCCATCATGACACTTCGGCCCGAGAATATACTGCATTCTCCAGGGAGCCCACAGATTTTTCATAAAGGTCATCTCCTTTTGACACACTAGCACAGCACTACCGCACGGGCAAGTGCCCTCACTCAATCATGCCCGACGGAATGCAAAAAAATGTTCCAGAACCCCCGTACTAAAACATAACCCCGTCAACAGGCAACCCCCTCCCCTCTCCTATGAAGACAGAAAGGCAGAAAAGGCAGGAAGAGAGGAAAGACAAGAAAGGCAGAAAAGACAGGAAAGGCATGCGGGGGAAATAATTCCCCCCGCGCCCCCCTGTTTCCGCCGACGGCTTCGCCATCGGCGGGGCGGGACTGTGGATTTTGCTAGCCCAAAGATTCAAACAGCATAATTGGATACTGGAGAACTTTGCTATTCAGAGAATAGCGCACGACACGTCGTCATGCGTGAAATAATTTACAAATGACTATTCAAAAAAGTATTGTAATTTTGAAGTCCACTATTCTTATTTAATCACTCAGCAATATTAGGTAAATTAAATATCCACTTCAACCAACTAATAACTGAGCTTGAACGCCTTTCTATTGTAGATGTATTTGTTCCACAAACATTTAATTCTCGCATTTTTTCACATACATATTCTTTAGTTGGCAAGTTACCATCATTATTAATTATATAATCAAAAAAATATGAAAATATTTGATGTTCTAGTATTAAACTAACTAATTTTAACTGCCGTTCTTTATATGTCATACTACATAATAATATTCCAATATCACTTAATACTATTGTTCTATTTTCTATTTTTCTTTCAAAAATACCAAGATAAATACCAGCATTTACATAGTAATTATATTGCCGTTCCACAAAATTCATCAATACTATTATTTGTTCTGCAGTCATTGGATTATTTTCCATATTTTCCAATAAAGAAATAAGACGACTTACAGAGTCAGCCTGAATAAATGGAGTACTACTTTCGCTTATATTATCACTTTTAGTAACGATGGTATTCAGCCTAACTTCTATTAAATCTTCTAAAGAAATATGGATATCCTGTAATGAGTAATTTTTAGTTCGTACCAACTCAATGGAAGAGTAATCTTCAAGATGATTAAACTTATACTCAAATAAACGATATATCATATTTGAGTATACAGAAAATATCAATCGTATTGGTTTTCTAACTTTAGCGCTCCATAATCTATATGGATAATACAACTGTCTTATATGAAAATCTTTATGTAATACATTCTTTGCTTCAAGAATAATAACTTCTGTACTATTTTCAAAACCACCGTCTATTTCACACTGAGCATTATTTACGCTGATTCTACGTTTTATATTGCTATAACTATCTACCTCAAAATTAAAGCATCCTGTTCCCATACGACCATTAAAAGTCGCTACGGTATCGGATGCTTCAAGAAAGTCATCTAGTATTCCAGATAGAACAAGGATATTAATTGCACTTGTTTCTGAAGTTATGTTATTAATATTTATAGTCTCATAATTTTCAAGTTGAACTTGAGTCATTTGCTCAACTTTTTCTGTTAATTCAGGAAATTCTTTATACAATATGAAGTCACTGATAACATAAGAACTTCTACTATCAGGGAGAATATTCAGTTTATTCGACTTTAAAGCATTTGGTAAGCTTTCTGAACTATCCCATTTTGCCATTAATCTTGCTTCTTTATATTCATTGATTTGAGCAGATGTAATGTTAAATATACCATTCTGTCTTACTTCTTGAATAATATTATACCTCATTAATAAAGTATTCCATGCTTCTTCTGTAGACATTCTCCTAGAAGTTTCATCAGGCATATATCAATACCTCGTTGATTTCTCCACGCTTTGCGGAATTACTATTAATAACTCTTTTTGCTTGTACAGTTTTAATTGTATAATCTTTGTAAAGTTCACGAATTTCCAAACAATCAGAGTTAGATTGGACAAATCGAATACCTTTTTCTCTTAGTCTATCGCATTCCTGTTTTAACTCTTCTTGTTCTTTATATCCAAATCCATTTTCTGTATATCCAGTAAAATTTGCCGATCTAGAGAGCGGCATATATGGTGGATCAAGATAAACGAAACTTCCTTTTTTTACTTTTTTTAATACTTCTTTATAATCACCTTGTAATAATGTAATATCATTATCATTAAAGTATTTTGACATTGCTCTAATTACTGGTGCATTTACAATATTTGGATTTTTATATTTTCCATATGGAGAATTGAAATATCCAGATGAATTTACTCTATATAAACCATTATAACAAGTTTTATTTAAATATATTATTCTTGCAGCTTTTTCAATCAAAGAAATATTTTTATACTGTTCATCTCTATCAAGCTCTCGTATACTATAGTAATATTCTTCTGAGTTGTTAGCATAATGAACTTGTAATATTTGAATTAATTGTTCAGGGTAAGATTTTACAACTTGATAAACATTCATTAATTCAGAATTATAATCATTTACAATAGCTTTCTTAGGTTGATGAGCGAATAATACAGCACCACCACCAAGAAAAGGCTCTATGTAAGTTCCCTTAGATTGAATTAGGGGGAGAATATCGTTTAAAAGTTGACGCTTACCGCCAACCCATTTCAGAATAGGCGCTACTAGCATATTTTTGGACATCGGCTCCTCCCTTAAAACAAAACTGCTATCGTCATACGGGAAGTTCTACAAAAGCTCAAGGAATATTTTCTTTTAAAATTGATTTATTTAATTTTTAATTAATTTATCATTTTTTTACTTTTCTTTACTTTGGTAAATCAGTTAACCGTTTTTTATAAAGAACATTTGATTGTAGTTTAAAAAGACCACACCCAAATGGATATTCTGTTGCCTCAAACAGTTACTATTAATTTTAAAAGGGATTCCCTCTTTCCCCGCAAATCTCTCCTCCTCTTCCGGCAACCGGCACACCTTTTCCGAACGCCCCTTCGGACAACAAAAAACCGCTTTCCGCGAAACGGTGACAAAGCGGTCGGAAAACGAAGGGGGAAGGACTGGGCGACGAGAGCGCCTCGACTGAAAGATCGGGGCGTCGATCTCCCCTGCCCTTCGGCCCCTCAAAATAAAAGTTTTAGGAAAGGGGATGGGGGTGCGGGGGCAGGGGGAAAGCCCTTTTTCAAAAGGGGTTCCCCCTGCCCCCGCAAATCTCTCCCCCTCCTCTCTTCTTAGAACGTAACTCTCAGGCCGAGGGAGAACTGATGCATGCTGAGGGATTCGGCGCGGAGGCTGTAGCCGTTGTAGCCGGTTTCGCTGTCGCCGCTGAAGAGGTAGCGGTAGCCGAGGTCGGCGGAGATATTGGGGGTAAAGAAGTAGGAGCAGCCGAGGCCGACCTGTGCGGCGAGCTTAATATCGGTATCGGAGGAGCCGAAGTGCTGGCCGTTCACATCGGCGCTGCCGCGGGTATTGGCGAAGAGGAGGCCGACGCCTGCGCCCACGTAGGGGGTGAAGTCCATGATGTTGGTGATGTCCCAGTAGCCGTTGACCATAAGGGTCTGGAGTCTGGATTCCGCCTCGCCGAAAGGAACGCTTTTATCGATGCGGCTGTTGTAGCCGTATTCGATTTCGGCGCGCAGGGGAGCGCCGTAGAGCACGCTGAAGTCGTAGCCGCCGGCGATGGAGAATCCGGCGATGCCGCGGGTGCTGTCCTTGGAGCCGGAGCCGCCGGGCGTGCTCACGTTCCAGTCGGTGCTCTGGAAGCCCGCAACAAACTTGGGAACGACGTAGATGCCGGAATCTGCGGCTCTGGCTGCGCAGGGCAGAGCCATCAGCAGCGCGAGAACGGCGGCAAGACAAAACTTCTTCATGAGTATTCTCCTTGTCATGAGCAAGACGGGCGCGCCCGCCGAAAAAAGAGCGTATATTTCTCTGGATAGAGAACCGCGCCGGTTAAGTCAACAACACAAGGGATTGCCGAGGTTTTCGGAGCATTTTGGGGAAGAATTTGCCGCGGCGCGGGATGCCGGCAGGCACCGGGAACGAACGGGAGGTCGGGCAGGCGTCCGCGGGAGCCCAAGGGGCAAACGTCTGCCCGATGGCGTCAGGAAGGCGGATCGGTCACGGCGCATTCCAGGGCGTCCACGCGGCCGAGCCAGCCGCGGAGCTGTCCGCCGAGATCGGGATTGCGGCGGACGAGTTCGCAGTAGCGCCCACGGCGCAGGTGACAGATGGCGGCGGCGGTGTGCGCGTCGTTGCAGTGCCGGAAGGCGGAACGCAGGCGTTCGTTCCAGGCGAATCGGGGCGGGAAGCCCAGGGCCTGCCGGGCGGCGGCCGCGGCGTATTCCGGGCCCATGCCCACGGCGGTGTCGTAGAGCACCATGGCGCAGCGCGGCGGCACGTCGTCGAGGCGCAGCAGATTGCCGAAGGCGCGGCGCACCTCTCCCGCGGATCGCGACGCCGAACGCGGATCAATGCGCACGCCGAAGCGGCCTTCGTGCCCGCTCACGCCGACGCCGCGTTCGCCGAGCAAAAGGAAGCTGCGCCCCTTTCCGGCGAAACCGGGGCCGCCCCCGGAACCCGTTTCCCAGCGGGACGTAAAACGATGCGCCTTCCTGAAAGATTTGTCCGTCATGTTGAGCTCCTTTCGCTGTGCTGGTTGACGCCGCGCCCCGGACTCAGCGTATTTCCGGCGGCAGCGGCCCGGACGCCCGAACGGGCTTTGACGCTTCTGCCCGACGAGCGCCCCGGCGTCTGTCATGTTTCTTTTGCGCAAGACACGCTGTTTCGGCCTGCCCGGTCTGCAAGACGGAGGCTGCCGCCCTGCGGACGCTTTTCTTCGCGGCCCTGACGCGGCGAGGCTCGGCGTCTTGACCCGAAAAGGCGTTGCGTTTACCGTGAATCGACTTTCCTTCCGGCAGCCTTTCGTCCGCGCTCCCGGAACGACAACCGCAATCAAGGCAGGAGAATTATGCGAGCCGTTCAGCGCATTCTTGCAGCGGTCGTGCTGGCCGCTCTGGCTTTTTCGGCCGGATGTTCGTGGATCGGAGAAACCGCCGGTCGCGCCAAGGCCGGGGTGGAAAACGCCATCAGCGACACGAAATCCGGGTATCACAAGGGCTACGCCGAAGGAAAAAGCTGATCTTCCGCAGAACGCGTTGCGCGCGGCTCCATGCGCGGAGCCGGATCGGAACAGCCGACGGCCTCTGCGCCCGCCGCCCCGCTTGCGGAAGCCGTGTTCTGGCGAAGGCTCCCGGACGCGTTTCGACAGGCCGTGCGCGGAGCGCTTCCGACCGGAGACGCAGGACGCGCAGAAACATGTCTTCCTGCCGCCGCTCCCGGGCGCGACGACGAACCGCGCGCCCGAACGCCGAAGAGTTGCGCCACGTTCAGCGATTCCGCGCCGACGGGCAGCGCGTCGAGCAGCGCGTTGGCCCACACGTCTTCGGCTTCCGAGGCGTCGGCGGGGCCCCGCGCCCACGGATCTTCCATCGGACGCAGATGATCTCTGGCGTCCCGAAGCTCGGCGCGCAGCGCCCGACGCGTTGCATTCTGCCCCAGACGCCGACAGCGTTCGCTGCAAAACAGACGCCGCGCATTGGTCGATTCAAACCAGTTTCCGCATTCCTCAAACGCACACTTTTTCAACATGTCTTTCTCCTTTTAATGACAGGGAACGCCCTCCCTGTTTGCCGACGCCATCCGAACCGGCCGCCGGGCTTCCGAATCACGGCCATGCTTCGCCGCCCGCCCGGCCTCCGACCGACGCCTGCCGAGCCGGAGCGCGTGCCTGCCAAGCCCCGGCATCCGGAACCTGCCGCGGGCGATGGTCTTCCGCCGCTCCGCGCTCCGAGACTCCCGTGCTCGTCGATTGCCCCGGCCAGGCTGCGCCGTCTCTCACGCGTCAAACATCCTCTCGCCCGCGTTCACGCCTCAGCCTCTCCGCTCCTCAAAACTCCTCAAGGCTCCAGAGGTTCCCGAAGCGCCCGGGATTTCCGAAGCCCTCCCCCCCCGCTTTCCCCGCGCATCGCGCCACGGCCTCCGAGCCGCGCCCTTCTGATTTCTCCGCCCACCGCGCCGCGCTCCGAGACTCCCGTGCATTCCCCCTCCAAAAGTCCCCGAGGCTCTGGAGCTTCCAAAACTCCCGAGGCGCACAGCTCCGCCCTTCCCGCGAATCTTTCCCTCACCGCGCCGCGCTCCGAGCTCCCCGTGAAGCCGAGGCAGACATCCGAACTCACGTTTCCCCCTTCCCCGGCGTCGCCTTCTTTTTTCCGCCGTCCAGCCTGCGGCGCAAAAGCGACGTCGTGAGACGCACCGGGCCGCGATCCAGTCCGGCCACGGCCTCCGCTCCCAGCGACAGCACATCCTCTCTCCCCGCCGCCTCCCGCCACGCCGACAGAAATTCCCGACGCTTCCAGGAAAGATCCTCTTCCTTCCAGCGGCACACCCGTTCCCATCCCCCGAGCTGCCGCACCACGAATTCCGTCGTCGGATGCAGTTTCGGCGTCCGCCAGAATCCGCACGAACGCACTTGATCCAGCAGTCTGCCCCATTCCGCTTCCGCCTGAAGCGCAAGATTCCTCTCCCCGCGCACCGTGCCCGTCCGGGCGTCGAGCTCCCGCTGAATCAGCGCAAACGGCGGCAGACTCCCAAACCGCACCGATTCAAATCCGCAGCCCCGCACCACCGACAACACCGCACTTCGACAATCCTCCACGCTGTACGCCGACATCAGCACCAGCCACAACGTCGCGGTATCCTCATCGAGCTCCGCGCTGTAATTCGAGGCAAGCATCCGTATCAACCGCATTTTTTCTTCCGCATCCCTGTTCACGACCGCCCCTCCCGAAACGTCGCCGCTCCTTCAAACCGTTCCAGCGCCCGCCGCGCCGCTTCCTCGTTCCGCATCTCGCGCCCCTGCGTCCGCGACGCGCTGCGCATTCCCCGCTTCGCCTCCCACGCGCGCACCGCCGCCCGCCAGTCACGCATCGGCGAGCCCCCCGCCTTCCAGCCCCGCGACGCGTAAAATTCCACAAATCCCCTGGCCGAAATCCCGTTGTTCCGCGACTCGCAGTACGCGCGCACCTCCGCTTCCGTCGGCGGACGACATCCCCCTTCCCCGGGAGGTCTTTTTTCCTGTTCCTCTTCCTCTTTAATCGACCCTCCGCACAGGGCCTCCATACGGTCGGACACCGTATCTACCCCCTCCCCGGGCCCGACATCCGCCGTGCCCGGCCCGAACAGCTCCGGATACCGTTCCCGAACCGCCCGGCGGATGCGCGCCGACGACAAACGCTTCCACAAGCCCCGCAGAGACTGCACCAGCCGCGGCGACGTCGAGGCCTGATGCTTCACAAAATTTACCAGCCACAAGAGCGTGCCGTCTTTCACCAGCTTGCCCGCGCGCTCCGCCTCGGCAATCAGCGCGTCCACCGATTCCGGCGACAGCCCCGTTTCGTAGGCCATGCGCCGCGTGGACACTTCCAGTACCCCGAGACTGTTCGTGTGCGGACACGTGATGAGGTACAGATATAAAAGCCGCCCTTCCGGGCCGAGTTCCTCCACGTAAGGATCGTTCCAGAAGCTCATGCGCAAGGTTCTGTATTCCGCCATGTTTCCGACTCCTTGATCCGGGCGCTTCCCGTCCGGAACGACAGGGCGACCGATGCCGCCGATATCGCCGTCGCGTTCGACCGACGCAGCGAGTGAAAAAGGTTCCGCCGTTGATGCGCCTCACCCCGACGCCCCGAAGAGGCACGTCAGGTTCCGCAGCGTCCGGACTTCGCGGCGACGGCGTCAGTTGTTGAATCTGACGCGCCCGCCCCTTCTCAGGCAATGGGCGCATCGACGGCGCACAGTCCGACTGGCCGACCCGGCCCGCCCCTTGCGAGGATGATTGCGGATATTTCCGCAGTTCCGCTCTTCGCGAGCAAGGAAACCGCTGCCACCATGAGCGCGTTTGCGGCGGATGTTTCCGCAGCCCCGCGGACGCCTTGAATGAGGAAGGCCGACGCCGCGGGCGACACCGCAGACCGACGCCTCCGCAAAGAGCGCCGGGAATCGCCCGGCGATGCAGCCGCCCGGCTCCGCGCTCTGCGGGCGATGGGAACCGTCTCCGGCACGGACGCCTTCGAGGCCGCCTCCGCAGCGTTCAACTTCCGCGGCCCATCACGCGCAGGCCGCCACCGAATACGCACCGCGCGGGGCCGCCGAGGCCGAGCCGCTCGCAAAGGCTCCGCAGCCCTTCGTGCGCCGCGATTTCGGCCACGCTTCTGTTTTATCTACAAATGCAGATAAATGTAAAGTAAAAAGTTTTACAAAAGCAGATTTTGCAAAAGCAAAAAAAATCGGTATGATGTCTTCATGAAACTCGTCGAGTCCGCTCTCAGCATTCTGGAAGAGGCGGTTGCCCGCGACTTCAACGGCAACCTGCGTGAAGCCGCGCGCTTTTTCGACATCCCCTATCAGACCATGTACGCCTGGCTCAAGTCGAAAACCCGCGTGCCCTCCCTCCGTTCCATGGAGCCCGCCCTCGAAAAGCTCGGCGTGTCATTCACTTCCCCGGAACGTGAAGCCGGTCGCCCCGTCTGCTTCGTGGACGCCGAAGTCGTTCCCGCCGGAAAGAACATCCAGCCCCCGGACGCCCAGGACTACTGGGCCGCTCCCCTCGTGGGCGAAGTCGGCGCAGGCCCCGGCTACATTCCGCAGGAAAAGGTCGAAAGCTGGTTCCTCGTGTACAAGTATCAGCCCGCCGTCATGCGCCGCCGCAACCTCCTCGCCGTCCAGATCGGCCCCAATTCCACATCCATGGAGCCCGTGCTCCATCCCGGCGACATCGTGCTCGTCGACAGGGACGACAGAAACGTTCTCACCCCCGGACGCATGATGCTCGTCCTCGATCCTCAGGACGGCTCCGGCATGATTAAACGCGTCTCCGTCGAAGACAAGCACAACGGCGATTACCAGATCACCTACTATTCCGACAACGCCGCCGACAACCCGCCCCGCGTCCTCAGCCTCATGGACGACTTCGACGGCGACTGGCAAAAATCCATCGTCGGCCGCGTCATCTGGTCCTGGTCCGACGTCAGTCAGAAATAACGCGGGCTGATGTTTTGGTATGCGGGGCTCCGCCCCACGCCCCGCCGGGGGAAATAATTTCCCCCGAACCCCCTTGTTTTATCTGGAGTAGATGCCGAAAGGCGGGCAGAAGAAGGGGCGTCGGGTTCCCGATGCAGCGTCCGCTTCCGGGCAGCGCGGGGCCGTTTTGACGGCGCTGGCTGATGTTTGGTATGCGGGGCTCCGCCCCACACCCCGCCGGGGGAAATAATTTCCCCCGAACCCCCTTGTTTTGTCTGGAGTGGATGCCCAAAGGCGGCAGAGGAAGGGGCGTCGGGTTCCCGATGCAGCGCCCGATTCCGGGCAGCGCGGGGCCGGTTTGGCCGCGCGGGCTGATGTTTTGGTATGCGGGGCTCCGCCCCACGCCCCGTCGGGGGAAATAATTTCCCCCGATCCCCCTTGTTTTGTCTGGAGTGGATGCCGAAAAGCGGGCAGAGGAAGGGGCGTCGGGTTCGACCTTCAACGCATCCGCCATTCCCGGCTTCGCCCCTCCCTTCCTCCAACGCTCCGCCATCGTCCGCCGCATTCCGTTCCGGGCCGACTGCACCGCATTGAGGCTCGCCCCCCTTCTCCCCCACGTTCCCAACGGTTGCCCCGCCGTGCCTTCTGCGTTCCCCCAGTTCCCGTTTCTTGCGTTTTCCCCTTCTTCATCACGCTCCTCGGCTGCTCGCCCCCGCTTCCGAGCTCTCCGCATCCGCGGCAATCCCGTCCCGCCTTCCCCGCAGCCCCCCCCGCTCACCCCGCCTCTTCCCTCCCTCCACCTCTCACCAACTCCCGCCCGAACGTCCCATTCCCCGCCGCGCCCGTCGGCCCTCACTCCCGCCGCGCGCTCCTTTTGCAACACGCTCGTCCCTCAGCCGCCCCACGCCCTGATCCCCTCTTTTCCGCCCCTCCCCATCGTTCGCACCCTCTCATCCCCCTTTTTTCCCCATTGCTTCCCCAATCGCTCCCGCGGCGGTATTTCTTTTTTATGCTATTTGCAAATGTAGATTTTTTTATTGACTTGTAATCTGCATTTGTATAAATTCTCCACAGACGCCGGAACAAGCACGTCTTCCGCGCGCCTTGTCCGTCGTTTTCAACCGTCAAGGAGGCTTCTCGTGACCGATCATCTTTCCGCGTCCCAGCTCGTCATGTTCCAGCGCTGCGCCGAACAGTGGCGTCGCCGCTTTCTTGAGGAAGACTTCGCGCCCCCGGCGATTCCCGTGCTCGTCGGCCGCACCGTCCGCGAGGTCGCCCTCGCCGCCCTGCGCCGCAAGCTCGAATCCGACGCCTTCCCCGCACCCGAAGAACTCGCCGATCTTGCCGCCGACGCCTTCAACCGTCGCGCAGCCGAAGGCGTGTACGTCGCGCCTGAAGAGCTGTCCTCAGTCCGTGCCTCCCTCGTCGATGCCAAAAACGCCGCGCTCGCCCTCGTCGCCCTCTTCCGCGCCGAAGTCGCTCCCCGGCTCGATCCCGTGCTCGCCGATGAACGCGTTCTGCTCGACCTCGGCCTCCCCATGCCCGTGGCCGTGGACCTTCACTGCCTCAACAGCAACGGCGAGGCGCATCACATCGCCACCGCCTCCAAACGCTGGAATCCCGACCGTGCCCACGCCTCGCCCGATCCCGCGCTTCGCCGCGAAGCCCTCCGGCAACGGACAGGCGACGCCCCCGCCTCCCTCGTTTTCGACGTGCTCGTCAGCTCCAGAACGCCCGCCCTCCAGCGTATCGAAACCTCCCGCGCTCCGGGCGACCTGCTCGCCGTGATACGCGCGTTCCGCTTCATGCTGAACGCCATCGACGCAGGCATCTTTCCGCCTGCCCCGCCCGAAAGCTGGATATGTTCCCCGCGCTGGTGCCCCTATTTCTACTCCTGTCACCATGTGCCCGCCCGGCGCAAAATCCTGCCCGTCGGCGTGCATGGCGCGGGAGCCCGCCTGCTCTCCGTCGTTCCGTAGGCTGCGGGCAGCCAAGCCTCCATCGAATTTCGCAATCGTCACCTCATTCAAGGAGCTCAGTCATGACTACGTTTCACGATCTTTCCCACGTTTCGGATCTGCCCCGGCATCATCCGTATTCCGCGGCGCAGGCCCGCGCCGTGGCGGAATCCCGAAGCGCCCTGCTCGCCGCCGCCTCCCTGCCCCGCGATGAACGTCTGGTGCGGCATCGCCTGCTGTCTCTGTGCTCGGATCCGCATTTTGCCGTGTTCGCCCTGTGCTGCGACGCCCCTACTCTCACGCTCGCCGAAACCGCCGCGCGCCTCTGGGGCAACCTGACCTTCGGTCTGCGCGAGCGCGCCTGCGAGGCGCACATCTGCGAACAGGAGGCCTTTGCCTGCGATCTGGAAACCAACGTGCAGGCCGTGCGCCGTTTCCGCGCCCGCCGTGCAGGCGGAGAGGAAAACGCTTTTCTGCTGGCCGCGCTGCTCGACGTGCTGCCCGCGCCGCTCATGGCCGAAGCGCTGGAGCGCTGCCGCGCCACGCTCTCGGAACCGAGCGCCGCGCCCACGGACGACACCACGCCCGATCCTGCGGCCGGAAGCGAAACTCCCGCGCCGTGCGAAGCCGCGCCGACATCCGAAGCCCCCGACCTCTGCTGCGAAAACAAAGAAGCGCCAGACGAAGCGCCGTCGCAAAAGCGCACTTCCCGCAAGGCGCGTATCAATGACGTGGCAGGCGAAGTGAAGGTTGATGCTGCCCCCGCAGGTTCCGCCAAGAAACGCGGCAGACCCCGCCGCGCCACGGACGACGCGACCAGCGCCCTGCCCGCGGCTCCCAGTGAAGACGAAGCGCGTCCCGTCGCTGCCAAAGCGGAAAAAGAACACGAGCCCGCGGCAGCAAAGAAGGCTCGACGCCGCTCCGCACCGGAAAACGAAAAGAACGCCGCGGGGAAAAATGAAGAGGCAGAGATCAGCGCCACGCCTGCGGCCAACGAAGAGGGAAACGGCGCGCAGACAGGCGCGACGCCGGACGCCGCCCCGGCGGAAGCGAAGATTTCCGGCGAAGACGAACAGCAGGAGCCCGAAGACAAGCCGCAGGGTACGGCCCCGGACGGAGACCGGGAGGGGAAGCACACCGACGACGCCTCCGACTCTGCCGCCGGCGGGGACGAGAGACCGCTCCCGGAAGCCGAGGCGAACGCCGCAGTGCCGACGCCGTCGCCCGTGCTGCGCTACCGTCCGGAACTCATCGGATGCCCGGAACTCGGCCGCGACGTGGACACGCTGGAGTGCCACGGCTGCCTCCGTCGCGGCGACTGCCCGGCCTACGCGTAAACGCTGACCATCGCCGGGCGCGTCTGCGCCCGGCTTCCGAACAAAGAAGATTCGAGGGCTGCGGGGGGGGATGTCGGAAGATGGCCTGCGCAGCGACGTTCGCGAGCAACTCCCGGGGAAAGCCTTGCGCCACGACATCAGGGGCAGACATCACCAACACTGCCGGAAGAACTGGAGGGAGATGCTCGCGCAGCGCATCCAGAGGAGGAAGCATCCCGACTGTGATTCGGGCGACGCCGCCGGGAAGCGGCCTCGCCGGGCGGAAACTTGAACGTGACGGCAATCGGGGCAGTGTCTTGGGAAAGGAAATCCGGCGTGACGCCGCAGAACCAGGACGAGTGACAGAACAACAAGGCTCAAGGGCACTACTGCGGGACTCACTGGAGCGACAACGCCCGCGGCCTCGCCCCGGTGCGGTAAAAACGGGCACAACCGACGGGAACCGGGGCAATGCGTCCAATGACGCCACCGTAGGCGGGGCGACGTTGGCGGCGACTGAGGGCGACGATTTCCGGGGAAACATCGCTCTGGAGAGAAAAATCGGACGAAAACAACCGGGAACACCGAACGGCTCGCGCGACAACGCGCCCGCCGCTTTCGGCGATTACAGTCCCTGAATTTTGGGAAGCCTGTCTTTGCCGCCCCACACGGGAATGCATTCAAACAGCAGCCAGCGCGTTTCCCGCCACGTGCGCACGCGCGTGATGACCGGAATGCCGAAGAGGCGATACCGGCGACGATCCACCAGATAGGTCCGGGCCATGGCCCAGAGCTCGGGGTTGTCGCGACGGGCAAAAGCAAGAACTCCTTGCTTGGCAGACTCCATTTTTTTCGCCTGACTGTGAGAAGTGTTTCCTTCCCAGGCCCGATACTGGAAAAGCGCCTCGGGCAACGTGGCAAAACAGGTGTACGGTATCATACGGCAGAACAGCGCATGATCCTCTGCCGGACTGAATATGGCTTCATAGCGGATGCCGTGCTCGATCAGCACCGACCGCCGAATCATGGACGCCGGATGACACATGCCTCCGCAATGGATCATCAAACTTTTTTTCAAGGAAACGTCGTCCAGAGGCAGCTGTGACGTCTTCCGACCGCCGATTGTGGAAAACTGACAGCCTACCAGTCCTACATCCGGGTGCTCGTCCAGAAAGGCAACCTCCTTTTCCAAACGCTCAGGAAGCGAGATGTCGTCATGATCCATGACGGCGATATATTCCCCCTGCGCCATGTCGAGCAGACGGTTGCGCGAACCGGAGATGCCGAGATTGCGCTCGTTCACGGCATAGACGATGCGCGGGTCATGGTACGACTTCACCACCTCCTCCACCTGCGGATCGGTGGAACAGTCGTTCAGAATGAGAAACTCGAAATCCGTGAACGTCTGCGCGAGCATGCTGTCCATGGCTTCGCGAAGGTGCTCCGGGCGAGTGTTGTACACCGGCATGAGTATGGAAACGCGGGGCATGGCACAACTCACTTTAATTGAAGGTACAGATAATACCAGAAAAGAGATTTCTTTTCCTTGACTTCGTAGAGGCATCTTTTTCTTTCCGAACAAAGATACTTCATAACGTGATATTTAATAATGTTCAGCAGTGAAATATATTTCCGATTCGGCTTATCCTTCAAGATGATTTCGACAGGGTAATCCGTGTGGTAGTGAAGATGTTCCAAAACGCGTATTGCCACGTCGGTACTTGAAAAAACTGCTTTGCGTTTCACCAACGGATTTCTGTCTTCCGCAAGCTGTACATCGGCACAGGCCGACCATGCATCGCCGGATGGTGCCAGAGCACGATATTTCTGAAAGTCCATGAGCGTATCCCCGACAAAACCTGCCTGCTCCAAATAGCCAGAGAATTTCAGCTCGTGTTCCCTTATTTCCTCCCAATAGCTCCTGGCTTCAACAAGATTATCCCACCACAAGCGAAACGCTTCCGACTGAAGGATCCGTTTCCGAAACACATAGAAATAGGATTGAATATGTTCCGTCATCGGAAAGCGATTTCCGTCCGGCCCGATCAGCTTGTTCGGCAAATCCGGCTGACGGTTGATCCCCCAGAAGTCACAATCTCTGTCTTCCATCCGGTCAAAAACTTCTGAGAAGGGATATGCCGGACCGTAACAAGAACAGTTACAGAGGACCAGTTCATCGTACTGTCGCACCTTGTCCCAGCCCACATAGGCAAGCCCGGCCTTCCATGCCGCGAAATCGATGCCGCGATTTTCCCGAACAAAGAAGTCCACGCCGATACCTTTTAGACACTTCCGTCCTTCTTCGGACAACGCGCCGTTAACGATCACCGCCACATCCTGCGCGACCTCGAAAAGTCCCCTGAGATAGTACACGACATGGTCATGCACATTCCCATGTTGTTCCCAAAATACATAAAGCGCGAGGCGGTTCATACGAGCCTCAGCCGTGTCTTATATCGATTCCCCACCTTCATACCGCTGGAAGGGATTCTTCCTACGACTTTCCCTCCAGTTTCATAAGTACCTCGCACAGGTCAATTTTCCTGTAACTTTTTTAATTTCTTGAAAAGATTATATTTCTTCTTATAGTAATTACGTATAAAACCAAATGTTATTTTTGAAAGAACTTTATATTTAAAATATTTAATCTTATTAAATTTCATATTTTCAACATATAAAAACTTATTTTTAATATCTCTGTCGAGTGCTTCAATCATTCCAGACCAGTTATTAAATTCATAAATCTTGTAAAGTCTTTTATTATATTCACGTATCATATATGTAATATTATTCATATATAAAGACGCATGAACATCTGGAGAACACCATACCGTATAGTAGCCTTCGTCCTGAACTGCAAGCGGGTATATTCTTTCTATACCGTGGGAAATGGTGGAATCCAAGGGAAGCGGCTCGTCAGGGAAATCCTCATACTTCCAGTCATGGCGGAACATGGCTGCAAGAGCCGTACCTCGGCACCAGAAGTACGCTCCGAAGGGAGCCACAGGATTATCATCTATGGGGCAGGAAAGAGAAAGCATCTCATAGGCCTCCGCCATTGACTTTTTGTTACGGAAAGACTCAGCCCCCAGCGTACAAAAATCCCCATAATACACCGTGGGCGGAACAAGCAGACCACAGAACGGTTCCTTATGAAAAATTGCTATGATATTACGCACATAATCTTTGCTGTGCAGGCAGCATTCCATGCAGTGATAGCCGAAGTCCTCCCCCATTATCCGCCTAGAAAGCTGCTTCGACTTCTTGTCGTGAACACAGCAAATAAGTTCATGGTTCTGCAGAATATCCCGACCGGTAACAAGGTAGGCCGACACGTCCCTTCCCCGGTTGGGCTTAAGCCGATATTCCACACTGCGGAAGGGAAGCTTCGCCATTTCCGCCCGGTAGGTGTCTAGTGTATCTTCACGAGAAGAAATGATACAGATGTGTGCATCTTCAGGCATAGAGGCGATGTAGCGACACATGGAGACGCACAGTTCAGGATAGTAGGCAAAGCAGAGAAGCGCCGTATCTGTTTTTTCTACCGTCTTCTCCGAAAGATTCGAAGGCAGAATATAATTGAGATGCAGTGCGTCCTTCACATCAGAAAATTTCTGTGTGGCAAGCAGATCCTCCCAGATAAAGGCCTCGGGATAACTGGTGCGCTCTTTCAATAGACGAAAAACGTCTCCCGCCACATGTCCCATACATCTACGTATCCACCATCGCGAGCCACGCACAAAAAGCTTTCGCTTGATCAGAGGCATCCGATCTTCCACAAGCATTTTGTCCGCATAAAGTATCGTAGCATTGTCATTAGGTGCAAGATCAAAATATTTTTTCATATCCACAAGGCATGACGACGTATAGCCTGCGGACTCTAGGTATTCAGTAAACTTTACTTCATGATGTCCAACTTCTTCAAAATAGCTATTTGCAGGAACAAGATCTTCCCACCACCGGCGAAAATGGGTACTTCTGAATATCTTCTTACGAAAGACTATAAAAAAAGACTGAATATGCTCTTCAAGCCTGCTTTCCGGGTCATCAGAAATGAGAAGTCGATCTATTTTCGGGTGCCGGGTCATACCCCAGAAATCACATTCTCGCGACTCCATGATCTGAAAGGATTCGGAAAAAGGATATACCGGCCCATAGCAGGAACAATTACAGAGGATAAGTTCATCATATAGTGCGAGCTTATCCCATCCAATATCATCAAGCGCTGCCTTCCACGCCGCAAAGTCCAGTCCTTCATTTTTTCTGACGAAGATATCCACATCAGCGGCTTCAAGTTTTTTTCTTCCTTCAGCTGACAGCTTCCCGTTGACAATGACGGTAATATTCTGCGCGACTTCCTTCAGCGCATTCAGGTAATAGGTCACATAGTCACGGACTATACCGTCTTTTTCCCAGAACACATAGAGAGCAAGACGTTTCATGAACTATCCCAGCTGTTCCAGATACCAGTCCACTGTCTTCACGATACCGGAGTCGAAATTTTCATCCGGCTTCCAGCCGAGTTCCGTCATAATCTTAGTCGGGTCGATGGCGTAACGCTGGTCGTGTCCGGGACGATCGGAGACAAACGTCATGAGCTCCTCGTACTTCGCCCCGTTTTTGCGCGGTCTCTTTTCATCCAGCACGGCGCACACCTTGTGCAGAATCTGAAGATTGTTCCGCTCATTGTGTCCGCCGACGTTGTACGTCTCGCCGCTCCGTCCCTTGTGAAAAATGAGGTCGATGGCCTTGCAATGGTCGAGCACGTAGAGCCAATCGCGGATGTTGGAACCGTTGCCGTACACCGGAATAGGCTCTTCCGCGAGGCACTTCGAGATGATGACCGGAATGAACTTTTCGTGATGCTGCTTCGGGCCGTAGTTGTTCGAGCAGTTGGACGTAGTCACGTTCATGCCGTAGGTGTGATGGTAGGCCCGCACGATGAAGTCTGAGCCCGCCTTGCTCGCGGAATACGGGCTGTTGGGCGCATAAGCCGTCGTTTCGGCAAAATACCCCGTGGCCCCGAGCGTGCCGTACACTTCGTCGGTGGAAATGTGATGGAAGCGTGCGCTCTCATAGCCGGGCTTCACCTTGCCGGGGGCGTCCATCCAGTGACGGCGCGCCGTCTCAATGAGCGTAAACGTGCCCATGTAGTTGGTTTCCATGAAGGCGCGGGGCCCCTTGATAGAATTGTCCACGTGGCTCTCTGCCGCAAAATGAATCACGCCCCGGATGTCGTATTCCGTGAACAGCCGCTCCACGAGTGTTTCGTCACAGATGTCGCCTTGAACGAAGACGTAATTGGGCATTCCCTCGCATTTCTTCAGGTTGTCGAGATTGCCCGCGTAAGTGAGCTTGTCGAGATTGACGACACGATACTCCGGGTATTTCGCACAAAAATACGGCACGAAGTTGGAGCCGATGAACCCGGCGCCGCCGGTAACGAGAATAGAATACATGATCTCTCCTGCTTATTCTTATTGGATAGATACACTTTTATCAAAAAAAATTAACATTCATTTTATCGTATATTATCTATACACATTATTATATATTTCTTTCTTTATAAGTTCATAAGAATACATATCATCCCACTCATATTTTCCTTTTCTATATTTATCACCAAGAACATAAAATACATGTCTATTTTTTAAAATATAGGGAATTTCTATTATTTTATTATTTACTATTTTGGTCATAAACTGAGTATCCAAAAGAATAATACGACCATCGTCACATATAAATATATTTGATGGCCTAATATCCCTATGTATTAATTGCTCTTCCTGTAGAAACACTACCATTTTATAAATATTTTTGCATATAAAATCAGCCTGTTCTTTATTAATACCTATTTCAAACTGTTGCTCTAAATTAATACCACTGAGCAATTCTGTTGCTATAAAGCAATATGACGATGAAACATGATAAGATACAGGTTGTAGAAAGAAAGGTGATTTTTGACTACACTTTAGAAGCATATTATATTCATTCAGACAAACAGAGCTATCCCCACCCCATTTAATAAAACATTTTTTACCATTCACGCTTCCTGTAAAAAATCGGCATCTCAAACCAGAAGGTGTGTCGACTTTTTTTACCTGTATATCATAAAAACCATGAGATGATAATATTTGAATAGGATATTCTGAATGTAATTGTTCATTTTGTATATATTTTTTTATTAATTTCATATGTTTTGTATGAAAAACATAAGTTCCATATATAGAATATCCACTATTTTTAATGATAATAGGAATTATACGTTCAAGAGCATGAGCTAGAGTGAATATCCCTCTTCTACTATAGTCAAATTTATTAATATCAATATTTAATTCTTTAATTTTTGTAATTAAACTTGCTCTCATAGCAAAGCATGACCCACCAACAAATGTGTAATCATCATCACAATGAATATTATAATAATGACAAAATCTTTTTATGAGATCAATTCTTCCCGCATTATCACGAAATATCAGGTTATTTGCACATATAATTCCTATTTTGTTATTACCATTCAATATATCAATAACTTTATGGACATTAAATAATCCAAGGATACCTTTATAGAGCTGCAGGAACCACTCCTTTCCAATAAACATTTTATTATATCCATATCTATTAGTGTATGATATACTTTTTGAATGTAAATGATATATAATATCATATTTTTTTTCATCAACATTATTTATTAAATCAAGAAAAGGACCAATATCAAATCCCTTATTAGGGTATTCAATTACAGTAATTCTGTTATTTCTTTTTATTTTATTTATAACATCTTCATTTTTCATAATATCCGTATATGTTACAATGATATCACAATTATATGGGTCTATATTTTTTACATATTCTTCAATTTCTTTCCAAGCATTCATATAGTATAAATGTATATGGACTAATATCTTACAATTTTTGTATTTTTTTATATTATTATAACATATAATTCTTGATACACATCTCATAATATTATACACAAATCCATATTTATGAAATTCATATTTTTTACTACTATAAATTCTTCCTTCATAAAATCCATATCTATAGAAATGTTTCCATGCATTTATTTTTTTATTTCTAACATCTGAATGTACGCTAAGATAAAAATCTTCATCAAAACTGAATTTTATTATGAAAAGTTTTATTTTATTTATAATATTATGTTTTATTTTTTTGTTACTTATATTATTTTTATCATGAATTTTTCTTCCTTCCTTATGTCCATAAAGAACATAATGTTTCCAAGGATTAATACCTGATTCTGCAACATCTTGATTCAATTCAAGATATTCTTCAGCAGAAAACTGAAAACTACAAGGAAAACCGTTTGTCCTGCCTTCTTTCTTTCCATATCTGATATAATGTTCCCAAGGATCCATACCGGATTCTGCAACATCAGGATAAAGAAAAAGATAACCTTCTGCAAAAAAATTCTTGTGCAGGAAAGACAGATAATATTTATACAGCAAATTTTTCATATATTCTCTCAGAGTGACAAATACTTTTCCAGACACATCTTCAGACTCGACCGCCAGTGCGGAATGGACAGTCCAAAGTCCTTTTTAATTTTTGCCTTGTTAAGTACGCTGTAGGCCGGGCGGGCTGCGCGGGTCGGATATTCGGCGCTTTCGATGGGGCGCACGGCGCAGGAAAGGCCCGACTCTTCCATAATGGCGCAGGCAAAGTCGTACCAGCTGGCCACGCCTTCATTGCTGTAATGATAGATTTCCTTCATGCCGGGCCTGATCTGCGGCAGCACGGCAACAATGGAGGCGGCGAGATCGGCGGCATAGGTGGGCGTTCCCACCTGATCGAACACCACGCCGAGGCTCTCGCGCTGAGCGCCCAGGCGGCGCATGGTCTTCACAAAGTTGTTGCCGAAGCTCGAATACACCCACGAGGTGCGGATGACGATTGCCGTGTCTGCTTCACGAAGCGCGGCCTCTTCTCCTGCCAGTTTGGTGCGTCCGTATACGGAAACCGGATTCGGCGCATCACTCTCCCGATAGGGGAGATGTGCCGTGCCGTCGAACACGTAGTCCGTGGAAATCTGAATGATGTTACGCCCGTAGCGAGCCAGAAGCTCAGGACCCACGCGGTTCGCACGGTCGGCGGCCTCGGCGTCGTCTTCGGCTTTGTCCACGGCGGTATAGGCCGCACAATTGATGACTGCATCAAATTTCCGCGCCGCAAAGAATGCCGAAACCGCGGCTTCATCGGTAATGTCGAGCTCGGCGCGGCCAGCGTATTCGGCCCGGTCGCCGAGAAGAAGACGCAGTTCCTGACCGAGCTGACCATTGGCTCCCGTGACTAGAAACATGTTTCAAACTCCGCGAAGTACGGATGCAGCTTGTCCTTGTCCGACGTGAGGGCGCGGGACATGTCGATGCGCCAGTCGATGGCAAGCGTGGGGTCGTCGAAGCGAATGCCGCCCTCGGATTCCTTGCAGTACAGGTTGTCGCACTTGTAGGCGAACACCGCGGTTTCGCTGAGCACGGAAAAGCCGTGGGCAAAGCCGCGGGGAATCATGAGCTGACGGTTGTTTTCCGCGGAGAGCTCCACGGCCACATGCTGCCCGTAGGTGGGAGAAGCGCGGCGGATGTCCACGGCCACGTCGAGCACCGTGCCCTTAAGCACGCGCACGAGCTTGGCCTGCGCGTGTTCGCCCTTCTGAAAATGCAGTCCGCGCACCGTGCCATAGCAGGATTTCGACTGATTGTCCTGCACGAAATCATAGTGAAGTCCCGCCGCCTCGAACGCCGCCCTGCTGTAGCTTTCAAAAAAGTAGCCGCGCGCGTCCGTGAAAATGCGGGGTTCGATGATGTACACGCCCTCGATGGCGGTTTTAATAAAGTTCATGTCGCTCCTCCAGAACCTTCATGAGATATTCGCGGTAGGCTCCCTTCTTCATGTCGTTGATGAGCGCTTCCATCTGTGACTCATCGATGAAGCCCTTGGCAAAGGCGATTTCCTCCACGCAGGCGATTTTGAGTCCCTGCCGCTTTTCGATGACCTGCATGAAGTGGGTGGCGTCGGCCAGGGAATCCGGCGTGCCCGCATCAAGCCACACGATGCCGCGGCCCATGGGCACCACGCTCATGCGGCCTTCCTTGAGATACATGTTGTTAAGATCCGTAATTTCGAGCTCCCCGCGCGGGGACGGCGTCAGGTTGGCGGCCTTTTCACACACGTCCGGCGGATAGAAATACAGCCCCACGGAGGCATAGTTCGATTTGGGATGCTCGGGCTTTTCCTCGATGCTGAGGGCCCTGCGGTTCTCGTCGAACTCCACCACGCCGAAGCGTTCGGGATCGGAAACATGATAGGCGAAGATCGTGGCCCGCGTGCCCATATTCTGCTTCACGGTGCGGCGATAGATCTTCATCTGATGGCCCATGTAAAAGATGTTGTCGCCGAGAATGAGGCACACGTCGTCGCCGGCAGCGAAGTCGGCGCCGAGGGTGAAGGCCTCGGCTATGCCCCTGGGCTCGGGCTGCACCTTGTAGGAAAGCTTCAGGCCGAGCTGCGAACCATCGCCGAGCAGGCGCTCGATGTTCGGGGTGTCCTGCGGCGTGGAGATGATGAGGATTTCCCGAATGTCAAACAGCATCAGCGTGGAGAGCGGATAATAGATCATCGGCTTGTCGTACACGGGCAGAAGCTGCTTTGACGTGATGCGTGTAAGCGGGTAGAGCCTCGTGCCGCTGCCTCCGGCGAGAAGTATGCCTTTCATGTCTTTTCCTGGTTCATCATCGTATTATACTTACGGAACGAAGCGTTGTGCCCCATTCACAAAACTGCCTCTGCCACTCTGCATAACTGACAGTATGATTTTAATCATTTTTTATTTTATGAAAAATTTATTTTAATTAATAATTTCAATAAGATATTTTATAATATGTTTGTTTTTACTCTTAGTTTTAACTGTCAGTTGTCTTAATCGCTTAATTCATACGGAAAGACAAGTCGTTTCTTGGCACACTCTCTCCCGGCAGGGCGCTCTTCGGGGGGCAAAATCCACCGCGTTTCCGCTCGTTGTTTCCTGGTCTGTTCGACAGCGTCAATTATTTGAATTAACAATATAAAAATAATAATTCCGGGGAGAATCTTCACTTCCCAAAAGGCCGAATCCATCCCCCTCATGTTCTGGAGGCCTGGGCCGACATATTACATCTTCGGTCATTAAAAAATTTTTTGTCAGTACGACTGACAGCATGATATATCGAGAAGTCTTCCCTTCGTCGAGGCCGAGACGTCTGCGCCGAGGTCGCGCCAGAGCCCGAAATCGGCTCTCCGTCCTGCCTGCCACGCGCCCTGTTTGCATGCCCACCTTTTCCCCATAGACGCAGCATGCCGCTCGGTGGGGAGACACGGCAGCTTCGCCCTCGCTGTTCCCGGTTCCGACGTTTTTCCCTCCACCATGCCCCGAAGCCGCGCCCAGCGTCCGATCGTTCGGCAGCCTTTTCGGAAAATTCCTGCCCCGGAACGATTGCATCCGAACGCTTCCCGGCGTATCATTAAACGCATAACCTTGGAAAAACCCCTGCCGGGTCGGGTTCGTGACGCCGATTCCTCCTGCCGCGTTGCCGAGCCCGGCCCGTCCGGGAGAATTGCGGTCGCCCTGCCCTTCCCTCCGCACGCAGGAAGATGCCGTGAGGGACGAACACAGCTCCGGTTATTGCTCTCCCAACCACAGGGATGGAAACTTCACGACGTCGAGCTCCGCTGAACGCAGGACGACGCTCCCCCGGCCGCAGAGGGAAAGGTCGTGAAAGTGCGAGCTTCACAACCGGCAAAGCCCCCCCAAAAAAAGCACAGAAAGAGGCCGGAACGCACGTCGGTTCGGAGTGTACGAAAACATGCTTGCTCACCCTCGTGAGGGATGCCGAACACGTCCCCGCGAAGCTTCCCCGGTCGCATGCGCCCCATCCCTCACTCCGCGTCTTCCCGCCGTTCCCTCGACTTCAGAAAATCCCCAGCTTTCGCGCCGTTGCCGGAATTTCCCCGGCCGCGTCCCGCACTGACATCCAGGTTCCGCTTCTCCATGCCGAGCACCCCGCGCCTCTTTTGTGGAATCCGGCGCGCTGCGCGTCTGCTCTCCCCGCCTCCCGCTCCACATCAGCATCCCAGATGCCTGCCCGATTCTCCTCCGTCGGCGAACACCCCCAAAAGACACAGCGTCCCTCGCTCCTCCCTCCCCCAAGAGCACGATATTCCTGAACACTTTCCCCGGCCCGCCGTCCCACGCGCTCCCGTCACGCGCCCATCTTCTGCGCCCCGCGACTCCCTCTGATTTTTTCCGCAACATCCGCGTTTCCCTCTTGACCCTATAGTCAGTAGAGGGTCTATGTCTGAAAACAGCCTCTCGCTCTCGCCGAGTCGCCGCGGCCGAGATTCATCGGCATTACGCGGACACATCGACGGTAAGCTGGGCCGCTCTGCGGGAGCGCTCTGTCGGGGGCACGCCGAACGGATCTACCTGCGGAGTTCCGCAGAATACGCCGATCAGCAAGGCCCGACGACGCGCCGCCTTTTCCTTTTGACGGCACCATTTCGACAGCACAAGGAGAACATCATGAAGATTCAGCAGATACGAAACGCCACGCTGCGCATCGAATACGCAGGCAAGACCTTTCTCACGGATCCCTGGCTCATGGGCAAGGGCACGATGGGCACGTTCCGCTCGCTCGGCAACAAGTTCCGCTGCGAGCCGGAAAAGCTGGACATTCCCATGCCCATGACCGAGCTGCCCATGCCCCCGGAAGACGTGCTCAGGGGCGTGGACGCCTACATCTGCACCCACGTGCATCCCGATCACATCGACATGTCGCCGGACGGCGCCATCGGCGGCAGCCTCGACAAGAACATTCCCGTGTTCGTGCAGAGCATGGAAGACGCGCATGCCTTCGTGCGTTCCGGCTTCACGGAAGTGACGGTCATGTATGAAAACAGCGAATTTGAGGGCGTGCATCTGGTGAAGGTTCCGGCCAGACACGGCACCAAGATTCCGTGCGGCCCGTCCTGCGGCGTGATGCTTCATCATCCCGCCGAAAAGACGCTGTATCTGGCGGGCGACACCATCTGGTACGACGCCGTGGAAAAGAACATCCGCACGTGGAATCCGGGAGTCATCGTGGTGAACGCCTGCGCGGCCGTGCTGCTCGACGAAGGACGCCTCATCATGGACGACGCCGACGTGGAAAAGACGGTGCTTGCCGCCGACGGCGCTCCCGTGGTGGTGAGCCACATGGACGCCGTGGCGCACGCGACCATCTCGCGGCCGGAAATGAAAAAGCGCCTCACGGAACGCGGCGTGTGGGACAAGGTGATCATGCCGGACGACGGCGAAACGCTGACGTTCTGATGACTGACGACGCCCGGACCGGACACGGTTCGGGCAGCCGCCATGCGCGGGATGGCAGTCGCCCGGCGGCCCGACGACCGCGTGGCGGACGTCAGTTCCCCGGCCTTTCCATGCCAAAGGCGCGGCGCAGACTCCCAGGAGCCGAAACAGAGCCCGCCTCTCCCATGACGGACGAGCGGCGGCCAGCGACCGAGGAGCAAAGGCAGCGGCCCGGCCGTTCCGGATTCAGCGGCCCTGCGCAGACGCGGAATTTCTCATGACCCTCGCGCGACCGCCAGTCGGCAAAAGGCTGCCTCTCCGATGACCGGCAACGGCCCGCCCGGCAGGAAGCGTCCGGCCGTCTCATGACGCCTGCCCGAAGCCCGACTGACGCCCGACCGGCAACCAGCGCCGCAGGGACGACGAGACGGCAAGGGCCCGTGCGCTCCGAGTGAGGGGAACCACGGGCCCCGAGGAAGAAGACGGGCTCCCAAAAGGACGGACGAACAGGCCGGAACTCACGAACGGAATACAACACACATCCCCGGGGTGACGCGCTCCGGGGATGTTTCATGTCCGGCGGACGGCACGCCCGCGCATCTCTGCCCGTTACGCGTAAAGAACGAAGGGGCCGTGAACACCTAAGCCCCATCCCGGCGATCTGCGACCTCTCGGGCATCTCTCTCGTGCGTTCCTCCGCTTCATGCGGTTCCTGCGTCTGCAACAGGACGGCAGAAAAACCGACTTTCCGACGGTCAGCAGTCACACGAACGCTTCCGTCTGATGTTATTTTCGTATAACATCATAACATAAAAATGATTTTTTACCAAAATCCGCACGCCGTACCTCAACGGAAATTCCGCTTTCCTCCCCCGGAACGTATTTGAAAAAATCCCGGCCCGCTGCTATTCTTGCCCATTCAGTTGAACAACGTTTCCGCAAACTCTGCGGGGACATGGACGGGAGAGCGTATGGCCGACAACAAAAAGGAACAGGAACGGGCGGAACTGCACCGCGTCATCTGGAACATTGCCAACGAGCTGCGCGGAAGCGTGGACGGATGGGACTTCAAGCAGTACGTCCTCGGCATGCTCTTCTATCGCTACATTTCGGAAAATCTTGCCGACTACATCAATCGGGGAGAGTGGGAAGCCGGAAACAAGAATTTCGACTACGTGATGCTCTCCGATGCCAAAGCGGAAAGCATACGGGAAGAAATGGTGAACACCAAGGGTTTCTTCATTCTGCCCAGCGAACTTTTCCAGAACGTGAGCCGTTACGCGGCCATGGACGACAACCTGAACGAAACGCTGGAAAAAGCCTTCCGGCATATTGAAGGTTCCGCCTCAGGCCACGACAGCGAAGACGACTTCAAGGGACTGTTCGACGACATCGACGTGAACAGCAAGAAGCTCGGCGACACGGTGCCGAAGCGCAACGAAAAACTCGTGAAACTGCTGCACAGCATAGGCGATCTGAAGCTCGGCAACTATCAGAACAACACCATAGACGCCTTCGGCGACGCCTACGAATACCTCATGGGCATGTACGCCTCCAACGCAGGCAAGTCCGGCGGCGAATACTACACGCCGCAGGAAGTGTCGGAACTGCTCACCCGCATCACGCTGGTGGGCAGAACCGAGGTCAACAAGGTATATGATCCGGCCTGCGGTTCGGGCTCCCTGCTGCTCAAGTTCGCCAAGATTCTCGGCAGGGACAAGGTAAGGCAGGGCTTTTTCGGGCAGGAAATCAACATCACCACCTACAACCTGTGCCGCATCAACATGTTCCTGCACGACATCGAATACGACAAGTTCGACATCGCCCTCGGGGACACGCTCACGGAGCCGCAGCACTGGGACGACGAACCCTTTGAGGCCATTGTTTCCAATCCGCCCTACTCCATCAAGTGGGAAGGGGAAGACAATCCGCTGCTCATCAACGATCCGCGCTTTGCGCCCGCCGGGGTTCTGGCTCCCAAGTCCAAGGCCGATCTCGCCTTCATCATGCACTCGCTTTCCTGGCTGGCCACAAACGGCACGGCGGCCATCGTCTGCTTTCCCGGCGTCATGTACCGCGGCGGCAAGGAAAAGAAGATTCGCCAGTACCTCATCGACAACAACTTCGTGGACTGCGTCATTCAGCTCCCCGCCAATCTCTTTTTCGGCACCAGCATCGCCACCTGCATCATGGTGCTGAAAAAATCCAAAAAGGAAAACAGCACCCTGTTCATCGACGCTTCCGCCCAGTGCGTGAAGGTGACGAACGCCAACAAGCTGACCGACGATAACATTCAGAACATTCTCGACGCGTACACGGCCCGCAAGGACGCAGAGCATGTGGCCAGACTGGTTCCCAATGACGAGATAGCCGCGCAGGACTACAATCTTTCCGTGAGCACCTATGTGGAGCAGGAAGACACGCGGGAAGTCATCGACATCCGCAAGCTGAACGAGGAACTCACGCAGATTGTGGCCAGAGAGCAGGAGCTTCGGCGGCAGATCGACGCCATCATCGCCGAGATTGAAGGGGATAACCGGTGAACATCGACGAAATGAGCCTTCAAAACGCCCGGCGTCTTTTTGAATCCGGCGACATCGACCGCATGGAAGTGGGTACGACCCGCGGCCTGCAACAGATACACGAATATCTTTTCGACGGCCTTTACGACTTTGCCGGGCAGATTCGGGAAGTGAACATTGCCAAGGGAAACTTCCGTTTCGCCCACAATCTGTACCTCAAGGCGGCGCTTGCGGCCATAGAAAACATGCCGGAGGGCACGTTTGAGGAAATCATTGCCAAGTATGTGGAAATGAACGTCGCCCATCCCTTCATGGAAGGCAACGGCCGCGCCACGCGCATATGGCTCGACATGATGCTGAAAAAACATCTCCGGCAGGTGGTAAACTGGCAGAACGTGGACAAAACGCTCTACCTTCAGGCCATGGAACGCAGCCCCGTCAACGACCTGGAACTCCGCGCCCTTCTCCAACCGAACCTGACCGACAGAACCGACGACAGGGAAGTCATCTTCAAAGGCATTGAGCAGTCCTATTTTTACGAAGGGTACATCAAGGGATAGATCATGAAAAACGTTTCCTGCAAACAAGGCTCTCTTCTGGATATGCCGCCACTTGAAAAAAAGACTCCTCCCCTGCCCGACATGAAAAAACGAATGAGCAAACTGGAAAGACTCATAGAAGAGCTCTGCCCTAACGGGGTGGAGTATAAAACAATAGATGACTGTATCAAAAAGATTGATAATATAAAATGGAAAAATGAAGAGTCTCTATTTCAATATATAGATTTGTCTTCGGTTGACAGGGAGACACATAAAATTATTGAAACCACAGAAATAAATAAAGATAGTGCTCCAAGCAGAGCCCAGCAGATAGTTAAATCTGGAGATATTCTATTCGGTACGACACGACCACTTTTAAAAAGATATTGTCAAATTGATGAGACTTATCACAATCAGATTTGCAGCACAGGATTCTGTGTTCTTCGTCCTGATCTTTCTATAATAAATGCAAGATGGTTATATCATATAGTTTCTTCATTCACTTTTATGGACTATGTTGAAAAACATCAGCAAGGAGCAAGCTATCCATCAATATCTGATTCTGATATAAAGAAATATAAAATTCCCGTTCCTCCTCTTCCTGTTCAGAAAGAAATTGTGATGATACTGGATATATTTTCAGAACTCATTTCTGAACTTAATTTAGAGCTAAACAAAAGGAAGAGTCAATATAAATATTACATCAATAAATTGCTTACTTTTTCACAGCCGATTCCATTTGAACATTTAAAAGAACATATTATACTCAGAGACAATGAGAGAAAACCAGTAACAAAGAAAGATCGAATTTCAGGATGTTATCCTTATTATGGAGCAAATGGTATACAAGATTATGTTGGAAATTTTATCTTTGATGGAACATTTTTATTGGTAGGAGAAGATGGAAGCGTTATTACAGAAAATGGAGCTCCAATATTAAATTGGGCAGTTGGTAAAATTTGGGTAAATAACCATGCACATATTTTAAGTGAAAAAAAAGGAACACTACTAAGATATCTTTATTATGCACTACAATGTGTAAATATCAGCTCTGTAGTAAGAGGTACTCCTCCAAAACTAAACCAACAAAATCTTAATAATATTAAGATTCCCGTTCCTCCCCTTGAAGAACAGAAACGCATCGTCTCCATTCTCGACCGCTTCGACACTCTGTGCAACGATCTCTCCAGCGGTCTGCCCGCCGAAATAGAGGCCAGAAAAAAACAATACGAATACTATCGCGACAAGCTTCTTACCTTCAAGGAGGCAAAATGACCGGCTTCAACATGGTGGCCCAGTGCCCGGAAAGCACCGTGGTGGCCGCATACACACCTTCCGACGTGCGCTCCGACGCCTACCAGAGCGAAGCGGCGCTGGAAAAAGAATTCATCCGGCAGCTCTGCTCGCAGGGGTACGAGTATCTCCCTCTGCACGAGGAAAAAACGCTGGTCGAGAATCTGCGCAGGCAGCTCGAACTTCTGAACAACTTCCGTTTTTCCGATGAGGAATGGACGCGCTTTTTTCATCAGCAGCTTGCCAACAAGCAGGACGGCATTGAGGAAAAAACCAGGCGCATGCAGGAAGACAGCATCCTGAACCTTATCCGCGACGACGGCAGCACCAAAAACATCACCCTCATCGACAAGAAAAATATCCACAACAACCGCCTTCAGGTCATCAATCAGTATGAGGAGCACGGCGGCACTCACGACACCCGGTACGACGTCACCATTCTGGTCAACGGCTTTCCCCTCGTGCATGTGGAACTCAAGCGGCGCGGCGTGGCCATACGCGAGGCCTTCAATCAGATAAAACGCTATCAGCGCGACAGCTTCTGGGCGTCCGGCGGACTCTACGAGTATGTGCAGATATTCGTCATTTCCAACGGAACCCACACCAAATACTATTCCAACACCACGCGCGAATCCCACATCAGGGAGCAGAGCTCCGGGGGCAGAAGAAAAAGCAAAAAGACCAGCAACAGCTTTGAATTCACCTCGTTCTGGGCCGACGGCAACAACAAGCCCATCCCCGACCTCGTGGACTTCACCAAAACCTTTTTATCAAAACACACCCTGCTGAACATTCTCACGCGCTTTTGCGTGTTCACCTCGGAAAAGCTCCTTCTCGTCATGCGTCCGTACCAGATCACCGCAACGGAACGCATCCTTTCCCGCATAGAAATTTCCAGCAACTACCACAAGGAAGGCTCCCTCGATGCCGGTGGCTACATCTGGCACACCACGGGCAGCGGAAAAACGCTCACCTCGTTCAAAACCGCCCAGCTTGCCAGCCGTCTCCCCTGCATCGACAAGGTGCTCTTTGTGGTCGATCGCAGGGATCTGGACTACCAGACCATGCAGGAATACGAAAAATTCCAGAAGGGAGCCGCCAACAGCAATACCTCCACAAAAGTACTGCAAAAACAGCTCGAAGACTCCGAATCGAACATCATCATCACCACGATTCAGAAGCTGGACACCTTCGTCAGCCGCAATCCAAAACACGACGTCTATAAAAAACACGTCGTCATCATCTTCGACGAGTGTCACCGTTCCCAGTTCGGCGACATGCATCTGAAAATAGTCCATGCCTTCAGGAAATATCACATCTTCGGCTTCACCGGCACGCCCATCTTTGCCCAGAACGCCGGAAGCGGCGGCAATCTGCGACTCAAAACCACGCCGCAGGCCTTCGGCGATCAGCTCCACACCTACACCATCGTGGACGCCATCAACGACGGCAACGTTCTGCCCTTCCGCATCGACTACGTGAACACCATAAAAATGGCCGACGACGTTCGCGATGAACAGGTTCGGGCCATCAATACCGAAAAGGTTCTCAATTCCCCCGAGCGCGTCAGCGAAATAGTACGCTACATTCTCGATCACTTCGATCAGAAAACCAAGCGAAGCAGCTTTTATACCCTCAAAGGGCAGCGCGTGGCCGGGTTCAACTCCATTCTTGCCGTGAGTTCCATTCCCATGGCCATGAAGTATTATGCGGAGTTCAAACGGCAGCTCGAAGAACGCAAGAAGCAGCTCACCATAGCCACCATTTTCAGTTACGGAGCCAATGAAGACGCGCCGGAAGACTCGCTCGGCGACGAAAGCTTCAATACGGAAGACCTCGACCAGACCTCGCGCGACTTTCTCGACGACGCCATCAAAGACTACAATGCCGTCTTCCATACCAACTTCGATACGTCGTCCGACAAGTTCTACAATTTCTACAAAGACCTTTCGCTCAGGATGAAAAAACGGGAGGTCGATCTGCTCATCGTGGTGAACATGTTCCTCACCGGTTTCGACGCCACCACGCTGAACACCCTCTGGGTGGACAAAAATCTGAAAATGCACGGGCTCATTCAGGCATTTTCGCGCACCAACCGCATTCTGAATTCCGTGAAGACCTTCGGCAACATCGTCTGCTTCCGCGATCTCCAAAAGGAAACCGACGAGGCCCTCGCCCTGTTCGGCAACAAGGACGCCGGCGGCATCGTGCTGCTCAAAACCTACGACGCCTACTATCAGGGCTACGATGAAGACGGGAAACACAAGCCCGGCTACACCGAACTCATCAACGCGCTGCTCACGCGCTTTCCTCTCGGCGTCGCCATTGTCGGCGAACAGAACGAAAAGGACTTCATTTCCCTGTTCGGCGCCCTGCTCCGCCTGAAAAACATCCTCACCAGCTTCGACGAATTCGAGGGACAGGAAATCATTTCCACGCGGGATTTGCAGGACTATCAGAGCCGCTACCTCGACCTCTATCAGACATGGTCGAAGCACGAAGACGGCGAAAAGGAAGACATCAACGCCGACATCGTCTTTGAAATGGAACTCGTCCGGCAGGTGGAAATCAACATCGACTACATTCTGATGCTCATTGAAAAGTATCGAGATTCCCACTGCCGCAACAAGGAAATTCTCACCACCATCGACAAGGCCATCGGTTCGAGCATCGAGCTGCGCAGCAAGAAAACGCTCATCGAAGAATTCATCGAGCGCATCAATGCGTCCTCCTCCGTGCAGGACGACTGGCAGAACTATGTGCGGGAAAAGAAGGAAGCCGATCTTTCCGACATCATCGCCGAGGAAAATCTCAAGCCCGAACCTGCCGAAACGTTCGTGGACAACGCCTTCCGCGACGGCACGCTGAAAACGACGGGAACCGACATCGACCGGATTCTTCCCCCCATGTCGCGCTTCGGCGACGACAATCGGGAATCCGTCAAAAAGCGCGTCATCAACAAGCTCCGGGCCTTCTTTGAAAAATACCTCGGCATAGTGTAACCGTCTCTGTTCGTTGCATCTATTCAGCAACAGTGGAAAAGTTGCAGGAGCCGGATTCCGCGCGGAGTCCGGCTTCTGCTGTCGCCCGGGGCGACATTTTCCCGCACCTGAGCAACACTGACTCCCGTCTGCTCTGGGCGAAGGCCCCACCCTCACCCCGGATTTAAAACGTAAATCCCCGCAGTCTGTACGAACTGCGGGGACGCTTTTTGCTCTTCTGGCGGAGGGAGAGGGATTTGAACCCCCGGAGGTGTGACCCTCTGACAACAAAAATGCCCTTCTGCCCCTTAGGCACGTCTGCCCCGGATACGCTTTACTGACGCGGGACTTGCACGACGGTCATTTCATTTAACGCCGGAAGTAAATTCCGGCTATTCATGACCGTCGGCCGGGCTCCTGATGTCGCCCGGGGCCCCAGAGCGTTGAGAGAACGGACGAGAAGAAACAGAAACGCAAAAAAAAGGCTCCGGGCGAAGGCCATTTCCAGCCCCGGCATTCTCCATTCCTTAAGAAACGACGGGAAAAGTGCGCCTTTGCCCGATGGGCACCCTTTTCCCCCTCCTACGCCCCGGATTTAAAACGTAAATCCCCGCAGTCTGCACGAACTGCGGGAACATGTTTTGCTCTTCTGGCGGAGGGAGAGGGATTTGAACCCCCGGAGGTGTGACCCTCAACGGTTTTCAAGACCGCCGCAATCAGCCGCTCTGCCATCCCTCCGGCTGAAAAATATCGGGTGACAGTGTACAGGCAAACAACTTTGGCTGTCAAGGCGCAGCCCGGTCTGGGCGCGGGAGCAAAAACGCCCGGGTACCGCCATCACCCATCAGCTCCGGGCACGCTGTACGGCCTGCATCGTATACACGACGGGCATTGCGTTTAACGGCGGGAGTGAATACCGGCTGATTATGCCCGTCGGCGCGACCGTCTGAAGACAGGTCGCGGGCCCCAGTGCGTTGAAAGTGTGTTTTCCTGTTTACCGTTGGGCACTGCCCTCAGTGTTCCCCCAAAAAATCTGGAAATCCCTTCCTTACTCACGACTGTCCGGCGCAGGCCGGACAGGAGTCGGCCACCGCAGGTGGGCGCAGCAGCGCACACCTGCACTGAGTACGCAGACCGAACTGCGCCTGCCAAGCACTCCGGCATCCGCAGTTCCTGCCTTTCCAAACGCCCGCCCGGATTCGGCAAGTCATCCTGCATCCGCCCTCCCACCCGCCGAACGGCGCAGCCTTCGGCGGAATCAGGGGGGCGCGGGGGGAATTATTTCTGACCTTGCTCCCTCCCGAAGAACACGCAGCTCCGTTTGCGCAAGACACGCTGTACGGCTTGCATCGCTTGCACGACGGCGGCTGCGCTTAACGCCGGAAGTGAATTCCGGCTGCTTGCCTGCCGTCGGCCGGGCTCCTGACGTCGCCCGGGGCCCCAGAGCTTCGAGAAACGGCCTTCCGGCGGCACTCCCCCCCTCGCCCTTTGCTTCGGGCATAATCTTCCCGTTCACCCTGTCCTGCCGAAGCAGCGTCAGCTGCGAGGCAGAATCAGGGGGGTGCGGGGGGAATTATTTCCCCCGCATGCCTTTCCTGCCTTTTCTGCCTTTCCTCTCTTCCTGCCTTTCCTGCGTTTTCCACAAAAAAAGCCCCGCTTCGGGATGGGGAAGCGGGGCGGGGATCATAGGGTACGGCCTAGAGATAGGGGGGGATATGGAACTTTTCGTCCTTGGCGGGGGCGAGTTCGGAGTAGCTTTCGGACGTGCCGGCCACGATGGGCAGGCGTTCGGCCTTGAGGTTGTGGTATTCGACGGAGAGTTCGCGCATTTTGGTGAAGTCGGGCATGTTGACGGCGCCGTGTTCGAGCGCCGTGCCCACGCAGGACACGAGCAGCAGGCCGGTGGAGCCGCTCTTCACTTCGAGGCGGATGCCGGAAATCACGTTGGCGCCCATTTCGATGGCCTGCATTTTGGCCACGTTGATGGCGCGGCGTTCGGCCTGACGTATCTTATTAAGGTAGTCTTCGGATTCGCCGCCGAAAAAGTCGGTGAGCACGTTGGCCAGGCCCGTGAAGGCGCCCACGCCGATGACCGCGTAGCCCGACACCACGCCCTTGATGCCGCCGGACCAGGTTTCGGGATGCGGCGTGGTGAACACCTGGATTTCCTGAAGCACCTTTTCCTGATATTCCTTGAGTTCCGCCTTGAGATCGCCGAGCCGTTCCTCGCGCACGAGAGAAAGTTCCTTTACCTTGTCCATGGCGCAGGACATGCACATGTCCTCGGCGTCGATATCGAACCGTGCGAAGTCTGCGATGGTTTCCTTGCACAGATGCCGGATGCCTCCGCGCTTGCTGAATTTTCTGCCACAAATACGACAATCCAAGGCCTGCTGCATGCAAGTACCCGCCTTTTACGTTTGTTCCGAAGACGAGGGACGCTCCCCGGAACGTTGATGAAAAAGGAAGACGGAACACCGCTTCACAAAAAGTATAAAAAGGGTTGACGGTTATGGCAAGAGTCGGAAAGGGAATCCGAAAAGGACGCCGCAGCGGACGATCGGACTCGAACCCTGCGCGGCGCGGAAGACGAATCGGGTCATTTTAGTAAATGAAAAAAATAACATACCTTTTTTTATCGGAGAAAAATCCAGTCAAAAGGATGATTTTTTCGCGGGGATTTCTGGAAAGCTTCATAGATATTCCATGGTTAGGCGGAGAAATTCCGCGCATGCCCCTTGCGCCCGACCCGAGAGCCTTGCGCATGATGCAGAACGAAACGCGATTTCACCATTGCAAGCCGCCTCTTTTTAAACTAATATAACAAAGTTCACTGGAACCGTCGCCGTAAAGGCAAGGAATTTCAAACGGTTCCGACATGCCTCCCTTCCGGCCCGGCCGGAAGATGCGCACTGTCCTTTTTTATCACCTCAACCAGCACGAGGCATCGGGATGGAGGAGAGGAACAACACAACCACACCGGCGACTGCGGCAAAAAAATGCAGCTGTGGCTGGGGCGCGTTTGTCGTGGGGCTGGTAGTGGCCCTTATTCTGGGATGGTGGGTTCTGCCCAACCTTATGAAGGAAACCAAAAAGCAGCCCATCGCCTTCAGCCACGTCGAACACGTACAGAAGCAGGGCATGACCTGTGAGCAGTGCCACTTCGTGCGCGCCGACGGATCGTTCAGCGGAACGCCCACCACCGCTCAGTGCGCGGAATGCCATTTCACGGTTCTGGGCTCCAACCCTGAAGAAGCGCGCTTCGTCCGCGACTACGTTCAGACGGGTCGCGAGATCAAGTCGGAATGGCTGATTTATCAGAAGCAGCCCGACAACGTGTTCTTCAGTCACGCTCTGCACTTCGGCGCGCTTGCCGAACTCAAGGGCCCCAAGGAAACGGCCGCGTTCTGCTCCAGATGCCACCTCAACGTGGCCGAAACGGACGTGCCGCCCGTCTATCGGGAAAACAGGCTTTCGGGATACTCCGAAAACACCATGCTGATGTGGGGGTGCGAACGTTGCCATGCCGAACATATGGCGATGGGCAACACCAACGCCAGCAATGCCTGCTTCACCTGCCACAAGTAAGGCAAAAGCGAGGAAATCATGGATAGACGAGGATTTCTTAAATTTGCCGCCGGCGGGACCGTGGGCCTCGTGGCGTCTCCCATCATCTGGAACACTCTTTACGACGCCGTGTACTGGACCCAGAACTGGGGCTGGATTCCGCGCCTCAAGAAGGGCGAAAGCGAATACCTGCCCACAGTGAGCAAACTGTGCCCGTCCGGCACTGGATTCCTTGTGCGCACCGTGGCCGGCGTGCCCGTGCGCACCATCGGCGACAAGAACAACCCCGTGACCCACGGGGCCATGACCGCGCTCGCCGCCGCCGAAGCCGAACTTCGCGTGAGCCCCGCGCGTCTCAAAACTCCGCTGCGCCGCTCCGCCGACGGCGCCTATGTGGCCATCACCTGGGAACAGGCCGAAGCCATCCTTAAAGAAAAAATGCAGGAAGCCGGCTCTTCCGTGGCCGCCGTGTCCGGCGATCCCACGTCGAGCATCAACGAAGTGCTCTCCTCCATTCTCAATCAGCGCGGCTCTTCCGACTTCTACTTCATGCCCGACGAGGAACTTCCCGCCGCCGCCGCATGGGAAGCCATGGGCGGTCAGGGCCGCCTGGGCTACGACATGGAAGGCAGCGACTGCATCCTCGCCGTGGGCGCTCCCGTGCTCGAAAGCTGGGGCGTCGTGGCCGCCAACCGCAGCCTGTTCAACCGCACGCATCCCGTGGCGGGCAAGGCCACCCAGAAGCTCATCTACGCCGGCGCCGTGCAGAACAACACCGCCGCAGGCGCCGATCTCTGGCTGCCCATGAAGCCCGGCACCGACATGGCCCTGCTGCTCGGCATCGCCCACCTCGTCATCAAGGCGGGCAAAACCGGCTTCGCCGCCGGGCTCGGCAACTTCGCCTCCTTCGCCGCGGCCTACACCCCTGAAAAGGTGTCCGGCATCACCGGCGTGCCCGTCGCGCGCCTCGAAGCCGCAGCCAAGGCCGTGGTCGAAGCGGAACGTCCGCTCGTCATCGCCGGTTCCGCGCTCGGCAGCGGCGGCGGCGCAGGCCCCGTCATGGCGGCCGTGGCCATCAACATGCTGCTCGGCAGCGTGAACAGAAAGGGCGGTCTGCTCGATCTGCCCTTCCCCGTGTCCGTCACCGCCCACGCCACCGACTACCGCGAAACCCTGCGCAAGCGCTTCGTGGACTACACCCAGGCCGTGGCCGCAGACAAGGTCAAGGCTCCCGCGCTCCTGCTCGTGTACGCCGCCAATCCGCTCTACGCCCTGCCCGCCGATTCCGGCATCGGGGCGACCATCAAGAAGGCCGGATTCTCCGTGGCCGTGGCCAGCTTCATGAGCGAAACCTGCGAAGCGTGCGATCTCGTGCTTCCCGCCGCCCTCGGCATGGAAGCCTTCGACGACGTGCAGACCCCCTACGGTTCCGGCCGCGTGACCTACGCGCTCGCCCGTCCGGTGGCCAAGCCCTTCGCCGATGCCCGCAGCGCCGGTGAACTGTTCATCGCCCTCGCCCAGGAACTCAAGCTCGACCTCGGCGTCAAGGACATGCCCGAACTGCTGTACAAGCACGCCTACGCCCTCGGCGCGCCCTTCCGCGCCATGATCAACGAAGGCGTCGTGCACACCGCAGGCGTCACCCTGCCCGCCTCCCCGCTGTTCTACAACTGGGAAGCCATTCAGGCCGCCGCTTCCGCCCGCGGCGCGGAAGGCGATCTGCAGGTTGCGCCCGTCACCGTGCTCGCCATGGGCACGCCGCAGACGGCCATTCCGCCCTTCGCCACCAAGGTCGTCACCGACTATCAGCTCAAGGGCAAGTACAGCGTGGCGCAGATGAACGGCGCCACCGCCGATAAACTCAAGGTAAAGGCCGGAGACCTCGTCAAGCTGGTTGCCGGCAACAATGTGGAAATCACCGTGGTTGCCGCCATTTTTGAAGGCATCCTGCCCGATACCGTTTCTCTGGTTGCCGGTCTTGGCCATACCGCCTTCGACCAGTTCAGCAAGGGCAAGGGCTCGAATGTCCTGGCGCTGACCAGCGTTTGCAGAGAACCCGGCACCGGCCTGCCGGTCTGGGGCCTTGCCGGCGTGAAGGCCGCAAGAGCATAGGGGGGTCGTGATGTCTTCTGAAGTCAAACAGTTCAAAATAAGATGGGGCATGGTCATCGACATCGACAAGTGTACGGGCTGCGGCGCGTGCATGGTGGCCTGCCAGGC
>NZ_CALUYL010000027.1 GCF_944324995.1 uncultured Mailhella sp.
TATGCAGGCATAGGCGCGCTCGACAGCGTGAATACCCGCATCATGGATTCCACGAGCTGGGCCGGAACCCTCGGCGTGCAGGCCGAAAAAGGCAACTTCGCCCTCGGTCTCAACTACGGCGTGCAGGCTTCCTCCCACGAAACCGACCAGAGCGTCAGCGTCGGCATAAGCTGGAAGTTCTAAAGGCAGGAAAGGCAGAAAAGACAGGAAAGGCATGCGGGGGAGATAATCTCCCCCGCGCCCCCATGTTTCCGCCTCCCGGCTTCGCCGGTTCGGCGGGACAGGAGGAACGGGAAAGACTGATGTCGTAAGACCAGCTCCGCGCTTTTCTGCCTCCTTCCTTCTCGACCGTGATTCCGGCAAAGGCCCACGGTCGGGCTCCGCAGAGTTGCGTTCTGCTTGCGCAGCCTTTCGTCGAGTTCAGGTAAGGCGCTTGCAGTGATGCTGCCAAAACAAACAAGGGAAGGGCTCCGGTTCGTTTGGCCGGAGCTTTTTTATGCGGGAGGAGAAGCGCAGATCCGTTGCCTTCGGACGGCATGCCGAAGGAGGGGAGATTTTTTTGTCGGCGGCGGGAGTTTTCTGGAGAATGTGAGCGGGGGAGGGGAGCCGTTGCCGTGTTGGAAAATGAGAACAGCTTTCATGATGCTGACAGTGCAGTAGGGCGAAAAGTCGCTTCCTGAGCGTTCGGAGGTGACCGGGATGTTTTGGTGACGAGGCGCGCTGTCGGTATTCTCCGACCATGCGAAGAGCTGCGGAGGAACGTGAAGAAACATCATGATTATGTGAACTAAAGAACGATGATAAGAAGGAAAACCAGGGGCGGATTTCTGGGAGGCCTGACCGACGAGAAAAACGCGGTAATCGAAGGAACATGCCGGGCGATCTATGATTGTTTGAATAGAGGAAGGCGCGTTGCGGAAGCCTTGCAGGCTCAGCTTGTCGTTTGTGCTTTTGTCGGGTCTGCCGTCTTTCGCGGAAATGGTCGGACTGTCGGCACGATGTTTTGACGGCAATGCATGGTTATGCAGAAGAATCAGACGGAAAAGGATGTGGATGGATCAGAAATGCGGCGGTTATGCTGCATCGTGTTGCGGAGCAGAAGAAGATTATTGTATTGATCGTTATTTCACGAAGATGACGGGCTTTCTTTTCACCAATGACGGTTTGGCGTAGGTTTTTGCAGGGAGGTTCGTCATGTCCGAAGCCGAAAACACCTCGTCTCTGCATTTGAAAGCCGTTATTGCCGCCCTCTGGACGGGCAATCTGTTCGCGCCTTTTCTCATGAGCGGCGTGGCCGCCATACTTCCGTCCATAGGTGAATCCCTGGGGGCTCCGGCCGTCATGCTCTCGCTGGTTATGGTGTGCTATAACCTGGGGCAGTCCATATCGCACATGCTGAGCGGTCGCATTGCCGACATATTCGGCGTCAAGCGCACCCTGCTGGCGGGCGTGGGATGCTTCTGCCTTTTCAGTGTGTTCATGGGCCTTGCTCCGACCATGTCGGTGCTCATTCCCCTGCGTTTTACTCAGGGCGTTGCCGCCGCCACCATTTCCTGCGCCGTCACAACGCTCAGCGTGACGCTTGCGCCGCCGCATATCCGCGGTCAGGTGATAAGCATTGTGGTGTCGGCCGTGTACCTCGGACTCGCCATCGGACCGCTGGCCTGCGGCGGCATTACGGAACTTTCCGGCTGGCGCATGGTGTTCTTCCTCATCGCGGCGCTGGGTCTGGCGGAACTTATTTTGCTGCATCACGTCATTCCCGGAGGAACGCAGGAAAAATCCGGCCGTTCCTTCGACGTCGTGAGCGCATTTTTGGGCGCGCTGGGCCTTGCCTGCATGACCATGGGCGCAACGTGTACGTTTCTGCATCCTGCCGTGGTGGGCCTGCTGCCTCTGGGCGTGCTGATACTGATGGCGTTTGTCCGCAGAGAATGGACGTCCGCCGATCCCATGTTCGACTTGAAGATACTGGCCAAGGTCCCGGGACTTCCCGACGGCATGGCGGCGACCTTCATCAACTACGGTTCCTTTCAGGGGCTCTCCCTGTTTTTCTCTCTCTATCTTCAGCAGGTGCTCGGCCTGAACGCCTTCCATGCCGGCATGATCCTCATGATGCAGAGTCTGTGTCAGACGGTGTTTTCGCCCGTGGCCGGAAGAATGGCCGACAAGTATCGCCCCGGCATCATTTCCACTTCGGGCATGATGGTGTGCGGTTTGAGCATATTGAGCCTCATGCTGCTGGGAGAGGGCAGTCCCGTGTGGCAGGTCGTGGTCAGTCAGGCGGCACTCGGCACGGGGGCTGCGTTCTTTGTGGCTCCCAACATGACGGCCACCCTGGGCAACGTGCCCAAGGAACAGCTTTCCGTGGCCTCGGGCCTGTTCGGATGTCTTCGTACCATGGGCGGATTGATGAGTCACATCATCATGGCCTGGATGATCGGCTTTTTCATGGGCGACACCGCCGTGACGCATGAAAATTCCGGACTCTTCCTGCACGCCATGCACTACACGCTGCTGCTGTTCGGCATGCTCAATCTTCTGGGTGTGGGACTCAGTCTGCGCGCGTTGCGGCATCATCGGTAAAAGAGCTTGCCCGTCGTTCTTCTGACGTGTAGCATGCCGGAGTATGAAGGCCCCGGCCCATGCCGGGGAAGGGAAGTCATCGCAATGCCGGATTCGCAGGCGCTGCGCATGTTCGTTTTCTAGTGCGGCGTTTTGCCGGACCGAAGTGCCCGTGCGGCGGTCCGGGGGCATGGCTCGGGGAACATCGAAAAAGGAGAAGGTATGGGAGTTCTGGGCAAACTTTTCGGCGGCAGGGGCAGCAGCACGGCAAGCAGGCAGCCTCCCCTGAGAAACAACACGTCCAGTGATTCCGCGCCGGACAACGAAGGGCCGTCTTCGGCCTTCATGGGCAGACACTTTGAAGGCCTCGGCGACGTGTGGTCCGCCTTTTTCCCCGGCGGAAGCCGAGAATATGTCGAAGCGCTGCAGCAGCTTTTTGAAAAAAGCTCGGCGCAGGGCCCCGTCATGCATCGCAAGGACGGCAGCAGCGTCATTCTTCTGGCCTCGCCCGTGAGCGGCGGCATAGGCATTCATTCGCACATCGTCATGACGCAGGGCAAGGGACAGGCGGATTTCGTGGGGGGATATCCCGCGCTGGAAGGTCTGCCGGTGCCTTCCGTCATTGAGCAGGCGCACATCTGGACCAGCGGCATATCCGGCGTGGTGGCCACGAGGGCTGTTGTCACCGGCGCGCCGTTTTCGTTTTTTCTGGCGGGCTTCTTTCAGCATGTTCCGCAGCTGCAGTTCGGCAGCCGGGCGGAGTTTCATATGGCCGGACTGGCGCTTTCGCTGGAGCAGGCGCGGCATGTCGATATTGCGCTTGAGAAGGGAACGCCCGCCTATGACGAGGCGCTGAAGGCGTTTCTCATCGCCCATCCGGAGAAGAAGGCGGCCGACTTTGCGCCCAAGAGCGTATCCACGCACGGGGTGGGCATGCTGTTTCCCACGGAGGTGGTGAGCATGTGGGCCTTTCAGGTTCCGGTGCTCGGCACGGAGTGGGTGGAGTTCATGGGACGGCGTTTTCTGCGCATGCTCACGCTGTTTTCCGGTTCGGGAGAACGTTCGGTGCGGGGCTATCTTTACGCGGCGGAGCACGTGCTGAAAGGCTTCGTGCCGCAGGTGGGCGACGATGTGACCGGCACGCTGTGGCTTCAGGGCGGCATGGAACAGTACCCCGAAGAGCGATGAAAAATTTTTCCGGCAGAAATTTGAGGCGTACAAAGGGCTCTATCATGGCTTTTCCCATGGTTTCGCGGTAATGCTGAACGTAGGGAAGAGAAGGATTTCGCAGGAGTTTGTTACAAAGAGCACTGTGGAGAAAATGGCGTGATATATCGTATTAAAACAGTATAATACGTGTATTTTTTTCGATGTGTGGCTCGTTTGCGCGACTCTTGCATAACAGGGGGCTGTGCGCTATCACCCTAGAAAGGATCCTGTCCAGTCTGCACAGGAAGAGGTAACATATGGATAGACGTACCTTTCTTTGTTCTCTGGTGAGTATGCTGACCGTCGGCATGACGGCGTCGTTGCTGCCCCGCGAGGCTGAAGCTGCGCCGCCTCCGCCTCCCCGCAGGCCCGCTCCCCGTCCGGGCGCTCCCGCGCCGAGGCCCGGCAGACCTGGCCCTCGTCCTGCTCCCCGCCCGGGCAGACCGGGGCCGCGTCCCGCGCCGAGACCCGGACGTCCCGGACCGAGACCTGCGCCGAGACCCGGACGCCCCGCTCCCAGACCCGGCAGACCCGGGCCCAGGCCTGCGCCGCGTCCTGGATCGAGACCCGCTCCCCGTCCGGGTGCTCCGAGACCGGGAGCTCCGCGTCCCGGATTGAGGCCCGATCCCAGACGACCCATATGAGGGCTCGTCAATACGTCATCAGCCGGAGGAATTGCCTATGAAAGTTCGTTTTCTCAAGTGCGCATGCGCCGCGCTCCTGATCTGCGGCCTGACTGTTCCCGCTCTTGAGGCCAAGGCCGGCCCGGCCGACCTTACCGGTAAGCAGTGGACGGTTTCCACCACCTCGGAAAAGCTGGCCTTCCTGTACGGGGTGTCGAGCACCGTGGCGATCGAACAGCTTGTCGCCGACAGACAGAAAACGGAGCCTTCTCCGTTTGTTGCGGCCTGGATCAAGGCTTTCGGCGATCAGAACTGGAAGCAGATTCAGAAGAATCTCGACGACTGGTATGCCGCCCATCCCTCGGATGCGGAACGACCGGTGTTTGATGTTCTCTGGTATGAGTTCATGGCTCCGGCCTATAAAAAGTGAGATGTTTCTCGGAGTAGTATGATGAAGAAACTTCCCGTTGTTGTACTTCTGGTGGGCGTTATGGCCTTCGGCTCCATGGGCTGCACCAATATGAACAGGACGCAGCAGGGCGCGCTCAGCGGAGCCGCCGGCGGCGCGCTTATCGGCGGCGGCCTGAGTGCTCTTACCGGCGGCAGCGGCACGACGGGCGCGCTCATCGGCGGTGGACTCGGAGCCCTGGCCGGCGGCATTTACGGCCATCAGCAGGAACGGAATGATTATTACGATCATGGCCGTCGCTGGTAGTGTTGACATGTCATGAGACAGGATCCGGGAAAGGAGCCGCAAGGTTCGCTTCCGATGAATGACAGGTCGGCGTTTCCGGCGGGAAGCCGCAGGAAGGGAACGGCATGATGCAGACATGCGCTGTTCCGAGGCCGACAGAAAAGACTGAAAAAGCCCCCGAAAGGGGCTTTTTTTGCGTCTGTCGCACGTCTGGTGCGCAGCCTTGCGACCGGCGTCGGCGTCCGCCGCATCAGGGAAAAGGCTGCTTTGAGGCAGCACCGCGCGGCTTTTCGGCAGGGCAGCAAGCGTGTTGCCGGGCGCGCCTTGCCTTGCGCTTGCGGGTTCGAGAATTCTCCGTCCCGGGGACGCGGGCGCTCGCAGGTGAAAAAGGCGCGCGGCCGATGCCGGTCAGCGATCTCTCAGGCGGGGATCCAGCATGTCACGAAGACTTTCGCCGAGCAGGTTGTAGCCGAGCACCGTGATGAGGATGGCCAGGCCGGGGTAGAGCGAAAGCCAGGGCGCTATTTCCAGAGTATTTTTTCCGTCCATGAGCATGTTGCCCCAGCTTGCGTCGGGCGGCTGCACGCCGAGTCCGAGGAAGCTCAGGGAGGATTCCACGAGAATGGCTCCCGCCACGCCGAGCGTTGCCGAAACCAGCACCGGCGCGAGGGCGTTGGGCAGAATGTGGACGAAAAGAAGACGGGAGGTGGGAGCCCCGGCGAGCTTTGACGCGGCAATGAAGTCGCGTTCCCTCAGGGACAGCGTTTCCGCGCGGACGAGGCGCGCCACGCCCATCCACGACGTGAGTCCGATGACGACCATGATGTTGGTGAGACTCGGTTCCAGAAAGGCGATGACGGCAAGAATGAGAAAGAACGAAGGAAAGCAGAGCATGACGTCCACGCCGCGCATGATGAGTTCGTCCGTCCAGCCGCCGAAGTAGCCGGAAGCCAGCCCCAGCACTATGCCGATGGCCGTGGATATGCCCACGGCGACAAAGCCCACCCACAGCGACACGCGCGCGCCGTAAAGCAGACGGGAAAACACGTCGCGCCCGAGTTCGTCGGTGCCGAGGAGGTGCTCGGCCGAGGGCGGCATGAGAATCTGATCGAGGTTCAGGGCCGCGGGATCAAAGGGGGCTATCCAGGGCGCGAGCAGCGCAAGAAGGCTCATCACGAGCACGATGGTCAGCCCCGTGAGAAACATGCCGTGTCTTTTCAGGGAGATGCTCATGCCTTGTTCTCCTGACGGGCGGAGGTTCTGATGCGGGGATCGGCCAGCCCGTAGCCTGCGTCGGCGAGCATGTTGCCGAGCAGGGTGAGCACCGCGCCGAGCACGAGATTGCCCATGATGAGCGGGTAGTCGCGGGCCATGACGGCCGTGTAGAAAAGCTGACCGAGGCCGGGCAGGGCGAAGATGGTTTCGATGATGACGCTGCCGCCGATGAGTCCGGGCACGGAGAGGCCCAGCATGGTGATGACGGGCAGAAGCGCGTTGCGCAGCGCGTGTCTGCCTATGACGAGCCTTGCGGGCAGGCCCTTGGCTCTGGCCGTGGTAATGTAGTCCTGCCGGAGCACCTCAAGCATGGAGGAGCGCAGAAAGCGCGACGTGCCCGCAATGCTGCCCACAAGTCCCACAAGAATGGGCAGGGTAAGATGCCGTGCGATGTCCAGCGCCTTTCCCAGGGGCGAGAGCTGGGCATAGTCGAGCGAGGTGAGGCCGGAGAGCGGCAGCCAGCCGAGATCAATGCCGAAATAGAGCATGAGCAGCATGGCCAGCCAGAAGCTCGGCATGGCGAAGCCGAGAAACACCAGCACGGTGAGCGCGCGGTCGAGCAGGGAGCCCCGCCGCACCGCGGACACGATGCCGATGGGGATGGAAACGAGCAGGGTGAGCAGCAGGGAAATGACGTTCATGCCGACGGTGAGGGGCATGCGTTCCATGATTTTTTCCATGACGGGGCGCGCGTCGCTGGAGAGGGAAATGCCGAAGTCCAGCCGGACGAGGCGGCCGAGCCAGTCCACGTACTGTTCCCAGAGCGGGCGGTCCAGTCCGTAGAGGGCGTTCAGGCGTTCGCGCACCATGTCGCCCGCCAGCGGATTCAGACTGGTCTGCATGTCCGTGGGGGTGCCGGGCGCAAGGTGGATCACGAAAAAGCTCACCAGCGTGATGCCCCAGAGCACCAGCAGCATCCACAGTGTCTTGCGCGCGGCGCGCACGGCGAGCGCCCGCCAGCGGGAGGCGGCGACGTCGCCGGAAGTCGGAGCGTCTTTCATTGCGTTCTGCTCCTCAATAAGCGGAAGTTGTGAAATTCGTGCAAAAGCGAGGTGCGTTGCGGCGGCTGGTCGGGAAAATGCCTGCGGAGCGCCTTTCGTCGGACGCTTTTGCGGAAAAACGGCCGCCTTCCTGCCTGTGCGTGGAAAACGGCCGTGAATGTCAGGCTCCGGGCTGCATGGTTCCCTGACTTATGTCGTGACGCATCCATTCGGCCACGGCTTTGGTTTCGGCCTGCCACGAGGCCGGGGTCAGACGCAGCTTGAGGAACTGACGGAACATTTCATCCAGCATGTCCAGCGCCTGATCGATCAGATACATTTTTTCCAGAAAAACGGCGTCCGGGTCTTCGGAAGCGTCTTCCTTCGAGATGGGCGGCGTGCGCAGGGAATTGATGCTGAAATCTTCGGCCTTCAGCGTCACCTGCCAGTCCATGCCGTCCTTTTCCAGACGCACGAGGGCGCGCACCACCTGCTTGCCGGTGAGCAGGCCGAGTCTGGCCTCGCGCAGGGGCGAGAAGGAGCCCACCACGGTGGCGGTTTCCTGATTCTCGCCTTCGCCGCCGCGCACCACGATGCGCTGTTCCATGGCCACGGTGAAGGGCTCGCCGTTGTGCTCCGGCGATTCCATGCGGAACACGTTGCCGGTTTCGCTGCGGAACCACAGCCAGGTCAGAAATTCCTGCCCCAGAACAAGATCGGTGTTTTCTCCGATGTAGCCGATGTCTGCCATGTTCGATGCCCCCGGTTAGATGAAGTGCGTGGATTCCACGGCGTCGAGCTTGTCGGCGCACTGTTCGCCGAACATGGAGAGCGCCAGCGCACAGGGAACGAGCTGTTCGAGGCGAAGATCGAAGCTGCGGGTGAAGAGTTCAAGAAACATTTCAATCATTTTCGTCTGCGTGGAGGCAAAATGCACGCGGCCCGTGCGGGTATTCCAGACCACCTGGAATTCCGCGGGAATGGGCAGAAAACGCCCCATGAGGCGCAGCTTCACCTGTTCGCCGATTTCCTTCTTGCGGTCGCGGGGAATGAACTTCTTGCCCAGTTCCCTGATGCGGGCCTCTTCCTCGCGCAGCGCGATGCGCGTGTGCTTGCGCAGCACGGCGGGCGGAATGCGGCGCGTGTCGAGCCGGAGGGAAAAGGTCAGGTAGTCGGCCTTTTCCGGCGGACTGAGCTTCCATTCGGTATCGAGCATGTCGTCGAAATTGGTCCAGCCGAAGGCCCGTTCCTCGGCGATGTCGTCGATGTCCATGAAGGCGAACTGACGGAGCTTTTCGGGAATGGCGGGCCACAGTTCGGCGGGAACGTCGTCAATGATGCGAAAGCGCGTGAAGCTGGTGCTTGCTTTGAGAAAACTCATATTTTCCTTCCTTTTGAGCGGGAAGGGAGCTTCCCGCAGGCCGGGCAATGGTACGACAAGCGGGCAGCGCGCGCAAGGGCGTATTGCGCGGACAAGCTCGGGCCCGGGCTTTTGCGGACAGGACGGGGCGCAGGCGGCGCACTCCGAAAGGCGCGGGGAAAAGCGCGGACAGACAGCCTCAGTGCGCGCGCGAACGCTTTTTCCCCGGCGCGGCAGAGGCGGCGGGATAGTCGTTCAGGGCACAGTGCCCCTCTTCGCAGCAGGCACAGGGATTGCCGTGATCCAGACTGTCGATGATGCCGCAGCCCTGTACATGATCGCCCGCGCAGGTGCGGCGCAGCGCCTCAAGATGTTTCTTGAGATGCTGGAGCGAGGCGATCTGCTTTTCCACGTCGGCGATGTGCTTGTCCACGAGTTCGTTGATCCAGGCGCAGCTCACCGTGGGATTGTCCTTGAAGGCCAGAAGATTCCGTATTTCGGCGAGATTCATGCCGTGCAGGCGGCAGCGCCGGATGAAGTGCAGGCGCTCCACGTCTTCGTCGCTGTAGAGGCGATAGTTGGCGTCCGTGCGTTCCGGCGGGGGCAGCAGTCCTTCCTTCTCATAATAGCGGATGGTCACGACCTGACAGCCTGACAGTCTGGCGAGCTCTCCTATTTTTAAAGGCATGTCGTCCTCCTTTTCCTGTTCGAGCCGGAGCCTTCATGGTAAGGATGCCGTTTGCCGAGTCAAGAGGCCCGCGTTGCTCGGCCGCTTGGAAGCAACGGGCGGCTCCTGACGTAAATCGAGAAATGATTGCAAAAAAATCCTTGTCGTTCAGTGTGTTGCAAAAATCGACAAAGATTTTCAAAAAAAATGAAAAAACGTGTTGACTCTATAGCTGCTATAGACACTACCTTGATTTCAACAAGGAGAAAACAGCATGAAGGACAACCTCATATATCCCGATTCCGGAAGCGGCGCGTGCGCCTGCAGCAACTTTACGCTGCGTCCCTTCTCCTCCGTGGAGCAGGAAGGCCGTCACGAGCATCATCACGAAGATCATGACCATGCTCATGCGCACGATCATGTCCATGAACACGACCACGAGGGTCACGAGCATCACGGGTGCTGCTGCCCGCATGAGCACAAGGATCCCGAACCCGTGGACATGTCTCTCGCGGCGGCGGCCTCGGACACCACGGCGGTGTACCTCATCAAGAACATGGACTGCCCCATGGAAGAGGCGCTCATCCGCAAGAGACTGGCGTCCGTGGAAGGCATCACCGGCCTTGAATTCAATCTGATGCAGCGCGTGCTTACCGTGCATCACGAGCTTGCTTCCACCGCGGTCATCGAGGAAGCGCTTTCGTCCATCGACATGATTCCCGAGCCGATCGGACAGAAGAACGAAGCTGCGCCGCGCAAATTTGAATCCACGCCCATTCCGTGGAAGAAGCTGGCGGCGGCCGGCGTGTTCGCCGCGCTTTCCGAAGGCATGGAGTTCGCGCTCGAATGGGGCGTGATCGCGCATCCGGCCGAGGGCTTTTCCCTGGTGGGCGCGCTGCCGCTCATTTTCGCCGTGGCGGCCATTCTGCTCGGCGGCCTCGGCACCTACCGCAAGGGCTGGCTGGCCGTTTCCAACCTTAACCTCAACATCAACGCCCTCATGTCCGTGGCCGTCACGGGCGCCGTGCTCATCGGTCAGTATCCGGAAGCCGCCATGGTCATGGTGCTGTTCAACGTGTCCGAAGCCATCGAAGCCCGCGCGCTCGACAGAGCCCGCAACGCCATCAGCAAGCTCCTGGCCCTGTCTCCCGAAACGGCCACGGTGCAGCAGAATGACGGCTCGTGGACGGAGCTCGACATCAGGCAGGTGCAGCCCGGCCGGCGCGTGCGCGTGAAGCCCGGCGAGAGAATAGCGCTGGACGGCATTGTCGTTGCCGGTCACTCCGCGGTGAACCAGGCTCCCATCACGGGCGAGAGCGTGCCCGTGGAAAAGACCGGGGGCGACACCGTGTTTGCAGGCACCATCAACACGTCCGGCTCGCTGGAATTTGAGGTGACGGCTGGCGCTTCGGACACCACCCTTGCCCGCATCATTCATGCGGTGGAAGACGCGCAGGGCCGTCGCGCTCCCATGCAGCGCATGGTGGACAGCTTCGCCCGCTGGTACACGCCTGCCGTGTTTCTGCTCGCGCTGCTCACGGCCGTGGTTCCGCCGCTCTTCATGGGCCGAGAATGGCTGGATTCCATCTACACCGGCCTTGTGCTTCTGGTCATCGGCTGCCCCTGCGCCCTGGTGATATCCACCCCGGTGAGCGTGGTCAGCGGCATGGCGGCCGCCACCAGAAACGGCATTCTGGTCAAGGGCGGCATGTTTCTGGAACAGGGACGTCTGCTGCGCTGCCTCGCCCTAGACAAGACCGGAACGCTGACCCACGGTCAGCCGGAACTCACGGACGTGGCGGCTCTCGGCGGCAGCGACGAACAGAAGGCGTTCATACTTGCGGCGAGCCTGGCCGGACGTTCGGATCATCCCGTGTCCCGCGCCGTGGCGGAGAAGGCGGAAGAAGAACACAAGACGCTTCTGCCTGTGGAAGACTTTGAAGCCGTGGCCGGACAGGGCGTGCGGGGCGTCATTGACGGCGTTCGCTACAGCCTCGGCAGCCTGCGCATGATGGATCAGGCCGGCATGGCGTCCGACGAACTGAAGCAGCGCGCCGCGGCGCTGGAAGCCGGGGGCAGAACCGTGGTGACGCTGGCCGACGAGCATAAGGCCGTGGCGGTGTTCGCCGTGGCCGACACCATCCGCGAAAGCAGCGTGGAGGCGGTGCGCGACCTCAAGAAGCTCGGCGTGCGCACGGTCATGCTGACGGGCGACAATGAAAAGGTTGCGCAGGTTGTGGCGGAACAGGCGGGCGTGGACGAATTTCGTGCGGGTCTTTTGCCTGAAGACAAGCTGAGCGCCGTGGAAGAACTGGAAAAGAACTGGGGTCATACCGGCATGGCCGGCGACGGCATCAACGACGCTCCCGCGCTTGCCCGTGCGGACATCGGCTTTGCCATGGCTGGCGGCGGCACCGACACCGCCATGGAAACGGCCGACGTGGCCCTCATGGACGACGATCTGCGCAAGATTCCGAGATTCATCCGGATTTCCCGTGCCACGCATGCCATTCTCGTGCAGAACATTGCTTTGGCCCTGGGCGTGAAGGCGCTGTTCTTCGCCATGGCCTTTGCCGGATGCGCCACCATGTGGATGGCCGTGTTCGCCGACGTGGGCACCGCGCTGGTTGTGGTGGCCAACGGTCTGAGGGCTGCGGGCAATCCTGCGGAGTAGGACGCGCCCGACCTTTGACGGACAGGGGCTTTCGGAAGGTCTGAGAACCGCCGAAAGCCCCTGTTGCCGTTCTGAGGCGGCGGAGCGCATAAAAAAGTCCTTGCCCTCTTGATGAAAGTCCGGGGAAGATTTATTTACTCATTTGAGCATAATTGCATGCGGATGGAAGCCGTGTCCGTGTTGTCGAAGCTTTTTCGGCGCAAGGCCCCGGAGTTTTTCGCCGGGGTGCGGCACGTGAAAACGCCGCGGAAGCTGCGGGCGGATCTGCGCCGGAAGCCCCGGCGGAACCGGAGCGTGCAGCGCCTGTTCCGTCGGCGGCCCGCAGAGGACGACGTTTCGGTCGGGCGCAGGCAGATCATCCGCGATGTCGCGTTGTTTACGATTTCAACCGAGAGGAGAGTTACCATGTCTGAAGTTGTTCTTGTTGCCGTTCCTTCCGATGCTCCCGCCGGACTCAACGCCAGACCCAGCGCGCATTTCGGCCACTGCGACGCCTACACCGTGGCCCGCATTCAGGACGGAAAGATTCTCGACGTTTCCATTGAATACAACGAGGGACATGAGCAGGGCGGCTGCATTGTGCCCGTGCAGGCGCTGGCGGGCAAAGGCGTCAAGGTGCTCATTGCCGGAGGCATGGGCATGGGACCGCTGAACGCCATGCATCAGATGGGCATGCAGGTGTTCTACGCTACCGGTTTTCTGACCGTGCAGGAAGTGCTGCAGGCGTATATCGACGGCAGATTGCAGGAATTCGGTTCCGCCAATCTGTGCCGCGGCGGCTGCGGACATCACCAGGCCTGATGTTGCCGCTTGGAAACCGTAAATTGTAATTTTTTGAACATGACCCCGGAAGAGCGTCTCTTTTCCGGGGTCATGCCGTGTCTGCGGTCAGGCATGTCAGGGAAAAGGCCGGGCTTTTTTGTCGACGAACGGAAACATTCTGCTGTTTTCCATGCTTTTATATAAGGAATAGAAGAAGGCGAAGGGACGGGGCGGACCGTACCATCAATATGTTGCGCCTGTTACAGGCAAAAAAATTTTTGTTTCATCCTTTTTACATTTGTATGAACATATGGACGTAAGCGGAAAAAAAGTGTAGCTTGGACTCAAAAGAAGAGCATGTTGAGCGTATCTGATTGATAATGCAGCGGAAGGCGTTTCTTGCGATAAAAATGACTTTCGCGTTGAGGCCTGCCGCGCGGCAGGCGCGTCGGGCATGCTTTCAAGCGGATGATTCCGCGTTGTTCCGGAAAACGGCACAAGCCGTCAATGCTTTTTCCAAGGTTCTGTGAGGTCGTCATGAAAGTAAGCAAGGTCGTTCTTCCTGTTGCAGGATGGGGTACCCGTTCTCTTCCCGCCAGCAAGAATATTCCCAAGGAAATGCTGCCCATCTATAACAAGCCCGTCATCCAGTACGTTGTGGAAGAGGCTGTGCGCGCCGGCGTTCAGGAAGTCATCTTTGTGACGAATCGTCACAAGTGCGTGGTGGAAGATCATTTTGACCGCAACATCGAGCTTGAGGAACTGCTGGCCGAAGCGGGCAAGATAGAGCAGCTCAAGGCCGTGCAGGAAGCCGCCACCATGGTGGACGTCATGGCCGTGCGTCAGAAGCAGCAGCTGGGACTCGGTCATGCGGTGGGCTGCGCCAGATCCATAGTGCAGGAAGACTATTTTGCGGTCATGGTGGGCGACGATTTCATGGTGGGCGACAACGCCGGTCTTGTACAGCTCGTGCAGACCGCGGAAAAGTACAACATGCCGGCCATCGGCGTGATGGAAGTGCCTGCCGACAAGATCGACAAGTACGGCATGGTGGCGGGCGAGGAGCTTGAGGAAGGCGTGTACCGCATCACCGACATGGTGGAAAAGCCCGCCGTCGGCTCCATGAATTCCCGTCTGGCCATCGTGGGACGCTATGTGCTTCCGCGTGAAATTTTCAGCTACATTGCGAAGGTCAAGCCCGGCAAGGGCGGAGAAATTCAGCTGACCGACGCGCTGGCCGACTACATGAAGGACAAGGGCATGCTCGCCGTGAAGATGAAGGGTCGTCGCTTCGATGCCGGCGACTGGGTCGATTACCTGACCGCGGGCATTTACTTCGGCCTTCAGGACAAGAAGCTGCACGAGCCTCTGCGCGAGGCGCTCAAGGAACTGCTTGACCAGTAGCACAGGCTTTTGCCGATAATAATGAAGGCGCGCATGACGATTCTGCCGTGCGCGCCTTTTTTGCGTCCGTGGTTCAGAAGACGGCGGGCGCGCCGGAAGCGGGAAATGCATGCGCGGCCTTGGAAAAAGCCCGGGACGGCTGCCATTTTCAGAACGGAACCGGCGCTCCGACAGGCTTTTCTCGGGCGGAAAAAGCTGTGTGTGGAAGAAACAGGCTTACTCTGCCGGAAACGGGCGCTTTGGGGGCGGGCAGCAGGCGGAACGTTTTTCGCGGGGCGCTTTCCGTCGGGAATTTTCCGCGGCTGCGGCCTTGTATTTTTGAGTCGCCGGGAATAGGTTCGGCCCTGAACCAAAGGAGGCGTCATGCTTGAATTTACACGGGAAGGAATGCTGAACCTGACCAAGGAGCTGGTCCGCATACGGAGCGTATCCCACACGCCGGGAGAAAATGAGGCGGCCGACGCCATTTTTTCTCTGCTGGCCAAAGAGGACTATTTCAGAGACCATCCGGAATTTCTTCGTTTTCTTCCCGTGGAAGAGGGCGGACTCCAAAGACGCGCCGTGCTTGCCTTTGTGGAAGCCGGAGAGCCTGTTTCGCGCACGGTGCTTCTGAACGGGCACTTCGACGTGGTGGATACGGACGTGTGCGGCGATCTGGCCGATCTGGCCTTTGACGCCGACGCCTACACGGCGGCGGTGGGTCGGCGCGACATTCCCGAGGAAGCCCGGGAAGACCTGGCTTCCGGCAACTGGCTTTTCGGTCGCGGCGTCATGGACATGAAGGCGGGGCTTGCCGTTCACATGGCGTACCTTGCGCACATGGCCCGTCATCGTGACGAGCTGGGCGTGAATCTGCTTTTTCTGGCCGTGCCCGACGAAGAGGGAAGTTCGGTCGGCATGCGCGGATCGCTTTCCGGCCTGTGCGCGTTCATTCGGGAGCGTCGTCTGAATCTTGTGGCCGCGCTTTCCGGGGAGCCCGCGTTCTGGACGTCGAAAACTACGGGGGAAAGCCGTCCGCATCGTGTGCTGTTCACGGGCACCACGGGGAAGATCATGCCGCTGTTTTTCTGCGTAGGCAGAGAGGCGCATGTGGGCTATGCCTTCGACGGCGTGAACGCCGCGGCCATTGCCGCGCGCGTCGTGTGCCTGATGGACGCCTGCCCGGACCTCATCGACGGCTCGGGACCGGATACCCTGACGCCTCCGGTATGCCTCAAGCTGAAGGATCTTCGCGACACGTATTCCGTGACGTTGCCCGAGCGCGCGGTGGCGTATTTCAACGTGCTTACCGTGAGCAGAAGTCCGCTGGACATGCTGAACATCTGCCGCGACGTGGCGCAGCGGGCGCTTGACGAAACGCTTGCGGGCATCAAGGAGGCCGGACGTCGTTTTCAGCAGCGCTCCGGCCGCAGGGACACGCCGGTGCCCGACTGGCAGTCGAGCGTGGTGACGGTGCATGAGCTGACGGAACGTCTTGTCGGGGAACTGGGCGCGGAAGAGGCGGAAAAGCGTCTGCGGGACTTTGCCGAGGCTCTTCCTGCGGACATGGATGAGCGGGAAAAGGGCCTTGCGGTGCTGGATCACCTGGTGTCGCTGCTCAATCTCAAGGGCCCTGCCGTGGTGGTGGGATTCCTGCCGCCCTATTATCCGCAGCGCATCAATCTGCGCGTCACGGACAAGGAGCGTCGTCTGCGTTCCATCATGGAGGGCGTGCTGGACGATCTCGAAAAGAGCGTGGGGCAGGTCAGTCTTGTGGACTGCTTCAGCGGCATCATGGATCTGAGCTACATGGGCTTCCAGGGACGCCCCGAGGAGCTGAACACGCTGGCCGAGAACATGCCCGGCTGGGGACCGGTCTTCTCCCTGTCCATGAAGGATCTCATGTCGCTCGACGTTCCCATCGCCTCCGTGGGGCCTTCGGGCAAGGACGCGCACAAGGACACGGAACGCCTGGAGCTGGACTACTCCTTCACCGTCGCGCCGAAGATGCTCGAACGGGTGATCCGGAAATTGTCCGTCACTTCCGATGAAGGCGCTGCCACGCGCTCTGCTGAAATGCCGTCCAGCCGTCCTTGATCGGGCGACACCGGCGCCGCAGATAGCGGTAGAAGTAATAGAGCCGGTCTGCGGCGGAGACGTTCATGTTGAACAGTATGGGGCTGCCTGTGGCGTTGACGGCCTGCCGGTCTTTGATGGCGGTCATGCCCGGGCAGCCTTCCATATTGCCGCAGAAGTCGTCCCGGGCGTCCAGTTCGCGACGTATGGCTTCTATGTCAAAGGCGTACCAGGGCCAGGCGTGATGAATTTTGCGTCGGCGCAGGGGACGGGCTTCGTGTTTGGGCGGCTCCCATACGTAATAGTTGTCCGTTTTGGCTTTGGCGATGAGGTCGAACTGAAGATTGTGGGCCTCTTCGTCGCCGTTCATGCGGTTGATGACGATATACCGCGTGCCCGGATTTTTCAGCAGCAGCATGGTGTGGAAGGCGGAGCCGATGCAGCCCATGACCACTTCGGCCGAACCCAGCATGTCGATTTGCTCTTCCAGCGAATGATGTTCCGGATGCACGATGAGCCAGCCCCGCGACGCGAGCATGTCTTCCAGTTCCCGCTCGTTGGTGAAGATGATGTTGTCGGAATTGACGGCGGAGCGGGAAAGCCAGACGCGTCTGCCTTTCTGCACGACGGATTCATGCACGGCAAAGGCGTCCACCTGTTCCTGAGTGAGCCATACGTCGCACATCAGACCTGGCACGGGGAAGAGCATGTCGCGGAACAGGGTGGGCTCGTTGACGAAGACATAGCCGTTTCGATCGCATTCCGTAAGATGGAACAGCGTGTGCTGCCAGGGCGTGATGTCGCCCGCCGAGGCGTTGCGCCAGACGATGCGCCTTTCGGGATGGCGGCGGAACGCGTAAAGGCTCTGCATGGTTTCAATGAGAAAGTGCCCGTAGTGGAGCTGAAAAAGTCCGCCCCATATGCAGGGTTCCTCCACAATCCGCACCGGGGCTTCATACGGAGCCTGTCTGCGGGCCTGGCGTCCGCGACGACACATGTGCGCCAGCGCGACGGGTTTTCCATCGCACCAGGCTCCGGAAAATCCGTATTTGTCGGGAAGAATGACGACGTCGTGGAGAAGCGTCTCCTGAAGTGTGACGGGCCTGAGGTTTTTGATTGAACTCGGCATGGCGACCTTCCGAGAGTCTTTGAAGGTTGAGGGCGGGGCCGCAGACGTGTCCTGCATGATATCGCTGATGGAGAAAGTCGTCCATGCCTTTGTCTCAGGCGGAAAAGGCGCGTCATCCGATAAATCTCCGGCGCGCAGGAGCTCGGGACTTCCCTTGAAGTCGGCCGGAGCATGGCTTATACTGCTAGGCGTTGTTTTTCCCTTTTCCGCCCGACGGGCTTGGAGTTTTCATGTTTGAACTTGCATTCAACGGCAGGCCGTATCTTACGGTCGACAACACGCTGCCTCTTTTCTTCATAGCCGGGCCGTGCGCCATCGAAAGCCGGGCTCATGCGCTGGAGGTGTCCGCCGCGCTCAAGGAAATTTTTGCGGAGGCGGGCATTCCCTTCGTGTACAAGTCGAGCTTCGACAAGGCGAACCGCAGCTCCGGCGCGGGCTTTCGCGGCGTGGGCATGAAGGAAGGGCTTTCCATTCTTGCCGAAGTGCGCGAGAGCCGGAACATTCCCGTGCTCACCGACATTCACACCGCCGAGCAGGCCGCGCCCGTGGCCGAAGTGGCGGATTATCTGCAGACCCCGGCCTTCCTCTGCCGTCAGACCGATCTCATTCTTGCGGCCGCTTCCACCATGAAGCCGGTCAACATCAAGAAGGGGCAGTTCCTTGCGCCGTGGGAAATGGAAAACGTGCTCAAAAAGGCCCGTTCCACGGGCAACGAGCGCATCACGCTGTGCGAGCGCGGTACCACCTTCGGGTACGGCAACCTGGTGGTGGACATGCGGGGCCTTGAAATCATGAAGAAATTCGCGCCGGTGGTGTTCGACGCCACCCATTCGGTGCAGCTTCCGGGCGCACAGGGCTCGTGCAGCGGCGGTCAGCGGGAATTCGTGCCCACGCTGGCCCGCGCCGCAGCAGCCGTGGGCGTGGCCGGCATATTCATGGAAGTGCATCCCGATCCGGACAAGGCTCCCTGCGACGGGCCGAACATGCTGGCGCTCAGGGATCTGCCGAAATTCCTTTCCCTCATCAAGGCCTTTGACGCCGTGGCCAAGGAGAAAAGAGCATGAGCATGATTGCCGTCATTCCTTCCCGGTACGCGTCCACGCGTCTGCCGGGCAAGCCGCTGGTGGACATCTGCGGCAAGCCCATGGTGCAGCACGTGTACGAACGGGTGCGCCGGGTTTCGCTGTTCGACGAGGTGCTGGTGGCCACGGACGACGAGCGCATTGCAAACGCCGTCGAGGCGTTCGGCGGCGCGGCCTGCATGACCAGTCCCGACTGTCCTTCGGGGTCGGATCGGCTTATCGAGGTGGCGAAGTCCCATCCTGCGGACGTCTATGTGAACGTGCAGGGCGACGAGCCGCTGGTGGAGCCCGCTTCCATTGAAAAGCTGGCGCGCGCCATGCTGGACGATCCTTCGCTGCAGATGGGCACGCTCTGCTATCCCGTAAGCGCGGAACAGGCGCAGAATCCCAATCTGGTGAAGGTGGTGCGCGCCCACAACGGCAACGCGCTGTATTTCAGCCGCAGCCCCATACCGTTTCCGCGCTCCGGGGGGATTGCTCCGCAGTATTTCGGACATCTCGGCATGTACGCCTATCGCCGGGAATTGCTGATGAATTTCGGCAGTTTTCCGTATTCGCCTCTGGAAAACACGGAAAAGCTGGAGCAGCTGCGCGTGCTTCAGGCGGGCATAGCCATCCGCGTGCTGGAAGTGGAGGCCACGGGGCCGGGCGTGGACACGCCCGAGGATCTTGAAGCGGTGCGCCGCATACTGACGGAAAAGGCCGGGTAGTCATGGCAAAGTATCTTGATGAAGCCAGGCAGGTGCTGCGCGACGAAGCTCACGCCCTGCAGGTTCTGGCCGACGATCTCGGGGAAAGCTTCGAGCGCACGGTGGATTGTCTTCTCGGCATCAGGGGCCGCATTGCCGTGACGGGCATGGGCAAGAGCGGCCATGTGGCGCGGAAAATCGCGGCGACGCTCGCTTCCACCGGGTCTCCGGCGTACTTCATTCATCCTGCTGAAGCGAGTCACGGCGATCTCGGCATGATGACGCCCGACGATGCCGTCATTGCCATCTCCAATTCCGGCAACACGGCGGAGCTGACGGACATCGTGCTCTACGCCTCGCAGAACAACATGCCCATAGTGGCCATTACCCGAAACGCCGACAGCTTTCTCGGCAAGCACTGCGATTATCTGCTGTTGCAGCCGCAGCTTCACGAAGCGTGCCCCCTCGACTGCGCGCCCACCACGAGCACCACGGTGCAGATGGCTCTCGGCGACGCGCTGGCCATGTGCCTGCTGACGGCGCGGGGCTTCCGCCGGGAGGACTTCCGGCGTTTTCATCCCGGCGGTTCGCTGGGACAGAAGCTTTCGCTGGTGCGCGATCTCATGCACACGGGCGACGCCATGCCGCTGCTGACGCCCGACGCGCCCATGATGAACGTGCTGGCCGAAATGACGCGCAAGGGCTTCGGCTGCGTGGGCGTCATGGACGGCGAGAAGCTGGTGGGCATCATTACCGACGGCGATTTGCGGCGTCACATGGGGCCGAACATTCTGGAGAGCACGGCCGAGGAGCTGATGACCAGAAATCCCGTGTGCGTTGACGCCGACGCGTTGAGCGCCAAGGCGCAGGGAATCATGGAAGAGAAGAAGATCACCTGCGTGTTTGTGGTGGACGACGAGCACAGGCCGCTCGGCATTCTGAGCATGCACGACATTTTGTAAAGATCGCGTTCCCTGCTTCACCATGCAGGGGCGAGGTTTGCGGCGCGGCAGCGCGCCGAGTGACGGCCGGATTCTCCGAACGAGGGAATCCGGCCGTTTTGCGCATGAGAAAAAATGATGGATGACGGCAGGGGGGAGCCGTGTTCCGTTTTGGGGGCGGGGTGGCAAATGAATGACAACGACAAAAGGCTCCGTGCTCTCATGACGAGGGCGCGGAGCCTTGTACGCTGCTTGATGCCGCTTGTTTGCGGAAGAAGAAAATGCCGGTTACTTCCTTGCGGCCTTTGCCTGCTTCTCGAGTTCCGCCAGATCGTAGGGCGTGGACTGATACACGAAGTAGTTCAGCCAGTTGGCATAGATGAGATGGGCGTGGGCGCGCCAGGTCATGCGGGGCGGCTGACTGGGATCGTCATTCGGATAGTAGTTCTCGGGAATGTCGGGATTGAGGCCCGCGGCCACGTCGCGCAGGTATTCCTTGTTCAGGGTGTCGGCGTCGTATTCGGAGTGGCCGGTAATGAATATCTGCTTGCCGTTGTCCGTGGAGATGGCGTAGAGCCCGGCCTGCGGTGAGGAGGCAAGAATCTTGAGTTCCGGCTGCTTTTCCACGTCGGCGCGGTCCACGGTGGTGTTGCGGGAATGGGGAACCATGAACACGTCGTCGAAGCCGCGGAAGAGGATGGAACCCGCATGATCCACATGATGGGGGTAGATGCCGGAAAGCTTTTTGGGCAGAAGCTTTTTCTGAATGCCGTAGTGATAGTAGAGACCGGCCTGCGCGCCCCAGCAGATGTGGAAGGTGCTGTGAACGTGCGTCTTGCTCCATTCCATGATGTCGCAGAGCTCGTTCCAGTATTCGACTTCCTCGAAGGGCATGAGTTCCACGGGCGCGCCGGTGATGATCATGCCGTCGTAGTAGTTGCGGCGCACGTCGTTGAAGGTCTTGTAGAAGGAAAGCAGATGGCTGCGCGGCGTGTTTTTGGATTCATGGCTGGAGGTGTGGATAAGTTCAAGTTCCACTTGAAGGGGCGTGTTGCCGAGCAGCCGGGAAAGCTGGGTTTCCGTGGCGATTTTGGTGGGCATGAGGTTGAGCAGAAGTATCTTCAGCGGGCGGATATCCTGCGTGACGGCGCGCGTTTCGGTAATGACGAAGATGTTTTCGTTGTTGAGGGTTTTTACGGCGGGAAGTTCGTTGGGAATTTTAATGGGCATGGCATCCTCCCGGATGGCGGACGGAAAAGTGCGGGAAGCCGGCGGTCGGACACGGCAAAAAGGGCCTTCCGACGCATGTCGGAAGGCCCGGAACATCAGCGGTTGGCGTCCAGAGCCTGAGCGATGTCGGCGATGAGATCCTCGGCGTTTTCTATGCCGCAGGAGAAGCGCACGAGCTCGGGCAGAATGCCGCACTTGCGCAGTTCATCGTCGTTCATCTGGCGATGCGTGGCGCTCGCAGGATGCAGGCAGCAGGTGCGGGCGTCGGCCACGTGGGTTTCGATGGCGGCAATGCGCAGATGCTTCATGAAGTTTTCCGCAGCCTTGCGGCCGCCCTTCACGCCGAAGCTCACCACGCCGCAGGAGCCGTTGGGAAGATACTTCTGCGCGAGTTCGTAGTACTTGTCGCCGGGCAGACCGGGGTAGCGCACCCAGTCGACCATGTCGCTCTGGCTGAGATACTTGGCCACGGCCAGACCGTTTTCGCAGTGACGGGCCATGCGAACGTGCAGGCTTTCCAGACCGAGATTCAGCAGGAAGGCGTTCTGCGGAGCCTGAATGGCGCCGAAGTCGCGCATAAGCTGCGCGGTGGCCTTGGTGATGTAGGCCGCGGCGTTGCCGAACTTGGTCACATAGGTGATGCCGTGATAGCTTTCATCGGGCGTGCAGAGGCCGGGGAACTTTTCGGCGTGGGCCATCCAGTCGAACTTGCCGGAATCCACGATGCAGCCGCCCACGGCCGCGCCGTGACCGTCCATGTACTTGGTGGTGGAGTGAACCACGATGTCCGCGCCCCATTCGATGGGACGGCAGTTCACGGGCGTGGCGAAGGTGTTGTCGATGATGAGCGGCACGCCGTGCGCGTGAGCGGCCTTGGCGAAGCGTTCGATGTCGAGCACCACGAGGGCGGGGTTGGCGATGGTTTCGCCGAACACGGCCTTGGTGTTGGGACGGAAGGCGGCTTCAAGTTCTTCGTCGGAGCAGTCGGGCGAGACGAAGGTGAAGTCGATGCCCATGCGCTTCATGGTGACGGCAAACAGGTTGTAGGTGCCGCCGTAGATGGTGGAGGAAGCCACCACATGATCGCCGGCGCTTGCGAGGTTGAACACGCTGAAGAAGGAGGCAGCCTGACCGGAAGAGGTCAGCATGGCGGCGGAACCGCCTTCGAGGGCGGCGATTTTGGCGGCCACGTAGTCGTTGGTGGGGTTCTGCAGACGGGTGTAGAAGTAGCCGCTGGCTTCAAGGTCGAACAGCTTGCCCATGTCTTCGCTGGTGTCGTACTTGAACGTCGTGCTCTGAATGATGGGAATCTGACGGGGTTCGCCGTTGCCGGGGGTGTAGCCGCCCTGAACGCAGGTGGTTTCGATATGCTTGTTCATGGGAGATCCTTTCCGAAAGGTGAGAGAGTTTATATGGCTGTTGTGCCGGCCGGACACGGAGCTTGTCCGAAACGGGGTATCCGACAGGAACTGGTGAACAAAAATGAAAAAGCCCGCGCTTGTCGCACGGGCTTCTTGCCAGCATGAATCAGGTATGAAGGAAGACCGGTGCGACTGTTGTTTCGCCCCTGCACATGCGTTCGTCGAGAAGTTCGAGAAAGTATTCCATCATGCCTGCCTTTTGATATAACTCTATATCTGGAAATCCTTATATAAACGGCTTTCAAAAATGTCAAGCGCCGGGAGGGAAAGTCCGGGTTTTTCCCCGGGAGGCCGCAAAAGGCTTGCGCCCCATGCGGAAGCCGGATGTTGCCGGAAAAAGCTGCATGTCCAGAAGGCGCATGGGAAAGATTTCAGACGATGTTGTACCCTGAAACATGGACGACGGCACGGCAGCACCTGTGTTCGGGCGGAGGGCTGAAAAGAAGGGCCGCAGTCTGCGTTGTGCTTGCGAAGAGGCGTGCGTGCTCGGGATGGGAAGAGCGGGAGCATGGGCGCGCAGGCCGAAGCGGGGCCGACGGGCAGGGAAGCGGCGATAACGCGAAGCCGCAAAAACGCGCGGCACGGGGCGAAACGGAAAAGGAGTCTCGCCCGGATGATGTGGCGCAGGGCAAAAAAAAGCCGCGTCGCAGAAAGGGGCAGAAGCGTGCGACGCGGCGACGCTGCGGGAAAGATTTCGCGCAGCGCAGACGAAGCGTTCGATGTCCTGGCGGAAAGCGACCGTTTCGTCATAGGCCCCGGATGGAACGCTCGTTCATGCCGGGGCGGGAGAAAGGTCAGGGCAGGGGATCGTATTCCTCGGCGGAAACGGGTTCGAGCCATTCGTTGGAGGTGTTGTCGCCGGGCACTTCCACGGCCAGGTGCGCGAACCAGCTGTCCTTGGCCGCGCCGTGCCAGTGCTTGACTCCGGCCGGAATGATGACCACGTCGCCGGGATGGAGTTCACGGGCTTCCTTGCCCCATTCCTGATACCAGCCGCGTCCTGCCGTGCAGAGCAGAATCTGCCCGCCATGAGCGGTGGCGTGATGGATGTGCCAGTTGTTGCGGCATCCGGGTTCAAAGGTCACGTTGCCGATGGCCACGCCTTCGGTGGAAAGCATGTTCAGCCAGCTGTTGCCCGTAAAGTATTTCGCATAGGCGGTATTGGCTTCGCCGCGGGGAAAAAGATCGGTGATCGTCTGCATGAAGCTGCTCCTTGGGTGGATTGAAGCAAGAGGACGCGCCCGCCGTTGCGGCGTTTTTTGGCCCGCAGTCCGCAAAAAGCGTGTCGGAGCGCTGCGGATTCCGGGCCGATTGCGCATGGCGCACGTGTTCGGAAGCGTGTGCGGGGCGTCCGTTGTTTTTCGTTGTTGGTTGTTACCGTAGTCCTTCGCCGGGAAGGATCATAGAGCGTATTCTCTCCAATTCTTGCCTTATTCTCTCAAACTTGGAGAAAATCGTCGAGGGGAGGGGGCGGGGCGTTCGTCCGCTCAGGCGGCGACGAGGCCTTTCGGCATCCGGCAAAGGCGCGTGCAGCGCCGGAATGCTGGGGGCGGCTGTTTGCCGCGCTGTTCGGAACGCTCCGGCGCGCCGTGTCGGAGGTTAGAGTTTTTTCCCTGTGCTGCGGAAGTAGAGGGAAAAGCTGGTCACGGCGAGCACGATGGCTCCCACAAGAATGACGGAGGCCATGAGGAAAATGCCCGACATGCCGGAGGCGTCGTAGATGTGACCGCCGAGGGCCGCGGCGGAACCGATGGAGAACTGGATGGCTGCCACCGAGAGTCCGCCGGCGATTTCCGCCTTGTCGGCCAGAGTGAGGGCGATCCAGGCCGTCCAGCCGACGCACAGCATGCCGAAGAAAAAGCCCCAGAGCAGAAGCAGCGGAATGCTGACCACGACGGAACCGGGCACGATGAACAGAATCATGGCCATGACGGCGAGGGCGGCGTGCATGCCCATCATGGTGGCGCGGAAATGGCGGTTCAGCAGCACGCCGGCGATGAAGGTTCCGGCGGTGTTGGCGACGCCGTAGGCGAGCAGCATGGCGGAAAGCGCGCCGGGAGCGAGCGCGAGGCCGTGTTCCAGATAGGGGCGCAGGTAGGTGAACAGGGAATGGTAGCCGCCGTAGGCGAAAATGATGGCCGCAATGCCTGCAAGCGCCCAGCGCACCTTGAGCAGGGCGAACATGCCGCGAAAATCGTTGCCCGGGCGGGGCGGAATGGAGGGCAGCACGGCGTACTGCCAGATGAGGGACACGATGCCGGGCACGGCGGAAAGCAGAAAGACGTTGCGCCAGCCGAAGGTTTCTTCCAGCAGGCTGGCCAGCGGCAGGGAAATGATGGTGGCCACGGACACGCCGGAATAGAGGATGCTGAGCGCGCGGGGAATGTCCTTCTGCGGAACGAGCTGAATGGTGACGGCGGAGGCCATGGACCAGAATCCGCCGACGCACACGCCGAGCAGCGCGCGGCCGAGCATGAGGGTGATGTAGTTGGAGGCGAAGGCCACCAGCAGGTTGGAAACCACGAGCAGGGCGGAGAGGATCAGCAGAATGCGGCGTCTGTCGGTGTGACGGGTGAGGGGCGCGAGCAGCAGACTGGTCATCATGGCGAGCGCGCCCACGGCGGTGACGGTCTGTCCGGCCATGCCTTCGGAAATGGAAAGTCCCTGGGCTATGGGGGTGAGCAGACTCACGGGCGTGAATTCGGCGGAAATGAGACAGGTCACGCCCATGAACAGGGAGAACACGGCGGACCAGCGGGCTTTGGCAAGAGGGGAGAAGGCAGCTTCCATGACAATTGCCTCATAGAAATGAAATATTGAATGAACGGGGAAGAAAAAGCCCGCCTTGCGGCGGGCTGCGATGTTATTTCAGGCTCGCCTTGAAGAAGGTATCCAGTTTGTCAAAGGGAATGAGCGAAGTGCGGTCGTACAGATCTACATGCCCGGCCTTGGGCACGATGAAGAGTTCCTTGGGTTCCGCAGCTTTCTTGTAGGCGTCCTGGCTGAACTCAAGGGAATGGGCGTTTTCTCCCGCGATGAAGAGAAGAGGCCGGGGCGAGATGGTGTCCAGGTCGTTGAAGGGATAGAAGTTCATGAAGGTGACGTTGCTGGTGAGAGTGGGATGCGTGGTCGTCAGAGGATCGACGCCTTCCGGGGTGAATTCTCCGCGCGGAGTGCGGTAGAAGGCGTAGAATTCCCGTTCGACGGGCGTGGATGTTTCGGTGAGTTCGTGAACGGTGCCGCTGGTATATTTCGGCTTTTCGCCCTTGAATTCGGCATAGCGCTGTTCTGCCGCCTCGCGGAGTATGGCCTTTCGCTGTTCGAGCGTGAGCGAGCGGCGAAGACCGTGTCTGTTGGCGGCGCCCATGTCGTACATGCTGACGGTGGCCACGGCCTTCAGTCTCGGATCAATTTTGGCGGCGCTTATGGCAAAGCTGCCGCTTCCGCAGATGCCCAGCGCGCCGATGCGTTCCCTGTCTATGAAAGGACGGGTGCCGAGAAAGTCCACGGCGGCGCTGAAGGCTTCGGCATACATGTCCGGCGAAACGGCATTGCGCGGCTGTCCTTCGCTTTCGCCCCAGAAGGGGAGATCAATGGCAAGGGTGACGAAGCCCCGTTCCGCCATCTTGGCGGCATACAGGCCGGAACTCTGTTCCTTGACGGCTCCCATGGGGTGGCCGACGATGATGGCCGGATAGGCGGCTTCAGGATTCATGTTCTTGGGAAGATGAAGATTTCCGGTGACCTTCATCTTGTACAGCGTGGGGAACGTCACCTTTTGAATATCGACGAGGTTGCTTTTGTAAAAGTTTTCGGCGTCGCTGGGAATGTTCGCCTCTTCGGCAAGAACCGACGAAGGCAGAAAGCTCAGAAGGCCGATCACGAGAAGGCTGCAGAGTGTCTTGTTCATGGGGTCTCCTTTTTCGCGGACCAGCATGTCAGTCCGACAGAGGTTTGAGGTTTTTCTTGAAGAATCGCCCGAGCTCTTCAAAGTGGAATCTGGCTTCGGGCATGTCCGCGTCCATGTGATACTGCGCGTGCGAGAGCCCTTCAAAAACGATGAGATCGGCGGGCACTCCGGCCTGTCTCATTTTGAGATGCATGCGCACGGTGTTGCTGAGAAAGAGGTCTCTGGTGCCGGAGGTGAGCAGCGTGGGCGGAAAGCCGCGCACGTCGCCGTTCACCGGAGAGAGGTAGGGATCTTCCATGTCGTGACCGGCGGCGTAGAGTCTGGCCGCGCCTTCCAGCCAGCCGTGATAGCTGACGAGCACGTTGTCCACGCCTTCGTTGGTGGCGTAGCTGTCGCCGACTTCGTTGATCTGCGCCCACGGCGTACCCGCGGCCAGAGCGGCGGGAAGCGGCAGGCCTTCGTCTTTGGCGCGAAGAGCGAGAATGAGCGTCATGGCTCCGCCCGTGGACGTGCCGAACACGCCGATGCTTTCCGCCGGACGCCGCTTCAGAAGTTCGCGATACACGGTCATGGCGTCGTCGATGGCGGCGGGATACGGAAAATCCGGAGCCATTCTGTAGTCGGCATAGACGACGCGGCACTTGCCGATGCCGGCCATGAACACGGCTTCCTGCGTGCCTGCTTCTCCAGGGCCGAGAACGTAGCCGCCGCCGTGCAGATTCAGGAGCAGACGCCCGTCGTCGGGAACGTCCTTCGGCTCGAAAATGAACACGGGTACGCCGGCAATGGTGTCGGCCTTCATGGTCACCCCGAGCTTTTCGCGCAGGGTGGGCAGGCTCTCAAGCTGACGCTGAGCCACGGCATGAATCCAGGTTTTCCATTCCTGAACGGTGCGGGGCGGCTTGTCCCATCCCTCGGGAATGCCCGCGGCGATCATGGACTGAAGCTGGGGGCTGACGGTGGAGGGCACGGGAAATTCGCTGTCCCTGCCCTGGGCGGAAAGCGCGGGAGCAAAGGCCAGAAGCGCCGACAGAAGAACCGGGACAAAAGCGTTCATGCAGAACTCCAGAAGGCCTGACGGCCGAGGTCGAAAAAGGGTGAGGAAGAACTGAAAGTCGTTATAAGAGAGGAAGCACATCCATAGCAAATACTTATAATGAATCCAAACCATGCTTTACAGGCATGAAAAAGAGCCGTAGGATAGCCGTCCATGGCGCAACGCAGGACGATGCAGAAAGCGCCGGAACAGGGAGGATGCATGGAACTGAGAGTGTTGCGCTATTTTCTTGTGGTGGCGCGCGAGGAAAGCATTTCCCGCGCGGCGGAGCTTCTGCACATCACGCAGCCGACGCTTTCCCGGCAGATCATGGAACTGGAGGACGAGCTCGGCAAGAAGCTGTTTCTGCGAGGCGGCCGCCGCATGACGCTGACGGAAGACGGCGTGTTTCTGCGCGGAAGGGCGCAGGAAATCGTGTCGCTGGCGGACAGCACGGCCGAGGAATTCCGTTCGACGGAGGAAGACGTCAGCGGCGAGATACGCATAGGGGGCGGGGAGTCGCCGGGCATGCGTCTCATTGCCGCCGCGGCCACGGAGCTTGTGGCGGCGCATCCTCACGTGTCCTGCCAGTTTTTCAGCGGCAACGCGGCCGACGTCATGGAAAGGCTGGACAAGGGCCTTGTGGATTTCGGCGTGTTTGTGGAGCCTGCCGATCTTTCCCGCTACGAGTACGTCAGGCTGCCGACGGCGGAGCGCTGGGGCGTGCTCATGCGCTCGGACAGTCCGCTTGCGGCCAGGGCGTCGCTGCGCCCCGAGGACGTGACGGCGCTTCCGCTCATCTGTTCGCGTCAGGCGCTGGTGGCCAATGAGATTTCCGGCTGGATGGGGCAGAGCTTCGACAGGCTGAACGTCATAGCCACGTACAACCTTCTTTATAACGCGTCGCTGCTGGTGGAGGAGGGCATGGGGTATGCGCTCTGCCTTGAAGGCATCATCCGCAGCGACAACGGTGGGCCGCTGTGCTTTCGTCCGCTGGAACCCGGGCTGGAGGTGGGGCTGGCCCTTGCGTGGAAGAAATATCAGGTGTTTTCCCGCGCGGCGGAAAAGTTTCTCGACATACTTCAGGAGAACGTGCGGCGCAGAAAAGCTTCTGTGCGCTGACCGCTGCGGGGAAGGTCATTGCGGACGAGCGGAGCTGCGCGCCTGGTGGGGAGCAGCGGGCTCGGATTTTGGGCGAACGGGCGCGGCGGAAGATTGCATGCGCGTTGCCTGTCCGGCGTCGTTTTGTGAGCATAAAAAAGGGCCCCTGCAGGGAGGGGCCCGGAATGCCGTCAGGCCTGACGACGCCGAAGGTGGAAGCGCGGTCGGGCGTTGATCGGAGCGCGGCGTGAAAACGCGATGTTTTCCCGCCGCGTCTGTTTTTAAAGGGTGACGAGTTCGTATTCGGCGGTGCCGAGGCCGATGGCTTCGGCGTGTTCAATCTGACTGCGCCAGTCCGTGGTGGGATGGATGCTGGTGAAGTGGTCGTGCTGACCGTGATCGCACTGACCGAGCACGCTGGAGGCGATGACGGGCGCGGCGTTCACGGCGTCGATGCAGGCCTTGTCCAGAGCCACGGGGTCGAAGCTGGCGAACATGCCGATGTCCGGCACCACGGCGGCGTCGTTTTCGCCGTGGCAGTCGCAGCAGGGGGAAACCTGATTGACGATGCTGATGTGGAAGCTGGGACGGTCCTGAACCACGGCCTTGGTGTATTCGGCCATGCGGCGGTTCAGAATGCCGCTGTCGGCGTCGATGGCGTTGGAAATGGCGTCGAAGTTGCAGGTGGCAATGCAGCGGCCGCAGCCCACGCAGACGTCGTGATTGATGACGGCCTTGTGATCTTCGCCGTAGGAAATGGCCGACTGCGCGCAGTAGCGGGAGCAGGTGCGGCAGCCGCGGCACTTTTCAGGATCAATTGTGGGTTTGCCCAGGCTGTGCATGGCCATTTTGCCCGCACGGCTGCCGCAGCCCATGCCGATGTTCTTGATGGTGCCGCCGAAGCCCGTCATTTCATGTCCCTTGAAGTGGGTGAGGGAAATGAAGATGTCGGCGTCCATGATGGCGCGGCCGATGCGGGCGCTCTTGAATTCCGTGCAGCCTTCCAGCGGCACTTCCACGTCGTCGGTGCCCTTGAGGCCGTCGGCAATGATGATCTGGCAGCCGGTGCTCAGGGGCGAGAAGCCGTTTTCATTGGCGGCGTCGAGATGTTCCAGAGCATGCTTGCGGCGGCCGACGTACAGGGTGTTGCAGTCGGTGAGGAAGGGGCGGCCGCCGAGTGCCTTCACGCGTTCGGCCACGACGCGGGCGAAGTTGGGACGCAGGAAGGACAGGTTGCCGGGTTCGCCGAAGTGCATCTTGATGGCCACGAACTTGTTTTCAAAGTCGATGGTCTCGATGCCGGCGGCGCGGATGAGCTTGTCCAGCTTGTCGAGCAGGCTGACGCCCACCTTGCAGCGCATGTCGGTGAAATAAACTTTCGATGGTGCCATGGAAAATCCTCCTGGTACGGGTATGAGGCGATAAGGGTTACGCGGATGGCCGGTCGAAAAAGCCGGAAAGGGTTGCCTTGGCGGACAGCACGGGCGCGGGATATCCCGGCATGGCCGCATGGACGGTCTGGAGCAGTCGCTGTTCAAGGTCCGGGGGCATGGCGCCGACGTCGGCGGCGAGCATGTGCAGTTCCGGTCTTTCTTTGGAAACGAGGCGCAGACGGAAGTCGGCCTCGGGCATGCCGGCTTCGGCAAGCATGCGCCGCACGACGTGTTCTCCGGCGGCAACGGCCGCAAGCGCGTCCTCCGTGGGAGAGACGCCGTAGGGCAGGCGGGTGAGCAGACAGGGTCTGGCTTTCTGCTGCGGCAGCGACATGCCGGTTTTTTCGGCAAGCAAGTGTATATCGTTTTTGGTCAGTCCGGCAAGAGCGAGAGGGGAGGCGACGCCAAGTTCGCGCACGGCCCGCAGGCCCGGACGGAACACGAGGGCGTCGGAAGCGTTGGTGCCGTCGCACAGCGGCAGGTCGGAAACGGCGGCCAGCGTGGTGAACATGGCTTTTTTGCACGCGTAGCAGCGCTCGCGCGAGCCTTCGGCCACGGAAGGCAGGCCCAGCGGATTGACGGGAATCTCCCGGAATTCAAGGGAGAGACTTTCGGCCCACGAACGGGCGAAGGCGGTTTCTTCCGGCGGCACGTGCGGCCCCGTGACGTGCAGAAGCAGCGGCGAAAAGCCCAGAGCATGCGCGGCGTGCGCAAGAAAGCGGCTGTCGAGCCCGCCGGAGTAGGCGAGGGCGAAGCGTTTCTGATCGGCCACGGAGGCGAGAATGTCGCCCAGAGGGGCAAGAGAAGCGTAGTTCATGGAAATTCGGCGGGAAAATCAGAATTCTTCAGGGCGTCCGCAGGCGAAGAGGGCTCCGTTGGGAGCGTCTTCAAACACGCGGGTGCCGTACACCAGGGCCTTTTTTTCCACCTGCATGGCGGGCCAGGGGCCGAACTCTGCGCCGAGCGCCTTGAGCAGCGCCATGGCCGTGGGCGTGACGGTTTCTCCCTGACCGGGGAAGGGCCGCACGGGCACGCCGTCCAGAAGTTCCAGCACGGCAGGGGCGGGCACGGGAATGACGCCGTGGGCGCAGTGTACGAAGCCGTCGGCCATGGGCAGCGGGCTTGCGACAAAACGGGAGGGCGAAAGCCTGTGGAACAGTTCGCAGCTCAGGCAGATGTCGAGAATGCTGTCCAGCGCGCCCACTTCGTGAAAATGCACCTGTGCGGGCGTGAGGCCGTGAACCGCGCCTTCGGCCTGGGCAAGCAGCGTGAAGGTCTGCGAGGCGAGAGCCTTGCCTTCGTCGCTCATGCCGCCTGCGGCAATGAGCGACAGAATGTCGGCCAGCGTGCGGTGTTCGTGCTGATGCGGAAGCGTGACCTGCGCGTGCCAGCCGCCTATGTGGTTCACTTCCTTGTGCACGAGCTGAACGCATCCCGAAAGCTCGGGCATGATGGAAACAAGGGTCGCTTCCAGCTCGTCCGGCGAAATTTCCGTCATGCGGAGCAGACCGGCGAGAAACATGTCGCCGGAAAGCCCGGAATGGGCGCGGACGGTCAGCACGGGCGCGGACGGCGCGTCGTGCTCGTGATGGTGATGGTCGTGGGAGTGGGGGTGATCGTGATGTTCGTTGCTCATAGATGATTTACCACGCGGGCTGCGGCACAGGCCGCGCCGTAGCCGTTGTCGATGTTCATGACGGCAATGCCCGGGGCGCAGCTGGAAAGCATGCTTGCCAGCGCCGCCTGGCCGCCTTTGGCCACGCCGTAGCCCACGGAGGTGGGCACGCCGAACACGGGCAGAGGGGTGAGTCCGCCCATGACGCTTGCCAGCGCCGCGTCGAGTCCGGCCACGACGATGACCGCCTGAAAGCGGTTGATTTCGTCCAGCCGTTCCGCAATCCTCCAGAGCCCGGCCACGCCGCAGTCTTCAAACACGGCGTGTTCTATGCCGAGATATTCCAGGGTGCGGGCCGCCTCCCAGGCAACCGAGCCGTCGGAGGTGCCGGCGGAAACGATGGCCACGCGGCCTTTCTTGCCCGCGGGCAGGGTGTCGCCGAAGGCCGTGCGGGAAAGAGGGTGGTAGTCGTACTGTTCCCGCAGCTCTGCGGGCATGCGCTCGAACACGTCCGGGGCGAGCCTGGTGAACAGCACGGGGCGTCCGGATCCTCTGCCGAATTGTTCCAGAAGTTCCCGGACGGCCTCGAAGGGCTTGCCTTCGCAAAAGACCGCTTCCGGCAGGCCGATGCGCGAGGCGCGGGCATGGTCGAAAAGAATGCCGTGATTCATGTTGATTCCTCTTGCAACGGAGATAGCGTTCCCGGGCGATTTTCGCAAGTCGGCGCGTGGAGGCCGGGGGAACGGAACTTGTCATGATGTTTAGAGCAGAAAAAGCGGAACGGGTAGATACTATTCTTTCAAATTCTTGCCTGATTCTGCCGAAATCGCCTGAGCAGGGCGTTCTTCTGATGCTTTTCGCTCAGAAATCTCGGCGCAGGCGGAACGCGCTGTCCGTGTCGCTGCCGGCGTCTTCCCGCGAAGATGGGCCCGTCATGTCCCGGCGTCATGCGGAGGGCGGGCGCAGAAGGCGTCGTTCGCAGGACTCGACGCTTGGAACGCGCCCGGGCCGCAGCGCGGACGAAAAAGGGCGGAATATGCAGGATCAGGCAAGAACGAGAGAGAAATGTGTCTGTTTTTCCGGCGCGGAGCTGATAAGGTCAAAGGCAGAATAGGCGAAAATCGTCCGTCTTCGCGCGTTGACAAGGAGGTAGTCATGAGCATTTCTCGACGGAATTTTCTCAGGGCCGGAGCGGTCGTGGCGGGAACGCTGGCCGCGGGCATGGCGCTGCCGGGCCGCGGCGTTGCGGCGCAGAGCCGGGCGAAGGTGTACGCCGCGAAGTCGCTGGACAGCGAAACGCTGCGGAAAATGTACGCGCTGGTGAACGGCGGCATCACGGGCAGGGTGGCCATCAAGCTGCACACCGGTGAGCCGGACGGGCCGAACATTCTGCCCCGCGACTGGGTTCGCGATCTTCAGGCGACCATTCCGCAGAGCAGCATCGTCGAGTGCAACGTGCTTTATACGAGCCCCCGCCAGACCACGGAAGGGCACAGAGAGGTGATCCGGCACAACGGCTGGACGTTCTGCCCCGTGGACATCATGGACGCCGACGGCGACGCATCCCTTCCCGTGACGGGCGGCAGGCATCTCAAGGAACTGGCCGTGGGATCGCATCTTCTCAATTATGACTCCATGCTGGTGCTGACCCATTTCAAGGGGCACACGCTCGGCGGATTCGGCGGTTCGCTCAAGAATATTTCCATAGGCTGCGCGTCGGGCAAAACGGGCAAGCAGCAGCTGCACCGTCTGACGCCGGACGGCGGCTGGCCGGGCGGCGAGCCCTTCATGGAACGCATGGTGGAGGGCGGCAAGGCCATTGTGGATCATTTCGGCACGCATATTGCCTACATCAATGTGCTCCGCAACATGTCGGTGAGCTGCGACTGCGAAGGCACGGCCGCCGAACCCGTGCGACTGCCGGATCTCGGCATACTGGCGTCCACGGATATTCAGGCCATAGACCGGGCGTCCGTGGACATGATCTACGCGCTGCCGGAAGACGTGCGCGCGCCCATGGTGGAACGCATGGAAAGCCGGAAGGGACTGCGTCAGCTTTCCTACATGAAGGAAATGGGACTCGGCAGCAGCGAGTATGAGCTGATCTGGGTGTAGGTTTGCCGCACGCCGTGAGAATGCGGCGCAACGAAATGTTTTCTTTTCAGGAGAGGGGCGCCGGCGTAAAAGCGGATCAGCTTTTACGCCGGCGCTGTTCTCTTTTGCAGGAGCGAACTTTGCTGACGAGGCGGTAAAGGCGTCAATGCCTTGCCGCCGTTTTTTCTTTTTGCCGGGCCCGGTATCTTTCCCCACTTTTTGTTTTTGTCATGTCGGCAGGTCTTGCCGCAAAAATCGTATTCCTAATGGCCGCAAAGCCTTGCGCGGGCGTTGCTGAGCGAGGTTTTGCTTCACATTTTTTTACAACATTGTGCGTTGCCTTCGGGGAATTGTTTACGCTACGATGGTATTATGGAGAGTGGGGAATGCCGGTGCGAGGCTTTCGGAGCCGGACGGTAGCACGGCGTTCTTACGAGGTATTTCAACGGGACGTTGCCATGAGCGAAGAGAAGAACGGCAGACTGCTTCTGATAGATGACGACGAGGAGTTCTGTCTCCTGGTCAGGGACTACATGGATCTTCAGAACATAGCGCTCGATTACCGCATGAGCGGGGAGGAAGGTCTTGCCGCTCTCGGCAGAAAAGGCTACGACCTGGTGCTTCTGGACATGATGCTTCCCGACGTGCCCGGAGTGGAGGTTCTGCGCCGCATCCGCGTGAAGAGCGGCGTTCCGGTCATCATCTTTTCCGCGCACAACGACGAAACGGACCGCATAGTCACGCTTGAGCTTGGAGCCGACGACTATGTGCCCAAGTCTTTTTCCTCCCGGGAGCTGCTTGCCCGCGTGCGCGCCGTTCTGCGGCGCAGTGCCGCTTCCGACGACGGGCGTGAGGAAGTTTTGCGCGTTCACGGCATAGAGCTCAATCCCCGGACTCTTCAGGCTTCGTTCCGGGGACGCCCCATGGAACTGACGTATGTGGAATTTCAGATTCTTCAGGCCATGATGAAGGAGCCGGGCCGCATTTTTTCCCGGGAAACGCTGCTCAATCTTTTTGCTGACAAGGAATGGAACAAGTTCGACCGCAGCGTGGACGTGCACATTTCCACGTTGCGCAAGAAACTGGCCGATGCCACGGGCACAAACACGCATATCCGTACCGTGCGCAGCATGGGGTATGCCTTCATTCGCCAGGACGATGAGGCATGAACGTGCTCAGGTGCAATCTGTATGTCAAGATCACGTTGTGGATGCTGCTCAATCTTGTGCTTCTGGCCGTTCTGGGGTGCGGGTTCAGCCTTTATCTCATGGCGGGCAGAGGGCAGGACGGCATATTGCCTGCGTCCCTGTTCAGCACCAGGGCTGACAGCGCACTGCGCGTCATAAGTGCCAATCTTCAGTATCATTCCGTGCTGGAGTGGGAGGAACTTCTCGAACCTCACGCCAGAAGGCTGCCTGTGCATGTGCATCTTCAGTCTCTGGATACGGAGTCCATACGGGATACGGCCATTCCCGAGCGGATGGTCGAACAGGCCAAAAAGCTTCCCCGCGCCATTTATTCCTTCTGTCCGTCCCCCGAAGTCATGTTCTGGGATCCCATGGGAAGCACCATGTTCGCGGGAAAGAACAGCAACGTGGAATACGGACTTCCGCCCGTGCCGCCCGCGCTTTTTCGGCATACGGATTCTCCTTCCCGCTACTGGCTTGGAAGAGTCATGTACATTCCCGACGGCAACAGGCAGATTCATACCGTGCTTGTGGTTTTGGAATCCGACACTGTGGACGGGCACGGCCTTTTTTTTGATTTCGACGCCCTGTGCCTTCTGGTCCTGGCGATTTTAGGCGTATCCTTTCTCTGGTGGCTTCCTTTCGTCCGTCACCTTTCCCGCCCCTTGCGTCGCATGGCAAAGTATGCGGAGGAGGTGGAGTTCGACAAGTTTTCCTGCGTGGACAGGCCGTTTTTGCGCGACAGGGATTTTTCCGGAGCGCGAAAGGATGAAATCGGCCGGGTGGGCTACGCGCTTGTTTCCATGACCCAGCGCATGAACCGCATGCTTACGGGGCAGAGGCAGTTCATACGCTATGTTGCCCACGAACTGAACACGCCGCTGGCCAAGGCGCAGATGGGGCTGGGCGTGCTGGAGTGCAAGCTTTCCGGCGACGAGCGCGTCCGCGTGCAGCAGGTGCTCAGGCACATCAAGCGGCTTTCCGTTCTGACCGAAGAAGTGCTTTCCTACCTTCAGGCCAAGGCGGCCATGAACACGCCGCAGGACGCGGTGGTGGACTTGTGCTCTTTTCTTTCCTCCACCGTTCAGGGCGAGGCTCCGGAAGACGACGTGCACGTGGAAGTTGAGCCGGGGCTGAGCGTTGTGACCGACAGAGACTACCTTCAGCGCATGGTCAGCAACGTGCTGAGAAACGCTCAGCACTATGCCGGAGACTGCGGCCCCATTGTCATTCGTGCGAAAAAAAAGGATGCAGAAATAATGATATCCGTCATGGACAGCGGCCCCGGCGTGCCCGAAGAGGATCTGCCTTCCCTCTGTGAGCCGTTTTTCCGAGGCCGTGCTGCGGTTACGCATCCCGGCGGAACGGGGCTGGGACTTTCCATTGTAAAATACTGCATCGAGGCCTGCGGGGGCAGAATGGAGTACGGAAACCGTCGTCCCCGCGGTTTTTTCGTGCGCCTGTGGTTCCCCGTCAAGAAGAAAGGGCACGGCCTCTGGGAAAACGGCGCGGAAATGTAAAGAGAACTTTACAATAGTTTTAGTTTCCTTATCACACCTGGTTCCGTTTTCGTGTATTCTTTTTCACAAAAGGGAGGCTCTCCTCGGGGAACCTCAACGGAATATTCTAACAGGAGAAGTGGTATGTTGAAACTTTCCCGGATCATCGCAATGGGAACCGTTCTGCTTCTTGGGGCTTTTTCGGCTCAGGCCATGGAAAAGCCGCAGGAGTGGGAACTCGTCAATCCTTCCGGCGTCATCAAGCAGGCCCAGGTGGAACCCGCCAAGCGCATTACCGCGCTTGAAGGAAAAACCATTGCTCTGCGCTGGAACGGCAAGAACAACGGCAACGTCGTGCTTGACCACCTGGCTGAGCTCATAAACAAGCGCTATCCTTCCGCCAAGGTCGTTAAAACGTACACCGACAAAAGTCTCAACACCATCTCCGGTACTCCGGCCAACTCCGAGCGCATTGCCAAGGCCGTGGCAGCAGTAAAGCCTGACCTCGTCATTGCATCCCAGGGCGACTGAGGCAGCTGTACCTCATGGCTGGTAGTTGACCAGTGCAATCTTGAAAAGCTCGGTATCCCCACAGTGACCATCATGACCCCCGATTTCGTTTCTCTTGCCAGGGGCACGCAGAAAAGTCAGGGGCTCACGGATCTGTGTCTTGTTTCCGTTCCTCATCCCATCGGCATGATTTCCAAGGAAGAAGTTTATGCCAAAATAGACAAGGCCTTCGACGACATCGTCAAGGCGGCTACGCAGTGGAGTCCGTCGGCGGACAATGCGCCAGTACAGGCGGCTCCCTATCCTGCCAAGCACTTTAAGTTCACCGGCACCTACGCCGATGTGAACAATGTTTTCGTCAAGCGCAAGTGGTCGCTTGGACTTCCCATAGTGCCGCCCACTCCCGAAAGAGTGGCCGACATGCTGAAGGCCACCAAGCGCGACCCCGCCGAAGTGCTCTGGATCGTTCCGCCGCGCAACGGCATGCTTACCGTGGAACTTGTGGCCACGCTCGGCGTTATGGCCGGGGCTAGGCCCGAACATATGCCGCTGCTGCTGGCCACGGCCGAGGCCATGGCTGATCCCAACTCCTCGTGGCGCGGAACTTCCACCACCACGGCCCCCACGGTGCCCGTGCTGTTCATTAGCGGTCCTGTTGTGGAACAGCTGAAGCTGAACTACGGAACGGGAACCAGCGGTCCTCTCAATGAGGTCACCAACGCACTCGGTTACTTCATCAATCTGGTGGGCGACGTCGTGGGCGGCTCTGTGGCTCCGTCGCTCGATAAGAGCGCACACGGTTCTTCCGGTGACTTTGTGGCCGAAATTTATGTGGAAAACGCCAAGGCCAACCCCTGGAAGAAGACCTTTGCCGAGGAAGAGGGCGCAAAGCCCGGCGAAAGCGTGGTGTCTCTGTTCACCTGCTATCCCGGCAATGGCAACATCGATCACAACAACCTTACGGGCGCGGGTCTGCTGAATACCTTTGCTCTGGGCGCGCTGGCCTCGCCGGTCGGCATAGGAAGCTGCTTTGCCGATTACGACAAGCCGTACATTCCCGCCAACAGCATTGTCATGGACATGCTGGTGCTTTGCCCCGAACATGCCGCCACCATAGCCAAGGATTTCCCCACCATGGAAGGCGTGCAGAAGTATTTGCAGCAGGCTGCCGTCATGCCGTTCAAGTTCTATGCTCCCGAACGTTGCGTGCCTCCGGAGGACATGCAGGTTACGCCCGACACCATGCTTCCGCGTTTCGTCAATCCCAAGTCCTTCCGGATATTCGTCTCCGGCGGACCTGGCAAGCAGTCGTGGATATGGGCTCCCTTTACGCAGGTACTGCGCCCTGTGACCAAGGTCATTCATGAGCTTCCCAGCGCGAAATAAATGACGACTTCGAAGAGCGGGCTCCTTGACCGGGGCTCGCTCTTCCTGATTTTGGACTTCTTCATGCGCCAGACAAAGGAGACGTTATGACTTCTTCTCGCAGAGAATTTTTGAAGAGCGCCGCCGTGATAGGCGCCGCCGCCGTTACCACCGCCCCTTTGTTCGCCGACAGTGCCTCCGCCGCCACTCCTCCCGTGGACAAGGATTTGGAAGGCGTTATTGAAATGCACGTTCATGCCGATCCCGATGTGCGCGCACGCTGCATTGATCAGCTTACCCTTACGCAGCAGTGCCGCCGCAACGGATACCGTGCCATCATGTACAAGTGCCACGACTTCTGCACGGCGGACAACGCCTATCTTCTTCGTTCCATGGTTCCCGGCATAGAAGTGTTCGGCGGCATTGTGCTCAACCTCAACTACGGCCCCAGGGTAAACGTGCAGGCCGCCAGAATGGCGACGCAGATTACGGGTCACTACTGCCGCTGCATCTGGATGCCTACCTATCAGTCCGCCTATGACATGAAAAAGGCGGGGAAAACCGGCGTTCCTGTTCTTGATGAGTCGGGCAAGGTACTGCCCGAGGTCGTCAAGGTCATGGAGCTGTGCCGCGATGAGAACATCATTTTTGCTACCGGTCACTCCTCGCCGGAGGAGAGCGTCGTTCTTTCGGTCAAGGCCAGGGAAGTCGGAGTGAAGAAGTTCGTGGTGACTCACTCCACGCAGGCACCATGGTTCCTTTCCCTCGATCAGGCCAAAAAGTGCCTGGAAAACGGCGCTTATTTGGAACACTGCGTACTTCCGTATTACAAGGGGCCTCATTCTCTTCTTCCCAAGTATTTCGAGGCGCGTCAGACTACCATGAAGGATTTTGCCGAATACATTGCCCTTGATCCTTCTCATCAGTTTCTGGCCACGGACTGCGGCATGTCCAAGATGCCCGGACCTGTGGACGCCATGCGCGACTTTATCCGCGGCCTGCGTGGAGCAGGGGTGTCTGAAAAGGATATCGACACGGTAAGCCGCAAGGTTGCGGCAGGTCTGCTGGGTCTGGATTAGCTGTTCTGCGTCGGATTCTGAAACAGGCGGAATCTGCCGCGCCATTGCTTTGCGAGAGGGGGCTGATGCGCGCATTTTTTGCCATGTTGCTGGCGGCCTTTCTGCTGTGTCCTTCTTTGTCCTACGGGCTTGTGGTGTGTAATCCGGCCGGACAGACGGAGGACGGTCTGTATGTCGATGCCTATCTTGAGCAGACGAGCGGCGGAAAGACGGACTTTCCGCGTGCCGAGCGAGAGGAAATATGCGCAGAAGGGGATGAGCTTGCGGCCTTCAACGAGCTGTTTCTGTCCCGCGGCTGGGGCGACGGACTTCCTTTGATCCCGCCCACACCCGAACGCGTGGCGGCCATGGTGGAGGGGTATGATCTGCCCGGCGACTTTGCCATGGCCACGCTGGCTCCCATGGAGGGAGTGGCCACGGTGGAAAAAATCGCGGTCAACGCCGTCATGGCAGGGTGCGAACCCAGACACATGCCGCTTCTTGTGGCGGCCGTGGAGGCGGTCAGTCGGCCGGAATTCGACTTGCGCGGCATGGCAACAACTACCAATCCCGACGCGGTGCTCATGATCGTGAGCGGCCCCATCGTCAAGCAGATGGGACTCAATGCCGGAAGCGGTGCTTTCGGACGCGGAAACCGTGCCAATGCCTGCATCAGCCGTGCGCTTCATCTCATCATTCAGAATGTGGGCGGAAGTCGGCCCGGCATTACCGACATGTCCACGCTCGGACAGCCCGGGGAGTTCGTCATGTTTCTGGCCGAAAACATCGAGGCGAGTCCCTGGCCTTCCTGGCATACGGAGTTCGGCTTTTTGCCGGAACGCAACGTGGTGACCGTGGCGGCCGTGGAGGGATATTCCGGCATCATGGGCATAGGATACAGCAGGCTGGAATATCTTGAGCTCATTGCCCAGTGGCTTCGCGGGCATGACAGGCCGTACAGAAGTGCCGTCATTCTCGTTGTTGCTCAGGATACCGCAAAAATGCTGGCCCGGGAGGGCTGGACGCGCGAAAGCATCCGTGCTCATCTTCGGGAACGCGCCAGGGTGCCCTTCGGCGACTGGATTCGGCAGTACCATGCCGCCAGGGAGGCCAGAAGGGGAGTGCCGGAAGAGGTGCTTTCCATAACGGACGAGCACGCCATGATTCCCAAGCCCTTCTTTGACGCCATGCCCATTATTGTGGCCGGAGGAACGGGCGAAAAAAGCATGATCATGCCGTGCTGGGCCGCCGGGCGCATGGTGAGCGAGGAGGTGCGACTGCCCTGCGACTGGAAATGAAAGGCGCGATTGTAAAGAACTCCATGACGAATCTTTACAAAACATGGAGTGTTTCCGGTATATTCAGAAGGAAAAACTCGTTATGGTAACTCGACAGGAAGGTAGTTTTTCCTGCCGCATGCTGTATAAGGAGATATTGTATGAAAATGCGTTTTTTGATGCTGGCCCTGGCGCTTATACTGTCCGCCGCTCCCCTGGCCTATGCCAAGTCCGACAATCCGTTTGAGCTCAACAACGCCACGACGGAAGAGCTGATGAACCGTTGCTTCTTCTCGCAGGAAGATGCCGAACGCATTCTCGATCTGCGCGACTCTCTGGGCGGATTCCAGAGCTGGGACGACCTCAAGGAACTGAATCTTTCCGAAGCACAGCTCAGCATTCTGGCTTCCGAAGCGACGATTTCCGGCATTTCCACGGACTGCAATTGCTGACAGTCGGCATTGCGTCCATTCTTTGAAAAGCGGTCTGGCCTTCGCTGACGGTTCAGGCCGCTTTTCCTTTTTCGGCAAATGGAGGCGATTTGTCTCATGTCGGAGCGTTTCGTTGAAGAGACGCCGCTTCGACTGTCTGTTTTTCCCTTCATGTTCAACAGGCAGGTTTATCATGCCCGACAGGTATTCACGAAGAAATTTTCTTAAGCTGAGCGCGGCTCTGCTT
>NZ_CALUYL010000028.1 GCF_944324995.1 uncultured Mailhella sp.
GGTGGGTCACCGGAGACTCGAACTCCGAACCAATTGATTAAGAGTCAACTGCTCTACCAATTGAGCTAGTGACCCATGTGGGCAGAAAAATCTGCCTGATGCGTCTCGAAGGAAAAATCCGTCTTTAGTATGGTGGGTCACCGGAGACTCGAACTCCGAACCAATTGATTAAGAGTCAACTGCTCTACCAATTGAGCTAGTGACCCATACGCTCGACGCAGGTGTGTTTATAGGGGAAACGACCCCACTCGTCAAGCATTTTTCCTTCAAAAAATTATTTTTTTTGATTCTATTATAGAATATCAATTAGTTTCAAATGGTTACTTCTTCTTTGCCGAAGCGTGAAGTCTGCACAGCCCAAGGCCGCGCATCAGCCGCCGGATGATGTGAACCAATGTCATGGCGCAGACTATGCCTGCCGCGATGGCTGCGGCAAGCAGCAGCGTGTACAGAATCTGCTGCGCAAAGGCGTTCCACTCTCCGCTCACGGCAAAGCTCATGGAGCGATACAGCGACGCGCCGGGCACCATGGGAATGGCGGCAGGCACCAGAAACACGGTGGTCGGCGTTTTTTTGAGGCGGGCCAGCGGCTCGGCGTACAAAGTAAAGCAGGCCGACGCCAGAAAGAAGCGTATCACATCGCTTTCATACCACGCGCCGAGGGCAAGATACGCCGCCCATCCCACCAGACCGCCGAGTCCGGCCCAGAAGAGTCTGGCGGACTGCACATTGAAAAGAACCGCAAAGCCGAGCGCGCCGGTAAAAGCCGTGACGAGCTGAATAATCCATTCGGTCATCATCGTCGAACCTCACCAGATAAGCGTAGGCAGCGCAAAGCCGAACGCAATGAGCGCGGCAAGCACAAAGGCGTTGCAGAAGCCCAGCAGCGCCGACAGGGTATCGCCGTTGAACACGTCGCGAATGGAGTTTGTCAGCTGCATTCCCGGAATAAGCAGCATGATGTTGCCTATGCTGATCTTTTCCGCCGAATCGCCGAGCCCGCAGGACACGAAGAAAAGCGCCAGACAGCCGCCCGCAAACGACCACAGCACCGCCGCCACCGTGGACGGAAGTTCCAGCAGGCGGGAAACGGAATCCATGTACTTCAAAAACAGACCGATGACGGCAGAAGCCGCGGCGTCGAGCCAGGAGCCGCCGAAAAACAGCGTGAACGACGCGGAAATAAGCGCATGAATGGCCAGCATGACGGCAAACGAATACTGAGGCGTTCCCGTGCATATTTTTTCAAGTTCGTCTTCGACCACCTCGAACAGCGGCATTTCTTCGCAGATGCGCCGGGAAAGAGCGTTGAGTCTGGCCAGCTTGAAAAGATCGTATTTGGTGGACGTGATGCGTCTGGTCTGGGTGACGGAGCCGAACATGGGCGAATACACGGTGACCACAATGGCCGAGGTAATGGTGAATACATCCACCTTTTCCGCGCCGTAGGCCAGGCAGATGCGCCGGACGCTGTCTTCCACGCGACTGACCTCCGCACCGCTGATGAGCATTGCCTCGCCGATGTTCAGGGCATTGAACAGAAATTCGCGCGCGTAGTCCAGGGAAGAGGAATGCTGCAGCGCGACCTGTTCCGCCAGATAGTATTTCGCCATAGTTAAACCGTCGCTTCAAGGAATTCAGGAAAGGGGGGAGAACGCTTTCGTCCGGCGCCAAAGGGCTGCGCGCCTACATGTCCGGCAAGAGCTATAAAAAACGGCCGCAGGGCTTGTCAATGGGGCGAAAACCCGCGCCCAACGCCCGGAAACAAAGCTTCCGGCAGACTGCACCGCTGGTCGCCCTGCCCGCCGCACTCCAGGCCTGCGCCTCATTTTTACAGGACAAAAAAAGAGCGTTCCCCGAAAGAAACGCTCTTTTGCCGAAAAACCGGAAACTTCTACTTGGCTGCTTCGGCCGGAGCCGCAGACTGCTCGGCAGCGGGCTGTTCGGCGGCAGGAGCCTTTTCCGTTTCCGCAGCCGGGGCCTGAGCGGAAGCAGGCGCGGCTTCCGTCGCCGGAGCGGCGGCAGGCGCAGGTTCGGTCACGGGAGCGGCGGGCACTTCTTCAAACTGAACATCAAGCACGGATTCCTGCGAGGTGCGGGTGGAGCTCGTCATGATGTTGTAGCCCAGAGAAGTGCAGATGAAGATGACGGCGAGGAAGGTGGTCAGCTTGGCGAGCACGCCGCCCGCGCCGGCGCTGCCGAACACGGAGCTGTTGCCGCCTCCGCCGAAAATAACGCCCATGCCTTCGCGGCCGGACTGAAGAAGCACCAGCACAACAAGGATGATGCATACGATAACATGAAGAGTCAGGATGGCTGTCTGCACGCGAAATGCTCCTTAACTAGGCATTGATGATCTGATTGAAGCTATCAGCCTTCAAAGAAGCTCCTCCTACCAGCACACCGTCCACATTGTCAAGGGCAAGGATGCTGCCGGCGTTGGCAGGCTTCACGCTGCCGCCGTACAGAAGGGGCGTTTTATCGGCCTTGTCGCCGAGGATTTCCTTCATGAGCTCGCGGCAGATGGCGTGCGTATGCACGATGTCGTCGGTGGTGGCCGTCTTGCCGGTGCCGATGGCCCACACGGGTTCGTAGGCAATGGCCAGAGATTCCACGGGCGTGTCGGCGGGCACGTTCTTCAGACCGAGCTTGAGCTGACGTTCCAGCACGTTGCGGAGCAGTCCGGCTTCGCGCTCTTCCAGCGTTTCGCCGATGCAGAGCATCACGCGCAGGCCGTTCGCCAGAGCGAAAGCGGTCTTTTCGCCCACGAATTCATCGCTTTCGCCGAGCACATGACGGCGTTCGGAATGACCGGTCAGCACCCAGGCCGCGCCGCAGGCCTTGATCATGGCGGGAGAAATTTCGCCCGTGAACGCGCCTTCCGCAGCAGGATACATGTTTTCAGCGCCGGTCATGCCGCCCTTGATGGCTTTTATGGCGTCGGAAGCCTTTTCCAGAGCCGTGAACGGCACAAAAATCACGATTTCGCGGCCCTCGGGAGCCTGACCGTTGAGCAGTCCGGCCAGCTCGTTCAGCGTCGCAACCGCTTCGGCTCCGGTTTTGTACATCTTCCAGTTGGCGGCCATCAGCTTCTTCATAGGAACATCCTCTCTAATCTAAAATGAATGGGGAGAAAGTACACCTCTCCTCCAAAAATACAAGTCCCGCGCGGGCCTCACTGCGGCGGAAGCGCTGAGACTGATGCAGGACAATGGGAACGCACGGCCCGTATTTCCCGGGCAAGCCCCGTCTCGTCGTCCACGTCGAGGAACGCGCCGTTCAGGGAAACGGGCCCCTTCGCCGGTTTGAACGGATGCGGCATGCGCGTGAAAAAACGTTGAAACACGGGTTCAAAATCCATGCCGAGCGACGACTGCTCCACCCCGCACATGCCGACGTCGCTCATGTACGCCGTGCCGTGCGGCAGAATCTGCGCGTCCGCCGTCTGCACGTGGGTGTGCGTGCCGAGCACGGCGCTCACCTTGCCGTCGAGAGCCCAGCCCATGGTCTTCTTCTCGCCCGTGGTCTCGGCATGAAAGTCCACCAGACGCACCATGACGCCGTCAAGCTCGTGCCGGATCTCCCCGGCGCAGGCAGAGAGCGCAGGCCCGGAAGGCAACGTACCATGTTCCGTCAGATTCTGCAAAGCCGCAATCCGCCCTTCCCGCGACGCGCCGAGCGCCGGCGCGCCTTCGATCCAGCCGAGCGCCGCCCGGAACGGACAGGGCAAAGGATCCATGAACACCGTGCCCAGAAGATTGAAGACGGCGAGTTTCCGCCCGTCGGGAAGCGTGTGAATCGCGCAGCCTCTTCCCGGAGAGCCCTCAGGATAATTGGCCGGACGAACAAGCCGCCTGTCCTTTTCAAGCCGCGAAAAAATCTCCCTGTGCCGCCACACATGATTGCCGGACGTCACCACCTGCACGCCCGCGGCAAAAAGCTCGTCCAGCGTCTCCGAGGTCATGCCTATGCCTCCGGCAATGTTCTCGCCGTTGGCGATCACCACCTCCGGAGACCATTCCTCGCGCAGCTCCGGCAGAAACTGCTTTACCGCCAGCCTGCCCGCCTTGCCCACCACGTCGCCGAGAAAAAGAATACGCATCAGCGCGCCGCTCCGCGTCCGTTCCGGCAATCTTCAAGCAGCGCATGAAGTTTTTCTTTGGCCGGACGCAGGCCGGGTGCGTCGGGGAGGCCGGCAAGCACTTCGTCCATGAGTCCGCTCTCCGCAAGCGCCCTTCGCGTAGAGGCAAAGCGCAGTTCCAGCATCCAGGTGCCGAGCAGCAGACGAAAGTCGTTGACGAAGCGCAGATCCCCATACCGGGCCACCCGGCCCGCCGTCACGTCTTCCGCCACCTTGGGCGTCCACGATCCGGGATCGTCCGCCACGTGAAGAAGCACGGCGTCCCGCTCCGGGAGCGCGTTGCCGAGGTAGCTCACCATGACGCGGAAAATGTCCAGCTTGTCGCTGTCGCGCACAATGTCGGTGACGAAACACGCCGCCGGATCCAGCATGGGAGACAGGGCGTAGCGATTGTGCAGCAGCACGGCGCACTGCGCAAGACGCCGCACCCTGGCGGATTCCTCACGCAGAAAACGCCCGTCGCGCATGGTCTGAAAGCTCAGCACGGCATGATTGACGGACTTTGCATCCAGAAACGTGCGGTAACGACGAAACTGCGGGAAACGTCCGCAGTCGTGATACAGCGCCGCCAGCACCGCCGCGCGACAGGCTTCGGCGTCTTCGCTCCACTGCCGTTCCGCTTCGTCTTCGGGCAGGGCGTCCACAATGCGCTCGGCGTGCTCCACAACGCGAAACGTGTGCTCAACCTTCAAACGCAGCGGGGCCGCGTCGGGCACGTCGCGAAAGCCTTCCACATAGTCAAGAAAACGCTTCCGGTATGCGGAAAGCTCAATCTCCATCTTGTTCTCCCCTCTTCTGCCATTCCTTCAGGCGGCGTTCCCGCTCCTCGGCTTCCTTGAGGCGTATGCGCTTGTTGCTTTCATCCCATTTCGGATCGCGAAAAATACCCCGCGGTCCGTACAGCGACCGCAGCAGAATAATCACCGCGGCGGAAACAAGCACCATGATGAACACGCCGCCGAACGTGCCGGTAAACAGTTCTTCAAGAATCTCGGACAAGAAACGCTCCTTCGCAAAATTTTTCCGATAGTACCCTCTGGCAGGCCCGTGCGCAAGAGCGCGGAACCCCACACCTCCGACCTGCGCGGGACAGGTCCGCGTCAGACCGGCAAGGAACAAAATTCCGAAAGGCCGCGCCCACTGCGTGCAGCGCTCCGGCGTCCGCCCCCTCCCGCCGCGCGAAGACCAGCGCCGAACTCGCCCCGCCGCTTCCGCCTGACCGGGAGCGACTCGCGCGAGGCATTTTTCAGATGACGGCCTCAGCACCGGAAGACGGCGGGAGCGCCGATGCGCTCTGCTGCTGCGGCATCTCCGGCGGCCATGCTTCCCAAAAGGAAAACAGACTATCGCCATGACCAGAGGCAAGCGCCGAAGCCGTTCCCGTCCACGACCCGCGGCGGCATCCCTTTTCCCAGACTTTCGGAAAGCCCTCCCCCGCCATTGACGCCTTACCGTTTAGACGGTAACGGTATCGTCATCATCCGCTCACGCTTCTTTTGGAACCGCGCCGCGCTTGGATGCGCTTCGACCATCCCGCGCCGCACAACCCGGCTGGCGTTTTTCGCCTCCTCTTTTCGCGCAGATTCCGAAGAAGATCGCATCCGCATTTCGGAACATGGCGGATCCCTTGCTTTTTTCAAGCATACGAACATCAACCCCCTGTTTGTGGAGTCAGCCTGATGGCCTTCGTTCACTTACATTGCCATACCGAATTCAGCCTCCTCGACGGCGCCATCCGGGTCGCCGATCTGGCGCAGAAGGCCAAGGCGCTCGGCATGCCCGCGGCCGCCATTACGGATCACGGCAACCTTTTCGGCACCGCCTATTTTTATTCCGCCTGCAAGGATGTGGGCATTCCGCCCATCATCGGCTGCGAAGTCTATGTCACCCGCGATCACACCGACAAGACCTCCGACTTCGCCAGAGTGCGGCATCATCTCATTCTTCTGGCGCAGAATCCCGTCGGCTACCGCAACCTCATGCATCTGGTGAGCCGCAGCTGGCTCAACGGTTTTCACTACAAGCCGCGCATCGACAAAAAAATGCTTCACGGCTGCACGGACGGTCTGGTGGCGCTCTCGGCCTGCGTGGCCGGCGAGCTGCCCCGCACCCTTCTCGGGCAGAACAAGCTCATCACGGGCGGCGGCACCTTCGACGACGCCATTGCCATAGCCAGGGAATACGCCGCGCTTTTCCCCGACCGCTTCTATCTGGAAGTGCAGGCCAACAGCCTGCCGGAACAGGCGCTCGTGAACCAGCGCATTCTTGAGCTTTCCGACGCCACCAAGCTTCCCCTCGTGGCCACCAACGACTGCCACTATCTCAACGCCGACGACGTGGAAGCCCACGACATCCTGCTCTGCATTCAGACGCAGGCCAAAGTGGACGATCCCAAGCGCTTCCGCTTCGAGGCGCGCGATCTCTACTACAAGTCCGAAGAGGAAATGCTCGCCGGTCTCGACGGCGTTCCGCGCGACGCCATGGAAAACACGCTCAAGATCGCGGATCAGTGCTGCCATCTTGAAATCCAGCTCCACGCGCCGCCCTATCACTTCCCCGTGTACGACCTGCCCGAAGGCATGACCCTGGCCAGCGAATTCTGCCGCATGGCCCGCGAAGGTCTGGAAAAGCGTCTGGAAAAGCATCCGCACCGGGACACCATCAATCCGCAGGAGTACCGCGACAGACTCGAAATGGAGCTCAAGGTCATCTGCGACATGGGCTTCCCCGGCTATTTCCTCATCGTGCAGGACTACATCAACTGGGCCAAGAACAACGGCATTCCCGTGGGCCCCGGTCGTGGCTCGGCCGCCGGTTCCGTGGCGGCGTGGGCTCTGCGCATCACGTCCATCGATCCTCTGCCCAACAAGCTGTTCTTTGAACGCTTCCTCAACGTCGAACGCGTCAGCATGCCTGATATCGACGTTGACTTCTGCGAAGATAGGCGCCTTGAGGTGCTCGACTACGTTACGAGAAAGTACGGCAAGGACAAGGTGTCGCAGATTGCGGCCTTCGGTAAAATGAAGGCCAAGGCCGTGGTCAAGGACGTGGGCCGCGCCATGGGCATTCCGTTCAACGAGACGACGCGCATCGCCAAAATGATTCCCGCCGATCTCAAGATGACGCTGCAGAAGGCCCTCGACACGGTTCCCGAGCTTGCGGAAGAATACAAGACCAAGCCGGAAGTTAGGAAGCTCATCGACATTTCCAAGCGTCTGGAAGGTCTCACGCGCCACGCCTCCACCCATGCGGCCGGCGTGGTGGTGTCCGACAAGCCCATGGAGGAATACCTCCCCCTCTTTGCCGGACGCAAGGGCGAACAGATTGCCGCGTTCGACATGAAGTTCGTGGAAAAGGTGGGCCTTGTGAAGTTCGACTTCCTCGGTCTGCGCACCATGACCGTGATTTCCAACGCGGTGAAGAACATCGTGCGTCAGGGCAAGGAAGCCCCGGACATGGAAAACCTTTCCACGGACGACCCCAACGTCTACGACCTGCTCTCCCGCGGCGACACCGACGGCGTGTTCCAGCTGGAAAGCACGGGTATGCGCAAATACCTGCGCATGCTCAAGCCCTCGGGCTTTGAAGACCTTGTGGCTATGCTGGCCCTGTACCGTCCCGGGCCGCTCAACTCCGGCATGGTGGATGAATTCATCAAGCGCAAGCACGGCGAAATCGAGGTTTCCTACCCGCTTCCCGAGCTGGAATCCTGCCTGAAGGACACCTACGGGGTCATCGTCTATCAGGAACAGGTCATGCAGATCGCGCAGATCACCGCCAAGTACACCCTCGGCGGCGCCGACCTGCTGCGCCGCGCCATGGGCAAGAAGAAAGCCGAGGAAATGGCCAAGCAGCGCGACATTTTCCTCAAGGGCGCTTCCGAACGCGGCGTGGCCAGGGAAACGGCCAACGAAATCTTCGACCTCATGGAAAAATTCGCGGAATACGGCTTCAACAAGGCCCATTCCGCGGCCTACGCCTACATCACCTACGGCACGGCATACCTGAAGTATTACTTTAAGGTTGAGTTCATGGCCGCGCTGCTTTCTTCGGAAATCGGCAACCAGGACAAGATCCTCAGCTACATTGCGGCCTGCCGCGACATGAACATCGACGTGCTGCCGCCCAACGTGCAGATCAGTCTGCGTTCCTTCACCCCCAGCGGCGATTCCATCGTGTACGGTCTCGGCGGCGTGAAGAACGTGGGCGACGAAGCCATCAATGAAATCGTGCGCTCGCGCGAGGAGGACGGCCCGTACAAGTCCCTGCTCGATCTCTGCACCCGCGTCAATCTGCGCAAGGTGACCAAACGCGTGCTCGAAAGCCTCATCAAGGGCGGCGCGTGCGACTGCTTCGGCGTCAGCCGGGCGGGCATGCTGGCCAGCCTCGACACCGTGGTGGCCCGGGCTCAGAAAAAGCAGAAGGAAAAAAATTCCGCGCAGATATCGCTTCTGGCCTTTTCGCCTTCCGTGGAAGCCGCACCCATGCCCGGCATCGGATTCCCCTGCGAGGAACAGGACACCCCCGAATGGGAAGACGATCAGAAGCTCGCCTTTGAAAAAGATTCGCTCGGCTTCTATCTCACCAGCCATCCGCTCCAGCCCTTCCGCCGCGACATGCAGCGGCTCGGCCTGCTCACGCTGGAGGAAATCAGCGAGCTCGGCAAGGGCGCGGTGAAGACCGGCGTTCTGGTCACCAGCGTCAAGGAATTCATCACCCGCAAGGGCGACAAGATGGCCTTCGTGCAGGTGGAAGACCTCACGGGCCACGCCGAGGTCACCATTTTCCCCAAGACCTACGCCACCATCAAGGAAACCCTGCACGGCGAACGGCCGCTCATTGAGCTCGTCGGCACCGTGGACGCCAAGGACGACGACGATTTCGGCGACGACGAGGAAAACGACGAAAACACCGTCAAGGAAATCAAGCTGCTGTGTGACTCCGCAAGGCCCCTGCTCGAAGCCTGCATGAGCAGCGATCAGCCCGTGGTGATCCCCTATCCCGTGACGTGCACGGGAGATGCCGACATCGAGGAATTCAAGGCCATTCTGGAAAAGCACAAGGGCACGTCGTCGGTTCAGATTCAGTTCGAACTGAACAACCGCAATTGCCTCATGGAGCTGGGTCCGCGCTGGAGAGTGCAGGCCAGTCCGCAGCTCAACAAGGATATGGACGCCTGGGCCAAGGCGCGCCTTGCGCTGCGGCAGTAACAAAACCTTTTGCGCGCCGGCCCCGATTCCCGCAGGAATCAGGAAAACCGGCGCATCGTTTTTGCATGCGAAACAAGGAGACAGCATGAGCAGATCGGTATGGAGGCTGACCATTCGCGGCGATTTCGCCGCCGCCCACGCCCTGCGGCACTATCAGGGCAAATGCGAAGCCCTGCACGGACACAACTATCTGGTGGAAATGGTGGTGGAAGGAGAAACCCTCACGCCCGACACCGAACTCGTGGCCGATTTTTCCGCGCTCAAGAAGGAACTCAGGGCGGAACTTGCCGCCATCGATCACGTGTACCTCAACGAGCTGCCGCCCTTCGACGTCATCAATCCCTCGTCGGAGAATCTGGCCCGCTATCTGTACGGCAGAATGAAGGAACGTCTGGCCTCCATGCCCGTGCGCATGTACAGCATGACCGTGGGCGAAACGCCGATTCAGTCCGCCACCTACATGGAACTCGAAGACTGATGCCGCGCTCTCCCGCCCTTGCCGCGGCAACACGGCTTGCAGGACGGGCCCTGCCGCTCATGGAAGAATGGGCCCTCGCCGCGGGAGCCGACGCGCTGATCAACGCCGGGCCCGTATTTCTCCCCCCGGGCGGCCGTCTGCCGAGGCTCCATCCCATGCAGGAAAACGCGCCGCTTCCGCCCCGAAGTTCCATGGCGGCCGTCTGCTGCTTTGCCCTGACCATGCCGCCCGCGGAGGATCTCGACGCATGGTTTCTGTCGCTCGCCCGGCAGGCCGGGCACACGCTGATCTTTGACTTCAAAATGCCCGAACGGAATCTCGACTATCCCGGAGCGCTGCTCTTCTCGCCTCTGCGACGTCGCCTTTCCTGCGGGCGTCACGTTCCCGAGGGAGGGCTGGAAGCGCTGCTCTATCGCCATCGGGACCAGTGCCGCGTGCTTCAGCGCCGCACGCTCGGCGCAGGCGCGCTCTGTCTCGTACTGGTGCAAAATCGCGACTGACGCCGCTGCCGTTTCAGGGCTTTTGCTCCGCCCGCTCAGGCGAAAATGCGTGAAGCAACTCCGGCGCGGCTCTCCGACGCTCGATTTTCATGAAACCGAAATGCGCCGCCGTCGCGCTTCAACATAAAGAGATGAAGCTGCTGTCGGCGCACCTTCTCTTCGATGCCGACGGCCCAGCCCACAACGCAGCCGGCGACGCCACACCGGTCGGCGCTCTCCGCGCATCGGAACCATGCCTGCGCGCCCGGCCGGATTGCGTCGCGGGCGCGGCGACTCGACAGCCGTCGGGATGTGCGTTGCCTGACGGCATGACTGTGCCGCAGACGAAGCAGCCCAAAGCGACCGGAAGAGCTTCTGCCCGACGGCATGCTTCCGCCAAAGGCGCGGCGGCCCGGCTGCGAAAGCGGAAAGCCCCGCGCCGCCGGAACAAGCTCCGTTACTTGCGGGGAAGTTCCATGGACGCGCCCTGCTCCACGGCGGGCGAAGGCTGCTCCGGCTCCGTCTTGTCGGAAGGCATGCCCATGAGCGCGCCGAGCTGTCCCTTGAAAATGATGTGCGTGGCGGTTTCATCCGCCAGTTCGCCGAGATCCATGAGCTTTTCCAGAAATTCCAGAATTTCGCCCCGGCGCTCTTCCACCGACCACTTGAAATCTTCCTCAAGATTGCCGGATTTCAGATATTCTTCCAGTTCGGCGATGTATTTGGCATTGAGCATGGCCATCTGCAGACTCCAGTATGTTGCGCCCTGAGGCGTGAGAAAAGACGGAACTGCGCGTTTTTCCGCGTCATATTCCGTTGTGCTTTTGGGAAATAAGTTCGCTCTCCACCATGGCCTGCCGGGCCAGGGCCACCATCACCGGGCCGGCAATGATGCCCACCGCGCCGAATACCGCCAGACTGCACACGATGGAGAGAAGCAGCACCACCATGGAAACTTCAATGCCCGTCTTGAGAAAGTACGGCCGCAGAAGGTTGTCGGAGCCGGAAACCACAATGCTGCCCCAGGCCAGCAGCATCAGCGCCGAAGCCAGCGACTGCGTGGCCCACAGATACACGGTGATGGGCAGCCACACGATGGCCGTGCCCGCCAGAGGAATCACCGCCGAAAACACGGCCAGCAGTCCCCAGAACGCGGGATCGGGCACGTCGAGAAGGCGCAGGCCGATGCCCGTGAGCGTTCCCTGAATGATGGGCACGAACACGATGCTGATGAACACGGAACGACTGGCGTTGTGCAGCACGGCGACAAAGCGATCCACCATGTCGTCGCGCTGAGGCAGCACCTGGAGCACCACCCGGCGTATGGCCGGGGCGTACACGACGATGAGACAGGTGAATACCATGAAAAGACACACCGACCACACCATGCCCATGGTGTCGCCGGCAAGATTCAGACCCTTGGAAAGCACGTTCTTGATGACCGCGTTGACCACGGCATTGAAGTCGTTCTCCAGTTTATCGAGGTATTCCGGAGCGTTGGGAACATTTTCCACAAAAAAGCGGTACGCCTCGCCCACATGATAGGATATGGCCGGAGGTATGGGATGCCCGTTCTGCCACCAGGCGCTGAGACGCCGCGCCCCTTCGAGCGCCTGCGGCACCACCATGACTATCACTATGGTGATGGGCGTGGCCACGCATACCACCAGGCCGACGGAAAAAAAGGCGATGGCCGAGGTTTTGGCCATTCTCGCGCGCAGCCAGCGATAGACGGGCAGCGTAAGCGCCGCCGTAACGGCCGCAATAAACACGCTCGTAAGATACGACGAGAGCAGCGTAAACCATAAAACAATAGCAACAACAGCCAGACAGCGGGCCATGAGACCTCCATAAAGGGCATCGGAGAGGTTCCGACATCTCTCCGAGAATACTGGGGAACGCCCGCGATGTCCAGTTGTCCGCGCTTATTCTCCGCCGGGGCTGATTGAGCAAACAAACGACTTGCCTTTATCGCGGCAATAAGGCAAACCTGAAGCCGTCAGAAACGTTCTCCGCTCGCGTTCTTTCAGGAATCAGGCACAAGGGAGCCTGTCCGGAGACATTCCCTTTTTCATGGCCGAGGTCTTCCCGGACCGAGGCGTACCGTCCCAGCCGGACAACAGTAATAAGGAACATGAAAAGCGTCACTAAAAAGGAAGCCCTGCTGCAGGCAGCCAAGGAACTTTTCGGCGAGTACGGTTTTGCCGAAACCACGTTCAAAAAAATTTCCGACAGGGCGGGAGTCGCGCTGGGCCTTCTCACCCACCATTACGGCAACAAGGAAAAGCTGTTCTTTGCCGCGGGCATGGACGTGCTGGAACATTTTTTGACCGTGCTGCGCTCCGCCACGGAAGGCAAGCCCGACGGCCTTACCGGCGTGCTCTGTTTCTGCCGCGCCTATCTTGAATTTTCCGTCGATCCGCACACCAACTGGCTCGTGCTCGTTCGCTGCTCTCCCTACAGCGACATGAAGGCCAGCGACGATCGGGAAATCATGCTCCGCAAATTTGCGGAAGTGCATCATCTTCTCGAAATCCAGCTTCAGCGCGGCGTTGCCGACGGCACGCTCACCAAGCTCACGCCTTCCAGCACGGCGCAGGTCATCGTGGGCCTCATGGTCGGCGCCAACCGCACGCGCGTGCTCACGCCCTACACCTACGGCTCTTCCGAAAACTTCTACACCGAAACCCTTTCCTTCGTCGAACGCGCCATCACCAGCGGAAAACCCAGGACAGCATAATATGGATTCCCTCCTCACCGCCGCTCTGCTCGGGCTCGTGGAAGGACTCACCGAGTTTCTTCCCGTCTCCTCCTCCGGTCATCTCGTGCTCGCCTCCAGTCTTCTGGGCTTTTCCGGTCCGGGGGCGTCCACCTTTGAGGTGGTCATTCAGGTGGGCGCCATTCTCGCCGTGCTCGCCCTCTACTGGCGGCGCTTTCTCGGTCTGCTTCGCCCCTCTGGAAACAAGCGCGGCTTTGCCGGACTGCGCGGCATCCTGATGCTCGTGCTCACCACCCTGCCTGCCGCCTCCCTGGGACTTCTGCTGCACGGCTTCATCAAATCGTTGTTCACGCCCGCCACGGTGGCGGCCGCTCTGGTGTGCGGCGCCGTTCTCATGCTCGTCGTGGAACACGCGCTCGCCCCGAAGCAGAACAACATGCCCGTGCAGAACATCGATCAGCTCACCCCCCTTCAGGCACTCGGCATAGGCTGCTTCCAGTGCCTCGCCCTGTGGCCCGGCTTCTCCCGCTCCGCCTCCACGCTCATGGGCGGCATGATTCTCGGCGTGCGCCGCGAAGTCGCCGCGGAATACTCCTTCATTGCAGCCGTGCCCATCATCATCGGCGCAGCGGGCTACGATCTTCTGAAATCGCTCTCCCTGTTCACCGCGGCGGACGTTCCCTTCTTCCTTGTCGGATCGCTGTGCGCCTTCCTCTCCGCCATCGCCGCCATGCGCTGCTTCATCTCCCTGCTCGGACACGTCACCCTCAAACCCTTTGCCGTCTATCGCCTGCTGCTCGCCATTCCGGTGTACCTCTTCATGCTGCGATAAAAAAATTTGCCGAAAGGCAAAAAAAATGCTTGCCAAGGGCGGTCGTTTTCTATAAGTACATTCCTGCGCCGGATGATTCCGCAGCACGGCAAGGTAGCTCAGTTGGTTAGAGCATACGGTTCATACCCGTAGTGTCGAGAGTTCAAATCTCCCCCTTGCTACCATAACAATAAGAAAGTCCAGGATTCTTCTTGGACTTTTTTTTATGCCTTCCGCAGAGGCGGCGCATCGCCTTCTGCCCGCAACACATAATATCGATTACTTTCCATTCGGAGTTCTCCCATGGCTTCCCCTTCCCGTCCTCAGCGCATTCAGGTGTTCGGCCACAAAAACCCTGATACCGATTCCGTCATCGGCGCCATCGCCCTTGCGGAACTTCAGAATCAGCGGGGCATTCCCTCCAGCCCCAAGGTGCAGGGCAGCACGAATCCCGAAACCAATTTCGTCATGCAGCGCTTCAACATCAAGCCTCCGCGCATTCTGGAAAGCGCCGCCGGCCGTCAGGTGAGTCTGGTGGACTTTTCCGATCTTGCTCAGGCGCCGCACGGCTTTGAAAGCAGCACCATCGTATCGCTGGTGGATCATCACAAGCTCGGCGACGTCACCACGTCCTCTCCGCTGGAAATGTGGGTCTGGCCCGTGGGATGCAGCAACACCATCCTCAAGTCCATGTACGACTTCTACGGCGGCTACGTGCCCACCTATCTTGCGGGCGGCATGCTCTGCGCCATTCTTTCCGACACCGTGCTCTTCCGCTCCCCCACCACCACCGACGCCGACCGCCGCGCCGCGGCCGAACTTGCCGAAATCGCGGGCGTGGACGACATCATGGCCCTCGGCATGGACATGTTCCGCGCCAAGTCCGACCTGCACGATTCCGCCGACAACCTCTTCCAGCGCGACTACAAGGAATTCGACATCAACGGCCGCAAGGTGGGCATAGGTCAGCTCGAACTCATGGACGCCGGCATGATCGATCCCATCAAGGCCGATCTCTACAAGGCCGCGCGCAAGCTGCTCGAGGAACACGACTGCCACACCGTCATGTTCCTGGCCACCGACATCATCAAGGAAGGCTCGCAGATGCTGGTGGTCTCCCGCGATCTGTCCGTGACCGAAAAGGCCTTCAACGTGACGCTGGATCCGTACAGAATGCCCAAGGTGCGCAACGTGGCTCCGGCCTACGCCAAGGAAAACCAGTCGGAATATCACGAACATCAGGGCAATGCCGACGCTCCCTGGGCCGACGCTCTGGCCGAAAAGTGGATGCCCGGCATGATGAGCCGCAAAAAGCAGGTGCTGCCTTTTCTCATGGATGCCTTTAATTCGCTTGACTAGTTGCGGAAAAAAACCTATATTCCCTCTCGCACGGCAAGGTAGCTCAGTTGGTTAGAGCATACGGTTCATACCCGTAGTGTCGAGAGTTCAAATCTCCCCCTTGCTACCATGAAAACATTCCCGGGATTCTTCATGAACCCCGGGATTTTTCTTTTAATGCTCCGCAACCTGCCTCAGGCGGGCGTCGCTGCGGACGCGTTCATCCTTCCTTCTCCCCCGCCGCGCCTTCGATATGACGACATTTTTGCGTCTGTCCCATGCAGCGCGCCGCCTCCGCCTTCTCTTCCGCAACGTTTCCGCACTCCCGCAGCCTGCGTCGCGTCGCCGCACGGCTGTTTTTCCCCGCTTCATCAGAGCGTCGCGTTTTCTTTTTCCGTTTTCACGCTCCGGGAAGCCGTTTTCCCGTCTATCCTTCATTCTTCAAACAAGTTTTTATTGTCACGAAAATAGACATGGCGATGGAAATCGGTTATACCTGAAGGAAACATGTATGTACCTTGCTCCCGATTCGTGGACATGCATGTAACACGCTAAACTATTACGCTTTTTCAATTACCTACTCTAAGGAGCTTCATTCATGGCGTACACACGTAGAAGCTTTCTGAAAATGGTCGGCGCGGGAGCCATGTGCCTTTCGCTCGCCCATTTTGGATTTGATCTGAAAGAGGCGAAGGCATATGCCACGTCCTTGAAAATTGAAGGCGCGAAGGAAGTCAGCACCGTCTGCCCCTTCTGCGCCGTCTGCTGCCAGGTCATCGCGTATGTGAAGGACGGCAAGCTCATCTCCACGGAAGGCGATCCCGACTTCCCCGTCAACGAAGGCAGCCTCTGCGCCAAGGGCGCGGCCCTGCTTTCCATGTACACCGGCGAACATCGTCTCACCAAGCCCATGTATCGCGCCCCCTACAGCGACAAGTGGGTCGAAAAGGACTGGGACTGGACGCTGCAGCAGATCGCCCGCCGCGTGAAGACCGCCCGGGACAACGACTTCATCGTGAAGAACGCCAAGGGTCAGACCGTCAACAGGCTTGAGTCCGTGTTTTGCATGGGCACCTCTCATGCCTCCAACGAAGAGTGCGCCGTCATTCATCAGGCGATGCGCAGCCTGGGGGTCGTGCATATCGACCACCAGGCGCGTGTCTGACACAGCCCGACTGTACCGGCTCTGTCAGAGTCGTTCGGACGTGGGGCTATGACGAATCACTGGATCGACATCAAGAACGCTGATGCCGTCCTGATTATGGGCAGCAATGCTGCAGAACATCATCCCGTATCCTTCAAGTGGATCATGCGGGCCAAGGACGCCGGAGCCACCATCATGCACGTGGATCCCAAGTTCTCCCGCACCTCGGCGCGTTGCGATTTTCATGTGCCGATCCGCTCCGGTACGGACATCGCCTTCCTCGGAGGCATGATAAACTACATCATCGAGTCGGGAAGCTGGTTCAAGGACTACGTGGTGAACTACACCAACGCCACCTATGTGCTGGCCGATTCGTATGACTTCAAAGACGGTCTCTTCAGCGGCTACAACGCCGAAAAGAGAACATACGACCGTTCTTCCTGGACCTTCAAGCGCGACGAGAAGGGAGCTCCCGTACGCGACTTCACGCTCAAGGACGAACGCTGCGTATTCAACGTCATGGCAAAGCACTACTCCCGCTACACGCTGGACAACGTTTCCAGCATCACGGGCGTATCGAAAGAAAACCTCCTGAAGGTCTATAAGATCTTCTGCGCCACAGGAAAGCCGGACAAGGCCGGAACCATTCTGTACGCCATCGGCTGGACTCAGCACACGGTGGGCGTGCAGAACATCCGCGCGTCGGCCATCATTCAGCTTCTGCTGGGCAACATCGGCGTGGCCGGCGGCGGCATCAACGCTCTGCGCGGCGAACCCAACGTGCAGGGGTCTACGGACCATGCCCTGCTCTACCACAACCTTCCCGGCTACCACAACGCGCCTCTCGCGCAGTGGCAGACGCTGGAGGAATACAACAAGGCCAACACTCCCGTCACGCACATTCCCAACAGCGCCAACTGGTGGAGCAATCGTCCCAAGTACGTGACCAGTCTGCTCAAGGGCTGGTTCGGCGACGCCGCCACCGCGGAAAACGATTTCTGCTACAGCTGGCTGCCCAAGTGCGAAGACGGCGAGGACTACTCGTACATGTACGCCATGGACCGCATGCTCAACGACAAGATGCGCGGCGGCTTCATTTTCGGCGTGAACCCCATGAACAGTTTCCCCAACACCAACAAGATGCGCGCCGCTCTGGACCATCTGGACTGGCTGGTGGTGGGTGAAATTCACAACTCCGAAACCTCGGACAACTGGCATCGGCCCGGCGCTGATCCTTCCACCAAGAAGACGGAAGTCTTCCTGCTGCCCTCCGCGCACCGCGTGGAGAAGGAAGGAACCATCAGCAACAGCGGCCGCTGGCTGCAGTGGTTCGACAAGGCTGTGGAACCTGCGGGTGAAGCCCGCAACTTCGGCGACATCTACGTGCCGCTCATCAACACCATCCGCGAGCTGTACAAGAAGGAAGGCGGCGTCTTCCCCGATCCTCTTCTCAAGCTGAACTGGACCGACAAGTTCGACGCCTCCGACTGGGCAAAGCGCATCAACGGTTTCTTCTGGAAGGATACCGTGGTCAACGGCAAGACCTACAAGCGCGGACAGCTTGTGCCGGCCTTCGGCAATCTTCAGGCCGACGGCTCCACCTCTTCGCTGAACTGGCTGTACACCGGCAGCTGGACCGAAGAGGAAGGCAACAAGTCCAAGCGCCGCGATCCCAGCCAGACCGAGATGCAGGCGAAGATCGGCATCTACCCGAACTGGTCGTGGTGCTGGCCCATCAACCGCCGCATTCTGTACAACCGCGCGTCCGTGGATCTTCAGGGCAAGCCCTGGAATCCGGACAAGGCGGTCATCGAATGGAAGGACGGCGCGTGGGTGGGCGACGTGCCCGACGGTCCGTGGCCGCCCATGGCCGACGAGAAGAACGGACGCCTGCCGTTCATCATGACCACCGACGGCGCGGCGCAGCTCTTCGGCCCCGGACGTGTTGACGGCCCCTTCCCCGAGCACTACGAGCCCGCCGAGTCGCCCGTGGCTTCGCATCCGTTCTCCAGTCAGCTGACCTCGCCCTGCTTCAAGTTCCACAAAAGCGAGTTCGACAAGTTCGCGGCTCCGGCCGATCCGCGCTACCCCATCGTGCTGACCACCTACAGCATGACGGAACACTGGTGCGGCGGCGGCGAAACCCGCAACGTGCCCAACCTGCTTGAGGCCGAACCTCAGCTCTATGTGGAAATGAGCCAGGAACTCGCCAAGGAAAAGGGCATCAATAACGGTGACGGCGTCATCATCGAGAGCGCCCGCGGCAAGGTGGAAGCCATTGCCATGGTGACCATCCGCCTGCGTCCGTTCACGATCATGGGCAAGACCGTCCATCTCATAGGCATGCCTTTCGCCTATGGCTGGACCACTCCCGGCTGCGGCGATTCCACGAACCGCCTCACCGTGACCGCCTATGACCCGAACACCACCATTCCTGAAACGAAAGCTTGCTGCGTGAACATCCGCAAGGCCGACAAGCTGACCGAAATAGCCTGATTCAGGCGGGGCGCGCCCTCGCGGCGCGCCCCTCAAGGAGTACGCGATGCCTAAAGCATTCCTCATAGACACAACAAGATGCACGGCCTGCCGCGGCTGCCAGCTGGCATGCAAGGAGTGGCACAACCTGCCCGCCAACGCCACCAAGCAGCGGGGCTCGCATCAGAATCCCCCGGATCTCAATCCCAACAACCTTAAAATCGTCCGCTTCCACGAACACTTCGACGAGCAGGGCAACGTGGTGTGGAACTTCTTCCCCGATCAGTGCCGCCACTGCCTCACGCCGATCTGCGTGGATCTGGCCAATCTTGCCGTTCCCGGATCCATGATTCAGGACAAGGCCACCGGCGCGGTGCTCGTCACGGAAAAATGCAAGCAGCTGGCTCCGGCCGACATCAAGGCCATCAAGGAAGCCTGCCCGTACAACATTCCCCGGTACAACGAACAGACCAAAATGCTGACCAAATGCGACATGTGCATCGACCGCGTGTCCGCAGGTCTTCAGCCCATGTGCGTGAAAACCTGCCCCACGGGCGCCATGTTCTTCGGCGAACGCGCGGAAGTGCTGGAAGAGGCGCAGAAACGTCTGGCCCGCATCAAGGAACGCTATCCCAAAGCCCGCCTTGTGGACACGGAAGACGTGAGCGTCATCTATCTTCTGGCCGAGGAGCCCAAGCACTATTACGAGTTCGCGAGCTTCGGCTAGCCTCATGCCGGAGCGCCCGTCCCGGAAGCGGCCTTCGGCCGCCTTCACGGGCACGAAGTTCGGAGCTTCCGCCCTGCGGCGAAGCCTTGCGCTTCAGCGTCGCTCCGGCATGCACTCGCAACCGGGCATTGCCCTAACCCTGCATTTCATCGGCGGCCTTTGCCGCTTCCAGTTTCTCAGGAGTCACCATGGCCGAATCCCGTCAGACCGTTTCCGAAACCCTTGCCGGCATCGTTGAGCGCAGACCCGTGCTCGCGCCGGTGCTGAACGCGTTCGCCCCTCTGCTTGAGGCGCGTTCCGCGCTGCCGGAAAAGCTTTCCCCCATGATTGAGGAAAGCGGCTTTGTCCTGCCCCCCTGGCGGCAGGAACGGGCGCAGCAGGGGGCGCCGCTTCTGGCCGGAGCCAGCCTGAAGGGACTTTTCCCCCTTCTGCGGAAATCGGCCGACGAGCTGCTGCCTCTTCTGGAAGCGCTGCCCGGCATGAACGGATACGCCGACGCGCTCACGTCGTTCTTCCAGAAGGAAGAGATGTGCATGCGCGCCGCCGACACGCTCCTCACCGGGCACGAAACCGCGCTCGCCGAGGCCGCGGAAGAAACGCATCTGCCGCCCGCCGTGCTGCTGTTTGCGCTGGAGGTCGTGGTCGGACCCGTTCTGCGGGCCCTGGCGCTGAAGTACGACGCCCCGTGGGACGAACGTGCTTCCTCCTGGATGCAGGGTTTCTGCCCCGTATGCGGCTCCTTCCCGTCCATCTCCTATCTGGACAAGCGCGTCTTTGACGAAAAGAACGCCTTTCTGGCCGGAGGCGGAGGAAAAAAACATATGCATTGCGCTCTGTGCGGCACCGAATGGCACTTCCGGCGCGGAGCCTGCCCTTCCTGCGGAAAGGAAGGTTCCGGCGTCATGGAATTTCTCCGCGAAAGCGAAAACAGCCGGGGCGAACGCATCGACTGGTGTACCAAGTGCAAGAGCTACTGCCCGACCGTGGATCTGCGCGAATGTGCCGGCACGCCCGACATGGACGCCATGGCGCTGGGCATGATGCATATGGACATTGTTGCCGCTCAGAAAGGGCTGACGCCTCTCAAGCCCTCCTTCTGGAATCAATTCTAGCCACTGCCTCCGGGCACTTCCCCAATCTACCGGGAGAATGCGCATGAAACCGCTTTTTATTCTTACCCTTCTTCTCTCCCTCGCCTGGTGTACGCCGGCGGAAGCTCAGGACTTCAAGGCCAATCTCAAGTATCCGAAAAATCCCATCGTGCTTGGCGGCGAAGTTTCTCCCCGCATGGCTGTCACCTTCAATCACAGCTCCCACAGCAACGTCCCCTGTGATACCTGTCATCACAAGCCCCGCTGCGTCATCTGTCACTACAGTCCTTCGGAAGAAAAGTCGCCCTACGCGTCGTGCAGCAGCAATGCCGGCTGCCATACCGTGCAGGGCAGAAGCAATCAGCAGGACAGCCGCTTCATGGCCTTCCACAGCAGAGAAAGCATGCGCTCCTGCTTCGGCTGCCATCGCAGAATGAGCCTGGAGCACCCCGAATTCCAGGGCTGCCGTCCCTGCCACCCCAACAACATCCAGCCGGACGAAGAGAAGTAATTCTCTGCATCCCCTGATAAAAAAGCCTGCGCCTCGAAAAAACGATGCGCAGGCTTTTTTATGGCAGAAAAATACCGTTCGAGGAGGCTCTCGATCCGTCATCGGAAAGACGCCGGGTTCTGCTGTACCCTCGTCGGATGCGTCGAACCTCTGAAATATGCCCCGACATGCGGCATATTTCTTGCTGAACAGGCGTCGGACACACCGAAATACGGCAGTCAACAGGCAAAGACATCGCCGAAGGCGACAGGACGAAGGAATCAGCAGCCTGTCCAGATCGAGCGCCAGCAGCCGGAGTCGAAGCGACGGAGAAAAGCAAAGAGGTTCGGCGGTCTCTGGAAAGCCTCGGTGCAGGGGATAGATGAGGGCAAGATCGCCGACGCCGGAAAGGTATTGATGCCCACAGGCAAAAAGCTGATACATGTCAGCCTGACTGATGCCGAACCCGCGCCTTGCATCTCGGCAAAGCTTTTTCCCCTTGGGCATCCGGCAGACACCTCTTCCCCTGACGGCAAGGAGCATGTCCGGCGCAGTAAAAGCACAAAAAAACGCCCCGGAACAACATTCCGAGGCGTTTTCTTTGACATTGAAAGTGGTGCCGAGGGACAGAATCGAACTGCCCACACGGGGATTTTCAGTCCCCTGCTCTACCAACTGAGCTACCTCGGCACAACAAAAGGCAATGTACTGCAGCTTTCGACAAAAGGCAAGCACTTTTTTGCGTTCGTCGCAGTTCTCTTCCTATTCCGTAAGATTGCCGGGGCCCTTGGGGATGGAGGCCTCGACAATGCGCACCTTGTAGTCGCTGGCTTCCGCCGGAGGATTGACGAAGATGATCGTAAAGGGAACTTCATTGCCCGGCAGCACGTTGGTGTTGGCTTCCACGATGTCGAGCTTGTTGTTGAGCACCTTGTCGAGTTCTTCCTTGTCGAGCAGCTCCAGCTGGAAGGAGCTCATGCTGTTGCCGGCAAGCTGCTGCTGCGAAATCAGCTTGTTGCCGTTCGCGTCGTCCAGTTCCGCCTCCAGCCTGATGAGCTCGCGGGGCGCGGGGAAGTTGTTCTTCACCTTGCCTTCAATGATGACAAGGTTGCCCACCTTCTCGTTCTTCACCTGATACTGGCGCACATCCTGCAGCACAAGCTCGCTCACCAGCGACAGAGGATCCGAAGGATCCGCCGTTTCCAGACCGAAATAGGGAGCCACCAGCCCCTTCAATCCGTCCAGGTAATGGGTGTTCTGCCACATCCAGCCGCAGCCGGCCGCAAGCGCCAGACACACCAGAAAGCTCGTCAGACGGGGAAGGATGGAACTCTTTTTGCGGGGCATGTCCAGACCGCCGAACGACGCGGCACTGCCGTCGCCGTCGAGCCTGAGTCCCTGAGAGGCGCGTCTTTCCCTCACGCGCTCTCTGCCGCCGTGCGCGTCGGCGGGCTCGTCCATCGCGAGCTCAAGGCCTCCGTTCCGGGCACTGCGGGGGCTTGCGCCGCCAAAAGACAGGCCGCCTTCGTCATGCCGCTCGGGCGCGCGTTTTTCCGGTCTGTCGCCGGCAAGGTCAAGACCGCCGCCTCGGGTCGATTCTCTGCCCTTTTCCTCGCCGCCGAGAGAAAGTGCGGGAGGATCGGTCTTTTCTTCCAGCGGAAGCGTGAAAATATGACGGCAGACCGAACAGCGGAGCTTGGCGCCGGGTCTCACCTTTTCATCTGGCAGACGATAGACCGTATTGCATTGAGGGCAGGTAACATTCATGAAACAATCTCCATCATTATGTGATAGCACCGAGACCATACACCGCCTGCATCAGCAGTCAAGCAGCTCGTAGATGCCGGGAAGCGTGCGATAGCGTTCGGCGTAGTCGAGGCCGTATCCCACAATGAAGCCCGCGGGCAGATCAAAGCCCACGAAGTCGGAATGCACGTCGAATTCCCGGCGTTCCTTCTTGTCCACGAGAGCGGCAAGCCGTATGGACTTCGCTCCCCGTGAGGAAAAATACCGCATGAGAAAGTCCATGGAACGACCGGTGTCCACGATATCCTCGACAATGAGCACGTGACGGCCCTCGAGAGAGATTTCCACGTCCTTGGTGATCTGCACGTGCTCGCTGCTGCTTGCCCGATCGCCGTAGCTGGCAAGACGCACGAAGTCAATGAGCACATCGGACTTCATGGCGCGGACCAGATCGCTGAAAAAGGGAAAAGCTCCCTTCAGCACACATACGGCAACCACGGAATCCTCTCCGTAAACGGCGTCAATCTGGGCGGCCATTTCCTCGACGCGTCGCTGAATGACCGCCGCACTGAATATTTCCTTCATCTGATTCATGCGCACTACCGTCTGATGAGACTCATGAGAAACTGTTTCATTTCCGGTCCGGGCACATAGCCCGCCTCGCTCGCCTCGATATGTCCGTCCCTGTTGTAAATGACGTTGAAGGGAATGGCGTCTATCCTGTAGGCGCGGGAAAGTTCCTCCCCGCCGTAGTACACGGGATAGGCTCCCATCATGCCCATGGACTTCACAAAGGAATCCGCCTCGCGGATGTTCTGGTCGATGGCGATGCCGATGATGAGCAGATCCTCCTCGGGAATTTCCTTTCTCATTTTAATGAGTTCCGGAATTTCCCGACGGCACGGTCCGCAGAACGCGGCAAAGAAGTTCACCAGAATCACCTTGCCGTGATTGGCGGCCAGCTCGTCGAGAAGTTCATAGGTATGCACGGGTTTCAGCTGGGGGGCCTTGTCCTGACCGAACGCCACGGAGCAGGGAAGCGTCAGCGCGAGGGCGACGACGCCCGTCAGCAGCACTCCCGCCATGCGACGGAAAAAGCCCAGCGGCCTTGTTTTCATACTAATCTCCTTTTCCTCAGAACATGTGCCCGCGGAAGGCTTTTCTTCCGCGAACTTTTTTAGGTGTACTGAAAATCGTTGAAAACGCCAACCTTAAACTATAGGATACATTCCGGCAATCACGCTTCCACCCCCGGAGGCCCGCCGAAATAAGGATGACTCCATGACGAAAATTTCCGATGCGCATGAAGCGGAGCTGCTCGCATCTGCCGATGAAAAGCCGGCCCGCGCTTCTGCCCGTGTCAAAAAAACAAAAAAATCCCGCAAGGATACTGATATCATAGATATCACTGCGACTCCGGTTTCGGACGACTCCGGCTCTCCCGCCGCGCCTTCGGGAAAAAACGCGGACGAGTCCGAAAAAAAATCAGGCAGGCGCAAAGGCCGCGCTGCAAAAGCGAAGATTTCGCCCGACGTCGAGGTTGCGGAAGACGACGAGCTCTCCGCCGACAACGCTCCGTCCGACGTTCCGGACGACGATGCCGACGACTCCCCCGAGGTGATGGAAGCGGAACTCGAACAGGCCCGCGACGGCGAACTTCTTCCCGACGACGCCTCGCTCGACGAGCATTTCGACGACTTCGACGACAACGGCCGCGTCATTGATCTGGGCAGCAATCTCCCCGCCATTGCGGAAGACCGTCTGCCCAGCGTGCCCATGCGCGACAATCTGCAGAACTATCTGCGCGAAGTGAGCAAATTTCCGCTTCTGGAGCCGGAAGAAGAAACCGAGCTGGCCCGCCGGGTGCGCGACAACGGCGATCCCAAGGCGGCGTTCCGGCTGGTGTCCTCGCATCTGCGTCTTGTGGTGCGCATCGCCATGGACTTCCAGCGCCGCTGGATGCAGAACGTCCTCGACCTCGTGCAGGAAGGCAATGTGGGCCTTCTGCGCGCCGTGAACAAGTTCGATCCCGACAAGGGCATCAAGTTTTCCTACTATGCCTCGTTCTGGATCAAGGCCTACATTCTCAAGTTCATCATGGACAACTGGCGCATGGTGAAAATAGGCACCACCCAGGCGCAGCGCAAACTCTTCTACAACCTGAACCGCGAGAGGCAGAAGCTCATACTTCAGGGCTTCGATCCCGACGCGGCCCTGCTTTCGGAAAAGCTCGGCGTCACGAAGGATCAGGTGGAGGAAATGCAGCAGCGTCTCGACTCGGGCGACGTGTCTCTCGATCTGCCCGTGAGCGACGACAGCGGCAGCGCCTCCCGCATGGACTTTCTGCCCGCGCTCGGTCCGGGCGTGGAGGAAGGCATTGCCGATTCGGAAGTGTCGCGCCTTGTCCGCGACAGCATCCATGAACTCATTCCTTCCCTTTCGGAAAAGGAAGTCTATATTCTGGAGCACAGACTGCTCACCGACGAACCGGCCACGCTCCGGGAAATCGGCGAGCGCTACCATGTTACCCGTGAACGCATTCGCCAGCTGGAAGCGCGCCTGCTGGAAAAACTGAAAGAACATCTCGGGCGCGAGATCAAAGACTTCTCGGAAGAATGGATACAGCCATAGCTCTTCCGCCGCACAGGACATCCATGTTCACCCATATTCCATCCCTTTTCCGAGTCCGGGGGCGTCTGTCTTCCTCCAGTCCGGCACAGCGCCTGATGTTCGCCTCCACCCTCGCGCTCATGCTGCTGCCCGCAGGCTGCGCCACGGGCAACGGCCCCGTCGCCGGAGAGAACGACCTGTTCTCCCCGATCAAGCTTTCTCCGCAGGCCCCCTCGCAGCGGGCCGAACTCATCTTCGCCCAGCTCAAGCTCGACAGCGCCCTCGGCCGCAACGACCGCGAAGCCGTCATCGACGCCTCCAACCGTCTGCTGGAATTCGGCACCGGAGCCTATCGACTGCCCTCTTCCGCGCCCATCATCGACGCGGCCATCTGGCTGCTCGCCCACGACTGTGAAAAGGACGCCGCCCCGCTCATCCGGAAGGCGTCCGCCCAGATGCCCGACGATCTTGCGCTGGTGTCCCTTCAGGCCGATCTGCTCATCCAGAACAACAAAAGAAATGAAGCCATCAGTCTGCTGCGCGCCTTTGCCGGCAAACATCCCGCCGACGGGCAGGCGCAGGCGGAACTGGCCCTCGCGCTTCTGCGCAGCGCCCAGCCGCAGGAAGCCATGAAGGTGTTCCGTCAGATACCCGAAAAGCAGCTGACGCCGCAGATACGCTTCGCCTACGCGCAGGCGCTGAACGTGTCCGGCCGCTTTGCCGACGCCAGACATCAGCTTGAAGTCGCCGTGAAGGAAGATCCCGAATACTCCGAGGCCTGGCAGCTTCTCGCGCTCACGCAGGAAGAGCTCGGCCATCCCAAGGAAGCGGAAAAAATCTACCGCACCCTGCTGGAAAACGATCCCGAAAACCGCAGCGCGCGTCTTTTCCTGCTCCGCCTCATGCTGCAGGAGGACAACATGGACGCCGTGGTTTCCATGGTCGCCTCCACGCAGGATCCGCTGCACTTCGCCGTGGCCGCCGCGGCCATGCTCATGGACGAGAAACACCCGGATCAGGCCGAAAAGCTGCTCTCCCGTCTCGAAAAGCAGGAAGGCATGCCGGACGGACTCTTCTTCTATCATGCGGCGCTGCTTTATGAATCCAATGCCGACGTCAACCGCGCGCTCGACTACCTCGAAAAGGTGTCCTCCCAGAGCCCGGAATACGACAAGGCCCTGCGCATGAAGGTGCGCATTCTGTACGAGCAGAAGCGCATTCCCGAGGCGCTCCAGGCGCTCGACGCGCTGCGCGTGCTTCATCCCGAAGACGCGGAGCCTCTGCTGCTCGCCTCGGAACTGTACGCCGGACAGAAGAATTTCGACGCTGCGGACAAGGCCGTGGCCGAGGCGCTGCGCCTGCATCCCGACAACGAAGGCGCGGCATTCCAGCAGGCCTATCTGCAGGAGCTGCGGGGCAACAGAAAAAAAGCCATGGAACTCATGGAAAAATTCATTGCCCGCTACCCCGACAACGCGCTGGCGCTCAACTACGTGGGCTACAACCTAGCCGACGGCAACAGGGATCTCGATCGGGCCTACCGGCTCATCCAGCGCGCCGTGGAGCTGGAACCCGACGCCGACTTCATTCTTGATTCCCTGGCCTGGGTGCAGTACCGCCGCGGCAAGCTCGACGACGCGTGGGAACAGATTCAGAAGGCCCTGAACCTTTCCGGCAGGGACGAACCCAAGGATCCCGCCATGCTCGAACACTACGGCGACATCGCCGCGGCCCGGGGCGACGCGGATTCCGCCCGTACAGGCTGGGGGCAGTCCATGGAACTGTTTGAAAAACTCGGCTATCCCGAAGACGCCGAAAGAGTGCGCCTCAAACTGGAAAAACTGCAATGATGACCCGACGCTCCTTTTTTCTTCTCGGTCTTGTGCTGCTGACCGCGCTTTCCGGGTGCGGTCCCAAGGGCATGCCCATCGTTCCCGACAGCGACGCCGCCGCCCGCTGGCAGGCGTTCAAGGAACGCTCCGCCCGTCCCGCGAGCTACGACGTGCTCTCCGGCAGTCTGCGTTTCGGCCCTGTCAACGACACCCGGAGAGTGACCTATCTGCTCTGGTCCGCCGCCACAGCCGGGCCTGACGTGCAGGATCATCAGGGCCCGGCCGGTCTTGACGATGCGGAACGCAATCCCGGCTTTTCCGACGACGAACGCACCATTCGTCTCGAAGTGAACGCCGGGGTGGGGGCCAACGTGGCCAAGGCCGTGTTTGAAAACGGACAGATGCTGCTCGTGCTGCCCCGCGACGAAAAGGCCTACGCCGGGGCCGAGACCCCGGACACCCTGCGCAGACTGCTGGGCCTGCCGCTGCCCATGCGCATGAACAGGCTCAACGACTTTCTCGCCGGACGCTATCTCTCCGCTCTTGACGTCCCCGCCCCGGAGCGCTACCTCACCGGAGGTGACGGCAACATCATCTACAGCTACAGAAGTCACGGCCGAAGCTGCGAACTGGAGCTGAACGCCGACGCGCTTCCCGTCCGCTGGACCATCGACGGCAGATGGTCGCTGAATCTTGCCTACGACGACAAGGGACTTCCCCGCCGTCTGGACGGAAAAATGGACAGCGATGGAAGCGAAATGCGCATGGTGCTGCTCGTCAAGGAGCGTTTGCCTTCCGGCAGCGTGCCCGAATCCGGCATGGAGCTGGAAGTGCCGGCGAACTTCGCCGTCTATTCGCTGGATCAATAACCGGGCGGGGCCGCCCCGCACACAGACATCGCGTCACTACTGGAGACTGACATGAGCATCATCTACATCGCGTCCGACCATGGGGGCTTCAATCTTAAAACCTTCCTTGTGCAGTACCTCAAGGAAAAGGGACACGACGTCCACGATCTCGGCCCTTCCGATCCCGCAAGCTGCGACTATCCGCTCAAGGCCCGCGCCGTGACGGACGCCCTGCTCAAGGATGAAAACGCCGTTGGCGTTCTCGTGTGCGGCACCGGCATCGGCATGAGCATGTCCGCCAACCGCGTTCCCGGCATCCGCGCGGCGCTCTGCACCACCGAATTCCACGCCACCTACGCCCGCGCCCACAACAACGCCAACGTCATCTGCCTCGGCGAACGCGTGACCGGTCAGGGCCTTGCCGCCAGCATGGTGGACGTGTTCCTGAGCACGCCTTTTGAAGGCGGTCGTCATCTGCGCCGCATCAATCTGTTCAACAAGTAGCCGCCCGGGAAGAGGCCATGCCGAAAATACGGGAAGTCTATGTCTGCCGTTCCTGCGGAGCGCAGAGCGCGCAGTGGCAGGGGCAGTGCCCCAAGTGCCGGGAGTGGAACACTCTTGAGCTCACCCGCCTTGCCCCGACTTCCACGGCTCGGCCTCATGCGGCAAAGCACGCCTCCGCCACGCGCATTCAGCCGCTGGCAAGCGTCTCGTGCAGCGATCACGCCGCGTTCGGCACGGGACTCGACGCGCTCGACCGCATTCTCGGTCACGGATTTGTGCCCGGCGCCGCCATTCTTGTGGGCGGAGAGCCGGGCATAGGCAAATCCACGCTGCTGCTCCAGCTCGCCGGAGCCGTGGCGCGGGAAAACAAGCTCGTGCTCTACGCAAGCGGCGAAGAATCCCTGCCGCAGATACGCAGCCGCGCGGAGCGCCTCGACGTGCTGCACGACAATCTTCTTGCCGTGGCCACCAGCCGGGTGGAAGACCTTTTTCCCGTGCTTGAAGATCCCGACGCGGCCCCGGCCCTCATGATCGTGGACTCCGTGCAGACGCTCGCCTCCGACAACGCCGAAGGCCTGCCCGGCAACGTGAGTCAGGTGCGCACCGTGGCCACGGAACTTGTGGAGCGCTGCCGCCGTTCGGGCACCACGCTGGTGCTGGTGGGGCACGTCACCAAGGACGGCACCCTTGCCGGACCGCGTCTTCTGGAACATCTTGTGGACACGGTCATTTCCCTGGAAGGCGACCGGCGGGAAATGTTCCGCATGCTCAGGGTGCTGAAGAACCGCTTCGGCCCCAATCAGGAACTGCTCATCTTCCGCATGGCGCGCAAGGGTCTGGAACTCGTGGAAGACCCTTCCACCTTTTTCCTCGGCGCGCGCGACACCTCCCTGAGCGGCACGGCCGTGGTCATGGCCGTGGACGGTCAGCGCCCCTTTGCCGTGGAAATTCAGGCTCTCGCCACGCGAAGCTATCTTTCCATTCCCCGCCGCACCGGCCTCGGCTTCGACGTGAACAGGCTGCATCTGCTGCTCGCGGTGCTGGAAAAGCGCCTGCGCCTCAACTTCGGTCAGGCGGACATCTACGCCAAGGTCGGCGGCGGCATGCGTCTTCAGGAACCGGGGCTCGATCTTGCGCTGGTGGCGGCCCTGCTCTCCTCCTTCTACGACATTCCTCTGCCCGAGCGCTGCGTGCTCTGGGGCGAAGTGGACCTCAACGGTCAGGTGCGCCCCGTGTCCGGTCAGGACGTGCGCATGAAACAGGCCCTGCGCCTCGGCTACTCGCCCATCATCTGCCCGGAGAACCCCAAGAGCAAGGGCATCGCCACAGTCTCCGATCTGCAGCGCATTCTCTTCCGCAAGGGATAGGCCCCGCTTTCTGCGCGGGCATACCCTTTGTCCATCCCCTCTTCCTTCCCCCTTCGGCAGGCAGCACCGTGCCAGATCGCCATCATCTCCGTGGTCGGAGTCTGGCGGAGCTCTCCGCCGTCTGCGCTTCGCGTCGCGGCCTGCGTTTCAAAAAGAAACGGAACATGATAAAAAGCTCGTCATGTTCCGTCTGCATCGCATGCGGAAAAAGCCGCCGGAAGGTTCCGACGGCTTCTCTTCTTTGCTGTTTTCGTCAGTTCACGCGCGGCCAGTACAGGCACACCCAGTCGTCGGCCTCGGGATTCTCGCGGCTGGCCGAACGCGTGGGATCGCTCGCCGGAGAAGGCATGCGCAGCTCTCCCGGTTCGCCCATGGCCGCGTAGGCTTCCAGCATGCCCGGCACCTGCACGGACAAAAAGCCGGAAAGCACAAGGCATCCGCCCGGCCTGACCAGCGGCATGAGCTGGGGGGCCATTTCCTTCAGCGGTCCGGCGAGAATGTTGGCAATGACCACGTCGAAGGTCTGCCCCTGCACCAGTTCCACGCTGCCTTCCTGAATGTCGAACTGCGCGGACACGCCGTTCATGTCGCAGTTTTCCCGCGAGTTGCTGATGGAAAGCGGATCGATGTCCGCGCCGAAGCCGGACAGGCCGAGCTTCACGCAGCCTATGCCGAGAATGCCCGTGCCCGTGCCCATGTCGAGAAAGCGCTGACCGGCCTTGAGCGCACCCGCCCGATGCAGCAGCGACATGGCTTCGAGGCACATGGTGGTCGTAGGATGATGACCGGTGCCGAAGGCGGACTTGGGCTCAATGACGATGGGTATGCTGCCTTCCGCGGGTTCGTCCTTCATCCACGGCGGAAGAATGAGGAAATCCCCGGCCTTCACGGGCGTAAAGTAGCTGCGCCAGCCGGAAAGCCAGTCCCTGTCGGGAAGGGTTTCCCGGCTCATCACGGCGTCCGGCAGCTTTTCGGCCAGAACCTGCGCCGTCAGATCCCGCACATCCTCGTCGTCGCAGGTGATGCGAAAACGCGTGCTGCCGTCAGGCAGCGATTCCTCTTCCCATCCCGCCGAGGCGTGCTCGGCCACCAGCGCTTCGGCAAGAGGAAAATACTCCTCTCGAACTACGATATCCAGACGATACAACTGCGGCATATCACACTCCTGCCGTTTTCTTTTCTGTCCTGCGCGGGAAAGTCCGCCTTCGTGATGTACCATCTGAACCGCCGCTTGCCAAGAACACTTGACAGCCGCCCCGCTCTGCCGCACATTCGACGCGTTGCGCCCGAATCCGGGCCCTCACCTCATCTCTTTTTTCGGAACAACGCATGGATCTCAACGGACTTATCGTCGGCCTCGGCAATCCGGGAGCCCAGTACAGGGGAACGCGTCACAACATCGGCTTCATGTCGGTGCAGACCCTGCTCGAAGAAGTGGAACGCGGCAACGGCCGCGCCCCGGAACAGCTTTCCGGCTCCAAATTCAACGCGCTGCTCTGGCGCATTCAGATTCCCGGCGGCGGCACGTGGCTCGTGGCCGAACCCCAGACCTTCATGAATCTGAGCGGCGACGCCGTGCAGCCGCTCATGGCCTGGTATCGCCTGACGCCCGAACAGCTGCTCGTCGTTCACGACGAACTCGATCTCGAACCGGGCAGGCTCAAGCTCAAAAAAGGCGGCAGCGCGGCCGGTCACAACGGCATCAAATCCATACAGCAGCGCCTCGGCACGCCCGAATTCTATCGTCTGCGCGTGGGCGTGGGCAAGCCGCAGAACAGAGAGCAGGTCATCCCCTGGGTGCTCGGACGCTTCGGCGAAGCCGAACGCGACATCATGAACAAGACCTTTCCGAACATCGTCGACGCCGTCATCCGCTTCGCCGTAGACGGCCCCGAGCGCGCCATCAACGTGGTCAACACCCGCAAAAAATAGCCGGTTCCTCTCCGGGACTTGCCAATGGCGGGAAAAACCTCTATAGTTCTCTCGCTGACCGTTGTTCTGCGGTCTTTTTCCCTTCTCTTTCTTTCTTGTCTTCACGCCCTTCCGGCGTGATGTCCCCTGTACTTTCTCCTTTTCCCGGTGGTATCTCTATGCCCATACGGAAACGTAAAGCTCCCGTCGAGCCCGAAACTGCAGAATCTGCCCCAATTCTTGACGAAAGCGTCCTGAATCTTACCGAACTCAAGACCCGCAAAATGCAGGATCTCATGGATCTGGCGGACAAGTATCAGCTTGAAAACGCCAGCTCCATGCGCAAGCAGGAACTCATCTTTGCCCTGCTGCAGGCCTGCGCCTCGCAAAACGGCGTCATCCACAGCGACGGCGTGCTCGAAATACTGCCCGACGGCTACGGATTCCTCCGTTCCCCGCTCTGCAGCTACATGCCCGGCCCCGACGACGTGTATGTCTCCCCCTCTCAGATACGCCGCTATCATCTGCGCAAGGGCGACTGCGTCTCCGGACAGATCCGCCCTCCCAAGGAAGGCGAACGCTATTTTGCGCTGGTCCGCGTCAATGAAATAGGTTTCGAGCCGCCGGAAAACGCCCGGCATCTGGTGCTTTTCGACAACCTCACGCCGGTCTATCCCGACCAGCAGTTCCGCATGGAGACCGATTCCAAGAACATGTCGTCGCGCATCATCGACCTCATGTCTCCCATCGGCCGCGGACAGCGCGCCCTCATCGTGGCTCCGCCGCGCACCGGCAAGACCATACTGCTCCAGACCATCGCCAACGCCATCAACGCGAACTATCCCGACGTGTACCTCATCATTCTTCTGGTGGACGAACGCCCGGAAGAAGTCACGGACATGGAACGCACGGTGAAAAACGCGGAAGTGGTGAGCTCCACCTTCGACGAACCGCCGCAGCGCCACGTGCAGGTGTGCGAAATGGTGCTCGAAAAGGCCAAGCGCCTCGTGGAACGCAAGCGCGACGTGGTCATTCTGCTCGACTCCATCACCCGTCTGGGCCGCGCCTACAACACCGTGACCCCCTCCAGCGGCCGCGTGCTTTCCGGCGGTCTGGACGCCAACGCCCTGCAGCGGCCCAAGCGCTTTTTCGGCGCGGCGCGCAACATTGAAGGCGGCGGCTCGCTGACCATCATCGCCACGGCGCTCATCGATACCGGCTCCCGCATGGACGAAGTCATTTTTGAAGAGTTCAAGGGCACCGGCAACTGCGAAATCTATCTCGACCGTCATCTCTCCGACAAGCGCGTGTTCCCCGCCATCGACATCAACCGCACCGGCACCCGCAAGGAAGACCTGCTGCTCGGCGAGGACGTGCTCAACAGAGTGTGGATTCTGCGCAAGATACTTGCCCCCATGTCCCCCATCGACAGCATGGAATTCCTGCTCGACAAGATGAAGGGCACCAAGAGCAACAAGGACTTTCTGAGCGGCATGGGACGCTAGGCCGCCCGGAGCACCGCGCAGAAAAGGCGTTGACAATATGCCTGTTGCGGTGCATAGTCCCTTCCACGTCGGGGTTCTTCCCCCTTGCGCCCGTGGCTCAGCTGGATAGAGCGACAGCCTCCGGAGCTGTAGGTCGCGCGTTCGACTCGCGCCGGGCGCACCATGAATTTCAGGGATACCGGAAATCCGGTATCCCTTTTTCTGTATGCAGCCTGTTCATGACTGCCAAGAGAGGCCCGCAGTGTTCATCGTCCGACTTCTCCTTCTGGTTCTCGTGTTTCTGCTCGCCGGCTGCGGCACTCATTACAACGTCGCCGTCGATTCCCTGCGCGACACGAATCAGCCTTCAGGCACGGTGTACGTCGCGCAGCCCGGCAATGAAGGCGTTCACAACACCGATCTGCTGTTCAAGGACGTCGTGCGTCAGCTCACTCCCGCGTTCCGTTCCCGGGGCTACACGCTCGTGGACGACGTGAAAAACGCGGACAACTCCGCTGTCATCACCTACTGGATGGACGAACCGCGCGTCCACATCAATACCGACACCGTTACGCGATCCTACCCCGTCGTGGTGGGCTACGGCAAACATCGCCGCGTGGAATACATGTATGTGGACGAGCCCGTCGTCACCAGCACGACCATCTATACCGCCAACCTGCGCATCGAAGCCTACAGCCTTACCCCGGACAAGAAGCAGGAACGGCAGATATGGCGCACGGCCCTGCGCTGTTCCGGAGGCACGGAAGATTTCCGCACGCTGCTCTTCAGCATGGTGCAGGTGCTGCCTTCCGTCATGTCCACGCAGAGCAACGGCATGCAGTACTATGACGTGTTCATCGGCGAAGACGGCGAAATAGAAGTGAAGAACATGGCGGACGGCATGTTCTGATTTATGCCGCGCTGCCCCCGCAGCGGACGGACGATGCCACGACGGCAGCCTTGCGCCGTGCCGGGCGCTGAACGCCGCGCTCCATCGGAGTCAGAACAGTGCCGACGCGGGGCGAGAACGACGCTGCGCCTTCCCGAATGGAATCCGACGTGCGCCTCCAAGCTGCCATGCGCCGGAAGAATAAACGACGCGTGCGGGAAGGCCGCCGCGCAAAACCGAACCGAAGCCCGGCATCGACCAACGGCCGCTCCTGCGGCGAAGCCGGACAACGCCCTCCGCAGGCGGCCCCTGCTTCCGGAGCCTGACCGAAACCTTATCTCCCCGCCTGCTCTCCGCCTGCCGCTAAAGAAATGATGCGGCACACTCTGCGCTTTGCGCCGCGCGGCAAGCCGCCCCCCCTCATCCCGCGCTCCCCACGCTCCCGCACGCTCCCGCACGCGCCTGCAAAGCGGCCTGCTGTTCCGCCGTTTGCAGCGCAACCTCATTCGGGCTTCGTGTTGCGCACAACCTCGCGCGCACCAGCTCTCGGCAAGTGTGCGCAGCCTCCAGAATGCCACGCTCTCGCCATGCCCCCCTTCCGCCGCCTCGCCCGGGTGCCTTCATGCGCCGTCACGCCTCCCCCGCGCCTTGAATTTCTGAAAATTTTGTCAGGATATCGCCCCTTCGGCTTGCTCCGCGTCTCCATTCCTGTTATTTTGAAATGGAAAGGAGCGCTCCCATGGAATTTTCCCTCTTCGGGCAGCAGTTTTCTCTGTTTCCCATCATGCTGTCGTTGAAAGTCGCCGGATTGTCCACTCTGGCCTCCCTCGTGCTCGGCACCCTTACGGCCCGCATTCTCGCAAGGCGACGCTCCGTCTGCGCGGCCGTCATTGATTCGCTCTGCACGCTTCCCATGGTGCTGCCTCCCACCGTGCTGGGCTACTATCTCATTCTGCTGCTGGGCAGAAACGGCGTCTTCGGCCCGGTGCTGCAAGAGCTCGGCCTTCAGTTCATGTTTTCCTGGCAGGGCGCCGTGGTGGCGGCCACGGTCGTGGTCTTTCCCCTGATCTACAAGTCGGCGAAAACCGCCCTTGAACAGGTGGACGCCAACGTGGAAAAGGCCGCCCGCACGCTGGGAGCCTCGGAAATCGCCGTGTTCTTTTCCGTCAGCCTGCCGCTCGCCGGACGCGGCATTCTTTCCGGGGCCATGCTGGCCTTTGCCCGAGGCATGGGCGAATTCGGCGCAACCCTCATGCTGGCCGGCAACATTCCGGGCAAAACCCAGACTCTCGCCCTCGCCATCTACGACGCCTTTCAGGCCGGAAACGACGCGCTGGCCGCCGGGCTCGTCATCCTGACTTCGTGCATCTGCGCCGCCATTCTCGTGACCGCCGACTATCTGCTGGGAGGTTCCCGGTGATCGATCTTTCCGTTCAAGCCACGCTCAAGGGGCGGCACGGGGCCTTTTCCCTCGACGTCAGCCTCAAAAGTTCCGCCTCGCGTCTGGTGCTCTTCGGCCCTTCCGGCTCGGGCAAAACCCTCACCCTGCAAATGATCGCCGGTCTCGTTCATCCGCAGTCGGGGCACATCATTACCGACGACGCCGTGTTCTTCGACTCCGAAAAAGGCATCGACATGCCCGCCCGCAAACGCCGCATCGGCTACGTGTTTCAGGACTACGCGCTCTTTCCCCACATGACCGTCCGGCAGAATCTCGCCTTCGCCCTGCAGCAGCAGGAAAAGCACGTTCCCGTTCTCGGCAGCGCCTTTCGGGCCATGTTTCCGGCCAGACTCAGCGACGAGCAGGAGGCCTCCCTTCAGCTCATGCTCGACCTTCTGGAAATCGCTCACCTTGCCGACCGCAGGCCGTCGCAGATATCCGGCGGACAGAAGCAGCGCGTGGCCCTGGCCCGGGCGCTGCTCATTTCTCCGCGCCTGCTGCTTCTCGACGAACCCTTTGCCGCGCTCGATCCGCTGCTGCGCATCCGCATGCGCAAGGAAATCGCCGGCATTCTGGACAACTGCGGCGTGCCTCTCATCATGATTACCCACGACCCGGAAGACGTGGACGCCTTTGCCGAAGACCTCGCCGTGTACGCCGACGGCCGCATTCTCGCCATGGAGCACAATTTTCACACGCGTTCGCTTTTCGCGCAGGACTCGCTCTCCTACCTGTCCGACATTCTCACCAGAGGCGGACAGGCCGAACGCCCCTTCGGCTTCGACGACGTGTGAGCCGCCGCGCAGCTCGCGTTGCTCTTTCCGACCGCAGGCGCTTCCGGTACAAGTTCCGGTGCGGGCTCCGGCTCAGATGCCGACAAGGCGTGGACGACGCCGTGCCGACGCTCCGGCTTCCGCATGCCGGGGCAAACGGCAAGCGCATCTTGCTGCGTCGCCTCTCTCTCAGAAGCAAAAAAGCCGCCCCATCCGAAGACGGGACGGCTCGATGGCGACGTCGTCAGGAACCGACGGGATCTGCACGGCTTCTCTGAATCTCTTTTCGGAATGCGACGATTCGGCCGGACGCTGCAACAGGGGGTTGTCCGCAGCGCCGCAGGAACGGCTTGCGCAAGGCCGCAACCATCCGCAATGTTTCCGAAATCCGCCGCCGCGCTTGAGTGCCGGGCAACGCCGTTTCGCATTGCCCGGCAGACACGGAACTTTGTTGACGCAGCGTTTTGTTTTCCGGCGCGTTATGTGCGGAATGTTCTACTTCACCGGACTGAAACCGTAATGAGCGAGAATTTCAAGACCTCTCGGAGACAGCACGAAGTCCACGAACTTCTGAGCAGCCTTTCTGTCGGCGCTGTTTTTGGCAACGGCAATGGGATAGCACACCGGTTTGTGGCCGGTCATGGCCGTGACGATGCGCACGTCCTTGCCACCGGCAAGCGCGTCGGTGCGGTACACGAAGCCAGCGTCGGCCTCGCCGCGCTGAATGTAGCTCAGCACCTGACGCACGTTGTTGCCGAACACGAATTTGCTCTGCAACGCCTCCCAGGTTCCGGCGCTGGTCAGCGCTTCACGGGCATAGCGCCCGGCGGGAACGCTCTCGGGCGTGCCTATGGCTATGTGCTTCACGGCGGCGTCGGCAAGCCCGTCCGGGCCGGTCAGCGTTCCGTTTGCAGGAGTGATGAGCACAAGATCATTCAGGGCAAAGTCCCTGCGCGTGGCGGGATCCACCAGCGACTTCTTCACGGCCGAATCCATGGTTTCCTGATCGGCCGAGGCGAACACGTCCACCGGAGCGCCCTGCTCCATCTGACGAAGCAGATTGTTGGAAGACGCAAAGTTCAGGTTGACCTTCACCCCGGTTTCCTTCGTGAACTCCTGCGAAATCTGCGTGAAGGATTCCGACAGGCTCGCAGCCGCGGAAACCGTGAGTTCCGCAGCTTTCGCCGCGGATGCGGCAAGGCCCAGGGCAAGAACAAGGGCAAGGGCGGCAAGTTTTTTCATGAGCTCCTCCTCATTTCAATATTTGCTTACAACATACAAGATTTATTTCTTTTTTCAATCACATTCGCACAATTTTTTTATGAAATAAAATCGCATGCAATATCAATGCCTTATTTTTCATCATCGGAGACATTTCCGATAAAAGGAACGTCGAATCGGACAAAATTTTCATGTCGCAGTCAAAAAAATCGCGTCTGATTCACTTTTGTGAAAAAATTTTTCATGCAAGATGTCCTGTTTTTCGACAAGATTTTTTCAAAAAAACATAAAAATAGTTCTCTATGGAAAATAAAAGCATGCCATGATCTTTTCTTTTTATCCATTTTATAGGATAACAAACACGACTTTTAGTCCTTTTTTTTCTTTTTTCAGGACAAGCGCCATCCTTCCTTCCAACGCCCGAGGTCGTCATGCCCGTACTTCATCTGCTCCGTCACGGCACCCTTCTCCCCAATCCCGAACGCCGTTTCGTCGGTCAGCGGGACATTCCTCTTTCCGACGTCGGGCGTCGTCAGGCAAGGCAGGTTAGGCAGGATCTGGCCGCCGTTCCTCTGACGGAGGCATGGACCTCCGATCTTCCCCGCTGCCTGGAAATGTCGGCCATCGCGCTCGATGGCCGCAACGTGCCCGTGCAGATCGAACCGGCGTTTCGCGAAATCAATCTGGGAAGCTGGGAAGGTCTGACCAAGGCGGAAGTGGACGCCCGTTTTCCCGGAGCCGTGGCCGCCCGGGGAAAAGACCTCTGGAACTACGTCCCCGAAGGCGGAGAATCCTTTGCCATGCTCGCCTCGCGCGTGTGCAGCGCCCTGTACCGACACCTTGCCGACATGAGAGGCGACGCCCACGCCCTTCTTGTGGCGCATTCCGGAGTAAATCGAGTGATTCTCATGCGTTATCTTGCTCTCGACATGCGGGATTTTTTTGCCGTCCCCCAGCCCTACGCGGCCTGCACCACGCTTTTTTACGACAGCGACGACCTCGCCCGGCTCGCCACATTCTGCTGAGTCGCCCCGCTCCTCAGGACTGCAACGCCGGCTCGCCCGCCGTCCATTTCAAATGTTCCGTCGGCAATACTCCCTGCCGTCCGACGCAGCACAAGAACGTGGAAGCCCCGCCGACTCGAAAAACACCAGGCAGCCGACGACCGAAAGGTCATTTCAAAATAAATTTTCCGCGCAGCGCCTCCCTGTTCCGTTCATAAGCCCACGCGCATGCCAGTTTTACAATAGAAAAAACTTTTTTATTGTAATTTTTCCATTACAAAAAATAAAATATATGATGTTTTATTATCAGATATGAAACACAATGATATTGTGATTTAAGTTTCAAAGCATTTTTCTGCACTCTGAAAAAAGTATCATTAATTTTCCTTTTATATCTTGACGAAAAAATTCTGTTTCAATATGCTTATAGCAAGTTTTCGAGTCTGTCTCTGCTAAAGCATTATGCCATGCAGACAGTCCTGAACCCCCAGAGGCTCACAGGGTAAGGCGGGAAACGGCCTTGCCTCCATTAAATGCTTCGGCATGGAAAGAAAACATGGATGAACGACGCGGTTTCGCGTTCTTTTCCGGTTCTGTCTCCGCAAAAGTCCGCGCCGCGGTCATGCTGCTGTTTCTTCTATCGACGAGCCTTTTCTATGTCCAAAATTTCCATGAAAACCATTCCCGTCTCCCAGGCCGTGGGCACGGTGCTCTGCCACGACATCACCCGCATCGAACCCGGCGTGCAGAAAGGACCGGTGTTCCGCAAGGGGCACGTCGTCCGGGAAGAAGACATTCCGGTTCTGCTCAGCGTGGGCAAGGAAAATCTTTACGTGTACGAACCCCTGCCCGGTCAGGTGCATGAAAACGACGCCGCCGTGCGCATCGGCAACGTTGCGGCCGGTAAAAACATCGAGTTTTCCGAAATCAAGGAAGGCCGCATCAACTTTCTCGCCGCCGAGCACGGCCTGCTTCGCGTGGACGAAGCCGCCCTCTCCCGCGTGAACGCCTTTGACGACATCGTGCTCGCCACGCTGCACACCATGCAGGAAGTGCAAAAAGGTCAGGCCGTGGGCGGCACGCGCATCATTCCCCTGCTCATCGAAGAAGAGAAGATCGCCCGTCTGGAAAGCACGGTGAGCGGCCCCGTCATCGAGGTGCTGCCCTTCCGTCCGTTCAAGGTGGGCATGGTCACCACCGGCAACGAAGTTTATTCCGGACGCATCAAGGACGCCTTCGGCCCCGTGCTCCGGCAGAAATTTGAAAGTCTCGGAAGCAGCATTCTCGGACAAAACTTTTCCGACGACTCCATCGAGATGACCGTGCAGGGCATCCGCGACTTCATCGCGCAGGGCGCCGACATGGTGGTCTGCACGGGCGGCATGTCCGTGGATCCCGACGACCGCACGCCCGCCGCCATCCGCGCGGCCGGCGGCAAGGTGGTCACCTACGGGGCTCCCACCTTCCCCGGAGCCATGTTCCTGCTGGCGTATATCGACAATATTCCGGTACTCGGGCTTCCCGGCTGCGTGATGTACCACAGGGCGAGCATTTTCGACCTTGTGGTGCCGCGCCTCCTGGCCGGGATTCCCGTCACCCGGGAAGACATCGTGGCGCTCGGCCACGGCGGTTTCTGCGCAGGCTGCGGCGAATGCCGCTATCCGAACTGCGCCTTCGGCAAAAACTGATCTTCCCGCATCGGCCCGTATTCGGGCGATCCGCTTCCGCGGCCGCCCCTCCTCTGGATTCCTCTTAAAAGGAGCTGCCCATGTTCATCAAATCCCTCCTTGTCAACGGCGTCCGTCGTCAGGTGCTTGTCAATGCGGATGACTCGCTTGCCAACGTCCTGCGCGACCAGCTGCAGCTTACCAGCGTGAAGCTGGGCTGCGAAAAGGGTCACTGCGGCGCCTGCAGCGTCATCCTCAACGGCAAGCTCACGCGCACCTGCGTGCTGAAGATGAAACGCGTGCCCGATGATGCCGCCATCATCACCCTGGAAGGCATCGGAACGCCCGATCATCTGCATCCGCTTCAGGAAGCGTGGATTTTCCATGGCGCGGCCCAGTGCGGCTTCTGTACGCCCGGCTTCATCGTGGCGGCCTACGCCCTGCTGCAGGAAAATCCCTCGCCCACCAGAGAGGAAGTGCGCGACTGGTTCCAGAAGAACCGCAACGTCTGCCGCTGCACGGGCTACATTCCGATCATCAACGCCGTCATGGACGCCGCCGCCGTCATGCGCGGCGACAAGGACATTGAGGAAATCCGCTACAAGGAACCCGCCGAAGGTCATCACCTCGGCTCCACCAAGCCGCGTCCGAGCGCCGTGGCCAAGGTGACCGGCACCGCCGAATTCGGCGCCGACGCCGCCGTTCACATGCCCGCCAACACGCTGCATCTGGCTCTCGCTCAGGCCAAGGTTTCCCATGCCAACATCAAGGGCATCGACACCTCCGAAGCCGAAAAGATGCCCGGCGTGTTCCGCGTGCTCACCCACAAGGACGTCAAGGGCAAGAACCGCATCACCGGCCTCATCACCTTCCCCGACAACAAGGG
>NZ_CALUYL010000029.1 GCF_944324995.1 uncultured Mailhella sp.
CCGTCCCGCGCCCGCCGCGGCGCGCGCGCGGGGCGGGGCGGGGGGGGGGGGGGGGGGGGGGGGGGGGAGGGGGGGGGGAGGTCAAAACCTTGTCCTGAATCGGCCGTTGCGAACTCTCTGAAATTTTCAAGGAACAAAGGAGCGCCCTTTTCCAGACAGACGGAGCTTTTCGCCCCGGCCGGCGGTCGCTGTTCCCGTTGCCTTTCGCGAAAACGATCACGAAACTCGGCACCCTCTCCGACCGCCGCCCCTGCCTCACCCGCCGACACGCAATCTGCACACGGCGACTTTGGCGGGGCGTTCTTTTATGGCGTCCCTCGTTGAAATCGACATTAGTGAAAATGAATTTCAATGTCAACTTAATTTTTCTTTTTTTCCTTATTCTTTTTGAAAAAACTTTTTTCGTATTGTCCATGATTAGGACGGTCGTGCAAAAAAGATAAAAGAGCTTTATATTTCAGCGAGATCAATAAATGCGTACAGCCCGGCGTCCGGGGATGCGGCAAGAGGGAGCCCCTGTCGCCGGCAACGCCGAGAATCCTGTCTTCTGCGCGAGCCGCGCCTTCGCCCCGGGCGTCTTGTGCTTCGCGCGCCGCCGAGAAGTTCCCGAATCTGCGCCTTCCCATGCGCCTGCATGCGTGGCCGCCTGGCGACAAGAAAAAAGCCGTGCCCGGATGTTCCGAACACGACTTTTCAAGAGCTTCGTCAGCCGCTCTGACGCCAATGGTTGCACAAAAAAACTCTGCGCCTCTCACAACACAGCGCTTCCCGGCGTTCCGCTCATGTCGCGGCCTCCGGACTTCCGACGATTCCTGCCCGCGCCTGATGACGCAGAGCCTGGAACGCCGCGGCGCTTTTCCGCGTGCCGAAACGTCCCGAATGTTTTCGACAGAACAAGACAAACACGTTTTCGGCGGAATCGGCGCGTTATGAATTGCCGAGCTCGCGACTAGCGTTCCAGCTTGAAGCGGATGCGCAGCACGCCGCCGTCGTCGGGCTTCCACTCATGCGACACCCACACAAACTTCCCGCATTCCGCGGTGTGCGCCACATGCTCCCCGATGCAGGGGCAGGCGTCCAGCGCGCCTTCCGGCGAATCGGGATCGCCGATATACACGATGCGCAGCGTCTCCCCCGCGCTTTCGGGCAGACGCGACAGATTGAACATCTTTGCCGCTTCGTCGCGGGCCATGTTCCGGGCCGTCACGGGCAGGTCGCGGGCAAGTTCTCTGTTCACCTCGTCGGCAATGCTGCTTGCATCCTCGGGCGACAGGTCGTGCGGAAAAAGAAAATCCACCTTGGACTTGTTCGCGTTGATGTGGGTGGAAAAACAGCGGGGGCAGCCGTAACGGCGGATAAGCACGCCGCTCAGCGCGTGCTCGGCCGTGTGCATGCGCGGATCATATTCCTTGCTCATAGTACCATCCTTAATAATGAGTAACGTCCTGCCTGTGCTACCGCAAAACGCGGCAAAGGAAAAGTTTCGGCCGTCAGGAGAGACTCGCCCCCCCGCCTTCACCCAACCGCCACGTCCCCTCTGAAATGCCGCGATCTGCCGCAAAACCGCCCCTCGACGCGAGGACAAAAATTTAAACGCGCAGGGGATTTTTCCCCGTTTCAGAGGCAAAAAACACCCCGCTTTCCCCTCTGAAAGGCAATTTCGAGCCCCGAAGCCCGCTCATCCTGCTGTTTGACCGTTTCGATCAAGAAAAAATAACTCATGATATTTCTCATGGTTATCATGCATCGTTGTTGCGAGCCTCTTGCCCGCGATTCTAAGGTGTTTCAAATTTTTATACCAACTTAACATACTAAAATAAAACAATATTTATTTTTATTTACCATGAAATTATTACTTCGTTAACATTTTTTTATTGCTTAAATAACGAGTTAATTCTAAGCTCCGCTCATGGAAAAAGAGGGATTTTCCATATCGGTGTTACAAACCACTTTTTTCAAAGGAATGACTACAATGAAAAAGCTTACTACGCTTCTTCTGGCTGCCGGCCTCGTTTTTGCCGCGTCTGCTCCTGCTTCCGCCGTTGATCTTAAGATGGACGGCCAGTATCTGTTCAACTTCGTTACCGGCGAACGCGTCGGCACCGGCCAGAACTTCGACGAAGCTGGTCAGCGTCTGCGTCTCGGCATGACCCTTACCGCCAATGAAAACCTGTCCGGCTACTTCCAGGTTCAGGTCGGCACCGGCGTTGACAGCACCAACACCTACGACTGGGGCTCCGATCCTTCCGGCAACAGCACCAAGATCGGCATGCGTCAGGCTTATGTTGATTGGGTGATTCCTCAGACCGTCGTGAAGGTCCGCATGGGCCGTCAGCTCGTTGGTCTGCCTGAAGACGCCTTCGGCAAGAACGCTATCATGCATCCCGGCTGGCAGGGCCGCGACGGTATCGTCGTGACCGCTCCTGCTACCGATTGGCTCGACCTCACCGCCTTCTGGCTGCGCGCCGGCTACGACAGCGTCAACACCTACGACACCGACCAGTCCAACAAGTCCGACTACTTCGCCGCCACGGCCGCCTTCAAGTTCGACGGCTTCTCCTTCACTCCTTATGTGATGTACGCCTCCCTTGACGAGTCCTCCGTGTGGGATGAAGATGAAAACGACTATGTTGCCGGCAACGCTGTGAACACCTCCGCCGACGGCACCTCCATCCTCGCCGACGGCAACGCCTTCTGGGCCGGCACCAACTTCGTGATGAGCTACTTCGATCCCTTCGTGCTGAAGGTCTCCGGCGCTTACGGTATGGTCAGCTACGATACCTCCAACGACGGCGTCAACTACCAGGATCGCCACGGCTGGTATGTGCAGGCCAAGGCTTCCTACAAGACCGCTTACGGCACCCCGATCTTCGGCGGCTGGTACGGCTCCGGTGACGACAGCGATGCCCAGTACAAGGGCCAGGGCTGGATTCCTGCCTGGGCCGGCCGTTTCCATCCCACCTTCGGCTACTCCGCTGGTGAATTCGGCCTGTTCGACACCACCGTTCGTCACAACATCTCCGGCACCTGGGGCCTCCAGGCCGGTATCGAAGACGTCAGCTTCCTGCAGGATCTGACCCACAAGTTCACCGTTACCTGGTTCCAGGGCACCAACGACAAGAACCAGTGGTCTGCGACGGAAAACCCCTACAAGTACATGACCGACAACGACAACGTTGTTGAATTCAACCTGGCCAGCACCTACAAGATCTACAAGAACCTGACCGCCTGCCTCGAACTCGCCTACATGATCACCGACTACAGCGACGGCGATCACGCCACCTGGGCTGCGGGCAACGAGACCGACAAGGACGGCTGGAGCACCGCTCTTACCTTCCAGTACATGTTCTAATTCGACGCGGACTTAGTCCGCATCGGGTCTGAGCCTGAATGACGCGGGAGAGGATAGCAATATCCTCTCCCGTTTTCGTTTAATGCATCCGCAGTCCCACCTCCCCGCCCCGACGCGTCTCTGCGTCTTTCGCTCGCTCCTCTCCGCTTTTGGTCGCCCTCCGCCGAGCAGAAAAACCGAACATTTTCCCCGGCACGACAGAAACGCCCACCTCAACCGCGACTTCTGAGCAGCGGAACGAAGACACCATTCGCCGCACACGACGCATCCTCTTGTCGTCGCCCCTGCGTTTTTTCATCGTTCGCCCGACCACAGAGAGCGCAAATCCGCCGCGTCGGCGGGTTCCAGAGACACGCCCTCGCATGGTGGAGCGTAGAAGATCTACAAGCCCCAAAACGCCCGCATGCCGTCGCATTGCCCTCCCTTTGCCGACAGCAACACTCAACATGACGACATTACTCCTTTCACCGTTTGAGCCTTGATAAAAAGTTTTCGTCAAATCAAAGCGATATCAAGAACAGAACAACACGGACAGAACCCGTACAACAAGCGATGCCGCCTTCTTCCACCCTCATGCCTGCGAGGTCTTTGCTTGTGAAGAGCACATATTTCTGCACGAGCGGGGTCAACAGGCGTTCGTCGGTTGACAAAAAATGGGCAACCTATATTAAAAGGACAGTTCTTTTCGGACTTTTGTCTCCTGCCGTGCCCCTCTGCCCGCAGGATTGAACTCCCTTCGGCTGAAGCTCCAAGGCTTCTTCACTATGGGATTCCTCAAGTGCCGCTGGTTGATCAACCGTTGCTCTGTCTTATGGAGGAATCACCATGATTTTCGATTTTCGTCTTCGTCCGCCGTACAAGGGATTCAAGAATCTCGGCATCTTCAATCCCGCCTGCAATGAAAAAATCCCTCAGAAGCATCACGGCATACCGAGTGAGGCCGCTCGAAAAAAAGATCTCGACCTGTTCTGGAAGGAAATGGAAGACGCCGGCATATCCAGGGGCGTGGTCATAGGCAGGCAGGTGCCCAACGACGCCGCCTCCGTTCCCAATGACGACGTGCTCGACATGGCGCGCGAGTTCCCCGACAAGATCATTCCCTTCGGCAGTCTCGACATTACCCGCGGCGTTTCCGCCACGCTCGACGAGCTGGAACGCTGCATCGAAGGCGGCATCAAGGGCATCGCCATGGAGCCCGCCTACGCCATGCCGCCCAGAAAGGCCGACGCCAACGTGCTCTATCCCCTGTACGCCCGCTGCGAAAAGGCGGGCATTCCCATGGTGCTGACCCTGAGCTTCTTTCAGGGCACGCTGGAATATTCCGACCCCTGCACCGTGCAGCACGTGGCCAACGACTTTCCCCACCTTCAGATCGTCGTCGCCCACGGCTGCTATCCGTGGATTCCCATGATCTTCCAGGTGGCCATCACCAACAAGAACGTGTGGCTGCTGCCCGACATCTACATGCTGAACCCCACGGCGCCCGGCAATCAGATGTTCGGCGAGGCCATGCAATGGCTCGACGGCGAACGCATCCTCTACGGTTCCGCCTGGCCCTGCTATCATCTGAAGCAGGCCGTTCACGACATCGAGCGCTTCCACCTCTCGAAGGAACACAAGGAAAAATTCTTCTATAAGAACGCCGAAAAGCTCCTGAACATCAGCCTTTCCTGATAGTCTCTGTCGAAAGAACCGTCCGCATGCGGACGGTTCTTTCTTTCCGCTGCGGATCGCCCTTTTTCGGCAGACGAAACGTCTCCCACGAAAGTACGGCAATCCACACTCCCGGCGACAGGGTCTGCCTGCAACGACGGCCCTCAAGGGGCATATCTCCATCAAATCATGCGCATGAGAAACTCTCGCAAGGCGGCCACGGTTCGACGCCGCGACAAGGACGCCTTACCGAGCCGCCGCATGCTCCAGAAACAAACCGAGGCGCTCCGAGCCAAGCGCTGATGCACGACGGGCAGCCGAAAAACGAACGTGACGGCCCAAGTCTCAAAAAAAAACGCGCTCGATGCTCAGTGCAAAGTCAGACAGAATTCCCCCCCCCTCATTTTTAATGTTCTTTTCATCACAATTTTATTTATCCCCTTATTTTTTCACAATATACTGTATTTTTTATTATTTTTGCTTGCCTTTCGTCTTTTCACGCCTCTTTCCCTCTCAAAATACCGCCTTATGTTCCTGTTCCTGCGCCCTGAATCATGATCCTTAATTTTTTTTGGGAAAATATTGACAAGCCTTCTGAAAACAGCTAGGGTGCTTTTCAGAAGTTGGTGGCCTTTCAGTGGGCACTCCTCATAGAGTGTACCGGCCTGGGGCCGACATTGCCGGTTCATCACATGAAGAATGTGGTGCGCTGGCTTTTTTTGTCTTGAAGGCGGCAGTTCTGCTTGCAGCGCCGTCGTTCAGACAACGCTCTTGCCGCATCCTGATCGACAGTCGATGGCGGCAACAATTTACTGGGTGTTTTGCTCGGACTTTCACCAAAAAGACTCCGCAAGGCAAAACAAAGCAGCCTGGAACACATATGTCAGATATGTGCGTCCGGGCTTTTTGTTTTTTAAGGAGATTGCCATGAGTATTTGTGACACCACTTGTTGCATGACCGGCCAGGAACAGCGCCTCGCCGACGGCAGAGGCCAGTCCAGCCCCCGCGCCCGCACGAACAAGGCCCTGGAAATCATCAGAAGCGGACGTCCCAAGCTTGATATCGAACGCGCCGTGCTGTTCACGGAATCCATGAAGCAGACCGAACAGTATCCGCTGGTTCTGCGCTGGGGCAAGGCCATCCGCTACGTCATGGAGCACATCGGCGTCGTCATTCAGGACGGCGAGCTTCTGGTCGGCACGGTCGGCGGCCCCGGCAGAATTTCCCCTCTGTATCCGGAACTTCGCTGCGGCTGGTTCCCCAAGGGCATGCCCGCCACCCAGAAGAAGGACGCCTACGCCGTGCGCACCGAAGACATGGAAGTGTTCATGGAAAAGGTGGTTCCCTACTGGAAGGGCAAGACCGCCCATGAACACTACCTGACCCTGCTGCCCAAGGAAACCCGCGACATCATTTACGGCGACGACGACTACGGCGCCACCGGCCTCATGCAGGACAACTCGAACATCAACTCCACCCTGAACTGGAGCGGCGTGTTCGACAAGATCATCTACAAGGGCGTGCTGGCGCTCAAGGCCGAAGCCGAACAGCGTCTCGCCGAACTGCAGAACGATCTCGTCCACAACCACTACGACAAGATTCCCTTCCTTCAGGCCGTGATCGAATGCTATGAAGGCATGCTCATCTACGCCCGCCGCTACGCCGAAAAGGCGCGCGAACTGGCCGCTGAAGAAAAGGATCCCGTGCGCAAAAAGGAACTGGAAACCATTGCTTCCAACTGCGAACACGTGCCCGCCTACCCCGCCCGCAACTTCTGGGAAGCCATGCAGGCCCACTGGTTCGCTCAGGTGGCCTACCGCGTGGAACAGCAGATCAGCGGCGGCGTGGCCCTGCACCGCTTCGATCAGTACATGAACCCCATCTACGTGAAGGACCTCAAGGAAGGCACCCTCACCGAAGACTTCGCCCTCGAACTCTTGGAAGCCATGTGGCTGAAGATTGCCCAGGTGGTTCCCTTCAGCGCCACCAACGCCGGCAACTACTGGGAAGGCTACGCCCACTTTGAAAACTGCACCATCGGCGGCGTGGACAAGTACGGCAAAGACGCCACCAATGAGATGACCTATCTCATCATCCGTTCCAAGAAGGAATTTCCCCTTCACTATCCGGAAGTTTCCCTGCGCGTTCACTCCGGCACGCCGCACGAACTGCTGCACGCCGCCGCCGAACTCGTCAAGGAAGGCTGCGGCTTCCCCAAGTTCTTCAACGACGAAGCCATCATCACCCAGCTTCTCGTCAACGGCGCAAGCATCGATCAGGCCCGCGACTACTCCGCCGCCGGCTGCACCGAAATCCGCATGCCCAACATCGACACCTATCTGCCCCTGGGCGGCAACATCAACCTCGCGGCCGCGCTGGAAATGGCCCTCAACGACGGCAAGGCCCACTTCGGCCCCAAGTACGAAAAGCTCATGACGCCCTCCGTCGCCAGAAAGGACATCAAGAGCTATGAGGACATCGTTTCCAACCTGCGGGAATGCATCGACTTCTACGTGCGCCACTTCATGAAGCGCATGTCCGCGCTGGAACTGACCAACAAGCAGTGCCTCGCCGCGCCCTTCATGTCCTCCCAGAGCGACGTGTGCATGAAGAACCTGATGGACATCCATCAGTGCCTCATCCCCGGCGGCAACCATCACGACACCGGCAACGTCAACTTCAACGGCTTCGGCACCTGCTCGGAATCGCTCTGCGCCATCAAGAAGCTGGTGTACGACGACAAGGTGCTCTCCCTCGACGAACTGCTCAACGCCGTGAACAACGACTTTGAAGGACAGGAACCGCTCCGTCAGCTGGTGCTCAACGCGCCCAAGTACGGCAACAACGATCCCTATGCCGACAACATCGCCCGCAACCTCGACGCTATGATCATGACCATCGTCCACGGTTACGAATCCGTGTTCGGCGAAAAGTACGTCAAATACGTGCCCGTCACCTCCCACGTCGGCCTCGGCAACAAGACCTGGGCCACCCCGAACGGTCGTCACGCGCACACTTTCCTTTCCGAAGGCATTTCGCCCACGCAGGGCGCCGACATCAACGGTCCGCTGTGCACCATGATGTCCATCGCCAACAGCACCAGCCGCGTGTACCCCAACAGCTGCGCCCGCCTGCTCAACCTGAAGCTCAATCCTCAGGTGGTCAGCGGCGAAAAGGGCACCACCGACCTCATGAACCTCATCCGCAACTTCGTGGACCTCAAGCTCTGGCACGTGCAGATCGGCATCTACAACAAGGAAGTGCTGCTCAAGGCCAGGGAACATCCCGAAGACTACAAGAACCTCATCGTCCGCGTGGCCGGCTACAGCGCCTACTTCGTGGAACTGAGCCCCAGCATGCAGGGTGAAATCATCGCCCGCACGGAACACGAAATGGTGTAGCCTTTCCGCTTCCCTCCGCCGCCTTCACGGCGGCGGAGGCTTTGGGCTCCCATCCGGAGCCGACACGCCCGAGCACATTTGCCGACGGTTGCGCACCCGAGGCCGACAAAGAGGAGACGATCATGGAGTCCCTGAAAGGACGCATCTTCAACATCCAGAAATTTTCCGTTCACGACGGCCCCGGCGTGCGGGACACCGTTTTCATGAAAGGCTGCCCGCTCCGCTGCCTGTGGTGTTCCAATCCCGAGTCGCAAAGCCCCCAGCCCCAGATCGGCTGGCGCGAAAAAAAATGCATCGGCTGCGGCATCTGCCTGAAGGTGTGCCCCAGCGGTGCCCTCTCCCGCGCCGAGGACGGCCGCATCGAACGCGACAACAGCAAATGCACTCTCTGCATGCAATGCGTCAAACACTGCTACGCCAAGGCCATGCACGTGTACGGCGAAGCCCTCGACGTCGATGAACTTTATGCACGCGTCCGCAATCAGCCGCTCGCCTGGAGAAGCGACGGCGGCGTGACCGTCAGCGGCGGAGAGCCGCTCATGCAGGCCGAATTCGTGGCCGCGCTGCTGGCCAAATTCCGCCGCTACGCCATCCACACCGCCATCGAAACCACGCTGTTCGCCTCCTGGGAAAAGGTGGCCCTCGTGGCGGCGCAGTGCTGCCTCATCTACGCCGACATGAAATTCTTCTCTTCCGAGAAGCACAAACAGTACACCGGCGTAGAGAACACGATCATCAAGGAAAACCTGCTCCGGCTGAAAACCGAATTTCCCTCCGTGGAACTCATCGTCCGCACGCCGGTCATTCCCGGCATCAACGACGACCGCGAAGAGCTGAACAACATCGCCGACTTTCTGAAGCAGGTTCCCGGCCTGAACGATTACGAACTCTTGCCCTTCCACTCCTTCGGCGCGCCGAAATACGAGCAGCTGGGCATGGATTATGCCGTCAAGGATCTGAAAAGTCAGGACAAGGAAGAAATCGCCCTGCTGAACAATGAACTGCGTCGCCGCATCGGACTCGCGACGGCGTAACTGCAACGGAGAATCGCATGCAAAACTTTTTCCGCGGACGCCGTCTGCGCCGCAATGCCGTCATTCGCGAAATGATGGAAGAAGTCTCCCTCCGCGCCGCGGACCTCATGATGGGCTACATCGTGGTGGACACCGACGACAAAGACTTCCGCAAGCCCATCGCCTCTCTGCCCGGCATGTATCAGATGTCGATAGATCAGCTGGAGAGGCAGGTGGGCGAAGCCGTGGACGCCGGTCTCAGATCGCTCATGCTTTTCGGCATTCCGGCAGCAAAGGATGAAAAGGGCAGCGAAGCCTATGCGGAAAACGGCATCATTCAGCGCGCCGTGCGCCGCCTGAAAAAGCACTGGCCCGACCTTCAGGTCGTCACCGACGTGTGCCTCTGCGAATACACCTCGCACGGCCACTGCGGCCTTCTGGCCGAAGGCGACCACTCCGGCCACGTGCTCAACGATCCCACGCGCGAGCTCATCGCCCGCACGGCCCTGAGTCACGCGCAGGCCGGCTCCGACATGATCGCCCCCTCCGACATGATGGACGGACGCATTCTCGCCATCCGCGAAACGCTGGACGCCGCAGGCTTCGTCGATCTTCCCATCATGTCCTACGCGGTCAAGTACGCCTCCGCCTACTACGGCCCCTTCCGCGACGCCGCCGAATCCTCCCCGCACTTCGGCGACCGCCGCTCCTATCAGATGGATCCCGCCCTCGTGACCGACGGTCTGCGCGAAGCCGCCGCCGACATCCGCGAAGGCGCGGACATCATCATGGTCAAGCCCGCCGGCCCCTATCTGGACATGATAACCAGAGTTTCCGAACGCTTCGACGTGCCCGTGGCGGCCTATCAGGTCAGCGGCGAATACGCCATGATCCGCGCCGCCGCCCAAAACGGCTGGATTGACGAAGAGGCCGTCATTCTGGAATCTCTTCTCGGCATACGCCGCGCCGGAGCCAAGATCATCATGACCTACTTCACGGAAGAGCTGCTGAAAAAGCGTCTCGTCCGATAACGCCGGGAAACATCCTTTCCCTTCACCCCCAGACCTATTACAAGATCCCCCGGAATATTTCAGAAGAAACCAAGGAGTCCGCCATGACATCGATAAGCAGCATGCTCCGCAATCCCAAGTTCACCAGAACCGTCCTGCCCCTCGTCATCTACATGGTCCTTACGCTGCTCCCCACGCCCGAAGGCCTCACACCCGTGGGTCAGCGGGCCTTTGCGCTCGTTGTCGCAGGCATTCTGACCTTCAGCATGCAGCCCATCGACATCGCCATCTCCGTGCCTCTCTTTGTTCTTCTGGCTGTTCCGGCGGGCATCTTCTCCATGGGCGAAGCCATGAGCAGCTTCATGGGACCGGCGTTCATCTTCGTGTTCGCCATGGTCTGTCTGGCCATAGCGTTTGAAAAATCCGGCCTGACCAGACGCATCGCCCTCTTCATCGTTTCCAAGTCCGGCGGCAGTCCGAAACGTCTGCTCTTCCTGTTCATCGCCACGGCAGCGCTCTGCTCCTCCGTGCTCGCCGACATTCCCGTGCTCGTCATGCTCTTTCCCATCTGCCTGGAAATCATCAAGAAAAACGACTGCAACGTGCGCGGAAGCAATTTTGCCCAGTCCCTGCTGCTCGGCATAGGCAGCGGCTGCTTCCTCGGCGGCATGGCCCCCCCCGCCGGCAGCGCCGCCAACCCTACCTCCATCCAGATTCTGGAACAGGCCACCGGTCTCCACATCAGCTTCATGGAATGGGCCGCCATCGGCATGCCCGTGCTCATCCTGCTCATTCCCTGCATCTGGCTGAGCTTCGTCATCCTCATGCCCAGCGAAATCAAGCAGCTCAAGGGCATGGATCACTTTGAAGAGGACATGAAGCAGCTCGGCAGCATCTCCCGCAAGGAAAAGCTCTTCCTCATCGTCTTCGGTCTCACCCTCCTTCTGTGGTTCACCGACCGCGTCCACGGCATCTCCACGCAGGTGATCTCCATGATAAGCGTGGCCGTGCTCTCCCTGCCCGGCATCGACGTGTTCAACTGGAGACGCGACAGCGCAGACGTGAACTGGGACGCCATCATGCTCGTAGGCGGCGCAACCTCCTTCGGCGCCATGCTCACCAAGACCGGCGTCATCACCTGGTTCGCCCACGAATACCTCATGTCCTTCTCCTCCCTGCCCCTCGCCATGCTCTTCCTCTGCATCTGCGTGGTCATGATCATTTCCCAGTTCCCCATTCCCGCCGGCGCAGGCGCCGTGGCCACCCTGGCCCCCGCCTTCCTCGCCGTGGCAGAAATGGGCAACTTCAATCCCGCAGGCGTCATCATGGTGGTGGCTCTCTCCCAGGCCGCTCCCATCCTGTCGCCGGCCGTGTGCTTCTACCCCATCATCAACTCCACCGGTCTGCTGAACATCACCAGCGCATGGAAAACCGGCTTCTTCATCGCCATTGCGGAAATAGCCCTCATCCTGGCCTCGATGCTCACGGTGGGCAGCGTTCTCAACTTCCTCTAAAAGGAGCTTCTCCATGTGGAAAATCACCCCTCTTCACGTCGGATCGGTAACCACCATCGCCGGCGGACTCATCATGAAACACGGCGCCAAGTCCAACCCCGGGGAACTGGTGCAGGTACCCCACATCGCCTGGCTCCTGGAAGACGCCTCCCGCAACCGCAGAATTCTGGTCGATACCGGCTCCGACAACAACAACGAACGCAATTCGAGACTCCACAATCCCGTGGACCGCTCCAAGGGCAAGCACATCGTCAAGGCTCTTGAGGACAAAGGTCTCCAGCCCGGCGACATCGACGCCATCATCGTCACCCACCTGCACTGGGATCACGCGCAGGCCGTGCTCGATCTGCCCTCGACCCTGCCGGTCATCTGCCAGAAGTCGGAACTGCTGTTCGCCGTGGCTCCCTATCCCACCGACGCCAAGCACTACGAAACGGCCGTGAAGGATCAGGTGCCCTACTTCCTTCAGTGCTACCATCAGTACGAACTCGTGGAAGGCGAGGAAGTCATCGAGCCCGGGCTCAGCGTAGTTCCGCTGCCCGGCCATTCCTGCGGCTCCCAAGGCGTGATCGTGGACACCAAAGACGGACGCTTCGTCATCGCCGGCGACCTCATCAACATCCGGCAGAACTGGGAGAAGCGCACGCCCGGCGGCATCTACAACGACATCAAGGCCTACTTTGAATCTTTCGCCCGCCTGGACAAGCTGGAAAAGGAAGGCGCCGTCATCCTTCCCGCCCACGACTTCTGGGTGTTCGAGAACTATCCCGTCATGGGCTAGAAGCACACAGGGGGGCCACTCCGGCCCTCCATATCCGCCGCGAGGACATTGCAAAAAGACGCCGCAAATACTATGATAATCGTGACTGGTACTTATGTCGCAAACATCCGCGACACCTGGCAAGGAGGGTATTATGGGCGCCACGTCTGAATCATGCATCCTCATCGGCGGCTACGCGCAGCCTCCGAAAGAAACGGCCGCAAACTTTACCTACAACATTCTGTCCTGTCAGATTCTCATCAACAAGAAATCCCACTGCATCGTGCAGTGTCATTTCAACACCATAAGCTCGCTCACGTCCGACTACATCAACGATCTGCTGTTCGGCTACTGCTTCGACGAGCCGCTGGAACCTATTCTGGAAAAAATTCAGACGCACATCCACCTCGCCATCACAAGCAGCATCGTTCACGCCCTGCGCAACGCGCAGGAACGCTTCCGGCAGATAGACATTCCCGCGTAAGCCAACCTTCAACCGTTTTCCCTTCGGGGGTTCGACTGGCCGTCCATGCCACGGACACGCCGTCGCGTCGAACCACAGGCCCGCTTTCAGCTCCTCCCTTCCGTCGAGTTGAATCGGGCCTTTTTTAATTCCCTTCTTCCGGCCGCCGCGCCGGACATGCTTCACCATCCAAGGAGAACAGCATGAACGAACCCACCCTGAACGTGCTCCCTCTCGGGCATCTCGACTGCCAGTATTTCCGCATCGTGGCCGGATGCGACGAGAGCAGAATGTACCGCTCCCCGGTCAGCGCCCTGCTGATACGGCATCCCAGGCTCGGCAACATTCTCTACGACACCGGCAACAGCCCCTACAGCCGGTGGGAATACGGCGAAGACATCAACAGCGTCTATCCCGTCGGCAGCTTCGTTTCCATCGAGCAGGCCCTGCGCCTTCACGGACTCAAATGCTCCGACATCGACATGATCATCCTCTCCCATCTGCACTTCGATCACGTGGGGGGACTTCGCTACTTTCAGGGCACAAAAGCCATCAGGAACGTCATCGTGGCCGAAAGCGAGCTGCAAAGCGCCTGCTTCAGCGTGTTCACGGGCGAGGAACACAGCGCGTACATCAAGAGCCTGTTCGACGTGGAAGGCGTGGTGTACAGGCCCATCCGCGAAACAACCGAACTTGCTCCCGATCTCACGCTCTTCATTCAGAAGGCGCACACGCCCGGCGTGACGGGACTCATCGTCAAAACCCGCACACTTGGCAACGTCATCGTCACCAGCGACGCCGTGTACACGAAGGAAACCTGGGAAACGTCCACGCCTCCCGGCGGCCCCATCAACAAGGGCACCGAAGACTTTCTCGCCAACCTTCAGCGTCTGAGAGACATGCAGAAGCAGTACGACGCCGTCATGCTGTTCGGACACGACAGCGAACAGATTCAGGAATGGAGCCTCAAAGGCGACATCTGAACCACAACCATCCCATCCCACAAGGAGCATCATCATGGAACTGAACCTGAAAGGAAAACATGTGGTCGTCACCGGCGGGGCCAACGGCCTCTGCCACGACATAGCCGCCGCCTACTACGAAGCCGGAGCCGACGTCTGCCTCGTGGACATCGCGCCGAACCTCGCCGAGGCCGCCAAGGGTCTTGAAAAGGACCGCAAGATCACCTGCGTCAGCTGCGATCTGAGCAAGCTGGATCAGCTTCCCGCCGACTACGAAGCCATAAAGGCATGCTGCGGCGGCCGCATCGACGTGCTGTTCAACGGCGCGGGCATCCAGTACCGGGCCAAGGCCGAAGAATTTCCGCTGTCGAGGTGGAAGCTGATTCTGGACATCAATCTCAACGCGGTGTTCGCGCTCTCCCAGCTCGCCGGACGCGACATGCTGGCGCAGGGCTACGGACGCATCATCAACATGGCGTCCATGACGTCCTTCTTCGGCAGCGAAATGGTTCCGGCCTACGCCTCCAGCAAGGGCGCCGTGGCCCAGCTGACCAAGGCCCTGTCCAACGAATGGGCCAGCCGCGGCGTCAACGTCAACGCCATCGCCCCCGGCTACATGATCACCAAGCTGACCGCCGACATGCAGGAAAAGAATCCCGCGCAGTACAAGGAAATCACCAGCCGCATTCCCATGAAGCGCTGGGGCACCGGACAGGATCTGGGCGGACTTGCCGTGTTCCTCGCCAGCAGCGCCGCCGACTACATCACCGGAGCCGTCATTCCCGTTGACGGCGGCTATCTCGGAAAATAACGCAGGCCAGATTGCCTGAATACGGCCCTTCCGCCCTCGGCAGAAGGGCTTTTTTCATGCCGCAGGGGCACGGGCAGCTTCGTCGGGGATCACACATCGGGCGGCAGCGCGGAAAAACGCATCCACCTGATCGCATCCAACTCTTCAGGAACGCGGCGGGGGACATGCTGCCGGCGAAGGCCTTCCGCGCTGTCGCCCTTCGTCATGCCGCCCCGCTCTTCGACTCCGGCGAAGCTCACGCGGAAGGTCAACACCTGAGATCAGGCTTTCCTGAAAGCGGCGTGTCCTCCAATCTCATCCGGGCGGACGCCCCTGACGCAGGGACGCCTGGCTTTCCCCAAAACGTACCGACGTCGCACGGCCGCCACCGCGCCGCACGTCGTCAGGCGCAAAACATTCCCCCTTCAAAAAACGTTGACGCGCTCCCCCCAAAAATCAGGGAGGAGCGCGTCTTCTGCCGAAAAGGACGAAGAACCGTCCGTCTCAGGCGCGTCAGCCTTTCAGGCCCGACATCTTTTTACGCATGTCGCCCAGGCGTTCCAGAGCCGCCTCAAGCGTATCCTTCTTCTTGGCAAAGTGCAGGCGGATGTACCGGTTTTCCGGCTCCTTGAAGAAGCTCGATCCCGGCACGGCGCCCACGCCCACATGTTCGGCAAGCTTTTCGCAGAAGACGACGTCGCTCTCAAAGCCGAACTCCGAGATGTCAAGCAGCATATAGTACGCTCCTTCGGGATCGGTGTGCGGAATCTTCAGATCATCCAGCCCCTGCATGAACAGATTTTTCTTCTCCGTGTACAGCGCCGTGAGCTCGCGATAGTAGTCGTCCCCGAAGCGCAGTCCGGTCACGGCCGCCTCCTGCAGCGGCGACGCCGCGCCGACGGTGAGAAAATCATGCACCTTTCTGGCATGATCCACGATTTCGGGCGAGGCAATGATGTATCCGAGACGCCATCCCGTAATCGAATAGGTCTTGGACAGCGAACTGCATGAAATGGTGCGCTCGGCCATGCCTGGCAGAGACGCCATGTACACGTGCCGGTGCGGCGCATAGACGATATGTTCATACACCTCGTCGGTGATGACGTAGGCGTCGTATTTGCGCGCAAGGGCGGCTATGATCTCCAGCTCCTCGCGGGTGAATACCTTGCCGCACGGGTTGGAGGGATTGCACAGAATGATGGCCTTGGGCTTCTGCCGGAAGGCGTCTTCGAGCTTTTCGGGATCAAAGCGGAAGGTCGGAGGCTCCAGCGGCACGTAGATGGGCTCCGCGCCGGAAAGCACGGCGTCCGCGCCGTAGTTCTCATAGAAGGGCGAAAAGACCACGACCTTGTCGCCGGGATTGGTCACGGTCAGCATGGCGGCCATCATGGCTTCGGTGCTTCCGCAGGTGACGACGATCTCGGTATCGGGATCAATGGTGCGCCCCATGAAGCGGGACTGCTTGGCGGCGAGCGCTTCGCGGAAGTTCTGCGCGCCCCACGTCACCGAATACTGATGCGGCCCCTGTTGGGCCACTTCGGCCAGACGGTCGAGAATGGGTTTGGGCGGATCGAAGTCCGGAAAGCCCTGCGAAAGATTGATGGCCCCGAATTCCAGGGATACGCGGGTCATGCGGCGGATGACGGAATCCGTAAAACTGGCGGTTCTGTTGGAAAGTTTCTGCATGATGCACCTCAGGCCAGGTACGATTTATGATCGTTGAGAATATGACGCTCATCCAGCGCATTCTTGATGCGGCGCTGCATGGCGAGTTCAACATCAGACGCATGCGACAGATAATACGGGCGCTTGCTCAGGCCAATGCCGTGTTCGCCGGACGTAAGTCCGCCCAGACGAAACGCTTCTCCGTATATCCTCTTCATGCAGGAAGCAAGTTCCGTGCTCCACTCCTCGTCGGAACGCTCGCCGCGCATCACGCAAAGATGCACGTTGCCGTCTCCGGCATGACCGAACGCGACCATCCGAATGCCGGTTTCCTGCTCCACTTCATGAACGTAGGACACGAAATCCGCAATCTTGTCGATAGGCACGACGATGTCCACCGGTTCCTGTTCGGAGATGGCTTCCACCGCCTTCACCAGGCAGCCGCGCACGCTCCAGATCTCCGCCGCCCGGGCCGGATCGCCGAGCGGAATAAAATCCAGCGCGCCGTGGGCGAGCACCAGTTCGCGCACGCGCTCCACGCGGTCTTCAATGTCGTTTTTGTGCCCGTCGAAGGTGAGCAGAATGTAGGCTGCGGCCTGCGGACAGGGGTAGCTGATGCCCGTGAAGCGCTCGCCGAGCTCCACCACGCTGCGCTCCACGAATTCCACGGCCGTGGGATTCAGACCGGCCTGAAGAATCGCGGGAACCGTCCGGATGCCGTCCTCAAGACCGGCAAAGGGAACCAGCGCCGTAAGAGAATATTCCGGCTTGCCCACCAGACGCAGCAGGCAGCGCGTGATCACGGCCAGCGTGCCTTCCGAGCCGATGACAAGCTGCCTGAGATCCAGACCGCTGGCGTCCTTGACGTTCCTGCTTCCCAGCTCCACGACGTCGCCGTTGGCCAAAACCACGGTGAGCCCGCGCACGTAGTCGCGGGTGACGCCGTATTTCACGGCCCTCATGCCCCCGGCGTTGGTGGAAATGTTGCCGCCGAGCGTCGAGGCCTTTTCACCCGGATCTGGAGGATAGAACAGTCCCAGAGATTCCACCCGGGCCTGAAAATCCTTCAGCAGCACGCCGGGTTCCACCGTGGCGGTAAACGTTGCGGGATCTATGTCCAGAATGCGGTTCATGCGGGAAAGATCGAGAATGATGCCCCCGCCGGGCACCGTGGAGCCCACGAGATTGGTTCCCGCGCCGCGCGGGGTCACGGGAATGCGGTTTTCCCAGGCAAAGCGCATGACGGCGCTCACCTCTTCCGTGGACAGGGGATATACCAGCGCCTGCGCGGTTCCGCGGCGACGGCCCAGCGTGTCGGACAGGGCCGCTTCGGGAATGTTTTCCAAAAGAACGCGATCCTTGTCGCGGATGATGTCGTAAAGTTCTCGCATGATGTGCTCCTATTTCCAGGCCGGCACAAAGAAACCGGCAAACGTGGTGTTGAATACGTCGATGACCGCCTGCGACTGATACGCTTCCACGATGCGCCGGTACACGGGGTTCTGCGCGTCCGCTGCGCGGCTGGCAATGAGGCAGGTGTAGCTGTCGTCGTCATACCTGGGTTCCTTGAAGATGGCCTCGTCGGCGGTAAGACCGCTGTCCAGCGCATAGTTTCCGTTGACGGCCGCCAGCGCCACGTCGGGCAGCGTGGAAACGATCAGGTTGGCGTCCATCTCCACGAAATCAAGGTCCACGCAGGTGGATTCGATGTCGGAAAGCTCGGGAGACGCGCCCGCGCCTTTTCTGAGCTTCAGCACTCCGGCCGCTTCCAGCAGTTTCAGGGCGCGTCCTTCGTTGGTAGCGTCATTGGGCACGGCCACCTTATCGCCGTCCTTCAGCTCACTTACCGACTTGATTTTATTGGAATACAGGTTCATGGCCACAATGAACGTGTCTCCTATGGAAGCAATCTCATAGCCGTTGTTCCTTATCTCGTTCCGCAGAAACGCGTGATGCTGAAAGGCGTTGAGATCCACTTCCCCGCTGGCCAGCGCCTGATTGGGCAGGGAAAAATTGGAAAACTGCACGTATTCGAGCTTCACGCCCTCCTTGGCCATGGTTTCGGCCACGGGAGCCCAGATTTCTTCATACACCGCGCCGGTGAGACCGATTTTCACCACCTGTTCCGCAAACGCGGAAGCCGGGGCGGCCAGAAGGACGAAAAAAAGCACGGACGACTTGATGACGGCGGAAATATTCATGATAAACCTCAAAGTAGTGTTGGCTGCTGTGATTAGTGTTTGCTGATGCGGGCCACAAGGCTCCCCAGAAGCTGAATGACCGTGACTATGGCGACAAGCACGATGACCGTGGAATAAATGATGTCCATGCGGCTGCGCTGCTGACCATAGACATAGGCGAAGTTGCCGAGCCCGCCTGCGCCCACGGCTCCGGCCATGGCCGTCAGACCTATGAGACTGATGAGCGTAATCGTCACGCCGCGGGCGATGGCGGGAATGCTCTCGCGAAGATACACCCGGCAAATAATGTCGAGTCTGCCGCAGCCCATGGACTGCGCCGCCTCCACGAGGCCGGGACTGACCTCGCTCAGCGCCGATTCCATCTGTCTGGCGAGAAAGGGCACCGTTCCGAACACGAGAGGCACGATGGAGCCCTGCACGCCGATGGCCGTGCCGGAAATGAGACGGGTCAAAGGCAGAAGGCAGAACAGCAGAATGATGAACGGAATGGACCGGAACAGATTGATGGTCTTGTCCAGCACTTCGTAGATCAGACGGTTCTCGAGAATCCCGCCCCGCCGGGTGACGATGAGCAGGACGCCGAGCGCAAGCCCCAGAACAAAGGATATGCTTCCGGACCAGAGCGTCATCTGCAGGGTTTCCACCGTGCTGCGCCAGAGCATGGGCAGCGACTTCATGGTATAGGGAAAATATTCGACGAGCAGATCAAGCATTGAGAAGCACCTCCACGCCTACATGAATATGTTCAAGGTAATCAATACATTCCCGGATGGAGTTCTCCTTTCCCTCGGCAATGACGATCAAGCCGCCCAGAGGATGCCCGTCGATCATTTCGACATTGCCGAAAATAATGTTCAGATCCACGCCGTAGGTGCGGGAAAGATAGGAGACCAGCGCGCTGCAGACGTTGCGCTCAAGGTAGCGGAGGCTGAGAATGCACTGTCCCGGCTTCAGTTCCAGAAGCGGCGATTTCTCGTTCAGAAGGCGGCGGAATCCGGCCACATGAGACGTCATTTCCATGAAGTTGCGGGTCACGGGCTGCTGCGGATTGGCGAACACGGAAAACACGTCGCCCTGTTCCACCACGGCGCCGTTTTCCATGACAGCGACGTGATGGCAGATTTCCTTGATGACCTGCATTTCGTGGGTGATGAGGACTATGGTCAGCCCCAGCTTGCGGTTCAGTTCGCGCAGAAGCTGGAGAATGGACTGGGTGGTCTGGGGATCAAGCGCGCTGGTGGCTTCGTCGCAGAGCAGCACTTCGGGCTCGCTGGCAAGCGCGCGGGCGATGGCCACGCGCTGCTTCTGGCCGCCGGAAAGCTGCGAGGGGTAGTCGTCTTCCCGGCCTGAAAGGCCTACGAGCTCAAGAAGTTCCCGCACACGAGCGGCCACGGCGTCTTTGGAAAGACCGCGTCCGGCGAGGGGAAAGGCCACATTGCCGAAGACCGTGCGTGAGCTGAACAGATTGAACTGCTGGAAGATCATGCCGATGCGGCGACGCGCGGCGCGCACTTCCGCGGAGCTCAGCTGCGTGAGATCAATATCGTCGAACAGCACCCTGCCCGAGGTGGGACGTTCCAGAAGATTGATGCAGCGAAGCAAGGTGGACTTTCCCGCGCCGGAAAAGCCGATGATGCCGAATATTTCGCCGCTCTTGATGGTCAGATGGACATGTTTGACGGCCTCCACGGGGCCCTGCGCGCCTGCGAATACCTTGCAGACGTCTTCGAGACGAATCATGGGATGCGTTCCTTGCGGAAAAAAGGAAAAGAAACCGGAATACCTTCCGGAGAACGCACGAAGACTCCCAGGCGCAGGAGAAAAGCAGGCTTCTATCTAGCGAACGGGCATAGACTCCCTGCGCATGTGACGCGCCTGGGAGCAAAACATTCGTCCGAAACGAAAGTTCCGGCGAACAAGCCGTTCGAAAAATAGAGCCATAATCTTTACCTCGGGCTATACCTGCCTGACCTTTTATTTTTTGTCAAATAAAAAATAGAGACATATGCCAACAAGATACAAAAATTCTGCTTCCCGTAACCTGCGGCGCGCCCTCCATGCGGGCCGTCGTCTTCCGCGCTGCGCGGCAATCTCCGGGCGGTGAAAACGGAAGACGATCTGCCCGGAAGCACTGTGCCGGAACGGCCGGACGCCTCCCGCCCTCTTTCCTTTTCCTCCGCGCATGGCCGCGGCGCTCCCTGAACGGAGGCGCTGCCGTTTCGGCCTCTCCCGCGCCCTTTGCTGCGCCCTTCTCCGCCTGATGGCGCAGCCTGTGACGAAACATGCCGTTCGCGGAAGAAGGCGTCCTTTTTCCGACTTCCTTCCTTGCCGCACGTTATTTTTCCCCTTTATGCCCTTTGACAAAATCAGGCAATTTTTTGCCACAAATGCATCTTCATCCTCTTGTCGCCCTCATCTATTCTGCAAATCAGAAAAGAGCGTTTCCACACGGTACCGTACAGCGAGGCCCGCGCCTTCCATCGGCGTTCGCTGCCGCGCTGCACGCTTCCATGCTTCGGAGGCTGCAAAGCGAACATGCCCCGCTTTTTCTTGCGGGGAACAACGCCGTTTTTTCTCCGCACATGGACTCGATCCCCGATTCTCTTCGGCACGCGATGCAGAGCTCTTGTTCCCGCCTCCAATGCTTCAAAAAACCATGGAACCTTCAAACACACTCTCTGCAAGGTAAGGAGCAATGCATGAAATTTTTCTTCATCACAGCCCTTTGTCTGAGCGCCATATTGTCGGCATCCCAGGTTCAGGCCGCAACCGAGCTTGTCCTCATTCAGGGCGGGGACTTTGACATGGGAAGTCCGACCTCGGAAAACCGCCGGGAAAAAGACGAAGTGCGCCACCATGTCGCGCTGTCTTCCTTTTATATGGGCAGCCGGGAAGTGACGCAGAAGGAATACGCGGAACTTATGGGAAACAATCCCAGCCGGTTCCAGGGCGATGACCTGCCGGTGGAAAATGTCAGCTGGCACGATGCCGTGGCGTACTGCAACGCCAGAAGCGTTGCCGAAAACCTGACGCCTGCCTACGTCATCCGCGGCAGTGGAGACGCCCGAACCGTGACGTGGAACCGCAGCGCGAACGGCTACCGGCTCCCGACGGAAGCGGAATGGGAATACGCCTGCCGGGCGGGGACGACCACGCCGTTTTCCACGGGAGAGAACGTCACCGTCGATCAGGCGAACTATTACGGCACGTATCCCTATGACGGCTATCCCAGCGGCCGGTACCGCAGCCGTACCATTGCTGCGGGCAGCTTCGCGCCCAACGCCTGGGGCCTGTACGACATGCACGGCAACGTCTGGGAATGGTGCTGGGACTGGTACGGAGCCTACGGCGATGAGAGCGCCGTCAATCCTGCCGGAGCCGATTCCGGAACCTACCGGGTCAACCGGGGAGGAGGCTGGAATGATTTTGGGCGTCATCTTCGTTCTGCTTACCGAGCGGCGTATCCGCCGGAAAACAGGACGTTCAATCTCGGATTCCGCCTTGCCCGCAACGCGGACTGACGTCCCCCCGGGCCCGAGCAGCTCGCTTCACGGCATTTGCAGAACAACCGCTGAACCTTTCAGGAGAATTATGATGATTATCTCTTTTTCCCGCCGTCGTTTTCTGACCATGTCCGTCATGGCTCTCGGCGCTCTCGCCGTCAACGGCCTCTTTCGACCGGCTCATGCCGCGCCTTCCGACACGCTGATTGCGTATTTTTCGTGGTCGGGCAACACCCGCGGCATCGCACGACTGCTGCATCAGAAAATCGGCGGAGACCTCGTGGAAATCGAACCGGTCACGCCCTATTCCGAAAACTACAACACCTGCCTGGACCAGGCCAAACGCGATCAGGAACGCGCGGCAAGGCCGGAACTGAAAACCCGCATCGCCGACATGGCGCGCTACAAGACGGTGTTCCTGGGCTATCCCAACTGGTGGGCCTCCATTCCCATGCCCATCGCCTCCTTTCTGGAGCAGTACGATTTTTCCGGCAAGACCATCGTCCCCTTCGTAAGCCACGGCGGCGGGCGTCTGGGCCAGAGCGTCACGGCCATCGCCAAGCTCTGCCCGTCCTCCAGAATTCTGGAAGCCCTTTCCGTTCGCTACAGCGGCGGTTCCTCACTCTCGGAGGATATGGATACCTGGCTGAATAGAATAGGAATAAAAGGATAATCTGCCAGAACAATGGTGATTCATCCATTTTCACATCATATTTCAGGAAGATTGCCATGAGTATTTCACGCCGAAACTTCGTCAGAGGAAGCCTTCTGGCTGCCGGAGCTGTAGCCGCCGGGTTATCTCCCCTCACCGCCGGGGCTTCAGAACGGGCCAAAGTTTATTTTACCAAAGACCTCAGCACGGAAAGCCTGCTCAGACTCTATCGCATGGTCAATCAAAACATTACCGGCAATATTGCCGTCAAACTGCATACCGGCGAACCGGACGGCCCGAACATTCTGCCGCGGGAATGGGTGAAGGCCTTTCTCACCGAAGTTCCCCATACCACTATCGTGGAATGCAACGTGTTGTACGCAAGTCCGCGCCAGACCACGGAAGGACATCGCAGAACGCTGGAGAGAAACGGATGGACGGAGTTTGCCACCGTGGACATCATGGATGAAGACGGCGACACCCCGCTGCCCATCCGCGGCGGCAGGTGGCTCAAGGAAGTGGCCGTGGGAAGCCATCTGCTGAACTACGACTCCATGATCGTCCTCACCCACTTCAAGGGACATACCATGGGAGGCTTCGGCGGCTCGCTCAAGAACATATCCATCGGCTGCGCCTCCGGCAAACTGGGAAAGTTACAGATTCACCGTGACGGAAATCAGACGTGGGCCGGGGGGCCTCGATTCATGGAGCGAATGGTCGAAGGCGGCAAAGCCATTACCGACCATTTCGGCAGCCGCATTACCTACATCAATGTACTCAGAAATATGTCCGTCAGCTGCGACTGCGAAGGCGTGAACGCCGAACCGGTCCGTCTGCCGAACCTCGGCATTCTTGCCTCCACGGACGTTCTTGCCATCGACAAGGCTTCCGTGGACATGATCTATGCCCTGCCCGCAGATATCCGCGCCCATATGGTGGAGCGCATAGAATCCCGCTCCGGCCTGCGCCAGCTCTCCTATATGAAGGAACTCGGCATGGGCAGCGATCAGTATGAACTCATCACGGTATAAAGGAATAATCACATGAAAAATTTTGAATTCTGCGTGACTACCGATATCTTGTTCGGGGTGGGTCAGGAACAGCATCTCCCCGAAAAGCTGAAGGCCTACGGCAAAAAAATCCTTCTGACCTATGGCGGCGGCAGTATCAAGAAAACCGGGCTTTACGACAGGCTGAAGGCTTTGCTGAACGACTTTGAAGTATTCGAGCTTGGCGGTATAGCTCCCAATCCGAAGATTGAAAGCGTCAGAGCCGGAGCCGCCATCTGCAAGCAGGAAGGCATCGACATTATTCTGGCCGTTGGCGGCGGAAGTACCATAGACTGCTCCAAAGCCATCGCCGCAGCGGCGTACTATGACGGCGACGCATGGGATCTTTTGCTGGACATGAGCAAAATTACCAAGGCCCTGCCCGTAGCCGTAGTTCTGACCATTGCCGCCACAGGAAGCGAAATGGATTCCGTAGCTGTTATTTCCAATACGGAGACCAATGAAAAACTTCCGCTGTACTCTCCTCTGCTTCTGCCTAAAATAGCGGTACTCAACCCGGAAAACACCTATACCGTTCCTCCATTTCAGACGGCTTCCGGCGCTGCGGACATCATGTCCCATGTCATCGAAAACTATTTCGACCGCGAACCGGCCTTTGTGCCCGACGCTCTTAATGAAGGCCTTTTGCGGACTGTCATAACCTATGCGCCTGTGGCACTGGAAGAGCCTGCCAACTACGAAGCAAGAGCACAGCTTATGTGGGCCAGTACTCTGGCACTGAATGGTCTGGGTTCCACCGGTAAAAACTTTACCTGGAGCTGCCACTACATTGAGCATGAACTCAGTGCCTTTTATGACGTCACCCATGGGGCCGGGCTTGCCGTCCTGACTCCTTCCTGGATGCGCTACATCCTGTCCGACGAGACGGTGGACAAATTCTGCGACTATGCCGCCAATGTATGGGGATTCAGCAGGGAGGAAGATAAGTTCACTCTGGCCAACCGGGGCATTGATGCCACGGAAACGTTCTTCAAAAGAATCGGTCTGCCATCCACGCTGACGGAACTTGGCATTGACGATACCATGTTCGAAATAATGGCGGAAAAGTCCGTCTGTGTCGGATTTCTTCAGAATGCTTATGTACCGCTGTACGAAAAAGATGTCGTCAGAATTCTGCACATGTGTCTGTAGAACAACCACACACGCCAGCTAAATAGTCAATGACAGAAAACGGAGACTTCTTATGGGGTTCATGACCGATACTCATTACTATGAAGGAAAAAAGACGACGTTCCTCAAGACCGGGCTGCACGTTGCCGCCCTGGTATTCTATCCTGACGGCTTTGATGAACATGCAAGCTATCCCGCCATCGTCGTCACTCATCCCGGAGGCGGCGTCAAGGAACAAGTGGCTTCCCTGTATGCCTGGAATCTTTCCAAAAGAGGTTATGTGACCATTGCTTTTGATGCTTCCCATCATGGAGAAAGCGAGGGAATGCCGCGTTACCTTGAAGACCCGGCATCCAGAGTGGAAGACATACGCTCTGCTGTGGACTACCTGACGACGCTCCCCTTTGTGGATAAAAAACGTATCGGCGCCATGGGCATATGCGCTGGTGGCGGCTATACCATGAGCGCTGTTCAGACCGACATCCGTATCAAGGCAGCGGCTGGGATCAGTTCCTGGAACACGGGAGACTGGGTCAAAGATGGTTTCCCTCCCCGGTCGAAAAACAGTGAGCTGATCAAGTCGCTGAAACTGGCGGCTGAACGAAGAACGAAGGAAGCCAATGGAGAGGAGCCTCTGTATGTCGGATATGTTCCCAACTCCCCGGAGGAAATCAACGAACATACGCCCGTCATCATGAAGGAGGCTTCCGAATACTACAGAACCGAACGCTGCGCCTACCCCACGTCCGTCAATAAAACGGCCGTTCAAAGTCTGGACAGACTGGCTGCGTTCGACGCCTTCCAATACATTGATACCGTCTCTCCACGTCCCGTTCTTCTGATTGTAGGCAGCCTCGCCGATACAAAACATTTCAGTGAAGATGCCTACAACAGGGCCAAAGAGCCCAAAGAACTCTTTGTTGTTGACGGAGCGACGCATGTTGATCTGTACGATGTGCCGAAGTTTGTCGAACAGGCCGTCAACAAACTGACGGCATTCTTTGACGAAAACCTGAAAAACGCCTAGGCAGCTCCATGAAAAAAGGTATTATTCTCTTGAGTTTCGCGCTGTTGCATTTCGGATTGTCAGATATCTGCATAGCGGAAGAAACGCAGGCGAAAAAAATAAAGATGCTGTTTGACGGAGAGCAGGCCGTCGTCGAGCTGGACGATCATCCTGCTGTGCGGGATCTGCTTTCCAGGCTGCCCATGACCGTGACGTTTGAAGACTACAGCGGCATGGAAAAAATCAGCTACCTTTCCGAAAAGCTGAACACGAAAGGCTCTCCTTCAAGCTGCGATCCTTCCGTAGGAACGTTTGCCTACTATGCGCCGTGGGGCAATCTTTCCGTATTCTACCGGGACTTCAGGCATTCCGAAGGGCTTGTGCCGCTGGGACGCGTAGTGTCCGGCATGGACGGCCTTGCCCGAATGCAGGGAGACGTTTCCGTGCGTCTGGAAATTGACGAACAGCCAAGCTCCCCCCGATAACCCGCAATGCAAAGGCCTTTGACATGAAGCAGGCAACCAAACACTTCCATCTTCTTTCCAGACGCAACTTCCTGAAATACGCCTCCGCAGGAATGATGACCCTTTGCGCCGCACATTCGCTTCTTCAGGCATCCTCCGCATCGGCAGCAGAAAAACAAGGAGAAAACATGCTTATTCTGTATTTCTCGCATTCCGGCAATACCCGCACCCTTGCCGAATACATCCACAGCAAAATCGGCGGGGACATGCTGGAACTTAAAACCGTCAGTCCTTATCCTTCCGACTACGACGCCGTCGTGGATCAGGCGCAGCAGGAACAGCGGCGGAATGCCAGACCGGACATCAGCACCGGCATCCCGAATCTTGAAGCATACGACACCGTCTTCATCGGCTATCCCAACTGGTGGGGAACCCTGCCCATGCCGTTCTTCACCCTGCTTGAGCGCCATTCTCTCGGACGCAAAACCATCGTCCCCTTCTGCACGCATGAAGGAAGCCGCTTCGGACGCAGCGAACGGGATCTTCAACGCCTTTGCCCCGAGGCCCGGATGCTGGAAGGCTTTGAAGTGCGCGGATCAAGAGTCGGACAGGCGCAGGCGGACGTGGACGCCTGGCTGCGCAGACTGGGATTTCTCGCCGGATAACAAATCGCCGTCATAAAAACGTGCGGAGCCTTCTCTCCGCTCCGCGCACCCGACAAAGGCCGGTCTGAACATCGTTCAGGCAGGCCTTTGTATCATGCCTGCGGCGCGGCGACCGCGTATTTCGCCCAAACGCCGATGCGGCTTGAAAATCTCGTCGCAAAAAGAGAGAGGAGCCGTCTTCCACGACTCCTCCGCCCTCCCGAAAACATTTCGCTCGTCTCCGAAATCCGCCCTCTGTCATCCCGCAACGCTGCGCCGAAGCGTGATGTCTCGATGCGGCGGCTCGCCGAACATGCGCTTATATTCCCTGTTGAACTGCGTCACGCTCTCGTAGCCCACGGCCAGCGCGGCAGCGGCGGCCCGCTCGTTCTCCACAAGCATGAGCCTCTGAGCTTCATAGAGCCGCAGCTGCTTATGGTACTGCAACGGGCTGAAACCCGTAATACTTTTAAAATGACGATGCAGGCTCGATATGGACATGCTGACCTGCTTTGCCAGGGCATCCATACGCAACGGAGCGGCAATATTCTTTTTCATGATGGAAATGGCCTGCACTATCTGACTGTCCTGCGAACCGCTGGTGTACAGGCCCTGCAACGTGCTTCCCTGCGGACCGATAAGCAAGAGATAATGAAGCTCCCGCATAATGATGGGCGCACGTACGGCTATCTGTTTCGGCTTGTCCAGAAGTTCGGCCAGCCGGAGCAGCGCATCCAGAAAATCCGGTTCGGCATCGGCTACGGCAACACCCCGTCCTGCTTGAAAGGAGGGCCTCTCTTCCGGGTCCATTTCCGAAATCAACTCGGTGAATATCTTTTTATCCAGATAAAAAAACAAGGAAAGAAACGGCGTTTCCGAACTCGGGTCAACCGCGTAGGAGATGCTCGGCATGTCCACCGCGGAAACAAGACACTGATTTTCCCGAAGCACATATTGCTGCATTCCTATGGTGGACTGCTTGCTTCCCTGAACGACAACGGAAGCCAGAGGCTTTTCAAAGCAGCGTTCCGAACTGTTGGTCTCGTCCCGGCGCACCAGCGTCAGCCCGCTGATCGCGGACGGACGCGCATCCGGCGTCTCCATGTGCCGCAGAATCACCTCTTTCAGCTTCCGATTGATCATCGCAACGCGTTCCTGTCTGTCGCTGTCCATGTGTCATTCTCCTTGTCGGCTGTTTTCCTGTCGGGAGGGATAGTGTTCTTTCTATCACGCCTTGGAGCCCGTGAGAAGGCGATGACAAAAAAAGGCAACTTTTTGATAAAAAATGCTCTTTTGAGAACACGATACGGACAATATATCCAAAGCTAAGGAATAACGTTCACGACAAGAGGAGGACTCATGAAAAAGACGATATTCATCACCGCATTGTGCTGCCTGCTCATGACGATTTTTGCCGCCGCGGCAGGAGCGGCGGAGAGCAAAAAACGCATCATGGTCTTCGGAGACTCCAATACCTTCGGCTACTTTGAAGACGCTCAGGGCGTCGTCGGCCGACTGCCCCTCGATACGGCCTGGCCCGGCAGAATGGCCGCGCTGCTCGGTTCCGATTATGAGGTGGTGGTGGAAGGTCTTTCCGGCCGCACCACGCGCATCGACAGCCCGGAACGCTCCGGCACCGGCGTCATTCCCGGAGCGGGCATGAACGGAGCCGCCTATCTGCCGGCGGCCCTCTCCTCCCACATGCCTCTCGACATGGTCGTCATCATGCTGGGCACGAACGATTTCCGCAAGGATCGCAACCAGAGCGCCTCGGACATCGCGGCGAGCCTGACGGAACTTATTTCCATCGTCAAAAAGGGAGAGTGGCAGCAGCGGACGAAGTTCCCGGCTCCTCAGGTGCTGGTCGTCTGTCCTCCCAAACTCAATCTGACCTCGAGTCCCTACGCCGATTTCTTTGAAGGCTCTCTCGCCAAAAGCGAGGCTCTGCCCGGCATTCTTCAGCCCATGGCGGAATCGGCAGGTGCGCTCTTCCTTGATGCCGCCACCGTCGTGCCCTTTGCTCAGGGCCCCGATCAAATCCATCTCACGCCGGAAAATCACGCCGCTCTTGCCGAAGCCGTAACCAAAGAAGTGAAAAAGGCATTCGGTGATACCAGAGACAACGCCGAAACGGCCGTTTCCGGCGTGTTCGAGCGCGGCGGAGCCAACACTGCCTATGCCCAGTACTTTGTCGGCAACAGCTACCTGAACATGCTTTCCACGGAAGGCGTCGTCATCGGCAACGTGACCTTTGAACCCGGATGCCGCAACAACTGGCACACGCATCAGGCCACCAGAGGCGGCGGACAGATTCTGCTCTGCACGGCCGGACGCGGCTGGTATCAGGAATGGGGCAAGGAAGCCCGCGAGCTCAATCCCGGCGACGTAGTCCACATTCCCGCAGGCGTCAAACACTGGCACGGCGCGGCGAAAGACAGCTGGTTTGTCCATCTCGCCGTGGAAGTACCGGGCGAAAACACCAGGAGCGACTGGCACGAACCCGTGAGCGACGAAGACTACAACAAGCTGCCCTGAACACTCCGAAAGCAATGCATCTCTTCCATGCCGCGCAGGTGACTCTGTATGAACAACCTTCATTCTCTTCAAAAAACGCCGATGCCCTCTGAAAACAAGGCAGAACACACGGCAGACGGAACGGGCGTCGTCAGAACCCGACGCTTCATGCTGAAAGTATTAAGCGGCTCTCTGGCCCTTGCTCTGACTCCCGCGACCATCGCCTCCGCCGCCGATCTGCTTCTCACCGACAACAAAGGAAATCCCATGAAAATCGTCATGCTTACCGGAAGCCCTCATCGTCAGGGCACCTCTGCTCTTCTGGCCGACGAGTTCATCGCCGGCGCTTCGTCCAAAGGGCACACCGTCGTCCGCTTCGACACCGCCTTTGAAAAAGTCGGCCCCTGCCGGGCCTGCTACTACTGCAGCGAACATAACGGCGAATGCATTCAGCAGGACGCCATGCAGAAAATTCTTCCCGAAGTGCTCTCCGCAGACATGCTCGTGCTGGTTACGCCGCTCTATTACTACAACATGACCGCGCAGTTGAAGACGGTCATAGACCGCATGATGCCCCGGCGCGAAGAGCTGAGAAAGCATCGCATGAAAACGGCCATGCTGGTCACCTGCGGCAGCAATACGGACTGGAACATGGATGCCGTCATGGCGCAGTATAAAGTCCTCCAGCAGTATCTTCCCTGGGAAGATCAGGGCGTGGTGCTGGCCAGGCATGTTTTTGCCCGCAAGGATATCGAAGGCACGGCCTATCCTGCTGCGGCAAGAGCCCTCGGTGCCAGCCTGTAATTCCTTATTCTTTCTCGACTTCCGGAGAAAACATATGCCCGTCATCACGCTTGAAGCCGCGTCCTTGAACAAGGATCAGAAGAAACAGCTGGTCGAGGAATTCACAAAATCCGCAGCACGCATCATGAACATGCCCAAAGCCTCCTTCTATGTCTTCCTCAAGGAAAACCTCCCGGACAATGTAGGCGTCGGCGGCGTCCTTCTTTCCGAGAAAAAACATTCCTGATTCCCCTCCGTTGCGGAAAACGCCTTTCCGCAACCGGACAAACCTGCGGAACGAATCACGACGATCCGTTCCGCCGCGAGGATTTCTCATGAAACTGCGCTCCATCATACGCTTCGCAGCCCTGGCCATCCTGGCTCTCTGCCTTACCGAAGAACAGCTCCATGCCGCGGAACCGGCATCCATACGCATGGCGCACCTGCAGATCAAACAGGATCAGCTTTCCACCTTCACCGCCTCCGTCAAAGAAGAAATGGAGGCCGCGCTGCGCGTGGAACCCGGCGTTTTCGCCATCTATGCCGCGGCCGATGCGAACAATCCGGCCAACATGGTCTTCTTTGAAATGTACAAGGACGAAAACGCCTATCAGCTCCACCGCGACACGCCGCATTTCCAGAAGTATTTCCATACCACCAAGGACATGATCTCCGACCGCGTGCTTCTGGAACTCGTGCCCGTCGAACTTCGGGACAGGTACAATACCCCGGCCGACTACGCCGACGTCAGAAAGGATGCACAGGCGTCTTCCATCCGCATCGCCCATTTGCAGATCAAAAAAGATCAGCTCCCCGCCTTCCTGGACTCCGTAAAGGAAGAAATGGAAGCCGCGCTGCGCGTGGAACCCGGCGTCATCGCCATTTACGCCGCAGCCGACAAGAACGATCCGACGAAGATGACCTTCTTTGAAATGTATGTCGATGAAGCGGCCTATCAGACTCACCGCGACACGCCGCACTTCCAGAAGTATTTCCACACCACCAAGGACATGATCTCCGACCGCATCCTTCTGGAAGCCGTGCCTGTCGAACTCAGAGACAAGCACAACACCCTTGCAGACAAATAACGAACGCACAGCCCGTGTCCGCAGGCATCCGTCTCCGGGCATGGGCCGTGCAGCGAAGGAACGAACCATGAAATACAGAACGCTGGGAGAACAGGGGCTGAAAGTATCGGCCATCGGCTACGGCTGCATGGGACTGACGCAAAGCTATCCGCCCTATCTTCCCAAAGATGCATCCATATCCCTCATCAGAAAAGCCGTGGATATGGGGGTCACGTTCTTTGATACGGCGGAAGCCTACGGCCTGTTCAGCAATGAATCCCTGCTTGGGGAAGCCGTGCGGCCCTTCCGGGAAAAGGTCGTCATCGCCACCAAGTTCGGCTTTGATTTTGAACACGGACAAAACGACGCTCATAATCGTCCCGTCACGCTTTCGAGTCGTCCGGCGCACATCCGAAAGGCGCTGGAAGGCTCTCTTCAGAGGCTGGGCACGGATTATATTGATCTTTACTACCAGCACCGAGTCGATCCCGACACCCCCATTGAAGAGGTGGCCGACACCATGGCCGCGCTCATCAAGGAAGGGAAAATACGCGGCTGGGGACTCTCGGAAGCCGGCGTGCAGACGGTCCGACGCGCGCATGCCGTCTGTCCGCTCACCGCGGTACAGAGCGAATACTCCATGTGGTATCGGGAACCGGAGAAGGAACTTCTGCCTGCGCTGGAAGAGCTCGGCATCGGCTTTGTGCCGTTCAGTCCGCTGGGCAAAGGCATGCTTGCCGGCCGATTCAACAAAGATTCAACCTTCGGCCCCGACGACTTTCGCAGCGCCATTCCGCGGTTCAACCCTCAAAATCTGCAACATAATGTGAACATTGCGGAACTTGTTCAGACTATGGCGGACAAACGTCACACCACGCCCGCGCGCATGGCTTTGGCCTGGCTGCTGGCTCAAGGGCCGAATATCGTACCTATTCCCGGCACTAAAACCGTTGCGCGTCTTGAAGAAAATCTGGGAGCCGCCGACCTCTCCCTCTCACCCGACGAACTGGACGACATCCGCCGTCGCCTGGATCAGATCACCATCGTCGGAGCCCGCTATCCGAAAGAACAGGAAATGCTCACGGGCCGCTAACAGCCTCAACAATTAAAATCATATTGTTTACGGCGCAGCATCCGCAAAGGACGCTGCGCCGTGTTTTTCTAAGAGGGTTCAGTGGGAAAAATGCTTAAAACAAAAATTCCTCAAGAGAAGGACTCCTGAGGAAAAATTGCAACCCAATTTTTGTAACCCAAAAACTGAGCTTATCATTTGTTGTTGGCGTCCCCAGGCGGATAAATTTTATAAGATAATTCGCTGAATTAATATATTTAGTACACACTATCAAGCAATCATCCCCACAAAAATATCTCCATCAAAAATGGAAACCGTCCTTTACGAAGAAACAAACATAACATGCCAAGCTTCCCCATTTCTCTATCTCTTATTATCTAACATAATGGAATATCAATAAAAAACACATCATAACGCTAAAGAGACAAAAGCAGCGTAAAATCTCTGCATGTTGCCACCGCCCCTTATGCTCGCGTTATCAGAATTCCCTTCTCAGCTCGTCTTGACCAGAAAAACGATACTTTTCTATCCCATGAGCAACAAATCCATCTTTATCTCCAAAGCCAAAAAGCTGAACTTGTCGTCATTCTTTGTCTGAATGACATTACTTGAGGAAATGCGGCAGGCCTTTTTCTGGAACCAGAAAGTTGCTATAGTCAATGCTTCGGCAGACGGATTTCTGACAATAAATATGTGTTTGGGGATCCGCAATAAACGTATGGAGGTTCTCCAAAATGAGCGACAGTAAACACAACGACCACATATTATTTGAAATACTGACGAGCTCTCCTCGCTCTCGAACAGAACAGGTCGCCGTGCTTCAAAGAGCCGTCATTTTTCCAGAAATAACGGATCGGGCTTTTGAGCTGTTCTCGTCTCTCATTGCTCCACGCCGTGCAGTAAGAAAACATTTTTTGCTGCTGACGGATTTGGAGCTGAGTTATAATGTAAAAGCGCTCAAAACAGCCATTGCCGAACACTTCGCCTCATTGTCGGCACAAACTTTTTCAAGAGAGAGCATCATTAAAATTTATGGAAAAAATATCCTCTTTTCTCCGAATACTCAGCTTTATAAAGAAAATCACGACAAGCTGAAAGTCTCCGATCTTCTTGAAATAACAGGTTATGCGCTTGAAGGGGCAAAGCAATTCTGCGATATGGAAACCACGAAAGTGGAAGAAGGCTTGCTGGTACTTAAAAGCATTGACCTTGCCTTGAACAACAAACCCTATGACCGGCCGGATTTTAAAGCGGCAAATCTTGCCTTGGATATTCTTTCCTCACTGGCGCAAAAAATGGAGCCCGACCCTGAAATCAGAAGGCATATCTCAGGCGGAATAAAAGCGGTTCAGCTGGCCATTAAATTCTTTAAAAGAGGTTAGCTCTCAAATTCCGTCCAGAACGAAAAAGAACCTTAAAAAAGTGTTGCGAAGCCTGGGATGAAGACTGTATCCTTTTTCTGACTTATCGCTTGTTTCCTCTCTTGTTTTTTACTGTGGTCCCATGCTGGAACATGGATATAGAACAGCAGCTCATTTTACACAAAAAATTTTTGAAGAGAATGCAAAAATACGAAACAATTTCGTTCATAAAGGAAACAGCCCACCACAGAAAAGAAAGCAAAAGCTTATAGCTCTTTTGTTATATAAAATCTACATACTATTATGAAAAATATTCTTGAAAATACAGATAGTAACATTATTTTTGATATAAAACGGAATATCATCCGTAAAAATTTTGAAAATAGAGGCTCCTATTCCCAAAGGAGCGCATATAATAACAGTATCAAACTCAATAGTTTCATGAATTTTGCAAAGTGACGCTGAGATCGACAATGAAAAGAACTAGGACAGACAGCATTCTAAAGAATATGCACACAAGGCTTCGGAAGCCAATAGACAACATAAAATTTACACATTGACGACCATTGTGAGCTTAATTTGGTAGAGCAAGACTTTTATAAAAAAGAAAAAAATTTTATCGAGGAGAAAAAACTTTGAAGACTATATTGATATTACAAAAACATATAATATAATCACCAAAGATCACAGTATTTAATATAACAAATTTTTAACAAGTTAAAACTACACCTAACCAAATTTCTTTCCAGGTAAGTGCTCGCCGATATGACCAATATAAACTATTTTCTTACCAGTATCAGAGGTGAAATAAATGCGATCTCCATCAGTAATATACATGTGAGCTTCGCAAAGCAGATCTCGACTTATGGTATTTCCCTGTGCATCCGATTCTACAAATCTAAAAGTATGCTTCTGTCTGTTTTTGCCCTGAGTAGCAGTGTCACTTTCTGCCGGTGTATATCTGAATCCCTGAGGTAAAAAGGCTTGCTGCCTATCCACGGCTTCCTGCATAGAATTATGGAGGGTTTCAAGTATGGTGCGAATTCGCGGCAGTAAAAAATACCCACGCTGCATATTCGCAAGCTGATCTTCTGCCGTCGAGCTGAAAGCTAGAGAAGTCAGTCGTTCACGAGCATACTCAAGCAACTCCTCTCCGGTAGAAATCGAAATACTCAGTCGATCCTTAATGTCTTCCTCATGAAAAGAAACATCTTCTTCGCGGCAGATGAGGCCGACACTGCACTCTTCCTCAAAAAACTCTACGTCATCATCCACACTATTGTGTATTAGCGTAACAAACGGCGGTACAAAACGACGATCTCCCCCTAACGACAAAGCAGGAATATTCCAGAGTGACGCCAAGGCCAACCCTTTGCATACGTCTTGTTCCAGCGTGTATTCCTCAAGAACCGTCATTCCTGCATCCGAGCAAAGCTGCTCCACATACGGCGCTCCTGAGAATCGACGTAGCAACAGCTGCAGTAATGTTCTTTCTTGTCCTCCGACGGAACGCCTCAAGTACTCATGAATCGTACAATCCGGCGTTATTCGACGCATGGCGAAATCTTCCGTTATACGGATCTGAGTAGAAAAGCCCAGTTTACTCAATTTATCGGAAGCCCTTTTCAGGTTCATAAGAGCATCATGGGCGGCATAGTTATTCGGTAGTGAAGCCGAAAGCGATAGCTCATTGAAGACTTGATCCATGCCTACCTCCTACAGCAATTCTGAGAGCTGTTTGTCCCACTCGTCAAAAAAGTCTTCCGGCCACTGATCGATATGCCCATCCCTGTCGATTTGAGGAGTATATACGCAGCTTGCCCCATCATGCTGATGAAAGAAGTTGATCTGCACGTCCTCATGACCAACCAACCCTTGCTTGACGGCAACCCGTATACCATTAAGCACATGATCGCTGTGTGTTTCGATGATAATCTGAACACCACAGGCTGCGGCACGTGCTAAAAAATGCCCCATAAGCGCTTGGCCTTTCGGGTGAAGATGCGCCTCTGGATTCTCTACAATAAGCAGAGAACCAACAGGAGCACGCAGTGCCGCGATAAAAATTGGCAACGCATAGGTCAAACCAAAACCAACATTGGTAGGACGATAGTAGCTACGCGAAATATCTGGAAAAGAAAAACGCATAACCACGGTATCCGTGCCTGATGGTCTTTCTGTCTGAATACGTACCGGAGCCCCCAGTTGGGAAAGCCAAGCTTCCGTCTGCATCTGCAACGTCGTAGAGTTTCCGGCAGCTTCGGGTGCCAGAAGAGTGGGGCCAGAGATGTCAGCATGTAAAATTTTCGTCTGACCGAAAGCGTACAGATGATACGCTGCAAACTCTCCCTTGTTGCCGATGGCATTGAAGGATAACTGCCCTGCTTCTGGAATAGGAAAAAGCGTTGTCGGGCACAGACGTTCTGCGTGCAGATACTGAAAAGAAACAGCATCGGGGACAGAAACAAAATCCCATACTGCGTTCAGCTCACTGCCATTGAGAACACCCTTCAGTGAAAACTTTGCTCTATCCAGCTCGATTCCAATTTCAAAAGCGTCATCATCAGCATTACTGTGCAGTACATCCTCAGGTAAACCTAAATTTACCAGCTCTCCAGCCAGTTGCAGACTTTTTTCTTCATATGCGTTACTGAGCTTCGACAAGCCGCACCATTCAGCATCTCCCCGATAAAGGGCAAGATTCTGTCGCAGCAAGAGCAATGCCTGAATAACAGTGCTCTTCCCCGCACTGTTGACCCCCGTCAACAGCGTCAGAGGGCGAAAAGCAATCTGTTGTCTATGAAAGCATTTGAAATTTGTCAGCTCCATAGTCTTGATCATGTAATACCCCCCGAATCAAATCCTTAATCCTTTGAAAACGGCATCTAACTCTGGAAATAGATCCCGTACCTTGCGTTACTGCCTTATCAAAAACATTGTCTTTCTGCATAAGTTTTATAAATGCATCTCTAAGAATATATTTTTTATGCTCTAAAATATTCAGTTCTTCATCAGTACAAGCGTCCAAATTAACGCTCCAACTCTCAAACAAAGCTTTGTTGACAGGAAAACGAGTAGCCTTAGCGTGATAACGCTTACGAAATGCATCATTGCCAAAAATACGTTCTGCCGCCTGCATAACACGCAGAAAGCGATGTTGCAAATCTTCAAGAAGTTCTGGATGTTCATTCAGATAGCGCATTCCAGTATTCAGGAAAGCATCAAAGTCATCTTTGTCATATTTCTCTGGAGGAAAAACAGAAAAGACAAGAAACCGGGTGACACATTCACGGTCATCCATACGCTTGGCTGAAATACCGCAGGCCGTCGCTCTCTTAAACGCATCACTTTCCGCCAATACCCTAATAACATCAGTCACCGGCTTGCCGTTGAGGGCATGACGAATTTCTTGCGCACTGAGCGGTAACCCACCGGTATTGATGCGGCGAAAAACGTCAAACTTCACGTTTGCCGGAGTACCAGGCATGATAAGGTACCAGACGAGGTCCGCTTCTCGAATGGCCCGTTGCAAAGGACGTGGAAGTTCAGAAAAAGTCTTACCTTCATGTTCCTTGAGATACTCAAGATCACTTAATCTCAAATTCTGATCGATAACAAAACGACGAATAGCAGTCAGACGTTGTAATCCGTCCACAACAAGCCATTTTTCATCGTTGGTACCATCAAAATAAAATGCAGGAATAGGAATACGCAACATAAGCGATTCCATAAGTCGAGACTGGTTCCTTTCATTCCAGATGCCCGCCTGTCGTTGAAAATCAGGCGCAAGATCAATTTCGTCATTTTCCAGTCGATCCAACAGTGTATTCATATTGCCGGACTTGGAATCAATACGAATGGCACGTGTATCAAATGGTTGAGTGATGCGTTCCTCTTTTTCTTCCGGAAGAGTACTAGTATCTTCACCTTCTATTATAGCTTCTGATTCCGAAACCTGTACCATGTTCATGGTATTATCCTTATACATATCTTCCGTCATCATCGGCTCCTTTCACATGTTACCGACTATAGTAGAATCTCAATAAAGAATCGTATTAATTATTTTCATATTATTTATATTAATTTATTGAAAAATATTTTTAATAAAACATCACATGACAATTTTAAATATTTTTAATACAGTTCAATATTTAAAATTATATCAAATATAAAATTTTCTAGTATTTATTTAGCAATATAAACTTTTCTATCAAACTTCACAAGTTCTAATACTTTAAGGAGATCCACAAGCATTAGTGTATCGAAATTTAAAAGAATTGCAATTGAGCAATTCTATTCTGCAAAACGTCAGCCATGATCCTAATACGCTCATGACTGACGTTCTCCTAGATCTTTTGCTCTTTTCGGTCGATCGGGACGGTCGCCCATGCTTCACTTCGTGAAGCATGACGGGCCATATCTTCGGCCTGTGCGAAGATTTCCCGCCGATGTTTTAGCGCATCCTCGTACCACGGCGGTCATTGCCTGCCAGCGCTCGCTGTTCCGCGCTTTCTGCTCCCGCCGCTGCCGTTCCTCTTCCTGACGCCGGAGCTGTTCTGTACGCTTGCGCTCCACAAATTCAAGATGCAGCGGTCTGATTTCCGGCAGAAGCAAAAATTCCCGATAGCCGACCATGCTTCTCTTCATTTCCTTCAACTGAAATTCCAGAGCTTTTTTCTCATGACCTTGTTTTTTGTGGGGCGTGTATTCCGCTTCAAGTCGTGCCTGTTTTGTGCGTAGCGAGTCCAATTCCCGTTTCATGATTTCCTTCTCTGTCTGGACAATATGCCTGACAGCCAGCGCCTTTTTCAGCTTTTCAATAATAAAAAAGACTTCTTCCAGCACAGACGGATACTTGAAAAATAAGGCTCTCGGTAAGAAAGCCTCCGCCCGAAGGACTTTTCCGCTTCCCCTGCCTGCCGCAACTACGGTTTGTAGCCTGACGGGTCGATACCTTTGGACAACATACGCTTCGCGTCTTCGCGGCGTTCTCTGGCATCCTTGAGAGATACTGTAGGATATTCCCCGAAACTGAGCAGCTTGCTCTTTCCGTCAAAACGGTAGGCCATTCTCCAGAGCTTGCTTCCACTGGTGGGAATGAAGAGAAACAGACCGCCGCCGTCGAAATATTTGCGGGGCCTCAGGCCGGGTTTCAGACTGCGGATATGGGTATCGGTAAGAGGCATGGGTACTCCCTGGCTGTCGTTGGACGAAGAGATACCCACATGGATAAAAATATTTTTGATTCCGCGCAGCTATTCATGCAGCTACCAGAAATACCATACGACATTTTCTGCGGACATCCATCCCCTAACATGTTTGGGCGACAGCGGATGCATCAAGACGTTGGGAAAACATACCGGTGATAAAAACAAAGAACGCCAAGACGTTATGCATCTTGGCGTTCTTCATTGTACTCAAATTTGGCGTCCCCAGGCGGATTTGAACCGCCGTTGACGGCGTGAAAGGCCGCTGTCCTGGGCCGGCTAGACGATGGG
>NZ_CALUYL010000030.1 GCF_944324995.1 uncultured Mailhella sp.
GTGAGGCCCCAGTAGATGATCCAGGCGATGACGAGGTTCATGAACGGCCCGGCAAAGGCAATGATGAGCCGCTGCCAGGCGGGTCTGTTGTTCACGGCCTCTTCCTGGGTGAAGCCGAGGCTTTCCACTTCGTTGCTGTACTCGCCCACGCCCGACACGTAGCCGCCGAAGGGCAGCCAGGAGAGCCGATATTCGGTTTTGCCGCGCTTGAAGCTGCACAGCTTCGGCCCCATGCCGATGGAAAAGGTGATGACGCCTACCTTGAACGCGCGGAAGGCGAGAAAATGGCCGAGTTCATGAAAGAAGATGAGTCCGCCGAACACCAGCACCACGGCGAGGGCGGCATCCCAGTAGGAAAGATAATGGAGTAGTGACTGCATGGTTTCCCGATGGGGCGGAGAGTGTCCGCTCCGTTGAGGTTGAACGGACTGCGGCGGGAGCGCAGTGCTGTTTGCGCCGCAGGCGATGTTCCGGCGCGACCGCAGGGCGGGTATGCGCCTCGCTCTGCGGGGGAACGTTCGTGGTCAGGGCCGCCAGGCTTCCGCCTTGCGGCGGGTGGCGCTGTCGGTTTGTTCCACGGCCTCCACGGCGCGGGCCGCCTGCGGAGCAAGGGGGCCGTCGTCGAGGTCGAAGTTCTGCCTGTCGGAGGCGTCGTCGAGCATGTCGCGCACCAGAGCCGGGATGTCGGTGAAGCCGATGTCTCCGGCAAGGAAGCGCGCCACGGCCACTTCGTTGGCGGCGTTGAGCTCCACGGTGTGGCCCTGGGCCAGGGCGCGGCGCGCCAGATCGAGGCAGGGGAAGAGGTCGAGACGCGGCTCCTCGAAGGTGAGGGTGCCGATTTTGGCGAGATCGAGAGGCCGGATGCCCGTGACTCTTCCGTCAGGAAGATAAGGCCAGGAAAGGCAGTCGGCAATAGGCACGCGCATGTCCGGCACGGCGAAATGTCCCATGAGGGCTCCGTCGGCGAGTTCCACGAGCGAATGCACGATGGACTGCGGATGCACCACCACCACGACGTCGCGCGCGGGCATGTGATAGAGGTGGCAAGCCTCGATGATTTCCAGCCCTTTGTTCATGAGTGTTGCGGAATCAATGGTGATTTTTGCGCCCATGGACCAGTTGGGATGTTTGAGGGCGTCTTCGGGGCGGACGTTTTTGAGAAATGCGGCGTCTTTGGTGCGGAAGGGGCCGCCCGAAGCCGTGAGCACAAGGCGGGCGATGTCGTTTTCGCCGCGGCCGACCATGCCCTCGAACAGGGCGAAGTGTTCGGAGTCCACGGGGAGGATGACCGCACCGGTGCGGCGGCAGATGTTGCGGATGAGATCGCCCGCGAGCACCAGCGATTCCTTGTTGGCGAGGCAGATGGTCTTGCCTGCCGCGGCGGCGGCCACGGTGGCGCGCAGGCCCGCTGCGCCCACCTGGGCGGAGAGCACCATGTCCACGTCGTCGAGGGCGGCGAGGGCGGCGTAGCCTTCCTGCCCCCAGACTATTTCGGGCCGGTAGGAGGAAGGAAGCAGGGCGGCGAGGGCGTCCACGCCGTGGGGGCCGTCCTTTTCCAGCACGGCGAGGCAGGGGGGACGCCAGGCTTCCGCCTGCTTCGCGAGCAGGGCGATGTTTCTTCCTGCGGCGAGCGCGCGCACCTCGAAGCGGCCGGAGTCGCGCCAGGCGTCCAGCACGCGCAGGGTGCTGGTGCCTATGGAGCCGGTGCAGCCCATGAGGGCCACGCGGCGGGGAAAGGGCAGGGCGTCGAGTTCGCCGGGAATCTTGCTGATGTACTTCATGAAAGAGCGCTTGTTGGAAAGGTCGGCGCGGGGGGGCGCTGCCGAAAAAAGGGCAGGCGTTTTCCGAACGGGCCGGAAAACGCCGGAAAGAGTTGCCGTCTGCCTGACTACTGGGCGGCCTGGGCGAAGAACGGATACAGGGCCGAGGCGGCGGCGTAGGTTCCCACGCAGAAGGAAATGCTGTCGAGCCTGTCGAGCACGCCGCCGTGACCGGGCAGCAGGTGGCTGGAATCCTTGACGTTGACGGCGCGCTTCAGGGCGGATTCAAAGAAGTCGCCAAGCTGCGCCATGATGCCCATGCCCGCGCCGAGGGCGGCAAAGGCCCAGAGGGGGGCGCTGCCGAGGGCGAGGCCCATGCCGCAGGCCACGACGATGGAGGCCAGAAGGCCGGCAATGGAGCCTTCCATGCTTTTCTTGGGGCTGACGCCGGGCCAGATGGGATGTTTGCCGAAGCTCACGCCGGCGAAGTAGGCGGCCATGTCGGAAGCGGCGGGCAGCAGCACGACGAAGAGCTGTTCCCAGCGGGTGAAGTGCATGGCCGGGGCGAGCAGCAGAGGAATGTAGAACACGCCGCAGATCATGACTGCGGCGCGGCGCAGCGGATCCAGCGATTTTTCGCGGCTCCATGCGACGAGGGCGTAGATGGCGGCAAGCATGGCGCACACGGCGAGCGCGGGCTCGGACGGAAGAGAGAAGGCGCTTGCGGCGAGAAAGACGAGGCCGAGCACGAGGCCGAGGATTTTCATGCCCCATCCGCCGGAGGGCTGGAACAGGAAGAGAAATTCGCCCAGCCCCACGAGGGAGAGCAGCGCGACCAGGCCGGAAACGTACCATCCGCCCATGACCCATGCCGCAATGAGCACGACGGCGAGCACGGCGGCGGTGATGAGCCGCAGGCCGAGTCCCGCGGCGCGAAACTTGTCATTCATAGCATTTTCCTTCTGTAGCCGAGTGGAGCTGCTCGCTGGTTCTGCCGAAGCGGCGGGTGCGTCCGGCGTAGCTGCCGAGGGCCTTGTTGAGTTCTTCCGGACCGAAGTCCGGCCAGAGCACGGGGCTGAAATAGAATTCGGCGTAGGCGCTCTGGAAGAGCAGGAAATTGCTGAGACGCTCTTCCCCGCTGGTGCGTATGACGAGATCCGGATCGGGCGTGTTCGGCGCGTAGAGGTAGGAGCGGAACGTTTCTTCGTCGAGCTCTTCGGGGCGCAGCCCGTCGGCAATGGCGCGGCGCGCGGCCTGAAGAATTTCTTCCCGGCCGGAATAGCTGATGGCCAGCGTGAACACCATGCCTCGGTTGGACGCGGTTTTTCTGAGCGCGTAGTCGAGAGCCTGACGCACGGCAAAGGGCAGATCCTTCTTGTCGCCTATGAAGTCGAGGCGGATGTCCTGCGCCATGAGTTCGGGCATCTCTTCGCGTATGAAGCGCAGAAACAGCTCGAACAGAAAGCTGACTTCCTTTTCGGGCCGCCGCCAGTTTTCCTTGGAAAAGGCGTACACGGTCACGTAGCCTATGCCCCTGTTCCGACATTCGCGCACCAGGGTACGCACGGCGTCCACGCCGGCGAGGTGTCCCTGCGAGCGGGGCAGACCGCGTTCCTTCGCCCAGCGGCCGTTTCCGTCCATGATGACCGCAATGTGCTGCGGCAGTTGATCTTCCATGCGCCATCCATGATGTCGAAAAGCCGGGCCGGACCATGCCGCCCGGCTCTTCCGCACAGGATTTCCGCCCGTCGAAGTCCGCACGACGCCTTGTTTTTCGATGCGTCGGCGGACTTCGTCGGGTCAGATTTCCATGATTTCCTTTTCCTTGGCCTGAGCCTTGGCGTCGGCCTTCTTCACGAAGGCGTCGGTGAGCTTCTGCACGTCGTCCATGGCCTTCTTGAGCTCGTCGGCGGAGATTTCCTTATCCTTTTCGAGCTTCTTGAGGGCGTCGTTGACGTCGCGGCGGATGTTGCGCAGCGCCACTTTGGCGTCTTCGGTGTACTTCTTGCTCACCTTGGTGAGCTCGCGGCGACGCTCTTCCGTGAGCGGCGGCACCGTGATGCGGATGATGCGGCCGTCGTTCATGGGGGTGAGGCCGAGGTCGGACTTCAGAATGGCCTTTTCCACCGGGGAGAAGGCATTGCGGTCCCAGGGCTGAATGGTGACGGTGCGGCTGTCGGGCACGGCCACAGAGGCGAGCTGCTGAATGGGCGTGAGCGTGCCGTAGTAGTCAACCTTGATGTTGTCCACAAGGCTCGTGGTGGCGCGGCCGGTGCGCAGTTTGCCGAAGTCGCGGTCGAGCGCGACGAGGGCCTTTTCCATGCGTTCTTCGGCGTCGAGCTGCAAGGTCTCGATATCCATATTATTCTCCCTTTACAATGGTGCCTGCCGCTTCGCCGCAGACAACGCGTTTGATGTGCCCGCCGAACATGCTGCACACAATGACGGGCACGCTGTTTTCCTGCGCCAGCGTAATGGCCGTGGCGTCCATGACCTTGAGGTGGCGGCGCAGCGTCTCATCGTAGGAGAGCTGATCGAAGCGTACCGCGTCGCTGTATTTCATGGGGTCCTTGTCGTACACGCCGTCCACCTTGGTGGCCTTGATGATGGCGTCGCACTTGAGTTCCGTGCCGCGCAGGGCCGCCGCCGTGTCGGTGGTGAAATAGGGATTGCCCGTGCCCGCCGCGCAGATGATGATGCGGCCCTTTTCCATGTGGCGAATGGCGCGACGATGAATGTAGGGTTCGCAAAGCTCGCGGATGTCGATGGCCGAAAGCACGCGCGTGGGGCAGTCCATTTTTTCGAGGGCGTCCTGCACCGCCACCGCGTTCATGACGGTGGCAAGCATGCCGATGTAGTCGGCGTTGGAGCGATCCATGCCCTTGGCCGAGGTGGACAGCCCCCGGAAAATGTTGCCGCCGCCGATGACCAGCGCGAGCTGCACGCCCAGCTTGGCGACGTCGGCGATCTCCTTGCAGATGCTGTGTACGGTGTCGGGATCTATGCCGCTGCCTTTTTCACCGGCCAGAGCTTCGCCGCTCAGCTTGAGCAGCACGCGCCGGTATTTGAGTTCGCTCATCGTCATCCTCTTGTGGAATCAGGGTGTCGGGAATCGTCCGCCTCGGGCAGGCCGTGATCGTAGGGCGCACCCCAGCCTCCTTCGTGAATGCGGACATATTTGAGAAACGTGTAGAACGCCGTGTGCGCGGCCATGAGAAAGCCCGCCCGGCCGTCGAGAAGGCCGAGCTTGCGCACATACATGTCGACAAAGCGCCACAGACCGTGGCCGAGGCCGACGAGCACGCCGCCCTTGCGGCCCTGCGCTTCGAGATCGCGCGCGCCGCGTTCGGCATAGTCGTTGAGCTTGTCGAGCTGATTTTGGAAGCTGCAGTAGGTGTAGTGCAGCATGTCGCCGTCGAGATCGCCCCAGGGGCCGGCGGGCACGAACTTCTGATGCGCGCCGCTGTTCTCAATGCGGATGGCGTCCGGCCGGAACAGACGGAACAGCCTGTCGGGATAGCAGCCGCCGTGCTTCAGGAATCTGTCGAAGTACCAGGTGCGGCGGGGCATGGAAAAGGCGCTCTTGTCGCCGGGATTCTCCAGCGCGGCAAGAATGCTTTTTTTCAGCTCCGGCGAGATGATTTCGTCGCAGTCGAGCATGAGCACCCATTCGGTGGGAGCGTTGGCGGCGAGCCAGTCGATGCCGTAGCGTATCTGCTTGGCGTTGCCCGGCCACTTGTTCTGGATGAAGATGGCCCCGTGTGCGCGGGCGATGTCTTCCGTCCTGTCGGAGCTGAAGGAATCCACAATGAGCACGCGGTCGCAGAAGGAAAGGGATTCGAGACACTTTCCCAGCAGGCGTTCGCCGTTCAGGGTAATGATGAGGGCGGTAAGTCGTACGGGAGCTTCCATGAGGCGATCCGTAAAAAGGGCATAAAAAAGGGGAGAGAATGTTCTCTCCCCTTGTATCCTGAACTCTTGTCGGATTCAAGCTCGGCAGCGCGACTTTTCCATAAAAGTCGCGAAGACGGGCCCGATTACGCGCCGAGCTGGATGCGGACGAACTTGCTGACCTTGATGGAGCAGCCGGCGGCCTTGGCGGTGGCCTTCAGGAGATCCTGCACGGTCATCTTGTCGTCGCGGATGTAGGGCTGATCGAGCAGGCAGACTTCCTTGCAGTACTTCTTCACGGCGCCTTCGGCGATCTTGTCGATGATCTTCTCGGGCTTGCCTTCGGCAAGGGCCTTCTGACGATACACTTCGCGTTCGCGTTCGAGCAGCGCGGGATCGAGGCTGTCGGCGTCGAGGGCGAGGGGGTTGGAAGCGGCAATCTGCATGGCCACGTTCTTGGCGAATTCGGCCACGGTGGCGTCGGCGGGCTTGTCGGTGTCCACTTCGACGAGCACGGCGAGCTTGCCGTTGGAATGCACGTAGGTGCCGATGACGCCTTCGCCTTCAATGCTCATGCGCACGAAGCGGCCGAGCACGGTCTTTTCGCCGGTGGAGGCGGCCAGCTCGTTCATGCTGTCCTGGAAGGCGTCGAGGTTTTCGGGGTTGTTCGCGGCCACTTCCTGGGCCACGTGCTTGGCGAAGTCCTGGAACTTTTCGCCGCGGGCCACGAAGTCGGTTTCGGTCATCACTTCAACGATGGCGGAAACCTTGCCGTCGGCGCTGGTGGCGGAGGCGATCACGCCTTCGGAGGTGGCGCGGTCGGCGCGCTTGGCGGCCTTGGACAGGCCCTTCTGACGCAGCCAGTCGAGCGCCTTTTCCACGTCGGCTTCACATTCGGTGAGAGCCTTCTTGCAATCCATCATGCCGGCGCCGGTCTTGTCGCGCAGCTCCTTCACCATGGCAGCGGTAATAGCCATTGTTATGCTCCTTGCAAATAAAAGGGGTTATTCAGCGGCTTCGGCCGTTTCGGCGGCCTTCTGCATGGCAGCTTCGGGATCGGCCACTTCCTTGCTCTGGGCGGCGCCTTCGAGGCAGGCTTCGGCCATGGCGTTCACGAACAGCTTGATGGCGCGGATGGCGTCGTCGTTGCCGGGAATGATGTAGTCGATGACGTCGGGATCGCAGTTGGTGTCGGTGACGGCCACGATCGGGATGCCGAGCTTGCGGCATTCCTTCACGGCGATCTCTTCACGATGCGGGTCGATGATGAACACGAGCTGGGGAAGGCTGTCCATGTCCTTGATGCCGCCGAGGGTCAGATTCAGCTTGTCGAGCTCGCGCTGGAAGCTGAGGATTTCCTTCTTCTGATAGCGGTTCACGGAACCGTCGGCGAACATGGCTTCGAGCTTCTTCAGACGTTCGATGCTCTTCTGAATGGTCACGAAGTTGGTGAGGGTGCCGCCCATCCAGCGGTTGGTCACGTAGGGCTGACCGGCGCGGGAGGCTTCGGCGGCCACGGCTTCCTGAGCCTGGCGCTTGGTGCCGATGAAGAGCACCTTGCCGCCGTTGGCCACGGTTTCCACGATCTTGTCATGGGCGGTGCGGAACAGCTTCACAGTCTGCTGGAGGTCGATGATATGGATGCCGTTGCGGGCGCCGAAGATGAAGGGGCGCATCTTGGGGTTCCAGCGACGGGTCTGATGACCGAAATGCACGCCGGTTTCCAGCATCTGTTTCATGCTGACGTAAGCCATGGTAATTCTCCTTGAGAAAAAAGGGTTTGTCTTCCACATCGACCCCTGGCCCTTCACCCGTTGACGCCCTTCGTCTCCGGGAACCCTGGCCGCTGCCGATGTGTGCATTATGTGTAACTTGTGGTGTCTATCCTATTTTTCCCTGCAAGGCAAGTGTTTTCCGGGCGGCGTGCGCGGGACATTGTCGGCGGCGGGGAAACCGGGACGGGAGAGGGGCGGCAGAGCGGGGCGGGGCTGCCCGCGGGGGATTTTTTGGCGGCAGAGGGAGCTGCGGCGGGAAAGGCGTTGCGCGGAAGAGGCGGCAGCGTGAGGCGGGCGTCGCGCTGCCTCTGCGGGCGGGGGGAGTTGTCTGAGAGGGGGCTTCTCGACCGTCAGGCACGCAAGGGAGAATACGGCAGGACTGGCCTGCGAGGGGAGACGATTCTGCGGCGGGGACGCGGAAGAGCAGTCGTCGCGCGGAGAAGAGGGGAGTTCCTTTGCGTGAGGGAGGGCGTCTGCGGGAAAAAACTCGTCTGTTGAAGGGGTGGCGCGTCCGCCCGGCGGGAGTTTTTTTGCGGAGCGGTGGGCGCGCGCGGAAGCTTTCTTTGCGGCAGAGGGGCGGGGCCATCGCTGCGGGGCGTCTTTCACGGGAATTTCGTCCGTTGGACGGGGCTCCGTCTGCTCGCGGAAGAGGCGTCCGCCGGGGGGCCGTCGTCGAAAAGGCCGTCGCCGCGACGGCTTGCCGGGAACGACTCGTGTCCGTGCGGGATTATTTTTTTTCGGGCTTGTTGCCGCGCACGATCATGTCGGCGAAGGCGGTGGCGGTTTCCTTCACCCAGTCGAGGTGGGGTTCGGGGGCGTCGTTGCCGAGAATGGAGCTGACGGTGACGAAGAGCACGGTGTCCTTCACGGGAACCACGGCGGTGGCCACGGCCGTGGAAAGCCAGCTCTTGGGGCCGCGTTCCATCATATTAAAGTGGATGAGACTGGTGTACAAAAAAGCGCTCGACGTGCGCACGGAATCCACCAGCAGGGGCGTGCCCGTGGAGAGCGCGCGTTCGAGGGCCTTCTGACGGTTTTCCAGCTCCTGCGCCGGGGTGTCGGTGCGGCTGCGCGGTATGCGCGAAAAGCCGATGAAAAGTCCTTCCGTGGAGCGGGCCAGCAGCTCGGCGTCCTTCTGTTCCAGGGGGCGGTTCTGGCCTTCCAGGGCGCAGATGAGCACCTGCCTTGTGACGGCGTCGCGGCTGCCGTAGCGGTACTGATGCGCCATGTACTGCGGCAGATACATCTTCACGAGCCGACCGTGACGCACGGCGTTTTTTTCGGTGTCGAGAAAAAGGTCGGACTCGCGATCGGTAAGTTCGGTGAAGCCGTCGGGCGCGGAAAACTTGAGGGAATCCACCCCGTCGTCGAAGGCGCGGGCGGAAAGGGGAAGGCAGAGCAGAAGCGTGAGAAGCAGGGGAAGAACTGGGCGCATGGCGAACTCCTTGCGTCGCGGCAGGGCCGCTCGAAAGCGGCGCGGCCCGGAGATGAACTCCGTGCGCTGCGAAGCCCTTCGAGAGTTGCCCGGCGTCGGGATTTTTGTCAAGGCTCGGGGGCCGCTTACGGCTTGACCGTGAGCCGAGGTGATATTAAAAGGAAAAAACCGTTTCCGTCCCCTTCGTTTTTGCGGAGGAGTCCTCGGGAAGTTGCTTCTTCCCTTTCCCCCTTACCCGTGGAGGAATCATGTCTCAGCTGCATATTACCTGGTATGGCCATTCCAACGTCATGCTCAGTGAAAACGGCGTGTCCGTTCTTTTCGATCCGTTTTTTGAAGGCAATCGCTTTGCGCCCGACTGGCGCGAGATTCCCCGTCCCGACATTGTGGCCCTGACGCACGATCACGGCGATCACATGGGTCAGACCGTGGAAATCGTGCGCACCACCGGAGCCATGCTGTACTGCATCGCTGACCTTGTGGGCTACTTCCGCGAACGCGGCGTGCCGGAAGGTCAGATCATCAACTACGGCATGGGCGGCAACGTGGACGGCACGCTGGAATTCAAGGGAACCAAGCTCACCATGACGCAGGCGTTCCATTCCGCGGCCATGGGCTCTCCTGTGGGCTACGTGGTGGAAATGCCGGGCGGACACACCGTGTACCACGCCGGCGACACCGGCCTGTTCGGCGACATGACGCTCATTGCCGACCGCTTCAATCTTGATCTTGCGCTGCTGCCCATCGGCGGCGTGTTCACTATGGACGGCAGGCTGGCCGCCAAGGCGGCGGGCCTGCTCGGCGCGCCCGTGGCCATGCCCATGCACTACCGCACCTTCCCGGTGCTGGCGCAGAACGCCGATCTGTTCGTGGAATCGCTGAAGGAATTTGCTCCGACCTGCCGTCCGCTGGTGATCGAGCCCAACGAGATGGTGGTGCTGGACTGATTTCGGCACTCGGATGCCCCGTCTTCCGGGCATGCCCTCGGAGGCGGGGCCGACTCGCCTCGGCATGAGGGGCGCATCCCCTCGGCCGCGGGCGAGTCTGCGCCCGGGCGTCGGCCTTGCAAAAAAGCCGATGCCCCCGCGCAGTTTTCCTGCCTTGCTCCGTTGTCGGCAGACGCGGGCGGAAACGCCCCTCGGACGTCCGGCGTGTTGTCGGCGGGGGCCTGTCTGATCGCCCTTCGGCGGGAGCATCCTGTCCGCAGGATGTGAGCCGTTCAAAGGGGCCTTTTTTTCGCGGAGCTGCCCCGGCTTCGGAGCCTCGCAGGGCGGAGGATTTTTCGTCCCGTCGCGAGGCGCGGGCTTCCGGGAAATTTCACGACCGGCGCTTTGCGATGGCTTCGCGCAGAGCACTGCCTCTTCCCCCAGCCGGAGGGCTTCCGCGCAGGCGGGCCGCGCATCCGTCCCCGCAGGAGAGTCCGGCGGCGACGGCCCGGCGCAGGTCGTGCGCGGGCGGCGCTGAGACAGCCTTGGTGCTCCGCTCTCTGCGCTGCCTTGAGCCTCTCCCGCGTGGGATGCCCGGGCGGCGGAAGGCGCTTTCGCGCGGCGCAAATGCCCGGCGTGCGGCATCCGGCGTTCGGGCGTCAGGTGCGCTTTGCGGCGAGGCCTCATCCGCGTTTCGGGAAGAGTCGGACGCCGACGACGCAGGCGGAACGCGGGCGGCAATGTTCCTGCGCGGGCCGTGCGCGCCCCGGGCCCGGACTCCCGCAGTGCGAGGCTTCCGGCATGTGCAGGTCCGCTTCCCGGATGTCCTTCAGCGCGGAGTTTTTTCCGCCGGGGAAGAGGGGCTTTTCCCGCTTCATCATTTTTCCGAAAAGGGTTATCATGGGTCGGTTCCGCTGCGGCGTCCCGCCGCGGCCGAAGACTGACGCATGGGGAGACGCCTATGGCCACCGTTATGCAGCACGAAGAACTGATACGCCGCGCCCTTGCCTATATTCTGGAACGCAGACGCGACTGCCCCGGCGCGGACGCCGCCGAGCTTCTGGACAGCGCCGGCGCGCGCTTCAATCTTTCGCCCCTCGATCAGGAGGCGCTGGAAAGACTGCTTTCGCTCAAGTCCGACGAGGGCGTCGCATGAATCTTCTCCAGCGACGCCTGTTCCTGGAGCACGCCAAGACGTTTTTTCTGTCCATGGCCGTGCTCCTGCTGTTCATCCTCATGGGCCGCGCTCTCCAGCTGCGCGACATGCTCCTCGGTCTTGAGCTGAGCATCTGGGATACCCTGCGCCTGTTCGGATATCTGAGCCCGTTCTTTCTGCTCATCATCTGCCCCATCGCCTGCATGCTGGCGGTTTTCCTCACCTTTTTGCGCATGAGCACAGACAGGGAACTCGTCGCCCTCAAGGCCGGCGGCGTGAGCCTGTATCAGATGCTGCCCGCGCCGCTCCTCTTTTCCGTGCTCTGCGCGCTGTTCGGCTTCTGGATTTCCGTGTACTGGCAGGCCTGGGGCATGGGACATTTTCGTTCCGAGGTGCTGGACATCGCGAGCAGCAGCGCCCGTGTGGTGGTGCAGCCCGGCGTGTTCAACAAGGACGTGCCCAACATGGTCATGTTTGCGCGCAAGGTGGATCCCGTCACCGGCACCATGGCCGGCGTGATGGTGGAAGACCGGCGCGCCGCCGACACCACCATGACCATTCTTGCCCCCGACGGCAGCCTCGACGCCGACTACGAAAACGGCGAACTCATCTTTCTGCTCAAGAACGGCCGCAGCTACACCGAAAAGGATAATGCGCTCTCGGTCATGGGCTTTCAGGAATACGCCGTGCGCCTGAGCTTCGACTCTCTGTTCCAGGGCGTGGACATGGGCCCGGTCAAGCCCAAGGAATACACATGGGCCCGCCTCTACGACACCCAGAACGAACGCGAGCTCCAGAAGACCGATCCGCGCATGGCCCGCAAAATCGTGGTGGAACGGCACAAGCGTCACGTGTTTCCCATTGCCTGCGTGGTGCTGTGCATCTTCGTCATACCCATTGCCACGTCGTTTCAGGGCCTCAAGCAGCAGACAGGCGTGCTCATGGCGCTGCTTCTGTTCCTCGTGTATTACAGTCTGCTCATGCTGGGCATCAGTCTCGGCGAAAGCGGCGATCTTGATCCGGCCATCGGCCTGTGGGTTCCCAACGCGGTCTTTCTGCTGATGGGCCTCTACGGCCTGCGGCTCGCCGCGCAGGAACGCATGCCGCGCATCACCGAATACTGGAATTCCCGCAAGAGCCGCAAAAAGAAGAAGGGGGCCGAGGCATGAGCCTGCTTTTCCGATACATCTTCCTGCGGCACGCCCGCCTGCTGCTGCTCATCATGGGCCTCGGCGTGGGCATCTACCTGCTCACCGACATCGTGGAACGCGTGGACATCTTCATTGAAGCGGGTTCCGGCATAGGTCTGGTGCTCCAGTACTTCGGCGTTCGCCTGCCTTCCATCATCGCGCAGATCCTGCCCGCCGTGTTCCTGCTGGCCACGGTGGTCACCCTCTGCCTCATGGGCGGAAGCCGCGAACTCACGGCCCTCCACGCCGGCGGCATTTCCTTTGCCACCGTGGCCGTCATTCTGGTCATGTGCGGCGTGTTCTGGGGCGTCGTGCAGTTCTGCTGCTCGCAGCTGCTCGCCGTGCAGGGCGAACGCTATTCCCAGCAGATATGGCAGGAAGAGGTGCGCAAGAAAAATCTCGACGATCGTACCCTCGACGACGTGTGGTTCATGGAAAACGGCTGGACCGTGTCCGTGAAAACCCTCAGAGCCGACGGCGAAGGCTCCGGCTTCTCCGCCTTCCACGTCCGTGACGGCGGCTCCGACGTGGACGTCATCGTGCGCGCCCCCCGCGTGAAGGGCAGCGAAAACGGATGGGTGGCCGCCAACGCCGTGCGCCTCTATCCCGATACCTACCAGAGAGAAAACCTTCCCCGCCTGGAACTGCCCCTGCATCAGGATCCGGAACTCTTCTTCTCTACGGAATCCAACAACCTGCAGCAGCTCCCGCTCTGGCAGCTCGGCGACGCCATCAGCCAGCTCGGCGCGGCGGGCTCCAACGTGGACGGCCTGCGCACCGTGTGGCACGGAAAAATCGCCTACGCCGCCTCCCTCGTGGTCATGGCCGTGCTCGGCGCTGCCATCGTGTCCCGCTTCCCCAATATCTACATCGCCGTGGCCATCAGCATGGCGGGTACCTTCATCATGTACGCCCTCACCATGTTCGGCGAATCCCTGGGCCAGCGCGGAACCCTCCCTCCCTTCATGGCCGCCTGGGGACCCGATACCCTCCTGCTCCTCATCGCCGTCGGCAGACTCTACCTCGTCAGCATCCGACGCTGACACCCACACACCATACACCGCAACCAGCGCGGATCGGCTCGCCCCGGTCCGCGTTTTTTTCGCTCGGAAAGACAGGAAAGGCAGGAAAGGCAGGAAAGGCAGGAAAGGCAGGAAAGGCAGGCGGGGGAAATAATTCCCCCCGCGCCCCCCTGTTTCCGCCGACGGCTTCGCCCTCGGCGGGGAGGGAGTGTGCAGGCAAAGCGAGTTGCCTATAACTGAGGCCGTGCAGAAAGGTCATGACTGCAGAGGGCGGGGTGCTTGGCGGGCGTTGTTCGGTCTGCGGACTCAGTGCAGGTGTGTCCTGTCGGACCCACCTGCGGTGGCCGACTCCTGTCCGGCCTTCGCCGGACAGTCGTGTCAAAGGAAGAGATTTCCAGATGTTTTGGAGGGAACATCGAGGCAGGTTCGCACATGCAGACCGGAAGGCCGTCTCCCAACGCTAGGGGGCCCGCGACCTGTCTTCAGACGGTCGCGCCGACGGGCATAAGCAGGCGGGATTCATTCCCGCCGTTAAACGCAATGCCCGTCGTACAAGTCCCGCAGGCCGAACGGCGTGTCTTGCGCAAACGGGACGTGGCGGACTCCGGGCGCCCGCATGCCGCCCCACCTGCGGTGGCCGACGCCTGTCCGGCCTGCGCCGGACAGGCGTGTCAAAGGAATAGATTTTCAGATGTTGGGGGAGAAGTATCCGGCGAAAGAGGCCCGCTGATGGAGGAATGTCCGGGGACGCTGGTGGGGAAGGCAGCGCCCATAAATAAAAGTTTTAGGAAGGAGGATGGGGGTGCGGGGGAAGGAGGAAAGCCCTTTTTCAAAAGGGTTTCCTCTTTTTCCCGCAATCACAACTTCTTTGCGCCTGTTTTCGGCGCGGAGGTTCAAACAGCACAAAGCGCACCTCAGCGCGTTGTCAACGCTCCGGGGAGTGCGGATGACATTGGAAAATTGAAGGGAAAAGGAAGTATCCGGCGAAAGAGGCCCGCTGATGGAGGAATGTTCGGGGACGCTGGTGGGGAAGGCAGCGCCCATAAATAAAAGTTTTAGGAAGGAGGATGGGGGTGCGGGGGAAGGAGGAAAGCCCTTTTTCAAAAGGGTTTCCTCCTTCCCCCGCATCTCTCCCCCTCTCTCTCTTTCTTCCTAATCTTCTATTTCCGAAAACGGGGTGAAGGGCTGCGGGGGGTCGGAGGGTTCGGCGAGGCGTTTTTCCATCCAGACCATGTCGTACCAGCGGTTGAACTTGAAGCCGCAGCGGGGGAACTCGCCCACGGTATGGAAGCCCATGCGGGTATGGAAATGGATGCTGGCGAGGGTGAGGTGTTCGTCCTCCTTGGGCGGGCGGGCGATGCAGGCGTAGAGCAGCAGGATTCCCTGTTTTTGCAGCAGGGATTCAAGGCGGTTGTAGAGCATGGCTCCGAGGCCGCGGCCGCGTTCGTTCCGGGCCAGGTAGATGGAGGCTTCGGCGCACCACTGGTAGGCCTTGCGCGGGTGGAAGGCCGAGGCGTAGGCGTAGCCGAGAATGGAGCCGTTCTGTTCGGCGACGAGCCACGGATAGCGGGCGAGGGTGTGGGCGAGTCTTCCTTCAAAGTCCTGAAGGGTGGGCACATCGTACTCAAAGCTGATGGCCGTGTTCTGCACGTAGGGCGCGTAGATGTTCAGCATGGCCGGAACGTCGGCCGCGGTTGCCGTGCGGATGCGAATGTCGTTCATGAGAGCCTTCTGCAACGCAGTGTTTCGGAATGGGGCGTCTGACCGGAGAAGCGGCGGCCTGAGGGAAAGCGCGGAAGCTGCCTGCGCGGCTGCGGATTGATCCGGCGGGGAAGGGAAGAAGCCGGGGAGACCGCGCACTGAGGGAGGGGCTTGAACGGAGCGTTTGACGGGACGTTGCTGGAAGCGGGCCGCGACGCCTGCGCCCCAGGTACTGAAAAATAAAAAGTTTTCGGAAAGAGGATGGGGGTGCGGGGGAAGGAGAAAAGCCCTTTTTCAAAAGGGTTTTCTCCTTCCCCCGCCGAATTTCTCTCTTACTTCCCCCCGTCGTCGCCGACTTTGAGGGCGGCGAGGAAGGCTTCCTGGGGCAGTTCGACGTTGCCCATGCGTTTCATGCGTTTTTTGCCTTCCTTCTGTTTTTCGAGGAGTTTGCGTTTACGGGTGATGTCGCCGCCGTAGCATTTGGCGAGCACGTCCTTGCGGTAGGCGGAGACGGTTTCGCGGGCGATGACCTTATTGCCGATGGCGGCCTGGATGGCGACCTCGAACATCTGGCGCGGGATGGTGCGTTTGAGTTTGAGGGCGAGGGCGCGGCCGTAGGGATAGGCGTTGTCCTTGTGAACGATGACGGCGAGGGCGTCCACGGGGGCGCCGTTCAGCAGGATGTCGAGCTTGACGAGGTTGGATTCGCGGTAGTCGATGGGGGTATAGTCCATGGAGGCGTAGCCGCGGGTTCCGGATTTGAGCTTGTCGAAGAAGTCGAACACGATTTCCGCGAAGGGCAGGTCGTAGGTGATGACGGCGCGGTTGGTGGTAATGAATCCGAGATTCTTCTGGATGCCGCGTTTTTCTTCGCAGAGCTTGAGCACGTTGCCCACGAATTCGGTGGGAACGTGGATGTCCATGCGCACGTAGGGTTCGTAGAGGGCCTTGATTTTGGAGCCGTCGGGGAACTTGGCGGGGTTGTCGATGGTGAGGGTTTTGCCGTCGGTGGTGTCCACCTTGTAGATGACGGACGGCGCGGTGGCGATGAGTTCCACCTGGAATTCGCGTTCGAGGCGCTCCTGGATGATTTCCATGTGGAGCAGGCCGAGGAAGCCGCAGCGGAAGCCGAAGCCGAGGGCCGAAGAGGTTTCGGGCTCGTAGGAGAAGGCGGCGTCGTTGAGCTGGAGCTTTTCGAGCGCGGTCTTGAGGTTTTCGTAGTCGGCGGCGTCGGTGGGGTAGAGGCCGCAGAACACCATGGGCTTGACTTCCTTGAAGCCGGGCACGGGCTCGTCGGCGGGGTTGTCGCGCAGGGTGATGGTGTCGCCCACGCGGGCGTGGCCGAGTTCCTTGATGTTGGCGCACAGGAAGCCCACTTCGCCGGCGGCGAGTTCCTTCACGTCCACCACGCCGGGGGAGAACACGCCGAGACGCACCACTTCATAATCGCGATTGCCGGCCATGAGGTGAATCATGTCGCCGAGCTTGAGGGTGCCCTCCATGACGCGGAAGAGCACCACCACGCCCTGATAGCTGTCGTACCAGGAATCGAAGATGAGGGCCTTGAGCGGCGCGCTGCGGTCGCCTTTGGGCGCGGGCAGCCGATGCACGATGGCGTCGAGCACCTTGTCGATGTTGAGGCCGGTTTTGGCGGAAACGTCCACGGAATCGGTGCAGTCGAGGCCGATGGTGTCTTCGATTTCCTGGCGCACGCGGTCGGGGTCGGCGCTCGGCAGGTCTATCTTGTTGAGAATGGGCACGATTTCGTGATTGTGATCGAGCGCCATGTAGACGTTGGCGAGGGTCTGGGCTTCCACGCCCTGGGTGGCGTCCACCACGAGCAGCGCGCCTTCGCAGGCGGCGAGGGAGCGCGACACCTCATAGCCGAAGTCCACGTGGCCGGGGGTGTCGATGAGGTTCAGCACGTACTCGGTGCCGTCCTTGTCGGTGTAGGGAATGCGCACGGTCTGCGCCTTGATGGTGATGCCGCGCTCGCGTTCGAGATCCATTTTGTCGAGGTACTGATCGCGGGCCTCGCGGGCGCTCACCAGACCGGTGTATTCAAGGATGCGGTCGGCGAGGGTGGACTTGCCGTGGTCGATGTGGGCGATGATGCAGAAATTACGGATACGATCGAGTGAGGTCATGCGTCTTGGGGGTAGAAGTTGACGGCGTGTTTCACCGCAAGGAACCATGGTAGCGCGGGAGGCGTCTCTCTTCAAGGGGGCGCGTTGCCTGAGCGCGCCGTTGCCTGAGCAGCCGCCGGAGCCTCGGTGCGGAGCGAACCGGACAGGCACGACCGGGCAGTCGTGAACCGGGCCGGAGCGAGCCGGGCGGCGCGGCGAAGCTCGGCGGGAATCGGCGAGGCGGGGCAAAGAGCCGCGGAAGCTTGCCGCGCCGCTATTTTTGTGCGCCGAATCCGGGAATGGACAGCTTCTTTTCGAGCCTGGCGAGGAGCCAGGTGGCGGCGCTCACCATGACGAGGTAGTAGCAGGCGGCCACGAGATAGACTTCCGTGGGACGGAAGGTGCGGGAGACGAGCACTTTGGCTTCGCCGGTGAGTTCGATGCAGGTGACGATGTACGCCAGCGAGGAATATTTGATGAGATAGATGATTTCATTGCCGCAGCCGGGCAGGGCGCGGCGCACGGCCTGGGGCACGATGACGGACCAGATGGTCTGCCACCTTGTCATGCCGAGGGCTTGCGCGGCCTTGATCTGCCCCTGCCGGATGGAAAGCAGGGCGCCGCGCACGTATTCCGACTGATAGGAGGCCGTACACACGATGAAGCCGATGAGGGCGGCGGCGTAGGGGGAAAGATAGATTTTCACGCCGGGGAGGCTGGGCAGGCCGAAATAGAGGATCATGAGCTGCACGGTGAGGGGCACGCCGCGTATGACGGCCACCACGGCGTCGGTGCCGCGGCGCATCCAGGGGGTGCCGAACACGCGCATGACGCCCATGACCACGCCGATGAAGCCCCCTATGAGCGAGGCGGGAACAATGAGCTGGAGGCTCATCATGAGGCCGCGGTCGAGGTAGGGCATGACGCGGGTGGTGAGGAAGGTGGGATCGAGAAAGTCGAACATGATCAGTTCTGAGCCTCCGGGGCGGGTTCGGCTTCGCCGCAAAGTTCAAAGAGGCGGGTGCAGAAGTCCTGGGTGCGGGTCTGGGCTCCGGGAGCGAGCAGTTCTTCGGGGGAGCCCTGTTCGATGACTTTGCCGGCCTCCATGAAGAGGATTTCGGTAGCCACGGCGCGGGCGAATTCCATCTGATGGGTGACCATGATCATGGGCATGCCGTGGGCCGCGAGATCGCGGATGACGGTAAGCACTTCGCCCACGAGTTCGGGATCGAGGGCGGAGGTGGGTTCGTCGAGCAGCAGAATGGTGGGATCCATGGCCAGGGCGCGGGCGATGGCGACGCGCTGCTTCTGACCGCCGGAGAGCTGGGCGGGATAGAGCTTGGCCTTGTCTTCGAGGCCCACGCGGGCGAGTTCCACGTGAGCGCGTTCGAGGGCGTCGGCGCGGCTCATGCCGCGCACCTTGCGCAGGGCGAGGGCGACGTTGCGTTCGGCGGTGAGGTGATCGAAGAGGTTGAATTCCTGAAAGATCATGCCCACGTGCTGACGCAGGTCGTAGAGTTCTCTGGTGTTCTTGAAATCGACCTTGCGGTCGCCGAGCCAGATTTCGCCCTGATCGGGTTCGAGCAGGCAGTTGATGCACTGCAGAAAGGTGCTCTTGCCCGCGCCGGACGGGCCGATGAGCACTTTGACGTCGCCCGGACGCATGCTGATGGAGCAGTCGTCGAGGATTTTTCGTCCGGTAAGATATTTGGTGAAGTGTTCCGCGCGAAGAATGGGGGTGTCGTTCTGAGGAGCGTTCATGGTGTCTCCCGGCATCACATGCCGGAGTTGCTGTAGCCGGGGATGCGGGCTTTTCGTTCGAGGCGGCGGAGCAGGGTCACGCCCGCCATGGTGATGGCGAAATAGATGAGTCCGGCGGTGATGTAGAGGGGCAGGTGCTCGTAGGTGCGGGAAGCCACGAAGTGGGTGCGCGCCATGATTTCGGGAGTGCCGAGGGCGAAGCACATGGCCGAGTCCTTGAGCAGGATGGAATATTCGTTGGACCATCCGGGAATGGACAGTCTGAGAGCCTGAGGAAGAATGACGTGCCGGATGGTCTGGAAGTCGGTCATGCCGAGGGCGCGTCCGGCCTTGAGCTGGCCTGCGGGCAGGGACATGATGGCCCCGCGGAATATCTGGGACTGATAGGCGGCGCTGGTCATGCCGAGCACGATGCAGGAAGCGCCTATGGTGCCGACGTCGAGACCGATGAGGCCGAACAGGCCGTAGTAGAAGAGGAAGAGCAGGAGCAGAACGGGCACGCCGCGGAAGAACCATACATAGAAGCTGACGAGCAGGGCGGCGGGTTTGGGGGCGTACACCTGCGCGACCGCCATGGGCACGCCGAGGCAGAAGCCCAGGGAAAGAGCTCCCGCCACCAGCACCACGGTGACCAGCGTGCCTTCAAGGATGTAGGGGAAGGCTTCGATGATGGTGGAAAGAATATGCACTGTTGAATCCGGTAGGAATGAGGAATGCACGCTGCGGCCGCGCGGCCGTTGAGGGACGGGGGCCCGGCATGAGCGCGCGCCCGGCCCGGAAATCGGGCAAGGCGCGGGATGAGCAATAAAAAAGGAGACCGGAAGGCCGGTCTCCCGGGACGCGGCGTATTACTTGTTGGAGAGGTACTTGGCCTGAAGTTCCTTCCAGTAGGGATCGGCCTTCAGCTTGCGGTAGCCTTCGTTCACGAGGTTGAGCAGTTCCTTGTCGTCCTTGCGGATGGCGACGGCGAAGTCGTCGTCGGGGGCGAAGGTGCCTACGATCTTGACGGGCTTGCCCTTGTTGATGGCGTCGTTGGCGGGAGCGCTGTCGAGGGCGATGGCTTCGATGCGGCCGTTGAGCAGGTCTTCCACGGCGAGGGGCGCGGAATCGTAGAAGCGCAGTTCGTAGGAGAGCTTTTCTTCGACCTTCTTGGTTTCGAGCAGTTCATGTTCGTTGGTGCCGCGCTGCACGCCGAGCTTGGTGGGGCCGTGGATGGCCTGATCGGCGGTGAGCTTGGAATCGGCGGGAACGAGAATGACCTTCTTGATGGAGTAGTAGGGTTCGGAGAAGGCGACCACGGCGGCGCGTTCGGGGGAAACGCTCATGCCGGAGCAGACCATGTCGATCTTCTTGTTCATGAGGGCGGGCACGATGCCGTCCCAGTCCATGGGCTGATGCGTGACTTCAAAGCCCATGTGCTTGGCGATCCAGTCCATGGAGTCCACGTCGAAGCCGGCGGGCTTGCCGTCTTCGCCGACGTAGGCGAAGGGAGGATAGTTGGCGTCGATGCCGTTGACGTAGGTTTTCGCCTGAGCGCCGGCGGCCATGCAGAGCACGGCGAGGGCCGCAAGGAAGCAGGAAAGACGTTTCATGTGAGCCTCACGAAAAGATTGAAAGTGATGATTTTCCCTGCGAGGGAATATATAGAAAAAAAGCCTGAGAGGCAATACGAAGCGGGGGCGGCTTCGGGAAAAGGCGCAGGCGGGCGGGGGAATGCGGAAGCGGGGGAGGGGCGCGGCTGGGATGACCCGGAGTGTTCGGCGGCGCGGCCGGTATGGCGCAGCGGAGAAGGGCGCGGAGATTCGGGGCCGCTGGGGGATGGCGCTGCCGCGGCAAAGGCGGGGCGCTGCGTCGGAAGGGAGCGAAAGCCGGGGAATTGCGCCGGGGCTCGCCTGCGCCCGGCAAGGCGCGGAGAACCGGGGAACCTGCGCGGCGGATGTTTCGGCAGTCCGCGGACCTGAGAATGTCGATGCCGTCGGAGGGCAGAGCGCGAGGAGTGCCCGGCAGGGACACTCCGCGGGGAAGCTCTTGTTTGCCTTGCTGCTGCCGGAGGCGTCAGGGGGCGACATTCCGGGGCATCTCCGGTCTTGGGAACATGACGCCGCGCCTTTTTTCTTCCGGCGGCGGAGCGCTTTGGCGGCAGAACATCGGCGTCGGCGAAGGGGCGGCGTTTTGCGGGCGTGAAGGCGGGTGCGGGAAGAGCGGAAATTCGGCGTCACCCGAAGCGCCGCGCCTCGGGTGGCGTTGCTGCGGAGGGGGCCGGGGGGCGTCGGGGAGGTCTCGCGGAGCATGCGCGTCGGAGGCAAAGAATCGAAGCCCTGGCGGGAGCGCGCTGCGGTGCGGGGCGCTTTTCTGCCGGACGCGCTTTGCCGGAAAGCCGCGTCCGGCAGAAGGCTAGTCGCTTTCCGCGTCGCACTTCGTGCCGGAGAGCTTTTCCTTGATCCACTCGGGCACGGCCACGGGACGCCCTTCGCGGTTGACCACGGCGTGCAGGGTCATGCCTTCACAGAGCAGCCTGGTGCGGTCTTCGTTGTAGATTTCGTAGCGGAAGCGCACCGAGGCCCGACGCCATTCCGTGATGCGGGCGTGAATCTGCACGTGATCGTCGTAATGCGCGGGGGAACGATAGCGGCATTCCACTTCGCGCACGGGCAGCATGAAGCCCGCTTCTTCAATCTTGCCGTAGCCGAGCCCGGCCTCACGACACATGGCCCCGCGGGCCCGTTCAAAAAAATGAATGTATTCGGCGTAATACACTACGCCCATGGCGTCGGTTTCGCCGTAGGAAACGTAGTGGGGAAGCCAGACTTCGGCAAAGGTTTCTTCCATGGAAGCGTCCTTGTTTCTGGAATGATGGAAAACGTCGGCGATGACGGGAAATGTCGGCGCGGGGCGTCGGCGTTGCCTTGAGCGGCGCAGCGCGCAGAAAAGAGGAAGCGCAAAGAGCCTCGGCGCGCCGTTTGCGCCAAAGTGGCGGGAAGGCGGCCGGAGGCGTCGGCATCGAAAACGAGGGCCCGGGCCGCAGATGTTCGCCCGCAAAAGGGGAGCGTCCGCCCGAAAACGGCGGTCGTGACCGTTGCGCCCTCTGCCGCGCGGCGTCGAACGCTCAGCGTCGGCGCTTTCGCCGCACGGGGGCGTCATGGGCGCGTCATGCCGCAGACGCAGGATGCACCTTGCGGACGGGCCGGACGGCAGCCCGAAAGCGGCGCGCGACAAAAGAGCGCCCGGCCATGAGCGCTTTTTGGCCGCGCGCTCTTGAACTACATGCCCTTTTTCACCAGCGGGCCGCTCGGGCACTGGCAGATGGGCATGATTTCCACGCGGTTGATGTTGATGTGCGTCGGACGATGGGTCACCCAGAACACCGTTTCGGCGATGTCCTGCGGGGTGATGGGGCTCGTGCCTTCATAGACGTTCGCGGCCTTCTGCGTGTCGCCGTGGAAGCGCACGATGGAAAACTCGCTTTCCGCGAGGCCGGGTTCGATGTTGGTCACATGAACGTTGGTGCCGAGCAGATCGGCGCGCAGGGAGAGGCTGAACTGCTTCACGAACGCCTTGGAGCCGCAGTACACGTTGCCGCCCGCATAGGGATAGTTACCCGCTATGGAGCCGAGCATGACGATGTGACCGCGGTTGCGCGCCACCATGCCGGGCAGAATGGCGCGCGTGGCGTAGAGCAGGCCCTTGATGTTGGTGTCGACCATGGCGTCCCAGTCGTCGAGGCTGCATTCCTGCGCCGGGTCAAGACCGAGAGCCGCGCCGGCGTTGTTGAGCAGCACGTCCACGTCGTTCCATTCGCCGGGCAGATTGCCCAGGGTTTCGGTCACGGCTTCTCTGTCGCGCATGTCGAGGGGAAGGGGCAGGAAGGCGTCGCCGAGTTCCTGATGCAGGGCGTCGAGACGTTCGACTCTGCGGCCCGTGCCGGCCACGTGCCAGCCTTCGGCGGCGAAGAGACGCGCGGTGGCCAGGCCGAAGCCCGACGTGACGCCGGTAATGAGAATGTGCTTGGGCATGGAACACTCCTTGCTGTAAATGATGAACGCCGCAACGATAGCCGTTTTGACGGGCCAAGGCAACCGGATGCGCGCCGAAGACGCATGGCTCCGGCGCGCGCCAAGGATGCAGCAGTCAGAAAGACGTTCGGCAAAAGGGAGGCGCATTTTGAAACAAAAAAGTTTCAAAAGAGAGACGCGGCGCGCCTTCGACAACGCAGAAGCCGGAGCGTGCTGCGTCTTTCGTCTGCATGGGCGGCGGAGAATTTCTTTATGGGAACGACGTCCTCTTCGGGAAAAGCGTTCGCAGGAGTCCTCCGACGGAGGCAAGTTCCGCGGATTTTTTGAAAAAAAATGGGGAGGCCGGCGCTTGACTCAGGTTTTTCGCCTTATTAAAAGGATGTCCTGTTCTTTTGAACAGAGAACTTTCTATCATAAGAGATGATTTTCATGGACAACAGCAATACCCATGATACGACGCTCGCCGATCTGGAGAGGGTCGAACAGGAAAAACTGGAACAGGAACGCCGCGCCGCCGAAGAGGCCGCGCTGGCCGATGCGGCCAAGAAGAAAGCTGCCGCCTCATCGGTGCTCTGGTCGGCGCTCTTGACGGTCATCAAGCTGGTGGCGGGCATATCCACCAACAGTCTGGGTCTTCTTTCGGAAGCGCTGCACAGCACGCTCGACTTCGTGGCCGCGGGCATCACGTGTCTTGCGGTGCGCATATCGGCGCAGCCTGCGGACGAGCGGCATCCCTACGGACACGGCAAGGCCGAGAGTCTGGCCGCGCTCGCGGAAACCGTGCTGCTGCTCGTCACGTGCGCGTGGATCATCATCGAGGCCGTGGAGCGTCTGTTCTTTTCGGCCGGGCCGGTGGAGCCGTCGTGGTGGGCCTTTGCGGTGGTGATCATTTCTCTGGCGGTGGACATCAGTCGTTCGGCCATGCTGCGCAGGGTGGCGCGGGAACACAAGTCGCAGGCGCTGGAGGCCGACGCCATGCACTTCACGACCGACATCTGGTCGTCGGCGGTGGTGCTTGCGGGCTTGACCTGCGTGGGACTGGCGTCGTTTGCCGAACCTGATTCCATGCTGTACCACGCGCTCACCAAGGCCGACGCCGTGGCCGCGCTGGGCGTGGCGGGCATTGTGCTCATGGTGAGCTGGAACATGGCGCGCAACGCGGTGCTCACGCTCATGGACGGCGGCATGAGCGAACAGGCGCGTCTTGTGCGCGCGGCGCTTGCGGCCAACGCGCCCGCGTATGTTGCCCGCAGCGTGCGCGTGCGCGAAAGCGGCGCGCGGCATTTCGTGGAACTTGTGGTGTCCGTGCCTTCCGATCTGCGCGTGGACATGGCGCATGAAATTTCCACCATGCTGGAAAACGTGGTGCGCGGCGTGCTGCCCGATGCCGAAACCACGGTCCACATGGAGCCGGAAGAGGAAAACCATCGCGATTTCTACGCCACGTCGTATCGTCTGGCGTCGCTGCACGGCCTCATGATTCACAACCTGCGCCTCGTCATGCAGGACGACGGCATGCACGTGGAAGTACACATCGAACTGCCCGACGACATGCCGCTCGCCGAAGCGCATGAAAAGGTGACGGCCTATGAAACGGATCTGCGGCGTCGCGTGGGCGCGGTGTACGTGGTTTCGCACATGGAGCCGAGGGGCGGCCGTTCGCGCTGCGACGCTCATCCCGTGAATCTGGAAGAAGTGAAGAAGGTGGTGGACAAGGCCCTTCAGGATTCTCCTCTGGGCGACGCGCATCATCTGCACGTGTACAACGGCGACGAAGGCACGACCGTGACCTTCCATTGCCGTTCCGATGCGGCCACGGTGGGCGAAGGTCACGAGCTCGCCTCGCGTCTGGAAGACGAAATCCGCGCCGGACTGCCCGGCGTGGGACAGATCGTCATTCACGTGGAACCCCGGCCTTCCAAGTAACTCGCCCGTGTCCTTTCTTGCGCAACATGTCAGGGGGCCGTATCTCGGCGTGCTCATGCTGCTGGTGTCCATCACCTCCACGCAGCTCGGCACGTCCGAGGCCAAGTTCCTCATGATGAAGGTGGGGCCGGAAGTCACGGTAGCGCTGCGCCTTGCCTGCGCCACGCTGCTGCTTTTTGCGGGGCTGCGGCCCTGGCGTCACATGCCGCGCAGGCAGGAGTGGAAAAGCGTGCTCGTGTACGGCGTGGCCATTGTGTTCATGAACGGCTGTTTCTATCAGGCCATTGCCCGCATTCCGCAGGGCGTGGCCGTGGCCGTGGAGTTTTCCGGGCCGCTGATGGTGGCCGTGTGCGCGTCGCGCCGCTGGACGGACTTTCTCGGCGTGGTGCTTGCCGTGGCCGGACTGCTGCTCATTCTGCCGTGGTCGGGGCTCGATGCGGGGATAGACCCGGCGGGCATTGCCTTTGCGCTGGCTGCGGCCGCGGGCTGGGCGGGATACATCGTGTTCGGCCGCCGCGCGGGCGTGGGCGGCGTGAGCGTGGCCGCGTGGGGCATGCTGGCGGCCACGGTGGTGGCCGTGCCCTGGGCGGTGCTGGCGGAAGGCACGCTTCTTTTTCAGCCCGACGTCATTGTCGACGTGCTGCCCTTGGCGTTTGCGGTGGGCTTTCTGGCCTCGGCGCTGCCCTACGGTCTGGAGATCGTGGCGCTGCGCATCGTGCCGCCGCAGGCCTACGGCGTGCTCATGAGCCTGGAACCGGCCGCCGCCGCGCTGTTCGGATTCCTCATTCTCGGCGAGGTGCTTTCGGGGCGGCAGTGGTGCGCGCTGGCGCTCATCATTGCGGCGTCGCTGCTCGTGATGCGCAACGCGAAAAGTTCCTGAACAGGCCGCAATTCTGCTCGCCGGATGCCTGCCGCGTGGCTGCGGAGTCCTTCGGCGTTTTTCCGTGTTTTGGGGAGCGGCGGGCCGCCTTTGGTCCGCCGCTTCTGCATGTTCTGCCCTTCGTCTTCCGTGATGCCCGGCCCCTGCGCCTGGTCATGTTCCGGCGTGCCGTGGCCCCGCTGCTCATTTTTCGGTGGTGGGGCGGGCTTTCGACCGATTTTCCTTCGCCTTTCCCTTCCCCATGTTTCGCCCCGGGCCTCCGGGGCTTTTTTTGTCCGCGAGCCCGGACGCGGGGCCTGGTGAGGGGAAAGGGCTGAAGCGGAGTGCGGAACGCGAGGAAAAAAGGAAACTTTCGGAACCGGAGCGCGGGGAAAATCCGGGGTGAGCAGAACTGCTGCCCCTGTCAGCTCGAATGCGCAGCGAAGCCGAGTCCGGCCGGACGTGGCAAATTCCAGCCCGCGCACGTTGCCGAGTCCCTGCGCGGGGACTTTCCGGGCAGCAAGAGGCAGAGGACGGGGCGGATTTCAGGGCAGGGCGGAGTCTGAGGGCCGGGCGCGCTCTCGGCGCGCGGGACCGGAGTGCGGATCGGAGCGGGCGTTCCGGGTGCTTCGCTTCCCTTCGGCGCGGCTTCTCGCGGGGCTTCCTTTTGTCCTGCAAAGCGCTGCCGCAGCGGGTGGCCCTTGCCCGGGGGGATTTTTGTTGCATCGTCGCCAAGAGCCACGCGTCCGGCCCGGCGCAGGCGCAGGACCAAAAAAGAAGGCCGACCCCGAAAAAGGGATCGGCCTGCGAGTCATGGCTTTATCCGCCGGAAGCGCGGGGAGTGTGCGCTGTCCGTTGGGCGTCGGCGAATGATTCAGCGAAGGTTGTTGGCCTTGAGGTATTCCACCAGCAGGTCCGGGAAGTCGGAGAACATGCCGTCCACCTTGAGCTTCTTGAAGGACACGTCGAGCACTTCGTTGAAGTCCTTGAAGCCCTTGGGCAGGGAATCCTTGCGCAGCGTCCAGGAATGCAGCTTCATGCCGTTCTGACGGGCCAGATCGCCGAGGTTGGACAGCGTGTAGCTCTTGCCGTCGGCCGTGGGCACGGCGAGCAGATTGAAGTTCGGCGCGTAGATGGTGGCGTACTTGGACACTTCCTTGATGCCTTCAGGCGTGGTCAGCCACTTGTGACGGGCCTTGTCGTCCTTGGCGCCCTGGCCGCCCGCGGTGACCAGCATGCAGAGCTGTCCCTTCCAGCCGAGCTCGCGGGCGCGGATCACGGCCTCATAGTCGAAGATTTGCAGAATGGCCTTGCTGTCCGGGGTGTTGTAGCCGAACTTCGTCATGGTGTCGATGGTGGCCTTGAGGATGTCGAGACCCTGATTCATGAAGAAATCGGGTTCCTTCACTTCCACGTACACGCCCACGTTGCGGCCCGTGGACTTGTTCAGGCCCTGCACCTGATAGAATTCCTCTTCCAGGGAGGGAATCTGATAGCCGATGGGCGAATCGGGGAAGCGGCCGGGGAACACGGCCTTGCCGGTCTTGGGATCAAAGCGTTCGGTCACGCGCAGGGTGCGCAGTTCGTCGTAGGTGAAGTCGGAAGAGTAGTAGCGTCCGTTCTTGCGATGGCGATCGGGAAACTTCTTGGCCACGTCGGTGGTGGTGTCCACGAGAATGTCGTGCATGACCATGAGCTTGCCGTCCTTGGTCATGACGACGTCCTGTTCCACGTAGTCCACGCCCATGGCGTAGGCCATGGCCTTGGCGGGCAGGGTGTGCTCGGGCAGATAGCCGCTCGCGCCGCGATGCGCCGCCACGTCGGGCCGGTAGTCGGCGGCGACGGCGGTAAGAGGCAGCAGAAGAGTCAGGGCGAGGGCCTGGGCAAGAAGCGCTTTTCGCATGAATGCTACTCCTGAAAGAGGGTGAACCGGGCGCGCGGCGCGTGATTGCGCATGCCGGATTGAGTTCCCCATATCATGTTGCGCGGGTTTCGTCCAGACGAGGGGCGCAATCTTTTTGTGAAGCCTCTGCAACAAGGGCATTTTGTACTGATTCAAAAAGGGGTTGGAGGCAAAAAAAAGAGACCGTGTGCGTCGGTTCCGCAGCCTCGCGGCTCGGTGGTGCGGAAAAATGCATGCCGCTGGTCTTCGCCGGGGCAGAAGGCGCGGAGGCAGGGCGGTCGCGAACAGGCGGCGACGCGGGAGAAGGGCGCGGCGTGATAGCGCGAACAGGCAAAAGGCGGCGTGAGAGCACAGAGGGCAACGGCGGGCAAAAGGCGCGGCAGGCGTTTTCTTTGTCGGGGTCAACGCGCAGCGCGTGCAGAGGCGACGATCCCTCTCCAGAACGCGCCGCAGCGGTCGGTTGCGCGCGGCGGAGGAAGGTGCGACGCAGCCGAAGGCGACGGCCAGGGCGGACGCAGGACGCCGGATCCCGGTCGAATCCCGGCCGGAGCGCAGCGGAAGCCCCGGAAGCGGGGTTCCGGAAGCCGGCTCCGCATCTGTGGGCGGGGAAAAATCCGCGCCGGAAGCGGGCCCCCGCGCTTGCTACCTGACCATGCGCTTTTTCCATGCCACGGAAAGAATGCCGTCGAGAATGGTCCAGGGGTTGGGCGGGCAGCCCGGCACATAGACGTCCACCGAGCCCTCGGGCAGCACGGCATCCACGCCTCCGCACCCTTCGCGGCTCTTGCAGAACACGCCGCCGGAAATGGCGCACACGCCCACGGCAATGACGATTTTCGGTTCGGGCACGGCTTCCCAGGTGTCGAGCAGGGCCTGACGCATGTTTTCCGTCACCGGGCCGGTGACGAGAATGCCGTCGGCGTGACGGGGAGAGGCCGCGTACTCGATGCCGAAACGGCCGAGATCGTACACGAGCGTGCCGAGCACGTTGACGTCGGCCTCGCAGGCCATGCAGCCGCCCGCGCTCACTTCGCGCAGCTTGAGCGAGCGGGAAAACATGGACAGATCGCGCTTCTGTTCTCCCCGCGCCTGCCGGATGCCGGGCTGATCGACGCCCTCGCCGGCGGCGGGACCGCGCACGATGAGCGCCTCGCGGCTGTAGGCGGCCAGCCGGTGCTCATGGGTGAAGATGATCTTGTGCTCCGGGCACGCCGATTCGCAGGCGCGGCAGAACAGGCATCGGCCCATGTCGATTTCCGGGCCGGAAGCGGCAAGACGCACGGCTCCCGTGGGGCAGGCGGCCAGACAGGCGCGGCTTTCGCAGCCCTTGCAGGATGTGGCCGTAATCGAGGGGAGTCCGGCAAAGCGCGGACTGATGGCGGGCGACACAAAAGGATAGTTCAGCGTGCGGAAGCCCTGATGCAGGCGTTCCCTGATGATGTTCAACATGGCGTTTCCTTACAGATCGTGCCCGCAGTAGGACAGGTTGAAGCTCTTGTTGCACAGCGGAAAGTCGGAAATCTGCTCGCCGCGCAGGGCCATGGCAAGACCCGTCCAGTTGTGGAAGGACGGATCCACAATCTTGTAGGCGAGCCAGTCGCCGTTTTCCGCGGTAACGCCCACGTGGCACACTTCGCCGCGCCAGCCTTCCACCTGCGCCACCGCAAGCCGCGACGCGGGCATGGCGGGCAGCGAAACGCGGCACGGCTCCTCGCCGCACGAAAAGCCGAGCTGCATGAGATCGGTTTCGGCCGAGGCCGCGGAATCGTTCAGTTCGTCGCTGCGCAGAAGCGTGCGGGCCAGCACGTCGCCGGTGGTGCGCATGCGCTTGTGCAGCGCGCCGTTGTCGAGATCGCAGAGCGGCCAGTCCATGCGCGCGTCCACGGACACGCCGCAGGCGCGAGCCGCCATGCCCACGAGGCCGAGCGCGCGGGCGTCTTCAAACGACACCTTGCCCGTGTCCGTGAGTCTTGCAAGCACGCTTGAGGTTTCCAGCATCACGTCCACCGAGGCGCGCGCGTCGCGATAGGCCGCCCGCAGCTTCGTGATGAGCGAGCGGCAAAGCTCGGCGTCGGCGTCCCACTTCACCCCGCCGGGGCAGAGCAGGTTGCGCCCGAAGCGGCTGCCGCAAAGCTCCGCCGTGATGTTGAGAAAGTCGCCGGTAATGCGTCCGTTCCATGCCGAGGTGGGCAGAAAGCCCGTATCGCCGCCGATGGCTCCGAGATCGCGGGTGTGATTGGCCAGGCGTTCGAGCTCCAGCGCCAGACGCCGCAGAAGATGCGCCCGGTTCGTGATCTTCACCCCGCAAAGCCGCTCCAGCACCGTGCAGTACGCCGTGGCGTGCCCCACGGCCGTGTCTCCAGCAATGTTTTCCATGAGCGGCAGCACGAGCTTCGCCGGAGAGTGAAGAATGAGATGTTCCGCGTCGCGATGCTGAAAGCCGAGCTCGATTTCCAGATGCATCACGTTTTCGCCGTAGCACTGAAAGCGGAAATGTCCGGGTTCGATGACGCCCGCATGCACGGGGCCCACGGCCACTTCATGCACTTCGGCGCCTTCCACGCGGTAGTAGTCGGTCTGGGCGGGGCCGGGGCGCGACGAGCGCGGCCCGTTTTCCTGCGGGCGGAAGCGCACGGGCTTGAGCCACGGGTGTCCTTTGGGTTCGATGCCCCAGGTCTCGAAGAGCTCGCGTTCAAAAAGATGCGCCTGCGGGCAGTGCGGCGTGAGCGCGTCGTAGGCGCGGCCCGGGCGGGCGCGCATGGCGTCGAGCAGACGGGCCGAGGCGTCGGCAAGAATGCACAGAACTTCCGTGCCCTTGGGATCGGGCACGCCGAAAAACGCCAGCAGACGCCAGCCTTTGCGGCAGCGCTCCGAGACCGAGGCGCAAAGCGCGTCCATGTCGATGACGGGAAGGTCGTTCCAGGCGATGGATTCTCTGTAGTTGAACATCAGGCCCCCAGAAGCGCGGCGGCGCGGTTGAGCGTTTCCACAAGCCAGTCGGGCACGGCGAGGCCGAGGCCGAGAGCCATGAGGCACAGCGCGGCGGGCGGCAGCACGCTGAACAGGGATTCGTGGTAGTCCCTGGGCACGTCGTGCGGGGGCGTGCCCTGCGCCATGCGCAGCACGGGAATGGACATGCCGATGAAAATGACGGCGAGCGCGGCGAGATACACGAGGGCCACGGCGAGTCCGGCATGGGCGAAGAGGCCCTTCAGAATGATGAATTCGCTGACGAACAGGCCGAAGGGCGGCGAACCCACGATGGCGAGAAAACCTGCCGTCCAGAGTGCGCCGGAGAGGGGCATGTCCTGTCTGAGGCCGCGCACGTCGTAGCTCGACAGGGAATGGTAGCGGGTAAGAATGTTGCCCGCCACGAGAAAGAGCATGCACTTGGTGAGGGAGTGACACACGGCGTGGAGCATGCCGCCGAACAGGGCGCTGCCGCCCACGCCGAAGGCCAGGGCGAGAATGCCCATGTGTTCCACGCTGGAGTAGGCGAGCAGGCGCTTGTAGTGGCCCTGACCCACGATGAACACCGCGGCGGTGATCATGGAGAGCAGGCCGAAGAACACGAGCAGCTTGCCGCTGAACTCGCCGAGGCCCGCGGCCTGCATGATCTGATGCCCGCGCAGAATGCCGAGCAGGGCGCAGTTGAGCAGCGCGCCGGAAAGCAGGCCCGACACCATGGAGGGCGCCTGACTGTGGGCGTCCGGCAGCCAGGTGTGCAGGGGAGCGAGGCCCATTTTGGTGCCGTAGCCCACGAGCAGGAAGATGAAGGCGGCCTTGAGCCAGAGCACGCGATCCGTGCCCTCGATGCCGCGGGCGCTCGCCATGAAGGCGGAAAGCTGATCCATGCCTTCGACGGCGGGCGCGGCGGGATTGTGGAAGGCCACGCTCATGAGAATGTTGCCGAGCAGCGCAAGGGCGATGCCCACCGAGCAGATCATGAGATATTTCCAGGTGGCTTCCATGGAGCTCTGATGCCGGTGAAAATAGATGAGCGGCGCGCTGGCGAGGGTGGTGAGCTCGATGCCGACCCAGAGCGCGCCGAGATTGGCGGTGGTGGTGACGAGGGTCATGGCGGCCACGAAGAAGCACAGGCAGGAGAGGAAGCGCGTTTCCGGGGCGTTGGTGAAGAGCTGGCCTTTCTGGATGTCGCGCTTGACGTGTTTTTTGTCTTCGTCGCGCAGGTAGCCCACGGCATAGAAGGAGGCCGCGGTGAAGAGCACGGCGGCGAGCAGGAGAAAGACCGTGCCGAGCATGTCGGGCTGAAGCAGTCCGAAGAGGGCCGAGGGATGTTTGCCGTCAAGCAGTTCGCGCAGGGTGAGCGAGGCGAGGGTCAGATGCGCGACGGCGGTGACCGCGAGCAGACCGCGGCGGGGCCACGACCCGGGAATGAGCATGAGAAGTCCGGCCAGAAGCGGGACGAGAAGGAGCAGGGCGAGAATCATGTCAGTCTCTCAGGTTGCGGAAGCGCGCCACGTCGATGGAATCGAAGGCGCTGCTGATGTGGTTGATGGCGATGGCCATGACGAACACGGCGGCGAAGACGTCGAGCAGGATGCTGAGTTCAAACCAGACCGAGCCTTCGGTCATGAGGGGAATGCCGAGAATGAAGATGCCGTTTTCCACCACGAGGTAGCCCGTGACCTGAGCGAGCGCCTTGGCGCAGCCCACCACGAGGATGAGGCCGCAGAAAAGCGTGGTGAGGGCCACGGGAAAGAGCAGCGGCGGAAAAAGATCGACCACGGCCGGAATGCGTCCTTCGAGCCAGAGGGAGAAGGCGAGACCGGCCAGCCCGGCGGCCATGGGATACATGCGTCCGAGTCTGGGGCGCACCATGGGTTCGATGCCGAGCTTGTGGCACACGTGCCGGAGAAAGACGGGGAAGCCCACGCCCTTGAGGGCGAACACCGCCGCGGCAAGGAAGACGTGTTCGGCGTCGAGGGCTCCGTTCACGGGCAGGAGCAGCAGCGCGGCGAGCAGTACGCCCTGCACGGCGGAAAGGCGTATGAGCATGAGGATGCGGCCCGACCAGAGCATGATGAGGTCGGTGATGAGCAGCAGCAGAATGACGAACTGGAAGAGCGAGGACATAGGCTACCGAACCAGAGTCAGAATGAGAACGAAGGCGGCGACGGAGCCGGCGAGACCGATGAGCGCGGGCACGACGTGCATGCGCAGGCGCGCCATGACGGATTCGATGACGCCCACGGCGCACGCGGCAAGGAAGAGTCCGAGCAGGGAGCAGAGCGTGTGCGCCCAGACGGGCATGACCGGAATGACGAGTCCCGTGAGCAGCGAGGAGAACAGGCACAGCTTGATGGCGGAACCGTAGAGCACGAAGGCGAGGTTGGGCCCGGAGTGATCGAGCACCATGACTTCGTGGATCATGGTGAGTTCAAGGTGCGTGGTGGGATCGTCCACGGGAATGCGGCAGTTTTCCACGAGCAGGAGCACGCCCGTCACGAAGATGAGCATGACAAGTTCCGGTCGGCCGCTGAGCCAGGCCTGCGGGGCGAAGCCGTTGAAGAGGGTGGAGAGGGAGAGTTCCTTCTGCACGCCGAGGCTCTCCGCGGCGGTGACGATGGCGAGCAGCGCGAGAAAGAGCACGGGTTCGGCGAGCGCGCCGAACAGAGCTTCGCGGCTTGCGCCCATGCCCTCGAAGGGAGACCCTGTGTCGAGGGCGGCGAGAATGGTGGCAAAGCGGCCCATGCCGAGCAGATAGGCGCAGAGGATGAAGTCGCCCTGGAAGGCGAAGGGGGAGGGCACGCCGCCGAGGGGAATCAGGGCAAGCGCGGCTGCGGAGGAAGCCAGCGCCACGGCGGGGCCTGCAACGAACACCCAGGTGGTGCCGTTGCCGAGCACTTCGCCTTTGCGGATGAGCTTGGCGAGGTCGTAGTAGAGCTGGAGCAGGGGCTTGCCGCGTCTTCCGGCAAACTTGGCCTTCACGCGGTTGACGATGCCGAGAGCAAGCGGCGCAAGAAGAAGCGCGAGCGCCAGTTCGGCGAGATAGAGCCAGAGGTTCATTATGCTATCCCCCAGATGAGAAGCGCCACCAGCGTGACGAGGATGTAGAGAATATACATGTTGACCCGGCCGTTCTGGAGAATCTTGAGGGTGTTGCAGGCGCGTTCGGTCCACTGGAAAATGGGCGTGTAGAAGCGGCTGCGCACCACGTCCGGGGCGTCCGCGTCGAGGGAGACGGGCGCGGGGAAGAAGCCTTCGGGCTTTTGCGCGGACACGGTGGTGCCCATGACGGCGCCGAAGATGCGGGCGGCGGGCTCCACGAAGGAGGCGGGGGTGTACTGAATGCGGGGCGTGCCGTACTGGTAGCCGCATCCCCACACCGGGCCGCGTCTGACGCCGCGCCTTGCGAGCAGCGCCCGGCGCACGAGAAGCAGAAGGAGCACGAGCCCAAGGGCCGCGCCGCCGAACAGGGAGATTTTGCCGAGCAGCGTTTCCGTGGCGTCGATGACATCTGCGGCGGGCTGAATGAGGCCCGCGTGCATGACGGGAATGAAGTCCAGCGTGGGCTGAATCATGCTGAAGGCCCAGGGGGCGAACAGTCCGCCGAGAACGCAGGCGGCCGCGGGAAGGCAGAGGGGCAGGAGCAGACGATTTTCCGGCGCGTGCAGGTGTGCGGCCGCTTCGGAACGGGGCTGCCCGAGGAAGGTCATGCCGTAGGCCTTGGCGTACACGGCGGCGGCAAGGCCGCTGGTGAGCATGAGGCCTGTGAGACAGGCGAGCATGGCGATTTTCTGTTCCATGCCGGGCAGTTCAAGGGAACGGAGCATGGAGAGGGAGAGCACGAATTCACCGGCAAAGCCGTTGAAGGGGGGCAGGCAGGCAATGGAAGCCGCGCCGAGGGCGAAGAGCGCGCCGAGCATGGGCATGCGCTGCTGCACGCCGCCGAGGGCGGTCATGTTCACCGTGCCTGCGGCGTGGAGCACTTCGCCCGCGCACAGGAAAAGCAGGCCCTTGAAGGCGGAGTGGTTGAGCATGTGGAAGAGGCATCCGGCAAAGCCGAGGGCGGCGGCCCAGGCGCTGCCGCTGTGTATGCCCACAAGCCCTATGCCTGCGCCCATGACCATGAGGCCCATGTTTTCCACGCTGGAATAGGCGAGCAGACGCTTGAGATTGCTCTGCCCGAGAGCTTTCAGAATGCCCATGAGAGCGGTGAAAATGCCCACGGCCATGAGCAGCCAGCCCCACCAGCCGGGCAGGGACTGCGCCGGGCCGAAGAAGTCGAAGGAGCGGATGATGCCGTAAAGCCCGGCGTTGAGCATAGCGCCGGAGAGCAGGGCGGAAACGTGACTCGGCGCGGCGGGATGGGCTTCGGGAAGCCAGACGTGCAGAGGCGCAAGACCGGCCTTGGCGCCGAAGCCGAAGAGCGCCAGCAGAAACAGCGCGGTGACGTGCGCGGGAGCCTTGGCGGCCATGACGGCGAACAGCGTGGAGCCGCTCTGCTGCCAGAGCAGAGCGAAAAAGGCGATGAGCAGCACCGCGCCGAGATGCGCGGCCACCAGATAGACCCAGGAGGCGTCCTGCACCTGACTGTCGCGGTCGTTGAAGTCGATGAGGAAGAACGGAGAGAGCGACATGATCTCCCACGAGAGCATGAAGAAAAGAGCGTCCCGTGCGGTCATCACGCAGGTCATGCCGAGCAGCAGAAGCAGATAGAAGAGCCAATGCGCGCCGAGATTGTGCTCGGCCGGATCGCTGTGCCGCAGCGAAATGCACCCGGAAAGCGCGCAGGTGAAGCCCAGCGCAAACACGGGCAGCAGAAAGAGACGGGAGAGCGGGTCCAGCCCGAACGCAAACGCGCCGAACGGAAGCCCCCAGGGGAGCATGAAGCTCTCCGCGCTGCTCCAGCCGCCGGAAAAAAGACCGTACGTGCCGAGCATGCAGGCCGCAGCCGCACAGGCCGGACCAATGAAGTTGGCGGTCCTGTTCGTGCCCGCGCTCACCGGACGCAGCGCAATAGCGCCCGTAAGCAGCGCCCCCGCCGCCATGAGCAGAAGTGCCAGAAGAAACGTTTCCATAAATTCCCCGAGTCTGAACGTGTGCGCCCCGCATGAATAAAGACGCAAAGGCGGCCAAACGTTAGACCCGTTGCCCCGAAAACGCAATACACCAGACCGCCCCATTCCTAAAAAAACGCACGCCCCAGCACTTTTCAGCAAATGGGAAAGGCTGAAAGGCAGAAAAGGCAGGAAGAGAGGAAAGGCAGAAAAGGCAGGAAAGGCATGCGGGGGAAATAATTCCCCCCGCGCCCCCCTGATTCTGCCTCCCGGCTTCGCCGGATCGGCAGGACAGGGGGAACGGGAAAATTACGCCCGAAGCGAAGGGCGAAGGGGGGAGTGCCTGCCGGAAGGCCGTCTTTCAACGCACTGGGGCCCCGGGCGACGTCAGGAGCCCGGCCGACGGCAGGCAAGTAGCCGGAACTCACTTCCGGCGTTAAACGCAGCCGCCGTCGTACAAGTTCCGCAGCCTGTACAGTGTGTCTTGCTCAAACGGGCCTGCGTGTTCTTCGGGGGACTGCAAGGTCAGAAATAATTCCCCCCGCGCCCCCCTGTTTCTGCCTCCCGGCTTCGCCGGTTCGGCAGGGCGGGGTGAACGGGAAGATTATGCCGAAGCCAAGGGCAAGGGGGGCGTTTGGAAAGGCAGCGGCTGCGGATGCCGGGGTGCTTGGCAGGCGCTGTTCGGGCTGCGGACGCAGTGCAGGTGTGTCCTTACGGACCCACCTGCGGTGGCCGACTCCTGTCCGACAAATGTCGGACAGTCGTGAGTAAGGAAGGATTTCCAGATGTTTTGGGGAGGGAACGCCGAGGGTAAGTTCGCAGATGCAGACCGGAAAACGTTTTTTCAACGCTTGGGGGCCCGCGACCTGCCTTCAGGCGGTCGCGCCGACGGGCATAAGCAGTCGGGATTCACTCCCGCCGTAAACGCAATGCCCGTCGTGCAAGTGACGCAGCTCGTACAGCGTGTCTTGCGCAAACGGGACTGCGTGTTCTTTGGGCGTCTGCGGGAAAAGCGGAGAAAAAAAATCGGGGGGAAGGTTCCCCCCGACGGAATTGTTGCGGAACTATGAGTTCTGCACGAAGGTTATCTGTAGAAGCGCGGCGCGCCGGAGCTGTAGTCGGTATAGCCGGTGAGGTACCACACCTGATCGGTGGAACGGCCCTGTTCACGCAGAATCTTGAAGGCGATGGAGGCGCGATGGCCGGAACGGCAGATGATGAGCATGGGTTTGCCTTCCGGCACTTCCTGAATGCGGGAGACGAGCTCTTCCACGGGAATGTTGATGGCGCCTTTGACGTGGCCGTCGTGGAATTCCGCCTCGGTTCTCACGTCGAGAACCACGAGATTGTTGCCGAGGTCATTCATAAGTTCCGTGGTCTGGGCCGGGGTGAGGCTGCCGGACTGGGGAAGATCGGCGGCAAAGCAGGGGGAGACGAGAAGCGTGACGGCGAGAAGAAGCGCGGCGCCGAAGCGGGCAAGTTTCATGGTTCCTCCTTGAAGACAGCGGAGCTGTTCCTGTAACGTCTTGAGGTTGCAGTGTTTTTGTCGGCAGAATGTTCGCCGATGGCCGAGAATCCTCTATGCCGGACTTTTTTGCGATACGCAAGAGGACCGGCAGGGGATTTGAGCTGTGTCGTGCCTGCAATCCTTGCGGCATGCGGAATTTCAGCAATGTAACATTTTCTTTCCGAGCTTTTTCCCGCCGCAAAAGGCCGCGGCCTCCCTCATGTTGCCGCGTTTTGACGGACGAATGCAGGATGGGAGCGCCGGGGAGACGAGTGTGGCGGCGTGAGACGGGCGTTTTGAGAGGAGAAAAGAACATCGGGAACGACGTTTTCCTGTCTTCATCACGCCCCAGGCATTATTTCTCCGGCGGCCTTTCCCG
>NZ_CALUYL010000031.1 GCF_944324995.1 uncultured Mailhella sp.
GTAAGCGCAAGGCGTCTCGTGCTGGCCGGAGGCTCTCCGGCCTTTCCCGCCGCGGGATCCAGCGATTCCCTGACAAGGCTTGCGGCCTCGTGGGGACACGACGTCGAACCGTTCCGGCCCGTGCTCGTACCGCTCGTCATGCCCGGCGACTGGCCGCTCTCCGGTCTGGAAGGCATCAGCCTCAACGTGCGCGCGGGGCTGCGCAAAAACGGTCAGGACATCCGGCCCGATCCCGCGGGCATACGCTCCTTGCTGTTCACGCATCGCGGCGTGAGCGGCCCGGCCGTGCTGGTGGCTTCCTGCTGGTGGCAGAGCGGCGACGAACTGGTGCTCGACTTTCTGCCGGAACTGCCCGTGCTCGAACTTCTCAACGAAAAGGAGCACGGCAGACTTCTTGTGCGCAATCTGCTCTCGCGCTACATGCCCGCCCGCCTTGCCGACGCGCTCTGCCCGGAAGATCTGGCCCGCAGAAAATGCGCGGAGCTCGGCAAAAAGGACAGACAGCGCCTTGCCGACGCCGTGCATCGCTTCCGCTGCCGCCCCTCGGGCACGGAAGGCCTGAAAAAGGCCGAAGCCGCGGCGGGAGGCGTGCAGCTCTCCGGACTCACTCGACGCCTTGAAAGCCGAAAGGTGCCGGGGCTCTACTTCTGCGGCGAAATGCTGAACGTCACGGGACTGCTCGGCGGCTACAACATTCACTGGGCGCTTGCAAGCGGCGCACTCGTCTCCTCCGCGCTTGCGGGAGAACGCGGCCCGCGCCGCTAGCGGCCTGCGCTGCGAAAAGACGCCGCTTTTCCCGGTCGAAGACGGGAACGACGACGCTTCCCGCGCGTGTTCTTCCCCGTTTGGGCGCGCTTGTCCGACGCCCTGCCCCCGGAGCTCGTTTCCGCGCTTTTTCCGCACGTCCGGCAATTCCCTCTTTTCCGCCGAAGCCTTGCCTTTCAACGATTCCGCTCTGTAACGGACTGTAACGAACATTGACAATTCCGTACCCTTAGACTAAGCAAGAGTGTAAAACATGCAGTCAGTCCGCGCTTTTCCCGGCAAAAGACATGGCCGCATGCCCGGCGGCAACCGACGCCCGACACGCCCTTTTGCCCTCCGTCCGCAGACGGAGAAGGACTCTTTTTGGCGGGGCTTTTCTTCCCCGCACATCGCGCCCGGCACGGTTGCGCCCGCACCTGCTTTCCTTCCGACGGGGCTCCCCGTCCGGTCTGTTTCCTTCCGGGAAACACAACTTTGACAAAGGACCACGGATGAAAATCATTGTGATAGGTTCGGGCTACGTGGGGCTGGTGACGGCCGCATGCTTTTCCGAAGTCGGGCTCGACGTCTGGTGCATGGACACCGACGCCGCCAAGGTCGCCAAGCTCAACGCCGGCGGCTGCCCCATCTATGAACCCGCGCTGCCGGAACTGCTCGCCCGCAACGCCGCCGCGGGCCGACTCCATTTCACCACCTCGCTGGAAGCATGCCTCGACGGCGCGGACGCGGCCTTCATCGCCGTGGGCACACCCGAAGGCGAAGACGGCAGCGCCGATCTCACCTACGTGTGCAACGCCGCCCGTTCCGTGGGTCAGCTCATGAAGGGCGACCTTGTGGTGGTGGTCAAGTCCACGGTTCCCGTGGGCACCTGCGCCAGGGTGGAGGCCATTCTCCGCGAGGAACTCGACGCCCGGGGCGTTTCCTTCAACTTCGACGTGGTCTCCAATCCCGAATTTCTCAAGGAAGGTCACGCCGTCAACGACTTCATGATGCCCGACCGCGTCATCATCGGCGTGGAAAGCGACCGCGCCCGCGCCATCATGAGCGAGCTGTACCGCCCCTTCATGATGACCGGCGACCGCATGCTGTTCATGGATCGCGCCTCGTCCGAGCTCACCAAATACACGGCCAACGCCATGCTCGCCACGCGCATATCATTCATGAACGACATAGCCAATCTGTGCGAGCGCGTAGGCGCCAGCGTGGACATGGTGCGCAAGGGCATAGGCATGGATCACCGCATCGGCCCCAAGTTTCTGTACGCGGGCTGCGGCTACGGCGGTTCCTGCTTCCCCAAGGACGTGAAGGCTCTCATTGCCACCGCCGCCCGCTACGGCTACGACATGGACGTGCTTCAGGCCGTGGAACGCGTGAACGCCCGGCAGAAAACCGTGCTGTTTGAAAAAATTTCCCGACACTTCGGCGATTCGCTCAGGGGCCGCACCATTGCCGTGTGGGGGCTCGCCTTCAAGCCCGGCACCGACGACATGCGCGAGGCTCCCTCGCTCGTGCTCATCGACGCGCTTCTCAAGGCCGGCTGCGCCGTGCGCGTGTTCGACCCCGTGGCCATGGAAAAATGCCGCTCCCTGCTCGGCGACGCCGTGTTCTTCGCGCCCGGCATGTACGAAGCCGCGAGCGGCGCGGACGCCCTCGCCGTGGTCACCGAATGGAAGGAATTCCGCCTGCCCGACTGGAAGAAGCTGCGCGCGGCCATGAAGAGCCCGGTCATTTTCGACGGACGCAACATCTACAGGGAAGAGAGCCTCAAGAACGCCGGATTCACCGGCTACAGAATAGGCTGATCTTACGCCTGGCTTTTGCGGCGCTCCGCGCCTCCCGGCTCCTTCTTCCGCGTGAACGAGGAGCCGTTTGCATGAAAAAGGACTGCTTATGAACATTCTCGTTACCGGCGCGGCCGGCTTCATCGGCTACTTTCTCTCCCGAAGGCTGCTCGACATGGGCCACAGCGTGACGGGCATAGACGAAATCAACGACTACTATTCCCCCCGCCTCAAGACGGCCCGTCTGGCCAGGCTCGGCGTGACCGGAGAGACGGACTACGCCGTCTGCGCGAAGAGCGCCTCGCATCCGGGCTTTCGCTTCGTGCGCCTGCGCCTCGAAGACCGCGAAGGCCTCGAAAAGCTCTTTGCCGAAGGCGCGTTCGACGTCGCCGTCAACCTGGCCGGTCAGGCAGGCGTGCGCTACTCCCTGGAAAATCCCTTTTCCTACGTGGAAAGCAACGTGTACGGCTTCGTCAATCTGCTGGAGTGCTGCCGCCGCCATCCGGTGAAGCATCTGCTTTTCGCCTCCTCAAGCTCCGTGTACGGCGGCAACGAAAAAACGCCCTTCAGCGAAGAAGATCCGGTGAACACCCCGGTGTCCCTCTACGCCGCCACCAAGCGCTGCGACGAGCTCATGGCCCACGTGTACGCGCATCTCTACCGCATTCCCTCCACGGGCCTGCGCTTCTTCACCGTGTACGGCCCCTGGGGCAGACCCGACATGGCTCCCGTGCTCTTTGCCAAAGCCATTCTCGCCGGAAAGCCCATCAAGGTGTTCAACAACGGCAACCTCTCGCGCGACTTCACCTACATCGACGACATCATCGAATCCGTGGTGCGGCTCATCGATCACGCGCCCGAGGGCCCCGTGCCCACCGACATCTACAACGTCGGCTGCGGTCATCCCATGGCCCTCATGGACTTCATCAGCATTCTGGAAGAGTCGCTGGGCAGAAAGGCCGAAAAAATCATGATGCCCATGCAGAAGGGCGACGTGTATCAGACCTGGGCCGACACCTCGAAGCTGCAGAAGCTCACCGGCTTTGCGCCCGCCACGCCCCTTGCCGAAGGCATACGCCGCTTTGCCGAGTGGTACCTCTCCGACGACAATCCCATCCGGGAAGATTAGCCGACCGGACGCCTTCCGCGCGTCCGGCCCCCCGCGGCGCGGCCGTTACGGCCGAAGCCCCCGCTCCCACCCCCTCACGCGGCGCAAGGCGCCGGGGAGAACGATCATGACCAGCCAGCAGAACCAGACCGCCTCCTACGATCTGACCATACTCGTTCCCGTTTACAACGAAGAAGACAACATGCAGGCCCTGTCCTCGCGCCTCGCCGCCTACCTGCCCCGCGCAAAAATGTCCTCCTGCGTGCTCTTCATCAACGACGGCTCATCCGACAGCAGCGGCGAAAAAATCCGCGCCGCCTGCGCCGAACACGAACACTTCTTCTTCATCGAGCTTGCCTGCAACACGGGCCTCAGCAGCGCGCTCAAGGCGGGCATGGATCAGGTGCTCTCCCCCTACCTCGCCTACATCGACGCCGATCTTCAGACCGCGCCCGAGGAACTCGATCTGCTCACGCCCTTCCTCGGCGACTACGAGCTCGTCACCGGCGTGCGCGCCAACCGCAAAGACACCGGCTTCAAGAAGATTCAGTCGCGCATCGCCAACGGCTTCCGCCGCATGATGATCAAGGACGGCGCACGCGACACCGGCTGCCCCCTCAAGGTCATGCGCACCGACATGGCCCGTTCCCTGCCCTTCTTCAAGGGCATGCACCGCTTCTTTCCCGCGCTCATTCAGCTTGAAGGCGGCCGGGTGAAGCAGGTGAACGTGTCGCACTTTCCCCGCGTGGCGGGCGTTTCCAAGTTCAATCTGTGGAACAGGCTGCTCTCGCCCTTCGTGGACTGCCTCGTCGTGCGCTGGATGCAGAAAAGACACATCGCCTACAAGATCGCTTCCAACAACCTCAGGCACGAATAGACCGCCGAAACGCGCCGCGTTCCGGAACGCCCCGCCGCAACGCCTGCCGGGGCCGCGCAAGGAATCATCATGAAGGAATATCTGCTCGTCACCGGCGTGGGCCTGCTCGCTCAGGGCTTCTTTTCCCTGCGCATGCTCCACCAGTGGATAAAAACCGAACGGGCGAAAAAAATCATCTCCCCCTCGCTGTTCTGGGTGTTCAGCATCTGCGGGGCCTACCTGCTCATGCTCTACGGGTGGCTCAGAAACGATTTCGCCATCATTCTCGGGCAGTTCATCTCCTACTACATCTATCTCTGGAACCTCAAGGCCAACGGTATATGGCAAAAGTGCGTTCTGCCGCTGCGCCTCGTGCTGCTCCTCACTCCGCCCGCCGCCGCGGTCAGTCTGGCCCTCGGCGGCGCCGACATCGCGCAGACGCTGTTCAAGAACCCCGACATCCCCCTGCCGCTGCTCGTCTTCGGCTGCATAAGTCAGGCCCTCTTCACGCTGCGCTTCGTGTACCAGTGGTGGTATTCCTCGAGGCATCACGTGTCCGTGCTGCCCTTGGGCTTCTGGGGCATCAGCCTCACCGGTTCCGTGCTCATCTGCCTCTACGGCGTGCTCAGGCTCGACATCGTGCTCATTCTCGGTCAGGCCCTCGGACTCGCGGCCTACGCGCGAAACATCATGATCGGTCTGAAAAGCGCGCGCTCTTCTTCCAAACGTTCCTGACGCCCCCGACAAAGGCCTCCCCATGAAACAACGCATCGTTCTCTACGTCTTTTCCCTGCTCGTTCTGCTGCCGCTCGTGTACGTGTTCGGCACCGGCATCATGGAGGCGCGCAATCTCATTTCCGCGCAGTCCATGGCGCTCGACGGCGACTGGCTCATTCCCCACCTGTTCACCGAAATCCGCCTCAACAAGCCGCCGCTGCCCGTGTGGCTCACCGCGCCCGTCTTCCTGTTCGACGCGCATCCCTCCATGTTCGCCCTGCATCTGCCCGTCATTCTCGTGACCGCGCTGCTCGGCGTGTTCTGCTTCGATCTGCACCGCACCCTCTTCAAGGACGACAAAACCGCCTTCTACGCGGGGCTCGTCGTTTCCACCATGCTGCTCACGCTCAAGCTCGGCACCACCAATTCCTGGGACATCTACTCCGTGGTGTTCATGACCGGCGCGCTTGTGGGACTGGTGCGGCAGGAGCGCGGCTGGCTCATCGCCGGCGTGCTGCTCATGGCCGCCTCGGTGCTCAGCAAGGGGCCCGTGCAGCTCTACACCATGCTGCTGCCCTTCCTCGTCACGCTTTTCGCCTTCCAGCGCTCGCTGCCCTGGAAGCGCCTGGCCGTCATTCTTCTCGGCGGCTGCCTGATCGGTTCGCTCTGGTATCTCTACGTGTACCTCGCCGTGCCCCGCGTGGCCGCCACCGTGGCGCAGGGCGAAGTGAGCGCCTGGAGCACCATGCACACGGCCTCGTTCTTCTTCTATCTGTCCTTCCCCGGATTCGCGGGAGCCTGGGCCCTGCCCTGCCTCGCCGGACTCGGCAGCCGCTGGCTGAACAAGGAAGACGGCAGAAGCTACGAAATCAAATTCCTGCTCTGCTGGTTCCTGCTCTCCCTGCTGCTGCTCTCCCTCGTGCCCGAAAAGAAGGAACGCTATCTCATGCCCGCCATGGTGCCGCTGGCGCTGCTCACGGCGCAGGTGCTCCGGAACTGGGTGAAGGGCCTCGAAGAAAACACCCTCTCCCTTCTGGAAAAGCGCATCATCACCGTTCACCTCGGCCTCGGCACGCTCGCGGCTGCGGGCATCTGCCTGTTCATCGCCTGGAGTCACCGCGACTTTGCGCTCTACGCCTCCCTGTTTGCCCTGCTCTGCCTTCTCCTCGGCGCGGCCGGACTCAAGTTCCCGCGCTTCATCGTGCCCGTGACCTGCGTCATGGTGCTGCTCGTGGCGCTGGCCGGATTCCGCATGGGCTCGACGCGCCCCGTGGTGCAGAAGGTCGCCCCCGCCTGCTCGCTGGAAGAGCTGCGCACGCTGCCGCGCCTGAACGGCCTGCCCTGCTACTCCTTCGACAATTTCAGTCCTACGGAAGAGTGGGAAATCGGCCGGGACACCACCAGAATCGCCTCGCTCGGCGACGTGCCGGAATCGCGTTTTCTGCTGCTCGACACCGACACGACGCCCCCTGCCGTCATCGAACAGGGAGAGCTCAACGTGGAGGAACGCCTGCTCGTGCAGACCAGCCGCAACCGCTACATCCAGCTCTTCATCGTGGACAAGAAGTAGCCTGCGCCGAAACGGCTCCGGCCCCGGGTCACTGACGACCGGCGCGGCTGTGAGGCGGTTTCCCCCTGCTCGACGCCCCGAGCAAAACACGCCCCGCGCAACATGCCGGGCCCCTCGACGGCCCCTCGCTTCGCTCCTCCCCGCACAGCGCAAAGAGGGGCGTGCAACTCACGGCGCGCGAAACACGGCGTCCGGCAACGCCCGCCCTTATCATCAGTCAAAAGAAAAGCCCCCTTTTCGGGGGCTTTTTTCATCGGCGTCGCGCCGAAGCGCTTCAAAAAGCGGCGTTAGCAGTAGTATTCGTTTTCCCGACGGTTCTTCAGCTTTTCCGTAAAGGCCGCGGCAAAGGAACGGTAGGCCTCGGTATCCATGTTCTTTGCGCCCTTCGGGCAGCGGCGGATGCAGCGGAAGCACGCAAGGCAGGTATCGGCAATGGTGACGCAGTCGTCGGCAATGGCGTGAACCGGGCATTCCTTCACGCACAACCCGCAGCGCACGCACGCGTCGGACGTGAGCGGACGGAACTTGCCGCCGCTGCCGCCTTCACGGTAGGGCCGGTTTCCGGGAATGGCCGGAGCCGGGGCGTTTTCGCCGCGCGAGAGAGCGCGCACGGCAAACGCCGCGTCTGCGGCAAGATCGGCCGCGTCGGGCCGATCCGTCTGAATCTCGCCGTAGGTGTGGCGTCCGACCAGCGCGGCAGCGCCGACTACGGCAAAGCCCTGCGCCGCGGCCAGATCCGCCAGCTCAAGCAGCGCGTCGTCGTAGTGCCTGTTGCCGTAGGTCACCACCACAAGGCAGGTTGCGCCGTCGGCGCTCAGCCCCGCCAGCCGCTCCCGCGCCACCGCGGGAATGCGCCCCGCGTACACGGGCGCGCCCATGATCACCACCTCGTCGCGGCCGAAGCGATGCGTCGGCGCAGGCTGCGTGGTCACGTCCACCACCTCCGCCGCGCCGCCGAGCGCCGCGGCCATGGCTTCAACACTCTTTCTGGTATTGCCGGTGGGAGAAAAATAAACAAGGGTCACCTTTTTCATGACAGCTCCTGATGTTGCAAAAAACGCCGGGCAAAGAACGACGGCGCTTTTCTCAGGCTAGCCGACCGCGCCCGCTCTTTCAAGAGCTCCCGCGTCTTCGCCCTGCCGCCCGCCGCGCCAGCGCCGGCAAAAGCGCCCCGTCCACAAACAGCACCAGCAGAATGTTCATCTGCCAGGCCAGCAGCATGCTCACGACGGTGTGGGAGAGAAAATGCTCCCCGCGCAGCATCTGATAAAGCCCCATGGTCCAGCCGATTCCCAATGTCAGCGCCAGCGCCGCCGCCCGAGCGCTGCGGCCGGAGCAGCAGAAAAACGCCATCGTGAGGGCAAAGCCCCCGGATGCGTGCCCGCCGGGAAAGCACCTGCCGCCGGAAGGGCCGGAAAACATCGACGACAGGCGACGATACACCGCATGCCCGCCGAATTCCTCAAGCTGCCGCGGGCAGTACATGCCTGTCACGGCCTTGAGCGCGGACACGAGCAGCGGCGTGGCCGCGCACGAGAGCGCCATCAGCAGGCCGACGCGCATCCACGCCCGGCGGCCGCAGACAAAGCCCGCGCAGAAAAGCGCCGTGGAACACACGCCGATCAGCGCCACCGTCCGCTTCATGCCGTCGTAAAACAGCCATCGCCACGCCCGGTGCGTTTCGGCGTCGATGAGCCACGAGCCGTGTGCCGCGTCGTACCAGAGGCGCTGAATCGTCATGTCGAGGTCAGTGCGGCTTTCCAGGAGCACCGTTGCCGCAAGCAGCGTGAGACACGCCGCGCTCTGCCACAGCGCCTGTCTGCGTGTCATACCGTTTCCTGCGGCCGCTCAAGCGGCAGTTCCATGGTGACGGTCAGGCCGCCCCCGCTTCTGTTTTCCGCCCATATGCGGCCATGATGCGCGCGCACCGCGCTCTCGGAAATGGAAAGCCCCATGCCCGCGCCCCCGCTCGCCCGCTGACGCGAGGCGTCCACGCGGAAGAACGGACGAAATATCTGATCCAGCGCGCTTTCCGGCACGCCCGGCCCCCTGTCCGCCACGCAAAGACGGCAGACGCCGTGCTCCGCGCTCAGGGAAACGACGATCCGCCCGTCGTCCGGCGTGTAGCGCAGCGCGTTGCGCAGCACGTTTTCCACGGCGTGACGCAGCATCTCGCCGTTGCCGTACAAATACAGGCTCTCTGGCAGATGCTCCTCCACCTCGCAGCCGCGCACGCTGCCTTCAAAGCGCACGTCGTCCGCCACGTCGCGCACGAGCGCCGCCATGTCCAGCTTCCCGAAGCTCTGCACGCCCGCCTCCATGCGGGAGTATTCCAGAATGCTGCCGATGAGCGCCTCCATGCGTTCCGTCTCCAGACTGAGCCTGTCCAGAAACTCCGAAGGCACGTTCTCGCGCCGCAGAAGCTCCACGGAAACCGAAAGGCGCGTCAGCGGCGAACGCAGCTCGTGCGACACCGCGGCGAGCAGTTCCTTTTCCCGGGCGCTTTCCTGCGCGCGCTGCTCGGCCATGGTGTTGAACGCCCGGGCGAGCAGGCCGAGCTCGTCGTTTCTCGACGCCATTTCCGGCCCGATGCGCGCCGACTGATCGCCGGCCGCCAGCCGGTGAATCACCGACGTGAAATGCCCGATGACGCGCTTGAGAAAACTGATGAGCACATAGGCTTCGAGCGCCGCCACGATGAACGTGAACACCACCCAGAGAATCACTTCCTGCGTGGAGGAAAAATCCTGCCCGTCGCTCTGAAGCATGTCGCCGGCCAGATACTCGCCGAACTCGCCGAGCATGGCGAACGAACCTATGAACAGTATGCCGTACACATAAATTTTGCGGAACAGAGGCTGCGAGGTCCAGAAATCGGCAAGTCGGCCGCGACGAATGTTCATGTTCTGTCTTCCTTGTGAATAACGTACATGTAGCCTGCGCCGCGAATGCTGCGTATGCGCTCCGATCCGTCGGAATACGGCCCGAGCTTGCGGCGCACGCGGCTTATCTGCATGTCGAGGCCGCGCTCCATGGGCATGGCGTCGCGCCCGAACACCGAACGGCTCAGCTCGTCGCGCGAAACCACCTTGCCGGGCGAGGCGAGCAGCGCCCGCAGCACGCGGTATTCCTGACCGCTCAGCGACACCTCTTCGTCTCCCTTCCAGGCCTTCATGGCTCCGTCGTCGAGGCGCAGATCGCCGCCGCCTTCGCCGGGCTCAGGCCGGGAGCGGCGCAGCACCGCGCGGATGCGGGAAAGAAGCTCGCGCGGATTGAAGGGCTTGGGCAGATAATCGTCCGCGCCGAGATCCAGCCCCCGCACCATGTCGCCGGCGTCGCCGCGGGCCGTGAGCATGATGACCGGCAGCTTCACCAGCTTCGGATCCCTGCGCATGGCGCGCAGCACCTCGAAGCCGTTGCGCTCCGGAAGCATGACGTCGAGAATGACCAGATCGGGCCTGGACTCCCGCATGGAAGAGAGGCCAGCCCTGCCGTCGTAGGCGAAGCGGCAGGCAATGTCTTCCGGCTGAAAATAATCTTCGAGCAGATGACAGAGTTCCTTGTCGTCATCAATAATGAGCAGTTGAATCATGATTTCCCCCAACCTGCATGAAACGGCCCTCCGGACGCCGGTCCGGACCGACCGAAAAACGGACGGCCGCGCCTTCCGTTCCTCAGTCTTTTCTGTACCATCCCATGCGGCACAACGGCAACGAGGGAATCCGTTCTGTTACGCTTCGTTACACTGCCGGAAAAAATAAACGTAAAAATTTTATCACCGTCTGCGAAAAACCATCCTTCTTTCTGTTACACTCCGTTACATTTCCAGAAATTCACGACTAATTTACAATATATGCATGCCTCAAGCGCGCGCATTGCGTATAATTTATTGACGCCGCCGAAAATTTTTACGCAACGTTACGCTTTGTTACACCGGATCGGCTGTACTCGACGCCGTTTGACTTTATAGTCGGACCACTGCTTATCCGAAGGAGAGTCTTCCATGATCCGTTCCAGAAACGCCCGAGGCTGCTTTCTCGGCCTGCTGCTTCTGCTCTGGCTCGCCGTCAACGCCGTGGTCAGAACCGTGCTGCTCGTCATGGCGCACCGCACGCTGCAAAGTTCCTTCGACTGGTCCACGGCGGCGGCCATCTATTTCCGGGGAGCCGTCAACGATCTGTTCCCCTATTTTCTGCTCGCCCTGCCGCTCATGATCGTCCTGCTGCTGAAGAAGCGCCTCTGGGGCGGTCGCGCCGGACGCCTCGTCGCCTCCGTCGTGTTCTGGCTGTACGCCTGCGCCTTCCTCTTCGGAGCCATGGCCGAAACCCTGTTCTGGGACGAATTTTCCAGCCGCTTCAACTTCATTGCCGTGGACTACCTCGTGTACACCACGGAAGTGGTGAAGAACATTGCGGAATCCTATCCGCTCATTCCGCTGCTCGCCGCCATTGCCGCCTCGGCCGCCATCGTTTCCGCGCTGCTTCTGCTGCCGTTCTGGCGCCGTGTCGCCACGCCCGCGCCGCGCTCGCCCAAACTTTTCGCCGTCTGCTTCGTCATGACCTGCGCCGCGTTCCTCTACTCGCCCCTCGCCTCGCAGGACAGGGTGGAAAAGGAACTCTCCGCGAACGGCGTGTGGTCGCTCTTTTCCGCCTACCGCAACAATTCCCTCGACTACCGCGCCTTCTACCCCGTCATCGACAAGGAGCGCGCCTTTGCCGCTCTTCGCAAGGAACTTGCGGAAGACGGCACGCGCCTTGTTTCCGACGGCAGCGACTGGCGGCGGGACGTTGCCGCGCAGCGCCCCGAATGGAAGCCCAACGTCGTTCAGATAGTCGTGGAGAGCCTGGGCAGCAACCTGCTCGGCGAAAACACCCCCCACCTCAACGCCATCGCCGAACAGAGTCTGCGGTTCACCCGGCTCATGGCCACGGGAACCCGCACCGTACGGGGCATCGAGGCGCTCACCCTGTCGCTTCCGCCCACGCCCGGCTCCTCCATCGTGCGCCGCCCGAACTGCGACGAACTCTTTTCCGTGGGCACCGTGTTCCGCGAAAAGGGCTACGACACCGCCTTCGTGTACGGCGGCTTCGGCTACTTCGACAACATGAACGCCTTCTTCTCCGGCAACGGATTCCGCATCGTGGACCGTTCCGACATTCCCGGCGAAGAAATCACCTTCACCAACGCCTGGGGCGTGTGCGACGAAGACCTCTTCCGCGCCGCCCTGCGCGACGCCGACGAAAGCTTCCGGCAGCATCGTCCGTTCTATCAGTTCGTGCTCACCACCTCCAATCATCGCCCCTTCACCTATCCCGACGGCAAGGTGAGCATTCCTTCCGGCTCCGGACGCAAGGGCGCGGTGGCCTACACCGACTACGCCATCGGCGAATTCTTCCGTCAGGCGTCGATGCGGCCGTGGTTCCGCAACACCGTGTTCATCATTTCCGGCGACCACACCTCCAGCGCCGCCGGGCACACCGATCTGCCCCCCGACCGCTATCACATTCCGGCGCTCTTCTACTGCCCCGGCCGCATCGCTCCCGCAGCTATTGACACGCTGTGCAGTCAGGCCGATATAGCACCTACGCTGTTCGACATTCTGGGCTGGTCGTACCGCTCGGGATTCTTCGGTCGCAGCGTGCTCCGCACGAAGCCGGAAAACGGCCGGGCCTGGATAAGCACCTATCAGGCGCTCGGCAGACTCACCCCGGATTCCCTGGTCGCCCTGGAACCTCTGCAAAAACCCGCCGCCGACGCCTGGACGTTTGCCGCCGAACCGGGGGCTCCCATCGAAGGCGACAGGGCCGACGACCTCGTGGCCGCAGCCGTGGCCGACTATCAGACCGCCCACGATCTGTTCACCAGCGGTAGGCTGAAGGAAGAGGCCGTGCTGCGCTGACGCGCCGCGGCATCAATACCCATCTGCGGGCCGGAACTCCGGCCCCTTTTTTATGGTTTCATCATCATGCAAAGGACTTCTCGAAACATGTGGCTCATTCTTGCGCTTCTCTCCGCCGTGTTCGCGGCTCTCACGTCCATTCTGGCCAAGGTGGGCATCGAGGGCGTGGATTCCAATCTCGGCACCGCCATCCGCACGCTGGTGGTGTTCTTCATGGCCATGGGCATGGTCTATCTCACCGGGGCCAAAGTGAGCCTTGCCGAAATCAGCACGAAGACATGGGTGTTTCTCGTGCTCTCCGGCCTTGCCACCGGCGCTTCATGGCTCTGCTACTTCAAGGCCCTGCAGATAGGCGACGTCTCCAAGGTGGCTCCCATCGACAAGACCAGCATCATTTTCACGATCATCATGGCCGTGATCTTTCTGCACGAACAGCTTACCCTGAAGGTTGCCGTGGGCGGCGCGCTCATTGCCGCAGGCACGCTCGTCATGGCCTTCTAGCCGGTGAAAACGCCGAAACACCGCCCTTGAAAAGGGGCGCGGCTGCGGCGCAGAAGCCCCGGTCGGCAAGGGAAGGTTGACTTTTTTCCGCTCGTCGTAAAGTATCGGAGGGATTATCTTCATCACAAACCTTAAAAAGAGGCCTGCGCATGGAGTTTCTTGAAAACATAGTCGCCTTTGCCAACGATATTCTGTGGTCCTACGTTCTTGTCGTCATGCTCATAGCCCTGGGGCTCTGGTTCTCCCTGCGCACCGGCTTCGTGCAGCTGCGCCTGTTCCGGGAAATGATCCGCCTGCTCAAGGAAGGCACAAGTCATGACGGCGGCCACGCCCACATCAGCTCCTTTCAGGCCTTCTGCATCAGCACGGCCTCGCGCGTGGGCGTGGGCAACATCGCCGGCATCGCCATCGCCATCATGACCGGCGGGCCGGGCGCCATCTTCTGGATGTGGGTCATCGCCGTCATCGGCGCGGCCTCCGGCTTTACCGAAAGCACCCTCGCCCAGATCTACAAGGTGCGCGATCCGAAAACCTTCGGCTTCCGCGGCGGCCCGGCCTACTATATCCGCAACTGCCTCGGCAGCCGCAAGGCCGCGGCCCTCTTCGCCGTGCTCATTTCCGTGACCTTCGGACTCTGCTTCAACTCCGTGCAGTCCAACACCATCGCCATTTCCCTGAACACCACCTTCGGCGTGGACAGAGCCTTGGTCGGTCTCTTTCTCACCGTGCTCGCGGCCGTCGTCATCTTCGGCGGACTCCAGCGCATCGCCCATCTCAGCAGCTGGCTCGTACCCATCATGGCCTCCCTCTATCTGCTGCTTGCGCTCGTCATCGTCGTCTTGAACATCACCCACATTCCGGCCATGTTCGCCTCCATCATTTCGCAGGCCTTCTCCCCGGACGCCGCCGTGGGCGGCATAGGCGCGGCCATTCTCACCGGCGCAAAGCGCGGCCTCTTCTCCAACGAAGCCGGCATGGGCTCCGTGCCCAACGCCGCGGCCACGGCCTTTGTCTCCCATCCCGTCAAGCAGGGACTCGTGCAGGCCCTCGGCGTGTTCGTGGACACCCTGCTCGTGTGTACGGCCTCGGCCTGCATCGTGCTGCTCTTCGACGGCTACGCCGACTCGGGCAAAACCGGCATCGAACTCGTGCAGCTCGCCCTTGCCCAGCATCTGGGCGGATTTGCCGGCGTTCTGCTCTCCGTCATGGTGTTCATGTTCGCCTTCAGCTCCATTGCGGGCAACTACTACTACGGCGAAAGCAACATTCAGTTCTTCAGCACGAAGCCCGTCTATCTGCTGGCGTTCCGCATTCTCGTGGTGGCCATGGTGGCCTTCGGCTCCGTGGCCGAACTGCCCTTCGTGTGGAACCTCGCCGACCTCTTCATGGCCCTCATGGCCATCGTGAACCTTGTGGCCATCGCCCTGCTCGGCCGCAACGCCTTCCTCGCGCTCAAGGACTATCAGGATCAGAAGAAGGCCGGCGTGGCCGACCCCGTGTTCCATCCCGAAAAGCTCATCGACCGCCGCGGCATCGAAGCCTGGAACAACGACTAGCCGACCCCTTCCTTTTTCCTTTTCGGCAGGCGACCCGCGGGTCGCCTGTTTTTTTTCCGCGCACCCCCTCCCCGGAAACGGATTGACAACGGCCCCGGCCTTGAAATATTTTTTCCGCATCATTCATTGTCCAAAGACCCATGCGCCGCACGCGCAGAGGGCACGGTGCCATGAAGAGCGACTCCCTGACGAATTTCACCCGCGCGGCGTCCAGCCCCTTCGGCTCATCCTTCGACGCCAACGACGCGACAGGCCTCCCCGATCTGGAAACCTGCCGGAGACATCTGCTCAGATTCAGTCGGGAAATCGCCGTTTCCCGCGGCGCCAAGCTCCCGGTGAACAAGGTGTACTTTCTGCTTGAGGGCACGGTCACGCTCACCGCGCTTTCGGCCACGGGCGGACATCATTCCCTCATCTACTTCCGCCCCGGCGATCTGCTCAGCTTCATTCCCTCCGTCAATCACGCCTACGGCATTCCCCACGACGCCTTCGACTTCCTGCTCTACAACGAATCGCTCGCCATGTGCGCCAAGACGTCCTGCCGCCTCGTCTGCACCGAAAACCGCGAGTTCATGCAGCACATGCATGAAGAGCCCCTGCACACACTGCTCATCCGCGGTCTTGCCGGCAATCTCATGAAGATCATCGTGCAGTCGGTGAACAACTGCACCCTGCCCGCCATCGTGCGGGTCTGCCGCATGCTCTCCGTGTCCATGGAAAAGGATCCGCCCCACGCCCTGCCCCGCTACCTCACCCACACGGAAATTGCCGGACACCTCTCCATGCACGTGATGACCGTGACGAAAATCTTCCACTCCCTGCGCAAGGCGGGCATTCTCGGCAAGGAACACGGCACGACGTTCGTGAAGAATCCGCAGGAGCTCGTCAAGCTCTCCTCGCAGGTCAGTCAGCTTTCCTACCGCACCGAGGCCTTGCCGGGACAGGACGTCGCGCGCCGCTGAGCGCCCGGAGCGCTTCCTGCCTTTGCGCCGGGCCGCCGCGTGCATTCCGCGCCCGCTGAACTTTCCGCACGCCCGGGAACTTTTCCTTGAGGGCCGTCGTTGGTTCTGCCGTGGAACGTCCCGCACGCCGGGGCTCTTGTCACCCTTGCGGCCGGGCTGCCCGCGCATGTCGCCCGCGCTCTCGCGCCCGGGCCATGCCGGAATCGCCGCGCCTTACGGTTCCCCGTGCTTCCCGGGCGGCGTTCCCCCTGCGCTTCCTGCTCCCGCACCTCGTTCCCTCGCCCTTCGCCTTCCTGCGCTTCATCTCCCCGGCTTCGCGCTTCGGCGCGGCGTTTTACCCGCGCTTCGCCCCCCCCTTCTTCGCGCCCCTGTGTTCCGCGCTCCCGCGACTCCCCCAAGCGCCCCCGCACCTCGTTCCCCTCTCCTTTTCGCTCTTTCCTTCACGCTTCCGGCAGAGCTGGCCGCATCACGCCTCTCAGACTCCGCTCCCGGAGGCTCCCTGCGCCCGTTTCCCGGCGTCTCCACGCCCCGGAGCGCCCCAAAATCACTGACGTTTCGCACCTCTTCCCCCTTTTGCGGCCGCTATTGCCTGTATTTTCACAAACCTGTTTCTTTCTCCCCGGCACACACTGTCTGCGCCCCCGTCGAACGCTTCCAAACTGCACATTTTCGCCGGATTTTCTCAAAAACACTGCCGGAATTTCGCCGTCTTTCCGACGAAAAAAGCGCGTTTCCGCGCCTTTTTCCTTTTTGCAGCAGTCAACTCAACACTTTGAAATTACATATTTAATCATGCAATATTCCGATTTTGAACGCCCCGTTTTCCCCACGGACGCGCGCCGACATTGAGAAGAAAAAGAAAAAATATTCAAAAAGCTAGTTTAGACTAGTTTATTTTATCCGCCATGCCCCTATGTTAAGCAACATCCGCAGAAGTAGCGGTGCGGGAATCTCCCTGTTTTCTCGAACACCGTGTTTTTCCTCACGAAAGGGCCACTCTTTCCTTCTCCGTCTTTGGAGGTAAGCATGTCGTCAAAGAAACTTCCTCTTTCCACCATCATCAACACCGTCATCGGCATCGGCATCATGTTCCTCGGCTACGTGCTGCCCTGCCCTTCCATGACCGTTCCCGTCAACGACGCCCTCGTTGCCGCAGGTTTCCCCGTGGTGGACGGCAACGCCGTCATCACCATCACCCGCATGGGCATGGTGAACGCCATGATCTTCCTCGGCGTCGTCTATCTCTGGACCTTCGTCGATACGCTCTGGCCCTGCTTCCTCGGTGTGCTCATGCTCGCCTTCAGCGGATTCACCCCCGCTCCCAAGGTGCTCAATTCCTTCCTCGGCAATCCCATGGTGGTCATGATCTTCTTCACCCTCTGCTTTGCCACCGCCCTCATCAAGAGCAACGTTTCCGCCTGGCTCGCCCAGTGGATTCTCCGCCGCGACTTCATCATAGGACGCCCCTGGACCTTCACCGGCGTCATCCTGCTCGCCACCTACTTCCTGGCCTTCTTTGAACAGACTTCCATCTGCTTCCTCATCTGGCCCGTCATGTACACCATCTTCAATCAGGTGGGCTTCAAGCGCGGCGACAAGTACGTTGCCATCATGCTGGTGTACATCATCATCATGTCGCTGCTCTCCTTCGCCTCCGATCCCTTCAAGACCGGCGCCTTCCTGCTGCTCGGCAACATCTGGAGCATGGCCGCCAACAATCCCGGCCTGAACGTTCCGGATCTGCCCGCCGCCTCCTACTTCTGCTTCGCCCTCGTTGTTTCCCTCATCTCCATCGCCGGCCTCATCTTCGCCATGCGCTTCATCTTCCGCGTGGACGTCTCCCCCCTGCTCAAGCTTGATCCCGAAGTGCTGCGCAAGGAACCCCTGCCGCCCATGACCGGCTATCAGATCGGCGTGCTCGTCGCCTTCGCCCTCTTCGCCTTCTGGATTCTCCTGCCCGGCATCATCGGCAAGGACAACGTCGTCGGCGCCTTCCTCGCCAAAAACTCCATGCTTGCCCCCCTCGTCGCCCTGTTCATCGTGGGCTTCGTCCACCTGCGCGGCAAGCCCATCGCCGACGTGAGCGACACCGCAACCGTCTATCCCTGGCGCATCTTCCTGCTCATCGCCGTGGCCATGCTCCTCGGCGACGCCATGACCGGCAAGGGCACCAACGTGACCATCTTCATGGAATACGTCCTGCGCGGCGCCCTCTCCGGCTTCGGCTACGTGGCCCTGTGCATCGCCGTCATTCTGCTCGGCATCACCTGCACCAACTTCTGCAACTCCGTGGTGCTCGGCCTCGTGCTCACCCCCGTGCTGCTCGCCATGTGCAACGCCTTCGGCATGAACGCCGGTCCCCTCATGGCCTGCTTCATCTACGCCGTGCTCATCGCCGCCTGCACCCCCGCAGCCTCGCCGTTCGCCGCCATGCTCTTCGGCAACACGCAGTGGCTCTCCCCGAAGGAAATCGTCACCTACAGCGTGACCGCCTCCCTGCTCATCGCCGGCGTCATCATCGTGGTGGGCATCCCGCTCGCCATGCTCATCTTCGGATAACCTGCCTTCCGCCGAACTCTTCCGGCTCAACCAGAACGCTTCCCGCAATCCCCCCAGGGATCGCGACCGCAACAAAGGAGTTCTTCGCATGAACAAGTACGACGTCATCATCGTGGGCGGCGGCCCCGCCGGTCTTACGGCTTCCATCTACGCCGTGCGCGCCAACATGAAAACGCTGGTGCTCGACAAGCTCGCCCCCGGCGGACAGATCATCAACACCAACGAAATCGCCAACTACACCGGCTTCGGCACCATCAACGGCGCGGAGCTCGCCATCAAGATGTTTGAACACTCCCAGGAAGTCGGCGCGGAATTCGACTACAAGACCGTCACCGCCATCGTGGACGAGGGCGACGTGAAAAAGGTGGTCTGCCTCGAAGACGACGCCGTGTATGAAGCCTCCGCGGTCATCATCGCAACCGGCACTCGTCCCCGCCGCCTGCACATTCCCGGCGAAGACAAGCACGCCGGCGCCGGCATCAGCTGGTGCGCCATCTGCGACGGCGCCCAGTACCGCGGCAAGGACGTCGTGGTCATCGGCGGCGGCAACTCCGCCGTGGAAGAATCCATCTACCTCGCCGGCATCGTGAACAAGCTCACCATCGTGACCATGTTCGACCTCACCGCCGATCCCATGGCCTGCGACAAGCTGCGCGCCATGCCCAACGTGACCATCTATCCCTATCAGGACGTGCTCGAATTCCTGGGCGACAACAAGCTCGAAGGCGTGCGCTTCAAGTCCACGAAGGAAGACGCCACCGAACGCACCGTGTCCTGCGACGGCGTGTTTGAATACATCGGCCTCGAACCCACGGCCTCCTTCTGCGCCGACCTCGGCATTCTCGACAGAACCGGCTGCATCATAACCGACGCCTCCATGGCCACCTCCCGCCCCGGCATCTTCGCCGCCGGCGACATCATCGTGAAGGGCCTGCGCCAGGTGGCCACCGCCTGCGGCGACGGCGCCATAGCCGCCAACTCCGCCTCCAAATACGTTGAAAAACTGAGAGGCTAGTCCTCTTTTTACGCCCGGAACACCGTTCCGCAACACTCAAATTTCCCCAAGGAGCCTTCCCCATGATCAAAGAAATCGACACCGCCGCCTACGACAGCATGGACAAGTCCGGCGTCATGCTGGTGGAATTTTATTCCAAGACCTGCGGCCCCTGCAAAATGCTTTCCTTCGTGCTCAAGGACATCGACAAGAACGATCCCGACTTCCGCATCTTCACCGTGGACTTCGACGCCAATCAGGATCTCAAGGAACGCTGCGGCGTGAAGGGCTTCCCCACCATGCTCTTCATGAAGGACGGCGCAGAAGTCTCCCGCCTCGAAGGCCTGAAGCAGAAGCCCGCCATCATTCAGGAAATAGCCAAGCTCAAAGCCTAACCCCCACACCCATATATCCACACGTAGAACGCTGAAAGGAGTCCAGCCATGAGCAGCAAAGTGACGCACACCTACAACGATCACCTCATCACTCGCCAGAATCGCGCCGAGAAGGAATTCCTTGCCGCTTTTGAAGCGGAAAAGCCCACGCTCGAAAACGCCCATGTTCTGGTCAACCCCTACTTCATCAATCCGCTCTGCGCGCTGATCCTCTTCAAGAGCGAAAAGCCCGCCTCCGCCACCATGACCATTCACGGCAAGCGCAACGACCGTGAAAACATCGTTCACACCTTCCCCGAGGGCACCGATCACTTCATTCCGGTCATCGGCCTCTACGAAGGCATCGCCACCCGCGTGACCGTGGAACTCTCCACCGGCGAAAAGAACACCTTCTCCATCCAGTCCCAGCCCCTGCCCGAAGACGTGTGCCGCTGCCGCAACATCAACACGTCCATGGACTACTTCGGCAACAACTTCATGTTCCTCACCCCGGCCGGCAAGAACCTCCCCACCGCCTACGACTACATGGGCGACATCCGCTGGCTGCTCACCGAAAACACCATGTTCGACATCAAGCGCGTGAAGAACGGCAACATCATGACCGGCTCCCACCGCTTCTGCCACATGCCCTACTGCTCCACCGGCCTCATCGAACTGAACCTGCTCGGCAAGATCTACAAGGAATTCCGCATGCCGGGCAACTATCACCACGATCACTTTGAAATGCCCGACGGCAACATCCTCGCCCTCACCCAGGACTTCACCTCGAGCACCGTCGAAGACATGATCGCCCTGCTCGACCGCGAAACCGGCGAAGTGCTCCGCACCTGGGACTACAAGACCTTCCTGCCCCAGAACGTGGCCGGTTCCGGCTCCCAGGACGCCCACGACTGGTTCCACAACAACGCCCTGTGGTACAACGACAAGAACAAGACCATCACCATTTCCGGCCGCCATCAGGACGCCATCGTCAACTTCGACTACGAAACCAGCAAGCTCAACTGGATCATCGGCGACCCCGAAACCTGGCCCGAAGACATGCAGAAGTACTTCTTCAAGCCCGTGGGCGACGTGGAAAACTTCGACTGGCAGTATGAACAGCACGCCTGCGTGGTCTGCCCCGACGGCGACATCATGTGCTTCGACAACGGTCAGTACCGCTCCAAGGTGAAGGAACGCTACATCCGCAACCGCGACAACTTCTCCCGCGGCGTGCGCTACCGCATCGACACCGACAAGATGGAAATCGAACAGGTGTGGCAGTACGGCAAGGAACTCGGCCAGAGCTTCTTCTCGCCCTACATCTGCAACGTGGAATACTACGACGAAGGCCACTACCTCATCCATTCCGGCGGCATCGGCTGGAAGGACGGCTACGCCTCCGACAAGCTCGGCGCCTTCATCAATCCCAAGAAGGAACCCGGCACCGACATCTGCGCCAAGACCGTGGAACAGAAGGACGGCGTGGTCATGTACTCCATGGAAGTGGACGGCAACTTCTACCGCGCTGAAAAGCTCTTCCCCTACCACGACGGCGACAACGCCGCCTTCGGCGAGGGCAAGCTCCTCGGCCACCTCGACGTGACCCCCACCTTCGACACCATCCCCGACGTGCCCGAATCTCAGGAAGTCATCGACTCCTGGCATCAGGTCAACATCGAGGAAGATGAAGACCGCATCGTCTTCCACGGCCGCTTCGCCCGCGGCTCCCTGGTCATGGTGCTGCTCGAAGGCGAAAAGGAAACCCGCGGCTACTTCATCAACACCGCCGCTTCCTACCACCTCGCCATGTGCTCCGGCGCCTACCTCGAAGACGACGACCGCGTCATCAAGCAGAACATCAGCAAGGAAGGCCTCTCCGGCAAGTACGACATCAAGATCCTCGTCGAAGACACCAAGTACCAGACCGGCGTCTCCCTCTTCTGCTAACCCCCTGTAAACAAAACTGCCGCACACGCGGCAGCCCCGCTGCGCCGAGCCCTCACTTTCCCCCTCGGCGCAGCTTTTTTTTAAGGAAGAGAGGAGGATGAGCGGGGGGAAGGAGAAAACCCTTTTGAAAAAGGGCTTTTCTCCTTCCCCCCGCACCCCCCATCCTCTTTCCGAAAACTTTTATCAGGGGGAGCAAAGAACTGATTGGAGCAATGGTTGCCGTCGGCAGCAGCCGCAGCGATGCGCCGGGCACGAAGGCTTGCCGGGCTTGCGAATGGTTCCGCCGCAGGTGAGATGCTGGAAAAGATGAAGGAAGAGGGAGAGTTTGACCGAGGAATGAAGCCCCCCCTTTTGAAAAAGGGCTTTTCTCCTTCCCCCCGCGCCCCCCATCCTCTTTCCGAAAACTTTTATCAGGGGGGCGAAGAACTGATTGGAGCGATAGTTGCCGTCGGCAGCAGCCGCAGCGATGCGCCGGGCACGAAGGCTTGCCGGGCTTGCGAATGGTTCCGCCGCAGGTGAGATGCTGGAAAAGATGAAGGAAGAGGGAGAGTTTGACCGAGGAATGAAGCCCCCCCTTTTGAAAAAGGGCTTTTCTCCTTCCCCCCGCGCCCCCCATCCTCTTTCCGAAAACTTTTATCAGGGGGGCGAAGAACTGATTGGAGCGATAGTTGCCGTCGGCAGCAGCCGCAGCGATGCGCCGGACGCAGCATCGCGCAGGGCATCAGAATGGTTTCTTTTTTGGGGGGCACATTCATAAAAAAAGAGGCTCCGGGAGAAAAACGAAACCTCTCTGAACATCCTGAATCTCTGACGCCGGGCGGATCGCCCTCGCAAGGCAGCAGCTACACGGCAAAGAGCTTGCCGCATTTGCGGCAGCGGTACAGATGTCGATTGTATTTGTTGTCCATGGCATGTCCGGCCCTGTTGCCGAGCGCCGCGCCCGAAACGCCGCCGGTCACGGCTCCCACAAGTCCCCCGGCAAGCGCGCCGATGGCCGATCCTATCACCGGAAACACGGAACCTATGGCGGCCCCGGCCGCCGCTCCGGCACTGATGCCCGACACTCCGGCCGCAGCGCCGCCTACGCCGCCCGCCGTGGTGCCGAGCACCCGGTAGCGGTTATCCTTGCACACATCGGAACTCTTGCAGCGCGGACAGCGAACAGTCATGGCGACACCTCGAATTCATGGTCTGGCTGCATGGTACGAGAAAAAAAAACGTTCAGCAAGGATTCCTTCTCTGCCCCCGCATATTATCAAAGAATGCGCCGCATTGCCGCCATCCATCGCGCGCCGTCGCCGTCCCGGATGTGAAAAGACGCGCCCGCACAGACCGCACGGGCAGAAGCCGCAGAGGGAAAACAGGATCCCTCGCCCGGCATCCGCCCTGCCGGAGTTCCTTCCCAGTCCAGAAGGTGCGCCCCTTCGTCCGCCATCATGCCGACTCGACCGGCAACGACCTCGCCTCCCGCCTGCAACTTCGCCGAACGGCAATATTACGAACGGCAATATTAAAAGATGAAGGAGCGAAGGTCTTTCCCGACGCGCCGGGAAAAGTTTCCCACAGCCGAACCTCAAAACGAGAAACGGCCTGTTCCTCGCCTTCTTCTCAGCTCCGGCTATGGGGCCATGCAGCTCCGACATGCCCTTCCTGCCATCAAGGTGTCGGCTTCACGTTATGCCCCCGCTCCCCTTCCGCCGATGTCTTCCCCTCCCTGCTCCGGCAGGCTCCCTGTTCCGAAAAGCTGCCCGATTCGCGCCCTCGCCTGTCCGGTATCTCTCCCCTGTCCCGTCCTGCCCGCTTCGCCCTGACGCACCGCTCCGGCCTCTCACGTTTCCGTCACGGGCGGTCCCGCCCTTCCTTCCGAACCTCCGCAAACCGTGCAGGTCGTGGCCTGCCCCTTTCTTGCCCCGTTCCGTCGCTCACGGCCCGGCATCGCCCATGCCCTTCCCTCAGCGGCGGTCGCCTCTCTTCCGTCTGCCCCCTCGGCTCGGCCGACACGTCGCGCCGTCCTTTTTCTGTTCCGGCCGCAGAGAAGGAAACATTTCTGTCGTCTCCGACCGAAGGTGTGGTTATTCTCCTTTATCATCAATAAGTTAGTAGTAACCCCGACAAAAAGTTCCCTTTTTTTCCTCAAGAATTCCGAATCCCCGCAACGACAAAAGAGGAAAACATTTTCTACTTTAATGTAGAAAAATGTCCTTCTCTCCCCCGTGTTCCGCGACGGCATCAGAATGGTCTGCCTTAAATCCACTAAAATGTAGATTTTTTCATTTTTTGTGCTAACTTTCGGAAATCTCATGCTTTTAATGGAACATTCCTGAAAAGTGTTACATTTTTGTCCAATTTTAACCGGGGTAATTTTCTACTTTTTGGTCGAAAATGATATTTTGCTCGCAGCTTCACATAGGGATGAAAATTTTTAATCCTTTTATTTTCAGTATGTTAAATAAAAATAATCGAACTTGGCACGCTTCTTGCTTTAACAGTGACAGAAAAAGCAATGAAGCCTTTCCACAAGGAGTTAACAAACATGTCAAGTTCCACCCCGCAAAGGCATGACGACGAATATTTCGGCTGTGACGTGTTCACTCTCGACACCATGTGCCGGCATCTGCCCCACGACGTGTATGTGAACCTCGAACAGACCATCCTCAACGGCACCCGCCTCGATCCCGCCATCGCCGGCACCGTGGCCAACGCCATGAAGGACTGGGCCGTTTCCCGCGGCGCCACTCATTACACTCACTGGTTCCATCCCCTCACCGGGCTCACCGCGGAAAAGCACGACGCCTTCCTCCAGCCCGTTGACGGCAAGATGATCAGCTCCTTCTCGGGCAAGACCCTGCTCTCCGGCGAGCCCGACGCTTCCAGCTTCCCTTCCGGCGGCCTGCGTTCCACCTTCGAGGCCCGCGGCTACACCGCCTGGGATCCCACCTCTCCGGTCTTCCTCATCGGTCACACGCTGCACATTCCCACCATGTTCTATTCCTACACGGGCGAAGCGCTTGACCGCAAGGTTCCGCTGCTGCGTTCCGCTTCCGCCGTGTCCCGTCAGGCGCTGCGCATTCTGCGTCTGTTCGGCAACACCCGCGCCACCCATGTCGACGCTCAGGTCGGCCCGGAACAGGAATACTTCCTCGTGGACAAGGCTCTTGCCGCCAAGCGTCCCGACCTCATCATGACCGGCCGCACCCTCTACGGCGCCACCACCCCCAAGGGTCAGGAAATGGAAGACCACTATTTCGGCGCCATTCCCTCCCGCGTCATGGCCTTCATGGAAGACCTTGAACACACGCTGTACCGTCTCGGCATTCCCGCCCAGACCCGTCACAACGAAGTGGCTCCCGCCCAGTTCGAGCTTGCGCCTCTCTATGAAAAGGTGAACATCGCCACCGACCACAACATGCTGGTCATGAACCTCATGCGCCACATCGCGCCCCGCCACGGCTTCATGTGCCTGCTGCACGAAAAGCCCTTTGAAGGCGTGAACGGTTCCGGCAAGCACAACAACTGGTCGCTTTCCGACTCCGAAGGCAACAACCTGCTCAAGCCCGGCGACACCCCGCAGGACAACGCGCAGTTCCTGGTCTTCCTCGCCGCCGTGCTGCGCGCCGTGCACAAGCACTCCGCCGTGCTGCGTCTCGGCACCATCGGCGCGGGCAACGATCACAGACTCGGCGCCAACGAAGCGCCGCCGGCCATCATCTCCGTGTACCTCGGCGATCAGCTGGCCGAAGTGGTCCGTTCCTTCACCGGCGACGGCTCCTGCACCAAGAAGGCCAAGCCTACGCTGAACATCGGCGTGGACGTGCTGCCTCCCATGCCCTGCGACTACTCCGACCGTAACAGAACCAGCCCCTTCGCCTTTACGGGCAACAAGTTTGAATTCCGCGCCGTGGGTTCCTCGCAGTCCATCGCTCCGGCCAACATCGCCATCAACGCGGCCGTGGCCTGCGCCCTTGAAGACATCGCCGACCGCCTCGAAGCCGACGTCGCTTCCGGCAAGGATCTGAACAGCGCCGTGCAGAGCCTGCTCACCGACCTGTTCACCGAACACGCCCCCATCGTGTTCAACGGCAACGGCTACACCGAAGAATGGCCCGTGGAAGCCGCAAAGCGCGGTCTGCCCAACTACGCCAACACCGTGGAAGCCCTCGAACACTACAGCGATCCCGACGTGCTCTCCACCTTCTCCAGCCAGGGCATTCTCACCGAACGCGAATGCCTCTCCCGCCAGGAGATTCTGTTCGAGAACTACGCCAAGACCATCGGCATCGAAGCCGCCACGGCCAGCCGCATGGGCCGCACGCTCATCGTTCCCGCGGCCATGAAGGCGCAGAGCGCCGCCGCCGAAATGCTGAACCGCACCCGCACCGCCATGGGCAAGGCTCCCGCCGCGGAAACCGAATACCTCGACATGCTCGCCTCCTCCACCGAGAGCCTCATGCTCGCCCTGCGCAAGCTTGACGAAAAACGCATGGTGCTCGCCGACACCGCCGAGGCGGAAAAGGCTGCGGTCATCGCCCGCGACGAGGTGCTCCCCGCCATGAACGAATGCCGCGCCTATGCCGACAAGCTGGAATCCATCATGGCCGGTTCCGACTGGCCCATGCCCAGCTACGCCGAACTTATGTGGACCCATTGATGGAAAGCCGCGGAAGCGGACAGGCTTCCGCGCCTTCTCCGTCTCTCTCAAAAAGAGCCATTCCGCAGGGGCAGGCCACAGCATGGTCTGCCCCTCTCAAGCGGATGGCGCAGTACAAATACGCATCGCAGGCCGTTATCGTTCCGGCAGACGGCCAGGGATATTGAGGACAACAACATGTGCAGAATAGGGTCGATAAAGAGCTTAACGCCCATCGGGCCGCGCAAGGCGCTCGAACTCATGCTGCCCCAGCAGGAAGGGCATGACAACTCCGGCTTCGCCATGGTCATGCAGGACCTGGCCGGGCCCTTCGCCGAATGGAAAGACAGGCCTCTGCTCTCTGCGGCCTGCTCCCGTGAAGGCATGCGCGCCGTGGACGACTACATGGCCGAGCATCATTTCTCCCTGCTTTTCAGCTGGACTCCCAAGTACGACGCGCGTCCCGGGCTGGATATCCGCCCCATGGAACGCTACCTCTTCCGCGTGTACGACTATCCGCCGCACTACCGCTACAGCAGCGACGAGGAAAAGTCCGCTCTTCTGCTCGACACCCGCCTCGCCCTGCGCGCCATGCTGGAAAAGGACAATGAAGGCTTCGTCTATTCCTTCTGGCCCGACACCCTCACCCTCAAGGAAATAGGCGATCCGCGCGACATCGCCACCTATTTCCGCCTCTGGGACGATTCCTGCCCGCTGCTCGCGAGGAACATCGTCACCCAGTGCCGCCAGAACACCAACTACGACATCGTGCGCTACGCGGCCCATCCGTTCTTCCTTCAGGGCTACACCCTCTGCGCCAACGGCGAAAACACCTTCTACACCAAGAACAGGGAATTTCAGAAGTCGCTGCACCGCGGCTACACCGGCTTTGAATCCGACTCGCAGTGCCTGCTCTACAGCCTTCACTACGTGCTGCACGAGCTCAAGTGGCCCATCGAATACTACAAGCACGTCATCACGCCCCTGCCCTTCGCCGAAATCGACAAGCGCGAAGATGCGGAAGTGCTGCGCATCATCCGCGAGACGCTCGCCCATCTTGAAATCAACGGGCCGAACGCCATCATCGCCATGCTTCCCGACGGCCGCATGATGACCTGCTGCGACTCCAAGAAACTGCGTCCCGTGGTGGTCGGCCGCACCAAGGACATGCTCGCCATCTCCTCCGAAGTGTGCGGTCTCAACGCCGTCATGCCCGACCGCGACGTTTCCACAGACATTTATCCCGGCGAGAGGGAAACCATCGTCGTCGACAACGACCTGAGGGTGCGCATATGCAAACAGTAAAGGCTCTCGACAACTGCACGGACGATCTGCGCTGGATCATCCGCTACGATCCCACCCGCTGCACCATGTGCGGCAGCTGCGTGGCCCAGTGCATGCAGAACGCCATCGAAGTCCGCATGATGCGTCAGGACCTCACGGTTTCGGAAAAGCCCTGGCCCGATCCGGAAAAGAAGCATCTTGCAAGGCCCGTCATCCGCCAGAAGACCGACCTCGCCCATCTGTGCGTGGGCTGCGGCTTCTGCGCCAAGGTCTGCCCCAACGACGCCATTCATCCCGAACGCAACCCCGATCAGCGCATTCCGGTGATCGCCCGCGTGAACGGTCCCATCCGCCGCGGCGGACGCACCAACCTGAACACGCAGCGCACCCTCGACGCCATCGTGGTGGGCCGCATCAGCCAGATGACCGACCCCGCCCTCGACTCCGAACGTCACACCTTCGACATGCGCGCTCCGCTGGGCCGCGTGCTGCCTTCCCGCGACCTCGCCACCGAACTGCAGGTGCGCGACGGCAAGCTCGTGAAGACCGGTCACACCCCGCCCGTGAACTGGATCTATCCGCTCATCTTCAGCGACATGTCCATCGGCGCGCTCTCCACCCGCGCCTGGGAAGCCATCGCCATGGCCGCCGCCTACCTCAACGAGGAATGCGGACTGCCCGTGCGCATGAGCTCCGGCGAAGGCGGCATGCCCGTCAAGCTCATGGAGTCCGACAAGCTCAAGTATTTCATCATCCAGATCGCGTCCGGACACTTCGGCTGGGACCGCATCGTCAAGGCGCTGCCCCGCATGAAGGTGGATCCCGCAGGCGTGCTCATCAAGATCGGTCAGGGCGCCAAGCCCGGCGACGGCGGCCTGCTGCCCGCCTCCAAGGTGGCTCCGCACATTCAGGCCATCCGCGGCGTGCCCAAGTCCACCCTGCATTCGCCGCCGAACCATCAGGGCCTCTACTCCATCGAGGAATCGGTGCAGAAGATGCACCTTTCCCTCAACGCGGCCTTCGGATTCCGCGTGCCCGTGGCCATCAAGTGCGCGGCCTCGGCCACCTCGGTTTCCGTGTACAACAACCTTCTGCGCGACCCCTACCGCATCTGCGGCGGCTTCTTCATCGACGGCATTCAGGGCGGCACCGGCGCGGCCAACGAGGTTTCCCTCGATCACACCGGCCATCCCGTGGTGTCCAAGCTGCGCGACTGCTACCTCGCCGCCGTGCGTCAGGGTCTGCAGGGTCAGATTCCGCTCTGGGCCGGCGGCGGCGTGGGCCTCACCGGCAACGCGGCTGCCGACGCCTTCAAGATGATCTGCCTCGGCGCCAACGGCGTGTTCATCGGCAAGCTCCTCATCCAGCTGCTCGGATGCGTGGGCAACGAGAACGGCCGCTGCAACAACTGTTCCACGGGTCTGTGCCCCAACGGCATCTGTTCGCAGGATCCGCGCCTCGTGGCGCGCCTCGATGTGGACAGAGGGGCACAGGCCATTGTGGACTACGTGCTCGCCTTCGACAGCGAAATGCGCAAGCTCATGGCCCCCATCGGCAACAGTTCCCTGCCCGTGGGCCGCTCCGACGCCCTGGTCGCCACCGACCACGCCGTGGCGGAAAAGCTCGGCATAGCCTACGCATGCTGACGCTCTCGGCCGCAGACGCCATTTCCCCGGCATTTCACCCCGGAACCTCATCATAGAAAGGCAACGCAATGTTTTCCATAGATACTCTTGTTCAGCACGAACGCATGTCCACGCAGGATCTGCTGCTGGCCATCGGCGAGGCCGTGGCCCGGGGCGAAACGGAATTCGACATCCATGCGTCCGGTCAGCACGACATCGGCGGTCCGCTCTGGAACGCCGAAGGCCGCACCCTGCGCTTCCATGTGACCAATCCCGGTCAGCGCGTGGGCTGCATGGGCCTCGATCACACCGAAATCGTGGTGGAAGGCTCCGCCCCCGCCGACGTGGGCTGGCTCAACTCCGGCGCGCGCATCACCGTGAAGGGCGACGCCGGCGACACCGCCGGTCACTGCGCGGCATCGGGCGTCATCTACATCGGCGGCCGCGCGGGCACCCGTTCCGGCTCGCTCATGAAGCACGATCCGCTCTACTCCGAGCCCGAACTCTGGATTCTCGACGGCACCGGCTCCTTCCCGTGCGAATTCATGGGCGGCGGCAAAATGGTGGTCTGCGGCCTCGACACCCCCGAAGACGCTTCCGTGCTCGGCGAGCGCGCCTGCGTCGGCATGGTGGGCGGCGTGGTGTACTTCCGCGGCAATCCCGGCTCCTACGCCGAAAACGACGTGGCCGTGCATGATCTCGACGAGGCGGACATCGCCTTCCTCTCCGCCGGTCTGAAGAACTTCCTGGACGCGGTGGACAAGTCTTCCGCGCTCGAAACGCTCAGCTGCTGGAGCGAATGGCGCAAGCTTCTGCCCATCAAGAGCGGCGATCACAAAAAGACCCGCATGAGCGTTTCCGACTATCACGCCAAGGAATGGGTGAAGGGCGGCATTTTCAGCGACGTGGTGAAGGACGACTTCCGCGTGAACGGTCTGGTGGCGCGCGGCGACTTCCGCCTGCGCGTGCCCTCCTGGGACAACGCCGCCACCGCGGCTCCCTGCGAGTACGCCTGCCCGGCCAGCATTCCCACGCAGAAGCGCTACAACCTGCTGCGCGAAGGCCGTACCGAAGAGGCCCTGCGCCTCGTGCTCGACTACTCTCCCTTCCCCGGCTCGGTGTGCGGCGGCGTGTGCCCCAACCCCTGCATGGACGCCTGCACCCGCGGCTGCCGCATCGACTCGCCCATCCAGATAGGCCCCCTCGGCCGTGAATCGGCGCTCATCAAGGTGGAGAAGCCCTCCGTGCGCACCGGCAGGAAGGTGGCCGTCATCGGCTCCGGCGTGGCCGGTCTCTCCGCGGCCTGGCAGCTCGCCCGCAAGGGTCACGACGTGACCGTGTACGAAGCCGACAAGGTCGTGGGCGGCAAGATCGAGCAGGTCATTCCCCGCGAGCGTCTAGATCACTCCGTGCTTGAGGCGGAAATCCGCCGCATCGAGGACATGGGCGTGAGCTTCGTCACCTCCTGCCGCGTGGACCGCGAAAAGTTCGACGCCCTGCGCAGGGAAAACGACGCCGTCGTGGTGGCCGTGGGCGGCACCAAGGCCAGAATGTTCAACTGGCCGGGCAAGGAACGCATCGTTCCCGGCATCGACTACATGAAGGCCGTGAACAAGGGCGAACATCCCGTCACGGGCAAGAACGTCATCGTCATCGGCTGCGGCAACGCGGGCATGGACGCCGCGGCCGGCGCCTATGCCGAAGGCGCGGAGCACGTCACCTGCGTCGACGTGCAGAAGCCCGCGGCCTTTGCCAAGGAAATCGCCCACATCGAATCCCTCGGCGGCAAGCTCGTGTGGCCCTTCATGACCAGGGAAATCACGCCCGAAGGCATCATCGACGACAAGGGTCGTCTTGTTCCCGGCGACATGGTCATCATCACCATCGGCGACGAGCCGGAAATCGACTTCCTGCCCGAAGGCGTGCGCACCTTCCGCGGCAGCTGGGTGGTTCCCGGCGACGACATGAGCATTCTGCCCGGCGTGTTCGCCGCGGGCGACGTGGTGAAGCCCGGTCTGCTCGTGACGGCCATCGGTTCCGGCGCGCAGGCGGCCAAGGCCGCCGACGCCTACCTCATGGGCAAGCCCGCTCCCAAGGCAGATTCGCGCGACATGGCATCCTCCCGCCTCAGCCTGGAATATTTCTCCCGTGTTCACAAGGCGGATCTGCCCGCTCCCGCGGACGACTATTCCCGCTGCGTGAGCTGCGGCTCCTGCCGCGACTGCGGCATGTGCCTGCAATCCTGCCCCGAGAAGGCCATCTCCCGCGTGGAAATGGACGGCGTTTTCGCCTACGTTTCCGACCCCGAACGCTGCATAGGCTGCGGCGTGTGCGCGGGCGTGTGCCCCTGCGGCGTGTGGACCATGCACAAGAACACGGAAATGACCTTTCCTGTGGAAGGCACTTCGGCCTGACCCCTTCCGTTCCGGCGCATGTGCACCGGAACGGAGCCGAACCGCCCGACCGGGGGGAGCGTTTCGCTCCCCTTCTTCCGGCGGAGCCTTGTGAAAAACGGCTCCGTCTTTCAAACGCAGCAAACGCTCCGGCCGCGCCGGAGAACTGGAGAATATCATGCGCAGCATCAACAGCGCCTATGCGGGCCTTTCCGGCAACTATCTGTTCAGCGAAGTCGCCCGCAGGGTTCGCGCGTACAAGGAAAAACATCCCGAGGCCGACGTCATCAGCCTCGGCATCGGCGACGTGTCCCAGCCGCTGGTTCCCGCGGTCATCGAGGCCCTGCACAAGGCCGTGGACGAAATGGGCCGCGCCGAAACCTTCCGCGGCTACGGCCCGGAACAGGGCTACGCCTTCCTGCGCGAAGCCATTCTCAAGCACGACTATCTCTCCCGCGGCGTGAATCTCGACGCCGATGAAATCTTCATCAGCGACGGCGCGAAGAGCGACGTGGGCAACTTCCAGGAACTCTTCGGCGAAGACGCCGTCATTGCACTCACCGATCCCGTCTATCCCGTGTACGAGGATTCCAACGCCATGGCCGGCCGCGGCGGCGTGCATGAAAACGGCCGCTGGAGCCGCATCGTGTACCTGCCCTGCACGAAGGAAAACAACTTCTGCCCCGCCCTGCCCGAAGAGCGCGTGGACGTGGTGTATCTGTGCAGCCCCAACAATCCCACCGGCACCGTGCTCGACAGAGACGCCCTGACCAGATGGGTGGACTACGCGAAGAAGAACGACTCGCTCATCATGTTCGACGCGGCCTACGAATCCTTCATCCGCGACGAATCCATTCCGCGCAGCATCTTTGAAATTCCCGGCGCGGACGAAGTGGCCGTGGAATTCCGCAGCCTTTCCAAGACCGCGGGCTTCACGGGCCTGCGCTGCGGCTACGCCGTAGTGCCCAAGAAGCTCACGGCCCGCGCCGCCGACGGCACCGTGCTGCATCTGCACGACATGTGGCTGCGCCGCCAGTGCACCAAGTACAACGGCTGCCCCTACATCGTGCAGCGCGCGGCCGAAGCCGCCTTCATGGAACCGGCCAGAACCCAGATGAAGGCCGAACTCGGCATCTACCAGAGCAATGCCGACATGATGCTCAAAACCTGCGCCAAGCTCGGCCTTGAAGCCTTCGGCGGCGTGCATTCGCCCTACGTGTGGCTGAGAACGCCCGGCGGAACGGATTCCTGGGCCTTCTTCGACATGCTGCTGGAGAATGCCGGCGTGGTCTGCACGCCCGGCGTCGGCTTCGGCGCGAGCGGCGAAGGCTACGTGCGCCTCACCGCCTTCAACACCCCCGAGCTTACCCGAGCCGCCCTTGAGCGGCTGGAAAAGGTCATCAAATAATCTCCGGCTCCGGCGGCGTCCCGCGCCACGTTGCCGGCGCGGGACGCTCCCTCCCGGCAACGCTTTCCCGCGGCGCGCCGCCGCTGAACATTTCTTGCGGGCCTTGCCCGCCACGGATCACTCCCATGCCCGACCACGACATTTCTCCCAACTCGTTCGAACCCTATCTCGACAGTCTGCGGCACATCGTACACTGCCTGGAACCGGGTCTTCCCTTCCGGGAAGTACTGCGCCGGGTGCTCTGCGCCCTTTCCGGCGACATGCCCTTCGAGCGCCCTCACATCGTGGTACAAAACCCGGAAAACGGAAGTCTGCACCTTTCCATGGCCGAGGGGCAGACTTCCGTTCCCCATCTCACCTACGCCCCGGGCAAGGGCATCACGGGGCAGGTGTTCGCTTCAGGCAAGCCCATCATCGTGGACTGCATGAAGAGCCACCCCGACTTTCTCAACAGACTCTTTGAACGCAGCGAAGAACAGCTCCGCACCCTGGCCTTCATCTGCGTGCCGGTCACCACGCAGAAGCGCTCCGGCGAGCCGGATTCCGGCCGCGTCACCGTGGGCACCCTCAGCGTGGACACCCCCATGGCCGATCACGAAATTCTGGAGCTGCGCTGCCGCCTGCTCGAAGTGGTGGCCGCGCTGGTGGGTCATCAGGTGGCCTGCCTGCAGGAAGACATGATGCGCCAGGCCACCCACTACACCCGTCAGGACGACAGGCCCCTGCCCTCCGTGCTGCAGGCCATGCCCTCCATCGTGGTGCTCTCCAAGTCCATGAACCACGTGCTGCACCATGTGGCGCAGGTGGCTCCGAGTCAGACCACCGTGCTGCTGCGCGGCGAATCCGGTTCGGGCAAGGAACTCATGGCTTCGGCCATCCATCAGTGCAGCACGCGCGCCTCGCGCCCGTTCATCCGCCTCAACTGCGCCGCCCTTCCCGCCGACCTCGTGGAAGGCGAGCTCTTCGGCTGGCAGAAGGGCGCATTCACCGGCGCGCAGCAGGCGCGGCGCGGCGTGTTTGAACAGGCCGACACCGGCACCCTCTTTCTCGACGAAATAGGCGATCTCTCCCTGCCCGCGCAGGCCAAGGTGCTGCGCGCCATTCAGGAGCGGGAAATCGTGCGTCTCGGCAGCGAGCGCCCGGTCAAGGTGGACGTGCGCCTCATCTGCGCCACGCATCAGCCTCTGGAAAAGCTGGTGGACAAGGGCCTCTTCCGCGAAGACCTCTACTACCGCATCAACGTGTTTCCGCTGTTTCTGCCGCCGCTGCGCGAACGCAAGGACGACATTCTGCCCCTCGCGGAACATTTTCTGCACATGTTCTCCCGCAGCTACGGCCGTCCGGCCAAGCGCCTGTCCCCGCAGGCCGCCGACGCCCTGCTCGCCTGGCACTGGCCGGGCAACGTGCGCGAACTGCAGAACGCCATGGAACGCGCCGTGCTGCTCTGTGAAAACGAACTCGTCTGCCCCTGCCATCTTCCGCCGGCCCTGCGCGCCGCCGTGGCCGAAGACGCTCCCGCCGAAACGAACGGCCGCGCCCTGGGCTTCCACGAAGAAGTGGGGCAGCTCGAAAAGAAAAGACTGGAAGAAGCGCTGGTGCGCAGCCGCGGCAACATTCATCAGGCCGCGCGCGACATCGACATCACCTACCGCATCTTCTACTACAAGATGAAAAAATACGGCATCGACTACCGGCGCTATCTGGCCCGGTAACACAATCCTTCCCGCACATGCCCTGCGGGATTCCCCTGCGCCGGATCCCCCCCACACACAACCGGCGCAGGGCCCACGTTTCCCTCCTCTCCTTCCGCGGCGGAGCGGCCTTCGGTCGCTCCGCCGCCCCTTGATCCCACGTCCGCCCGGTGCGCGATCCCTCCGGGAAATGTTCCCGCACGCGCTCCCGGCTCCGGACGTTTTTTTTATTTTCCGGCTTCATCGAAGGAAGCCTGCGCCGGGCCTTTCCGGGCCTTTTTGCTCCTTCAAGCGCCCTGTTTTTCCGCAGGCGCGCCCTGTTCCGATCATTGAAAAACACGGCGCTCCGGCGTATAGACAAAACGAATCCAAGGGAGGAAGGCATGGCGGAAGATTTCCTGCATTTCATGGCCAGCCAGGCCGAACGCCGCATTCAGGCCGCGCAGAAGGAAGGCGCCTTCGACCATCTTCCCGGCGAAGGCAAGCCTCTGAACTTCGAGGACGACAGCGCCGTGCCCGGCGAGCTGCGCATGGCCTACAAGGTGCTCAGAAACGCCGGCTACCTGCCGCCCGAACTTGCCGACCGCAAGGAAATAAACACCATTCTCGACCTGCTCGAACACTGCGACGAAGGCGCGGAAAAGGTGCGGCAGATGCAGAAGCTCGACGTCATCCTCATGCGCATGAATCAGCGCCGCGAGCGCTCCGTTGCCATTACCGAACACGATCCTTATTATGAAAACGTGGTGCGCCGCGTCACCCTTCTGAAAAAGGGCCGGCGCTGAACCGACGCCTTTTTCCGCTTTTTTTCTCGAACAACAAGGACCATCATGACCCCCACGAAATCCGCGGGCCCCTGCATCCACATCGAGGGAGCCCGTCAGCATAATCTCAAGAACGTCAACGTCGATATTCCGCGCGATCAGCTCGTGGTCGTGTGCGGGCCTTCGGGCTCGGGCAAGTCCACGCTGGCCTTTGACATCGTGTACGCCGAAGGTCAGCGCCGCTACGTGGAATCGCTTTCCACCTACGCGCGCATGTTCCTGCCCAAGATGGACAAGCCCCTCGTGGACAAAATCGAGGGCCTCTCCCCCGCCATTTCCCTGGAACAGCAGACTACCGCGCACAATCCCCGTTCCACCGTGGGCACGGTGACGGAAGTCTATGACTTCCTGCGCGTGTTCTTCGCCAGACTCGGCAAGGTGTACTGTCCGCACTGCGGCACGCCCATCGAGGCCCGCGCCTCCGACGAAATCATTGCCGAAATCATGAACATGCCCGAAGGCGAGCGCATCATGCTCATGGCTCCGCTCGTGGAACTGCAGAAGGGCACCCACGCCGAACGCTTCAAGAAGCTGCGCGCCGAAGGCTTCGTGCGCGTGCGCGTGGCCACGCTCGGCGAAGAGCCGCAAATCTGCAATCTCGACGAAGCTCCCGTGCTCGACAAGAACAAAAAGCACAGCATCGATCTCGTGGTGGACCGCCTCGTCATCAAGGACGACATGCGCACTCGCCTTGCCGATTCCGTGGAACTCGCCCTGCGCTACGGCAAGGGCCGCGTCATCGTGAGCGTGCCGGGCAAGCCCGACGTCGTGCATTCCACCGAATCCGTGTGCCCGCGCTGCCACGTGAGCGCCCCCGTGCCCTCGCCGCAGCTCTTTTCGTTCAACAGTCCGCAGGGCGCGTGCCCGCAGTGCCTCGGCATAGGCACCGTGGTGGCCTTCGACGAAGGCCTCATCGCTCCCGACGAATCGCTCTCCCTGCGCCAGGGCGCGCTTGCTCCCTTCTCCTCGCCCTACTTCATGGCCAAGATAGGCAAGGCCCTCGAAGCGCTCGGCAAGCGCCAGGGCTTCACCCTCGACACGCCCCTCAAGGACTTTTCCGACAAGGCCAGAAAAGCCCTCTTCAACGGCGAGGCCGGAGGCATCACCCGCACGGGCAGCCTGCGCCGCAACTTCATGGGCGGCACGAGCCTCAACCGCGACGAGGGCTCGGAACCGCTTTCCACCTCGCACTGGCCGGGCGTCATGTACCTGCTTGAGCAGCGCATGAAGCGCGGCGACGCCTGGAGCGACATTCT
>NZ_CALUYL010000032.1 GCF_944324995.1 uncultured Mailhella sp.
GAGCAACTGCCTTCTAAGCAGTGGGTCGCAGGTTCGAATCCTGCTAGGCGCACCAACGAAATCAATGGGATATCTGCTTTTTGCAGGTATCCCTTTCGTCGTTTCTGAAGCTTTTTCTGCTTCTGTCACCCAGTTGTCACCCGCAAGTCGCGTCGCAGACAACGTTTCTGACCTGCCTTTCTGCAGCGCGCCAGCCCCCTTCTCTCAGCTCTCCGCCTCTTCCGCGACGGGCCTTTGCGCTCTCATCTCCCTTTTCGCCCGTAAGGGCTGGCGCTTCCTTTTCTTCGGCGGCAACGCCGCCATAGAGATGCGCCGCCGCGCCTCCTCCTTCATTCTTTCTCCAGAAAAACAGCTCAAAGTATCATGGCCGCAGCCGGCCGTTACGGGTCCTTCCATGGAGGGCCTGCCGGGGGGCGGAATGGCGTCCTCGTGGAGTACGGGATTTTTTGGTTTTTGTTCCTGGGATTTTGGGACGGAGCCTTTTGACGCTCCCTGTCTGGAGGTGGCGGCATGAGCGACATCTCCGATATGGAAGCCCGCGTCCAGGCAGCCGTAGCCGAAGAACAGCGCCAGGGCCAAGCACAGGAAAAGCAGGAGGCCGTGACTCCCGACTTTGTGGCCAAGTGCTCCAATTTCAGGGAAAAGGGAGACGGGCTGCTCCACTCCGCTCTCTTCCGGGGACGCTTCGTCTATGTGCCTGAGTGCCGCCAGTGGTATGAATGGGTCGGACAAAGATGGCAGGAAACTCATGTCCACAAGGTAGAAGCCTCTGTCGATGAAGTCGGTCTCAAGTACAGAGAAGTCGCCTCGCACTATGAACGCCTTGCCCGCCAGGCCAAGGACGCCGGAGACAAGGAAGAAGGCGAGCGCCTGAAGTCCGCCGCAGAAAAAATGTTCAACCGCGCCTCGTATCTGAACAGTTCCCGTGGCGTGAATGCCTGCATCAAGTTCACCCTGGCCAATTCTGATCCTCTCATCTGCCGTCCGGATATCTGGGACAAGGACCCGTGGCTGCTCGGCGTGGCCAACGGGGTTGTGGATCTGCGTACCGGGGAGTTCCGGCCGGGGCGTCCTGACGACTTCATGAAAAAAGCCTGTCCTGTCGAATGGAAAGGCTTGAATACCCCTGCTCCAAAATGGGAGCGGAGTTTGTCCGACACCATCGGCGCTTTCGATGGCGTGTCAGACTACCTGCATAAGGTGCTCGGCTATGCCATTACCGGTCTTTCTTCCGAGCCCCTTTTCCTGATGCTGTACGGTGAACGCGGACGTAACGGCAAAACCGTCATCATGGAGACGCTCAAGAAGGTGCTCGGCCCGTACATGGGACCTATCCCTGCGGAGCTCCTTCTGGACAGGGCTGTCCCCAAGGACCCCGACTCAGCAAGCCCCACCATCATGAATCTGAACGGGCTGCGCATCGTCTGGGCTTCGGAAACCAATGAAAACAGGCGATTCTCCACTTCTCAGGTCAAGCTTCTTTCCGGTTCCGACTCTCTGACGGGCCGGTATCTCTGGGACAGAGAAAATACGGAATTCCGCCCTACCCATACGCTGTTTCTGCTCACCAACTTTCTGCCCCGTGCTCCCGGCCACGACACCGCCTTCTGGGAGAGGTTGAAGCTGATCACCTTCCCCTACCGCTTCATTGACGAACCCGTCGGCGAGCTTGACCGCAAACGGAACCCTCATCTGGAGCGGGAGCTGGAAGAGGAGCTGTCGGGGATTCTTGCCTGGCTTGTCCGCGGATGCCTGGCTTATCAGCGTGACGGCCTCATTACTCCTATCTCCATAAAAAAAGCCTGCGATGAATATCGTGTGGAAGAAGATGAGATCGCTACCTTCATTGCCCAGTGTCTGACGCCCATCCCGGCAAATGAAATGGAAACGCTGTCTGAGTCTGAAAAACGCATCGGAGCAAAAGATCTCTATGAAGTCTACCAGGGCTGGCACAAGAAATACATATCGCCCAAGGCGGTACCTTCGATCACACTTTTCGGCCGTCGAATTTCGTCAAAAATCGAAAAGAGAAAAGCCGGCGGACTTGTCTGGTATTATGGTTACCGCTTTTCGGCCGATGCCGTTGAATTTCAACGCTGAGGTCATGATTTCATGACAGTATATCCACTTGCCAGGATACTTTCAGGGAAGGTGTCATCCCACTTTTTCTTTGTAACTTCACAGGGATATCTGCGCCATGACAGTAGGAAGCGCCTATAGAAGGTGCCAATGCGTTAATACCTAATGCGTTTTTTATACTATTTCTTACTGTTCTTCCTACTATCATGATAGCAATAAAAACATATAAAACCGGTATGTTATGATAAGGACTGTTACCATGACGGTTTTACCGGTTGGAGAAAACTTTCATGCCTGCTTCTCTCGTTGACCTGTTTGAAGAATACGGCTTCAGGACGCAGAAGAAGACCGCCACCGAATGGTCGGCTCCATGCCCGTGCTGCGGAGGAAAAGACCGCTGCTCCATCTGGCCTGATGAAGCCGACGGCCGGGGCTACTACTGGTGCCGGCAGTGTGACGCCAAGGGCGACGGCATTCAGTTTCTGCGCGACTTCGGCAACATGAGCTACCGGGATGCCTGTCAGCGTATCGGCGTGGCTCCGGTTGAGCATCTCAAAACACCGTCCCTCCCGAAGCATAAAAAAGCGGACCGATTCGAGGCCGCCGAAGAAGAAAACAAGGCCGCCGTGGACACGCCGGTCTGGCGGAAGCGTGCTGCCGATTTCGTGGCATGGGCCTCGGACCAGCTGCAAAAATCTCCCGACCAGCTTGCCTGGCTTGAGGCCCGCGGCATTTCCGCTTCGGCGGCCAGAGAGTACCAGTTGGGATTCAACCCCGGAGAAAAAGGAAAAAACTGCATCATCCGCCCCAGGAACATCTGGGGGCTTCCGCCCGTCATGAAGAACGGGAAGGAAAAGCGTTTCTGGCTTCCTCGCGGCATCGTCATCCCCCAGATTGAGGACAGGGAAGTCCGGCGAATCCGTATCCGCAGACTGGATGCGGACAGACAGGAATTCCGCCCGGAGCACAAGTACCATGTCGTCGAAGGTTCCGAGATGGATATGCTCTGGCTCCCCTGTACCAAGGACAGCAAGGTGGCCGTAGTCGTCGAATCCGAGCTGGATGCCTTCATGCTGCATTCGCTTGCCGGGGATCTGGCCCATTGCGTTTCCAGCATGACCAGTAACGTGAGGAAACTGTCGCCCTCTCTGCTCGCCAGATTCGAGGCAAGCCTGTGCATCCTGGTTGCGCTCGACTCTGATCAGGCCGGGGCCGCAGGATGGCCGAGATGGCATGAAACCTTCCCCCGTGCGAAGCGCTGGCCCGTGCCCGCAGGGAAAGATCCGGGAGAAGCCTTTTCCTGCGGCGAGAACCTGCGTCTGTGGCTGGAAGCGGGTATTCCTGAAGGTTTGCGGATGGCCATGAGTTCAGGAAACCGCCTTGCTTTGGAAGAGGAAGAAGAAAAGCCCGCGGAAGCAGAGGAAAGGGAGCACGAAGAGGAATCCTTTGCGGCCTGCTACGGCAACGTTCCTCCGGAAGTTCTCCAGTTCGCAGAGGTGTGGAAAAAAACGCCCATAACCTACCGCCGCATTCTCGACATCAGCGGCATTCCGCAAGGATGGACATGGGAGTGCAATGCCGCATGGAGCGCCAATCACATGGCGGAGAAGCACGCCTTCCTGAAGCTTGCGGAACAGCCGGAAGTCCAGCGCTGGATATCCATGAACCCGCTGACTCGAATTACCGGAGCGACTTTTCTCGATTGGGAGTCGGCCTCTCTCAATATGTGTTCGACCTGCGCGTTCTCCAGAGTGAAAGGCGGTACACGACCTGTCCACCTGAAGCCGTGCAAGGGCTGCGTCTATAACCCCACCGATTACCGCTGGGAGGGAGATCTCGGCGATCACTACCACGAAACAGGAGTCCATTATGAAAATTGAACTCTGGCCCGTAGAAAAGCTGGAAGCGTACCAGCGCGACCTGAAAGACAGGGAAAAAGCGCTCCCGAAGATGGTCGATGCCCTTCGGGAATGGGGATTCCGCATTCCCCTGCTCGTCTCCGGAGACGGGGAAATCATCGACGGCAAGATGCGGTATCTGGCCGCGGTTCAGCTCGGCATGACCGAGGTGCCCGTGGTGGTGGCCAGTGACCTGACACCGACGCAGATCCGCACCTTCCGCCTTCTGGTGAACCGAAGCGCGACCTGGGCGGAATGGGATGCCGAGGCTCTGGGAGAAGAGCTTGCGGAACTTCGTCTGGACCTTTCCGACCTCAGCCTGACCGGCTTCAGCGACAAGGAGCTGGATGCGTTTCTGCAGGGAACAGTCGCCTCCGGAGAAAAAGACCCGGACGAGGTTCCTCCCTTGCCGGAAAAGCCTGTGTGCAGGCAGGGAGACGTGTGGGTGCTTGGCGTTCACAGGCTCATGTGCGGCGACTCCACTTCCACTTCCGACATCGCCACGCTCATGGCAGGCGAGAAGGCGGACATGGTCTGGACCGACCCTCCCTATAACGTAGACTACAGCAGCAAGGCCGGAAAAATCAAAAACGACAAGATGACGCCGGAAGAATTCGACGTGTTTCTTCGGCGGCTCATGCTTTCTGCCTATGACCTGCTCGCCGATGGTGGCGCCATATATGTCGCCCACTCCGAGGCCGGGGACGGCATGGCGTTCCGCAAGGCGTTCAAGAGTGCGGGCTTCAAGCTTTCCTGTTGCCTTATCTGGAAGAAAAACGCTCCGGTCCTGGGCCGCGGCGACTACCACTGGCAGCACGAACCGATTCTGTACGGATGGAAGCCCACGGGAAAGCACCGCTGGCATGGTGACCGCAAGCAGCGGTCATTCTTCGAGCACTATGCCGGAGAAGTGGTGCAGAAGGTGGGCGACAACGTGTACCAGGTGGCCAGCGGAGACTCCATTCTCCGGTTCACCGGCACCAACATCTTGGTGGAAGACCTGGCCAGCACCATCATCTCGGTTCCCAAGCCGCAGAAGTCTGAACTTCACCCCACCATGAAACCCGTGGCGCTGGTGGAGCGCATGGTGGCCAATTCTTCCCCCAGAGGCGGACTTGTGGTGGACGTGTGCGGCGGCTCCGGGACAACGCTCATTGCCGCGGACAGGCTGGCCAGACGGTGCAACATCATGGAATTCGATCCGAAGTATGCCGACGTCATCATCAGGCGCTGGCAGGAACTGACCGGCGGAACGGCCATCCATGCCGTGACCGGTGAACCTTTTACGCTCAGCGAGGCTGACCATGACTGAAGATATCGACCTGCTGGATCTGGTGGAAAAGAGCAAGGCCAATGATCTCGCCTTTCTGCTCAAGGCAAAGGAACAGAGCAAGGCCCGCATGAAGCAGAACCCCACCCCGGACAACATTTCCGCTTTTCGGCGGGCAAGGGCCGCGGTGGAAGAAGAATCCCGGCGCATTCAAGGAGGCTCGACGGCCATGAAGATTTTCAAGACGCAGCTTGATGCCTGCACGTTCCTGCGCGACTCCGGGTTCAAAATCAGCAAGAGCGCGTTCAACCGCGACGTGGCAGCGGGCAAGGTGAGCAAGAACGGCGACGGATATTTTGAGGAATCGGCGCTGCTTGGTTACGCGGCGGCACATCTTTCCCCTCTTGCCCAGCTGGAAAACCGCGCCCTTGCCGAGGCTTCCGCCGACAGGATTTCGGCCGACGCCAAGCTGAAAAGCTACAGCGCAGAACGTGCCCGCCTGAAGCTGGAAAAGGAAATGGGCCTTCTCATGCAGAAAACCGAGCATGAGGAAGACCTTGCCTCCCGTGCGCTCTTCTTCCGGAGAGAGATTGAAAACTTCGGCAGGAGAAAGGCCGGCGAGCTCATCCTGCTGGTTCATGGAGACGAAAAGTTCCTTCCGCAGTTTCTGGAGTGGTGGGACAGAGAAACCGGAGACTGGATGGACGCCTGGGCGGCGGACAGAGAGTTCACGATTCAGAACGAAAACAGAGAAGACGAAGAGCCGGACTGATCAAAGAAGGTTTTTGCCGGCAAATTCAAGGCCTTTTGAAAGTATGAACTTCATTATGTCACTGATGCTTTCTGAAGCCCCTTCTGCCAAAGCTTCAGTGACGAGTTCTCCGGCAGTATGCGATGAAGTCAGTACATCGGGAACGGCATTCAAAATCTCAAGTCCCTTAAGAGTAAGCACAGCATCCATGAAACCTATTGGATAACTATAGCCATCGTATTTGAGGTACCCGGAATCCTGCAACCAATCTAGAGTCGATTCAATGAAGTGAACTTCTTCCCGTTCATCTTTATTTCCTGACTCATACAAGTTGCCTTCCCACCATATCGCATAGTCTTCAACCAGCCTCAAATTGCAGGGAACGGGAAAATTTTCGTAAAGAATAGCAAATGTTTGCGCTGCAACATTATTAAAATTTTCAATATTCGGAGGAATAGCCATGAAATCTCCTTATGAAACTTTGGACAGTCAGATTTCCTTTGTAGTTGAATGTCTGAAAGATGGCAATCTTGGGTATGCCGTAGCAGAAGAACTGGCCAAAAAATATGTGGAGGATGAAAAAGGAGCCCATGTCGTTGGATTACTTTTCAAAGAAATAATCAAACTTTCTCGCCAGAATCTCGCCATGTCCTGCCCTTTCCTTCATCAGAATAACAAGTTCAGGGTATAATGATGCATACCTTTCGCTTCACCTCCGGCGAGCAGGATATCTTCCGCCGCCGTCCCTACACTCCCCTTTCGGTATGGGCTTCGGAAAACATCATTGTGAAGGACGGCCCCTACGCGGGCAGCCGCTTCCGCCTTGATGTGAATCCGTACCTTGCGGGGATCATGGACACGTGGAGCGACCCCATGGTGGAAGAAACGGACATCTGCGGCTCGGCCCAGACAGGCAAGACCTCCATCCTCCACTGCGCCATCGCCTACTGTGTGGATATGCGTCCCGGCCCTCGTATGCTTGCCATGCAGGACGACGACACCATCAGCAAGGTCATGACGGCCAAACTTCTGCCCCTGCTCAAGGCTTCCCCGGCCATCCGCGGGAAGCTGGGCAAGGTGCGCTCTTCCTACATCGCGTTCCATGACGGCACCGGCCTTTTTCTGGCCAGCGCCATGTCTCCGGGGCAGCGAGCCTCCATTTCCATTCAGGACCTGTTTCTGGATGAAGAGGCCCTGTACAAGCAGATTTCCGGCCAGGGCGTGCCCGTGGCGGAATTCATCGAGCGAACCCGAAGCTACAGCGACAAGCGGAAAATCCTGCGCGTGTCGAAGCCCATCGGCGGCGAAGAGTCTTCCATTCTGCTGGCGCTCTCGGAGTGTGACGAAGTGCGGCAGTACCATGTGCGCTGCCCGGCCTGCGGCACCTATCAGGTGATGACGGAACAGGGCCTGACGCTGGCGGAAAAGACCTCCAATCCGCAGGAAGTGGAACGACGCAGACTAGGCCGGTACCGATGCGTCCGCTGCAGCTACCTGTGGAGCGACCATATCCGCGACCAGGCGGTGCAGCACGGCCGCTGGATGGCGGAAAATCCCGTGCCCCGGCCGCGTCGCGTAGGCTTCCACCTGCCGGCCATTCTGAGCAAGGCCGTCTCCATCTCCGAAGTGGTGGCGGCAAAGATGCGGGCCGAAGCCTCGGATGCTCCTGCCGTCCGGCAGCAGTACGACAACGGCATCTGGGCGCGGGCCTACAAGGAAGTGCAGCTTGAAACCAGCGAAGAACAGATTCTCTCCCGCATCGACCCTGACCTGCCGGCGCGGACCGTTCCCGGCGACGCCGTGGCGCTCACGGCGGGCATAGACGTGCAGGCCCGCGGCTTCTGGTTCGTGGTGCTGGCATGGCGGCCGGACAAAAGCTCCGCCCTGATAGACTACGGGCGGCTGACGGACTGGGATTCCGTAGGGGCGCTTCTGGAAACGCGCTACCCCTTTGAGGCGGACAGCCCCAGGGCCGGGCAGAGCCTTGCCATCTGGCGCGCCGGTATCGACTCCGGCGGCACACGCACGGATGAAGCCGTGGTGTCCCGCACCGAGGAAGTGTACAGCTTCGTGCGCCGGCACGGGGAAAACCGGCTCTTTGCCTGCAAGGGCGCAAGCCGGGAAAGCTACGCTCCTGTGCGGGCCACCAGCATCGACAGGATGCCGTCCTCAAAAATCCGCATTCCCGGCGGCCTCTGGCTGTACCTGCTGGATACCGGCTATTTCAAGTCGCTGCTGTTCTCCCGCCTTCAGGAAGACGCCCGCCAGCCCTTTACCCTGAACAGGGAAACCGACCAGAGCTTTGCCCTCCAGATGACTGCTGAAACGCTGGAACGCGGCAGGGATGGGAAAATGGTCTGGGTGCGACACCATAAGAACAACCACTACATCGACTGCTGCATGATGGCTTCGGCCTGTGTGGACGACGCCTGGCTGCCCTCCTTCAGCCTCATTCTGGAAGCGGAAATGCAGGCCAGTGCAGCGGCAAAAGGCCCGCATCGACAGGCGGACTCTGCCGACGGCGGAAAACCGTCCCGCAGCCCCCGCATGGAACGCACTCTTCCCCAGAGACGGGGATCCTATACCTACTGAGGAAGACCATGAGCCGACGACACAATACTCTGGTGTACGACAGGTCGCGCCGCATGACGGTGGCCGAAACGGCAACCTACCTGCAGTGCAGCGAAAGCTGGGTACGAAAGCTCATTACTTCCGGGCAGTTGAAAGCCGTGCGCATCGGCACAAGAAAGGGACTGCAGATTTCCCTTGCCAGCGTGAAGGAATATCTCCGGCAACAGGAGGAAAAGGAAGGCAGTCTATCCCTCTATGGAGGATAACCCGCTAAAAGAAATCATATTACCGTCATAAGATGGCACTATACAAAAAAGCATTTCCCTCTTATATTTTATCGAAACATCTTGCTCTTCAGCCATCATGTGAGACTTGTATGCTACTGAAAAAATTGACCCTTAATAATTACGCCAACTTTGAAAACGCAGAGTTCAACCTCTGGGATGAAGCAAAGCCTTCGCGTAAGGTCACTATTTTCATTGGTGAAAACGGCGCGGGAAAAAGCAACATTCTTGATGCCATTGCCACATTCATGAGCTGGTTCGTTGCCCGGATCCGCCGTGAAAACGGTATTGGAAGCCCTATTTCTGAAAAAAAAATAAATAATAATGCAACAACATCATCTATTGAAATTTGCATTAATCATGAAAACCAAGATAGTATAGGAATATTGGCAAAGACAAGAAAAGGATATACATCGGAATTAAAAAGTAGCCTTAGCCCTATATATAAATTATCTTCTTTTTTTTCAGAACAATATACTAAATCATCTTCATCTTCATCACTACCACTATTTGCATACTATAATGCAGAGCGACATATTCACGAAACACCTATAAATTATAAATTATTTAATCTTGACAAGCCAATTAATGGTTACAGTAACAATATATCTATTGGAATTGATTTTAGCCAATTTTTTAACTGGTTTTATATTCTTGAGAACATAAAAAATGAACTTATTATTAAAAAAATATATGAATTTGTTTTAAAAAATCATAAAAATAAAAATAAAAAAATTAATGGTGATGTATCAAGCTATTTTCAAAATGAAGTTTTGCAAGAAATATTCAAGCGTTATAAAAATGGTGACATAACTAAAGATATTCTTTTTAGCATAGATGATAGACTCCATTTTACAACAGATGCAATATCTACTTTCTTACCAGAATACAAAAATATCCGAATTGAAAGACTTCCTTCTACGGCCATGCTCATAGATAAGGGGGACATCTCTCTGGATATTATGCAACTATCACAGGGAGAACGCTCCCTGCTGGCTCTGGTTGCCGATATCGCGCTCCGGCTTACCATCATGAACCCGGAAAAAGAAAATCCCCTTTTAGGAGAAGGGATTATTCTCATCGATGAAATAGATATCCACCTGCATCCCAGGTGGCAGCGCTCCATTGTACGCAACCTGCAACGAACTTTCCCCAATTGCCAGTTCATCATTACGACACATTCTCCTCTTGTGGTCAGCGACCCTCAGGATGTCCAAATTTTTCTTTTGGAAAAAGACTCAGTGACAGAACTGGACAACCTGTACGGCATGGATATTGAACAGGTCCTGTTTGAAATCATGGACACTCCGCTTCGCCACGAACCACTTCAAAATAAACTCGATGATCTTATGGACGCCATACAAAATAAAGATTTCAATAAAGCCAGAGAGTTAAAAAAGGAACTGCTTCAAATCCTACCGGAAAATCACCGCGAACTCATGCGAGCAGATCTTTTTTTGAAACGGATGGAGGCTGTTGATGCGGCTCATCATCAAAAATAAAGAATGCTCTGAACTAGTGGAATGGAAAAGAAACAATCCTGATAAAAAATTATATACTCAATTAGACAGTACTGTCCGACAGCCAATTAGAAAAGCCTTACTAAAAGAACAATTTGGCTTGTGTGCCTTCTGCTGTGACCGAGTTCCAAAAGGTAGCGGAAGAAATGCTCACCTACTTTCACAACACGCCTATCCACATAAAAGTCTTCTCTGGGAGAATCTTGTAGCTAGTTGTGAAAAAAAATATTGCTGTGACCAAGAACAAAGAGGAAGATCTCTTTTTTTTACACCATTAATGCCAGAATGTGAAAAAGAGATAAAATTTTTTGTCTCTGGACGAATAGAAGGACTTACAGATCGTGCAAAAGAAGCCATTAAAATACTTGGACTAGATAATCATAAACTTTGTGCTATAAGGCGTCGTGCCATCCAGCTTCTCGCTCAAAGAGAAGGATGTGATCCAGCTGAGCATATTAGCACCCTCGATCCAGAGGAAAGGCATCTTTTAATAAAGGCCATTAATACACCTGATGAAGATGGACTGCTGCCAGCTTTTGCACCTATACTTGTTAGTTATATAAAATCATTACCTTAAATTATCCCCAACAGTTAAATGAATACATTTAACTGTTGGGGATAATTCTTATTTTTTTTTCGTCCTTTCCTCTACCATATACGGTTCATCATCTTCAAATCGCCATTTTACATAATTAACCATTCCATCAAGATCTGGAAATAACGTAGACTTATCAATACCAAACCGGGCAATATCCCAAAATAATTGTTTTTTATACTCGCTAGAAATAGTTATGACACTGACTTTCGTTCCATTTATACTATCTTCTCCTTCACAAAGAGGTTTTAATGGGTCAGGATGAACAGTAAATAACCCTCTTTGGCTCTGTATTCTTTTCGAAAAATAGTGCGGTCTAAATCTCATTATTTTATTAATGTCAAATGGACTTATAGTAAAATCTTTTACCAAATTATTAGTACTTAGTATATATATATTTGCATCTTTATCATAGTTTTTCTCACATGCAAAAAAAACTGCAACTAAAGGATTTTCAGTCCAATCCATTAAACGTGTTGGTAATCCATGGTGTTGTGCAAGAGCAAGCAATTCCCACGTATTTAAGTTATATCCAATATTATATGCTGGAAGTCTCTTAATAAATTCATCAAAAAGTCTTTTTTCTTTTGCTAATGAATACTTTTTTTTATACCGGCCGATTCCAGATAATAGTTCATAATCTGGATTACTTATTCCGCGATAAACATAGTTACCTCCTCGAAATGGTATGAGAGCTTCATATAACTCAGGAAATGACTTTACCCGTTCCATAAAACTTTACCTCTCATTTAGACGGATTACTTCTCACCTTCATCCTTGACACCTTAACCCGCTTTTGGCAAGCTCGTCTTCACGGAGCCTGAGAAACTCCAACCTAGAGACGGTCAGTCCATCCCGTTTGATGGCTATTTTCATGTCCTGCGCCTGACAAGCAGCGGCATATCTATCGGCTATTTAAGGCCGGGAGTAGGCTAATAAAATACCCTTCGGGGGAATAGGCCTGGGCGTTCTCTAGCGTTTTCTCAGCTCCCGGCCTTTTCTATTTCAGAAAAGGCCCCTTGAGAAAAACTAGAGGTGCCTTATGTCCCAGCTTTCCGACCTTCGCATCGGCAAGTCGTTCCCCCAGTTCCTGGACCAGCTGGAAACCATTGAAACCAAAGTCCGCCTTTCTGCGGAGCTCATGGACATCGTCAACGAAGGCGGTCTGGCCAACATTGACGGCGTCTGCCTCATGATGGCCGAGGCTTCCGATTCCCTTTCTTCCATCGTGGACAACCTGAAAGCCATGCACGATAAACTTCTTCAGGATGCCCGTATGGGCGGCACCTGGGTCATTACGCTCTGCCCTGCCCGCTCGGACGACGCTCCCGCCGCTTCCGAACTGGAGGTGGCCCATGCGTAACCTTCCCGCCTACGATCCGTATCTGGACACCATTCTCTGCATCCGCTCCGCCCATCACAGCCCCGACGAAGAAGCCGCCCTCATCCAGAACGTGTTTGACGCGCTCCACCTGGTGCAGCACCGCCGCCCGAAAAAGGCCGCGCCGGTTGTGGAGGTCGCCCGGATAGAAAAACGGCCTTCCTTCATGCCTGTCCTGCTGCTCCCCTGGGGAAAGCCCATCCCGGAGGTCTGCCATGCGTAACGAAGTCTCTCCCGTCGGCCCGCTGGCCGGGGAAGTAGTCAACGAGCTGCTCACGCCCATGATGGCCTATGCCGAACTTCTCAAGGACTCCGGCCGAAAGGCGGAAAGCAAAATGGTCTGGGCCATGCTCGAAACCCTCGACCGCAGACTCTGCGCCCTGCTCATCGACATCCACCGGCAGGCCCCACAGGTACGGTTGCATCTGCCGGACACGATTTAAATTATATACGGTGCATACTCCCTCTTGACAAAAGTATGCACCGTATATACTATCTTTAAGTATGAACGCCACCACTCCACATAACTCGGCTGAGGTTTACCGTGAAAGCAAAAGATCTCATCAAAATATTGGAAGCAGCTGGCTTCCTCCTTGTGACCACACAGGGAGGAAGAAAAAGAAAAGGTAATCATCTGAAGTACAAGCATCCTGACGGGAGATGGACTGTTATTAGTCACGGGGACAAAGACTTCAGCAGACAATATGTGGAGAAGGTAGCTGAACAGGCTGGAATTGATATTTCTTGGAAAAACTAAGCCAGCAGGAACATTTCCTTAAAAAGCTCTGTTATGAAATTTCAAATTAGATATATAAATTATATAAAAAATAAATGGTTATAAATTAAAAATTTCAATGACAAGCTTTTTTTAATAAAAATCATAGCGGAGCCTTGAAGAAACGCGAAAATGTGGAGGAAAAGGGATTCTCCACAAATACGAGGCTAACCATGAAATTCCCTATGATCATCTATAAAGATGAACACTCTGATTACTGCGGACTGTTGCCCGATTTTCCCGGTATGTTTCTCGCCGAGAAATCAGTTGACGCTTTGGTTGAATCCGTACAGGACGCGGTAGAAGTTTGGATGGAAGGGGAAGAGCCGGAAAAATTCCCTGCACCCAGCACCCTGCAGCAAATTTCCGAAACAGAAGAAGCTAAAGGACATACCCTTGTTTTAGTGGATGTTGATCCTTCTTTCTTAGACACGTCCACCATCAGGATCAGTGTCTCTGTTCCCCGATATGCTCTGGCCATGATTGATAAGGCCGCTCAAAAGGCAGGGAAAAAACGCTCTACCTATTTGGTAGAAAGTGCTTTAACTGCTGCAACCGCATAGCATAGTTCCTAGGTTGTTTCACCACGCGGACACCTCCTTTTTCTGAGGTGTCCGCACTTTTTTTTAATTTTTTTTATTTTTTTAAAAGCGGAACCACCTATTAATTCAACAGGTTGTCAATTTTTGCATTTTTTGCACTTTTTTGCATAGTGTAACCATTTGATTTTATTGATGTGATAAAATTGTTATTTTCCCCTGTGATACTAAAACACACAAAAAGAACAACGATTTCATAGGGATAAAAATTTAAAAAAGATACGCTCCATACGCTCCACACGCTCCACACGCTCCATACGCTCCATACGCTCCATACGAGACTGACACATTTCTCCAGCCGTGCTATATCCCCGCAAAAGTGCCCTTCGACTTTGAGAGGGCGAAAATTGCGAACAAGTACGCAGGGTAAGCACATGGCTATTTTCACACGAGCAGAAAAAAGGCGGCAGCTTGAGCTTTGGAACAAGGCTCTGGCCAAGGTGAGTTCTGGTCAGGAATACACCATCGGCTCCCGCCGCCTGCGCTATGCCGACCTGCCTGAAATTCGGGAGACGCTGGACTGGATAAACTCTCAGCCCACGGTGGAAGACGAACAGGCCGGTCGCGGTCTGCCTTTCTTTCTGCAGGGCATACCCGGCCGCGGCGGCCAAGGAGGCTACTGATGAAGGTCTCCATGAATATGCTCGACCGCATGATTTCCTGGATCTCTCCCAGGGCGGGCGCACAGCGTATGTTCGCCAGAATGAGCATGGCGGCGGCCTCCGGCCGTATTACCAATGTACGGAATGCCGCCGGAGGCCGGGAAGGCACCATGGGCAACTGGCATCCGCGCCGGCTGCATCGCCATGAGGAACAGCTCAGTTTCTTCAAGGCCATGGAGAGGGCGGAATCACTGCTTGCCAACGACGGCCATGCCGTCTCCGCCATTGACGCTCTGACTCTGAACATCGTGGGCGGCGGTCTCAAGCCCCAGAGTTACCCGGACTGCGCCACGCTCGGCATTTCGGAAGATGAAGGCGCGGCCTTTGCGGAATCCATGGAGCGTGCATGGAAATTCTGGAGCGAGGAAGCCGACGCCGGAGCCGTTCTCTCCTTTGAGGACATTCAGTATCAAGCCATGCGCTCCATGCTGACCACAGGGGAAATTCTCCATCTTTCCGCCTGGCGCGAGGATGGCAACAGGCTTTTCGGCTTCTGCATTCAGCCGCTGCACCCGGCCCGTCTCCGTACCCCGACGGACAAGACCGGCGACCATTCCATTCAGAACGGCATTGAACTCGGCCGCTACGGGGAGCCGCTCGCCTACTGGATAGCCACGCCCGGCGATGATCAGCCCCTGAACGGTCTGAGCTCCAGCGACTTCATCCGCGTTGAACGGGAAAAGGCCGGCCGCATCATCTGCCTGCACCGCTATCGCTCGCTTATGCCGGAGGCCATCCGCGGCACCAGCATTCTGGCTCCGGCCATGAAGCAGTTCCGCGATCTCGCCGACTATGTGGACTACGAGCTGGTGGGGGCGCTCATTGCGGCGAGCTTCACGGTGTTCATCGAAGACGCGAACCCCTCGTTCCCCGGCGGCGGCTTCGGCGGAGCGTCCTCCGCTATTCCGCCGGATTACACCCAGCAGATTCAGCCCGGCACCGTGGTGCTCGGTCAGGCCGGCCACAAGCCGCACATCATATCCAGCAACCGGCCCGGCTCCATGTTCGACCAGTTCTATGAGCGCATCCTGCGGGCGGCCGCGGCATCTACCGGACAGCCTTACGAGAGCGTGGCCAAGGATTTTTCCAAGACCAACTACTCCAGCGCCCGTGCTGCCCTTCTGGAAGTGTGGAAGCTGCACGCGCTCTATCAGGACTGGTTCGTCCGCTCCGTGCTTACGCCCTACTACCGCATGGTGCTGGAGGAAGCCTGGATTCGCGGAATGCTGGCTATTCCCGCCAAAGCCAAGGCTCCGGATTCCGACCCGTTCACGCTTCGCGCCTGGTGCAACTGCGTATGGACGCGGCCGCCCCGCGGACAGATCGATCCCGTCAAGGAACGGGAGGCCGACAATCTTGCTCTGGCCAACTTCACGGAAACCCACTCGGCCATCTGCCATGCCCGCGGTCTGGACTTTGAAACCGTGATTCGCACCAGGCAGCGGGAAAAACGTCTGATGGAAAAACTCGGCCTCGCAGAAAGCCCTTCTCCTGTGTCTGCAACAAAGGACGACGATCATGCCGACGAACAATAATATTTCACCCACCCTCCCCCGCGAATGGGCCATTCTGCCGGAAACGCTTGATGTGCTCCTTCATCAAGCGGCCCGTGTGGCCCGGCAGAATGCCCGCACAACCCCGGAGCCGACGGGCGACCTGGACTATCAGCTCGACGGCTCCGTGGCCATTGTGCCTGTTCACGGTGCTCTGGCCAAGAACGGCCTGTTTTTCTTCGGCTGGAAGCTGTGCGACGGGATGCGCGACATTGCCTCCTGCCTGCGCCGTGCGGCGGCGGATTCTAGGGTCAAGGCCATCATGCTGGATGTGGACTCTCCCGGCGGTACGGTGGACGGCATCGAAGAGCTGGCGGAAGCCGTCTCGCAGGTCGGTCTTATGAAGCCCGTGTACGCCTTTGCCGACGGTCTCATGGCGTCCGCCGCGTACTGGCTTTCCTGCGGTGCCCGTGAAATCGCCGCGCCGGCCACGGCTCAGGTGGGCAGCATCGGCGTCATTCTGATTCACCGCGAATACTCCAAAGCCCTCGAAGAAAACGGCATTGCCTGCAACATCATTGCCGCCGGTCACTACAAGGCCGCCGGCAATGCCGTGGAACCGCTCTCGGAAGAAATGCGCTCCTACCTGCAGGCCGGCGTGGATGAAACCTACGATCTCTTTCTGAAGGCCGTGGAAAAAGGCCGCGGCGTGGACCGCGAAAAGTCTCTGACCATGGCCGACGGAAAAATATTTTCGGGAAGTGAAGCCCTTTCCAAGGGGCTTATCGACCGGGTCTGTTCCCGGTCGGAATTCCTGCAACACATTAAAGAAGGAGTCCCCATGAATTCGACGGAACTCAAGGCTCAGTACCCCGAAGCGGTGTCGGATCTCAAAGCGGAATTCGAACAGGAACACCGGGCCGCCCTGAGTGCGGCAAAGGAAGAAGGCATGAAAATTGGATGCGAACAGGAACGCGCACGCATGGTGGCACTGGCCGCGGCCGCCATCGGCGAAGAGGCCGGAGCCACGCTGAAGGAACTTGCGGAATCCGACATGACGCCGGAGCAGTTCGACAAGGTGAAAAAGGTGCTCGCAAGCTCCGGCAGCAAACTCGATGCCCTGCGTCAGGCACACAGCGGCACGGACGTCGCCCCCCGCGGAGCGGCCCCGCGCAGCGCCGCAGGCTTTGAACAGCTTGTGGACAACTACATGGTGGAACACAACGCCAGGCGCGGCGAAGCCGTCAGGGCCATCGCGGAAAAGTACCCGGAAGCCCATCAGAAGTGGCTGAAAGAACTTCAGAACTAGGAGAACACATGAGCTACTTTGAAATTCCCCGCAAAACCTTTGTGGCCGGCGCGGCCATCGAATGCAACACGCTGGTGAGCCTGACGGCGGACGGCGTTGTTCCCTGCACGGCGGAAACGCTGCCTGTCGGTGTGGCCGAAACTCAGGCGCATGATGCCGAAGATGTTGTCGGCGTGCGCCTCATCAATGCGTCCGGCACCGTGGAAGTGCTGTGCAGCGGTGCCGTGGCCGTCGGCGACAAGCTCAGCCCTGCGGCCAACGGCGCTGTGGCAAAAAGCACGGCCCTTCCTGTGTGCGGCATAGCTCTGACTGCCGGAGAAGACGGCTCTCTGGTGGAAATGATGCCGCTGCTCAACCTTCAGGCAACGGAGTAACCCATGCCCAGAACTTCCGCCATTCTTCGCCCCGACCTCGGCGCTCTGGCCTACGAATATTCCATGAACGCGGCAAAACAGGGCTTCATCGGTTCCCTCGTGCTCCCGCCCTTCTATACCCCGCTGAAAAACGCTCAGTACCCCGTCATTCCTGCGGAAGCCATTCTTGAAGTGGCCGATACTCAGCGGGCAGCCCGCTCGGCCTATGCCCGCGGTGACTGGGAATTCGTGATGGAAAATTACAGCTGCTCCGAAAACGGCTGGGAAGAACCTATTGACGACACCGAAGCCGAGCTTTTCCGCTCCTACTTCGATGCTGAGACCGTAGCCGTGGAACGGGCTACCAGCATCGTGCTCCGGTCCATGGAACGCCGTGTGGCCAAGAAGGTCATGGATACCAAGGTGTTCACGAATGCCGCCGCCAAAGCCGCCTGGAACAACTACGGCTCGGCAGATCCGCTGGCCGACGTAAGCGCCGGCAAGGCAACTTTCCGCCATACCGTCGGCCTGCAGCCCAATGCTCTCATCATGGACAAGGACGTATTCGACCACATTTCGCTGTGCGAAGCCGTCATCGAGCGCGTGAAATACACCAGCCCCAACGCCATCCGCGGAGCGCTGACCGTTGAGCAGCTCAAGGCCTATTTCGGCGTGGAGCATCTGCTTGTGGCAGGGGCCGTCTACAACAGTTCCGCCAAGAAGCAGACAAAGAAAATCGAATCCGTCTGGCCCGTCGACAAGGTCATGCTGGCCTGCATTTCCAGCGGCGGCAACGACCTCAAGGAACCGAGTCTCGGCCGCACCTTCGTGTGGGAAAACGATGCCCCCGACATCATCGTGACTGAGCAGTACCGGGAAGAACAGACCCGCAGCGACATTTACCGCGTGCGTCAGTACACGGACGAGTGCATTCAGTTCGCCGGAGCCGGCTACATCATCACCGGAGTAACCGCGTAATGGCCAGTTTCGACGTTGCTCTGGAAAAACTGCTTCAGAAGGAAGGCGGCTGGTGCAACGTGCCTGGGGACAAGGGCGGAGAGACCTACTGCGGCATCTCCAGCCGCTCCTGGCCTGCCTGGGACGGCTGGAGCATCGTCGCCAAGGCGAAAGTCCATGAGTCCTATGAGGAAGGCCCCGCTGCCTTCAGCAAGCATCTGGCCGGAATCCCTACGCTCTATGCCCGTGTGTCTCAGTTCTACCGCAAAAATTTCTGGAACAAGGCCTGTGCCGACACCATGCCGCAGGCCCTGGCCGATGAAATGCTGGAGCAGGCGGTCAATCTCGGCGTTCTCAGGGCAGTCATGTTTCTGCAGAAGACCTGCAATGCCCTGAACTTCAGGCAGGGACAGACGCTTTTCAAGGATCTCTCCGTCGATGGAACCATGGGAGCAAAAACGCTTGCCGCCCTTGACTCCGTTCTGATCGGGCACAGCGCCGGCGATGTGCTCCGCTGCCTCAATCTTCAGCAGGGCAATTACTACATTGCCCTTGCTGCGGCCAATCCCGTACAGAGAAAATTTCTGGCGGGCTGGCTGAAACGTGCTACCGAGGAAAACGATGAATAAAGGTGTGATTGCTGGCGTCGTCAGCATCCTTGTGGCCGTCATGGCCTGGTTCGGCATCGACGTGTCCACGGAAGAACAGCAGACGCTTATGGAAGGTCTCACGGCCATCTTCGGCGCAGGCGGCATGATTTCTCTCATCTGGGGATGGATTCAGACGCTGAAAAACAAAAAGAAACAGGAATAGCCGTGTGGACCGATTTCTGGAGCTTCTTTCAGTCATCGTGTCTGCTCTGGCTGCGGCACTGGAAAAATGTCGGGCAACCAACCGTCAGGATCATGCTGACAGTGTTCGTTCCGATGGTGCTGGCAGCTGGCTGCAACGCTTCGGCGGCAAAGACCGGCGTCCTGCCGACAACTCCGGGAGCCATAGCGACTGAGTCCTGGTCGTATGAGTATCAGGGACAAACGGTAACTGTGCCCGGCGAATGGATACATCTGCCTGCCTCCGAAGCGGCAGAACTGCAACTCTGGATGGAACAGGCAGGAGGTCTGCTGTGAGTCCCGACATCATGTACAACCTCATCTGTGCGCTCCTGGGCGTGAACGTGGCCGTGGTGAGCTACTATCTGCGCCGGCACGACCGTCAGCACGACATGATTTCCAAGGCCGTGGATGAGCTGAAAAACCAGCGTGTTCTGTGCGTATCGCTCTACGCGAAGAAAGAAACCGTTTCTCGCCTCCATACGCGCATGGATGAACTGGTCGCGGCAAACGGAGCTCTGGCCCAGCGGGTCGGAGTTCTTGAAGCCTCTCTGGAAGCCTGCCGGGAGGAACGCTGATGTTTCGGGATGAAGTAGTAGACGACGTCCGGGCCGTCTTTATGAGTCTCGATGAATTCGGAGAAGAAATCGACTTCGACGGGCACTCCGTGCGGGCCGTCATCGATGACAGCCATGCCGCCATCTCCACGGGAGGCTCTCAGGGCTTTTCCGATGCCTCCGCTCTCGGTCTCCTGAAGGAAGTCCGCACTCTGTACATGGAAGACACCATAACTCCGCGGCCTGTTCCGGAACAGCTGGTGACCATCAACGGCGAGCGCTGGCAGATCGGCCCGGACGACACCAGCGTCAAGGAAGAAATGGGCGTACTCGTCCTGGAACTGCAACGGGCATACTCGTGAGGTTCTCATGCTGCCGACTCTTGATATCCGCCTCGATGAAAAGGACGTCACCAGGTGCAAGCAAATGTGCGCCGCCTTTCCCTCCCTTCTGGAAACGGCTCTTCAGAAGGCGGAGAAAACGACGCGCAGCGTCCTTCGCCGGCACGTCACCAAGAAGCTCAAGGCAGTCGTGGAACTGCCTGGAACTTCCGTAACCCGTGCCGTCACTGCACGACAGAGAAACGGCGCTCAGGAAGTCCGCATTGCTTCCGGGCAGACTCCCCTCATCAGCTACAAGATCACGCCTCTGATCCGCGTTCCTCCCAAAGGCATCGCTTCCCGTGACAGACCGCGCACCTGGTACCGTCTTCGCAAGGGCGGCAAGCTCTACGACGACTCTCGTGTGCGAGGCGAAGATGCAGTCGGCCGCACGTCGAAACTCTTTGTTACCACGGTACGCGGCCGCACCGCGGTGTTCTACCGGACGGAATCGGATGATGCACTGCATGAAAAGCGAGGCCCCTCCCTGCAGTGGCATATGTACGAAGACGGCATGATCCCTGAAGTACAGGAGTACGGCCGGCAAAGCCTGTTCCGCAACCTCGAAAATGAACTGAACCGGCTGGGAGTATCCAGACTATGAACTCTTTTTTCCTTCTTACCGAGCTCTCCGATTATCTGTCTCCGGCTCTGGAGAATCTGCCTCTGCCCAGAAAACACAGGGGCAGCCATGAAGAAACGGAAACCGTGCCGAGCCTGATACTCGGCCTTCCTCCCACCGGTCAGGAAAGCTGGGAGCGCGTGCCCTTTGTCTCCATTCAGGCTCTTTCCGGCAAAGAAACCGAGGACGGGCTGGCCAGCATGGACGTGGGCATACGCATAGCCGTGCGCGGAGAAACCGGCGAAGAGGCAGAAAACCATCTGCACAATGTCCTGAACGCCGTCAGGCACCGCCTGCTCCAGCTCAAAAAGCAACCTCTGGCCAAACTGTACCGGCTGGAACCTACCAAAGACGGCATTGTTCCCTGGTGGCGTCCTGATGAACAGGTCTTTCCCTTTGCCGAAGCCTTCATTCTGACCACCTGGACCTTCAAGGGGATGGAATAATCCCCACACCGAGAGGTATTCTCATGGCCTATAAGCATGGCGTTTACATCAGTGAAGCCGATACCAAACTGGTCTCGGCCGTAGAAGCAACTTCCACTCTTCCCGTGGTCGTAGGCGTTGCTCCTGTCCACTCTCTGGGCAATACCAAAGCTCCGGTCAACGAACCGAAGCTCATCTACACCATGACGGAATTCGTGGCCGCCTTCGGCTCTCCGAGGGACGATGAACCCTATACCAGATATCCGCTCTACGAGGCGGCATCCCTGATGCTGGACCGCTACAAGGTCTCTCCGCTTGTCTGCATCAATGTGTTCGACCCTGCGGAGCATACCAGCGAGGTCGAAAGCGAAAGCCTCACTCTCGTCAAGGGTTCGGCCCTGCTCGCTCACGGCGGCGTGTCCGCTCTGCCCCTGAAGGTCAGTGAAGGCAGCCCGCTTACGGAAAACACCGATTTTTCCCTGAACGCAGGGACCGGCGAGATTTCGATTCTGGAAGGCGGAAGTCTTACCGGGAACGAGACGCTTACCGCCACCTACACCTATGCCGACCCGACCAAGGTCACGTCCAAGGAGGTGATCGGCGGCGTGGATGAAACAACGCTGAAGCCTACCGGCCTTTCCGCCGTCCAGCGTGTGTTTCCTCTGTTCAGGCTTGTTCCCGGCCAGATTCTGACTCCGGGCTTCTCCGATGTACCGGCCGTGGGCATTGCCATCGCTTCCGCCTGCACCGACATTTCCGGCGTCTTCCGCGCCCAGGGCCACATTACCGTGCCCGAAACGCTGAACAACTATACGGAAGCGCCGGCATGGCTCATCGACAACGGTCTGACCGACAGCCATCTCATCTGCACCTTCGGCTCTCCTACCTATAACGGTCTGAAGGAACACGGCGACATCCATGAAGCCTGCGGCATCTGCCGCAGGGCTGCGGAGAACGACGACATTCCCTTCTGGAGCCCTTCCAACTACGGGCTGAAGGCCGACGGCGTGATGTATGGCGACAGCGATCTGAACCTCGATCTGTCTCAGGCCGCCTACCTGAACGGCAACGGCATTGCCACCTTCATCAATTTCACGTCTTCGTTTGTGTTCTGGGGCGACCTGACGACCGCCTATCCCGGTGTGTCCGATGTGAAGGAGGTGCAGATCCCCGTCCGCATGATGTTCAACTGGATAGGCAACAGCATCATCCTCACTGCCTTTCAGAAGGTCAGCGCTCCTTTGCGCCGCCGGCTCATCGAAACGGTGTGCGATACGCTCAACGTCTGGCTCAACGGTCTGACGGCGCGGGAATTCATCCTCGGCGGCCGCGTGGAATTCCTGGAATCGGAAAATCCTTCGACTGATCTCATGGGCGGCATTGCCCGCTTCCATGTGTATGTCACGCCTCCGAGTGCCGCCGGAGAACTGGACTTCACGCTGGAATACGACGTCGACTACCTCAGCACGCTTTTTGAAGCGGCGTAACGGAGGCATCCATGGCACTGGCACAGACCAACCTCATTCCCGCACTTCTGGCAGATGCCCGCATCTATAAGGACGGCTATGTTCTTCTGGGCGTAGGCAACATTGAACTGCCCAGCATCGAATATATGTCGGAAACGCTTTCCGGTTTCGGCCTGGGCGGTGAAATCGAAGTCCCCGTCAAGGGGCACTTCAAAAGCATGACCGTCAAAATCAAATGGAACACGGTCGAACCGGAGGCCGTTCAGCTTCTGGAAACCACCGCCCATCATCTGGACATACGCGGCTCCGTCGAAAAAGTGGACGCCGGCACCGGTGAATTCCTTGATCTGCCCGTGAAACTGGTCCTGCAGGCAGCTCCCAAGACAAACAGCCTCGGAACCATGGAACCGGCCAAGAAGATGGACGGAGAAACCGAACTGGAAGTCACCTACCTGAAACTCTGGATCAATGGGGTGGAAGAGATGGAAATCGACAAGCTCAACTTCATCTGCAGGATACAGGGCACCGACCTTCTCCAGGTCATGAGAATCAATCTGGGGATGATCTGATGGACGCCTACATTGTCGGCCAAGGCGTCAAATTCGAGCGTATTCGTCGGATTACCGGCTACCTGGTCGGCGATCTGGACAGGTTCAACAACGGCAAACGTGCAGAAGAGCGCGACCGGGTAAAACACTGCAGCATGAATGACTGGGAGGCGAAAAAATGAAGGAAAACATCACGCTGAAATATCCTCTGAATCTGGCAGACGGAAAGTTGAGCAACATTTCCATACGCCGGCCGGACCTCGGCGACCTGCTCGACTGTCCTGTGAAGGACGCCTCGGACATAAAGGGCGAAGCCGTTCTTCTGGCCAGACTCTGCGGCATGAACATGGAAGATTTCCGCAAGCTCGACCTCGAAGACTACCTGCAGGTGCAGAAAAGCTATCTGCGATTTCGCATCGGAAACGATGTCGAAGAAGGAAGTGATGCGTCTGTGCGTGATTCTGTCCCGGCTCACGGGATGGGGGCTTGAGGACGTGCGGAGCGTGAAGGTGTGCGACGTGAAAGACTGGCTGGACGTCGCCATGGATGTGGAAAAATCCATGGCCGGCAAGTAGTCAGGCTCTCTGAGACTTTTTTAAAGCATCGATCCGGGCAAGCATCTCCTGATGCTCCCGGCGCTTGCGGGCGTTCAGCTCTTCTTCCCATGCCTTCCGCTCCCGCGCTTTCCATTCCGGCCGCCACTTGCGGTGCCGGACATAGAGCACGGCCCGGCGCACAGCCTCGAACAAACGTCCAGACGCGGCAAAGGCAAGCCTTGTACCTGTAAACGTAAGGGCCATGCCGTCCAGCACGCGACAGAGACACCAAAGAACCACAATTCCGGCAACGAGAACGGCCAGCACCACCATCACGCCGGACAGCACACCGTTGACAATTTCCATCATTACCTCCGGAGAAACACCATGGCACAGAATTTCGGCGTAGGATTCATCATTGGTGCCACGGTTGCGGCTTCAGTCAATTCTGCATTTACCACAGTCTCCAATAAAATCAAACAAACACAAGCACAGATGGGCAAAACCCGACAGGAGATGTCCATTCTGAATAAAGCCATCACGCTGCAAAACCAGCGTTCTTCCCTGGTGGATCAGTATCGGGCGTCCGGGGGAACCGATGCAAAGCTTCATGCCGAGCTGCAGCGCGTATCGGCAAACTATGTGAAGGCCAGGCAGGAAGCTCTCAAATACGGTGCTTCCGTTGCTGAATGGGAAACGCAGCATCGAAAAGCCGCCGCCACATTGGAAACGCTGAACAGCAAAAAAGAGCTTCTGTCTTCCATGCAGGGGGAACAGAACAAGCGCTCCATGCTGCGCCAGAATATCGTGGGCGATGTGGCCAGCGTCATGGCTGTGGCGGCTCCCGTACGCTCCGCCATTTCTTTTGAGTCTGCCATGGCCGACGCGGCGAAAACCATTGACGGTATGCGCGATGAAACCGGCGCTCTCACTCCGGTTTATTATGAGATGGAAGCCGCCGTAAAGAGTCTGGGGCGTGAGCTTCCTTTGACTCATGACCAGATTGCTTCTCTGTTCGCGGCCGGCGGTCAGCAGGGCATGACCGCCATCAGTGACCTGCGCGAATTCGCCACCATGGCCGCACAGATGGCGGTGGCCTTCGGCATGAGCAATGACGAAGCCGCGGATGCCATCGGCGGCTACAGGACGGCTCTCGGCCTCTCGTTTGAAGATACCCGCTCCATGCTGGATCTGATGAACCAGTACGCCAACACCTCTTCCGCGTCGGAAAAAGGCATTGCCGACATTGTGCGGCGCATCGGTTCTCTTGGACAGATCGCCGGCGTGTCCGCCAAGCCCATGACGGCGCTGGCCGCAACGCTGGACTCCATGAAGCTCGCTCCTGAAGTGGCAGCCACGGGCATCAAGAATATGCTTCTCTCCCTGACGGCCGGCAGCGCCGCCACCAAAAGCCAGCGGGAAGCCTTTGCCAAGCTCGGCATCGATGTGGTCAAGCTCTCCCGGCAGATGCAGAAGGACGGACCGGCTGCGGTCATCAGTGTCCTCGAAGCGGTCAAGCGGCTTCCGGAAGCCGAACAGCTTTCCATCATGAGCGAGATATTCGGCAAGGAAAGCATCGGCGCCATCGCACCGCTTCTTAAGAACCTGCAACTTGTGAGGCAGAATCTTGAGATTGCCGGCGACGAGTCCCAGTATGCCGGAGCCATGCAGCAGGAGTTTGCCAACCGCTCAAAGACGACGGCCAACAATCTCGTCATCATGAAAAACAGACTGGCGGAAATGGGGATTACTCTCGGCTCCGTCGTACTGCCTGCGCTGAATGCCGGTCTTGATACCCTCGGCCCGTACATCTCTGCCATCGCGGATTTTGCCGGAAAGCATCAGACGCTCACGACCGTTATCGTGGGAGCCGCAGCGGGATTCATGCTGCTCGGTCCTGTGGTTCGCGCCGGCGCTCTGGCCTACAGCCTGTTCCGCTCTGTACTTCTGGGCGGTCGAGCAGCCATTGCCGCGGTCACCACCGCTCAGTGGGGACTGAATGCAGCATTTTCCGCCAACCCCATCGGCATCGCCGTCACGGCCGTCGCGGCTCTCGTGGCCGGGCTTATCTATCTCTACCAGACCTGTGAGCCGGTACGTGCTGCCTTTGACGCTGTATTCGGCTACATCGGAAACATCATCAGCAGTGTCTGGCAAAAAATCAAAGGCTTCGGGGATACGCTGAAGTCTCTCGGCAAATGGGCTGGCTTTGGAGGCGATGACGAAGAAGAAGCCGAAACGGTTAATCCGGAAGCGGTTGTTCCACCGCCCAAGACTGTCGTTCCACCTCTGCCTCCTGTTCCGCAGGGGTCGCCCTTTGTTCTTCCGGCTCCTTACGGATCAGGGGCCGCGTCGCCCTCGTCTTCTCAGGCCGGACAGCCGGTCTCTCAGGGCCAGCTTCCGGGGACCCCCGTCACGGCAAACTTCAGCTTCCAGATGAGCGGCATTCCCGACAGGGATTTCGCGGAACGGGTCGTCCAGGCAATCCAGGAACGACGTTCCGAATTCGAGCAGCTTCTTGACCGGATTGTCCGGGATCAGCAGAGGGCGGCCTATGGCGTCTAGCTACAAAACTTTGCAGGGCGATACCTGGGACAGCATCGCCTATGGTCTGTGGGGCAGGGAAAAACTCATGCATCTGCTCATTCTGGCCAATCCGGAATATGCCGACGTGCTCATCTTCCCCGCAGGAACAGTCCTGGTCGTGCCCGACGTGGAAACATCCACCATGGCCGGCAACCTTCCTCCCTGGATGACGGAATAAGGGGTGCCCATGCTTGCCCGAAGAGTGAAGCTTCATGTGGACATCGGTGGCCACGACGCCACGGACTACATGAACGCCAGCGTTATGGAGTTTGAATACATCGACCACGAAAACGGCAAGGCCGACGAAGTCCGTCTTTCTCTCCACGACAGGGACGGTCACTGGTCCGGCGACTGGAGGCCCAGGAAAGGCACGGAAATCAATGCCTCCTTCACGGTGGTCAACTGGATGGAGAATGAGGGGGATGAAGAAAAGGAAATCACCTTTCCCTGCGGCCGGTTCACCGTGGATGAAATCGAATTCTCCGGCCCGCCCGACCGCGTGGAAATCAAGGCGCTCTCCGCTTCCCTCACGTCGTCCATCAGGGACACGAAGCGCACTCAGGCATGGGAACGATATTCCCTGCAGGGCATTGCCGCAGAGATAGCCGGACGCAACGGTCTGGGCCTCATGTACACCGCCAGGGAACACAGCTTCGGCCGCAAGGACCAGCGTGATGAAGCGGACCTTGCCTTTCTCCAGCGACTCGCCTCCGCCTGCGGCGTCAAATGCAAGGTTCACGAAAACAAGCTGGTGCTGTTTGAAGCCGACGATGCCGATCAGGCCGAGCCTGTTCTGACCATCCCCAAATCCGGAAGTCAGTTTTCGCCTTCCCGCTATCGCTTTCTCGATTCCAGTTCCGATACCGGCTATCGACGCGCCGTGGTGAAGTACACCGATCCCGCAACCGGCAAGCTGCAGAAGGCCGAAGTGGAAGTGAAGGGAGAAGACCAATGAGCGACGACAAGACTCTCACACTTGAAAGCCGTGTGGAAAATTCCACGGAAGCCGTGCAGCTCGGCCGGGCCGAACTGCGGAAGAAAAACGAAAAGGAAAAGACCGCGGAGCTGGAACTTATGGGGCATCCCAGCCTTGTTTCCGGCTCCAACATCGAGCTTGCCGGCTTCGGTCAATGGGATGGCAAGTACGCCATTGTGGAAGCTCACCACATGCTGAAGCCCGGCTATACCGTCCGCCTGAAAATCCGCAAGACGCTGGAGGGATGATGTCTTTCGACATGGCAAGCTTTGACCGCCGTATAAGCGCACTGGAAGGCAACCGCGGAGCCAGCCTGCGCTTTGCCACCGTGTCCACCGTCCAGCCGGAAAAAGGTACGGTTCGCGTCGTACTGGAAGACGGCGACGACATGGTGTCATACCCTCTGCAGGTTCTTTTCCCCCGTGCGGGCAAGGATACCGTGCAGGATATGCCCGACGTGGGCGACCGGGTCGCCGTGCTCTTCTCTGGAGCAGGACTTGAGGCGGGCGTCGTTCTCGGCGGCTACTACTCGGATGCCAATACGGCTCCTTCAAAGAACAGCGACGTCTTTTACCGCAGGTTTTCCGACGGCACGGAGCTTTCCTATGACCGCAAGGCCCACAAGCTTTCCGCCTCCGTTCAGGGCGACGCTGAGTGTACCGTCAAAGGTTCGGCATCGCTCACCGCGGAAGGTGCGATCAAGATCGAGTCGTCCTCCAGTATATCTCTCAAGGCCCCCAGCATCATGCTTTCCGGGGCGATCTCTTCCGAAGGTCATGGCGGCGGTGCCGGCACCTTCAGCATAAAAGGCAAGGTGGACGTGGACGGAACCGTGGACAGCACGGGCGACATGAAGGCGGAAGGCATTTCCGTGGCTCATCATACCCATACCTGCCCGGACGGGCAGACCGACACCCCGCACTGAGGTTGCCATGAATATAGGATCGCTGGGGGATATTCCCTTTGAAACATCGGCCTCCTTTGTCAGAACGCCGCGCGACATCAGCCGGAAAATATCCTCCCGGTATGAGACGCACTACGTTCTCGGTGCCAAGCCCCGCCTTGAGTACCTCAGCGAGGATCTCGACTCCATCACCATGCAGATCCGCCTTGTGGAAATAGGCTTGATTCAGCCGGAAGCGGATCTTGCCAGACTGGCCGATCTCTGCCGTCAGGGACAAGTTGTGCCGCTCATTCTCATGGGCGTGAACTGCGGCAACGTCATCATCGAAAGCGTCACGGAACGCTGGCGCGGCAAAGGGGAAAGCGGCCCTTTCTGCATCGATGCCACGCTGGAACTCAAGGAGTACGTCTGATGCCTGAACTTCTCGTGGACAATGCCCCCATCGTCATCGGCGCAAGCGGCATGGAGGAAATCACCCAGAACATCCGCATGATCGTGCTGACCTTCATGGGATCGGTCCCTCTTCATCGCAGCTTTGCCCATGACCCTGCCGTGCTTGACTCCCCTTCTCCGCTGGAAACGGCCCGTCTCATCGGGTCACTGACTACGGCCATTGAAACCTAGGAGCCGCGGGTCAAGGTTGAAAGCCTCCGGCTCGAAAGGCGCACGGATGCCGACGCCATGCTGGGGCATCTTGTTCCCCGTATCACCTTCAGTCTTCGGGAGTCCTGATTATGCCACTGCTTGATGTCTCTTTTGCAGAAGAGCGCTCCGACGTCATCGAATCGAATCTCATTGCCGAATATGAAGCCGCCACAGGCAAAACCCTTTATCCGGCCGACCCCGTGCGTCTGTTTCTGGCAACGCTGGCCTATCGTCTGGCCGTACAGAATGCCGTCATCAATCTGGCCGGCCGTCAGGGCCTCCTGGCCTATGCCACAGGCGGACACCTCGATCATCTCGGCGCATTGCTCGGCGTGGAGCGTCTTGCCGCCAAGCCGGCACGCACCATGCTCCGCTATTCTCTGCAGGAAGCGCTGACTTTTTCCGTCACCGTGCCTTCCGGCAGCCGTGTTGCCACCCGCGACGGTACTGCGGTGTTCAAAACGACGTCCGCCGCAGTCATCGAGCCCGGAGAAACGTTTGTGGACGTGCTTGCCGAAGCCGTGGAAGGCGGCTCCAAAGCAAACGGACTTGTAGCCGGCCAGCTCTGCGAAATGGTGGACATCGTGGCTTACGTTGCGTCGGCAAGCAATGTCTCCGCCAGCACCGACGGAGACGACGAGGAAAGCGACGATCGGCTTCGGGAACGCATCAGGCTCGCTCCGGAAGCGTTTTCCGTCGCCGGACCGGAAGGCGCCTATCGGGCGCTGACTCTGGCCGCCAGCACCAAGATTGCTGCCGTGTCCGTCACTACGCCCACGCCCGGAACGGTGGACATCCGGCTTGTCATGGCAAACGGAGAACTCCCGGACCCTGCGACCATCGAACTCGTCCAGAAAACGCTGTCTGCCGAAGATGTCCGGCCGCTTACCGACAACGTGCAGGTCGCTGCTCCGGATACGGTCTCCTATGACATCACGGGCAAATGGTATGCCACAGCGGATGACTCCACCATGCTCGACACCATCACGGAGGCCGTTGCCGCTGCCGTCGAGTCCTACCGGCTCTGGCAGCGCAGCCAGCCCGGCCGGGACATCAATCCGTCCGAACTCATTCGGAGGATCATGGATGCCGGAGCCAAGCGCGTAGAACTTTCCTCCCCTGTTTTTCAGGCCCTGACTGAAACACAGCTCGCCGTGGAAGACGCCGTTTCCATGACCTTTGGAGGGATTGAAGATGTCTGATCGTCCCTTCCTTGAGCTGCTTCCCGCGAGTTTGTCCATGGACCGGACCATGCATGGCGTGGCCGACTCCCTGGAGCCGCATCTTTGTGCCGGCGATGCCGCCATAGCCTCCATCCTTCTCATTACCCGTCTGTCAGGCGACGGAAAGCCGCTTGCTCCCGCGCTGGAGCGCCTGGTCGAACAGTCCGGCGGCCTGAAAGACCTGGAAGAGAACCTGCTCGACCTCATGGCCTGGCAGTATCATGTCGATGATTACGATCTGGCGCAAAGCTATGACGCCAAGCTCGACATGGTTCGCACGTCCATTGCGCTGCACAGGAAAAAGGGAACCCGATGGGCCGTCAGACGCGCTATCGACGCCGCTTTTCAGGACATCAGCACAACGGTGCTGGAATGGTTTGAATACGGGGCGGAGCCGTACCACTTCAAGGTGGCCATATCCGTTTTCGGCGACGGCATCATGAAGGATGCCATAGAGCGGGCACACCGCCTCATAGAAAGCAACAAGTCCAAACGATCAATCTGCGACGGCATCACGCTGGCCCTGGCAAGCTCAGTGACCACGCATTGCGGAACTGCCGTATGCATGGGCACCTGCATAACCATTGAACCGGAACTCATAGACGCGCTGGACGCCCAGCCGCTGAACTCCTTCTGCGGTCTCGGCACTCACATTGAAAGCTCCATGACCATCTGCTCGTAGGAGGAAACATGGCAGATCAGACATACAAAACGGTCACCACAAACCTGGGGCGCAACGCTCTTCAGGTTGCGCTGTCTCAGGGCAGCACCGTGCAGTTGACCCACATGGCCGTCGGCGACGGCAACGGCTCTCCCGTAACCCCGCAGGCTACCATGACGGCTCTTGTTCATGAGGTCTATCGGGCCAACATCAACCTTTTGACCGTGGACCCGGACAACCCCGACCAGATCACGGCGGAGCTGGTTATTCCTCAGTCCGCAGGTGGATTCTTCATCCGGGAAGTCGGTCTCTTCCTGGCCGACGGTACGCTCTTTGCCATCGGCAACACGCCGCTCACGGAGAAAACCGACATTCAGTCCGGCTCCGCCACGGACATGACCGTCAAAATGGTCTTCAGAGTGCAGGATGCCAGCCTCATTCAGCTGGTCATCGATCCGGCTCAGGTGCTGGCCACACGCGAATATGTGGACAGCATCAGCTCCCGTGAGCAGAAAACCTGGACTCTGAACGCCCCCGTCGAAAGCGGCGGAACGCTGACTCTGCCCGACGGACTTTCGTACATCGTGGGCAGAGACCAGCTCCTGCTCTTCTGGAACGGCTATCCCGTCGATGCCAGCGCATTCGCGGAAACGGGAAACGCCGGCACTGTCTCGACTACCATCAAACTGCTTTTCAGCGCTGCAAGCGGCGACGAAATGCAGATGGTCCTTTTCGGCTCCCGTCTCTAACCCTTATCCCGGAGGTAATATGTCTTCTCTCCTTCTCCACTTTTACGACATGAAAAGCGGTGAATTCCTGTCGTCCCGTGTCGCCCAGAAGAGACCGAATGGACAATACATTCTCGATGTCCAGGGCGCGACGTCCGTCGCGCCTCCCGAAGTCTCCGAAGGACAGGCTGCCTGCTGGGACGGCCATGCCTGGCAGATCAAGGAAGACCACCGTCAGAAGCGCGACAAAGGCGGCGTCATCATCGAAGGTTCGGGCACCGATTTCTGGCTTCCGGAAGACGACTGGAGCTCTCCTGCCCGGCACATGGAAGACCTCGGCCCCCTTCCCGAAAACGCCCTTCTGGAAAGGCCGGCCAAGCCGGAAACGGAAGTGGAAAAAGAAACACGTCGTGCCCGCATGGCCGAGCTGGAAAGCTGGTTCAGGGCGCATGACTACATCGGCGTAAAAATCGCCACAGGCCGGGCCAGCGCCGAGGAATATGCCGAAGAAATCGCCCTCATGAACCAGTACGCTGCGGAAATGGATGCCCTGCGTGCGGAAGAAAACCTGCTCACCGAAGGAGAATAACATGGCCTACCCTGCTCTTTTCCGTCATCTCTTTGGCGACAATCCCGTGCGTCCCTTCAAATTCCGCAAGGAACTCATTCCGCTGGACGTGGACAAGTTTAACCAGTGGTATGACCAGATGGAGACTTGGCGGAAAAGCCTTATCGGCTGCCTTATCCCCACGACCATGGCCACTCTTCCCTCGTGTCTCGGCATTCCCGACGGTTCGCTGTTCCTTTTCGAAGATTATCCTGAACTGAAGGAGAAATATGACGCCGGCGGCTTCAACGGTATGCTGCTTGAATCTACGGCCACCTCCGAAGAAAAAGACGCCTGGCGTGGCAAATGGATAAAACATCCGCAAGGGCTTGGATTATATGCACCTCGTTTGCAAGGACTGTTTTTGCGGAAC
>NZ_CALUYL010000033.1 GCF_944324995.1 uncultured Mailhella sp.
GGGTCACCGGAGACTCGAACTCCGAACCAATTGATTAAGAGTCAACTGCTCTACCAATTGAGCTAGTGACCCAGTGCTCTTAGCGCAGAAAGAGTCATAGACCCAAGGGCATCCTTCGTCAAGAAAAATTTTGCCTTTTTCTGCAAAAAAGTTTAGCTTGCCTCCCATGAAAAGGCTGTTGCGAATGTTTTCCGTGGTGTGGCTGATTGCGGCCCTGCTCCCCCTGCTCTCTGCCGGAGGCTCTGCCCTTGCGGCCGCCGAACCGCCCTACCGCTTTCTGACCGAATGGGCCAAGCTCTCCGCCGTGGACGGCAGACAGCTCTCCCCACCTCTGGACAAGAACACGTCCATGGCCGTGCTGTGGCTTCTGCCCTCCCAGGGCTACCACACCTACGCCCACGAAGCCGGCGACGAAGGCATTCCCCTCACCGTGACGGTGCTTGCCGACGGCGAACCGCTTTCCGAGGGCAAGGTGCAGATTCACTACACTGCGGGCACGGAAGTTTCGCTGCCGGACGGCGGCAAAAGCCGTCAGCTTTTCAACGCCGCGCCGGTGTTTCTCGTGTTCCGGGAAAGCGAACCGCGCGCCGTCACGCTGGACATTTCCCTGCTCGCCTGTTCCGATCAGCACTGTCAGCCCGTGCACACGCGCATTCTTCTGCCCACCGCGCCGCCGGAACTGGCCAACGCGGCTGAGCAGTCGTGGTTTGAAACGTTTCTGGCGAGCAAGGCGTGCTGCGGAGAAAATTCCGTGCCGCCCGAAGTGCCCGCCGTGGCCGAGCCGCCGGAAAACAACGCCTCCCTGCGGCACGCCAATCTTCTGCCCGACGCGCCCACCTCGGTGTTCAAGCGCCGTTCCGAGCGCATTCTTGCGCCTGCGGTCACGGCTCCGGCCGCCGTGCCCGTGCCCGGCTCCCGTGCCGCCGAGCAGGGCTACGACTTTGCGCCTCAGCACCTTGAAGGCAGCTTCCAGATCGACGGCTGGTTGCGCGCGGTGGGCCTCGGCCTGCTCGCCGGACTCATTCTGAACTTCATGCCCTGCGTGCTTCCCGTGCTCACCATGAAGTTCTCCATTCTGCTCGACGCGGAAGAGGACTTTGAAAAAAGACGGCGCAGCATCCGCGAGCACACGCTGTTCTTCGCCGCGGGCATTGTGGCGTGGTTCGCCATTCTGGCGGTGCTTTCGGGCGTGACCGGCATGTTGTGGGGGCAGCTCTTCCAGAGCAGCGAAGTCATTTTTCTCATGCTGCTCATCGTGTTCAGCATGGGCCTTTCCATGTTCGACGTGTTTCATCTGCCGGTGCTTGATCTGCAAAGTCACCACAGTTCCTCGCCGCGCATGCAGGCCTTCAGCACCGGCATGTTCACCACGCTGCTTGCCACGCCGTGCAGCGGACCTCTGCTCGGCGGCGTGCTGGCCTGGGGCATCACCAAGCCTCTGCCCGTGCTCATGACCATCTTTGCGGCCACGGGCGTGGGCATGGCCGCGCCCTACGTGGTGCTGGCCTGCTATCCGCGGCTCATCCGCTTTCTGCCGCGGCCCGGCGCGTGGTTCAGCGTGCTTGAGCGCGTGCTCGGCTTCCTGCTCATGGGCACGGCCATCTATCTGTTCTCGCTGCTGCCTCCGGCGCTGCACGTCAAAACGCTCATCACCCTGCTCGTGGCCGCCACCACGGCCTGGATCTGGGGCCGCTGGGGCAGCCTGCGCGGCTCCATCACCCGGCGCATGTTCCTGGGGGCCTTCGCCTTCGGCGCCATTCTGCTTTCCGGCTTCTGGGCCTTCCTGCCCGCGCAGAAGGAAATCGTGCCCTGGGTGGAGTTCTCGGCTGAGGACTTCCGCGCCAATCTGGGCAAAAAAGCCATGATCGTGGAATTCACGGCCGACTGGTGTCCGACCTGCAAGGTGCTGGAACGCACCACGCTTGCCGCGCCCAATCTGCTGCCCATTCTGGATCAGTACTCGCTCACCGCCGTCAAGGTGGACATGACCTTCAAGAACGACGAGCATCAGGCGCTGCTCAAGGCGCTCAACAGCGCCAGCATTCCCATGCTGGCCGTGTTCCCGGAAGGGGACGGCGCTTCCCGGCCCGTAGTTCTGCGTGACATCTACACCACCACCGATCTGCACCTCGCCCTGCGGCAGGCCAAGATTCCGCACAAGCGCATGGTGGAAATGCTCAACCCCGTGAAACTCCTTACCGAACCCAGGGAATAGGCGCGCCCTGTTCCGCAAACCAAGAACACAGGTTTTCTATGAACACGATCAAGACCCTTCCTGAATTCGCCACCCTTTCCGAACTGGAAGTCAACGCCGCTCTCGACGCCTACGACGACTCCGTGGAAGAAGAACATTCCAGCTGCGGCGGCGGAGAAGAAAACACTCCCACCACCGAAAGCCCCATCGTGACCGAAGTGTTCCGCCTCATTCACGCCTACACCGACCGCATGAACACCCTCATTGTGGAAGCCAAGGCGCAGAACAGGGAAATTTCGGAAAACTTCCTTGCCGACATGTTCTCCTTTGAACCGGAAGCGCCCATCGAACGCATCGCCTTCGACTTCGTGACCGACGCCATGCTCGACGAAGACGACGACGAACAGGCGTAACGCTCCCGCAAAAAACGATTCCGACGCCAGGCGCGGCAGAAGGTCAGCTTTCTGCCGCGCTTTTTTTGCACTCCGACGCGCCTCGGTCGCCGCCGATCCTCCACGCTCCGGTCTCTCGCCGGGTACTTCGCTTCCCTTCCGCTCCCCGGCCGCCGGGGAATCCTCCGCCGTGTTCACCGCAGACGAATCTGCGGGAGCTTTGACCGCAGGCGCGTCAGTTGCCGAACTCCCCATCGCTTCGCCGCCCGTCCGCCTGCAAAAATCCAACCCGAAAGCTCCACCGCCGCCGCGCCTTCCGCTTGCCCCCGCCGCGCCTTCTCAAACGCGTTCGCACTCTTTTTGCACCGCGCTCCGCGCCTCGCCCAACTTCATCCTTCAACACCTGACCGCGCGCATCCCGCCCCGAAACGCCCCGCCGATCCTCCACGCTCCTGTCTCTCTTCCTCTCCCGCTCGGCACTGCGGCGCTGAACCCCGCTTCGGGCCGCCCCGTCCCGCCGCATGCTCCGGCAAACCGGACGGCTTCCTCGCCGCCCTCCCGCCCTTCCGCAGCCGCGCCGCCGCAAAAAAAAAACATCCGCCCGGAACCGTGTTCCGAACGGATGCCGCTTGAGATATGTCGTTCACTTCCGGCGGCGCAAATTCTCAGCGCCTGCCCGATGCACTCTGGAAGCGTTCGCGCAATACTTTTCGGCGAATCAACGCTGCGCCTTTGCCTTCAGCCACTCGCGGTTCACCACGTTCTGCGGATCCCCATCCTTGAAGCGGCGGATGTTCTCCAGCGTGATGGATATGATGTTGCGCCGTGCGCCGTCGGTCATCCAGGCGATGTGAGGCGTGATGAGCGAATGCGGCGCAGACAGCAGCGGATCGTCTTCCGACGGAGGCTCGCTCTCCAGAACGTCCGCGCCGAAGCCGCCGAGCCTGCCCTCGCGCAGGGCCTCGGCCACGTCCGCGCCGCGCACCACCGGCCCGCGCGCCGTATTGATGATGATCGAGCCCGGCTTCATCAGATTCAGGGTCTCGCGGCACACGAGTCCGCGCGTCTCCTCCGTGAGCGGGCAGTGCAGGGAAAGCACGTCCGAGCGGCGGAACAACTCCTCCTTCGACACGAATGCAAACGGCTCATAGCCCGGCGCAGGCACCGGCCGATGCGCGCAGGCCAGCACCTTCATGCCGAAGGCGTGCCCTATTTCCGCCACGCGCCTGCCCAGATTACCGAAGCCGAAAATGCCCAGCGTCCTGCCCGTGAGCTCCACCTGCGGCGTGAGCGCGTAGCAGAAATCCTCGCTGCGGGCCCAGTCGCCGCGGCGCACGCTCGCGTCGTGCAGCGCCGTGTGCCGACACAGTTCCAGAAGCAGCGCAAACACGTGCTGCGCCACGGCGTCCGTGCCGTAGGCGGGCGTATTGCACACCGGTATGCCCCGCTCCCCGGCCGCCCGAAGATCCACAATGTTCGTGCCCGCGGCGGTCACGGCTATGCAGCGAAGCCTCGGCAGCGCGTCCATGAGCGCGGCGTCCACCACAGCCTTGTTCACCACCAGAATTTCCGCTTCGGCGGCGCGTTCCGCCACAAGGCTCTCCGGCGTGCGGTCGTACACGGTCCAGTTGTCCGCGCCGTTCATGGGCCACGGCTCTTCCATGCCCGCGCGCAGCGTATATCCGTCAAGCACCACAATATTCATGTTTCCTCCCATGCGGACTGAGCCGCCGTTTCCTCTTCTGCTTGTGCCACAGCCGCAGGCGCAGTGCAAGTGTTCCGCAAAAAAACGTTTCCGCCCCGCGCCGCGACTTCAAAAAAGACGCCCCGCCCCCTGATTCCGCCGCCGAACGCTCTTGCATCACGCCACGCCCTGCCCTATACTTGCCGAAAATTTTCAAAGGTGATCTCCCATGAATTCCCAGCCTCTTTCCAGCATTCAGCTGCGCAGTCTCGTTGTTTTCCGCAACATCCTTTCCGATCCCGTCGTTTCCCGGCTCCAGACGCTGCTCGACGCCGACGTTTCCGACACCGCCGCCTGCGTCAACGCCTACTGCGACTTTGCCGCCGCCCTCTTCGCCCACGGCGACGACCTGAGCACCTATCTGCTGAACCTCATCATGGAAGACGAGAACATCTACATGCTGCAAAGCTGCGGCAGCACGCCCGTGTCCCCCTTCCTTTCCGAATGCCTCGCCCACGAACTCGAATTTCTGCAGACCCTCGGCGCGTTCGACGGCTCCGCCATCCGCGAGTCCCTCGACTTCGCCGGCTTCCTGCCCCGCTGGAAGAACAGCAATCCCGACTTCGCCTCGGCCTATCATGAACGCATCGCCACCATTCACGCCAGAGGCTACGGCATGTTTGCCCAGTACCGCATGTTCATCGTGAAGGACGGCCAGCTCGTGCCCGTGCGTCATCCCGATCCGCAGACTCTGGAACAGCTTCCCGGCTACGAACTCGAACGTTCCAAGGTCATCGCCAACACCGAAGCCCTTCTTGCCGGACAGCCCGCCAACAACGTTCTGCTCTACGGCGACGCGGGCACGGGCAAGAGCAGCACGGTGAAGGCCATCGTGAACGCCTACTGGGACAAGGGCCTGCGCCTCGTGGAAGTGAAAAAGAATCAGCTCTATCAGATTCCGGACATCACCGAGGCGCTGTCCCGCAATCCGCTCAAGTTCATCCTGTTCATCGACGATCTGAGCTTCAGCAGCAACGACAACGACTTCGCCGCCCTTAAAGCGATACTTGAAGGAAGCGTGAACGGCCACAGCGGCAACTTTGTGGTGTACGCCACGAGCAACCGCCGTCACCTCATCAAGGAAAGCTGGGAAGACCGCTCCGGCAGCGACCTGCACGAAAGCGACACCAGACAGGAACTCATGTCGCTTTCCGCGCGCTTCGGCCTCACCATCACCTTCTTCCGGCCCGACAAGGAACGCTATCTCGACATCGTTCACAAGCTGGCCGCCCAGTACGGCATCGACATGCCGCAGGAACAGCTCGACATCCGCGCCGAAGCCCACGCCACCCGCAACGGCGGCCGCAGCCCGCGCGTAGCCAAGCAGTTCATCGAGCTCACCAAGTCCGGCATCTGACGCAAAAACACTCGGAAAACACCGTGCCGGGGGCTTTTCCCCGGCATTTCCGGGCTCCGGCCCATCCTTCAGCCTTCCGGCGCGGCTGATCCGGTCACGCGCCGCGCCTTGCGAGGATCTCATGAAACGCGCCGCTCTTCTTTCGTGTCTCGCCCTGCTGCTCGCTTCGTGCAGCACCAGCACCACCAGCAACGTCGTCTCCTATGACGCAGAGGGGCGGGAAGTCTCCAGCACGACCACCAGCCAGACCACCAACGACACCGCCGTCAAGGCGCGTGAGCTGGGCCGCGAAGTGAAGGAAGACGTCATTTCCGGCTACGAGTGGACCAGAGCCAAAACCATTGAGGGCTATCACTGGGTGAAGGAAAAGGCGCAGTCCCGCGAAAGCGCGCCGAAAAAGTAACGCAGCCGGAGAAACACGGCAGCGCTTCCGCTGCGCTCCGCGTTTGCGGCCCTGCCGGAAAACGGTTTCAGCGGCACCGGCAGCGATTGCCCGCACGAAACCTCCGCTTCCGCCCGCGCCGCACGCCGCGCGATTCCGGCTCCCGCGAGGGTTCCGCGAAACGCGCCGAGGGCACAAGACATCATGAATTTTCAGCAGAGGCCCGTCCTTTTCAGGATGCGGCCTCTTTTTCGTGTGAGCGCCGACGCTGCATCCCGCGAGGCTCCGCGCTTTCCCTGGCGGAACCTGACGTTTCGCGGCATCGGAACGCTTCCCCCGCGAAAAAAAACTCCGTTTTTCGCGCATCTCGACCCGTCAAGCGGCAGACAACACAACGCAGTGCAGGGTGGCTGCCCTCGTGACCCGCGCGGCGGCCCTCAACATGTCGCCACGGGAAAACATCTCCCCGCCGCGGCTGCCGCAAGCCTCGCGATGTCCGCCGGGGCCGCAGAAAGAAGAGCCGCTTTTACCGCGCCTTCGCTTCCCGTCATCGTGCCCCGTCAAGCGGCAGAAAGGTTGACGCGGTCATGGATCTTGAGGCCGCCCGTGCTTCGAGCACCGCTTCGGTCAATGCTCGGACACGATTCAGGCAACACTCAGGCAAAGGGCCGAAATTCGGCTCCCTAATTTCCGGGCGATTCCAGCGCCGTTTCCAGCTGCGCGGCAAGGCGAAGCGTTTCCTGGGCGCGCGATTCCACGCCGGAACGGATTTTCCTCAGCACGCCGAGATAGGCGGAAAGCGCCGAGCTTTCTTCGGCCAGCACCGCAAGCGCGGGCACGAAACCTTCGCTCACGGCCTTGCCGTAGGCGGAGGTCAGCTCTTCCAGATTCTGGGAAAGCAGCTCGTTGAGCCGGGCGCGCTGACTCTTCACCCAGCGGCGCACGACCTCTTCCTTGCGCTCCATGAAAATGCGGCGGCAGCGCGAAGGATTGCCGAACTTCATGAGCGTCCACACCACGCTTCCCACCACGGCCACGGGCAGCACGGCCCACCAGCCCATGTTTCCGAGCACGATGCCCAGCCCCAGACCGCCGCCGCGCCGGATGGCCAGGCCCACGGCCACAAGCCCCACCTTCTTCATGATGGAATTCGCGTTCACCAGCCAGCGCTCGCGACTGAACGGCACGTCCGCCATGGATTGCAGATCCACGTCGTCCACGGCCACGGCGTCGAGGCAGAGCACCGAAATTTCCCGCATCCGCTCGCCGAACTGACGCAGTTTCTCGTTCCAGTCCTTCTGCACGTCGCGGCGTCCGGCAAGAAGCTCTTCCAGCGATTCGCGCGCGATCCGCGGCACTTCCTCCTCGTCGAAGCGCTTCCAGTTCTTCGCCCGGAACATGCCGGTGTAGCCGAGCGAGTCGGCGTGTTTGTTCGCTGCGTCCATGATGCGCAGCACAATGGTTTCCTGCCAGCCGTCGAGCGCGCGCTCCTGCTCCTTGCGCCAGGCCTCCACGTCCACGGATGCCGCGCTCACCACGGACCACGCCTGACTCGAACAGCTCTTCATGACCTCGTCAAGCCGGGCGACGTGCGCGGAGAGAAGCTGCTCGTGCCGCGCGTCGGGCAGGCGACCGAGCTCGCGCGACAGAAAACGCTCCGCACCCTCGCGCGAGGCGCGGACGATCTCCCGGCCCCGGCTCCGGATGCGGGCCTCGTGCTCCTCGCGACCGGCGTTCTTCTCCGAGGCCGCCTTTTCCACCAGCGCACAGAGCTTCTGAAAGCCCGCGCCTCCGCTGCGCCGCGGTCCGGCGCAGCGCTGTTCCATGGCCTCGCGGGCGTTCAGTTCCAGAAGATCCAGCACGCGCATGCCGCAGGCGGACGCCGTGTTCATGAGAAGACGCGCCCTTTCCATGGCCTCGCCGCGGCTCTCTTTTTCGTTCAGCCTGTCCGCGCCGGTCACCACGCCGATCACCGCCGCCGCGCGCCCGGAACGCGCAAGCTGGCGCAAAAGCTCCTGCTCCGACGACGATTCCGGCCTGCGCGCGTCCATGACGAAGAGCAGGCAGTCCGCGGCAAGGCATTCCTCAAACGCCAGGTAATTCTGTACCGGATCCGTGGCGTTCAGCCCCGGCGTGTCCACAAGCACGAGGCCGTGCTTGAGAATGTCGGCAGGCAGTTCCGCCTCCACGCGCGCGGCAAAAAAGCTTCCCTTTTCCGAGGCGGAAAGAAAATCCCGCAGGCGCTCCGGCGAGTCCAGAATCTCGTCTTCCCTCGGCGGAAGTTTGCGGCTCAGCACTTCCAGCCGCTCGCACAGCTCGCCCCGGCCTTCCTCGCCGCGGCAGCATTCCACAAGACGCGCGCACTCGTCGCCCGTGAGAAAGCGCACGCGGCCGCCGAATTGCCTGCCCCACGAAAAACGCGCCACGGCCGCCGTTTCCGGCACGGATTCGCGCACCGGCGAATACTCGCCGCCGAGCAGCGCGTTCACGAGCGAACTCTTGCCCCGCTTGCCTTCGCCCACCACCACCAGCGTGAAGGGCTGCTCCGCCATGAGCCGCCGAAAATCGCCGACCTCGCGGGCAAGCTCCACGTCTCCGCCATCGAGCGCGGCCCGCTCCAGGCGTTCCGCCTCGGCTGCCGCCCTCTCAAAGCCGGACGCCACCGACATGTCCCGCAATGACGGCGAAAACAGGGAAAACAGCCGCTGCCGACGCAAATCGCGCAGGTAGCGCGCCGCCACGTCGTACTGATCCGCGGCGGTATTCGCCACGTCGCTGCACACCGCGCCCGCCCCGGAAAGCATGGACGAGAGCGCCGCCATCTGACGCCGCAGCACCGGAGACAGCCGCCCGCCGGACTCCGGCCGACGCTGCGCCACCCCGCCCTGCATGACGACGCCCCGCGTGTCCTCTTCCGTTTCGGTTCCGAACACGCTTTCCCATTCCGCCACGCCCGGCAGCAGACGCATGGTGCGCCCCAGCCGCTCCATGACGCGACGACGGCCCGCCGCGTCTTCCGAAAGCGCGCGGCACACCACGGCGGCGTAGGCAGGCGAAAGCTCCCGCACCGCTTCGGCATAGGCTTCGGCCTTGTCCGGCGAAAGCGAGGCCAGATCCTCGGAAAGTCGGCGGTCGGCCTCAAACTGCTCCGGCGACAGCGGCTCCTGAAGCAGCGCCGCGTGAAAATGCGTTTGCAGCACGAAGAAACGATGTTCCGCCTCGCTTCCGGCCGCGCCGTCGGCCTGAACCTGCGGCGCAAACACTTCTTCCAGCGCGTCGGACGCCCGACGCCACGCTTCGGGCGAGAGGCGTCCGCCCTCCTGCGCCGCCGAGGCGAGAAGCACTACCAGCCTGTCTTCAGCCGACAGCGTCGGCGCAGAGGCGTCGGGAAGCGGCGGCATGATGTCCGAAGCCGTCACGGTTCTGTCCGAAACGGCAGCAGTCTTTTTTTCCATAGGCGTCCGCCTTCAGCAAGGTTCGTCCCTTTCGGGAACGGTCTTCATGATGCGCGCAGCCCCGCTGCGGCGAACCGCATGTTCCGCGCGACGGGCCGGGCCCGGGCGCTGCGGAGCGAAACGGGCCTGTTGCGCGCTGCAATTTCAGGCCGCATGCGGGCTGTTCATCTTTTGTTGTAGCACAGCACAACGGAAAGTCACAACCACCAACATGGCCATCCCTCCGGCGGAAGGCTCCGCACGCGCCGCGCCGCAGTTTCAGGCCGCGCGAGGGGTGCGCCGATGCGCTTCTCACAGAGCCGGACGCGCCATCAAGCGCCGGAACAGGACGCCAAAGAGCCGTTGCCCCCGGGCAATGCACCCCCTTGCCGCCTTTCTCCCGCGCCTTCCGTTTTTTCCGGCATACCCTTGTTTTCTTACCGCAACATGACGCGTCCGTCCCGCGGTCATCAAAAAAATCAGTCCCGCCCCCGAGCGCCGGGCAAAAAAAAACGCCCCTTGCGGGGCGCGTCCTTTGTGTGCGCGCAGACCGGCAATCCGGCGCTGCGGCGCGAAAGGCGCCGGAGGGAAACATTTCCCTCCGGCAGAACCCGGGGCAGACCCCGAAGTTCCTACTTGTGATAGATCTTCACCAGGTTGGTGCGGCGCTTCTGCTCGCCGGGAGCGTATTCGCCCGCGGTGATGACCACATCCTGACCCATGGGGAACTTGCTGCTCGTGGCAATGAAGTTCTGCACGCGGCGCAGATGAGAAATGCTGCTGTCGCTCACGGGAATGAAGTAGGGCTGCACGCCCCAGACGAAGTTGAGCGCGTGTTCCACCACGGAGTTGGAGGTCAGCGCGTAGATGGTCTGGGCGGGACGGCATTCGGCCAGCATGCGGGCCGCGCCGCCGGTCACGGAATGCGCCACGATGGCGCAGGCGTTCTCGGTTCTGGCGAGCAGGCAGGCGGTGTAGGCCAGGAAACGGGAAGTGTCGGTCTCGTCCTTGGGAGGTTCGAGTCTGCGGGTGGCGAGCAGGTACTTTTCCGCCTCGTCGGTGATCTTGCGCATGTAGCGCACGGCCTCGATGGGATAGCTGCCCGCGGCGGTTTCGTCGGAAAGCATGACGCAGTCGGCGCCGTCGAGCACGGCGTTGGCCACGTCGGTCACTTCCGCGCGGGTGGGCACGGGCGTGTTCACCATGGAAAGCAGCATCTGCGTGGCCACGATGACGGGCTTGCCCGCACGGTTGCAGGTGTGAATGATGTGCTTCTGCAGCGCCGGAAGTTCGGGCATGGGGCATTCCACGCCGAGGTCGCCGCGGGCCACCATGACGATGTCGGTTGCGGCCACGATGGCGTCGAGGTTCTCCACGGCGGCGTTCTGACGCTCAAGCTTGGCGACCACGGGAATGTCGTCGCGGCCGTAGGAATGCAGCAGAGCCTTTATCTGATGCACGTCCTCCACGGTCTGCACGAAGGAAATGGCCACGGCGTCCACGCCGAGTTCCATGCCGAGGGCCAGCTTTTCGCGGTCCTGATCGGTGATGGCGGGCAGCGCCAGCGACTTGCCGGGCAGCGCGAGGCCCTTGCGGGAGGAAATGGCGCCGCCTTCCTGCGCCACCATAATGAAGCGCTCGTCCTCCACCTTTTCCTCAATGCAGAAGCGCAGACCGCCGTCGGCCAGCACCAGGGTGTCGCCGGGAACAAGGGCGGAAAGAATGCGCGGATGATCGAAGGGAATGAAGGGCAGCTCTTCCTTTTCCTTGCGTTCGCGGCCGAGAATGAGCTTGTCGCCGCGGTGCAGTTCGATGCGGCCTTCGGGAAGAATGCCAATGCGGATCTTGGGTCCGGGCAGATCCTGCATGATGGTCAGCGGACGGCCGCATTCCTTTTCGATTTCGCGGATGTTGGAAACCACGCCGCGGAAGAAGTCGGGATCGCCGTGGGAGAAGTTGAGACGGAATACGGAAACGCCCGCGTCGGCCAGCTGGGCGAGCTTTTCACGATCGCAGCTGGCGGGGCCGATGGTGGCAACAATTTTGGTACGCATAAAAATTCCTTTCCTTAATAAAGAGAAGCACGGATGACGGACTCAGCCTGCGGAGGACGAAAAACCCGCTTTTCCTCCTCACGCCCGTCGCTGTGCGGGCATTCTGCCTCTTTTTTCAAAAAAAGTCGAGAGCGTCCGACCGCGCGTTTTTCTTCCGGCCACCCCTCCCCGAAATTCGACGAAAACGCGTCTTCCGGCTCCGCGCCTCGCCCCCATTTTCGCGAATGCAACACGCCGCGCTCCCCCCTGTTTTTCGCCGCAAAAAAAGGCCGCCGGTGAACCAGCGTAGGGGAAAAAGTTGTAACACTTTCGATTATTCACATGATTTTCACAGGTTGTCACATTCCTTCCCGCTTTCGGCCTTGACAGTTTCCGTTTTATGGGCAAATAGTGGGAAAAAGTGGCAGAAAGTGGAACAGGCATGGTTTTCAGAGGCAGGTACCCGCGCAGTCTCGACCCGAAAGGCCGTCTGACGCTTCCGCCGGAATTCCGCGACGCCCTCGCTTCCCAGGGAGCGGGCGGCGCGGCAGCCGATGGGGCTTCTTCGTCCGCGCCCGGCGCGTCCTTCGTGCTCACCACCTACGACGGATGCCTCGTGGCCTTTTCGTGGAACGACTGGGTGGAGCTGGAAGAAAAATTCATGCGCATTCCCAACCCGTCCCCGAAGGTGCGCGCCTTCCGCCGTCTCGTGATAGGCGGCGCGGAAACGCACACGCCCGACGCCCACGGCCGCATTCTGCTTTCTCCCGACCACCGCGCCTACGCCGGTCTGGACAGGGAAGCCACTGTTCTCGGTCTCGTGGACCGCTTTGAAATCTGGAACCCCGCCGCCCTGCGCGCCTCCATGTCCTCGGAAAACCTGGAAGGCGTTACCGAGGAACTCGCCGCAAGCGGCATTGATTTTTCCCTTTAGCCCGCAGTCTCCGCCATGATTCGTCATACGCAGCAACATTCCGCCGTCACCGCCGAAAACGCCCGGCACGTCTCCGTGCTTCTCAACGAAGTGCTCGACGCGCTCGCTCCGCGCCCGGGCGGCCGCTATCTCGACGGCACGCTCGGTCTGGCCGGACACTCCTCGGCGCTCATGGAACGCGCCGAAGGCAAGGCCATGCTCTGCGGGCTCGACAGGGATCCGCAGGCGCTCGAACGCGCCGCGCAGCGCCTTGCCCCCTACGGCGAGAACTGCCGGCTCTTTTCGCTGGAATACGCCTCCTTTGCCGACGCCCTCGACGCCCTCGGCTGGGACACCGTGGACGGCGCGCTGCTCGACATCGGCGTGTCCTCGCTGCAGCTCGACGTGGCCGACCGCGGCTTCTCCCTGCACGACGACGCGCCTCTCGACATGCGCATGGACATGGGCAGTCTTTCCTCTGCGGGAAGAGAGCCCTGGATGCAGTCGGCGCGCACCGTGGTGAACATGGCGGACGTGAACACCCTGCGGCACCTTATTGAAACCTATGGAGAAGATCCGCAGGCGCCGCGCATTGCGCGGGCCATCGTGGAGGCGCGGCAGAAAGCGCCCATCGAAACCACAGGGCAGCTTGCGGACATCGTGCGGCGCGCCTATCCCGCCAAGTGGCGGGCCGAAGCGCGCAATCATCCGGCCACGCGCACCTTTCAGGCGATTCGCATGGTCGTCAACGACGAACTCGGACAGCTCGAACGTTTCCTCGACGCCATTCTTCCCCGCCTCTCCGTGGGCGGCAGACTGGCCATCATCACCTTCCACTCGCTGGAAGACCGCATCGTGAAGCAGCGGTTCCGGCAGTGGAGCACCGACTGCCTCTGCCCGCCGCATCTGCCGCGCTGCGTGTGCGGTCATCACGCAGAGGTTGCGCTCCTCACGAAGAAACCCATCGTTCCGGGAAGGGACGAACTTCTCATAAACCCGAGATCCGGCAGCGCCAAACTCCGCGTCGTGGAAAAGCTGCCGCCGTTCAAGAAGGAGCTGTCATGAATTCGCACACCGCTACGCTCGGTTCCGGAGGCTGGTTCCTCATGTTGATTGTCTCCATTCTGTTCAGCCTGATCATGGGCGTCGCCCTCACCTGGCTGAGCATCGACAGGAGCGACACCGCCTACACCATTCAGAAAATGCAGCGTCAGACCGAATCGGCCCGCGCCCACGTGGCCAAGCTGGAAGTCGAACGCGACAGCCTGCTCTCTCCCTACGTTCTCGGAAAAACCGCCGAACAGCTCGGCATGAGCATGGCCGATCCCGGCCAGATCCGCCGCCTCAAACCTTCCAGCCAAGACTAGCGAATGCGCCCGAACAGCTCCTCTTCGTCTTCCCGCATGTCGTCGGGAAGACGCCGCACCAATCGCCGCATCATTCAGAGTCAGCCCTCCGCCTCCCAAGGCAAAGGGCTGTTCTCGCGCTTGCGCGCGCGCTGGCGCTGGCTGCTCGGGCAGCGTTTTCACTACGCCGCCGCCCTCTTCGTGGTCTGCTGGGTGCTGCTCTGGTTCCGCGCCTTCGAGGTGCAGGTGCTGCTCGGCCCCGTGTACAGCGACATGGCCGAGCGTCAGCACACCTACACCGAAGTCATTGAAGGCGCGCGCGGCAGCATTCTCGACAGAAACGGACGCGTGCTCGCCCGCAGCGTGGCCTGCCAGTCGGTGTACGCCAATCCGCGCGTCATGGAAGACATCAACGATGCGGCGAAGCGCCTCGCTCCGCTTCTGCACCGGAGCGAAGCCGATCTCGCCTCTGTGTTCCGCAAGAACAAGGCCTTCATCTGGCTGGAGCGGAAGGTGGACGACGCCACCGCCACCGCCATTCAGAAGGAAGGCATTCCGGGCATCGGCCTCTCGCGCGAGTTTGAACGCGTGTACCCCTACCGTCACCTCGCCGGACAGCTTCTCGGCTTCGTGGGCGTGGACAGCCACGGCCTTGAAGGCGTGGAGCTCGCCTACGACGACAGACTCCGCGGCACCAGCGTGAAGAGCCGCGTCTCCCGCAACGCCGCCGAACAGATTCTCAACAACGAACGCGACGCCGCCGCCGAACAGCGCGGCGAAGACATCACCCTCACCCTCGACGTGCAGGTGCAGTTCATCGCCGAAGACGTGCTCGCCGACGCCGTGCGCTCCTCGGGCGCGCGCTGGGGCGGCGTGCTCGTTTCCGAAGTGGCCACCGGCGAAATTCTCGCCTGGGCGCAGTATCCGTTCTTCAATCCCAACAACTACCGCGAAGCGAGTTCCTCCATCTACAGAAACCGCCTCGCCGGCGACAGCCTCGAACCCGGCTCCACCTTCAAGCCCATTCTCATGGCCGCCGCCCTCGAAGAAAAGCTCGTCACCCCGAACACCAAAATCTTCTGCGAAAACGGCGTGTGGCGCACCCGCTACGCTCCCATCCGCGACGACACCCACGCCTACGGCGAACTTACCGCCACCGAAATCATTTCCCGTTCGAGCAACATCGGCATGGCCAAAATCGGCCTCATGCTCGGCGCGCAGAAATTCCATTCCTACCTCGACCGGCTCGGATTCGGCCAGCGCACCGGCATCGGCATTCACGAAAGCCGCGGCATCCTGCGCTCCCCGAGAGACTGGAGCGAGCTCGATCTCATGTCCACGTCCTTCGGTCAGAGCCTTTCCGTCACCGGCATTCAGATGCTTCAGGCCTACACCATCCTTGCCGACGGCGGCGAATTCCGCCCCCTGAGCCTCGTCATGGACGAACCCGGTCAGAACACCACCTCCGCCGCGGGTCAGCGCATCTTTTCCAAAAGAACCACCCGCACCGTGCTCAAAATGATGGAGGAAACCGTGGACGGCAACGGCACCGGCACGAGAGCCCGCATTCCCGGCGTGCGCGTGGCCGGCAAGACCGGCACCGCCCAGAAGGCCGATCACTCCGGCAAGGGCTACAGCCGCAAGCGTCTGGCTTCGTTCGGCGGCATCGTGCCCGCCGACGATCCGCGCTACGTCATCTACGTCATGCTCGACGAGCCCACCACCACGGGCTACGGCGGCGCCATCGCCGCGCCCGTGTTCCAGAAGGTGGCCTCCCGCACCCTGGCCTACAACGGCTATCTGCCCGACGTGACCTTCGCCCTGGCCGAAAAGGAACAGGAAAGAAACCTCACCCCCGCCCAGCTCGCCCAGCGCAAGAAAGACGCCATCTACCTCGCAAACCTCGCCAAATACCGCGCCGAAAAGGCCAAAAAGGAACGCGAACGCGCTCAGAAAATGGCCGGCAAGGCCTCGGCGTCCGGGGTCAACGTCATGCCCAATCTGCGGGGGCTCACCCTCCGCAAAACCATAGAAACCTGCGTGGCGCGCGGCATTGTTCCCACCATGGAAGGCAACGGAACCTTCGTGCTCCGTCAGAGCCCTCCGCCGGGAACGCGCATCACCGACGACAGCACCTGTACCGTCTGGCTCACAGACACTCCGCCCCTTTCCGAAGCGAAGACACCCCCTTCAAAGGAGTAAGCCCATGCGCGTAACCTCTGCCCAGCTCTGCGACGAGCTTCGTAAACAACTCCGCACCATTCAGACCGATTCCCGTCTCGTCGCCGAAGGCGATGTCTTCGTGGCCCTTCCCCCCGCCGTTCCCGGGGAACGCAGCAAGACCGCAAGCCACATCCGCATGGCGCTGGAAAAGGGGGCCTGGGCCATCGTGGCTTCCGAGCGCACCGTGGAACGCATGAAGCTCAATCTGCGCGGCGACAGAAATCATGCCTGGCTGCTCGTTTCCGACGTGCGCGCCCAGCTCGGCATTCTTGCCGCGGCCCGCTTCGGCACCGAAAATCTCGACTTTCCGGTCATCGCCGTCACGGGAACCAACGGCAAGACCACCTGCGCCTATCTGCTCGAACACCTGTACCGTTCGCACGGCCTTCCCGTGGGCGTCATGGGCACCATCAGCTACCGCTGGCCCGGTCACGACGAGCCCGCGCCCCTCACCACGCCCGGCTGCCTCACCCTGCACCGCTCCCTCGCCGCCATGCGCGACGCCGGCGTCAAGGCCGCCATCATGGAGGTCTCGTCCCATTCCATCGATCAGAAGCGCATTGCGGGCATCAACTTCAGCGCCGCGGCCTTCACCAATCTCACGCAGGATCATCTCGACTACCACAAGACCATGGAAAACTACTTCCTCGCCAAGCGCGCCCTCTTTGCCGACGCGCCGAAGAAGGACAAGGTCATGGTCGTGAACAACGACGATCCCTACGGTCACCGGCTGCTCGAAGAATTTCCGCAGGCTCTCGGCTTCGGTCTGCGCACGCCCCTTGCCGGACGTCCCTTCCTGCTCGCCGACGTGCGCCGCGCCGACACCGAAGGGCTTTCCCTGCATTTCTACTGGCAAAAAAACCGCGACGAGCGCCTCGACTGGGAAATGCACAGTCCGCTCATCGGCCTGCACAACGCGAGCAACCTTTCCACGGTGTGCGGCCTTGCGCTTTCGCTGGGCTTCTCCGTGGAGGATCTCGCCTGCCTTGAAGGCTTCATGGGCGTGCCGGGACGCCTGGAACGCATTCCCGTACCCGGCGCGGACAAGCCCTGGCTGCCCGGCTCGGGAACCGGCATTTTCGTGGACTACGCCCACACCCCCGACGCTCTGACCAACGTGCTCAAGACCCTCGCCCACGCGCGCTTCAACCGCATCATCACGGTGTTCGGCTGCGGCGGCGACAGAGACCGCACCAAGCGCGCGCCCATGGGCCGCGCCGTGGCGGAACTTTCCGACATCGCCATCGTGACCTCCGACAATCCGCGCACCGAAGATCCCGAGCGCATCATCGACGACATCATGCCCGGCCTCGAAGGCGCGAAGGAAGTGCATCGCGAAAGCGACCGCCGCAAGGCGCTGGAACTGGCCGTAAGCCTGCTCAAGCCCGGCGACGCCCTGCTCGTGGCGGGCAAGGGACATGAAAACTATCAGATCATCGGAACCGTGAAACATCACTTCAGTGATCAGGAAATACTCAAGGAGCTTGTCTCGTGCTGATGACGCTGGAGGCGGCCGCAGAAGCCGCCCATGCCAAGGTGCTCAATTCCGCCGACGTTCTGCTGCGCGGCGCCTGTTCCGACAACCGCGAAGTGAAGGAAGGCGACCTGTTCGTGGCCATTGTCGGCGAACGGGCGGACGGTCACGACTTTGCCGCCGCGGCCGTGAAGGCCGGAGCGGCCGCCGTGCTTGCCGAACGCGATCCCTTTCACGGCGAGCCCGCAGCCCCCGTGCTGCTCGTGGACAACAGCGTGCAGGCGCTCGGACGCATAGGTCACGCCTGGCGCGCATCCTTTGCGGGCCGCGTGGCGGGCATCACCGGCACGGCGGGCAAGACCACCACCAAGGAGCTGCTGGCGCACATTCTTTCCATGCGCGGCAAGACCGCCAGAAACCGCATGAACCTCAACTCGCAGATAGGCATGCCCATCTCCATGATGGCCGCCGACGGCGACGAAATGTTCTGGGTCATGGAAGCGGGCATCAGCCATCCGAACGACATGGACGAACTCGGCCCGATCATGGAGCCGGATCTCGCGATCATTCTCAACGTGGGGCCGGGGCACGCGCTCGGGCTCGGCGGCAAGGGCACGGCCTACTACAAGTCGCGCCTGCTTGCGCACATCAGAAAGGGCGGCCTCGCCCTCGTGAGCGCCGACTACGAAGACCTCGTGCGCGAGGCGCGCGCCCTGCGGCCCGACGCGGTGTTCTTTTCCACCAAGGGCAAGCCGGTGCCGTTCCGCGCAGGCTACCTCGGGCTTGACGAAAAGGTCCGGGGGAACTACCGTCTCTGGCTTGACGGCGAGGAGCTCGACGTTTCCTGCGCCCTTTCCGGCCCCTACGCCGCGGAAAACATCATTGCCGCGGCGGCTGCGGCCCGTCTGTTCGGGCTGAGCGCCGAGGAGATCCGCAAGGGCGTGGAAAGCGCGCCCTTCCCCGCCCAGCGCTTTGCCAGACTCGACGTGCCCGGCTGGACCGTCATCGACGACACGTACAACGCCAATCCCCTTTCCGCCTCCCGCATGATCGAGGCCGCGGCAGAACTTGCCAAAGGCCGGACCTTCGTGTGCGTCATGGGCGCCATGGGAGAACTCGGCGACGTGGCCGCCGCCGAACACAGAACCCTGGGCCGCACCCTGGCCCGCGCCGGATGCGCGGCCGTGTTCTGGACCGGCGAGCACGCCGAAGAAGTGAAGGAAGGACTCGATGAGGAACGCTTTGCGGGCTTCTTTGCCGACGTGCCGAAGCCCGAGGACTTTCTGCCCGCACTCCGGCGCTGGGAGGACGGCCGTCGCGACGGCAGAAACGGCCTCGTGCTCTTCAAGGGCTCGCGGGTCAACCGGATGGAACGTCTCGTAACCCTCTTCACGGAAGAGAAATCCCATGCTCTATAACCTTCTTGTGCCCTTCAGTCAGGACATCTCCCTGCTGAACGTGTTCCGCTACATCACGTTCCGTTCCGCCGGGGCGCTCATCTTCGCGCTGCTGTTCACCATCATCACGGGCCCGTGGTTTCTGAAAAAGCTCACGGCCCTCAAGGTGGGACAGCCCATTCTCTCCTACGTGCCCGAGCATCAGGCCAAGGCCGGAACCCCCACCATGGGCGGACTGCTCATCATGGCCGGGGTCATCTTCTCCACGCTTCTGTGGGCCGATCTCTCCAACGTGTACATCTGGCTCACCCTGCTCGTGTTCGTGGGCTTCGGCGTGGTCGGCTTTGTGGACGACTACACCAAAATACGCCACCATGAGAACAAGGGACTCTCCCCCCGCGCCAAAATGCTCGGCCTCATCGTGGTATCCGTGGCCGCCATCAGCCTGCTGCTCATGGAACCCGCCTATTCCAGCCGCCTTTCCGTGCCCTTCTTCAAGCAGTTCATGCCCGATCTCGGCGTGTTCTACGTGGTCTTCGCCGTGGTGGTGCTCATCGCCTCCTCGAACGCCGTCAACCTCACCGACGGCCTCGACGGTCTGGCCATTCTGCCCGCGGTCATGTGCTTCATGGTCTATGCCATCTTCATTTATGTGGCGGGCCACGCGAGTTTCGCCCAGTATCTGCAGGTGCCCGCCGTGCCGGGAGTCGGCGAAGTCACCGTGCTGTGCTGCGCCCTCATGGGCGCGGGCCTCGGATTTCTGTGGTTCAACTGCTTCCCCGCTCAGGTCTTCATGGGCGACGTGGGCTCCCTCAGCCTCGGCGGCGTGCTCGGCTTTCTTGCCGTGCTCTGCAAGCAGGAACTCATTCTCGTGGTGGCCGGCGGCGTGTTCGTCATGGAAACCGTGTCCGTCATCATGCAGGTCGGCTTTTTCAAGGCCACCCACGGCAGGCGTCTTTTCCGCATGACGCCGCTGCATCATCATTTCCAGAAGGGAGATCATCCGCTGCCGGAATCCAAGATCATCGTCCGGTTCTGGATCATTTCCGTGCTTCTCGCCATCATATCCCTTTCCGTTCTCAAACTCCGCTGAGGAATGCCGTCATGAGTCCTCTTGATCTTTCTCATCGCCGCGTCGCCGTCATAGGCGCAGGCAGAAGCGGTCGCGCCGCCGTCCGTCTGCTGCGCGAACTCGGCGCGGACGTGCGCCTGCTCGAAAAGAAGCCGGATCAGATGCCTGCGGATTTTTCCGCCTGGCTTGATGAAAACCATGTGCCCGTCTTCGGCGGAGAACACGCTCCCGCCTACTTTGAGGGCGTGGATCTCGTCATTCCGAGCCCCGCTGCGGCAAAGGCCGTGATCGAGCCTCTCCTGCCCGTGCGCGAAGACGGCTCGAAGGCCGAAATCATGGCCGAAACCGAACTTGCCTGGCGGCTGCTCGACGGCGAGCCCGTGATCGGCGTCACCGGCACGAGCGGCAAGACCACCACCACGAGCCTCTGTTCCGCCATGCTCGAAGCCCACGGTCTGCGCGTGTTCACGGGCGGCAACATCGGCGTGCCCCTCTCCGAATACGTGCTCGGCAGACGCCGCGGCGAACCGAAGGCCGACGTCGTCGTGCTGGAGCTCTCCAGCTTCCAGCTTCAGACGTGCAGCACCCTGCATCCGCGCGTGGGCATTCTGCTCAACATTTCCGAGAATCATCTCGACTTCCACAAGGACATGAAGGAATACACCGACGCCAAAATGAACCTCTTCGCCCGGCAGACCGAAAGCGACACGGCCATTCTTTCGCCCTCGCTCTCCCGCCTGCCCGGCGAATACGGCATGAAGGCCCGCGTGGCATTCCTCACGCCCGGCGCCCGCCTCTTCCCGGACACCCGCCTCATCGGCGCGCACAACCAGAGCAACGCCGAAGCCGCCTTCATGGCCGCCTCCATCTTCGGCGTCACCCGCGAGGAAGCCGCCCGCGCCATGCGCGAATTCACGCCCATCGCCCACCGTCTTGAGCACATCGCCGACATAGACGGCGTGCAGTACGTGAACGATTCCAAATGCACCACCATCGAAGCGCTCAAGGTGGCGCTTCGCGCCTTCGACAGGCCCGTGGTGCTGCTTGCCGGCGGCAAGTTCAAGGGCGGCGACGTGGAAGGCATGCGCCCGCTCATCAAGGAACACGTGCGCGCCGTGGCCCTTTACGGAGCCTCGCGCGAGCACTTCGAGCCCGCGTGGAAGGACGTGGTTCCCGTCACCTGGGACGAAACCATGGATCTCGCCCTTGCCCGCGCCCGCGGCATCGCGCAGCAAGGCGACGCCGTGCTGCTCGCCCCCGCCACTTCCAGCTACGATCAGTACAAGAACTACATCGAGCGCGGCAATCACTTCCGCGCCCTGGTGAACGCCCTGCGGGAAGAAAAGGCATGAACCTGCGCAAGAAAAAACAGCCCGCGCCCGAACAGACCCTGCCCCCCGGGCCGGTGGACTGGTGGCTGCTCGCACTGCTGCTTCTGCTGCTGTGCGTGGGTCTTGTGGCCGTGCTCTCCGCAAGCGGCCCCATCAGTCAGCGCACCTACAACGAATCCTATCACTTCTTCCACCGTCAGCTCCAGACCATGCTGCTCGGCGGCGTGTTCGTGGCCCTCATCTGCTGGCTGCCGCGCTGGTTCATCAACAAGCTGCACTACTGGGGCATAGGCGTGGTGCTCGTGCTGCTCGCCCTCTGCCCCGTCATCGGCCCCAGAATCAACGGCGCTCAGCGCTGGCTCGACTTCCACTTCATGATGGTGCAGCCCATGGAATTCGCCCGCGTTGCGCTCGTCATGTATCTGGCCTACTTCATGAGCTCCAAGCAGGCCATGATCCGCGAATTCAGCCGCGGCCTGCTGCCGCCCACGCTCATCACCCTCGTCATGTGCCTTCTGCTGCTCATGCAGCCCGACCTCGGCGGCACCATCATCATGCTGGCCATCCTCTTCTTCATGTGCCTCGGCGGCGGCACCAGAGGCGGCTATCTCGTCATGGTGCTCATTCTCGCCGCCGTGCTCGTCGTCGCCCTCATCATCGTGGAGCCCTACCGCTGGGCCCGATGGACCGCCTATCTCGAGCCCTTCGCCAACGCCCGCGGCTCCGGCTATCAGATCGTCCAGAGCCTGCTTGCCCTGGGATCCGGCGGCATCTTCGGCGTGGGGCTCGGCGGCAGCATTCAGAAAACCGTCTATCTGCCCGAAGCCCACAACGACTTCATCATGTCCGTCATCGGCGAAGAAACCGGATTCGTGGGCATCACCGTGGTCATGGTGCTGTTTGCGCTCTTCTTCTATCGCTGCTATCGTGTGGTGCTCGGTCAGAGAAATCTGCGCGACAGGCTCTCCGCCTACGGGCTCACGCTCATCATCGCGCTGAGCTTCCTGCTCAACATGGCCGTCATTCTCGGCAATGTTCCCCCCAAGGGCATTGCCATGCCCTTCATCAGCTACGGCGGCAGCAGCCTGCTTGCAAACATGATCTGCGCCGGTCTGCTGCTCAACTATTCGCGAACCGCTCGGGAGTAAGCATGGCTCTTCGCATCATCATCACCACCGGCGGCACGGGCGGTCACATCTTCCCCGCGCTCGCCGTCATCGAAGCGCTCAAAAAGCGCAGACCCGACGTCGAAGTTCTCTTCGTGGGCGGCGAATACGGCCCCGAACGCGATCTCGTGCAGCGCGCCGGCGTGCGCTTTGAAGGCCTGCCCGTGCGCGGCTTCATCGGCCGCGGCCTGAAGGCCGTTTCCGCCATGGCCGCCATGAGCCTCGGCGTGCTGCGCGCCATGGGCATCGTGCGGCGCTTCAACCCCGACGCCGTCATGGGCTTCGGCGGATACGCAGGCTTCGCCGCCGTGCTCGCCGCCCGTCTCATGCACCGCCCCTGCGCCCTGCACGAACAGAACGCCATCGCCGGCGCGGCCAACCGCATTCTCGGCAGGCTCGTCGATCGCGTGTGCCTCTCCTGGGATCAGCCCGCCGTGGGCGCCAGCTTTCCCCACGAGGTCTGCGTGCTCACGGGCAATCCCATCCGCGGCGGCATCGCGGCCCTCGGATCGGCCGAACGCGAAAGGCACGCCTCCCCGCGTCTTCTCGTCATGGGCGGCTCGCAGGGAGCCCGCGCCATCAACAACATGGTGATATCCATGCTGCCCGAGCTGCGAAAGGCGGGCATCGACCTTCTGCATCAGACCGGCGCGAACGAATACGACGACGTGCGCCGCCGCTACCTCGAAGCGGGCATATCCGCCGAGGAAACCGACCGCATCGTTCACCCCTTCATTCACGACATGGCAAAGGCCTACGCCGAATGCGATCTCGCGCTCTGCCGCGCGGGAGCCACCAGCATGGCGGAACTTGCCGCCACGGGCACGCCCGCGGTGTTCATTCCCTTCCCCTTCGCCGCGCACGATCATCAGACCAGCAACGCCCGCGCCATGCAGGAAGCGGGCGGAGCCGTGCTGCTGCCCCAGAAGGACGCCGAAAAGCTCGCCGCGGAAGGCAGGCTCGCCCCCATGCTCATTGATCTGCTCAACGACGAAGCGCGTCTTGCCGCCATGCGCAAGGGCGCGCTCTCCCTGGCCCGCCCCGACGCCGCCGACGCCGTGGCCGCGCAACTTCTGGCCCTCGCGGGCGACACCTCCAAATAATCCGGGATATTCATGAACAACAAGATTCGCGCCATTCACATGATAGGCATAGGCGGCTCCGGCATGAGCGGCATCGCCGAAGTGCTCCTCAACCTCGGCTACAGCGTTCACGGCTCCGACCTTGCCAACAGCGCCACGGTGCAGCGTCTGCGCAGCCTCGGCGCGGTGATTCACCTCGGTCACGCCGCCGAAAACCTCGGCGACGCGCAGGTGGTGGTGCGCTCCTCCGCCGTTTCCGACTACAACCCCGAAGTGCAGGCCGCCCGCGAACGCGGCATCCCGGTGATCCCCCGCGCAGAAATGCTCGCCGAACTCATGCGTCTGCGCACGGGCATCGCCGTGGCCGGAACCCACGGCAAGACCACCACGACCTCCCTCACCGCCGCCATCTTCGACGCCGCCGGTCTCGATCCCACGGTCATCATCGGCGGTCTGCTCAACGCCTACCGTTCCAACGGTCACCTCGGTCAGGGCGAATACCTCATCGCCGAATCCGACGAATCCGACGGCTCTTTCCTGTGCCTGTTCCCCATCATCAACGTGGTCACCAACGTGGATTACGACCACATCGATCACTACGGCACCCAGGACGCCATCGACGACGCCTTCGTCGCCTTCATGAACAAGGTGCCCTTCTACGGCATGAACGTCATCTGCGCCGACGATCCCGGCGTGCGCCGTCTCATTCCCCGCATCAAGCGCCCCTTCGTGACCTACGGCTTCGGACGCGACTGCCGCATCCGCGGCGAAATTCTCGAATGCGGCGCCGTGAACCGCTTCGACGTGTGGCTGCGCGGCCGCGACGGCGAAAAGAAACTGCTTTCCAACGTCACCCTCGCCCAGCCCGGACGCCACAACATCCTGAACGCCCTTGCCGCCATCGGCGTGGCCCTTCAGGCCGGCATCGCGCCCGAAAAGTGCGTCGAAGGTCTGGCCGCCTTCTCCGGCGTGGGCCGCCGCTTCGAGCTCAAGGGCGAAAAGAACGGCGTCACCGTCATCGACGACTACGGCCATCATCCCACGGAAATCCAGGCCACCATCCGCACCGCGCGTCAGGTGTTCCCGGGCCGCCGTCTCGTCATGGTGTTCCAGCCGCACCGCTTCTCCCGCACGCAGGCCCTGTTCGGCGAATTCTGCCAGACCTTCGGCAACGTGGACAAGCTCTATCTCACCGAAATCTATCCCGCGAGCGAAGCGCCCATTCCCGGCGTGAACGGCGTGAACCTCGCGCTCGGCATCCGTCAGTTCTCCAAGACCGACGTGTGCTACAAGCCCAACTTCGACGAAGTGGTGGAAGCGCTCAAGACCGAACTTCGTCCCGGCGACGTGCTCATCACCCAGGGCGCGGGCAGCGTGACCACCGTGGGGCCGCGAGTGCTGGAGAACATGGCGTGAACATCATAGACAGACCTGCCCTCGCTCCGCTCACCACCCTGGGCATAGGCGGCCGCGCCCTTGCGGAAATACGCCTCGACAACCCGGAAGACTGCCTGCGCCTGCCTGAGGCGCTTGCCGCCGCCGGGGGCTTTGTGCGCGTGCTCGGCGGCGGGAGCAATCTGCTTGTTCACGACGGCGATCTGCCGTTTACGGTGCTGCGTCCGCTCTTCGGGGCCAAGGGGCCCGACGGGCGGCCCGCCGAACCCGACATTCTCGGCGAAGAGGACGGCCCGGACGGCAGACGCGTGCTCATCCGCGCGGGCTCCGGCATGCGGGTTCCGCATCTTCTCGCCTGGTGCGCGGCGCGCGATCTTGCGGGACTCGAAGGTCTGGTGGGCGTGCCCGGCCGCCTCGGCGGAGCCGTGGCCATGAACGCCGGAGCCTACGGGTGCAGCACCGCGCCGCTCATGCGCTCGCTCGACGTGTTCACCCCGGAAAAGGGCCTGCACACGCTTTCCCCCGAAGGCTGGAAGGCCGCCTACCGGCACTTTTCCCTTGTGGAACCGTGCGCGTGGTACATGAGCGTGTCCGTCACGCTTTCCCTGCGCAGGGCCAAGCCCGGCAGCGTACGCGCCGCCATGAAGGAAAACTTTCTGCGCAAGAAAAGCGGGCAGCCCGTACACGAGCACACGGCGGGCTGCGTGTTCCAGAACCCCGAAGGACAGTCCGCCGGACGCCTGCTCGACGCGGCGGGCATGAAGGGCAGAAGGCGCGGAGCCATGTTCTTTTCGCCCATGCACGCCAACTTTCTCGCCCACGACATGAAGTGCGGCGTGCCCGGCCTCTGCGAGGACGCGCTTTTTCTCATCCGCGAGGCGCAGCGCGCCGTGCGTGAAAAATTCGGCGTGGAACTCGTCATGGAAGTCAAGGAGTGGTCGTCATGTCCCTGCTGAACGGCAATCACTCCCGCCGCAATTCCTATTCGCAGCGCCGAAAAAGCGTGTCGGAAGCGCCTTCGCGCGCAAAGAAATCCGGCGGCAACCGCCGCAAAAGCGCCGCACCCGCCAAAAAATCATCGCGCCGGTCAAAGCTCCGTCTGCCCGCCGTGCATGTGAGCTCCCGCGGCGTGCTTCTCGCGCTTCGCGTCGTGCTCGCCCTCGCCCTGGTGGGACTCTTCTTTTTCGGCGCGGGCCTCGGCCTCGTCAAGGCCTACAACTTCTGCACCACCAGCGACTATTTCGCCGTCACAAGCATACGCGTCACCGGCAACTCGCAGGTGAAGACCGAAGACATTCTCAACGCCTGCGGACTGCGCAAGGGCGAAAACAGCCTTCTTGTGAACGTTCACGAAGCCGAACAGAAGCTCGTGGACAATCCGTGGATCGAAAATGTATCCATCCGGCGCGAGCTGCCGGGCTCGTTCACCATCACCGTGAAGGAGCGCGTGCCGCTGTTCTGCGCCCGCAAGGACAACACTCTCTATTACATCAACGCCGCCGGCGAAATCATCGCGCCCGTGTCTGCGGACAATTTCCGTTCCCTGCCCGTGCTGGAAATAGGCCCCGGCGGCGACGAAGCCCTGCCCATGGTGGCCGAGTTCGTGGAAGAGTTTCGGCACGCGGGTTTTCCCTTTGACATATCACAGATTTCATGGATACGATTGAGCGCGGGCGGAGGCTTTGAACTGTACTGGGAAACGCGAAGGCTCCGTCTGAGTATCGGCGTCGAGAACTGGAAGGACAATCTCAGACGCATCGCTTCGGTGGTTACGGACATTGAAAAAAGGAAGGAAACCGTCATGGTCACCAGCATCCGCGCAGCCGACGGGCAGGTGTGGATGACAAAGGCCGCAGACCAGGAATAACCCCCCTTTTCCACCATAACGGAACGCAGGCTCCAAGAGCCTCCGACGCCTTGCGGCAGACTGGTTATCCGGCAAAAAAATGCTGGACAATTCGTCATTTTTGTGCTGCTTTTTTCAAGTCTATATTTAAACGAGGCATCTCCTTTCACAGGTATGCTCAGGTCATGGGGAGCTTATCAATGCCAAAATCCGAACTCATCGTCGGCCTTGACATAGGCACGACAAAAATCTGCGCCGTTGTCGGCGAACCCTCCGAAAACGGAATAGATATCATCGGGATAGGCACGAGTCCCTCCAACGGCCTGCGCAAGGGCGTGGTGGTCAACATCGATCAGACGGTACAGTCCATCCGCAAGGCCGTGGAGGAGGCCGAACTCATGGCCGGATGCGAAATCAAGTCGGTGTACGCGGGCATCGCGGGCAGCCACATCAAGGGCGTGAACAGTCACGGCGTCATCGCCATCAAGGGCGGCGGCGAAGTCACCCAGCATGACGTCGATCGCGTGCTCGACGCCGCCAAGGCCGTGGCCATCCCCATGGATCGCGAAGTCATCCACATTCTGCCCCAGGGCTACATCGTGGACGAACAGCGCGGCATCGCCAATCCCATCGGCATGTCCGGCGTGCGCCTCGAAGCCAACGTGCATATCGTCACCGGCGCGGTCACGTCCGCGCAGAACATCATCCGCTCCTGCAACAGAAGCGATCTTGACGTCTCCGACATCGTGCTCGAATCCCTGGCGTCCTCGAAGTCGGTGCTCACCGAGGAAGAACGGGAAATCGGCGTCGCCATCGTGGACATCGGCGGCGGCACCAGCGACATCGCCATCTTCACCAACAACGCCATCAAGCACACCGGCGCCGTGGCGCTCGGCGGCAACAATCTCACCAGCGACATCGCTTTCGGCCTGCGCACTTCCATTTCCGCGGCCGACAAGATAAAAATCAAATACGGCTGCGCCCTCACCGAAATGGTCCGTCCCGACGAGACCATCGAAGTGCCGGGCGTGGGAGGGCGGCCTTCCCGCACGGTGGAACGCCGCGTCCTTGCGGAAATATGCGAACCGCGCATGGAGGAAATCCTTGCGCTTGTGTATCAGGAGCTGGAACATTCCGGGCTCAAGCGGCAGCTTGGCGCGGGCGTCGTTCTCACGGGCGGCGCGGCACTCATTCCCGGCTGTGCGGAACTTGCGGAAGAAATCTTCCAGCTCCCCACCCGGCTGGGATATCCCCGCAACGTGGGCGGCCTGAAGGACGTCATCAACAACCCCAAGTTCGCCACGGCCGTAGGCCTGCTTTTCTATGGGGCGGAAAAGGAAAATGAAGACGCTCCCGTGCGTTTTGCGAGCGCCCCCTCTTCCGCTGCCGAATCCAGCCTGTTCCACGGGGTGTGGGAACGCATGAAGCGCTGGTTCGGAGATATTCGTTAATCTGTCGAACACCCGGAGACATGCTATTATGGACGATATGGTTCCCGATACAGAACAGGCCGCAAAGATCAAGGTCATAGGCGTGGGCGGCGGCGGCGGAAACGCCGTGCAGAACATGATCAACTCCCGCCTCGAAGGCGTGTCCTTCATCTGCGCCAACACCGATATGCAGGCACTCTCCCGTTCCCTCGCCGAAGAGCACATCCAGCTCGGCAAGGAACTCACGAGGGGTCTCGGCGCCGGCGCCAAGCCCGAAGTCGGACAGGCCGCCGCCGAGGAAAGCGTGGAAGACATCCGCAAGGTCATCGACGGCGCCGACATGGTGTTCGTCACCGCGGGCATGGGCGGCGGCACCGGCACCGGCGCGGCTCCCGTCATCGCCAAGGTGGCCAAGGAAAAAGGCGTGCTCACCGTGGGCGTGGTCACCAAGCCCTTCCGCTTTGAAGGCGAAAAGCGCATGAAAGCCGCCCTCAAGGGCATTGAAGAGCTCAAGCAGCACGTGGACAGCCTGGTCATCATTCCCAACGACCGCCTGCTCGCCATCGCGCCCAAGAACGCCAAAGTCACCGAAATGCTCAAAAAGGCCGACGACGTGCTCTACGACGCCGTGCGCGGCGTGACCGACCTCATCACGAAGCCCGGTCTCATCAACGCCGACTTCGCCGACGTGCGCACCGTCATGAGCCGCCAGGGCATGGCCCTCATGGGCGAAGGCCGCGCCTCGGGCGACAACCGCGCCCTCGACGCCGCCAAGCGCGCCATCACCAGCCCCCTGCTCGAAGACCTCTCCATCACGGGATGCAAGGCCATGCTGGTCAACATCACCGCCAATGAGGACATCGGCATGGACGAATTCAGCTCCGCCGCGTCCTACATCGAAGAGGCCGCCCGGGGCGCCAACGGCGAAGATCCCGAAATCGTGGTCGCCATGTCGCTCGATGAAAGCTGCGGCGAAGAAATCCGCATCACCGTCATCGCCACCGGCATCGAACCCGAAGCCGAAAAGCCCAACAAGACCGGCACGGGCACCGTGGTCACCATGAACGGCGGCCACGACCAGAACGTGCCCCCCGTGGTTCAGGGCTACCCCACCCGCCCGCGCCATACCCGCGATCCGCACGAAATCCTCGCCAGACCCAAGCTCTACAGCGAATACCCGCAGGACGATACCGATATCCCCACCTACCTGCGATACCAGGAACGCGCCAAACAATACCAGGAACCGGCCGAAGACTTCACCATAGAAGAAGACGACAGCCCCGCTTACCTGCGTAAACAAAATCACTAACCCCCAAAGCCTCCGGCCCAAAACCGGAGGCTTTTTTTGAAGAGAGAGGGGGAGAGATGCGGGAGAAGGAGGAAACCCTTTTGAAAAAGGGCTTTCCTCCTTCTCCCGCGCCCCCATCCTCCTTCCTAAAACTTTTATTTGTGGGGGGGGGCAGGCTTGTCAGGGGGAGTCGGAGGGGAGTGCTGTTCCCGGTTCCGGGGAAAAAGACGCAAGGAAAAGGTGCGGGAAAGGCCGCCGGAGAAATAATGCCTGGGGCGTGATGAAGACAGGAAAACGTCGTTCCCGATGTTCTTTTCTCCGCTCAAAACGCCCGTCTCACGCCGCCACACTCGTCTCCCCGGCGCTCCCATCCTGCTTTCGTCCGTCAAAACGCGGCAACATGAGGGAGGCCGCGGCCTTTTGCGGCGGGAAAAAGGGCGGAAAAGCTGCTGCAATGATGAAGCCCCTCCTTCCGTCAACGCTATGTGGGAGTACGAACCGGAGGAACCCCTTTTGAAAAAGGGCTTTCCTCCTTCCCCCGCGCCCCCATCCTCCTTCCTAAAACTTTCATTTATGGGGGGAGGCAGGCTTGTCAGTGGGAGTCGGAGGGGAGTGCTGTTCCCGGTTCCGGGGAAAAAGACGCAAGGAAAAGATTCGGGAAATGC
>NZ_CALUYL010000034.1 GCF_944324995.1 uncultured Mailhella sp.
CCGAGGGCGGCCATGTACGCGCCGATGTACTTCTTCACGGAGTAGCACTGCGTGTTGAAGGTGAGGATGCAGTCGGGATCGCCCGCTTCCACGCCGGCTTCGATGTCGCGGCTGTCGCTCTTGCCGCAGAGGCCGAGGAAGCCGGACTTCTTGTTCATGAGGGTGTCGATTTCATCGGGGGTGAAGCCTTCGTTCTTCATGAGGAAGGGAACGATGGCGGGGTCGATGTCGCCGCAGCGGGTGCCCATGACGAGGCCCTGCAGGGGGGTGAGGCCCATGCTGGTGTCCACGCACTTGCCGGCGCGCACGGCGGACACGGAGCTGCCGTTGCCGAGATGGCACACGATGACGTTCACTTCGGAAGGCTTCTTGCCGAGCAGGGCGGCGCCGGCCTTGGACACGAAGCGATGGGAGGTGCCGTGGAAGCCGTAGCGGCGGATGTTGTACTTCTTGGTGAGTTCCTTGGGCAGGGCGTAGGTGTAGGCGTAGTCGGGCATGGTGGCATGGAAGCCGGTGTCGAAGACGGCCACGTTGGGCACGCCGGGGAACAGCTTTTCCATGGCTTCAATGCCGGTGAGGTTGGCGGGGTTGTGCAGCGGTCCGAGGGGAATGTAGTCGCGGATGACCTGCTTCACTTCCTCGGTGACGAGCGCTTCCTGATAGTCGGGTCCGCCCATGAGCACGCGATGACCGATGACCACGATTTCGGCCGGATCGTCGATGACGCCGCCGAGTTCATGCTTCATGAGCACTTCGGCCACCTTGGCCATGCCGGCGGCATGGGTGTCGTAGTTGCCGGGATATTCAAACTTTTCGGTTTTGCCGTCGGCGGTGAAGCGCTTGTGGGTGAGCATGCTGTCGGGGGAGCCGATGCGTTCCACGAGGCCCTGGCAGAGGCGGCGTTCGGTTTCCTTTTCGAGAACCTGATACTTGAAGGAGGAGCTGCCGCCGTTGATGACGAGAATTTTCTTGACCATTATTTGAGTCCCTTTTCGGCCTGAGCCTGGATAGCGGTGATGGCAACGGTGTTGACGATGTCCGGCACGGTGCAGCCGCGGGACAGATCGTTGACGGGCTTGCGCAGGCCCTGAAGCACGGGGCCGATGGCCACGGCGTGGGCGGAGCGCTGCACGGCCTTGTAGAGGTTGTTGCCGGTGTTGATGTCGGGCACGATGAACACGCTCGCGCGACCGGCCACGGGATCGCCGGGCATCTTGGTCTTGGCGGTGGCGGCGTCCACGGCGGCGTCGTACTGGATGGGGCCGGTGATGAGAAGTTCAGGAGCCTTTTCCCTGGCGAGGCGGGTGGCTTCCTTCACCTTGTCCACGGTGGGGCCCTTGCCGGAATTGCCGGTGGAGTAGGAGAGCATGGCCACGCGGGGTTCGAGGCCGAAGGCGGCGGCGGTTTCGGCGGTGGTCACGGCGATGGTGGCCAGCTGTTCGGGATCGGGATCAAGGTTGATGGCGCAGTCGCCGTAGGTGTTCACGCGGTCCTTGAGGCAGACGAAGAAGGCGCTGGACACGATGGAGGCCGTGGGCTTGGTCTTGATGAATTCAAGGGCGGGGCGCACGGTGTGGGCGGTGGTGTTCACCGCGCCGGAAACCATGCCGTCGGCCTTTTCCTTGTAGATCATCATGGTGCCGTAGTAGGTGTTGTCGGCCATCTTTTCGCGGGCCTGCTCGATGGTGACGCCCTTCTTGGCGCGAAGCTGCGCGTAGGTTTCCGCGAAGTCTTCAAAGTCGGGGGCGGTCACGGGATTGATGATCTGCGCGCCGTCCACGCTCACGGAAAGTTCCGCGGCGCGGGCGTGAATCTTTTCGGGATCGCCGAGCAGGATGATTTCGGCCACCTTGCGCTGAAGGAGAATGGCGGCAGCCTTGATGAGGCGGTCTTCTTCGCCTTCGGGCAGCACGATGCGCATGGGATGCTTCTGAGCCTGTTCGATGAGGCCGAATTCAAAGAGGCGGGGCGTGATGTGGCCGTTGCAGGAATCGAGGATGGAAGCGAAGTCGGCGGCCTTGCTGCTCACGGGGAAGGAGAAATACGCGGCCACGGCCTTTTCGTCTTCTTCGCTCATGCCGGAGAGGAACACGCCGAGCAGTTCCACGCACTGTTCCTTCATCTGGCACTGGAAGGTGGTGACGGTGGCGGCGACTTCGGCGGGGGAGCAGCCTTCGCCGGAGAGGGCGAGCACCACGGGAGCGCCCATGTTGGCGGCCACGCAGGTGTTCAGGGCGTTTTCAAACGCGGCGCTTTTGCCGGTGAAGTCGGTGCCTTCGCAGAGCACGAAGTCGGCGTTGGCGGCGGCTTCCTTGTAAGCGGCGAGAACGGAATCAACGAGTTCGTTGCACTTGCCGCCGTTGATGAGCTCAAGGGCGGTCTTGAGGCAGGGAACGGGACGGAACAGAACCGGGGCCTTGGCGGAACCCTTGACGAGATCCATCAGTCCGGCGACGGCGTCGGCCTTGCCGGAATTCGCCGCAAGAGCGGTGACGAAAAGCGTGCGTGCCATGGGGAAAACTCCTTCACATAGAGAAATTCAGCCGGAAAAGAAACGCCTCTGGCGGGGCAGATACGTCTGCTCAGTGTAATGAGCTCATGAAATGAGTCAAGAGCCCGGCCCCGGAGTTCGGCGCGCACTGCGGAAGGATGATTGGTGTAATACGTTGTTATATTATGAAAAAATGATGTTTCAGAAAAATTGATTGAGCGCTCAATTTAATTCTGTTCGGAGCCTGTCCGGCGAAGGAGAGCGGCCTTGCCGACGCGGAGGGAGGGGAAAACGCGCCCATGCCGCCCCGATGTTGCGGAGATGAGAGCGCGGCGCGGGGAGTGAGGAGCCTCGCGGCAGCCGGAGCGGCGGCGTTGCACGGGCGCGCGGCCCCTCGCCGGGTCTTGCCGCGGGCGGCATCGACAACAGCGTTTTTTGCGCAGGCGCAGAAAAGGGCGGGGCTCTGCTTTCCGAGCTGCGGAATCAGCTTCCGCGCAGTCGCGGGGAACGTCGGCAGACAGAACAGCGCAGGCAGGACAGCGCAGGCCGACGGTTCTCGCAGGCGCAGCGGATTCATGCGCCGGAAGCGTGCCCGCGCTCTGCCTGTCTCCGGGCTGAAGCGCAGCAGAAAGCCCCGGTCCGAAAAGGGGCCGGGGCTCTTTTGCGGCGGCGGAGCCGCGAACTATTTCAGGTTGAAGACGCGCCGCACGGTGTCCACGGCCTGCATGGTGTATTCGGGGTTGGCGGCTTCGTGGAAGCGGTCCTTCATGAAGGAGATGGGCTCGTGATTGAAGCGGCGCACCAGCGAGTCGGCCATGATCTGGAGCGCCTCGCGGGTGGCGTCGTCCACGGGGCCGAGGCGGTGCAGCGTTTTGGCGAGTTCCTCTTCCATGATGCGCTGACCGCGCTCCACGAGCGCCACGATGGTGGGCTGGAGCGTGAGCGACTCGATCCACTGATGGAAGGCGGCGGTTTCTTCGTCCACGATGGCGCGGGCGCGCACGGCTTCCTTGCGGCGCTCGGCAATGTGTTCCTCCACCACTTCCTTGAGATCGTCGATGTCGTAGAGATAGATGTTGTCCAGCGTGTTCACCGAGGGGGCGATGTCGCGGGGCATGGCGATGTCGATGAGGAACATGGGGCGGTTCTTGCGCTTTTTCAGCACGTCGCGCATTTCCTCTTCGTGAATGATGGCGTCGGGTGCGCCGGTGGAGCTGATGACGATGTCGGTGTCCACGAGGTGGTCGAAGAGCTGATCGAAGGGCACGGCTTCGCCGCCGAGTCTGTGGGCCAGCTCTTCGGCCCGGGCGAAGGTGCGGTTGGCCACGCGGATGCGCTTCACGCCGGCCTGCTTGAGGTGCAGGGCGGCAAGTTCCGCCATTTCGCCCGCGCCGATGATGAGGGCGTTGTGGCGGCTCATGTCGTCGAAAATCTGCTTGGCGAGCTCCACGGCGGCGTAGCTGATGGATACCGCGCTGGAGGCCACGCCCGTTTCCGATCTGACTCTCTTGGCCACGGAAAAGGCCTTGTGCAGCAGGCGGTTGATGATGGTTCCGGCGCAGTGGCTCTGGGTGGCCTTGCGGTAGGCGGCCTTGAGCTGACCGAGAATCTGCGGTTCGCCGAGCACGAGGGAATCCAGACTGGAGGCCACGTTGAACAGGTGGCGGATGGCTTCGTCGTTCTTGTACTGATAGAGGTAGGGTTCGAGCTCTTCCACGGTTCTGCCGCGGGCCTTGGCCCAGCATTCCAGGGCGCGCTGGCGGGGCGTGTCGCCTTCGCCCACCACGAGCACTTCCACGCGGTTGCAGGTGGAGAGGATGAGCGATTCGCTGATGCCGTTGGTGGTGGGAATGGCCCAGGTTTCGGGAGAGCAGAAATTGGTGAGCGCGAACTTTTCGCGCACTTCCACCGCCGCGGTGCGGTGGTTGATGCCGATGAGGTGTATGGTGCTGTTCATGATGTTCCTGAAAGAAAAAGGTGTGGCGCGCTGTGTTGTGCCGGGGAGGCGGCGGGGTTTAGAAACCGTGCTGCGTGGAGAGAACGGTGTTCACCACGAACATGGAGAACAGCGAGGCGGCAAAGATGACGAGCGCCAGAATGGCGGGTTTGCGTCCGCGCCAGCCGAGAGCCTGACGCTGATGAAAGAGCAGGGCGTAGAGGGCGAGAATGATGAAGGAGATCCATTCCTTGAAATCGCCGCTCATGAAGCTGCCCCAGCTGATGCGGGCCCAGAGCAGGCCGCACAGCACGCCGAGGGTGTAGCAGGGAAAGCCCACGAGGGTGGCCATGGCGTTCACCTTGTCGAGCGCGCCGAGGGCGGGCAGATCCTTGCGGAAGCCGTCGAGCGGGGTCTTGTGCTTGATGGCGCTCTCCTGCCAGAGGAAGAGCGCGCCCGCGCCCGCGGCCACGGCCATGACGCCCACGCCCACGAAGATGGCGGCAAGGTGCAGAATGAAGAGCGGCCCGACCAGCGGCAGGGAACCCGGCGTGCCGGAGAAGCCCAGCGCGCACGCGCCGAGAAAGAAGGCCCACGGAGCCACGAAGTGCAGGGCGATGTCCATGTGCTGGCGACGCGCCACCAGCAGACCGGCGAGAGCCAGAATCCAGGAGAGCGGCAGCAGGTAGAAGCCGCGCGACACGGCGCTGAACGAGCCGTCCGCAATGCTGATGAGAAGCCACAGCGTGTGCAGGGCAAAGCCCGCAACGCAGAGCAGACCGGCCGTTTTCTTCACCCGGGGGGAGCGGCCGAGCACGCCGGCCAGCGAGGCCACGGTGGCCAGGGCGTAAATGGCGAGGCACAGATAGGAGGGAATGTCAGTCCAGTTCATGGATAATCTCCTCAAGGGAAGGGGAAAGAGCGTCCGGAAGCACGGGGCGCAGCAGATCGGCAAGCCTGCCGGAGTCCTTGCGGGCGAGGGCGTCCATGAGCTCGTCGCGCAGGGGACGGGCGCACAGCGCGCGGAACACGTCGGCGTCGGCGCTGCTGCCGAGACCGAGGGCGATGAGCCGGGGACGCAGTTTTTTCAGAAGAAGCGCGAGCGGGGCGTAGCCGCCCTGTATCCACTGCCTGAGGTCTTCCTTCAGGGCGCGGGCGAGCGCGGGGCTGCATCCGCCCGTGGAGAGCGCGAGGGTGATGGGGCCGTCCTCCAGATGGGCGGGAACCAGAAACGTGCCGGAAACGCCGTCTTCCAGAGGCCCGGCCACGTTGCACGGCACGCCGCAGGCGCGGCACAGCCTTGCGATGGCCGAATTGACCGCCGCCGAAGGCGTGGCCGCAAACACAAGGGCGCGTCCTTCCACGTCTTCCGGGCGAAAGGCCCGCTTTTCCGCGCGAAGGGGTGCGGCGTCCTGTCCGTCGAGGGCCTGCCGGAGCGCCGCTTCGTCGAGCGCGGGATCGACCGCCAGAAGCTCGGCCGGACCGCACGAGAGAAGATCGGCGATTTTTCGCCGTCCCACGGGGCCTGCGCCCACCACGAGACAGCGGGCGTCGGCAAGACTCAGAAACAGAGGATAATAACGCATGGGCAAGGTATAGCCCTTACGGGCGCGCTCGTCCAGAGCGTCGGAGTCGTTCACGAGAAAATGAAGCGGGAAAACACTGGACTATCCGCGAAAAAAGAAGTAGGGTTCTCCGACTTGAATCTTCAACGCTGCGGTAAATCGGGCGACTAGGCGACTGTCCGCCTACCAAGGTGGGTATGGGCGTACCCGTGGGTCCGCAAATCATCTGAGGAGTGTACCATGAAAGAAGGCATCCATCCCAAAGTTTACAAGGCCAAGCTTGTCTGCGCCTGCGGCAATGTTGTGGAAGTTCTCTCCACCAAGGGCGAAACCGTGCATGTGGAAATCTGCTCCGCCTGCCATCCTTTCTTCACCGGCAAGCAGCGCTTCGTCGATACCGCCGGCCGCATTGACCGCTTCCGCAAGAAGTACGCCAAATTCGCAAAGTAACGCTGGTTCCGGCGTCGTATCGAGCCGGGAATGAGCGGAACCTCCCCAGGCTTTCCTGGGGAGGTTTTTGAGTTTGGAGCCTTGCGCTCCGGCAGGCTCCGAAGGCCCTTTTTTCGGGCGTTCGGATTGCCGATGAAGCCTTCGCCGCATCCGCCGCGTTTTGCGGAAACGGGCGCGCCGGCCGCCGGCGCGAGGGCGCAGGGCGCGCAGATGTTCTGCGTTTTTCGGCGGCGCACGGGCGTTTTTCCGGTGTTTTCCGGGGCGCCTTCACCCCGCGTTTGCGGGAGAGTTTTTTCAGGATATGGCATGAAAATGGTTCGTTCCCTTCTGCGCTGCCTCGCGCTTGCGTCCGAGAGCTGCGCGCTGCCTCTGGTGGGCGGTCAGGCCGTCATGGAAGGCGTGCTCATGAGAAACGGCGCGTCCTACGCGCTGGCCGTGCGTCGTCCTTCCGGCTCCATTTCCGTGGAGAGCCGGCGGTGGCGCACCATGGGGCCGCAGGGACTGCGTTCCGTGCGCTTTCTGCGCGGATTCCCCATTCTGGTGGAAACGCTGTCCAACGGCGTGCGGGCGCTCAACCGTTCCGCCGACCTTTCCATGGGCGACGACGATTCCTCTCCCATGTCCCGCGGACAGGTGGCGCTCACGCTGCTCATGGCCCTCGGCGCGGCCGTGGTGCTCTTCGTGGCGGCGCCGCATCTTCTGGCCCTCGGCATGGAAGAGCTCGGCCTTTCCGGCGACATGAATGGAATTTCCTTCCATCTCTGGGACGGCGTTTTCAAATTTCTCATGTTCATCGGGTACATTGTCGCCATATCCTTCATGCCCGACATCCGCCGCGTGTTCCAGTATCACGGCGCGGAACACAAGACCATTCACGCCTTTGAGAAGGGCGGCATGGTCACGGCGGCCACGGCCCGCGCGTGCAGCAGGCTGCATCCGCGCTGCGGCACGACCTTCCTTCTTTTTGTTTTGTCCGTGGCCATCGTGCTTCACGCGGTGCTGGTTCCCCTGCTTCTGCTCGTGTGGGACCCCGCCTCGCCCGTGGTGCGTCATGCGGGCATCGTGTGCTTCAAAATACTGCTGATCGCGCCGGTCAGCGCGCTGGCCTATGAAATCATCCGCTATGCGGCCACGCTGAAAAACGGCTTCTGGGGCGGCCTTCTGCGCGCTCCGGGGCTTTTTCTTCAGCTTCTCACCACGCGGGAACCCGACGACGATCAGCTTGAAGTCGCCGTGGTCGCGCTGCGCGAGGCGCTGGGCCCGGACAGCCCCTATGCCGGCCGCTTTGAATCCCCCGACCCTATCGTGATGGAGTGACTATGTTTGCTAAACTGGAAAGTCTGGAAAAACGCTATGAGGAGCTGGAACAGAACATGGCCGATCCTGCGGTTCTGTCCGACCCTGAACAGTACCGCAAGATCGCCAAGGCCCGCGCCGACGTGGAACCCGTGGTGCTTGCCTTTCGCGAATATCGCGATCTCCAGAAACAGCTTGAGGAAAACAAGGAGCTTCTGAACGACGAGGATCACGAGATCCGCGAGATGGCGCAGGAAGAAATTCACCGCATCGAGAAGGAGCTGCCCGAACGCGAGCACAAGCTGCGCCTCATGCTGCTGCCGCCTGATCCGCTGGATGAAAAGAACACCGTGCTCGAAGTGCGCGCCGGCACCGGCGGCGAAGAAGCGGCCCTCTTTGCCGCCGACCTCTTCCACATGTACTGCCGCTATGCCGAACTTCAGCACTGGAAGGTGGAAATCATTTCCGAAATGCCCACCGATTCCGGCGGCTACAAGGAAGTGATCGCCTTGGTCTCCGGCAAGAGAGTGTACAGCCGCCTGCGCTACGAATCCGGCACCCACCGCGTGCAGCGCGTGCCCGCCACCGAATCGCAGGGCCGCATCCACACGTCGGCCGCCACCGTGGCCGTCATGCCCGAAGCTGAGGAAGTGGACGTGAATCTGCGCCCCGAAGATCTGCGCATCGACGTGTACCGCGCGTCCGGCGCGGGCGGCCAGCACGTCAACAAGACGGAATCGGCCGTGCGCATCACGCACATTCCCACGGGCATCGTGGTCACGTGCGAAGACGAGCGTTCCCAGCACAAGAACAAGGCCCGCGCCATGAAGGTGCTCGCTTCGCGCATCCTTCAGGCGGAACAGGAAAAGCAGCACGCTTCCGAAGCCGCGGAACGTCGTTCCCAGGTGGGTTCCGGCGACCGTTCGGAACGCATCCGCACCTACAACTTTCCGCAGGGCCGCGTGACCGATCACCGCATCAACCTTACCATGTATTCCCTCGACCGCTTCATGGACGGCGAAATCGAGGACATGATCGAGGCGCTTGCCGCACAGGCGCAGACCGACGCCCTGAAAGCGGAAGTCGACGGCAAGGGAGAATAACGACATGAGTCAGGACTACACCGAAGGCATGTCCGGCACCGAGTCGGGCGTCACTCTGGAAGACGAACTGAAGGAACCGGCCATGTACCGGGTGCTTCTTCACAACGACGACTACACCACCATGGATTTCGTCGTCAAAATTCTGGAAGAGGTGTTCCACAAGACGCAGGAAGAGTCTGTGACCATCATGATGTCCGTGCATCAGAAGGGCATGGGCGTGTGCGGGGTGTATCCGAAGGAAATAGCCGAATTCCGGGTGACGCAGGTGGCGACGAGGGCTCAGCATGCCGGGTTCCCCCTGCGCTGCACCATGGAAAAGGAATAGCGCTTGAAACGGCGGTCGCGTGTTGCGCCGCCGTTTTTCGTCCGTGCCCGGAAGGGGCGCTCTGCGCGCGGAAGCCCCGCATGCTTCAAGAGGCGCTGCCTGCAAGCGGCGAGGGGGACTCTGCGCCCGGAACGCCCCGGTGTCTCCGAAAGGTTTCCGGGGCTGCCGAAGCCGGACAGACGATTCCGTCAGGGCCTTGCCGAAGAGAGTGACGGGGCGCGGCAAAAGCCGCCGAAGCGTCGCGTTGCGCCGTGCCTGCGGACGGAAGCTCCGGGGGCGTTCGGCGCTGCAAGAGCGGCGCGCGTCTTCGAGCGGCGCGGGGTGAGGCGGAATCTGCCGTCTCTTCGCGGCATTTGCGCCCGCCCTGTTGCAAAGGCCCGGAAAAAGCCCGGCGTCACCGAAAGGTCTCCGGGCCCGCCGCAGCTCTGGTCGAGCGGTGCGACTCTTTCTGAGATCTGACGGGGCGTTGCATCGCCGCTTCGCGTTGCAGAGGCGTTGTTGATCTCCGGCGCGAATGTTAAATAATGTTGCATCGCGGAAACATGCGCCCCCACAGCTTGCAATCTCCGTTTCGCGCAGGTACAATAAAGGAATGTTTCCAGAAAAAAGAGGTATCCGCTGATGATGGCACGTTCTTTGATGCAGACGCTGGCGCTGGCCGTTATGGAGATGCGTTCGCGTCGCCACGAATGTCTTACCGTGGAACATCTTCTGCTGGCCATGACTCGCGAGCAGCTCGGTCGTGTCATACTCAAAGGATGCGGCGCCGACCTTCCCGCGCTGCGTCATCAGCTTGAGGATTATCTTTCCCGGTATCTTCCGGCCGTGGGGCCGGAGCAGCCCGCGCCCGAGAGCGAAGTGATGCAGACCGAATCGCTGGAACGCGTGCTGGAGCGCGCGGTGGCGCACGTGCAGTCGTCGGGCCGCCGCGACACCGACGTGGGCGACGTGCTCGCCTCCATGTTCGAGGAGCCGGACTGCTGGGCCGTGTTCTATCTGCGCAAGCAGGGCATAGACCGCCTGCGCGTGCTGGAATTTCTTTCCCACGAGCTGCCGGAGATTCTGCGTCAGGCGGCGCAGCGGCGCAGCAGCGCGCCTTCGGATAAAGAGGACGAGGCTCCGCAGGCCTCGGCGCTGGAGCGCTATGCCGTGGATCTGGTGGAAAAGGCCAAGCAGGGCCGCATCGATCCCTTGGTCGGCCGCGAAAGCGAGGTGGCGCGTCTTTTGGAAGTGCTTTCCCGCAGACGCAAGAACAATCCTCTGCTGGTGGGCGAGCCCGGCACGGGCAAGACGGCCATTGCCGAGGGGCTGGCCTACAAGATTGCGCAGGGCGACGTGCCGCGCGCCTTTCGTTCGCTGTCCGTCTATGCGCTGGATCTCGGCGCGCTGCTGGCCGGCTCCAAGTATCGCGGCGACTTCGAGGCCCGCATTAAGGACGTGGTGAACGAGCTCAAGCAGAAGCCCGGCTCCATTCTCTTCATCGACGAAATTCACACCATCGTGGGCGCGGGAGCCACGAGCGGCGGCTCCATGGACGCCTCCAATCTGCTCAAGCCCGTGCTTGCCGCGGGCGAACTGCGCTGCATCGGCTCCACCACGCACGAGGAGTACCGCAATCATTTTGAGAAGGACAGAGCCCTGAGCCGTCGTTTCCAGTGCATCGACGTGAAGGAGCCTTCGGAAGAGGATTGTCTGGCCATCCTGCGGGGCCTTCAGGAGCGCTATGAGAAATTTCACGGCGTGCGCTACTCCAAGGGAGCCGTGCAGGCCGCGGTGGAACTTTCCGCGCGCTACATTCAGGACAGGCTTCTGCCGGACAAGGCCATCGACGTCATGGACGAGGCCGGAGCCGCGGCAACCCTGAAGCCCGGATTCCGTCGCGGCGCGGGCGTGTCCGTGCAGGACATCGAACGCGTGGTGGCCCGCATGGCGGGCATTCCCGCACGAAGCGTGACCCGCGGCGAAAAGGAGCGTCTGCAGACGCTCGGAGACGATCTGCGCGCCCGGGTGTTCGGTCAGGATCAGGCTGTGGACGCCGTGGTGCGCGCCATTCTGCGTTCCCGCGCGGGCCTGAGCCGGGAAAACCGGCCTACGGCGTCGTTTTTGTTCCACGGCCCCACGGGCGTGGGCAAGACCGAGCTTGCCAAGGCGCTCGCCGATCTTCTGGAAGTGTCCTTCGTGCGCTTCGACATGAGCGAGTACATGGAAAAGCACGCGGTCGCCCGTCTCATCGGTTCGCCTCCCGGCTACGTGGGCTTCGAGCAGGGCGGTCTTCTCACCGAGGCCATACGCAAGACGCCTCATGCCGTGCTGCTGCTCGACGAAGTGGAAAAGGCCCATCCCGACATCTACAACGTGCTTTTGCAGGTGATGGACTACGCCACCCTCACCGACAACACCGGCCGCAAGGCGGATTTCCGCAACGTGGTGCTCATCATGACCACCAACGCCGGCGCGCGTGAAATGGAACAGGCTCCCGTGGGCTTCTGTTCCACGAGCAGTGCGTCGGACCGCAGCGCCGGAGCGGTGGAGCAGACGTTCAGCCCTGAATTCCGCAACCGCCTCGACGCCATGATTCCGTTCAACAGCCTGAGCCGGGATCTCATGGGCCGCATCGTGGACAAGACCATGGCCGCGCTGGAACCCGGTCTGGCCGCCCGTCGCGTTTCGCTCACCCTGACCGACGCGGCGAGAAACTGGTTGGCCGATCACGGTTTTGATCCGCGCATGGGAGCGCGTCCGCTGCAGCGCGTGGTGCGCAACGAGGTTGAGGATCAGCTTGCGGAACTTCTGCTCTTCGGACGGCTGGAGAAGGGCGGCAAGGTGCTTGTGGACGCCTCTTCGCCCGACGCGCCTCATCTTACGCTTACGGCGAGCGGTCAGTAGTCGATATGGCGGCCCCTCTGTTCTGGATGCCCGAAGGCGGGCCGCTGTGGTTTCCCCCCGTGCGGGAGGCGAGCGACGACGGCCTGCTCATGGTCGGCGGCGATCTTTCGCCGGAGCGGCTCATGTACGCCTATTCGCGGGGGATTTTTCCGTGGTACGGCGAGGGCTCGCCCATACTCTGGTGGTCGCCCGATCCGCGCTGCGTGCTTTTTCCCGAAAAGCTGCACGTGAGCGGAAGTCTTCGCCGGGTGCTGAACAGCGGGCGCTTCACGTTCACCGTGGATGCGTGCTTTTGCCGCGTCATTCGCGCCTGCGCCGCAATACCGCGCCCCGGGCAGGACGGCACCTGGATAGTGCCCGACATGATGGCGGCCTATGAGCGTCTGCACGAGCTCGGACATGCGCATTCGGTGGAAGTGTGGAGCAACGGGGAGCTTGCGGGCGGACTGTACGGCGTGCAGTGCGGCCGGGCGTTTTTCGGGGAATCCATGTTTCATGTTCAGCCGGACGCCTCCAAGGCGGCGGTGGTGCATCTGACGGCGTGGCTCCGGGAACGGGGCGTGGAAATCGTGGACTGCCAGCAGACGACGCCGCACATGCTGCGTCTCGGCGCGGAGGAGATTCCGCGGGCCGCATTTCTTGCGCGGCTGTACCGGCTCTGCCGGGAGTGAAGGAGGTGCCTTCACGGGCGCTTGCGTGCGGGCGGCGTTCGTGTGGCGTGAACTCGCGGCCTGTGAGATGCGTTTACAGGCGCGAGACCGGCGCAGGCGGAAGCGTGAGCGTCGCGGCCGTTGCCGCGGGCTCGGAAGCTCTCTGTTCCTGCAACGTCGCTCTCGGGCGCTTGCGTTCGCGGGGGTGGCAGACCGGATGACGTGTTCGCAGGTGCGGCGCGGATGCCGTGCTTGTGAGGGCGGGCAGAGATTTGCGTTCGCCGGGAGACGGGCAGGGTTCGCGAGAGCGGGCCGGAGATTTTCCGCCGTCCTGCGGGGAGCGGCAGCGTACACGGTGCGGCGCAGGAATCCGCAGGACGCATCATTTTTCCGGCATGGATGAAGAATCCGCGCCGGGGACGGCCGGGCTTCGCGAAGCCCAGCCGTCAACATTCATCACAAGGAGTGCAGACATGAGCGACGTTGTTGAATTTGAACATACTCCGGACGGCTTTACGATCAGAACCGGACATCCTCTTCTGGAAGACATCCATGCGGATTATACCAGCGTGAGCCCGGATCAGCGTCTGGGCACGGCGCGAGTGTTTCTGGTCAGCGCGGCGCTGGACTGCTTCTGCGGTTCGATGAACGCGGCGCTTCTCGCCCGCGGCGTGCGCTATCGCCGCATTGTGGGCCGGGGCAGCGCGGAGAAGGAAGAGCGCGACGGCCTTTCCTTCGTCAACCGCGTGCATCTGGACGTTCGCGTGGAAGTGGACGACGCCGATGCCGAAACTCTGGCGCACTGCCTCAAGATCGTGAAGAGCTGCATGATTACCCGCTCGCTCATGGAAGGTGTGGCGGTCGATATTCACGCGGAACGCGGCTGATTTGACGTTTGCGCTTCCGAGAGGCGGCGTAAAAGAGTTTGTCCTTGCCGACGGAACGCCGCGCCTCCGGAGAGATTTTTCGGGGGCGCGGTTGCATCGGCTCTGCGCGGCTGCGTGCAGGGGCGTCGGCGTGGAGCCAAACGACGTGAGAATTCATGTGACTCGCCGTCCGTAATATCCCATTGTCATGCCCCGGCGTTTGATTTACTGTATCGGCAAAGGAGCTTTCCATGCCGGAAGGCTCCCTGATGACCCTGAGGAGGGTATATGAACAAACTTTTTGTTTCCGCTGCGGCCGCCTTCATGTTTTTCGGCATTGCCGGTCAGGCCAGTGCTCTGCCGGAACCGGACATGTCTCCCAAGTACACCTATGAACTGAAAGACGTCATGAAGGTTGACGGTCGGCAGGGCGTCGCATGCGACGGCAAGTACATCTACGTCAGCTGCAGCAAGGTGCTGTACAAGTATGACATGGACGGCAAACTTGTCCTCAAGAACGACAAGCCCTTTGAAACCGGCTACACCAAGGCAGTGAACCACCTCGGCGACATCGACGTGTACAACGGCGAAATCTACTGCGGCGTGGAAAACTTCATGGACGGCGTGGGCAAGGACATTCAGGTGTCCGTGTACGACGCCAACACGCTGAAGTTCAAGCGCGCCTTCCCGTTCAACGAGGCTTCCGGCCAGCTGGAAACCTCGGGCATCACCGTGGATCCCGTGAAGGGCACCGTGTGGATGTGCTCCTGGGTGGGCGAAGAGTCCGGCCGCTACCTCTATGAATACGATCTCGACGGCAACTATCTGCGCAAGGTGCATCTGCAGCCGGTGCCGCAGTGGGTGCAGGGCGTGTTCTACTATGACGGCTCCCTGTTCCTGACCGCCGACGACGGCACGGCCGACGACAACGAACCCGATCATCTGTACCGTGTGGACATTTCTTCCGCGAGCAGCGCGCCCGTGATTCTGGAAAAGACCTTCACCGAAACCATCAAGCAGGGTGAAATCGAAGGTCTGTGCGTTGATCCTTCCACCGGCGATCTGCTGGTGCATCAGAACCGCGGCGCCCGCATCGTGCTCGGCATGACCAAGGGCATGTATCCGGGCTACAAGTCCGAAGTGCATGAAATTTATCGCTACAAGCTGACGCCCAACAAGTAGGCTTGCGGCAGGTATTCGCCGTTGCTGCGGCGGAACATTCAGACGGTCTGCGTTTTGCGCGGGCCGTCTTTTTTTTTGCGGCTTTTGCGGCATGGGGGAATGAGTGAGGGGCGTTTTCCCGGGCTTGCCGCCTGCCCGCGCCGGACAGACCGGGGCGGGAGCGGAACTGCGGCATCTGCCGACGCGGCTATTTTTTAGGCGAGCCTCCGGGAGCATGAGAGGGGGGGGAGAGACCCTGCGGACTCGGTTGTGGGGCGGGGCGGCTCGGCGGGAAACGTACGCCGGGGGCAGGGGCACGGAAAGGGGGCGGCAGCTCTAGGGGGCAGGGAGCAGAATTTACCACGGCGACGGGCAGAGAGTCGGCGTCTGCGGCTGTTGAGAAAAGGGGGCGTTGCCGGGAAGGCGGAAGAGAGGATTTGCGCCGGAAAGCCACGGGTTTGTTGAGGCGGCAGAGGGAGCGGCAACTGCCGGGGCTTCAGGCAACGACGTTGTTTTCTGCATGAGCGCGGCCAGGGCGGAGTCAGTCGGAAGAGCAGGGCGGAAAAGCCGGCTGTTTTGCAAAAAAGGAACATGTTGCGCGTCTTATTGTTTGCTTTTCCCATTATAATGTGATATCGTGATAAATTATTGATGTATTCACAAAGGTGTCACATTATGCTGGAATGGCTTACCGCTGTAAACAATTTCGTATGGGGGCCGTGCATGCTGGTGCTCCTGTTCGGCACCGGCCTGTATCTTACCATCGGGCTGCGCTTTTTTACTATCCGCAACTTTGCCCGCGGCCTTCGTCATGCCTGGGCCGGACGGCGTCCGGATTCGGAAAAGGGCGAAATTTCTCCCTTCAACGCGCTGATGACGGCCCTTGCCGGAGATATCGGCACCGGCAACATCGTGGGCGTGGCCACGGCCATCTACATGGGCGGCCCCGGCGCGCTGTTCTGGATGTGGATGACGGCCCTCGTGGGCATGGCCACCAAGTTCAGCGAAGTGCTGCTTGCCGTGCATTATCGCGAGCGCACCCCCGCCGGAAACTGGGTGGGCGGAGCCATGTTCTTCATTAAAAACGGTCTCGGCGCCCGCTGGATGTGGCTCGGCAGCGCCTTTGCGCTGTTCGGCATCGTGGCCTGCATCGGCACCGGAGCCATGGTGCAGAGCAACGCCATCGGAGGCGTGCTTGAGGCGAGCTTCGGCGTTTCTCCCTACATTTCCGCCGTGGCGCTGCTCGTGCTCTCCAGCGTGGTGCTGCTCGGCGGCGTGAAGCGCATTGCCGGCGTGGCCGGACGCATCGTTCCCATCATGGCGCTGTGCTACGCCGCCATGTCTCTTGTGGTCATTGTTCTGCACATTGATCAGGTGCCCGGCATTTTCGCCATGGTGCTGCGCGAAGCCTTTTCGCCGTCGGCGGCGCAGGGCGGCGCGGCCGGCGCTTCCATCATGCTGGCTATCCGCATGGGCATGGCCCGCGGCATCTTTTCCAACGAGGCCGGACTCGGCACCGCGCCCATGGCGCACGCGGCGGCTTCCACCAACTCGCCCATGACGCAGGCCACCATCGGCATGCTCGACACCTTCGTCGACACCATCGTGGTGTGCAGCCTTACCGCCTTTGCGCTGCTGCTCACCGGCGAATGGACCGACGGTCAGCAGGGCGCGGCCATGACCTCGGCCGCCTTTGAAAGCGTGCTTCCCGGCATCGGCAGCATCATGGTGGCCGTGTGCCTTTCGCTGTTCGCCTTCACCACGGCCATGAGCTGGTGCGTGTACGGCGAACGCTGCGCCATCTACTTCTTCGGCGACAGGGCGCAGATTCCCTTCCGCGTGGTGTACTGCATCGCCATTCCCGTGGGCATTCTCGTCAAGCTGAATCTGGTCTGGCTGCTGGCCGATACCTGCAACGCCCTTATGGCCATCCCCAACCTTATCGCCATTCTTCTGCTCAGTCCCGTGCTGTTCAGGCTGGTGCGGGAGGAAGAGGCGAAGTTCCGGGCCGAGTGCGACAAGGATTAGGCGGGGAAAACAACGTTCCGAAAAGGCAGGGCTTGCGGGCTCTGCCTTTTTTATTTCACGCGATTTGCGCGCGGGAAAGTTTGCAGGACTGCCGTTTGAAAGATGCGATCAGGTTTACGCGCCGAAAAGCAGGCGCGCAGAATCGCGGAGTTCTTTCAGCTCCCGGACGGTTCGCGGGCGTTTTTCAGGCTCGGAGGGTGTTCGGAAGCAGCGGGACTTTCGGCGTGAAGGGCCCGATGGAAGCGCAAAGGAGCGGCGACCTGTTCTGCCGTCGGAAAAGGCGATGTCTGTTGTGAAGCGGCAGCGGGATGGAAAGGAAGAATGCAAAAAGAAAAGGCCCGTAGAAAACGGGCCTTCATGATGACTTGCTGGAGCGGGAGACGGGATTTGAACCCGCGACTTCAACCTTGGCAAGGTTGCACTCTACCACTGAGTTACTCCCGCGCGTTGCGAACAGACGTCTTTTATAAAAGAAGCCGGACTCTGTCAAGTCAAAAAACTGCATGCGGAAAAATTTCAGAAGATTTTCATGTGAGAGGGAAAGGTTTCGTCTTCCGTTCGGGAAGAGCGCGGGCCCGGCTCATGCCTCGTGTGCGCGCTGCCGACCAGAAGCGTCCGCGGCAGAAGCCTTCGTTGGACGCCGCCGGACGGGAAATGCAGAGGACGCCGAAGGGACGCCCAGCAGGGGGGGCAGGAGAGCCGGGCAGAGGAAATTCGGCAGGGGAAGTCAGGCTGGAGATTCGGCGGGAAGAGGGCAACGGAGCGGGGGGGCATGTTGCTCCTTGTGCCGTCAGAGAGTGCCTTCGGGCTGCGCGTCACGTTTTGAGCCTGCCTGTCGCCGGGGGATGAGCAGCGCGGCAGGCGGCTCGGGCAGCCGTCGCGTCTGTCCGCTGCATGATCGGGCCCTAAACAGGGGGGCAAAGCACGGCACAGGCCTTCGGGAAACGCCGCCGGACGGGAAAGCGGAGGACGCCGGATGCCCGGCAGGGGGGGCAGGAGAGCCGGGCAAAGAACATTCGACAGGGGAAGTTCGACTGGCGATCCGGTGAGGGGAGGGCGACGGTGCGCAAGAGGGGGCAGACGTGCGCTTACGTTGCGCGGCGCTCTGGATGGGTGCGGCGCGGGCGGCGCGTCGCGTTCGGAGCCCTGCCTGTCGCCGGGGAATGAGCAGCGCGACGGATGGCGCGCGGCGGCACGACAAGGCCCGCCCGAAGGCCGGATTCCCCGAACGCGATGTGTTTTGTTCATCAGGCGGAAGGGCGTTTGATTCGATGCGTCGCCGGGCGTTTCTTTCGCCTTTTTATTCCTGAAATCGCCTGTGCGCCGGGCTTTTTGTTACAAATGACGTTTTTCCATTGACAGAGGAACAGGTGTGCTGAACAATGGAAAAAAATTTCGGTATTTACTTCATGTCCCAGAAACGCCGCCTCTTTTTTCTCGTCTGCCTGGCCTGCTGTCTGTTTTTCTGCCTGTCCGCCGGGGCTCTGGCCGCCAATCCGCCCGATTACGAACGGGCCAAGGCGCAGCTTGCCCGTCTTCAGAAGGGCAGTCCCGGAGCGAATTCCTGGCAGGCCTGCGCCGATGAATTCCTCAAGGTCTATGACAATAATCCTCAATGGAATCTGCGCGTTGCCGCGCTTTTTCGCTGTGGTGTGGCCCTTGAGGAAAAGGCCAGGGTGACGAAGTCCGCGGTGGACGCCCGCAAGGCGGCTTCCGTGTACGAGCAGTCGGCAAAGAAGTTTCCGGCAAGCGCCCTTGCCGACGACGCGCTTTTTCGCGCGGCCGTGGTGTACAACGAGCTTCTGAACGATCAGAAAAAGGCCCGGGTGCATCTGGAACACATTGCGCGGCGCTATTTTCGCGCCGATCACGCCAAGATAGCCGCCGAGTACCGCGAGGAGATGGACAAGAGCGGCAAGAACGCCCGAGCGCCCGCAGGACAAAAGGAAGGCGCCAGGGAAACGACCACGGTCAGCCGACCGCCCAGCGGCGCAGGCACGCACAGGCTTGCCGCCCAGCTCGGCCTTTCCGTGCGCACCATCATCATTGATCCGGGGCACGGCGGGCGCGATCCCGGCGCGATGCACAACGGCGTGGTGGAGCAGGACGTCAATCTCGACGTGGCGAGGCGTCTGAAGACCATTCTGGAGAAGCTCGGCTACAAGGTGCATCTCACCCGCACGGGCAACAAATGGGTGTCGCTGTCGGAACGCGTGGCCTTCAGCCGCAGAAACAAGGGCGATCTTTTCATATCCATTCACGTGAACGCGTCGGAAAATACCGGCATCAGCGGCCTTGAGACCTATATTCTGGATTTTGCCCGCAGCAGTTCGGTGAGTCGTCTGGCCACGGTGGAAAACGCCGACAGCGGGCGTCTCGGCGACATGGACAAGATACTCACGGAAATTCTGACCGGCGCGCGCACCACGGAATCGCGCCGTCTGGCGGACCGCATACAGAAAAACACGTTGAGCTATCTGAAAAAAAATGGAGCTTCCACCCGCGACGGAGGGGTGAAGGGCGCGCCGTTTTTCGTGCTGGTGGGCTCCTCCATGCCCAGCGTGCTGGTGGAACTGGGATACTCCACCAACACGAAGGAAGCGTCGCGCCTGAAGAGCAGCAAGCACAGGCAGCGCCTGGCGCAGGGGCTTGCCAACGGCATTCACGCCTATGCGCGAAGTCTGCTCGGCAAGTAGGCGGCGCATTGAGACGCGGCAGTTGACCGCGCTTTGCAAAACATCATGAAAAAGCCCCGGCATCGTTGGATGTCGGGGCTTTTCTTTGTCTGACTCGGTTTGCCTGACGGCTGCGCTCTCGGGCGCAGCGGATGCCGGAGGGCATGCGGCGCACGTTACGCGGCCTGAAATGCGCAGTCTCGCCCCTTTTGCGGAACGAGGGGGAGCGTTCAACGCCGCGCATCATCGCCCGCCGCGTCCCGTCTCCCTTGCGCCTTGCTTTTGCCCTGCTTCGTTTCCTCTGCGGCGTGGAATTCGTCGGGGGAGGCGATGCCGCCGACTCCACCGGGGCCGTCGTTCTGTCGGGGCCGCCGGGCGGGCGGATGAGGCAGGCAGGGCGACCGGTCAATCGGAGGGGCCGGAGGCCGGGCGGGCGGCGTCCGGCTCCGAACATCAGGGAACGGGCGGCATCTGTCTTGCCGTCGGTCGAAGAGCCGGAGCGGAAGCCTTTCCGCCCCGGCGCGGTTTTTAGAGGCTGAAGTAGTCCCTGGCAGACTCGAAGAGATGGAGATCGTAGTTGCCGGGCACGTTCTTGTAGAGGTTCGCGCCCGTGCGTTCGGAGTGTCCCATCTTGCCGAGCACGCGTCCGTCCGGGGAAGTGATGCCTTCCACGGCCCAGACGGAGCCGTTGGGGTTGAAGTCCACGTTCATGGTGGGATGGCCGTCGAGATCCACGTACTGGGTGGCGATCTGTCCGTTTGCCCTGAGCTTTTCAAGCAGCGCAGGTTCGCACAGGAAGCGGCCTTCGCCGTGGGACACGGGCACCGAGACGATGTCGCCCGCATTCACGTTCTTCAGCCAGGGGGAGAGCCGCGAAGACACGCGCGTGCGCACGATTTTCGACTGATGGCGTCCGATGACGTTGAAGGTGAGGGTGGGGCAGGAAGCGTCGGTGTCGATGATTTCGCCGAAGGGCACGAGGCCGAGCTTGATGAGCGCCTGGAAGCCGTTGCAGATGCCGAGCATGAGGCCGTCGCGCTGCTTGAGCAGATCCATGGTGGCGTCGGTCACTTCGGGATTGCGGAAGAAGGCCGTGATGAACTTGCCGGAACCTTCGGGTTCGTCGCCGCCGGAGAAGCCGCCGGGCACGAAGATGATCTGGCTTTCGCGCACGGCGCGGGCAAAGCGCGCGGCCGATTCCGAAACCTCGGCCGCGGACTGGTTGCGCAGCACGATGATTTCCGGTTCGAGCCCGGCGCGCATGACGGCGCGGGCGCTGTCGTATTCGCAGTTGGTGCCGGGGAACACGGGAATGACCACGCGCGGTCTGGCCGAGCCCGTGCGGGGTCTGGCCGCGGGCTGCCTGTCCGAGGTGATGAGCGGCACGGAGGCTTCGTCCTTCGCAGTGCGGTTCGGGTAGATGTCTTCCAGCACGCCTTCGTTCAGGGCGAGCAGTTCCTCGACGGAGGCGCTGTCCGAGCCGAGAGTGATCACGGCCTTTTCCGTGGTGACGCCGAGGCGCAGGCCGCTCTCTTCGGTCAGTTCGGCCACGATGGCCCCGGGCATGGGACGATGCCAGTCGATGTCGGCGCAGGACTCAAAGCCGATGCCGTTGCCGAACGACATGTTCATGATCGCTTCGGCCACGCTGTTTTCCACGGCCCAGGCGGCCTTCACCCTGCCCGCGGCGTGCAGGGCGGCAAAGGCGTCCCAGCAGGCCTTGAAGCCTTCGGCGTCGGCCGAGGCGGGCGCGAGCAGGCAGACGGGGTGTCCGGCTTCCTTGAACTCGGGCGAGAGCACGTCGTCGGCTTTGGCCGGAGCGATGGCAAAGGAAATGAGGGTGGGGGGCACGTCCATGTCGAGGAAGGAGCCGGACATGGAGTCCTTGCCGCCTATGGCCGCCACGTTGAGATCGAGCTGTGCGTCGAGCGCGCCGAGGAGCGCGGCAAAGGGCTTGCCCCAGCGTTCCGGCTCGTTGCGGAGCTTTTCAAAGTATTCCTGAAGGGTGAGATAGGCCTTGCGGTAGTCGCAGCCTGCGGCGACGAGGCGGGCGACGGACGTGACCACGGAACGGTACGCGCCTTCGTAGGGATCGACGCTCATCTGATCGGCGTCGAAGCCCCAGGCCATGACGGAGCAGTCTTTGGTTTCGTGTCCGGGCAGCACGGGCAGCAGCGCGGCCATGACCTGCGCGGGCGTGCGCTGAAGCACGCCGCCGAAGGGCATGAGCACGGAACCTGCGCCGATGGTGGAGTCGAAGCGTTCGGCAAGGCCGCGGCGCGAGGCGCACTTGAGGCTGGAGGCCGTTTCCCGCAGGCTGGAGGCCGCGGGGGCGTCGAGGGCGGAGCGGTCCTTGGATTCCACGCGCACGCGGGTGTGCTTGGACGCGCCGTTGGTGTCGAGGAAGGCGCGGGAAAGATCGACGATGGTTTTGCCCTGCCAGTTCATGACCATGCGCGGCGATTCCGTGACCACGGCCACCTGATAGGCTTCGAGATTTTCCTTTTCCGCGGCTTCGATGAAGGCGGGAGCGTCCTTGGCGGCCACCACGCAGGCCATGCGTTCCTGCGATTCGGAAATGGCGAGTTCGGTGCCGTCGAGGCCTTCGTACTTCTTGCGCACGGCGTCGAGACGGATTTCGAGACCGGGCGCGAGTTCGCCGATGGCCACGGAAACGCCGCCTGCGCCGAAGTCGTTGCAGCGCTTGACGAGGCGGGTGACGTCGCCGTTTCTGAACAGGCGCTGGATTTTGCGTTCTTCGGGCGCGTTGCCCTTCTGCACTTCCGAGGCCATGGTGACGAGAGACTTGCGGTTGTGGCTCTTGGAGGAGCCGGTGGCCCCGCCGATGCCGTCGCGGCCGGTGCGTCCGCCGAGCAGAATGACCACGTCGCCGGGTTCGGGACGCTTGCGCACCACGTTGACGGCCGGAGCCGCGGCCACCACGGCGCCCACTTCCAGATGCTTGGCCACGTATCCCTGATGATAGACTTCGGAAACCATGCCGGTGGCAAGACCTATCTGGTTGCCGTAGGAGGAGTAGCCCGAGGCGGCCGTCTGGGCGAGCTTGCGCTGCGGGAGCTTGCCGGGAATGGTTTCGGAAACGGGCGTGCGCGGATCGCCGCAGCCGGTGACGCGCATGGCCTGATAGACGTAGGCGCGGCCGGAGAGCGGATCGCGGATGCAGCCGCCGATGCAGGTGGCCGCGCCGCCGAAGGGTTCGATTTCGGTGGGATGGTTGTGGGTTTCGTTCTTGAACATGAGCAGCCAGTCCTGCTCTTCGCCGTCCACGGTGGCGGTCACGTGGATGGAGCAGGCGTTGATTTCCTCGCTCTGATCCATGTTGCCGAGCAGGCCGCGCTTTTTCAGGGTCTTGGCGGCGATGGTGGCCATGTCCATGAGGGTCTGCGGACGCAGGGCCGCCTTTTCTTCGCCGTACACTTCCTTGCGGGCGGCAAGGTAGCGCTCATAGGCGGCCAGCGTTTTTTCGTCCAGAATTTCCACGCCGTCGATGTGGGTGGAGAAGGTGGTGTGGCGGCAGTGATCGGACCAGTAGGTGTCCACCACGCGCACTTCGGTGATGGTGGGATCGCGCTTTTCCTCGTCGCGGAAATGGGCCTGCAGAAACTTGAGGTCGTCGAGATCCATGGCGAGCCCGAGCTGATCGAGCAGGGCGGAAAGACCGGCTTCGTCCAGCTTGGTGAAGCCTTCCACGGTGCTCACGCTGGTGGGCACTTCGTATTCCACGCGCAGGGTTTCCACGGGATCAAGGCCGGCTTCGCGCGCTTCCACGGGGTTGATGAGGTAGCGCTTGATCTTTTCCACGTCGGCTTCGGAGAGATCGCCGGAGAGCAGAAACACGCGCGCCGTGCGCACGGCGGGGCGTTCACCCCGGGTCATGAGCTGAATGCACTGGCTCGCGGAGTCGGCCCGCTGATCGAACTGACCGGGCAGGTATTCCACGGCAAAGGCGGTGTAGTCGCCTTCGGGCAGGGTTTCGCCGGCGTCGTCCACCTGCGGTTCGGAAAACACGGTTTTCACCGCACGCTGAAACACGTCTTCGTCCAGCCCTTCCACGTCGTAGCGGTTGACGAGCCGCAGACCGGTCAGGGAAGAGATGCCGAGCAGGGTGCGGAGTTCTCCGAGAATCGCTCCGGCCTCGTGTCGAAGGGCGGGCTTTTTCTCTACATAAATGCGTCTTACCATTCGTAATGTCCTTTGCAGCGGAATTTCCGCCGCATTGTGCATGAAGCGTGCGCCGCGCGGGGCGGCGCGGCAAAATCAGGCGAGAGCGACCTTGTCTTCGCCGGAAACGACGTCGCCGAGAACGTAGGCGTTGCAGCCGTGGCTCCTGAGGGCTTCGAGGGCCTTGTCGGCCGTGTCGCGGGATACGATCATCGTCATGCCCACGCCCATGTTGTAGGTGTTGAACATGTCGCGTTCGGGAATGTTGCCCACGCGCTGCAGCAGGGAGAAAATGGCCGGAGTCTTCACGGCGGCCTTTTCCACGCGGGCGGTGAGGCCGTCGGGCACGCAGCGGGGAATGTTTTCGTAGAAGCCGCCGCCCGTGATGTGGCTTATGCCGTGAACTTCGGCCGCGGCAATGGCCGCGAGCACGGGCTTCACGTAGATGACCGTGGGCGTGAGCAGGGCTTCGCCGAGCGTGGATCCGAGTTCTTCGCAGTACTTGCTAAGGTCTGCGTGCTCCACGTCGAACACCTTGCGCACCAGCGAGTAGCCGTTGGAATGCAGGCCGGAGGAAGGCAGCGCGAGAATGACGTCGCCCTCGCGCATGGAGGACTGACTGATGACCTTGTCTCTGTCCACCATGCCCACGGAGAAGCCCGCGAGATCGTAGTCGTTGGGGGCCATGGTGCCGGGATGCTCGGCGGTTTCGCCGCCGATGAGGGCGCAGCCGGCCTGCACGCAGCCTTCGGCCACGCCGGAAACGAGGGTGGCCACCTTTTCCGGATCGTTTTTGCCGATGGCGATGTAGTCGAGGAAGAACAGAGGCTTGGCGCCGCAGCAGACGATGTCGTTCACGCACATGGCCACGCAGTCGATGCCCACGGTGTCGTGCTTGTCCATGAGCTGGGCGATGCGCTGCTTGGTGCCCACGCCGTCGGTGCCGGACACGAGCACCGGACGGGACATGCCTTTGGTGTCAGGTTCAAACAGGCCGCCGAAGCCTCCGAGATCGGAGACCACGCCGGGAATCAGGGTGCGCTCGACATGGCGCTTCATGAGGCGAACGCCTTCGTAGCCGGCCTCAATGTTGACGCCCGCGGCGGCGTAGGATGCGGAATGGGAATTGTTCATGGTGGTTATCCTTTGCCGTTCCAGCAGTAGGTGCAGATTTTGTCCTTGTCGATGCCTATGGCCTCAAGCAGGCCGTTCAGCGATTGATAGCCCAGAGAATCGAAGCCCATCTTGCGGCAGACGGCGGCAAGCAGACTCCTGCCCCGCGCGGTGGAGGCGTCGGCGTACTCGTCGAGATGACGATGACCTTCGTCGCCTTCGAGTTCCTGCACGATGCGCCTTGCGAGCAGATCCATGTCGGAATTGCCGCGGGAGAAGTTGAGGTACTTGCAGCTGTACATGATGGGCGGGCAGGCGGAGCGCATGTGTACTTCGCCTGCGCCGGATTCAAAAAGAAAGTCGACGGTTTCGCGCAGCTGCGTGCCGCGCACGATGGAGTCGTCCACAAAGAGGAGCTTCTTGCCCTGAATGAGTTCCGGCACGGGAATCTGCTTCATCTTGGCCACCTGATTGCGCACGGCCTGATTGGCGGGCATGAAGGAGCGCGGCCAGGTGGGAGTGTATTTGACGAAGGGCCGGGCGAAGGGCAGCTTGCAGCGGTTGGCGTAGCCTATGGCGTGGGGCGTGCCGGAATCGGGCACGCCGGCCACGTGATCGACCGAAGGCAGCGTGCCGCGGGCCATTTCGTCGCGGGCCATGATTTCGCCGTTGCGGTAGCGCATGAGCTCCACGTTGACGCCTTCGTAGTTGGAGTTCGGATAGCCGTAGTAGGTCCAGAGGAAGGCGCAGATCTTCATGGTTTTGGCGGCCGGGGAAAGCGTTTCGTAGCCGTCGGCCGTGATGCGCACGATTTCGCTCGGACCGAGTTCGTAGGCGTCTTCGTAGCCGAGCTTGTGGTAGGCGAAGGATTCAAACGACACGCTGTGGCCGAGATCGCTTTTGCCGATGTGTACGGGCAGGCGTCCCATTCTGTCTCTGGCGGTGATGATGGAGTCTTCCGTGAGCAGCAGAATGGTCATGGAGCCTTCAATGACGTCCTGCGCGTGCCGGATGCCCGACACGAGATCGCCTTCCATGTTGATGAGCGCGGCCACGAGTTCCGTGGGATTCACCTTGCCGGCGTCCGTGACCATGAACTGATGGCCCCGGCTGGAAAAGTAGTCGCGCACCAGACGCTCGGTGTTGTTGATGATGCCGACCGTGGATATGGCGTACAAACCGAGATGCGAGCGCACGAGAAGCGGCTGCGGATCAATGTCGCTGATGCAGCCTATGCCCGCGCAGCCGTGGAATTCGGCGAGATTGTTTTCAAACTTGGTTCGGAAGGGGGTGTTTTCAATGTCGTGTATCTGCCGCTGGAAACCCAGCTTCCGGTCGTAGATGGCCATGCCGCCGCGGCGTGTGCCGAGGTGCGAGTGGTAGTCCACGCCGAAGAAGATGTCCAGCACGCAATCCTGTTTGGAGATGGCTCCGAAGAATCCTCCCATATTTTTTCGGCTCCTTATGCGAAAAACAGTGTGGAAAGGGTCATGGGGTCGGAAAAAATGCCGCTTCCACCCTTGTCCGGATGCAGAAGGCAACCCCGACGGCGCACGGCGGACGCTTCTGCGCGCCTGCCGTGCCGGAAAGGAGTCTGCCTTCCTCCCCTGCGTCCTTGAAGGGGGAAAACGGCGGAGCAGTCATGCGCAAAAAACGCATCTCTGCAAAAAGAATGGAAAAGGGCAGCTCTGTCCTCTGCGGAAAGGCTGCCCTTTGTCGGTGTTCGGGGTATGGTTCTCCCCTGCCGAAGGCGGATGCGGGCGTGCTTTGCCCTGGCAGGACGGTGAACGGTCGCCTCTTCAGGCGCACAGAAAAGAACGACGGACGCGCCGATGGCTGCTTCCTGTCCGCAGCGCGCCGAAAAGCGCCCGGCCTCGACGCAGGACGTCGTGATCCGGCGACGATTCTGGGCGGACTTCTTCGTGCAAGGGCTTCCGGTTTCGACCGGCTGACTGCTGCTCATCGCGTTCGCTTCGTTGGGGTGGAAGGAGAAATAAAGGATTAGCCTAGCCGTTTTCGCCCCTTTTCGCAAGTCTTCGCCTCCGCTCCGAAAGGCGGGAGAAGAGAGGAGAGGAAGGGGAACAGGCCGGAGCAGCGGGGCTCTGCCCGGGGATGGAGTGGACGGGATCAGGCCGGAGCAGCGGGGCTCCGCCCCGGACCCCGCCGGGGGAAATAATTTCCCCGACAAAGTCGGGACAAGCCCCCCGGTCCCCCCTGATTCCGCCTTGCGGCGTTGCCGCTGCGGCGGGCGCGCGGGAGCCGTGGGTATGGTGGGTTCACTGGGGGGAGAGGCGGGGCAGGAAAGATCCTGAATCAGCACTTACGGGGCTTTGCGCACGACGCCTTCGTTCACCTGGCCGACGGCAGGGGAAGCCTGACGGGAAAGTAAGGGGAGATTATATTTTCCAGAACGGGTCATTGTACCAGTTTTGGGGAAAGCCCAGATCGGTGCAAGAGACTTCTGTATATTTTTCAAAGAGGTTTTTCAGTTTTTCCGGCCAGCGCGAGCTGGGAGCCAGTTGAAGAAGAAAGAACCACGACACACAGGCCGCGGCGTAATAGGAATCTTCCTTCGAACGGAAATCGGGGCAGAGATTGGCAAAACCGGGCCGCGGGACTTTGAAGGGACGGTCGAGGGTTCTTTTCCAGAAGCGGCCGTGATGAGCGGAAATATTGCGTACGACTCTGAGTGAGGCAAGGCAGGATGTAAATAACACCCTGGGCAGTCCGAATTTTCCGGCAAGGAAATTTTGAACCGGATGGGTCAGGTTTTGCAGTGCCGTGACCCAGCTGCCCATGGACAAGGATTCCATGACTATCCAGGAGGGGGGAAGCGCGGGTGAGGTGTAGGTTTTATAATAATGATCGGTGGGAGCGCTCCGGCGTCGGCAATTGTTTTTTCCTGTTTCCTCCTCCACGATGGCGCAGAACGCGGCACAGTCCTTTGGACTCTTGAAAAAGGCATTTTCCATGAACCAGTGTGAACCGTATGGGAGAACAGCAGCAGACGGATCGGCAACGGACAGGGAGTCGGAGAGAACAGTACGAACGGCAACTTCGATTCGTTCGACGGCATCGAGTGTCAGGAGACGCAGTTCACGATCGAAACAGTAGATCCGCCATATTGTTTCAAACGTCGTGCCGGGCAGGAAGTTCGGAGAGGCGGCGGACTCGTTGACATAGAAGTGCCGTGCATAGCCGTTGAGCCGATAGTAACTGACATGGGAAAGATGGCGGCAGGCGCGTACCATATCGGCGCACAGCAGACCGCGGTTGAGCATCAGTTGCAGCAGGTCATGTATGCAGAGCGGCGTTTTGATGAACTGCATCGGAATTTCCTGGAAAAAAAATGCCGCCCCGGTATTCGCATGCTCCATAAGGAACCTAGGCGCGGGGCGGACTGGTGAAATGTATATAAAACAAATTCGCCGTGCGGTCAAGAAAACGCCGCGAAAGATACCTTGGCCTGCAACGATTCGGGAAGATTTCAGTGTGAGGGAATAAAAGCGTGTCGTTTGCCCCGGCATGCGGGTATGGGGCGGAGTACGGCGAGAGGAAAAAAGAAGAGGAGAGAATGGGAGAAAGGGGAATGAGGTCGGAAGGGGCACACAAAAGCCCCGGGGCAGCACTCCGGGGCTTTTGTAAAGGGCGTTTTCCGTTCCCCCTGTCCGGCCGAACCGGCGAAGCCGGGAGGCGGAAACAAGGGGGCGCGGGGGAGATTATCTCCCCCGCATGCCTTTTCTGTCTTTCAGCCTTTAGAACTTCCAGCTTATGCCGACGCTGACGCTCTGGTCGGTTTCGTGGGAGGATGCCTGCACGCCGTAGTTGAGGCCGAGGGCGAAGTTGCCCTTTTCGGCCTGTACGCCGAGGGTTCCGGCCCAGCTCGTGGAATCCATGATGCGGGTATTCACGCTGTCGAGCGCGCCTATGCCTGCATA
>NZ_CALUYL010000035.1 GCF_944324995.1 uncultured Mailhella sp.
CGACGGGCATAAGCAGGCGGAATTCACTTCCGGCGTTAAACGCAATGCCCGTCGTGCAAGTCGTGCAGGCCGTACAGTGTGTCCTGCGCAAACGGGCCTGCGTGTTCTTCGGGAGAAGACAAGGTCGAACGGGAAAATTATGCCCGGAGCCAGGGCGAGGGGGAGAGTGCAGGCAAAAGAAACGCCTCTCAACGCTCGGGGGCCCCGGGCGACATCAGGAGCCCGGCCGACGGGCATAAGCAGGCGGGATTCACTCCCGCCGTTAAACGCAATGCCCGTCGTGCAAGTCGTGCAGGCCGTACAGCGTGTCCTGCGTAAACGGGACTGCGTGTTACTCTACGGCATATAAAAAATGACAGCCTGATCCTCGTCTGCGGCGTCGCTGAAAAAGGTCTTCATGTCCGTCAGATAGCTCCACACGTAATCGAAGAACTCGTCCTCGTTCTCCTCTTCCGTCACGGGATAAATGTTCTGGTCCAGCATGTCGCTGACGCTGAACCGGCCCCGCACGTCCTCCCAGGTGAGGTCTTCCAGCGCCGCGGCCAGTTCCTTCACGTCGCCGGGAGCAATGAATCGGGCGGCAAATTCGTCGTCATCGTCAAAAAGCGTGTTGCCGCTCAGCACCAGACGGCTGAACACATTGTCGGGATCGCCCCCGGACGCCGCGCCGTTGAGAGTAAACTGAATGGCGTGCCACGCCCTGTCCACGTCCAGCACATGATCCTCGTCGGCTTCGACGACGTCCGCAAGCTCGCGCGCGCCGCGGCGTATCTCATCCACGATGCGCTCGTCCGTTCTGAAATAATTTCCCGTCATGGCCATAGGATGCTCCTTTATCATCCGCTGTCGTCCGCGTAGAAAAGGCCGTTGCGCAGGGCCGAACGCCTCGAAAGCCCGCCGAAACCGCGCCTGCCCCTTGTCGGACCGCATCGCAAACCGCGCCCGGACGACCCCGAAGAGAATCGAAAGGCCGGAGCCCGGCCGTCATCCGCTCCAAGCCGAAACTCTTCCGCAAGCCTTCGCCTCGGGCCCGAACGCTCCCGAAGCGCCGCCGGACTTTTGTCCGGAACCGCAGCCGAGCCCCCGCGAGGTTCCCGCCCTGAGCCCGGACGACACGACCCCGAACCGGCTTCGGAACCGCCTGCGCCCAGAACGCGCGACTCCCTTACCGACTGTGGTAAAATCTCATGTATTTTCCGTCAATACCTGCCGCGCTTTTTGCCGACTCTGTCCGCTCCCAAAGCGCCTTCGTCTCGGCAAATCCCTCCGCCGTTCAGCGCCGTTCGCGCCCTTGCCCCGGCGATTTCCCCATTCGACAGGCTGCGTTCGATTTTCCCCCGGCAATCCGACTCTGCCGCGTCCTCCGTCCGTCGCGCGGGGCCCTGCGCGACTCCCGCCCGCACAGTCTCCGCTCCTTCCCTCCGGGCGGTCTCTGAAACGCCCGTCCGTGCTGTCGCGGCCCCCCGTGCAGTCACTCCGAGGTAGCCGCCCGCACAGCCCCGCAACTTCTCCGGTCGCGCCGCTCCCCTTTTTTCCGAACATTGATGAAAACTTGACAGAAGCGCCCGTTAAAGCTCTTTTGTTCTCTGGCCGCACCAGCCTCCTCCGCCGAGCGCCCCGCAAACGGGTTCGCGCCGCGCGGCCACGCTCAACGGGGGCTGCCTTCCCCCCATCAGGATTGCCTATGAAAATCTTTTTTTCTCTTCTGCTCTGCCTCGTGCTGAGTCTGCCTTCGTCCGCTTCCGCCGCCGCGCGTGAAGTTTCGGCTTCCGTGTTTCCCGTGTGGCTGCTGCTTCGGCAGGTCGCCAGGGACGTGCCCGACGTCAGCGTTTCCCTGCTGCTTCCCGCCGGAACCGGCTGCCCTCACGACTATTCCATGACGCCGCAGGATCGGCGCGCCCTGGCCCGGGCCGACGTGCTCGTCGTCAACGGTCTCGGCCTCGAAAGCTTTCTCGGCGAACCGGGCCGCGTGGCCCAGCTCATGAAGCCGGGCTCAAGCGTCATCGACATTTCGAGCCGCGTGGACGACCTGCTCGCCGACGATGAAGACGATCACGCCGATCACGGCCACAATCCGCACACCTTCGCGAGCCCGTCCATGATGGCCCGCATGGCCGTTTCTCTGGCCGATCAGCTCGCCGAAGCCGATCCCGAACACGCGGCCCTCTACCGCGCCAACGCGGAACGCGTCAAAACCTCGCTCGACGCCCTTGCCGCCGACTTCGCCGCTCTGGGACGCGACTTCGCAGGCCGCGGCGTGGCGGTGCAGCACAACGTATTCAGCTATCTTGCCCGCGACACGGGCCTGAACGTGGACGCCGTGATTCAGCCCCACGAAGGGCAGGAACCCTCCGCAAGGCAGATGCTTGATCTGGTGCGCACGCTGCGCGAAAAGCACACGGCGGCCGTCATCACCGAACCGCAGTACCCCGCCCGCACCGGGCAGACGCTGGCCGCCGAAACCGGCGTTCCCTGCCTGTCGCTGGACCCTGTGGCGGGCGGCCCCGCCGACGCCCCCGCCGACTACTATGAACAAGTGATGCGCAACAATCTGCGCACGCTGGAGAACGCGCTTGGAAAACGATAACACTCCCGCCATTGTCTTCGATCACGTCAGCGTGACGCGCAGCGGTCTCAACATTCTCGACGGGGTGAACGCCGCCGTGCCCCGCGGCAGCTGCACCGTGCTCATCGGGCCCAACGGCGCAGGCAAGACAACGCTGCTGCTCGCCCTGCTCGGCGAAGTGGGCTACCGCGGAAGCATCACGCTCGGCGGAGGCAAGGGCCTGCGCATAGGCTACGTGCCGCAAAAGCTCGTGCTCGACAGAGGCATGCCCTTCACCGTGGCCGAATTTCTTTCCATGGGCGTGCAGAAGCGCCCCCTGTGGCTGGGCATTTCCCGCGCGGCCAAAAAGCAGGCTCTCGAACTGCTCGACGAAGTTCACGCCGCCCACCTCATCCGCCGCCGCGTGGGCACGCTTTCCGGCGGCGAAATGCAGCGCGTGCTGCTCGCTCTGGCCCTGCAGCAGAATCCCGAACTGCTGGTGCTCGACGAACCTTCCGCCGGCGTGGACTTTGAAGGCGGAAGACTCTTCTGCGAACTGCTCGACGATCTGCGCAAAAGTCAGGGCTTCACGCAGATCATGGTCAGTCACGATCTCGGCATGGTGGCCCATCACGCCACCTGCGTGATCTGCCTCAAGCGCCGGGTCATCGCTCAGGGGCCGCCCGCCGAAGTGCTGAACGGTCGCGTGCTTCAGGAGCTGTTCGGCATGCACATGGGCCTCATCTGCGCGCAGGATCATCTGCACGCCATGCCCAAACCCGACGCCGCCCCCGCGGCGCAACCGCTCAGCGGAGAACCTCGTCATGACTGATCTTTCCTGGCTTTTTCATCTGGCCTCCCTCTTCCCCCTGGACGGCATGGACATGCGCTTCATGCAGCAGGCCCTCGTGGCGCTCGTGCTGCTCGCTCCCATGACCGCCGCCCTCGGCGTGCAGGTGGTCTATTACCGCATGGCCTTCTTCTCCGACGCCGTGGGGCACTCCGCCTTTGCGGGCGTGGCCATCGGTCTGGTGCTGGGCGTGAATCCGCACATATCCATGCCGCTGTTCGGGCTGGCCGTGGGGCTTGTCATCATGTTCATGCAGCGCTTCAGCGCCCTGCCTTCCGACACCGTGATCGGCGTGGTCTTCTCCGCCGTGGTGGCCGGAGGTCTGGCCGTGGTGAGCCGCAACAACACCATTGCGCGCGATCTTCAGCAGTTCCTCTACGGCGACATCCTCACCATGACGGAAACCGACATCTGCTGGCTGCTCGCGCTCTTCGTCCTCTTCGTTATCTTCCAGGTATGCGCCTTCAACCGCCTGCTCTACGCGGGCACAAGCGGCATCATCGCCCGGGCGCACCGCGTGCCCGTGGCCCTCTTTGAATACCTCTTCGCCGCCCTGCTCGCCCTCGTGGTCATGTTCTCGGTGTGGGGCGTGGGCGTGCTGCTCGTCACGGCCATGCTCATCGTGCCCGCGGCCGCGGCCCGCAACTTCGCCTCCAGCGCAGGCGGCATGTTCTGGTGGGCCATTCTCGTGAGTCTCACCTCCGCCGTGGCCGGACTCTGTCTTTCCGTCCAGCCCTGGATGGGAACCGCCACCGGCGCCACCATCATTCTCGTCAGCTGCGCCTGGTTCGTCGTGAGCGTGGTGGTCTCCGCCGCGCGCAACGAACGGCAGGCCTGACGCGAACAAGCGCCCATCCGCGCTCCGACTTTCCGGATGTCCGACAAAAAACGCCTGCGGCTGCGGCCGGAGGCGTTTTTTGCCGGATTCCGGGCCGTTCTGTCCGAAAAAGGCGCGGACGTTTGCAAAATGTTCCCTTCCGGAAGGCGGAACAACATATTTCAATCAGGCCCGGCAGCGTTGAACAGCAAGCCTCCGCGCCTGTTGTCGCAACGCAACTTCACGGGAATCCTTTCCGCACGATGGGGGCGGACTTGATGTTTCCCTGCAACTCGTTACACTTGTTCTGCCGAAACGGGCACAACAGCACCGCCTCAACGGCGTTCCGCAACGTGAGCGTCGTCACATTTCATCATCCGCACGGGCGGCTCGGCCGCATTTGCTTCCCGGCCGCGCCCCGACCTTCGCGGAAGGCGCGTTGCCCGTTATCGCTCTGACACCATAAAAGGAGATTTGCCTGTGGGACATCACCTCATGCTTGAAAAGCAGTCCGCCTACGGACGAATGATCGACCGACTCAACCGCTTTCCTCAGGGTGCACCGGAATCCAAGACGCTGTACTCCATCCTGAAGATGCTCTTCACGGAAAAGGAAGCCGACCTTGTGGCCCAGATGCCCATCAAGCCCTTCACCGCGGCCGATGCGGCGAAGCGCTGGAACATGTCGGAAACGGAAGCGCACAAGATTCTGGACAACCTCGCCAGCCGCGCCATGCTCGTGGACATGGACAATCACGGCGAGCAGATGTACTGCCTGCCCCCGCCCATGGCCGGATTCTTTGAATTTTCCATGATGCGCGTGCGCCAGGACATCGATCAGAAAACTCTCGCCGAACTCTTCAATCAGTACATCAATGTGGAAGAGGACTTCATGCGCGAGCTCTTCGTCACCGGCGACACGGGCCTCGGCCGCGTGTTCGTGCAGGAGCCCACGGTGAAGGAACCCTACGCCATGGAAATTCTCGACTGGGAAAAGGCCACCCACGTCATTGAAACGGCTTCCCAGTGCGGCATAAGCATGTGCTACTGCCGCCACAAAAAGCAGCACCTCGGCACGGCCTGCGACGCCCCCATGGACATCTGCATGACCTTCAACACCGCCGCGCATTCGCTCATCAAGCACGGCCACGCCCGCGAAGTGAGCAAAAGCGAATGCATGGAACTGCTGCATCAGGCCTGGGAACACAACCTCGTGCAGTTCGGCGAAAACGTCCGTCAGGGCGTGAACTTCATCTGCAACTGCTGCGGCTGCTGCTGTGAAGCCCTCGGCGCGGTCAAGCGCTTCCAGATGACGCAGACCATCCATTCCAACTTCATCATGCAGAGAAGCGAATCGGCCTGCGTGAACTGCGGCCGCTGCGTCCAGCTCTGCCCCGTGAACGCCCTCACCATGGAACGCGACGCCGAAGGCCATCGGCACATCGAGTTCAACGCCGAACTGTGCCTCGGCTGCGGCGTGTGCACGCGCGGCTGCAACCACGGCGCCATTACCCTGGTGCCCCGCCCCGAGCGCACGATCACGCCTCTGAACACCACCCATCGCGCCGTGGTCATGGCCACGGAACGCGGCAACCTGCAGGATCTCATTTTCGACAACCGCATGCTCTTCAGCCATCGCCTGCTCGCCGGCGTGCTCGGCGCGATTCTGAAGATGCCTGCCGTGAAGCGCTCGCTTGCGCAGAAGCAGCTCAAGTCCCGCTTCATCGAAAAGATCTGCGAAAGAATCTGATCTTCGCGCCGAAAGGCGCTTTTCTCCAGAACAGGCGGATGCGGCACATGCTGCATCCGCCTTTTTCATGTGGCGCAAAAAAACGCCGATCCGGCGCTCAGGAAAGCCGGGGGCGCGTGTCGGGGAACAGGGAAAGTCGAAAGAAGAAACGCGCGTCGTCCGCGCCCGGCGCGACTTTGAAAAAAGCGGCCTGCCTGCGTTCCGCCGACGTCGGATGTAGCCGCCTCCGACGCGGTATCGCCGGAACCCGACGCCCGCCTGCGGACGCCTACCGCACGGCTCCGGCAATCATTTCATCCATCAGACGGGCAAAGCGATCCCTGCTCACTGTTTCTATCGCATTAATACCGCTGTAAATGTACAGCTCCTTGATAATTCTTATTTTAGGAACAGTAATCATATATTTTTTGTACATGTCATCCATGAATTTTCTGTTGTTTTTAATAATTTTTAAAATATATTTTTCATCAGCGACGTCATATCTGCCGCCGTCAACAGAGACAAAAACAGAAACGCATACAGATTTAATAAATGATTTTGCGGACAATACGGATATGAATTCCGGCTTTATATTTTTATCTATATCGTATCCATACGACGACATGACCTTGTTGTTTACCTGCTCAATATAGACAGCCGTCAAAAAATCATCGAACTGTACTATTGCTTTATTTACGGCAAGACAATACTTTTCTTTTTTTATTTTTAAAAAGAAACATATGCAAAATACAATGCACAGTACAAGCAAAAGGATACAATATATCATTTAAATATACGCCCATCGTAAAAATACGCGGATGAACAAGCGCAAAGAAAAACTGTCGGAACGGTACCGGTAAAAAATAATGCCGCATGGTTACTCATCAGAGCATTCATCGCACATGAACGACACCATATCTTTGCGGCGCCCGCTTCAAAGGACAGCGCCGGCCCCCGTCAGGGAACACGCCGACTCTTGCCTTCACTCCTCCGAAGAAACTGAAAAAGCCCAGAGGCCGACACAAGCCCCTCTCGCCCAAAGGGCGGGCGCAGGTGATGCCTGTCCGCCAAAACCGGCAGGCTGCCACCTCTCCCACGCTTGCCGACATGAAAAAGCCGCCCCGAAACCGGGAATTTCGCCGGTTGCGCTGGTCATATTCGTGACGAACCGGGCCGAGCGGACGACACGCGTGACGACGCGCCCACCGTTCGCACTCTACGAGGCTTTTTCCGCCGAAACAAGTACAAAACGCCTGTGCAGCATGTCTTTTTCGATGTTTTTTCTTTTCGACGCCGAGCGCGCCCGCCACTTCCGCAGAAGGCATTCCACTCGTTTTCCCCGTGCCCTCCGTTGTTCTTTTGCGGCAAAACCTCCTTGTCGATGCAGGCGAAAATTGGAACAGCTTCGTCGTATCGAAAAGGGGCAGGCAAAACCGGTTTGGCCCCGGGCAGCGGGAAAACACGTTTCGAGGAGCTCTGCGCCGTCAGCAGCATGAGTCGTAATGCAAAAACGGATGTTTCCCAAGAGAAGCATCCGTTTTTTATCATCCGTGTTGGAGGATTATCGTGCGGCGTTCTGCCCGGCGTCTGCCGGAGCGGCGCTTGCGGCTGCGCTTGCCGGAGTCTGCGCGGACGCCGGAGCGCTCGCCGGACTTGCAGAGGCTTCCGACGCGCCTTCTGCGGGCGCGGCAACAGGGGCAGGGGAGGACGCGGCGGCAGGAGCGGCGTCAGAGGCGGGGGACTGCGCAGAGGCGGGCGCGACCTCAGGGGTGGAGGCAGTCGCGGGTGCTGACGCAGCAGACGGCGCGGCAGAGGTCGCCTTTTCCGGCGCGGCGGGCGAAGCACCGGCGGCGGGAGCCTTCGGACTGGCGGGCTTTTCCTGCTGTACGGCAGACGTTCCGGCCTCAGGCTGCGCGGAAGATGCAGGACTCTGCGGCGATGCGGTCGGCGCTTCCACGCTCCCGGACGTTGCCGTAGTCGCGGCGGGCGCGTGGCCGCTTCCCGATGCGGGGGCGTTCTGCCCGGCGTCTGCCGGAGCGGCGCTTGCAGCTACACTGGCCGGAGTCTGCGCGGACGCCGGAGCGCTTGCCGGACTTGCAGAGGCTTCCGGCGCGCCTTCTGCGGGCGCGGCAACCGTCGCGGCGGCAGGAGCGGCAGCAGGGGCAGCGTCAGAGGTGGGAGACTGCGCAGCGGCGGGCGCGACCTCAGGGGTGGAGGAAGTCGCGGGCGCTGACGCAGCAGACGGAGCGGCAGAGGTCGCTTTTTCCGGCGTGGCGGGAGAAGCACCGGCGGCGGGAGCCTTCGGCGCGACGGGCGCAGGCGCGTTCCGGTTCAAACGACCGGACACTTCGGGAAACGACGGCTTCCCGGCAGGCGACGGGGACTTCCCTGCGGCGGGCGATGCCGAAGAAGACGCATGGCCGCCCTTCCCCGCTTCGGCGGCCGCCTTTTCGGCGGAAGCAGACCCGACGGCGGGCGCAGGGCGCACCGCTTCCGGCGCGGTCGAAGGCGTGGTCGGCGCGCTCGAGTCCGCGTTTTCCGCTCCTGTTCCGGCGCTCTTCTCAGCTTCGGGCGAGGCCGGGGCGCTCATGCCGCTTTCGCGATGATGGAGGATATCGTCCGCGCGGCGGGTCATCTGTTCGGCCATGCGGCGGCACACGTCCGCGGCGGTCTGCATGGACTCCACCGAGCAGCGACGGCGGCTCAGCCATTCCCCAAGGAACAGCAGCTCGGCAGAAGAGAGCGCCTGTCCCTCGGCCTTGCGGCGGATGGCGTACACCATGTCGTTTCTGGCGCGTTCCTGCCTGTCGGCGTACATGCCCGCCACGCGGGTGCTTTCGGCCATGCGGCGGCTCTGTATGGCGATTTCGTCCTTGTCGCCGTGCTCGCGGGCCAGGGAAAGCGCCATGTAGGCCCGGGCGAAACTCTCGTTGGCCTCGCTTTCGCGCCCGGCTTCGCGAAGAATGGCCGCGGAAAGCGCGGGCAGATCGACCGCGGACGACGCTTCCAGAGAAACGGCGAGGCGACGGAACTTTTCGGCGTACACCTCAAACATGTCCGCCACCTGCGCGTCGGTCAGCGGATTCCTTCGCGATTCGCGGGCAGAGCGTTCCATTTCCTCAATAAAGGCAGGAGAATACATGCGATAAAGCGCTTCCAGCATGCCGGGCGTGAACACGTAGTTCAGAATGCTGGAGCGGCTTTTCAAAGGATCGCGCTCCACGCTGCGCAGCGTGCCGGAATTGCTGTACCTCGCGTTCGCCTGCACGAGCGTGACCGCACTGCGGCCCCCGCGTCCCTCATGATGCGAAGGAATGTACTTCGACGCCAGCCAGCCCGCCATGTCGTTCACGAAGCGGGGCGTCACCACGGAATCCCGATGTTCGGCCGCAGGCGCGGGAGCCTGATCCGTCACCTTGCCGGACGCGCTGTCGCCGTCGGGCGCGGCCGTGCCGCTCGAGGTCATGGCGCGGTCCACTCTGGCCAGAAGCTCGGCCTGCGGATCCACAGGCGCGGGACGTCCCTCGGTCGTCAGCGCGGCTCCCACCTGCCGGGGCGTGTTTTCTTCTCCGGCGGCAGAAGAGGCGGAAGAGACTTCGGCGGGCGTTCCGGCTTCGCCGGTCTTTTCCGCCGTTTCTCCGGTCAGACTCCGAACCGCGTTTCTGGCGGATTCCACCGTCGATTCCACCTTTTCCGGCAGAAAATACCATGCGGCGCCGCCAAGGCAGCACAGAACAAGAACACACGCAGCCAGCTTGCGGAACGAACGGGATGATGAAGCCATGGGAGAGGCACTCCGTCTTGCCCGGAAAGCGCCCGGACAGCTGAGGATATTGCAAATTTACACACGGCTCATTTTAGCGTATTCCTCTGTTCCTGTGAAGTGCGCCCCGCGCCTCCCCGACATCAGAAACATCGCCATCATTCACGAGGTTTTTCCATGAAATGCCGCCGCTGCCATGCACGCGCCGTAGTCTCTCTCCCCAGCCACAACACCGCCTTCTGCCCCGACTGCTTTCTGGACTTCTTTTCCAAACAGGTGGACAGAGGCATTCGGGAACAGGGACTCATGACCAGAGACGACCGCGTGCTCGTGGCGCTTTCCGGCGGCAAGGACTCGCTCGCCCTCATGCTTGAACTCGGCCGTCAGGGCTACAACGTCACGGCGCTGCACATCGATCTCGGCATTCCGGGTTCCTCGCCCGCGGCGCGCGGCGTGGTGGAGCGCTTCTGCAAAACATACGACTTTCCGCTCATCATCCGCGAAATGGCCGCCGAAGGCCTCGCCATTCCCGACGTGAAGGCCGCGCTGCGCCGTCCCGTGTGTTCCGCCTGCGGCAAGATCAAGCGCTACTACTTCAATCAGACCGCGCGCGAAGGCGGCTTCAACGTGCTGGCCACCGGCCACAATCTCGACGACGAAGTGGCAAGACTCACCAGCAACACCCTGCGCTGGGACCGCGCCTATCTCAGCGATCAGGGGCCGCTGCTCAAGGATTCCGACGGCTTCACCCGAAAGGTCAAGCCCTTCTGGCGTCTCACCGAATTTGAAACGGCCAACTACGCCTTTCTCATGGGCATAGAAAACCACTACGCGCCCTGCCCCTACAGCGAAGGCGCGAGCTTCTCCACGCTGAAGAGCCTGTGGATCGACCTGGAAGAAAAAATGCCCGGCCGGAAAATGGACTTCTATCACGGTTTTCTGGAACGCGGAAAGCCCGCCTTCCAGAGCCAGGAAGAGGAACACGGGCAGACGCTCGCGCCCTGCGCCCGCTGCGGCTATCCCACCTCCACCGAAGTGTGCGGCGTGTGCCGCATCCGCGAGGCGCTGGCCGCCAGAGATTAGCGCGTCGGCCCGCCTTGCCGGTACGCCTTTTGCCGAGGCCTGCGCCGCCGAATCTCCGGCCGCGGGCCTCGACGCTTATCCCGCTTATCCCGCGCCATTTCCCGGTCGCTCCCTTCCTTTTCCCGCCGCCGCGGCGCTCCCCGTGCGATTCTCCGTGCGATTCTCCGCTGATATCCGCCCGTCAGGGCTGCTTCCGCGGCGCTCCTCCGCTCCCGCGACTCTCCGCCTTCCCTGAGGCCGAGCCCGGCGTCCCCCCGGGCGCATCGCTCCCTGCTCCCGGCTCGCACTCGCGCTCTTCCCGGTCGATCCGTCGATTGTCCCCGAGCCGCTGCTCCGCCGGAACCTGCCCGCCAAGGCTTTCGCTCCGCCGCCGCGCAGCGACTCCAGAACCTTCGCCCTCCGCCCGTCGCGCCTGCAAGAGTACGACAGTCTGCGCAAGAAAAGGAAACTTGTCTTTTCCCGCAAAACGTCTATTATTTCTTACTAAGAAGAAAGGATGGCCCGGCCACGCGCCGTTTCCGCAAAAGCCGCAACCGGCCTCCCGCGCCGCCGGACAGAGCCGTGAAGCGCCCGCCGTTTTCAAGTGCATGCGCCCTTTCTTCATGAAGGCGCTGCGTCCGGCGTCTCCGACGCCGCGTCTTCCCGCCGGATCGGATGCGTCCCGAATCAGGCGCGCCCGCAACCCGCCTGCACGGCGCACCCTGCCGACGGAACGTTCAAGCGAAAACCGCTCTAAGGAGACTTTCCATGAAGCGCAGGCTTCTTGTCGCCCTGATGGTTCTCAGTCTTTCCGGATGCGCCTACGACCCCTACGGGCCGGACGTGGCCGGCAGCGTGGCCGTAGGATCCGGCGGCGTGTATGGCGGCAGCGTCAGCGTCGGCACAGGCGGATACGCCGCGCCGGGCTACTACGGCACGTCGCTGATTTTCCCCGTGCTGCCGCCGCCCGTCATCGTTTCTCCGCCTCCGCCGAGACCCCACGGCGTGCTTCCCCCGCCCCCGCCGCACAGACCTCCGGCTCCGGGCATCGTTGCTCCCGGGCACAGGCCTCCGCCTCCCGGAATAAGACCCCCCGGTACAAGACCGCCCGGTCTGCATCCCGGCGCGCCCGGCCCCAGACCGCCCGTCGTCGGCCCGGGCAGACCCGGCTCCAGACCTCCCATGGTGCGCCCCGGCGCTCCGGGAACGCGCCCGCCCGTCATGCGGCCGGGCGCAGGCAGACCTCCCAGGCCTCAGATGACGCGTCCGGGCGCGCCCGGAGTGCGTCCGCCCGTGGCCAGACCCGCAGGAGGGCAGCGGCCGCCCGCGCTTCGTCCGGCAGGCGGCGGGGCGCGTCCCCCGATCATGCGTCCTTCCGGCGGCGTCTCCCGGCCCATGCCGACAAGACCGACCGGCGCTCGTCCGGGCATGGGTTTCCCGAGAGGGCCTCACCGCTGATGCCCCTGCCTTTTCCGCGGCGAGCCGACAACGCCCCCGATAAAAAAATGTCCGTGGTCCCATTCCGGGATTACGGACATTTTTTGCGCCCTTCGCGCCACAAATTCATGAACATCTCAGCCCCGCCGCCGCGCCGTTTTCCCGATGAGCCGCACGGCATGCTGCCCGGGCCGCGCGAAATTCTTCCTCACGGCGACCGCCATTTCGTGCCGCCCCACGGGCACGCACGACGTTTCAGCGGTTCGACGGACGCTCCATCCGCCCGGCCCCGCGCGCTTTTCCGCAGGCAAGGGCCCCGCTACTTGTGGAAAAAGAACTTCATGCACCAGCAGAACACCGGCACCAGCAGAATGACCACGTACAGACGCGTCATCTGAAACGCCATGATCTTGGGCAGGTTTTCGTTGGCGTCCGCCAGACCGATGACCGCGTTGAGGCCGCCCGGCGACGTGGCCAGAATGGAGCCGATGACGTCGATATCCGTCATATGACGCACCACAAAGGCCGCGCCGAGTCCGGCCGCGAGCAGAATGAAGGTGCTGAGTATCATGACGGGAATCTGATCCTTCATGCTGGCCAGCATGTCCAGCGAGAGCATGGAGCCCACGCATATGCCTATGCCGAGCTGCGCCGCGTTGTAGAACAGGGACGGCATCTGAATGTCGGCCAGCCCCAGCAGCTTCACGGCCATGCTTCCTACGACGGCGCCGAGCATGCAGCCGCCGGGAATGTGGAAGAACTTGAAAATGCAGCCTACCGTCGCTCCGGAAACAACCAGCATAATGATCTGATGATTCATGACATCCCTCGCCGTTTTTCTCTGCTCGGTATAGCTTGAACCTCCGCGCTTTGTAAACGTTGTTCCCTCCATCGCCGAAGAGAAGGAATCAGACGATTTTTTTCTGCAATATTCTGTTTTTTCCCGGCTCTCCATTCCTTATGTCAACGCATGGCGGCGGATGTCGGCCCTGCTCCTGTGCTTGTGAAAAACATAATGAATCACAGGAAAAAATATTCAACAGTGCTCTTCCAAAACAAAAATCGTTCTCCGGACGAAAAGCGCCGTACCACGAAAACGCATTCCGCGCGTTCTGAAAAACATGCAGGAATTTTTTCTCCGGGCGACGCGTTTTCACAAAATCACGGTCGTTCGGCAGCAAGGCGCAGGGGCCGGAGGCCGGGCCTCCCCGAATCCTCCCAAAACGCTCCGGCGCTGCGAAGATGCGGCCTTTTTTTGCGGATGCCCGCTTCTGCCACGCTGCCGCCCCTGCGGCAGACGCCTCGCCGCTGCCTCATCTGCAACGCTTCCTCTCCGGCCTTGCCGCGTCCGCGCCGTTTCCCTGCCGCAGCGCTCCCCGCGCCGGAAGCACGCCTCGCCCCGTTTCGCTCTCTCCGTTTCTCGCGCCCGCCGACGTTGCGCCGCTTGGCGCCTTGCCTTTTCCGAAGAGAGCATCCCCTCCTGCCTCTGCGCCTCGCCCTTTCCAAATCGCTCGATGCTCTCCCGTCGCCGACGGCACAAAAACAGCGCCGCCCCGCCTCAGCGTCGTCCTGAGCCGCCCCCTTTCCGGGGCGCGTTGCTCCTGCTACATTTCGGGCCTTTACGAAGATTGTTTTTTTACCTACATATACCCGATAGTCTGCATATAAGGTTGACGACAGCCTGAAGATAGACCGTTTCCGGCGACCATTTACACCGCACCATCAAGGAGGCTTTGCCCTATGCCGCAGCTGATTTACGGAGTCTGGGACAATGTCGTGTACGACAACCGCGGAACCGCGGCTCCCACTGCTCCCGAAGACCTGCCGCTGGAACTTTTTGATCAGTTCAACGAGGGGAATCCCACGGAAATTTTCCTCAGCAACCGGGGTTTCCTGGTGTTTTCCCGCACGGCGAGCCTTGTCTGGGCGCTGTGGAAGCACCATCAGCGCCTTGCCGCCGAATCCTGCGGCAAGTGTTCCCCCTGCCGCGCAGGCTCGCCCATTCTCGCGCAGGAACTGGAAAAGGCCTGCCGCGGCGAACTCGTGCAGTGGGAAGAAGTGCGCGACATCACCGAACAGATGCACGAAACCTCGCTGTGCGGCGTGGGCCGCACCGGAACCACGCCCCTGCTCGACGCCCTCACCCATTTTCCCGACGAACTCCGTCCCTTCCCCCTTCACAGCGACGCGGGCTTCTATTCCGTGACCACGAGTCCGTGCATCGAAGCCTGTCCGAGCCACGTGAACGTGCCCCGCTACATCGACTACCTGCAGGACGGTCACAACGATCTTGCCGCCGGCGTGGTGCTCAATCACTATCCGCTTGCCGGAAGCTGCGGCCGCGTGTGCGTGCGCTACTGCGAAAAGGCCTGCCGCCGCGGTCAGGTGGACGCCCCTGTGGACATCAAGAATCTCAAGCGCTTCGCCGCCGATGAAACCATCGTGCCCGGCATTCTGAAGCCCGAACCCTGCCCCACCACCAAGAACAAGCGCGTGGCGGTCATCGGCGCGGGACCCGTGGGCGTGACGTGCGCCTACCAGCTTCTGGAAACGGGCTACCCCGTGGACATCTACGAAGCCCACGACAAGGCCGGCGGCATGGTGCGCTACGGCATTCCCTTCTACCGCCTGCCCAAGAACGTGCTCATGCAGGAAAACGAACTCGTCAAGGACATGGGCGGCATGTTCTTCTTCAATCAGAAGCTCGGCCGCGACTTCCACATCGACGATCTGTTCCGCCGCGGCTACAAGGCCGTGTTCATCGCCACGGGCTGCCCGCTCGGCGGCTACCTCGGCATGGAAGGCGAAGACACCAGCCTGCCCGCCTATGAAAACGGCATCGACTTTCTGGAAAAGGTGCACGACGCCCTCGAAGATGGCGAAACCCCGACCCTCGACGGCGACGTGGTGGTCGTGGGCGGCGGCAACGTGGCCATGGACTGCTGCCGCTCCGCCGTGCGCATGACCCGCGGCAAGGTGCATCTCGTGTACCGCCGCACCGAATCCGACGCCCCGGCCGATCGCGAGGAAATCGTGGAAGCCGGTCGCGAAGGCGTGGAATTCCATTTTCTTTCCGGTCAGCAGTCGCTGGTGGTGGAAAACGGCAAAATCACGGGCCTGCGCTGCGTGAAGATGCAGCAGACCGAACCCGACGAGAGCGGCCGCCGCGGCGTCAAGCCCATTCCCGGTTCGGAATTCGTCATTCCCTGCGACTACGTCATTGCGGCCATCGGTCAGAAGAGCGATCCGGCCATGCTCACCGAGGCCGACGGCATCGCCCTCGACCGCAAGAACTGTATCATCGTGGACGCCTATCAGGCCACCTCTCGCCCCGGCGTGTTCGCGGGCGGCGACGGCACCACCGGCCCCCGCACCAAGGGCCCGAGCGTGCTCATTCACGGCATGGCCCAGGGTTCCATCGGCGCGCAGGCCATCGCCAGCTATCTGGAATACGACCGTCCGCCCTTCCTCGCCCGCGAGCGCATCAGTCAGCTCATCCAGCAGGCGGGCCTGCTCGGCGACGACCCCGTCTGCGGTCAGGAAAAGAAGCCCCGCGTGAAGCTCAACGAGCTTCCCCCGGCCGAACGCGCCCACAACTTCAAGGAAGTGGAACTCGGCATGTCCCAGGAGGAAGCCTGGCAGGAAGCCAGACGCTGCATGCGCTGCTATCGCATCCTGTCCGTGGTTACCCGCTCCCCCATCCCCGGCTTCAAGGCCTAACCGTTTATGAGAGAATCCGCCATGAACGCATCCATCAACGGACGTGACTACACTTTCGAGTCGGGAGAAACCATCCTTGAGGTGGCCCGGCGCAACAACATATTCATTCCCACCCTCTGCCACTTCCAGCCGCTCGATCACAAGCCCGGCACCTGCCGCGTGTGCCTCGTGGAGGCGACCGACAAAAACGGCCGCACCGAAATGGTCACCTCCTGCAACACCCCCATGGAAGAAGGCATGCGCGTGAACACCAGATCCTCCCGCGTGCGCAACATGCAGCGCCTGCAGGTGGAACTCGTGTTCGCCGATCACGATCAGGACTGCGCGGCCTGCGCCCGTCACGGCGACTGCGAGCTTCAGGATCTCGCCGAATACGTGGGGCTTTCCACCAACCGCTTCGCCCCGCGCCTTGCGCACGACCGCCCCTTCGACAACACCATGCACGGCATGGTGCGCGACATGACCAAGTGCATACGCTGCCTGCGCTGCGTGGAAGTGTGCCGCAAGGTGCAGGGCGTGGCCGCCCTCACCGTGGACGGCACCGGCACCGGCGCGCACATCGGCGTGGGCATGGCGCCCAGTCAGAACACCTCCGCCTGCATCCAGTGCGGCCAGTGCACCCTCGTGTGCCCCACGGGCGCGCTCGCCGAACGCGATGAAAACGACGAAGTGCTCGACTACCTCGCCAATCCCGAACTCACCACGGTGTTCGCCTTCGCGCCTTCGGTGCGCGTGGTGGTCGGCGAGGAATTCGGCCTCGCCCCCGGCGAAAACGTGGAAGGACGCCTCGTGGCCGCCCTGCGCCGCCTCGGCGCGGACATCGTCATCGACACCGACTTCGCCGCCGACGTCGTCATCATGGAAGAAGGCACGGAACTGCTCGGCCGCATCAGAAACGGCGGCAAGCTCCCCATGTTCACGTCCTGCTGCCCCGGCTGGGTGAGCTACGCCGAAAAGCACTGCCCGGACATTCTGCCCTACGTGTCCACCACCCGTTCCCCGCAGGCCGTGTCGAGCTCGCTGGTCAAGAGCTACCTTTCCGAAAAGATGGGCGTTCCGGCGCGCAGAATACGCAACGTGTCCATCATGCCCTGCACGGCCAAAAAAGACGAGGCCGCCCGCTCCCAGCTCTACACCAGCAATCAGCCCGACACCGACGTGGTCATCACCGTGCGCGAACTCATCCGGCTGTTGCGCCGCACGGGCATTGATCTCGCCTCCCTGGAACCCGAACCATTCGACAATCCCTACATGAGCGATTCCACCGGCGCGGCCGTCATTTTCGGCACCACCGGCGGCGTGATGGAAGCGGCCGTGCGCACCGTGTACGCCGTGCTCAATCACAAGGAACTGCCCGGCGTGGACGTGGCTCCCGTGCGCGGCATGAAGGGCCTGCGCGAGGCCGACGTGGACCTCGGCAAGGAACACGGCGTCATCAAGGTGGCCGTGGCTCACGGCCTTGCCAACGCGCGCATGCTCGTCGATCAGGCCCTCGCGGGCGAGTCGCCCTACACCTTCATTGAAGTCATGGCCTGCCCCGGCGGCTGCGTGGCCGGCGGCGGCACCTGCCGCGTGAAGAAGAACTACCATCCGCACGCGCGCGAACGTCAGCAGGGCCTGTACGCCATCGACAGCCACAAGCCCCGCCGGCAGTCGCACAACAATCCGCAGGTCGTCAAGCTCTACGAGGAATATCTCGGCGAGCCCAATTCCCACAAGGCGCACGAACTGCTGCACACCCACTACACCGACCGCAGCAAGGTGCAGACGGAAAGCATTTCCGCCACCAAGAAAAAGCTGACGCTCACCGATCAGTCGGCCTGATTGCCCGCCGCCTGCGCATGAACCTGGGCCGCCCTTTCCGGGGCGGCCCTTTCTTTTATCGTTCCCGGCTCCGGATTTTCCGCTGACGCCCGAAGCTGGGAATACAGCCTTTTTCCCGCCCCAAGCGGCGCAGCTAGCGGGCAAGCTTTTGCAGCGTGTCTCCGGCTATTCTGTACACCGTCCAGTCCTTCATGGGCTCCGCGCCAAGGGAAAGATAAAAGTCGATGCTCGGCCTGTTCCAGTCGAGACACCACCACTCCAGACGGCCGCAGCCGCGTTCCACGGCCAGGGCGGCAAGCTTCTTCAGCAGCGCCTTTCCGCAGCCTCTGCCGCGGCATTCCGGCCGGACGTACAGATCTTTCAGATAGATGCCCGCCCTGCCGAGAAACGTGGAAAAATTATGGAAGAACAGGGCGAAGCCGACTTCCCTGCCGTTTTCAAGGGCAAAGAGGACTTCCGCCTTTTTCCGGTCAAAAATCCATTCTTCCAAAGTCGCCTCATCCGCGACGACTTCGTGCCGCAGCTTCTCATACTCTGCCAGTTCCCTGATGAACTGCAAAATAAGAGCGGTATCTTTTCGTTCCGCGAATCTGAAACTGAATTCCGTCATGCCTCTTCTCCCTGCCCCTGCGGGGCGGCTTTAGCGTTATGCCTGCCCGTGCGCCATTCAAGAATCTCTTCCCTGCCCGCGCGAGCGGACCAGGCTGCCGATGCTGAAAGAGAGCGCGAGTCCTCTCCTGCCCCCTGCGGGGCAACTCTTGTTCTAACGCAATGTTTCCACCGGGGACAGCTGTCGGCCCGATGCCTCCGCGCGCCGCGCCTGCATATCTCCGGCCCGCCGCGCCGTGACGCCTCCACAGTTTTTCCGAAGGGCCGCCCGTCTTCCTCCGGTTCCGTGCGCCGTCCTTTCTCCGCGCCGTGGTCCGACCGGCCGCATCCTTTCGTTCCTCGCCGCCGTACTCAAGCTCTCCTTCGGCGAGAGCTCTCCCCCGCGGCTTTCCATTCCCCGCTGCACTCCCGTCTCTTGGCCCTGCCTTTTCCGCCCGTTCCCCTCGCTTCGCCCGCCTTCTGCACCCTGCGCCTCTTCCTTTTTTCCTCCCCCTTATTCCCTCGCCCCTGCCTCGCACGCTCCTGATTCATGCCCCGAGCCGACGGGCGCTCCCCCGTCTTTGTCCTGCCATCCGAAACACTTCCGTTCCAGCCCTGCACTCCAGGCTCACATTCCTGTTCCACTCGTGAAAAAATACGCTTTCCCGGCGAAATCACAAACTTTTTTCCGGCATTTGCCCGCCTCCCCTTGACCTCGCTCCGCCGCCGTGCTACCGTTTTTTTGAATTAAAAAACAGCGAAGGCTGTTTTCCCAAAGCGCATAGAGATCCGGCATGACTTGGTTGAAGAAACCGGGAGAGATCACCCTTGCAGGGTGGCGCCGAAGGGGCCGCAAGAACTCTCAGGCAAAAGGACCGGTTTTGGACAAACTCTGGAAAGCAGGCATGCACCCATGAGGCAATCCGCGCGGCGGAGAATCTTTCAGGTTGGTAACAGAGGCACAGAGGACGAAGCAATTCGTCTGCTGTGCCTCTTTTTTTTATTTTCTTTTTTCGCAGGAGAAGGTTCCATGGAACTCAAGACCCCTCTTTACGACGTACACGTCGCGGAAGGCGGAAAGATCGTCCCCTTTGCGGGCTATCTTCTGCCCGTGCAGTACCCGACAGGCGTCATCAAGGAACACATGGCCGTGCGTCAGGCGGCCGGCCTGTTCGACGTCTCCCACATGGGAGAAATTCTCTTCACCGGCCCCACGGCCCTGAAAACCCTGAACCACCTGCTCACCAACGACTTTACCAGCATGCCCGTGGGCAAGGTGCGCTACAGCGTCATGTGCAACGACAAGGGCGGCGTCATCGACGACCTCGTCGTATACAAGTTCTCCGACGAAGAATATCTCGTCGTGGTCAACGCCGCCAACCGGCACAAGGACTACGCCCACATGGCCGCCAATCTTCTGCCCGGCACCAGGGCCGAAGACATTTCCGACTCCGTGGCCCAGCTCGCCCTTCAGGGCCCTGCCGCGCCCGCCATTCTCAAGAAGCTGGTTCCCGAGGACAAACTGCCGCAGAAGTACTACACCGCCGTGCGCGACGTGGACATCGCCGGCATGAAGTGCATGGTGTCCCGCACGGGCTACACCGGCGAACTCGGCTACGAAATCTACACCGCGCCCGAAAACGCCGTGAAGCTCTGGAAGACCCTGCGCGAGGCCGGCGAGGAATTCGGCCTCATTCCCTGCGGACTCGGCGCGCGCGACACACTGCGCCTTGAAGCCGCCATGCCCCTGTACGGCCACGAAATGGACGAAACCATTTCGCCCCTCGAAGCCGGTCTCGACTTCGGCGTGAAGCTGAACAAGGAAGAATTCATCGGCAAGGACGCCCTCGTGGCCGCAGGCGCGCCCACCCGCGTGCGCGTGGGCCTCGAAGTCACCGGCCGCGGCATTGCCCGCGAGCATCAGCCCGTGTTCATCGGCGACACGCAGATAGGCATGACCACTTCCGGCACCCACTGCCCCGCCGTGGGCAAGGCGCTCGCCATGGCCCTCGTGGACGTCGCCCACAGCGCCCCCGGCACCGAAGTCGAGGTGGACGTGCGCGGCCGCAGGGTCAGTGCGGTCATCGTGCCCCTGCCCTTCTATCACCGCTAGGCGGCAGGCCCGACGTTTTCTCTCCCCGCAGGCCGCCGAAAAAAGCGCGGCCTGCGCAACCTTCTTCGTTGAACCTTCTATCGTCTCTTTGGAGGATGCCATGTCTCACATTCCCGCCGAACTCAGATACTCCGCGTCTCATGAATGGATCAAGAACGAAGACGGTCTTTCCGTCATCGGCCTCACCGACTTCGCCCAGAGCTCCCTCGGCGACATCGTGTTCATCGATCTGCCCCAGGAAGGCGACGCCGTCACCGTGGGCGACTCCTTTGCCGACGTGGAATCCGTGAAGGCCGTGTCCGGCGTGTTCAGCCCCGTGACCGGCACCGTGGCCGCCGTGAACAGCGAACTCATCGACAACCCCGCCCTGCTCAACGAAAAGCCCTACGAAGCCTGGCTCATCAAGGTTTCCGACGTGACCGCCGTCGGCGATCTGCTGGACGCCGCCGCCTACGAGGCCGTGTGCAAGAACGAGGAGGCCTAGGCATGGGCAGCTACATTCCCGCCACGTCGGAAGAACGTCAGGCCATGCTCGCAAGCCTCGGCCTGCATTCCACCGACGAACTTTTCGCCTCCATCCCGCCGGAAGTGCGCCTGCACTCGCTGAACCTGCCCGACGGCCTGAGCGAGATGGAAGTCTCGCGCAAGGTGCGCGACATCGCGGACAAGAACGTCCGCTTCCGCAGCATCTTCCGGGGCGCGGGCGCGTATCGCCACTACATTCCCGCCATCGTGAAGACCGTGACCACCCGCGAGGAATTCGTCACGGCCTACACGCCCTATCAGGCGGAAATCAGCCAAGGCGTGCTCCAGTCCATCTTTGAATATCAGACCCAGATCTGCGAACTCACCGGCATGGACGTGTCCAACGCCTCGGTCTATGACGGCGCCGTCGCCGCGGCCGAAGCCGTGCTCATGTGCCTGGATCGCCGCAGACACGGCGTCGTGCTCGCCGGCACCGTCGATCCGCAGACCATCACCGCCGTGCAGACCTACTGCGAAAGCCGCAGCGTGCCCGTCACCGTGCTGCCCGTGAAGAACGGCGCCACCGATCCCGCCGATCTCGCCGCCGCCCTTTCCGAAAGCTCGGCCTGCGCCCTCGTGCAGAGCCCCAACTACTTCGGCGTGCTCGAAGACATGGACGCCCTTGTCGCCGCCACCCACAACGCCGGCGCAAAAATGGTCATGAGCGCGAATCCCATTTCCCTCGGCATCCTGAAAACGCCCGGCGAATACGGCGCGGACATCGCCGTGGGCGAAGGTCAGCCCCTCGGCATGCCCCTCGGATTCGGCGGCCCGTACCTCGGATTCATGGCCTGCCGCAAGGAACTCATGCGTCACCTGCCCGGCCGCATCGTGGGCGAAACCGTGGATCACGAAGGCCGCCGCTGCTTCGTGCTCACCCTCCAGGCCCGCGAACAGCACATCCGCCGCGAAAAGGCCTCGTCCAACATCTGCTCCAACGAAGCGCTCTGCGCCATGACCGCCTCGGTGTACCTCGCGGCCGTGGGTCCGAAGGGCCTCGCCCGCGTGGCCGAAAACTGCGCCGCCCATGCGCATTATCTGGCCGCAAAGCTGGCCGAAATTCCCGGCTTCTCCCTGCGCTGCGAAGGCAGGGAATTCTTCCACGAATTTCTCACGAACTGCCCCGTGGATCCGGAAGTTCTCTGCGCCAGACTCGCCGAAAAGGGCATTCTCGGCGGCCTGCCCGTGGACGGCGGCCTGCTCTGGTGCTGCACCGAACTTTGCAGCAAAAACGACATGGATGAACTCGTCACCGCCATCCGGGAGGTGTGCGCACAATGAAACTCCTCTTTGAAAGAAGCCGTCCCGGCCGCTGCGAAACCCTCATTCCCGCCTGCGACGTGCCCGCGGTCGAATTTTCTTCGTCCGCGCTGCGCGCCTCGGCTCCCCGTCTGCCCGAAATCTCGGAAATCGACCTCGGCAGACACTACACCGAGCTCGCTTCCCAGACTCACGGCGTGAACAAGGGCTTCTATCCCCTGGGCTCCTGCACCATGAAGTACAATCCCCGGGTGAACGAGGAAATGGCCTCGCTCCCCGGCTTTACGGACATCCATCCGCTCCAGCCCGCCGACACCGCCCAGGGCTGCCTTGAGGTGCTCTTCAAAACCGAACGCCTGCTCTGCGAAATCACCGGCATGGACGGCATGACCTTCCAGCCCGCCGCGGGCGCGCACGGCGAATACACCGGTCTGCTGCTCATCCGCCGCTATCATCAGTCGAGAAACGACGCGGCCCGCACCAGGATCATCGTGCCCGACTCCGCTCACGGCACCAATCCCGCCTCGGCCACCATGGCGGGCTTCACCGTGGTTTCCGTGCCCTCCAACGCCGAGGGCGGCGTGGACCTCGAAGCCCTCAAAAAGGCCGTCGGCCCCGATACCGCAGGCCTCATGCTCACCAATCCCAACACGGTGGGCCTCTTCGATCCCAATATTCTCGAAATCACGCGCATCGTGCATGAGGCGGGCGGCCTCTGCTACTACGACGGCGCCAACCTCAACGCCGTCATGGGTCACGCCCGTCCCGGCGACATGGGCTTCGACTGCGTTCACCTCAACCTGCACAAAACCTTCTCCACCCCGCACGGCGGCGGCGGTCCCGGCAGCGGCCCCGTGGGCTGCAAGGCCTTCCTCGAAGCCTTCCTGCCCACCCCCCGCGTGCGCGAAGAAAACGGCCGCTACAGCTTCTTCACCCCCGAACACAGCATGGGCCGCGTGCGCAGCTTCTACGGCAACTTCCTCGTCGTGGTGCGCGCCCTCACCTACATTCTCACGCTGGGCAAAGAAGGCATTCCCGAAGCCTCGGCCATGGCCGTGCTCAATGCCAACTACCTCATGAAGAAGCTCGCCGGCCACTACGACATGGCCTACGACACCCTCTGCATGCACGAATTCGTCATGACGCTCGAAAAGCTGAAGAACGAAACCGGCGTCTCCGCCATGGACGTGGCCAAATCGCTGCTCGATTACGGGATCCATCCGCCGACCATGTACTTCCCCCTCATCGTCCATGAGGCCCTCATGGTCGAACCTACCGAAACCGAAAGCCCCGAAACCCTCGACAACGCGGCCGACGCCCTCCTCGCCATCCTGGAGAAGGCCAAAACCGACCCCGACTACCTCCACGCCGCGCCCCACCACTGCCCCATCAGCCGCCCCGACGAAGTCCGCGCCGCACGCACCCCCGTGCTCCGCTACAACTTTGAATAAAAGGCGGAAAGGCAGAAGACAGAAAAGACAGGAAAGGCATGCGGGGGGAATAATTCCCCCCGCGCCCCCTTGTTTCCGCCTCCCGGCTTCGCCGGTTCGGCGGGACAGGGGGAACGGGAAAATTATGCGCAGAGCAAAGGCGAAAGAGGAAACTGTTCCGGCTAGGGACAAAAGATCCTCGTTCCGCTCTTCCCCTTCTTGTCTCATCTGAAAGTTTTACAGTCGAATATTCAATAAGAACAGCGTATCATCAAAAAGCGCCGTCTGTGTCAAAAGCAGACGGCGCTTTTTTTTGTGCCCTGAAGAGGTCTCCCCCTGCCTCGATTCCCCATGACAACAACATTCTTCTTTATTAATAAAACTGACAGTTCTTCATAAAATAATTTACTATGTTATTTAGTATAAAAATTATTTAATTAAAATTTTATTATCTAAATTTTTATGCAACTTACATAAAATATCATTTCAAAAATAAAATATAACCTGTCAAAAAACCATAGTTTTTTGACGGTCTATCCCCTGCGTCATCATGAATCTATGAAATGCGCCGTTCAGAAGCCTATGGCATGCACTTATATGCATAAAGACGTATCCCATAGAAAAAATACAGTCAATTCTGGAGGTTATTGACATGTTGACAAAAGGGGCAATCGGCAATCTCATCAACCGGTACAAAGCGGTTCTCAAAAAATGTCACCTTATGAATACGTTCGGTTCTCTGGCTGTGGCGTCCATGCTGGTCATGGGCTCCGCAGGGGTGGCTATGGGCGGCACTCCTTTTCTGGCAACGGAAAATCAACAATTAAGCGGCACATATGAAAACCAAACGAATACCGACGGTACATTGGCAGGTGTCGTTACCGTCAACTATCCAACTGAAGGTGTTTCTATTGCCGACGGTACAAGCTTTAAAAATAACTCGACCGAAGCGAGTGCCGGTGGTGCCGCAAAGATTATGAATGGCATCACCATAGGAAACAACGTTAGCTTTGAGAATAACAAAGCCACAGCCAAGGGATGGGGCGGTGGTGCTCTTTATGTAAAGCTGGCTAACGGTACTACAACCTCTTCTAATGGCAAAGTTGTTATTGGTGATAATGCAAAATTCACCGGTAACGAAGCTGGTCTTGGTGGCGCTATAGCACTGGAATATGGCAACCTTTCATTTGGAAAAAATGCTCAGTTTGAAGGCAACAATGCTACAAACGGTGGTGCCATCGCTATGTGGCAGGATGCGGATGATCATGGAGACCTTCAATCCCAGCTTGATTTGAATAATACAACATTCATCAACAACACTGCCGCAGAAAACGGCGGTGCTATTTCCGCCGGTCCAAACTCTGGATCAATAACTATGGACGGTGCCACCTTTACCGGCAACACCGCCAACGGACAGGGCGGCGCTATCTATAATCAGGGCAACCTTACCGTCGGCGCCACCTTCACCGGCAACAAGGCAAGCCAGGGCGGCGCCATCCTGAACTACGGCGGTACCGGCACCTCCCTGACTGTCACCGACGGTTCCCGATTCAGTAACAACGAAGCCAGCTCCGTCGGCGGCGCCATTTCTCACGTCGATGCCGGAAATATGGTCATCGGCAATAACGTGATCTTTGAAAACAACGTGTCCGTTGCCGGTCAGGGCGGTGCGCTCCACAACCAGCGAGCCACCACAGAAATCGGCAACAACGCAAAGTTTACCAACAACATCGCCAAGGGCTACGGCGGCGGTGCCATCTATCAGGATACCGATTCCACCGCCTCGTCCGTGACCATCGGCAACGCTGCTGAATTCATCGGCAACGAAACGGAAACTTCCCATGGCGGCGCCATCATGAACTTCAACGGCGGCAACGGCGCAGCCATGACCATCGGTGACGGCGCAACGTTCGACGCCAACAAGGCCGGAAAGACCGGCGGCGCCATTTCCAACTGGGGCGGCAAGGTTTCCGTTGCCAATGCCACATTCACAAACAACACCGCAGCCACAAACGGCGGTGCCATCTACAACGACACGTACTTCAAGGATGACTCCAGCTTCACCATCAACGGTGCCACCTTCTCCGGCAACACCGCCAACGGACAGGGCGGCGCTATCTATAATCAGGGCAACCTTACCGTCGGTGCCACCTTCACCGGCAACAAGGCAAGCCAGGGCGGCGCCATTCTGAACTACGGTGGTACCGGCACTTCCCTGACTGTCACCGACGGTTCCCGATTCAGTAACAACGAAGCCAGCTCTGTCGGCGGCGCCATTTCTCACGTCGATGCCGGAAATATGGTCATCGGCAATAACGTGATCTTTGAAAACAACGTGTCCGTTGCCGGTCAGGGCGGTGCGCTCCACAACCAGCGAGCCACCACAGAAATCGGCAACAACGCAAAGTTTACCAACAACATCGCCAAGGGCTACGGCGGCGGTGCCATCTATCAGGATACCGATTCCACCGCCTCGTCCGTGACCATCGGCAACGCTGCTGAATTCATCGGCAACGAAACGGAAACTTCCCATGGCGGCGCCATCATGAACTTCAACGGCGGCAACGGCGCAGCCATGACCATCGGTGACGGCGCAACGTTCGACGCCAACAAGGCCGGAAAGACCGGCGGCGCCATTTCCAACTGGGGCGGCAAGGTTTCCGTTGCCAATGCCACATTCACAAACAACACAGCAGCCACAAACGGCGGCGCCATCTACAACGACACGTACTTCAAGGATGACTCCAGCTTCACCATCAACGGTGCCACCTTCTCCGGCAACACTGCCGAAGAAAAGGGCGGTGCCATCTATAACGCCGGTACGATGACCCTTTCCGGCACGAACACATTCTCAAACAACACCGCGGCAGGCGATGCCAACGACGTTCACAACGCCGGAACCATGACCATAGCAAGCGGCACGACGCTCATGAACAGCGGCTACACGCAGGAAGGAGCCTCTTCCGCCCTCAACGTGAACACCGGCGCCACGCTTGCCGTTGCCATGCCCGACATGGGCGGCGTAACGGCCTCCAAAGGTGAAGCCATGCTGGCTCTCGGCGATCAGATCACCCTCGGCGGCGGCAAGCTGCGCGTGGGCGAGGGCTTTGTTGATCCTGATGCCGACGTGGCCTTCGGTGCCAACTCCGTGCTGGTTGTGGACGGCAAGGTTGCCGCGGAATCGCCTCTCATCAACGGCGCGACCGGGGAAACCCTTTCCGTGGCGGACAGCTCCAAGCTGTACATTGCCAATGCTCATGCCGGTGAAGCCTACACCATCACCGACGGCCTGGAAGCCGAAGGTTACTGGGATTCCGCCAACCTGCTGGCCGGTCGCCTGATCGAAGCCGAAGTTTCTCAGGACGGTGACTCCATCGTTGTGGAAACGGAAGCCAAGGACGCCGCCAAGGTGCTGCCCGGCATCATTCCCGTGGCCGCTCTCAACACCATGGTCAGCAACAATCTGAACGACACCGAATCCTCTTCCATGGGCATCCGCTTCCTGAGCCGCGCCATAGACAACGTGCAGTTCATGCCGAATGACGCCACTGCCACCGCCATGGTGAACGAAGTCTCCCGCGCGGCCGTAACCGCGGGCGTGCAGAACACCGCTCTGCGCCTCGCCGACGCCGGGGTGGATCAGCTCATTCATCATCTGTCGCTGAGCTTCTTCGGCAAGGAAAACAACATCCACAAGGA
>NZ_CALUYL010000036.1 GCF_944324995.1 uncultured Mailhella sp.
AAAAGGGGCGGGGGCATCACGATGGGGGGGGCGCGCGGGCCGGGGTGGGGGGCTTCGCGAGTGGTCGAAGTGATTGAAGGCGGCGAAGTTCACCGCAGGAGCGTTTTGCTCCCGTGTGGGCGGGCCTTCTGTGCAGTGTCCGGCGTGACCGCGCAGACGCTTCCGCGCCCGCTCGGGCGGGCCGAAAGAAACGTGATTTAGAGATCGGGGAAACTCCGGGGGCGTCGCCTCGGGGAACGCGGGCTGTGCGGCGAAGATTCAGCGGAGGGGCGGGGGGAAAAAATTCTGCGGGGGGGGGGCGGAGTGCGTCGCGTTTCCTCTCGACTGCGCCTTTTTCGGCAGGGCCTGCGGATGAGCGCGACTTCCTGCTCCCAAAGCAGACGCGCGTCCGACTCCCTCGAAAAATTACTTGAAAATGATTTTCATTTTTGCTAACTTCATTTCACGCCTTCCCCGAATACCCCGGAAGACGCGCTTCAACCATTCCGGGACGCGCTCGCGCTTCCCGACGACATACGCCGGTCCCACCCCGGCAGAGGAGCATCATCATGCAGACGTTCGTCGTTCTTGTCATCCTTGCCCTCGCGGGCGTCTATCTCTTCGCCAGATTCCGCCGTTCCGTTTCCGGCGGCGGCTGCGGTTGCGGCTGTTCCTGCTCCAAAAAGGGCGGCTGCGCTTCCTGCGCCACCTCGCTGGAACCGCTCCGGATCAAAAAACATCCCGACAACAGCGCGCCTCGTTCCTGATGTCGTAACTGTGCGCCGTCGCGGGTCGCCGGGGCGTGATCCGCTCCCTTTTTTTCCTCCTGCGACGCGCAAAATGTTCCGCCTCGGCAAATTTCCGGGCCGAAGTCGTGCGCGCGGCTCTTCCCTTTTTCAGAATCGGGCCTATTTTCTGAAAAAAAGGAGTATTCGCATGAACACGCTGACCCCCCGGCAGATAGTTGCCGAGCTCGACAAATATATCATCGGCCAGGAACAGGCCAAACGCATGGTGGCCGTGGCGGTGCGCAATCGCTGGCGTCGGCAGCAGCTCGATCCCGCGCTGCGCGACGAAATAGCTCCCAAAAACATCATACTCATGGGCCCCACCGGCGTGGGCAAAACCGAAATCGCCCGCCGACTGGCCAAGCTCACCGGCGCGCCCTTCATCAAGGTGGAGGCCACCAAATATACGGAAGTCGGCTACGTCGGCCGCGACGTGGAATCCATGATCCGCGACCTCATGGAAATCGGCATCAAGCTCGTGCGCGACGAAGAAGGTCAGCGCGTGGCCGCCAAGGCCGAAGCTCAGGCCGAAGAGCGCCTGCTTGATCTTCTTCTGCCCGGCAGCAGCATGGAGGCGAGCCGCGAGGCGACGCGCGAAAAGCTGCGCAATCTCTGGAAGCTCGGCCACCTCGACGATCACGAGGTGGAAGTGGAAGTCACCGAACAGGCTCCCCAGATGGACATGTTCGGCATGCCCGGCATGGACAACTCCCTCGGCAGCCAGATGAAAAACATGATGAGCCGTTTCATGCCGCCCAAGACGCAGAAAAAGCGCATGAAGACCCGCGCCGCCTACGATATTCTCGTGCAGCAGGCCCGCGATTCCATGATAGATGAGGAACACATTGTGGAAGTGGCCCGCGAACGCGTGGAGCAGAGCGGCATTGTGTTCATCGACGAAATAGACAAGATTGCCAGCTCGGCGGCCCAGCAGCGCTCCTCGGACATCTCGCGCGAAGGCGTGCAGCGCGACCTTCTGCCCGTGGTGGAAGGCTGCGTGGTCAATACCAAGCACGGCATGATCCATACCGATCATATTCTGTTCATCGCGGCGGGCGCGTTCCACTTCAGCAAGCCCTCGGACCTCATTCCCGAACTCCAGGGCCGCTTCCCCTTGCGCGTGGAACTCCAGGCCCTCGGCAGCAAGGAATTCTACCGCATCCTTACCGAACCGCACAACTCCCTGCAAAAGCAGTACAACGCCCTGCTTTCCACCGAAAACGTCACCCTCCACTTCTCCGAAGACGGCCTGCGCGAAATCGCGTCCTTCGCCGAAGAAACCAACGCCAGAACCGAAAATATCGGCGCCCGCAGACTCTATACCATCCTTGAGAAAATCCTCGCCGATATCTCCTTCGACGCCCCCGAACGCGCCGGACAACACATCGTCATCGATAAAAACTACGTCTGCGAACACCTCGCCGACGTCAGAAACGACGTCGACCTCCAGCAGTTCATCCTGTAAAGACAGGAAAGGCAGAAAAGGCAGGAAAGACAAAAAGGCAGGAAAGGCATGCGGGGGAAATAATTCCCCCCGCGCCCCCCTGTTTCTGCCTCCCGGCTTCGCCGGTTCGGCAGGACAGGGTGAACGGGATTATGCCCGAAGCTATGGGCGAGGCGAGTGTTCGGAAAGGCAGCGGCTGCGAGGGATGGTGTGCTCGGCGGGCGCTGCTCGGGCTGCGGACTCAGTGCAGGTGTGTCCTCACGGACCCACCTGCGGTGGCCGACTCCTGTCCGGCCTGCGCCGGACAGTCGTGTCAAAGGAAGGGATTTCCAGATTTCTTTTGGGGGAACAACGAGGTCAGCCCGCAGAGGTAAAACGGAAAACGTTCTTTCAACGCTCTGGGGCCCGCGACCTGTCTTCAGACGGTCGCGCCGACGGGCATAAGTAGGCGGGATTCACTCCCGCCGTTAAACGCAATGTCCGTCGTGCAGGCCGCGCGGTTCGTACAGCGTGTCTTGCGCAAACGGGGCGTGGCGGAACCTGGAGCTTGAATGTTGGACCCACCTGCGGTGGCCGACTCCTGTCCGGCCTTCGCCGGACAGTCGTGTCAAAGGAAAGGATTTCCAGATTTCTTTTGAGGGATTCCTCGCATGCTTCTGCATTGAGCAGTGCCGTATTCTCCCTGAGATTCTCACATTGCTTGTTGCGAACGTAAAAAAAGGCCGCGGCCCGAAGATGGGCGGCGGTCTTTTTTGTCTTTGGGGAAGAGACGATAAAGTTCAGAGCGCGGCCTTTTTTCAGCGAGGGCCCTGAAACATCTTTCTTACCCTTGAAAAATAAAAGTTTTAGGAAAGGGGATAGGGGTGCGGGGAAAGGGGAAAAGCCCTTTTTCAAAAGGGTTTTCCCCTTTCCCCGCAAATCTTGCCCTCTCTTCTTCCTCTCCTATTCCATAGCGGATTTCAGGATGAAGCTGCGGGAGTCGACTTTTTGGCGGGCCATGCCGTTTTCGATAAGGAAGGTCATATCGTTATCGAGGCTTTTGATATCGTTTTCATTGAGTCGTTTATTGTAGTGGGACCAGGCGTAGAGCTGTTCGGCGTCGGCGATGGAGATATTTTGTTCTTTAGCGCCGAGGGCGACGGCTTCGTCGTGGTGGGCCATGATCCAGTCGTAGGCTTCATCCTGGACGGCGACGACGTCTTTGAGCAGTTCGGGCTGTTCATCGATGAACTTTTTGCTGGCGCACATGGCGAGGATGGGGGTAACGAGGCCGGTAGCGGTAGCGATGACGGGTTTGCCCGCCTGTTTGGCCTTGACGAGAGCGCCTGCGGCGATGAGGGCGGCATCGACCTTGCCGGACATGAGGGCTGAGAAGCTCTGGGGGATGCCCATCTGGACGAATTTCACGTCGCGGATGGTCATGCCTTCTTTGGCGAGTCCGGCGACGAGGAGCTGATGGAGCACGGTGCCCTTGGGCCCGGCGACGGTTTTACCGCGCAGGTCTGCGAAGGTTTTGGGGCCGTTTTCCTGACCGACGATGGCGAACACATCGGTGGGGCGGGAGGCTCCGGCAATGATGATGACCGGATTGCCTTCGGCGTTGGCCATCTGCACGGAGGTGGTGTTGAGCACGCCGCCGACGTCGAGAGCGCCGGACGCCATGGCGGTGGCCTGCTGGGCGCCGGAATCTATTTCATGCCACTGCACCTTGATGCCCTTGGGTTCGAGTTTTTTCTCAAGGAGCTTGTGCTCCTTCATGACGATCATCTGCAGATTGAAGGGCGACTTCACATAGCTGATGTTGAGAGCGCCTTTTTCGGCGAAGGCCGGGGAGGCGGCGAGGGAAAGGGCCAGGGCAAGGGCGAGTGTTTTGAGCATCTTCATAATAATTACAACTCCTTAGTATTCAGATGCGTAAGAATGTTGCGGCGAATGAAGTTTCGCCGTTCGGGGCCGGTGTTTTCGGAAATGTCGAAGCTTTCCACGATGACGCCGCGATCCATGACGCAGAGGCGGCTGCCGAGGCGCAGGGCTTCTTCCATGTCGTGGGTGACGAGCAGGCAGAGCGAGCGGGACATGAGTTTCTTGAGCATGTCCTGAAGTTTTTCCCGGGTGATGGCGTCGAGCGAGGCGAAGGGTTCGTCCATGAGCAGGATGCGCGGCGAGCGGAGCAGGGCGCGGGCCACGCCCACGCGCTGGGCCATGCCGCCGGAAAGCTCGCGGGGCATGGCGGAAAGCACGTCCGGGGAAAGTTCCACCATGTCGAGGGCCTCCGCCATGCGGATATTGGCGTCGCGGCAGACGCGGGGCAGGGCGAGGCGGAGGTTTTCGCCTGCGGTGAGCCAGGGCAGCAGGCGCGGATCCTGAAAGACCACGGCGCATTCTTCGGGGCGGGGGAGCACGAGTCCGGCATCCGGGGATTCGAGTCCTGCGGCGATGCGCAGCAGCGTGGACTTGCCGCATCCGGACGCGCCTAAAAGGCAGGTGACGCCCTGCGGAGCAAGGAACATGTCGGTTCCGCGCAGCACTTCGCGCGATCCGAACGATTTGCGGATGCCGCGCAGCAGCTCGACGTTTGCGGATGAAGTTGCGGAATCAGTCATGCGGCGAGCTCGGGAAAGCGGCGCTTGAGCAGCGCGGAGGAAAGGGAGGAGAAGGCGGCGTCGAGGGCCCAGCCCAGAAAGCCGATGATGAGAATGCCCACAATGACTTCGTCGGCACGCTGCATCTGTTCGGCGTCCATGATCATGTAGCCGAGGCCGCTGCTGGCGGCGATGAGTTCGGCGGCGATGAGGGCGCGCCAGCTGTAGCCGAAGCTCAGGCGCAGGCCCGTAATGATGGAAGGCGTGGCCGCAGGCAGCAGAAAGAAGAGCACGGTGCGGGTGCGGGAAAGATGGAGGCTTGCGGCGAGCTCGCGGAACGACGCGTCGAGTCGGCTCAGGCCGTCGCGGGTGTTGAGATAGATCGGAAAGAACGAGGCCAGCACGATGACGGCAATCTGCGTGGCGTCGCCGATGCCGAGCCAGAGAATGAGCAGGGGCGTGAGGGCGAGCGGAGGCGTCATGCGCATGAAGGAGAGCGTGCCCTGAAAAAGCTCGTCGAGCAGCCGCCAGCGATACAGCAGCGCGGCCGTGCCGAAGGCCAGCGCCACGCTCAGACAGAAGCCCGCCGCAATGCGGTAGAACGACGACAGAACGTGCTCCGTAAGTACGCCGCTTTTTGCCATGATAAGCCCGGTTTCCAGCACGCGCCCCGGCCCGGGCAGCAGATACGGCGATACCGCGCCGGACACAATCTGCCAGACAATAAGCACAACGGCGGGTATAAAAATGGACTTTATCATGCGCATGCCCGCGATTCTAGAACGCATGCGCCCGACTGTCCATGCAGAAATAACGTATTTTTTGTCACAAACGCAGGCATGAACAGACCCGCCGCCGACGCCCGACAGGACGCCCGCAGCGGGCCCTCAGGAGGAATGAAACGCAGGAAAGGCAAAAAGGCAGAAAAGGCAGGCGGGGGAAATAATTCCCCCCGCACCCCCCTGTTTCTGCTTCGCAGCTAAAGCTGCTTCAGCAGGGCGGGAGTGTGGGCGTAAGGCGTGTTGCCGAATCTGGGCGGGAGTTTGGAAAGGCGGGGACTGCGGATGCCGGAGTGCTTGGCAGGCGCGGTTCGGTCTGCGGACGCAGTGCAGGTGTGCGCTGCCGCGCCCACCTGCGGTGGCCGACTCCTGTCCGGCCTGTGCCGGACAGTCGTGTCAACGGATGGGATTTCCAGATGTTTTGGGGAAAACATCAAGAGTCGTAAAGGTAAACCGGAAAGTGTTCTTTCAACGCTGTGGGGCCCCGGGCGACGGGGCGAAGCAGGCGGAATTCACTTCCGCCGTCAGCGCCGCCCCGTCGTGCAAGTTCTGCGTTCGTACAGTGTGTCTTGTACAAACGGGCCTTTGCGTTACTCCAGCCCCCTTAAAATGTCACGCGCAGACCCATCATGAACTGATGGACATAGTTGTCCTTGGACTTCAAATTCATGCCGTCCACAATGCCGGTGACGTTGCCGTTGTCCATCATGAGGAAGCGGTAACCGATGTCGGCGGAAAGGTTGTCGGTGAAGGCGTAGGAGCAGCCGAGCCCCACCTGTCCGGCAAACACGGTGTCGGTGTCGCTGTTGGAACCCAGCAGATCGGCGGCAAGACGGGTGTGATTCACATGTCCTTCGGTCTTGAGGAAGGCCATGCCGAGACCTGCGCCGATGTAGGGCGTGAAGCCGTTCCAGGTGGTGATGTCCCAATAGGCGTTCGCAAGCAGCGTCTGGAGGCCGACCTTGGCGTGGAAAGAATGATCGCCGTCGCCTTCGGTTTTGGAAATGCGTCCGTAAGCGCCGTATTCGAGTTCGGCGCGCACGGGCACGCTGAACACGGGATTGAAATCGTAACCCACGGCAAGAGCGCCGCCGGCGCGGGCTCCGGTTTTGGAATCGGAGCCGAGGCCCTGGCCGTGATACGAAAGTTCGCCCTTGGAATGCTGAACGTTCAGCACGAATTTCGGCGCAATGTACACGCCGACAAGATCGGCGGCTTTGGCCTGAACGGGCAGCAGCAGGCAGGCGGCCATGAGCAACATTCCGAATTTCTTGAACATGTGATTTCTCCTGTTTGAAGGTGGCTTGTCTGGAACGCAATGTTCCGGCAGTCGGGCGCTGGCCCGGCGCCGCTCCGGCGCGCGGAACGTTCTGCGGCGGAACCCGGCAAGGCGGCGTTGTCCGTCGGAGTGCGGCGTCCGCCTTGCCGGGGACATGCCTTATTTATAGCGCGGCGGGGAAGCGACGCCATGATTATCATGCGTCGGGGCGTGAACAATGGGAGTCGGGACGAGGGCCGGAGAGGGAGAGCAACAGAAGCAGGAGAAGGGAGTGGAAGGAGAAGAGAATCGTGGACGGGCGACGGGGGCGGGTGCGGAGGGGGGGGACGGATGAGGACAGGGGAGCGGCCAAAGATTGCGGCGGGCGTGGCGGAAGGCAATCGCTAACGGGCGGGCGTCCGCCGGAAGAGCGAACGACAGGTTCGGCGGCGCGGCATGATTCTGAAAGGGGGCGGAGGAAGAGGCCGCGGCACGAGTTCGGGACTGTGCAGGCCCCTGCGGGAGAGAGGCCTGCCCCAACGGCATTTCCCGGGACGGCAAGAGTTTTCGGGGCGGTGGAAGTGTTCGGGGGGAACGTTTTCCGGGGTGCAAAAAGTCCCCGGATGCGTCAGGGCAGGCGGGGACTTTGGAAAGGCGGGAATGGGAGATTATTTGTTTTCGGGGAGTTCTTCGGTGGCCTTTTCGTCGGCGGCTATTTCTTCGGGAGTGCGTCTGCGCAGGCGGAGTTCGTAGAAGAAGAGCATGACGAGGGAGATGAGCAGGGGCACGAGGTAGTAGAGCACGCGGAAAACGAGGATGGCGCCGAAGAGGCGTTTGGGATTCACGCCGTGGATGATGTGCATGAGAATGAGTTCGAGCACGCCCACGCCGCCGGGAACGTGAGTGAGCACCACGGCCACCTGTGCGAGGAGGTAGTTGGGAAGGAAGTCGGCAAAGGTGAGGGTGCTGTGCTCGGGCAGGAGCACGTAGAGACAGGCGGCGGCGACGAGCAGGTCGGCGCAGGCGACGGCGGTCTGAGCGAGGGCGATGGGCAGGGTAGGCAGGGCGAATTCTTTTTTGAAGATGCGCACGGCGCGGCCTCTGGCCCACCAGCAGACGAGCAGATAAAGAATGCACAGGGCGAGCAGACCCGCGCCGAGGGGGCGGATGTGCCCGGGTTCGATGCCGAGTTCCGGGGGAATGTGAACGTTGGCGAAGAGAAGCACGCCGCCTGCGAGACCGAGTGCGCCGATCCAGAAGGTGACGGCGAGCATGAGCACAAGGCGCACGATGTCGATGGGATGGAAGCCCCAGGCGCTGTAGAGGCGATAACGCACGGTGGTGCCGCCGAGCAGCGCGCCGAGGTTGTAGCTGACGGCGGAACCGGCAAAGGACACGAGACAGACCCGGGGGAAGGGCAGACGCCGATGAATGGCCCGGACGGCGAGCCAGTCGTAGCCCACGAGGATGGCGTAGTTGATGACGACGAGCACAACGGCAAGAATAAGTTGCCGATGTCGTATGTGGAGAATGCTGTCTATGATTTCTTCCATGCTGTAGCGCTTGAGCTTGTCGTAGAGAAGCCAGCAGGCCAGCGCACAGATGAAAAGAACGAGGAGCTTTCCCAGAATCGGCAGATATTTTTTCGTCTTCGGCAAATCACACACCCGGAAAATACAGAGTCTCGCCATAAGGCGGGGAACAAATTTGTGCGCCATCACAATACCGTTATGGAAGGGCAAAGGCAAGGGGAGAAAGGTAACAAATTGAGGGGGAAGGTTTTTTCATCACAAGATGAGCGCCGGAGAGGGGGCGTTGCTGCGGGGCGGAATGTTTGGAAAAGTCTGGCGTGCCATCCGTTTACCGGGTTGCGGAAGAGGGGCAAGCGGGCGAGGGAAGAGCGTCGTTTTTATCATTTGTTGAGGAAAATTTGATACAAATTTCACAAAAAAACAATAAAAGATAAGGAAGTTTTTTGGAGGGGAGGAAACGGGGCGTTGTGCCGGAGGCGAAACAGGGGAGGCGGGGGCTTGTCCCGACTTGTCGGGTGAATTATTTCTGATCTTGCAATGGTTCGGGGAGCCCACAGTCCCGTTTGCCAGGACACACTGTACGGCCTGCTCGACTTGCACGACGGGCATTGCGTTTAACGCGGGAGTGAATCCGGCCTGATTATGCCCGTCGGCCGGGCTTCTGAGGTCACCCGGGGCCTCAGAGCGTTGAAAGACGGCCCTCCGGCAGGCACTCCCCCCCTTCGCCCACAGCTTCGGGCACAATCATCCCGTTCACCCTGTCCTGCCGAACCGGCGAAGCCGGGAGGCAGAAACAGGGGGGCGCGGGGGGAATTATTTCCCCCGGCGGGGTTCGGGGCGGAGCCCCGATGCTCCGGTCTGTCACCCTTCCTCTATCCTCTCCCGGGGGAATTGACGCTGCGGGGCGGGGCAGTTAATCTCTGGTTGAATTTCAGGAGGGAGAGATGTCGGCAGAGAAGGCGGGACTGGAGCCGTGGCCTGCGGCGGTGAAGCGCGGCAGGGGGCGGCCGCGCAAGGTACGCGCTGATTCGGCGGTGGAGGGTTCTGCGCTGCTGGAGGCGCAGGCGGTGATTGACGCGCCGGAGGGCGTTTCGCAGGAGAAGGAGAAGAAGCCCACGGCGCTTTCAGCGGCGCGGCGGGCTCCGTCGGACAGTCTGCGGGCGCTGGGGGAGCGCTGGCTGGACGAGCTTCTTGCGGTGCGGGGGCTTTCGCCGATGACGGTGGACTCGTATCGGCAGGACATTGCCTCGCTGTCGTCGTTTCTGGAGGAGAGCGGGCTCGGTGACTGCACGGCGAAGCAGGCGCTTTCGCGTTTGGACGACGAGCAGCTGCTGCTTTTTGTGGTATGGCTGCGGCGTCGGGGCGACGGCAAGCGAACGCTGGCGCGGCGGCTTTCGTGTCTGCGCGGATTTCTGGGCTGGTGCGTGGATCTGGGGCTCATGGAAGGCAATCCCGCCGAGCTTCTGGACGGGCCCAAGCTGCCGCGGGTTTTGCCCAACGTGCTGACGCGTCAGGAAGTGCTGGCGCTCATCGACGCGCCGGACACGCGCACCAAGCTCGGGCGGCGCGATCACGCCATGCTTGAACTCATGTACGCGTCGGGGCTGCGGGTGTCGGAACTCGTGCATCTGCGGCCTCTGGACATTGATCTGCAAAGCGGCGTGGTGCGCGTATTCGGCAAGGGGCGCAAGGAACGCCTGGTGCCGATGCACGCGCGGGCCGTGGCGGTGATGGACGACTATCTGCGTTCGGTGCGCCCGGAGTTCATGCCGCAGGAAAGCGTGGTGTTTCTGAATCGGTCGGGCATGGGGCTCACGCGGCAGGCGGTATGGAAGCTGATCCGCCGCTACGCCCTGGAAGCCCGCATCGGGCGCGACATTTCGCCGCACACCATGCGGCACACGTTTGCCACGCATCTTCTGGAAGGCGGGGCCGATCTGCGCACCGTGCAGATGCTGCTCGGCCACAGCGATCTGGCGGCCACGGAGCTTTATACGCATGTGCGGTCCGATCTTCTGGAAGACGTGTACCGCCGCTGTCATCCGCGCAACGCGTATCATGCCGAAGGCGCGGATTCCGGCGAAGGCGGGGAGGGCGCTTCCGCAGGCGCGGGCTCTGTTTCCGACGCGGCCTCTTCCGCGGACGCAGATTCTTCTGCCGCGTCTTCCTTCATCGCCGCGGCGTCGGATTCCGCTCCGACCCCTGCCGCATCTTCCGCACCACGCGACGCATCCCTCCCCAGCGAGGAAAACTCAAAGGATGATTCCCATGAACGTTGATACCGTCGTCACCTGCCACGCCAACGCCGACAACGACGCCCTTGCCGCGCTGGTGGGCGCGCTCGCGCTCTATCCCGACGCCGTGCTCCTTTTCCCCGGCAGTCAGGAAAGGCAGGTGCAGGAATTTTACGACGAAGTGGTCGAACCGCTGTATCCGTGCGTGAGTCAGCGCGAACTCGACATCACGCAGGTGAAGCGCCTCGTCGTGGTGGATACCCATCTCGCCAGCCGTCTGCCCCAGGTGAAAAAGCTCCTCGAACGCAAGGATCTGGAAATCCACGTGTGGGACCATCATCCCCTGAGCGACGACGAGGGCGACGATCGCCTCCCCGCCGCCCTCATGATGGATGACGCCGTCGGCGCGGTGAGCACGTTTCTGGTGGAGGAAATCCGCCGACGCAACATCGATCTGACCTGCGAAATCGCCACCTCCCTTGCGGGCGGCATTTACGGCGACACGGGTTCCTTCGTGTACAGCTCCACCACCCCGCGCGACTTCGAGGCCGCCGCATGGCTGCTTTCGCGGGGTGCGGATCTCGCGGTGGTGAGCCGTCTCATCACGCGCGTGATGGGCCGCGAACAGCTCAAGGCCCTCTCGGTCATGCTCGAAAACACCCAGGCGCGCGACATCGGCGGCGGGGTGGTCATGGCCATATCGTCCATGCAGAGCGAAACCTTTCTCGACGACTTCGCCACCCTCGCGCCCCGCATCATGGAAATCGAAGACTGCTCGGTGCTTTTTGCCATTGCGTCCATGGAAGACAAGGTGCAGGTCGTGGGCCGCAGCCGCACCCCCCTCGTGGACGTGGGCGAAATCTGCCGCAGGCTCGGCGGCGGCGGACACTACTATGCCGCTTCCGCCTCCGTGAAGGACATGACCCTGCCCCAGGTGCGCGACTTTCTCAAAATGCAGGCTTCGCTCATCGTGAACGCCGACGAAAACGCAGGCAAGCTCATGACGAGCCCCGCCCTCGGCGCGTCGGAGAGACTCACCATCGGCGAGGCGCAGTCGCTCATGATACGCTACGGACTCAAGGCCGTGCCCATTTTCGCCGACGGCACCCAGCGCTGCATAGGCATTCTCTCGCAGGAAACCGCCGCCAAGGCCTGCGGTCACGGGCTCGCGAACATCGCGGTGGGCATGTACATGCAGCGTTCCTTCAACGTGGTGCCGCAGAGCGCCGGCATTCAGGAACTCGTGGACATCATGGTGGGCGGTCAGCAGCGGCTCATCCCCGTGGTGGACGGCCCCGATCCGCAGGGCCTCGACGACGAAGAACGCGAAGAAGAACTTCTCACGCGCTCCGTGGTGGGCGTGGTCACCCGAACCGACATCATCCGCCTGTTCATGGGCGAAAACGGCGCGCACATTCCGCCGGTGAGCCGCAAGGCCCGCAAGGAACGCAATCTCGTTTCCGTGATGCGCAAGCGCCTTTCGGCTCCCTGTCTCGACTTTCTGCGCATGGCTGGCGAAATCGGACACGACGTCGGCGCGTCGGTGTACGTGGTGGGCGGCTTCGTGCGCGATCTCGTCATGGACGGCAAAGGCCTCAAGTGGCCGGATATCGACATCGACCTCGTTATCGAGGGCGACGCCATGGCCTTTGCGCACAATCTGGCCATCCGGCTCAAGGGTCGCGTGCGCGAGCACCGCGAATTCATGACCGCCATGCTCGTGTTCCCCGCCGAAAGCCTCTGCGCCGACGTGGAGAGGCATCGCCGCACGCACCTTGCCGACACCACGGAAATCAAGGTGGACATCGCCACCGCGCGCCTCGAGTTCTATTCCGAACCCGGAGCCCTGCCGCAGGTGGAACGCGGTTCCATCAAGATGGACCTCTATCGCCGCGACTTTTCCATCAACGCCATGGCGGTGCGTCTCAATCCGCAGGTGTTCGGCCAGCTCGTGGACTTCTTCGACGGGCAGGAGGACATCCGCAACAAGCGCATCCGCACCCTGCACGCCCTGAGCTTCGTGGAAGACCCCACACGCATGTTCCGGGCCGTGCGTTTCGAGCAGCGCTACGGATTCCGCATGGGCGCCCAGTGCGAACGCTTCATGCGCAACGCCATAGACGATCTGCATCTCATTCATCACTTGTCGGGCTCGCGCATCTGCCACGAGCTCGAACTCATGATGGAGGAACGCAATCCCTATCTCGGCTTCCGCCGCATGGACGAACTCGGCCTGCTTGCCGAAGTGCATCCGCTGCTCGCCATGAACGACGAAAAACGCGACATGGCCGACCGCGTGCGCCGCGTGCTCGAATGGTACATGCGCATGTACCTGCCCGAAGAACCTGATCTGCTTATGCTCATGGTCATTGCGCTCTGCCGCCGCGCCCCGGCACCGGAAGTGGAATCCCTGCTCGCCAGACTCCAGTTCTCCGACAGAAGAAAAAGAGAAACCATGCAGGTGCGCTCGGCCATCATGGCCGCCCGTTCCGGCATGACCCAGTGGGAAAAGAAAAAGGGCCCCATCAGCGACCTGCACCGCATGCTCGGCCGCGCCCCCCTCGAAACGCTGCTCTACCTCCTCGCCCAGGAAAACAACCCCGAGCAGCACGAAAAACTGACCCGCTACATCTACATGGGCCGACAGATGAAGCCCGATATCAACGGCGACGACCTCAAACGCATGGGCATCCAGCCCGGACCCATGATAGGCCGTATCCTGAACGACGTGCTCGCCGCCAAACTCGACGACGAATCCATGCCCCGCGACGACCAGCTCGCCCTCGCCGCCCGCCTCGCCGTCCACTACGTCGCCGAAGAGGCCGCCGCTGCCAAAGCCGAAGAGAAGTAAAGGCAGAAAAGGCAGGAAAGGCATGCGGGGGAAATAATTCCCCCCGCGCCCCCCTGTTTCTGCCTCCCGGCTTCGCCGGTTCGGCAGGACAGGGTGAACGGGAAGATTATGCCCGAAGCTGTGGGCGAAGGGGGGAGTGCCGCCGGAAGTTCGTCTTTCAACGCTCTGGGGCCCCGGGCGACGTCAGGAGTGCAGCAGGGGACTGCGGACGCCGGGGAGCTTGGAAGGCTCTGTTCGGTCTGCGGACTCAGTGCAGGTGTGTCCTTACGGACCCACCTGCTGTGGCCGACTCCTGTCCGGCCTGCGCCGGACAGTCGTGTCAAAGGAAGAGATTTCCAGATCTTGAGGGAGAGACTCAAGTCCGGGGAAGATTCGGTCGGAACTTTCTGGAATGGCAACGCCGTCCCCGCCTGCGTCGAATCGTCGAGGCAAAGGAAGGGATTTCCAGATGTTGGGGGAGAAAAACAAGGGCGGGAAATTGCGTGGTTCTGCACATGTGGCGATATGTTGCCATTTCCCCCTTGTTCATCCCCCAAAATTAAAAGTTTTAGGAAGGGGAAAGGGGGTGCGGGGGAAAGGGGACAACCCTTTTTCAAAAGGGTGTCCCCTTTCCCCCGCATCTCTCTTCTCTCCCACCCTCCCTCCTTCCCTTCTCCCTTTCTTTTAAGCGGGGAATCCGTTATGGTGGAGGGGAGTGGAACGGTATAATGGAGCTTTTGGGGGTAAGGAATGTCGCCTTTGAATCCTTTGACTGACAATGAGCTTTCGGGATATCGCTCCTTTTTGAAGGAGAGGACGCAGCGTTTTCAGGAAGAGATGGCCCGTCTTCGACGGGGGCATGGGTCGCTGAAGCTGTATGCGGATTTACACAAGCGGCTGGGGCTGCATCGCGGTTTGGATCCCGAGGGGCGGGACTGCTGGCGTGTAGCGGAGTACATGCCGCAGGCGACGCGGGTATGGCTGGCGACGAGCCGCACGAATTTTGAGCGGCGTCCGGAATACGAGCTGGTGAACGTTGGCGGCGGTTTATGGCGCATGTATCTGCCGAAGGACGCGCTTTTTCACGGCGACTACTACGAGTTGCACGTGGAGGGCACGGGCGAGAGCGGGATAGTGCGCAGGGTTCCGGCGTTCGCCTGCTGGGTGGAGCAGCAGAAGGACAATCCCGACATGTGGTGCGCGCGGGTATGGGATCCGCAGACGCCGTATCTGTTCCGGTACGACAGGCCGGTGCGTCCGAAGTTTCCGCGCATTTACGAAGCGCACATCGGCATGTCGCAGGATGCGCGCAAGCACACGCCGGGCTCGGTGGGCAGTTACGACGATTTTATCCGCGACATGCTGCCGCGCATCAAGTCCGACGGCTACACGGCGGTGCAGCTCATGGGGGTTCCCGAGCATCCGCTGTACAAGTCCTTCGGGTATCAGGTAAGCAGTTATTTTGCGCCGTCGTCGCGCTACGGCACGCCGGACGGGTTCTGTCGTCTGGTGGACGAGGCGCATCATCTGGGGCTTTCGGTCATTCTGGACATCACGCACGCGCACGCCTGCGCCAACACGGAGCAGGGCATTGCGCGCTACGACACCAGTTCGTATTTCTTCGACGAGCGCTCCAATCAGTGGGGCACGCCGTCGTTTGACTTCAGCAAGGACATGACGCGGCGCTTTCTGCTGTCGAACTGCCGTTACTGGATGGAAGAGTTTCATGTGGACGGGTTCAGGTTCGACGCGGTAGGCAACATGCTCTACACCGATCACGGCATCGGCGACAGTTTTGAGCATGTGGGGCGCTGCTTTTACGGGCCGGACGGCAAGCGTCGCACGAATGCGGCGGGCGAGCTGTATCTGTGCCTTGCCAACGAGCTTGTTCACAAGCTGAATCCTTCCGCCGTGACCATTGCGGAAGAGTTCAGCGGCATGCCCGGACTCACCTGTTCGCCGGAGCAGGGCGGACTCGGCTTCGACTACCGTTTTGCCATGGGCCTGCCGGACTTCTGGGGCAAGTACGTGAAAACGCCTTCGGCGATGGGCAGGCTGTGGTATGAAATGACCAACCATCGCCCCTACGACCGAACGATCAGCTATGTGGAATGTCACGATCAGTGCATCAACGGCGACGACGCCATGATCTGGCGGCTTGTCGGCGACGCCATGTACACCCGCATGAGCCCCTTCAACGCCACCTGGAACGAAACCCGCGGCGTGGCGCTTTATCGGCTCATGCGCGGCATCACTCTCATGTCCGCCGACGCGGGCTACCTGAACTTCATGGGCGCGGAATTCGGCCACCCCGAATGGCTCGACGATCAGGAACACGCCCACCGACAGTGGCAGCTCGCCGAAGATCAGGTGTCGTTCTACGCGGCCCTCGCCCGCTGGGACAAGGCGCAGATGAAGGAAATCGTGGACAAGCACCGCCGTGACTTCGCAAAGGGCCCGGAATTTCGCTTCATCCATGAAGACAAGCGCCTGCTCGCCTTCTCGCGCGGCAAACTGCTCTTCGCCTTCAACTTCCACGAAACCCGCCCCGAACCGGACTTCCGCTTCCGCGTGGAACCCGGCAAGTACGTCGAACTCATGTCTTCCGACGAACCCCGCTTCGGCGGCTGCGGCAACCTCGTCCCCCATAAGCCCCCTACCGAACACTTCAGCGACGCCTCTACCGGCATCGACCTGCAGGACATTACCCTCTACCTCCCCCCGCTCACCATGCTCGTCCTCGAACGACAGTAGAAGTGAAGAGAGGAAAGGCAAAAAGGCAGAAAAGGCAGGAAAGACAGGAAAGGCATGCGGGGGAAATAATTCCCCCCGCGCCCCCCTGTTTCTGCCTCCCGGCTTCGCCGGTTCGGCAGGACAGGGTGAACGGGAAGATTATGCCCGAAGCTGTGGGCGAAGGGGGGGGAGTGCCGCCGGAAGGCCGCCTTTCAACGCTCTGGGGCCCCGGGCGACGTCAGGAGCCCGGTCGACGGCAGGCAAGTAGCCGGAATTTACTTCCGGCGTTAAACGCAGCCGCCGTCGTGCAAGTTATGCAGGCCGTACAGTGTGTCTTGCGCAAACGGGCATGCGTGTTCTTTGGGACACTGCTAGGTCAGAAATAATTCCCCCCGCGCCCCCCTGTTGCCGCCGAAGGCTGCGCCATTCGGCGGGGCGGGAGTGTGCAGGCAAAGCGCGTTGCCGAAGATGGCGGAATGTCCGTCGGAACTGTCGGCAAGAGCAACGGCGCGTTCGTTTTTGTTGGGCAGTCGTGAATGAGGCTGAGAGAGTCTTGCCAGTTCAAGGAACTCAAGAAAGTTTAAACCACAAAGGAGCCGGGAGAAAATCCCGACTCCTTGTCTTTTTTTACGGTTGGTCGGCGAAGCCGGTCAACCGTCGGCACGGCGGGCGGGCGCGACAGCGCACGTCCGCACTGAGATGGCAGCCGAAACCACGCCAGCCCAGCCAATCGGCCCGCCGAACGGCGAAGCCGGAGGCGGAATCAGGGGGGACCGGGGGGCTTGTCCCGACTTTGTCGGGGAATTATTTCCCCCGGCGGGGTACGGGGCAGCGCCCCGCATCTCCGGTCTGTCTCCCTTCCAATCAATCCGGGGCGGAGCCCCGTTGCTCTTGCCTGTCCCCTTCCTCTACTTCCCGATGAGTTCGAGGGTATGGCAGGCTCTGGCGGTGGCTTTGAGGCGTTTCAGGTGGTTATTGAGCTGGAGGACGCATCCGGGGCACTGGGCGGTGACGACGTCGGCGCCGCTTTCGATGACGGCTTTAGCTCTGGCCTCGCCGAGTTCGTCGGCGATGTCGGGGTTTTTGAGGCTGGAGATGCCTCCGCCGCCGCAGCAGGCGCCGGGGTCGGGGAGTTCCACGAGCTTTATCCAGGGCTTGGACGCGAGTTCCTCACGGATGGCGTGTTTCACCTGATTGTCGAGGCGGAAGTGGCAGGGATCGTGAACGGCGACCACGAGCGGATCGCCGGCGCTCACGGGGCGTTCCTTCTGGCGCAGGAGGGCTGCGGCGGGCAGCGGCGGCAGGGGGGAATCGAAGCCGAAGCGGGCGTCGTGGCGGCGCAGGAACACGGCGGCGTCCACGATGCGGCCGGCGAGATCCTTTCCGGCCAGGGTGTATTCGCGCGAGAGGGTGCGGTGACAGGTGGCGCACAGGGTGAGCACCGGCATGGAGCCGCAGGCGGCGAACACTTCCGCGTTATGGGCCTGCGCCTTTTCAAAGGCTTCGCCGAAGCCGCTGAGCTGGGCGGGCGCGCCGCAGCACGACTGGGCGCGGGGCAGAAACACGGTGTAGCCGCGCGCGGTGAGGGCGTTTACGAGGCGCAGCGAGGCTTCCACGTTCACGAGGCCGCCGAAGCAGCCCGTGAACAGCGCCACTTCGCCGATCTGCGTGACGTCGTCCGGCGGCATGATGCGTTCGGGCAGAAGGTCGTACAGCGATTTGGAAGCGAGGTTCGGCATGCTGCGCTTGCCCGCCGCGCCGCACAGGGCGTCGGGCAGGTGACGTATGCTGCCGCGCCGATCCAGCGGGAACAGCCACTGGAAGAACGAACAGGCGCGCACCACCTTGCGCGTGAGCTCGCGCCGGGGCAGAAGGGCGCAGGTGACGAGCTTTTCCAGGCGGCGCTTCATGGTGAGCTTGCCGTCGCCTTCGGCGAGGCGGGCGTCGAGAATGATCTGCGCGCCGTCCACGCCCTTGCCGCAGATTTCCGTGCAGGAGAGGCACTGCATGCAGCTCTTGATGGATTCGTGGTAGCGTTCGCCGGGGGTAAGTTCGCCGGAAGCCACGGCGCGGGCCAGATCGATGCGCGCCCGCGGGCCGAAGGTTTCCACGAGATAATGCTTGTAACTGGGGCACACGCTCAGGCAGCGGCCGCAGTATTCACAGGTGGGGCCGTTCATGACTATCGCTCCAGCTTGCCGGGATTCATGATGCCGTAGGGATCGAACAGGCGGCAGATGCCCCGCATGATGCGCATTTGTTCGTCGCCGAGCTGCATGGGCATGTACTGCTTCTTTTCCAGACCGATGCCGTGTTCGCCGCTCACGGTGCCGCCGAGTTCCAGAATGGCGCGGGTGGAGGCGTCGCAGAAGGCGCGATAGGCGGCGTCTTCCGCAGGCACGCCCGGGCTGTAGAGCACCATGGGATGCAGATTGCCGTCGGCCGCGTGCGCGATGGTCACCACGTTGCAGTGATGTTCGTTCGCGAGCTTTTCCATGAGCTTGAGCGCCTTGGGCAGCAGCGACACGGGCACGGCGTAGTCCAGCGTGACCAGACGGTCGGCCTGACGCACCAGCGCCGCCGTGCCGCCGCGACGCGCCTTCCAGAGAGTGTCGCGTTCTTCTTCCGTGGCCGCGAATTCCATGCCGATGGCGTGATGTTCGCCGCAGATCTTTTCGATGGTCTTCATCTGGCCTTCGAGCACCATGTCGGGGCCGTCCACCTCGATGAGCAGAGCCGCGCCCGCGCCTTCGGGGCAGGGCACGCCGTACACTTCGGCCACGGTTTTCAGGAACACGCCGTCCATGAGTTCGAGCGTGCAGGGCAGAATGCGGTGACCCACGATGTCCGTGACCACGGAACCGGCTTCGGCGGCGTCGTCGAAGTAGGCGAGCGCCGTGCGGATGCTTTCGGGCAGCGGAATGAGCTTCACCGTGACTTCGGCGATGAAGCCGAGCAGGCCTTCGGATCCGCAGATGAGGCGGGGCAGATCGAAGCCCGTGACGTCCTTCTGACAGCGGTTGCCCATGCGCACGATTTCGCCGCCGGGCAGCACCACGGTGAGGCCGAGCAGGTAGTCGCGGGTGACGCCGTACTTGGCTCCGCTTGCGCCGCCCGCGTTGGTGGACACGTTGCCGCCGATGGTGGAATAGAGGCAGGAGGTGGGGTTCGGCGGATACATGAGGCCCTTTTCTGCGGCGGCCTTCTGCAGCTCGGCGGTGACGCAGCCGGCCTGCACGCGGGCGAGGCGATCGGTGACGGACACCTCAAGCACCTTGTTCATGCGCGAGCTGCACAGCACGAGCCCGCCCATGACCGGCACCGGAGAGCCGGCCAGACTGGTGCCGGAACCGCGCGGATACACCGGAACGTGATGCTGATTGCACAGCCGCATGACGGCCGAAACTTCTTCCACCGTGGCAGGCAGGGCCACGGCGTCGGGCTTGTGATTGGCGAAAAGGTCGTAGGCGAAGGAACGCAGATCCTCTTCGCTTTCCAGAAAGCCCTCGGCTCCGAGAATATTTTTCAGCTCGCCGGCAATGCCGGAAGGCAGACTCATAGCTTTTCTCCTCTTGTGCTAGCGCGTCTTCAGATAACGTTCGATGCGGTCCATGGCTTCGGAGAGCCTGTTCTCGTCCACGGTGCAGGCGAGGCGCACGCAGCCCTTCACGGTTTTTTCCGGCCCGAAGGGGAAGCCCGGCACCACGATGACCTGTTCCTTGTCGAGCAGATCGAGGGCAAAGGCCAGGGAATCCTGTTCCGCGGCCTCGATGTGCGGGAACAGATAAAAAGTTCCGGCAGGTTCGAGGCAGCGCACGCCGGGCATGGCGTTGAGGCGTTCGGCGGCCAGATGCGTGCGGCGGCGATAGGCGTCGCGGAAGGCGTCGAAGGGCGCGCGCGGGCCCTTGAGCGCGGCCAGGGCGGCGCGCTGATTCGGCGTGCCGGTGCTCGCCACGGAGTAGCTCAGCACTTTAATCATTTCCTTCATGATCCAGGAGGGGCCGAGGGCGTAGCCCACGCGCCATCCGGTCATGGCAAAGGCCTTGGAAAAGGAATTGAGCACCACCGTGCGCTCGAACATGCCCGGACGCGTGGCAATGCTTTCGGCCTTTCCCTGAAACACGATGCTGTCGTACACCTCGTCGGAAATCACCACAAGGTCGTGGCGCACGGCGAAATCGGCGAGCATGTCGAGGGTGGCGGCGTCGAAGACCACGCCCGAAGGATTGCAGGGCGAGTTGATGAGCAGGGCGCGCGTTTTCGGAGTGAGGGCGGCTTCCATGTCGTCGAGGGTGGGAATGAAGCCGTTCTCGAAGCTGGTGGCCACGGGCACGAGTCTGCCGCCCGCGAGGGCGCAGTGGCCCTGATAGTCGGAGAAGCAGGGCGCGGGGGTGAGCACTTCGTCGCCTTCGTCGAGCAGGGTGCGCATCACGGCGAGCAGGCCGTGCATGGCTCCGGAGGTGATGAGCAGATGTTCCTCTCGCCAGGGCAGGCCGGATTTGGCGCGTTCGGCGTCGAGCAGGGCGGCGCGCAGATCGGGATCGCCGGAGGAGGCGGCGTAATGGGTGTAGCCGTGTTCGGCGTCCTTCATGGCGGCCTCGCACACGAAGGCGGGGGTGTCGAAGTCGGGCTCGCCGATGCTGAGGGAAATGACGTCGTGATAGGCGGAAGCCTTTTCGAGCATGCTGCGGATGACGCTGAAGCGCAGCGGCGTGACGTGGGAACTGAGTTTCGTGTTCATGACAGATACCGGTTGAGGAAGCGGAAGGCTTCCCGTTGAAGGCGAAAGAAAACGCCCGCGCCCGGACGCGGGAATATTCCCGGGCCCGGGCCGTGGGGGATCAGAAAAGGTTTGCGGCTACAGGTATCCCAGCATGCGGGGGATGGTGAGACAGAAGGCGGGCACGTAGGTGACGAGCAGCAGCACGGCGAGTTCCACGGCGATGAACGGCAGCACCGAGCGGATGACGTAGGAGAGGTCGAGCTTTGTGACGCCGCAGATGACGAACAGACACACGCCGAGCGGCGGGGTGAGCAGTCCGACGGCCATGTTGAGCACCATGATCATGCCGAAGTGCAAAGGTTCGATGCCCACCTGCGTGGCCACGTTGAGGAGCGTGGGGGCCAGAATGATGATGGCCGCGCCGCCTTCCATGAACATGCCGACGAAGAGCAGCAGGATGTTGAGCAGAAGCAGGATGACGAGCTTGTTGCTGGTGACGGACTGAATGAGGGCGGCGAGCTGATTGGGAATCTGTTCGGCGGCGAGGAGCCAGGCAAAGGCGTTGGCGGTGCCGATGATGAGCAGCAGCACGGCGGTGGTGAGCACGCTGGAGCCGAGGACTTCGATGAGGTCCTTCATGCGGAGGGTGCGGTGGCAGATGCCGAGCAGCAGGGCGTAGAGCACGGCGACGGCGGCGGCTTCGGTGGAGGTGAAGATGCCGAACATGATGCCGCCCATGATGATGGTGGGGGCCATGAGGGCGGGGAGGGCCTTCCAGAATTCGCGGCAGAAGCGTTTGATGGTGAGGGGATTGGGATCGCGGGGATAGTTCTCGCGGATGGCGACGAAGTAGCTGTAGGCCATCATGCCGAGGCCGAGCATGAGTCCGGGCACGATGCCTGCCATGAACAGTCCGCCGATGCTCATGCCTGTGGTGACGCCCATGATGACCATGAGGATGGAGGGCGGAATGATGGGGCCCATGGTGGAGGCGGCGGCGGTGACGGCGGCGCTGAAGCCGGGATTGTAGCCGTTCTTGATCATGCCGGGAACCATGATGGAGCCGATGGCGGCGGCGTCGGCGACGGCGGAGCCGCTGATGCCGCCGAGGAACATGGAGGCGGCGATGTTGGAATGGGCGAGACCGCCGGGAATGCGACCGACCAGCATGTAGGAGAAGTCGATGAGGCGCTGGGTGATGCCGCACTTGTTCATGAGGTCGCCGGCGAGCACGAAGAAGGGCACGGCGAGGAGGGAGAAGGAGTTGAAGCCCTGGAACATGCGCTGCACGACCACGAGCAGGGAGGTGTCGTGAAGCATGAGACCCGCCACCGTGGTGAAGGCGAGGCAGAGGGCGACCGGCACGCCGAGGAACAGCGAGACCAGAAAGACGAGAAAAATGAGCATGAGCATGACGAGATCCCTACTTGCTGTCGCGGTTCTGAGAGAGGGGATCGAAGACGGGGGCTTCCTGAGAATTTTCGCAGGTGGCGGCGACTTCGGAGATGTCTTCCATAACGGTGCTTGCGATGCTGGCGTTGGAACCGGCGCTGGTGGGGAAGCGGTCCTGGAGCATGTCGGCGATCATGGAAAGGGCCATGAGGGCGCCGCCCACGGGCAGGCAGAGGTACGGATAGATCATGGGAAGCTGAAGCGCGGGAGAAACCTGCATGGCGCCGCGCATGGCGAAGGCCCAGCCCTTGACCGTGACGAGCAGGAAGAAGGCCAGCATGACAAGCTGGATGATCGGGGCGAGATATTTGTCGTACACGCCGGAGGGCAGATGTTCGACGAGGATGCGCACGCCGAGATGCCTGCCCTGACGCAGGGCGGCGGCGCTGCCGAGCATGGCCATCCAGCACATGCTGAAGCGGGCGATTTCCTCGCTGGTTTCAAAGGTGAACAGATGCGTAAAGCGGCAGAAAACCTGCCCCAGCGTGGCCACGACCATAATAATGCAGAGGGCGATGCCCAGCCACAGACTGACCTTCATGAGAACATTGGTCAGCCTGTTGACCTGAAGGGAGATCAACGTCATGACATTTTTCATTAGGGTAAACCTCAAAGGGAAGGAAGCGTCCGACAGGCGCTTCGGTTAAGGCCCGCACAGGAAAAAGTCGGGGACGATGCCACCGTCAAAAGACCGTGCGGATGTTTCGGGACAAAACAACCGGGAAAGGCTCATTCCGCAGAAAAAGCCTTTCCCGGGAACACTGGCTGCGGGTCGGAATCGCCTACTTGCCGGATCGGGCTATCTTCACCATTTCCTGAGCTTCGCGGATGCACTCATCCATGAGCTGCTGTTCGTGGCCGGCCACCTTGGCTTCGGCTTCGTTCGCGGCCTTGATGGCGTCGTCGACCCACTGCTGACCGACGCGGTCGGCAATGATCTTGAGGGCGGCGGGCTGGGCGGCTTCGCGGAACATCTTCTGTTCTTCGGGGGTGGGCTGATGAATCTTCATGCCCTTGTCGGCCATGTCCTTGAGGGCGGCGGCGTCGCTTGCGGCGGTGATGCCGGCATGCACGATGCAGAAGGCCTGCGCGCCCTTGTAGAGAGCTTCCTGCTGAGCGGGGGTCAGGCTCTGGAACTTGTCTTCGTTGATGAAGATGAGCAGCGGGCCGTAGAGATGACCGTCAAGCACGAGGCTGTCCTGCACTTCGTAGAACTTGGAGTCGTGAATGTTGGCGATGGGGCATTCCATGCCGTCCACCACGCCCTGCTGCAGAGCCATGTAGAGTTCGCTGTAGGAAATGGGAGTGGGGGAAGCGCCGAGACCGCGGGTCATGGCCATGTGGGCGGGGTTTTCCATCACGCGGATCTTGAGATCCTTCATGTCGGCGGGGGATTTCAGTTCCACGCCCTTGGCGGTGAAGTGACGGAAGCCGTGTTCGGCCACGGCGAGAATGCGCACGCCGGTTCTCTTGCAGAATTCGTCGGAAAGCTTCTTCACGAAGTCGGACTTCAGGAATTCCCAGCCGGCGGGACTGCTCTGAATGAGGTAGGGAATGTCGAACACCATGGTCTGGGGCACGAAGTTGGCGGCGGGGCCGCTCGTGAGGGTGCCCATGTCGATGGTGCCCATCTGAATGCCTTCGAGGGCTTCGGCTTCGCCGCCGAGCTTACTCGCGTGATAGAACACGAGTTCGACTTCGCCGTTGGTGGCTTTGCGGACCATGTCGGTATAGACGTCGGCCGCGCAGACGGTGCGGTTTTCCGGGGTATCGGGGCCGGAGTTGGCCACCTTGAGGGTGATTTTGGCCTCAGCGGCGACGGAGCCGGCGAGAAGCATGGCCAGAGACATGAGAACTGCAAGAGACTTTTTCAAGGGAACGCACCTCTGAAACTTGCTGTTGATGGGGAGAGAACGCTTTCCGGTCGTTGTGGCGCAACGGAAAGACTGCTGTGAGCACGTTATTCCTGATGGATGATTTTGTCAATAATGATACAAAACACAACCATTTGAAATAAATTTGCTTTTTTAAAAATATTCAAAATTTTTCACGGTTGTCGACAAAAATGACCTTGCGAGGTGACATTTTTGGCAGAATCGGGACGGCGTCTGATGCAAAAAGTGCCCCCTTTGTGAAGGCGGAACAAGCGGGGAAAACGCGCCTTGAAGAGTGCCTGCGACGACGCACTGCGCATTCGGGCTGAGGAAGGGGAACTCGGTGACAGGGGTATTCTGCGCGAGGGGGGGGAATGCCTGGAACAGGAGAGCAACGCCGCCTCGAAACAGCGGGCTATTCTGCGAGGGGGAGATGCCCGCCCCCGCCCGCATCTCGGGCGCTTCGGCGTTTGCTACGTACCATTTGCGCAAGACGCGCCGCGCGGCCTGCGGAGCTTGCACGACGGGCATTGCGTTTAACGGCGGTAGTGAATCCCGGCTGCTTATGCCCGTCGGTG
>NZ_CALUYL010000037.1 GCF_944324995.1 uncultured Mailhella sp.
CCTCCCGGCTTCGCCGGTTCGGCAGGACAGGGTGAACGGGAAAATTATGCGAGGAGCAGAGGGCGAAGGGGGGAGTGTCTGCCGGAAGGCCGTCTCCCGACGCTCTGGGGCCCGCGACCTGTCTTCAGACGGTCGCGCCGACGGTGGCAAGTAGCCGGAATTTACTTCCGGCGTTAAACGCAGCCGCCGTCGTGCAAGTGATGCAGTCCGTACAGTGTGTCTTGCGCAAACGGGCAGTTGCGGGTACTCGGGAGAAGAAGAAAGAAAAGGAAGGTCGCCCCGGGCGCGCGGCAAAAGGAGTAAGGTATGGGAAAGATATTGCAGATTCGCGTAGGCGCGTGGACGTACAACGAAGATGAAGTGGTGGCGGCCTGGCCGCGGCTTTCGGCGCTGGTCTGGTCGGAACTTGACCGCTGGGGTCCTGCGGGCATGAAGCGCGGGGTGACGGAGCTTGCGGAATATCTGCCCGATGCGCTGCGTTTTGCGGATATTTCGGAGGAGAGCCGGAAGACGCTGATGCCCGGGGCGAAGAAGGTGACGGACAAGCTGAACGAGATGCGCTCGGCGCTGGCGGACTGGGACCCCCGAAAGGCCAATGCGCTGAGCGACGAACTGGAAGATGCCCTCACCGAGCTGGAAAAGCAGGCTCCCGAGGATTTTCTTGCCCTTGCCGACGGAAAGTAGAAGCTGCGGTGAGGATGCCCCCTCGGGGAAAACAACCTGGGGGAATTGAAAACCCCTCGGGGAATGGGAATGATTGAGCCGCGGGCGGAGAAGGGCCCGCGGTTTTTGTTTTTTTTGCGGTTACAGCACGGTGCGGCCCACCAGCGTGGCGCCGGCAATGAAGATCATGACGAGCAGGAGCTTGCGGAAGGTTTCCTGCGGCATGCGGCGCACCACGGGAATGCTGATGAGCACGCCGAGGAAGACGAAGGTGAGGGAGACTCTGACGGCGTCGTACACGGCGCTGGAATAGAGACCGGCCTTCCACTGCATGGCGATGATGCTTGCGTTGATGAAGTTGAAGTACATGCTGGTGGTGGCGAGGGCGTTTTTCTGTTCCCAGCCGCGGAAGGCGGTGTACACGGCGAGGATGGGGCCGCCGAGGCTGGTGCTGGCGGTAATGAAGGCGCAGCCTGCGCCGAAGATGAACGCCGTGGCGGGATGATAGGGGAGTGTGGCGCGCACCTTGTGGGAGAGGAGCTGCCAGGAGACGAAGAAGATGAGCAGCACGCCGATGGTGAGCATGAGCACGGTGCCGGAGAGCATGGTGAGCATGGCCACGCCTGCGGGAATGCCCACGATGCAGCCGAGGGTGAGCCAGATCATTTCTTTCCAGAGGATGTAGCGGCGGTAGATGATGGAAAGGGCGAGGGGGGCGACGCCGCTGGAGATGCAGGCGATGAGAATGGCCTCCTTGGGGCTGGCGATGAAGGTAATGAGGGGCATGGCGACCATGGCCGCGCCGATGGAGGTAACGCCGTGAACGAATCCGCCGAGCAGCCAGGCGAAGGCGAGCCAGATCACATGGGCCAGAATCATGACAATCTCCTGAAAAAATGGTGATTTCTCATAAGGGAAAAAAACGGGCAAGTTGTCAAGAGGGAATGCGGGGAAAAGGGCCGCGGGGCGTAGAGAGAAGTTTTTTTCGCCTGAGCTTGCGGGCTCGGGGAGAGTTTTTGAGCGCGGGGCGCGGGGCCTGGATGCGGGGGGAAGAGCGCGTGAAGGTTGAACGTCTTCTATGCGCCTTGCCATAAATTTGCGAAACGATTAAAGTGCGGGCGTCTGTCATCTGTGAGGACAAAGGATATTCATGCCCAGACTTGCCGTTTTTCATGCCGACAATCTGGCGGTGCTGCGAGCGCTGCCGGACGCCTGTGTGGACCTCATTTATATTGATCCGCCGTTCAACACGGGAAAGGTGCAGCGTCGCACGCAGCTTGCGACGGTGCGGGACGATCACGGCGACCGTGTCGGATTCAAGGGGCAGCTTTATCGGACCATCCGGGGCAAGACCAGCGGATACGACGACAGGTTTGATGATTTTCTGGGCTTTCTTCAGCCGCGCATGGAGGAAGCGTACCGCATACTTGCGCCGGAGGGCGCGCTGTTTTTCCATCTGGACTACCGGGAGATTCACTACTGCAAGGTGATGCTGGACGGCATTTTTGGCCGCGCGTCGTTCATCAACGAGATCATCTGGGCGTACGATTACGGAGCGCGCTCGAAGAAGCGCTGGCCGGCGAAGCACGACAATATTCTCTGGTACGCAAAGAATCCTGAGAAGTTCACGTTTAATTTCGATGCGATGGACAGGATTCCCTACATGGCGCCTGCGCTGGTGGGGCCGCGGAAGGCGGCGCTGGGCAAGACGCCGACGGATGTGTGGTGGCACACGATAGTGAGTCCGAACGGTCGGGAGAAGACCGGCTATGCCACGCAGAAGCCGCGGGCGATCATAGATCGGATAGTGAAGGTGCATTCCAATCCCGGGGATATTCTGTGCGACTTCTTTGCCGGAAGCGGCACGCTTGGGGAATCGGCGTTTGAGCTGGGGCGCAATGCGCTCTTGGTGGACAGCAATCTCGAAGCCGTGCATGTGATGAAGAAGCGTTTCAGCGGCAAGGATGTGGAATGGCGTCGAGGATCGGCGCGCGTCCGTCAGGCGTTGAGCGATCTTGAGGAAGCGCGGGATGCCTTTCGAGCGGAGGCCTCGCTCGGAGCGACGAAGGCTGCGGACGAAGCGGGCACGCCGCCCGCCGAGGGGAAAAGAGCCGGAAAAGTGAAGGCGAAGAAGCCGGGCGCTGCGGAAGGGACGCCGGGCAAGGCTCCGACCAAGGCAAAGAAGCCCGGACGCCCGAAGACGAAGGCGGCGAAGCCTGCGACGAAGACGGCGAAGCCGACGCCGAACGAGGACAAGCCGGGGCGTACCCGCGGGAGCCGGTGAGGGATTCGTGCCGGAGCGGCTGAAAGAGCCGCGTTGGAGCCGTTGCGGAGCCGGACGGCATTTTGCACTCGATTGCGAGGCGGGCGAGGCCCTCATGACGGAGGATTTGTGCCGCATGCCCCGCGCGGCAGGAACGATAAGCGTCGCCTTTTGCAGGCGGCGTTTTTTTTATCTGTGGCCGGAGCGGCGACACCTGTACGCAGGGCCGTGGGCCCACCATCCTGTGAGCCTCGGCTCCGTACAGGCAACGCCCCCTGCCGCAGGGCCCGAGGCAGCCGAGGAGGCATCAGGCTGGTTGTCGTGGGGGGGGCCGGGGATGCAGTCGGGGCGCGCTCGGGGAGCGGGTCGGGCGCTGGGGAATGTTTTCGGGGCGCCCGGGAAATTCGTGGTTGCACTTCGTGACGGGCTTCTCTGCCGTCGTTCTGCGCGCCGGGCTTGATGCCCGTTGTTTTTTTCGCTCCGTGTCCATGTCCTTTTAAACTTAAAGCCTGCGGCAGGAACGATTCTTGCCGCAGGCTTTAGTGAGGAGGACTATGTAAAGCGGGGCGCCTCAGGCTGAAAAAGCGCCCCGCATGGCAGGGAAAAAGGAACGGAGCGTTCCCCGAGAGGAGGGGCTGACAAAAGCAGGCGCAACAAGGGGGGAAAAGCGCGCAGCGTATCCGTTCCGGGGGGAAAGGTTTTTACCGGCGTCGAAGCCCTTGGGAAGATTCCCCGTCATCCCGGGGCGTCGTGCCGGTTGCCGTGGAGCCGTTGTCCCTGCGGTTCGATGGGAGTCGGCCTGATCCGCGGCGAAAATATGTTTGGTCGGCGGCGCTGAGTCCGCCGCGTCCTGCCTCTATTTGATGATGAGGGCGAGCACCGGAATGAGCAGCAGCGAGACGAGCGTGCTCATGATGACGGCGGCCGAAGCATCGTTGGAGGCGACCTTGTAGGAGTCGCTCATGGCGTAGGCGAGGGTGCCCACGGGCATGGCGGCGAGCAGCACGCCCATGGAGCGCCACATGGGTTCGGTGTGAAAGGCGGTGAGCGCGATGAAGGCTATCACGGGCTGGGCTATCTGCTTGCCGATGAGAATGACGGCCTGTCTGCCGGGATGAAACACGCTGTTGTCGCCGTGATTGCGCAGTCTTGCGCTGATGACGATGCCGAGGGACACGAGGGCGCAGGGCATGACGGAATTTCCGAGGGCGCGGCAGGGGGACTCGATGACGGCGGGCACGGGAGTTCCGGAAGCGTAGAAGGCTGCGCCGCCGAGGGTGGCGAGCACCACGGGATTGGTGACGAGCGCAAGGGCGATGGTGCGTATGGGATGCCGTCCGCGGGCGCCGTTGTTGACGAGAATGAACAGGGTGATGAGCACCATGGGGATTTCGAGAATGTTGGTGAGGGTGCTGGCGAGCACGACCACGGGGCTGCCGGGATACAGGGCCATGAGCACGGGCAGGCCGACGAGCACCACGTTGGGGAAGCTGGCGAGCATTGACAGCACCACTTCCTCCCGGTAATTTGTATCGAATTTAAGGAAGTGGAACACCGGAATCAGCGCGCCGAAGGTCACGAACAGGCAGACGGCGAATCCGGCGAGAAACGCCTCATGGTCGAGATCTTCGGGGCGGCACTCGGCGATGGAAAGAAAGATCAGGGCCGGAAGTCCGAGGTTGACGAGGAACTGATTGAGGGTCGTCGAGCCGAAGGGGGGCACGAGTTGAAAGCGTTCAGCGAGCATGCCCAGGAAGATCAGCACAAACACGGGCAGCAGTAATAAAAAAACATCCCACATGGGAATCTCCAGACGGGCGCAGGGCGCGCGTCATTTGCATTCGTAATTGTTTTGGATTTCGCCTTTCGGCCGGAAGGCGCGGAAACACAACATGCAGCAAATGCAGCGGCGGCGCAAACGAGATTTCTTGTGGGCTGGGATAAGTTTTTCTTATGATAGAGAATCCACCGTTGAATGCGCTGGCGGCCTTTGAAGCGGCGGCGCGGCTGGGCAGTTTCACCCGGGCAGGGGAGGAGCTGTGCGTCACGCAGGCGGCCGTGAGTCAGCACATTCGGCATCTTGAGGATTACCTGGGAGTGCCGTTGTTCATCCGCCGTGCGCCCGGAATCCGACTCACGCCGGACGGGGAACGGTATTACGCGGCGATTGCGGGTGCGCTGGACACGTTGCGTCGGGAGAGTGCGCGTCTTCGGCGCGGGGTGGGGCCGCTTTCCGTGGTGGCGGAGGCGAGTTTTGCGAATCGCTGGCTGGCGCCGCGACTGAGTCGTTTTTGCGAGCGCTGTCCGGATATTGATATTCGTATTGGACCGCATCCGGGGCACCCCGTGCTGGGGCCGGAGGTGGATGTCATTGTGCGGCTGGACATGCCGGAGACGCCCGGACTTTTTATGGTGCAGCTGCCTGAGGAGCGATTTTTCCCGGTGTTCGGCCCGGACTACTGGCGCGATCACGAACGCGACTGGCAGACCGACCGGCTTTTGCGTTCTCCGGAAGCCGGGGAACAGGAATGGAAGGCGTGGTTTCAGGCGTCGGGACTGCGACCGAACCTGCGATTCGGGCCGATGTTTCAGTTTTCGTACATGGCGCTTTCCGCGGCGGCGGAAGGCCGGGGCGCGGCGCTGGCGAGCTCGCTTCTCGTGGCCGAAGACCTCCGCGCCGGACGCCTCGCCGCCCTGCGCACCCCCACGGTTCCGGTCAGAAGCCGCTATACCGCGGCCTGCCTCGCCGAAGCCGCCCGCACCCCCCGCGTGAGCGCCTTCTTCGCCTGGATGCAGGACGAACTCTCCCGCGACAAGGCCGAATTCCCCGACTGCTTCCCCGATTCCCGGGAGTGAAAGGCAGGAAAGGCATGCGGGGGAAATAATTCCCCCCGCACCCCCCTGATTCTGCCTCGCAGCTAACGCTGCTTCGGCAGGACAGGGTGAACGGGATGATATGCCCGAAGCAAAGGGCGAGGGGGGGGAGTGCCTGCCGGAAGGCCGTTGTTCAACGCACTGGGGCCCCGGGCGACATCAGGAGCCCGGCCGACGGCAGGCAAGTAGCCGGAATTCACTTCCGGCGTTAAACGCAGCCGCCGTCGTGCAAGCAATGCAGACCGTACAGTGTGTCTTGCGCAAACGGAACGTGGCGGTACTCGGGAAAAAAAGGTCGGGCATAAGTAGGCGGGATTCACTTCCGGCGTTGAACGCAGCCGCCGTCGTGCAAGCCTCGCATCCTGTACGGCGTGTCTTGCGCAAACGGGGCATTGCGGCACTCGGGGAAGGAATTTGTACTGACGGGCGTCCGGGGCCCCCTCGGCTTTATCGGGTTGACGAGCCAGACAAAGGGCTCTATAAAAATGTCTTTGGCGCGTTTTCAGATGGCCGGAACGGCCTTCTATTTTTCAAGGTGCGTCCTAAGGAGAGATATATGTCGAACATGACAATCGTTGGTGCGCAGTGGGGCGACGAAGGCAAGGGTAAGATCGTCGATCTGCTCACTTCCGAAGTGGATATGGTGGTCCGTTTTCAGGGCGGCAACAACGCCGGACATACGGTCATTGTTGATGGCCAGAAGTACGTCCTGCATGTCGTGCCCTCGGGCATACTTCATCCCGGGAAGATGTGCGTCATCGGCAACGGCGTTGTGCTCGATCCTGAGAGCTTCCTTGAGGAGATAGACGCCCTCCAGAGCCTCGGACTCGACGTCAGCCCCGAAAGACTGAAAATCAGCTACAAGACGCATCTCATCATGCCGTATCATCGTGCCATCGACGGCGCGCGCGAAGGCAGTGCGAAGTCCAAGATAGGCACCACCGGCCGCGGCATCGGCCCCTGCTATGAAGACAAGAAGGCCCGCGTGGGCGTGCGCGCCGGCGATCTGACCGATCCCGAAGTGCTCCGCGCCAAGATTGAGCACGCCCTCAAGGAAAAGAACGTGCTCTTCACGCAGCTCTACGGCCTGCCCGCGCTGGATCCCGAAACCGTGTTCAACGATCTCATGGCCATTGCGCCGCGCCTTGTGCCCTATCTGGCCGACGTGTCGAGCCTCATCATCGATGCCGACGCCGCCGGCAAGAGCATCATGTTTGAAGGCGCGCAGGGCGTCATGCTCGACATCGATCACGGCACCTATCCTTTTGTGACGTCGTCCAACGTGGTGTGCGACAACGCCTCCATCGGCTCGGGCGTGCATGCGGGCATGATCGATCAGCGCATCGCCATCGTGAAGGCCTACACCACGCGCGTGGGTTCCGGCCCGTTCCCCACGGAACTTTTCGACGACATGGGCGAATTTCTGCGTCGTCAGGGCGGCGAATACGGGGCGACCACCGGACGTCCGCGCCGCTGCGGCTGGCTTGATCTGGTGGTGCTGCGGGAAATGGTGCGTCTTTGCGATCCCACGAGCATTGCGCTCACCAAGGTGGACGTGCTTTCCGGTCTGAAGGAAATCAAGTTCTGCGTGGCCTACGAGTACGAGGGCAAGGTGATGCAGTATCCGCCGCAGACCCCGCGCGGACTCGACAACGCGAAGCCGGTGTTTGAAGTGCTGCCCGGCTGGGAAGAGGATCTTTCCGGCTGCACGGACTGGGATTCCCTGCCCCGCAACTGCCGTCGCTACATTGAGCGCATCGAGGAAGTGCTGGGCGTGAAGGTGGGCTACATTTCCGTGGGTCCCGACAGGAATCAGACCTTCCGTCACTGATATGGCGGCGGGAAAAAAAGAAAGTAAGACGGCTGCGCGCCGCGTTGCGCCCGAGGACGTGCTCCCCGGCGTGGACGAGGCGCGCGCCTCGTTTTCCGGCGCGCTGGGGCCGGAGCTGGCCAGACAGCGCGGCTTTTTGCAGGCCATGCGCGAGGAGCCGCCGCAGCTTCTGCACCTGGAAGGCGGCGATGCGTCGTCGCGGGTGGCGCTGGCCCTGTGGTGGGCGGCGCTGCTGAACTGCGAGGAGCAGGGCGACGAGCCCTGTCTGCGCTGTCATTCGTGCCTGAGCATCGGGGCGCGGATGCATCCCGATCTTTTTCTGCTCGACGGCCGCGTCGGATCCATCAAGATAGACGATGTGCGGGGGCTGCGTCCGGTGATGGGCGAGAAGCCGCATTTTGCGCGTCGGCGTGTCATCGTGCTGGCGGAAGCGCAGTCGCTGGGCGTGGAAGCGGCCAATTCGCTGCTCAAGGTGCTGGAAGATCCTTCTCCCGACACGTGTTTTGTGTTCACGGCGCCGCAGCGGGAGCGGCTTTTGCCCACGCTTGTGTCGCGCGGATGGGTGATTACGCTGCCCTGGCCGGAAACCGGACGCGCGTTGCCGGAGGCCATGCGGGTATGGGAAAAGGCGCTCGCGCAGTTTGCGACGGAGGGGCGCGGCTGGTTTGACTTGTCGCAGTCGCGCAACGGGCTGGATGCGGCCACGGCGCAGCAGGTGGCGCTTGTGGGACAGAAGGCGCTGGCGGACTGCCTTGCGGGGCGGGAATCCGGGGCGCTGGCGGCCTTGTTCCGACCGCTGCCGGAAGAGAGTCTGCTGGAATTGTCTGATATTTTTGTGGAGTGTCAGGATGCGCTCATTGCGCAGGTGAATCCGCTTCTGGCGCTCGACGCCATGGCCACGGGCGTGTATCGGGTGGTGCGCGAAGGACGAGGTCGTTCACGTCGGAGTTCTTGACAGAGGGGCATATCGTTCCTACCTTTTCGGGTACCACTATTGGAGGTCTTTTGATGAGTCAGGAATTTGAAAATAAGGAAGCTCTGAACGAGGAGCCGGAACTCGAAGCCGGGGAACAGCCGCAGACCGAGGAAGCGCCCGTTCAGGAAAAGTCGGAAGACGAACAGCTTGAGGAGTGCCGCGCCAGACTCTGCGCCGCCTGCAATGTGGCCGCCGAGGCCAACGCCGTGAAGCTGCGCGCGCTGGCCGAAATGGACAACTTCAAGAAGCGTGTTCAGCGCGAGAAGGAAGAACAGGCGCGCTACGCGGCCGAGAAGGTGCTGGCGGATCTGCTGCCCACGCTGGACAATCTGGATCTTGCGCTGCAGTACGGCGGACAGTCGGAAGAGAGCCGGAACATGATGGTGGGCGTGGAAATGACGCGCACCATGCTGCTCGACGCGCTGAAGAAGCACGGACTGGTGCCTGTGGGCACGGCGGGCGAGGCATTTGATCCCAACAATCACGAAGCCGTGGGTCAGGAAGAGGCCGAGGGCGTGGATGCGGGATGCATTGTCCGCGTGATGCAGAAGGGATATCGTTTGAACGATCATCTGCTGCGTCCGGCCCGCGTGATCGTTGCCCGATAGGATTCCTTTTGAAAAACGTTGCGGAAACGGAGAGGCCTCTGGGCAGCTCCGTTTTTGTGTTGGACGAAGGGGAAGGGGAGTCGTTTCCGCCGGATGGTGGCGCAGTTTGCGGCGTGATTTGCGGCGCGGACAGCCCGGGGCCGGATGCGCGTGAGGAAGGCGATTTTGCGCAGAATGCGCGGAATGTTTTCAATCGCGGCGCGGGTTTCGGAAGGCGGGGCGATGGAAGAGTCATTGTAGCTAATGGAACAGGAGAAATACTATGCAGGTACTTCTTGTGAACGGCAGTCCGCATGCCAAAGGTTGCACGTTTACGGCGCTCTCTGAGATTGCCGCCGAACTGGAAAAGCAGGGCATCGGCTCGCAGATTTTTCAGCTGGGCACGCAGCCCATTGCGGGCTGCATCGGATGCGGCGCGTGCCGCAAGACCGGTCGCTGCTTCCGCGACGACAAGGTGAACGAAGCGCTGGCGCTGATTCCCGAGTTTGACGGATTCGTGTTTGGTTCGCCGGTGTACTATGCGTCGGCGTCCGGCCAGCTGGAAAGTTTTCTCGACAGACTGTTCTTCAGCGGCTCGTCGCTGTTTGCGAACAAGCCGGGCGCGGCCGTGGTGAGCTGCCGCAGAGGCGGCGCGTCTGCGGCGTTTGAGCAGATCAACAAATATTTCGGCATGAACAACATGCCGGTGGTCACGTCGATTTACTGGAACCAGGTGCATGGCAACACGCCCGACGAAGTTCGTCAGGACGCGGAAGGTCTTCAGACCATGCGTCAGCTTGCCAGAAACATGGCGTGGATGCTCCGCTGCTTTGAAGCGGGCAAGGCTGCCGGCGTGCCGCTGCCGGAGAAAGAACCTGTCATCCGCACCAACTTCATCCGGTAGGAGAAGGTGCGATTGAGGCTCCGGGCAAGCCCTGAGTCGTGACGGTCGGGCGTTCTGCAAAACTTCGGTTTTGCGGAACGCCTTTTTTGTGCGCGCGGGGAGCTCCTGTTCCGGGGAACGAAAGCGCGGGGCGCGTCGTGTTTGTTTGACAAAGCGAGGGGTGAATTCTGCGGAACATGGACGGATGCGCGGCCCGGGCTGCGGCTGTTTTCTGCGGCGTTGTCCATTTTCGGCGGCGTCGGATGTTTCCTTCCTGGCGCATCGCCCGTTCCCTGCGGTTTTCTCCCTTCTCTGCTGTCGTTGTCCGTTGCGGCGATGGTTGTTTCTCTCCCGGCGTCGCTTCCTGCGGCCTCGGGTGTGCTCATCTCGGCAATCGGTTCGCGTCGCTTGTTACCGACGTTGTCCGGGGGCTTGTCCCGTTTTTTCCTGAGCGTGGGAGGCCGCGGGCTTTTGGGGAAGGGATGCGTCCTTCCTTGAAAATGCTCGAAAGCCGGACGCGAGTCCGCCCCGGCTTGCCGTTTCTTTCTTCCGCCCCGAAAGAGAGCGTTGTGAGCGATTTCGGACTTGCCACGCTGCTGCGCGCCGTGTACGCTGCTGCACGGCGGATGCGCAGAGAATTTGCGCTTTCGTCTGACGACTTCTCGATCACGTCGCTCCTCCTGGGCAGACGCCGGACAGCGCCGTGCCGCAGCCTGGGGCGCGTTCCCGCCTGCGCCTGCATGCGGAACCCAGCGCCGGGCGGCTGCGTCTCGACGAGCTGTGCCGCTGCGCGGAGGCCGAGTCTTTCTGCGCTGCTCGCGCGTTCTCGCGGCACAGGGCGTCACGCCGTGCCGCTGCCTCGAAGCGCGGCGCGTGGAAAAACGTCTGCCGGAACGCGGTCTCTCGCCGAGGCGGCGTTGCTGCCGGGCTTTTGCGATCGAGTCATCTTATGAACAGTGTTACCCTGTTTACGGGCGTCGCCCCCGGACGCTGTCGGGAGCTTTTTTCCGCAAACGGGCCTTCCCGAGCCGGTTTATGAACATGTCCAGCACAGCCGTCGGTCATGCCGCGGCGCTTTTTACCGTTGTCGTCTGGGGCGTCACGTTTGTGTGTACCAAGGTGTTGCTCCGGGATTTTCAGGCCGTGGAAATCCTGTTTCTGCGCTTTGCCATGGCTTTTTGCGCTCTGTACCTCGTCGCTCCCGGACGCCTGCCTCACATGACGCCGCGCCGTCACGCCATCACGGCCGCCGCCGGTCTCACGGGCACATGCCTCTATTACCTGCTGGAAAACATCGCGCTCGATCATACCATGGCGTCCAACGTGGCGGTCATTCTCACGGCCGCGCCGCTTTTCACCGGACTTGTGGGGCGCTTCGTGTTCCGCAGCGGCGAGCATCTGGGACTCTTCTTCTACCTCGGCTTCCTTGTCGCCATGACGGGCATTTGCCTTATCAGCTTCAACGGCGCGCAGCTTTCCCTGAATCCGGTCGGCGACCTGCTCGCCGTCTCCGCCGGACTGGTCTGGGCCTTCTACGCCTGCCTTACCAGCATCATGGGCACGTGGGGCGTCTCGTCCATCCAGATCACCCGCGCCACCTTCGGATGGGGCCTGCTGTTCATGATTCCCTGCATGCCCCTCTTCGGCTTCGACTGCAATTTCGCCAGACTCCTGCGCCCCGTCAATCTCGGCAATATGCTCTTCCTCGGCCTCGTCGCCTCCGCCCTCTGCTTCACTACCTGGAACATGGCCGTCCGCACCCTCGGCACCGTCCGCGCCAGCCTCTATATCTACCTCGTCCCCGTCATCACCGTCGCCGTCTCCGTCGTCGTCCTCCACGAATCCCTGACCTGGCTCTCCGCCCTCGGCACCATCCTCACCCTCGCCGGCCTCTTCCTCTCCCAGTCCGAAAAACGATAGAAAGGCAGGAAGAGAGGAAAGGCAGAAAAGGCAGGAAAGGCATGCGGGGGAAATAATTCCCCCCGCGCCCCCCTGTTTCCGCCGAAGGCTGCGCCATTCGGCGGGGCGGGAGTGCGGGCGCAGGGCGTGTTGCCGAAGCTGGCGGGAGTTCGGAAAGGCAGGGGACTGCGGATGCCGGGGTGCTTGGCGAGCGCTGTTCGGGCTGCGGACTCAGTGCAGGTGTGCGCTGCTGCGCCCACCTGCGGTGGCCGACTCCTGTCCGGCCTTCGCCGGACAGTCGTGAGTAAGGAAGGGATTTCCAGATTTTTTTGGGGGGAGAGAAGCGCTCGGCTTGATGTGATTGCTTTCTTTCAACGCTCTGGGGCCCCGGGCGACGTCAGGAGCCCGGCCGACGGCAGTGCGTAGCCGGAATTTATTTCCGCCGTTAAACGCAATGCCCGTCGTGCAAGTGATGCAGTCCGTACAGTGTGTCTTGGGCAAACGGGCAGTTGCGGGTACTCGGGAAAAGAAAAAGGTCGGGCATAAGTAGCCGGAATTTACTTCCGGCGTTAAACGCAATGCCCGTCGTGCAAGTCTCGCATTCTGTACAGCGTGTCTTGGGCAAACGGGCGGCGGCGGGCACTCGGGCTCATGGCAGGCTGTCTGCAAAAAAAGGCCGCGCAGCCTTGCTCCGATGTGGAGCCAGGCTCGGGCCTTTTGTGTATTGACGGGCGACGGAGAAGGGGTTCCGCCGAAACGGCGGTCGCTTCCCCCTTGTTTTATGTTGGAGAATTTGACCGGCAACCCTTGATCCTGCCGACCGGCGAAGCCGGGAGGCAGAATCAGGGGGGTGCGGGGGGCTTGTCCCGACTTTGTCGGGGAATTATTTCCCCCGCATGCCTTTTCTGTCTTTTCTGCCTTTCCTCTCTTCCTGCCTTTTCTGCCTTTCTTCTTTACGGCTTGACGGCGCGGGTGGCGAGGAAGCAGGGGCAGAATCTGTCGAGGAGGCGTTCGCCGCCGAAGGAATCCTCATAGAATCCGTTGATGACGAAGCCTGCGGCGATTTGTCCCTGGATCTGATCGGAGAGGGAATGACCGAATTCCACGGCGTCGCCCTTGCGTTCGAGGTCGTCCTTGCTGAGGTAGTCGAGGTCGGAGTAGGGGAGGGGATACTTGACCTGCAAGATGCCCTGTTCTTCGAGTTTTTCGTCGAACATGTAGAACACGGGGTTCATGAATCCGCTCATGAGCACGCCGCCCTTTTTGAGCACGCGGAAGGCCTCGTTCCAGACCGGCTGGATGTGCGGAATGAACACGTTGGACACCGGATGCACAATGATGTCGAAGGATTCGTTGTCGAACATGGACAGGTCGGTCATGCTGGAGCGCACGGTGTGCATATTGAGATTCTCTCTGCGCGCCACGGAGCGATCCTGTTCGAGCTGGGCTTCGGAGATGTCGAGCACGGTGACGTCGGCCCCTGCGGCCGCGAGCACGGGGCCCTGCTGACCGCCGCCCGAAGCCAGGCACAGGATGCGCTTGCCCTTCACGGGCGGAAACCAGGCTGCGGGCACGGGCTTCTGCGCGGTGAGCAGGATGCACCAGTTGCCGTTTCTGGCGTTGTGTATGACTTCGTCGTCCACGGGAACGGTCCACGGGTTTTTCTGACGGACCTTTTCTTCCCAGTTTTTGCTGTTCAAGGCAATGATGTCCATAGTATCTCCTTTGAGCATGGGCCTCGACGCAGGGAATCGGCGTTTCGGCGGATGCGGAATCCGGGCTGCCGCGTCATGCGGACGGGCGCAGAGCGCCGTGCAGCGACCCGGCGGCACGCGACGGGCGCGTGCGGCGACGGATTTCAGGCGCACCCGCGCTGCGGCGAAGCGAGTTGCGGCGCGAGCTCGGCGCAACGATCACGCGGCGAAGCGGCCCGCGTGAGGCGCGCATCGCAAAAGGGCAAGGCTTGCGCGGGAGCGCGGCCTTGAGCGCCGACAAATGTCGCAGCGTGCGGGGCGGCCGCAGGGGCGCGGCAGAAGGCGGAATCCTGCGAGGGGGGGAATCGGCGAGAATGTCGGGGGGATCAGTCCTCCTTTTTTTTCTTGCCGAAGTGGAGGATGTGTCCCATTTTTTCCTGTTTTGTGCGCATGTAGTGTTCGTTGATGTCGCACAGACCGATTTCAATGGGAACGCGTTCCGTAATTTCGATGCCGTAGCCTTCGAGGCCCACGATCTTGCGGGGATTGTTAGTCATGAGGCGCAGGCGGCTGATGCCGAGGTCGCGGAGAATCTGGGCTCCGGCGCCGTAGTCGCGCAGATCGGGGGCGAAGCCGAGTTTGATGTTGGCTTCCACGGTGTCGTAGCCCTGTTCCTGGAGGGCGTAGGCGCGTATTTTGTTGGCGAGGCCGATGCCGCGGCCTTCCTGACGCATGTACAGCAGCGCGCCGCGTCCTTCCTTTTCTATCTGCATGAGGGCGGCGCCGAGCTGATTGCCGCAGTCGCAGCGCAGGGAACCGAAGGCGTCGCCGGTGAGGCATTCGCTGTGAACGCGCACGAGCACGGGCGAGGGATCGACGCGTTCATCGACGTCGCCTTTCACGAGGGCGATGTGGGTGTCGGAAGAGGCGTCGCTTTCGTAGGCGATGATGCGGAAGGTGCCGTACTTGGTGGGCATGTTGGCTTCGGCCACGCGGCGGACGGCGAGTTTGCCGTGGCGCATGTGGTAGCGGATGATGTCGCGAATGGCGGCGATGTGCAGACCGTGTTTTTCGGCGAAGGCTTCGAGATCGTCCATGCGGGCGACGGAGCCGTCTTCCTTGAGGATTTCGCAGATGACGGCGGCCGGACGCAGACCGGCGAAGGCGGCGAGATCGGAACCGGCTTCGGCGATGCCCACGCGGGTGAGGACGCCGCCGCGACGGGCGCGCAGCGGGAAGACGTGACCGGGGGTGACGATGTCGTCGGGACCGGCGTTTTCGGCGACGGCGGCGAGAATGGTGGTGGCGCGGTCGGCGGCGGAGATGCCGGTGGTGACGCCTTCCCGGGCCTCGATGGACACGGTGAACGCGGGGGTGTGCCCGGCGTTGCTGGAGGGCATGAGGGGCAGATTGAGCTTATCCGCCATGTCGGGGGAGAGGGCGAGACAGACGAGGCCGCAGGCGTGACGCGCCATGAAGTTGATGGCGTCGGGATTGACGAGCTGGGCGGCCATGACCAGATGGCCGCTGCATTCACGATCGTCGTCGTCGACGACAACGATCATCCGTCCGTTGCGGATGTCGTCCACAGCCTGTTCGATGGAGCAAAGAGAAGAAAGCTGACGCATGACAAACTCCCTGGAGATGTCCACATCAGGGCCGCAGAAGGCGCTAGGAGAGAGGAGAGGCTTCAGAATACTGAGGCGAGGAATCCATTCTCTTTCTTCCGGACTGTTACCGTCGGCCCCGGATTTGCACCGGATCTGCGCTTTTTCCCTTGAAAACGCGCCCGCGGGCTTCCCCACGGAATAGGGGGATCACCGCCGGTGGGGACTTTCACCCCGCCCTGAGAGTTCTTGTATGTTTTAATGTCCTGGCGGCTGGTGTCAAGGGGAGAGGGGGGAAAGTTTCCGCGTTTTGGGCGGTTTGCGGTCGGTGAAGGATGCTTTTTCGGCGGTTCCGGCCGGAAAGAAGGGCGAATGCGGACGTTTTTTGCGGAAAAAGGCGGGCGCGGGGAAAGATGAGTGCGGCAAAGCGCAGACGAAGGCGCAGGGAGCGTGTCGCGGAAGGGAAGAAAGCGGGAAAGCGCGAGAAATGCAGGCAGGCGCGGACGTGCGAGCAGGGAAACTCGCGGAAGCGTAAACAAGAGCGGGAGGCAGAGCGGAGCCGTGGCTCGGTTCGTACAGACCGAAGGAGTCGTCGGCGGGGGCAGCCGTACAGTCGAAGGGGCAGGGAAGAGCAGGCGCAAGGGCGGGATGCACAACCGGGGGCGCAGGGGCTGCGAGAGTGCGGCAGGCGCGAGGATCAACGTCGCCCGGCTTCGTCGTCGTGAAGCATGGCACGGGGAAGGCGGGGGAGGCGGATTCCGTCGGCGCTGGAGGCACACTCCAAAGGGCGGCGCAGGAATCACGCCTTTCTGCCCCTGCGCAGCTCCCTTTTTCGCCGTCCAGCTTTTCGGGGACTGTCTTCTTCCTTTTTTCTGTATCTGGGCTTCTCCCGGCGCGTTCTTTTTCCTTCCTCGCCCTCGCCGTCCTTCGGCTCCCCGCTTTTTGTCGTTTTCCTCTCCTGTCTCACGCTCAGGGCCTCACGGCAAGCTCGTTTCGCCTTGTTTTGAAACTCCCCGCGCTCTCAAAAAAACGCGCGGCTGCCGCGGCAACGCTCCGGCGTCTGGCCCTCACGCTGTCCGGCCCGTGTTCCCCGCGGTTGCGCCCGCCCTTGGATTGCTGCCGCGATGCCTTTGCCGCGTTTGTCCTGCCGCGTCGGCCCCGCTTGCCTCACGTTGTTTTGCCCCTGTTCAAGGCCGCGCGGCTCAGGCCCCGGAACAGAAAAATGCTTGCAAGAACGGGAAAAAAGGGATATATAGTCCTACCAACATAAGGTCCGGTTGAGTAACCCGTCGGCGTTTTTCCCGAACGCCCCGGCGTGCTGCGGCAGGATTGCGGAACGGCGTTTTGCCGAAATTCCGCAGAAAGCCGGATTCGCAGTGGGAAATCTCTCCTTTATTGGGGAGTTTAGATAAAGGGCAGTTGAGCTGCCTCTTCTAAAAGAAGCCCGGAAGCTAGCGCCGGGCTTCTTCTCTATCGGAAAGCCGGATGCCACCGGCCCGCGCAGGCTAGGCGCAGGGCGTTCCCGCAGACTCGCCCGCCCCCCGGAATCTTCCCTCAACACGCCGCGCCGTTCGGCCTGCCCCGCGCCGAACCCCGAAAGGCCCGCGTCCCCATAAAATCATGCGCCGCTCTCCGTTCCGCGCTCGATATAGATAAGGAGGCTTTATGGTTCCCATTTTTTCCGCTACGCCGTCCGAACTGGGTGAATCTTCCGCGCTGGCCGAACTCCAGCTCCTCCCCGATCAGGAACTCATGAGCCTCTGGGAACAGACCCAGTTCGCCGTCGCCGCCCTCGAAGGCGCAGGCGGCAGCGCAAAAACCGCCCATACCTACGAGTTCGCCGTGCTCATGGAAATGCAAAGACGACTCGTCTCCCGCCCCTCCAGCGAACTCTTCGGCTCCGCTCCCTCCGATGCCCTCCCCAACCCCGCCCCCCAGTCCGCCCCTAAACTCATGGTCGTCAAAGCCTGAGAAAAAAGCAGAAAAGGCAGGAAGAGAGGAAAGGCAGGAAAGGCATGCGGGGGAAATAATTCCCCCCGCACCCCCCTGTTTCTGCCTCCCGGCTTCGCCGGTTCGGCAGGCAGGCGCTGGCGGGAAAGCCGGGCGCGTTGCCAAGGACGGACGCAAGTACGGAAAGGCTATGCAGCGAGGCTTGGAGTGCTTGGCTGGCTCCGTTCGGGCTGCGTACTCAGTGCAGGTGTGCGCTGCTGCGCCCACCTGCGGTGGCCGACTCCTGTCCGACAAAAGTCGGACAGTCGTGAGTAAGGAAATATTTCCAGATTGTTATCGGAGAAGGAATCGGCCCAGTGTGGTGGAGTCGATTTCGGTTCAGCCGCCGGGGCGGGGAAAGTGTCTGCCGGAATGTTGTCTCCCAACGCTCTGGGGCCCCGGCCGACGGCAGGCAAGCAGCCGGAATTCACTTCCGGCGTTAAACGCAGCCGCCGTCGTGCAAGCCAAGCAGTCCGCACAGCGTGTCTTGTGCAAACGGGACATGACTGACGCAGGGCGCTCGCATGTCTGCGCCCACCTGCGGTGGCCGACTTCTGTCCGGCCTGCGCCGGACAGTCGTGTCAAAGGAAGAGATTTCCAGATTTTTATCGGAGAAGGAATCGGCCCAGTGTGGTGGAGTCGATTTCGGTTCAGCCGCCGGGGCAGGGAAAATGTCTGCCGCAAGGCCGTCTCTCAACGCACTGGGGCCCCGGGCGACATCAGGAGCCCGGCCGACGGGCATAAGTAGCCGGAATTCACTCCCGCCGTTAAACGCAATGCCCGTCGTGCAAGCCAAGCAGTCCGCACAGCGTGTCTTGTGCAAACGGGACATGACTGACGCAGGGCGCGCGCATGTCTGCGCCCACCTGCGGTGACCGACTCCTGTTCGGCCTTCGCCGGACAGTCGTGTCAAAGGAAAGGATTTCCAGATTTTTATCGGAGAAGAAATCGGTTCAGCGTGGTGGAGCCGATTTCGGTTCAGCCGCCGGGGCAGGGAAAATGTCTGCCGCAAGGCCGTCTCTCAACGCACTGGGGCCCCGGGCGACGTCAGGAGTCCGGCCGACGGCAGGCAAGCAGCCGGAATTCACTTCCGGCGTTAAGCGCAGCCGCCGTCGTGCAAGCGGTGCAGGCCGTACAGCGTGTCTTGCGCAAACGGGCCTGCGTGTTCTTTGGGAGACTGCGGAGAGGGAAAGCCCTTTTTCAAAAGGGTTTCCCTCTTCCCCCGCAGTCTCCCTCTCTTCTACGCTTCGGCAGCGGGGTGTCTTTTTTCCCAGAGGCGCATGTCTTTCATTTTTTTACGGCGGACGCGCTGGATGGATTTACAGACGAGGGGGGTATCGCTTTTGATGCCCCACTTTCTACGGTAGGAATCGGCGTCGAGGCCGTGTCTGGCGAGGTGTTTTCTGGTAATGAGTTTGAAGGATTTGCCGCATTCGAGGCAGGTGATGCTTTTTTCCCGGATGGATTTGGAGGGAGCGGGGAGGGAGATTTCCTCTTCGTCGTTATCGGGGAGCGGGTTGTTTTCGAGGTTTTTGAGGCTGGCGGCCAGGGTGCGGATCATGGTCACCATTTCTTCTTCCTGCATGACGCGGACGGACGACTGCGCCTTGACGAGTTCTATGGCCTGTTTGAGATAATCATCCATGGGGGTCCTCCCGTAGTTTTTTCGAATCGATGAGGCGCAGCGCGAAGCGTTTGCGGCCGGAAATTTTTTGTGGGGCGATCCGGCGGAGAGAAGTCCGGATCGCCCGGTACGGACCCGCTCCGGCGACGTACCGGAGCGGGGGCAGGGCTAACGAGAAGCCCCGCGAACATGATGCGCCAGGCCGCAGTTGACGGCGTTGTTGTGTCTGACCCAGGCGTCGAAGAGGATGCGGGACACGAAGATGGCGGTGAACATGGAAGCGACGATGCCGAGCGCCAGGGTGACGGCGAACCCGCGGATGGGCCCGGTGCCGAACTGGTAGAGCACGGCGGCGGTGAGCAGGGTGGTGAGGTTGGAGTCGAGAATGGAGCTCTGGGCCTCGCGGAAGCCTGCATCGATGGCGCGGCTCATGGTGAGGCCGCGTTTTATTTCCTCGCGTATGCGTTCAAAGATGAGAACGTTGGCGTCCACGGACATGCCTATGGTGAGCACGACGCCTGCGATGCCGGGCAGGGTGAGGGTGGCTCCGAAGAGTCCGAGCCCTGCGAAGAGCAGGCTGATGGTGAACACGAGCATGGTGTTGGCGAGGAGCCCGGCGAGGCCGTAGCAGACCTGCATGACCACCATGACGCCGATGGCGCCCACGGCTCCGGCGATGAGGCCCGCGCGGATGGAATCGGCGCCGAGGGAGGGGCCGACGGTGCGTTCTTCGAGCACGGAGACCTTGGCGGGCAGGGAGCCGGAACGCAGCACCACGGCGAGATCCTGGGCCTCTTCGGTGGTGAACGAGCCGGTGATGGAAGCCTTGCCGCCGCTGATTTTCTGCTGGATCACGGGGGCGCTCTGGACAACGCCGTCGAGCACGATGGCGAACTGCTGATGGATCAGTTCTTCGGTGACCCGTTCAAACTGATCCGCACCCCGCGGGCTGAACTGGATGGACACGCATGGCTGATTGCGTTCATCGAAAGCGGGGCGGGCGTCCACGATGTCCTGACCGGAGAGCAGGGGTGCCTTGTCGAGGATGAGGCCGCCGGAGAGATCGTTCTTGCCGGCGGCGGTCCAGGAGCGCGAGCCCGTGACCAGCGGATACCACGCCGTGCCCGGAGGCATGATCGTGGAACTGGGGCTGACGTCGTACCGAACACGGTGGAAGGTGAGCTGGGCGGTGCGCCCGATGAGCTGAAGGGCGCGCGCGGTGTCGGTGACGCCGGGAAGCTGAATCTGGATCTGATCGTCGCCCTGGCGGCGGATGTCGGGTTCCGCCACGCCGAAGGCGTCGATGCGTCCGCGGAGCGTGCGGATGGTCTGATCCATGATGCGTTCACGGAGTTGTTTTTCCCATTCGGGGCGGAAGGAGACGAGGAATTTTTCCCCGGATCCGGACGAGATGGCAGACCCGACTGCCATCTGTCCGAATCGGTCGCGCAGCAGGTTGGAGAGTTGTTCGATTCCCTCGTGTTTGAGCGGCACGAATTCCAGCGTTCGACCGTCGGCCTGACGGAGGAGGCGGGTCCTTATTCCCGCATCGTTGGCGCTGGAACGGATATCCTGCCCCAGAAGGGACAAAGATTGAGAAACGGCCTGATCGACGTCTGCACCGAGGGTGAGGTTGATGCCTCCGCGCAGATCGAGGCCGAGACGAATGGGATCAGGCAGCCACGCGTCGAGGGCGCGGGGCGGCACAAAGAAATTGACGGATATGCAGGCGGCGCAGACAAGAGCCGTCAGCAACGCGACGCAGGAGCGCCAACGCAGGGAACGCATGAAAAATCCTCTTGGAGCGTTCGGGGGCCGTGGTCGCGTTGATTGGCGCGCGTGAGAAGGCAATCGGCGCAGGAGCGCGGATTGTCGCAGATCGTGCGGGCGCGGCGGGACTGAAAAGGAACGCTCGGAACGTAAGTGCAGACGCAATGCCCGTCCGCGGGGGCGGAACGGGAACTCAGGCCATAACTAGACGTTCGCAGAGGAAGGGGGAGCGAGGGAGAACCAGTGGATGAGCCCGTGACTTTCCGGCGGACAGGCGGGCACGTCGAAGTACTCCTGAGCGCAGAGGAAGAAGTCGGGCAGGGGAGGCGTGGGGGGCAGGGCGGCAGGAGCGTCGCCGCCGTCGAAACCGGTGGAGGCGTTCTGCTGACGTTTGCCCGGCGAGCGCAGGGATGTGCCGTCGGATTCGGCAAAGGTCTTGAGCTGGGAGACCGGATTGCTGATGCCGCTTACCGCGAGGGTGAGCGAGGCCATGCGGAAGCTTTGGGTCTCCTTGCTTTCCCCGGCATGTCCGTGGGGGGGCATGAAAAGGACGCAACAGATCATCAGGAGCATGATCCTGATGCCGAGAGAAACTCTGTTCGTCGTGCCTTTCATCATGTTTCTGCCTTTCTCCACAGCTTGACTATGACGTGTTCCGGGCCTTTGTCAAGGGGCGGGAAAGGCAAAAGGAGAAATTAGCGCCAGCCGGAGCACACATCCACCCATCCGCGGGAGCAGGAACAGGTTTCGAGGTCGGCGGGGGAGAGTTCGATGCTGCTGTTGTCGCTGCCGCAGGCGGGGAACACGGTGTCGAAGCGGCGCAGGGATTCGTCGAGGAACACGTCTGCGGAGTCGGGAACGCCGAAGGGGCACACGCCGCCCACGGCGTGGCCGGTGCGAGCTTCGACCTCTTCGGCGGGAACCATTTTGACCTTTTTCACGCCGAAGGTCTTCTTGAAGCGGGAGCTGTCCACGCGGGCGTCTCCGGCGGTCACGAGAAGGATGGTGCGTTCGCCGTTCAGGAAGGACAGAGTCTTGGCGATGCGGCAGGCCTCGACGCCGAGAGCGCGGGCGGCGAGATCGACGGTGGCGCTGGAGAGCTCGTGTTCCTGCACGTCGCGGTCGCGGTTCCAGCGGCGCAGATGGGCTTTGGCTTTTTCTATGGACATGGGAAACTCACTAGGCGGCGAGCATGAACCAGGAAGCGGCCATCATGACGGCGTAGGCTGCGGCGCCGAGCGCGCCGAGTATGGCGGCGAGGCCTGCGAGGTTGGCCCACAGGGGATTGCCGGAAAAATGCGTGCGGCTGCGCCAGAGGCCGAGGCTGGCGAGCAGGCCGTAGAGCAGGGCGAGCAGGGGCCAGACGAGGAAGGCGGTGGAACCGTGCCAGCTTTGCAGATCGAGCAGGGGAAAGAGCAGGCGGGTGAAGACGAGGTGTCCGACGAGGGGCACGGACACGCAGAAGATCCAGAAGGTGACGGTGAGGGAGAACTCGCCGTTCATGAGCTTTTTGACGATGTTGCGGGGAGCGTGCTGCTTGTCGCCGCCGGAGGCGGTGAAGAGTTCGGCGGCGCGCTTGCCTGCGCCTTTGCCTGCGGGAGTGCTGGACATAACGATCCTTGAAGAGCTTAGCGCGCGGAGCCCAGGATGTTGCGCAGTTGTCTGGGCAGGTTGAGATCGAGATCAATGGCCTTGGACGAAAGGGTGCGGTTGCCGTCGGCGTCGAGGGAGTAGCGCGGCGAGGGGAGACTGCCCTCGAGGCGCACGGGAAGGGCGGCGCTGCCGGGAATCTGCACGGAGCCGGAGGCGTCGATGGTTTTTTCCACGAGATCGACGTTGCCGGAGCCGGAAAGGGAAAGGCGGGGAGCTTCCATGGCGAGCCTGTCCACGGAAAGCTGACCGTTTTTGACGGCGAAGGAAAGGAAGAGTCTGTCGAAGCGGTTGGAGGAAAGCAGGGTGCCTGCGAGCGGAATGCTGGAAGGCAGAATGCTGAAGGAGGTTTCGACCTGGGACGAGGTGAGACTGCCCTTGCCGTTGAGGGAAGGCAGACCGCGGGAGGTGGTGAAGGAGAGGGAGGCGTTGATGGAGCCGCTGCCCGTGAGCAGGGGCTGCTCGGCGATGGCCTGGGAGATGTCGTTGAGATTGGCCTGCGGCACGCTGAAGTTGACGGAGAGCCGGGAAGAGAGGGGCGTGGTGGGCAGCATGACGGTTTTCATGGATGCCGTGACCGGGCTGCCGGCGAGAATGCCGGAGAGGGGATTGAATTCGTAGGTGCCGCTTTGTCCGGCGAGGCGGGTGTGAACGCTTTCGAGGTGGACGCGGTTCCAGCGCAGGTGTTCGGCGGAGAGCTGAAGATTGACGCGGGGCCAGCGGGTGAAGTCGCGGTTTTCGAGTTTTTTGGGCGTGGCGTCGCTGCTGCTGCGATAGTCGTCGAGGCTGAGGTCGCCGAGCTTGAGGTCGCCGGTGATGACGAAGGGGCTGTGCGAGATGACGAGGTTGCCGGAGAAGGTGAGGTCGTCGGCGTTGCCCTGGATGTTGGACATCTGCATGCGACCGTCGGACCAGCGCATTTCTGCGGCGAAGGAGCAGTCGCTGAAGATGCTGTGATCGGCGAAGGGCAGCGGATGATGAATGATGGAGCTGATGCGCTGCGGATCGCCTTCGATTTCGACCTTGAGTGTGGCGTCTCCCCTGACGGGATCGCTGTACATGCGGGCGAGGGAGGCGACGCTGCCGGAGGCGGTGGCGGAGAGATCGGGGCCTTTGAAGCGCAGCTGGGAAAGGGTGAGGGCGTCGCTGTCGAAGTCGTAGTCGAGTTCGCCGGAGAGGTTGAGGTATTCGCGGAAGGCGACGCCGTTGCCCGGGGTGAGCATGGCCTTTTCGATGGCGAAGGAAGCCTTGTCCTTGTTGAGGAGGGCGGAGCAGTTGAGCTCGATGCCGGCGTGGAAGAAGGGGGAGGAGCCTTCGATGTCGGTCTGGAGAACGAACTTGGTGGCGGTGCCGGGGTGGACGTTGGTGGCGCTCAGGGTGACGGGGGCGAACACGATGGTGGAGCCGTCTGGCTGAATGAGGCACACGCGGCCGCGGTTGATGCTGATGTTGTCGGGAGCGATGCGCAGGGCGTGGAGTATGCTCTGAATGAGGTCGTCGAAGTCGCGTCGATGTTCCACGCTGGCGGGGATGCCGTTGAGGTATTCCATGAGGGGCTTTTTGAGCTTCATGGTGAGGTTGAGGTCATCGACGGAGAAGTTTTTGATGCTGAATTTGCCGGTGAGCAGGGCGTGGGAGGAAATCATGACCGAGGCGCGGCTGAAGCTGAAGCTGAGGCTGCCGTCGGGGCGTTTCCAGGAGCTGGCGGCGAGTTCGAGGCCGCGGTTGGGGAAGAGGGTGAGCTCGGGGGCTTTTTCGGAAACGAGGGGGGCGCCGGTGCTGTTTTCGACGTAGGCGTTGAACTTGTCGACGATGATGTCGCTGTTGGTGGCGACCAGCGTAAAGAGACCGCCTCCGGCGACAAGGACGAGAAGAACGAGAACGATGAGTATTTTTCGCAGCATCTGAGTATCCGGCGAACGGGTTAATGGGGATACAGTATACAGAATCGGCGGAGGCGGCAAGTCCCCTGATGGTCGCGGGGCGTGATTGATGGGGAATGGGGGGATGGCGAGGGGGGGGATGAGGATGCGCGAAGACGCGGGGCGGGCGCAGTGGGGGGACGGGGGAGGGCGTGAGCAGGAGCGGGAAAAATGTGGAGGAAGAAAACGAAGGGATGCGACTGCGCCGAGGAG
>NZ_CALUYL010000038.1 GCF_944324995.1 uncultured Mailhella sp.
CTTCCAGTACGGCAAAAACGGACATCACCTGCTGGAATCCGCCGCCAAGGGACTGGGCCTTGCGCTGGCGCAGGCTGTACGACGCAGCGACGACCGCATGCCCAGCACCAAGGGGAGTCTCGACTGATGCCTTTCCGTCATTTTCTTCTCGTTCTGTTCAGTCTGTGCCTGCTGGCCGGCTGCCAGAAAGCCGAGGAACAGCAGCGCCTCATCATGCCCGATCTCGTGGTGGCCGTTGCTCCCTTCACGCAGCCCACGCAGACCGCGGAACTGCTTTCCGGCTTCATTCCCGAAGACCAGAAGCGCATCTCCGACCAGACGCTGAAAAGTCTGGATGCGCTGTTCCGTGAAAAACTTCATCCCAACCTGCATCCCTACGTGTTCCTGAGCGACGCCGACATCAGCGGCGACATGGCGAAGGACGAACGCGGCCGCCGCAACGCCCTCGTCACCTGGGCCGAGCGCGCCAGAAAGGCGGGCGCGGACATGATCATCGTGCCGCAGGTCATCACCATGCAGGAGCGCGTGGGCGGCAAGGCCGGCGTGGTTTCCGCCGCCGCCGTCAACGAGGACTTCTATCTCATCGACGCGCGCAATCCCGTGACGCTCGTCATGCGCTGCCACTTCGCCGAAGAACAGAAGCCCCTGGCCAGCGACATCACCAAAATAGGAACCTTCTTCAAGCGCGGCGGAAGCTGGGTCACGGCGCAGGAACTCGCGGCCGAAGGCATGGACAAGGCCGTGGAGGCGTTCGGACTATGATCATCTTTCCCGCAGTCGATCTGCAGAACGGCAAGGCCGTGCGTCTGAAGCAGGGCAAGGCCGACGAATCCACCATTTTCAGCGACGATCCCGTGGCCGCCGCCCTGCACTGGCAGGAGCAGGGCGCCGAATGGCTGCATCTCATTGATCTCGACGGCGCGTTTCAGGGCAAAAGCGTCAACGCCGATCTTGTGGCCCGCATCAGCCGCGCGCTCGACATTCCCATCGAGCTCGGCGGCGGCGTGCGCGACGAAGACGCCGCCCGCATGTGGTTCGACGCCGGTGTCGCCAGGCTCATCATCGGCACCATGGCGCTGGAAAAGCCCCGGGAATACGCGAGGCTCTGCTCGCTCTTTCCCGGAAAAATCGGCGTCTCCCTCGACGCCGTGGACGGCCGCCTCAAAACCCGCGGCTGGGTGACCGACGCAGGACTCACCGTGGATGAAGTCATGCCCCGCCTCGTGGGCGACGGCACGGCCTTCATCATCTACACCGACATCGCCCGCGACGGCATGCAGAGCGGCGTGAACATGCCCATGCTCTCGCGCCTTGCCCACGCAAGCCCCGTGCCCGTGGTGGCCGCAGGCGGCGTGGCCACGCTGGACGACATCAAGAAGCTCTACCCCCTCAGCGTGGAAGCCAACCTTCAGGGCGCCATCTCCGGACGCGCCATCTACGAAGGCACGCTGAATCTGCCCGAAGCCATGGCCTGGATCAAGGCCCAGAAGGCCTGAACCTCTCTCTGCCCGACAAGCCCGCATTCGCAGGAATGCGGGCTTTTTTTTCGGCCGTGCGCTCGCCCCGGCAGCCCTCGAAAGCAACACCTTCCGCGCAGGCGCGCAGAAGGCGATCAGTCCTTCCGTGCGTCTCGCCTCTTTTCTCACGTCCGCAACTTGCGGCATCGCTTTTTTTTCTTCCCGCAACAAGACCGCAAAAACCTTCCCGGACAACGCGTTTGAGACAAAAAACGCCTGCACATTCTCCGCAATTTCCCGGTATGTTCCCTCAACGTGTGATCCGGTACGCTTGACAGTGCGACGCTTTACGGGCTACTGCTGCCCCATCAACGCCATTTATTACGCAAGGAAGTCATCATGTCCTCCGACAGTCCCAGTCAACGCTGCTTCACCTTCAACCCCCTGAGCTGACCGACCTTGCGCCCCCTCTCCCCGCAGGCCGGACAGCCTGACGAGGAGCTCCCCATGTTTTTTTCCTCCCTCTCCCGCCTCTTCCGGCGGGGCCTCCCCTTCGCGTTTCCGCGCTTTTTCACGCATCCCCATCCTTCCGCACTGCGTTAGTCCCAGGCCGACGCGGTCTTTGCCGTCGACCGCCTTGAGGCCGCTGCGCCGCCCGGGCCCGAACTGCGCTCAAGGCCGCCTCAAAGCGCACGGCAACGCCGCGCCCCTCATTCCCAAAACATCATCCCACACACTCAAAAGGAGATCTTCATGGACAACCACAGCAGCTGCCCGACGAACCGTCCGTCCGTCGCCGTCCTTCTTTCCCCTTCTTCCGACATCACAGAGGAAAACAGCCATGACCCATAAGGAAATTCTGCGTCTCATCTGCGAACTGTCCCATGCCGGCAACACCCGCGACTTTGCAAGACTCGTCGAAAAGGCGCATCCTTCCGACACCGCGGAGGCGCTTGCCGAACTGCCTGTCTCCACCACGCTCACGCTTCTGAAACAACTGAGCGACGAAGTCGCCGCAACCCTGTTCGGCTATTTTTCCGAAGCCCTCCAGACGCAAATTTTTCACGCCCTGCCTCCCGTCGAGGCGGCGCGCCTCTTTGAACATCTGCCCGCCGACGAACGCGCCGACTTCTACGCGCTGCTTTCGCCGCAGGATCAGCAAACTCTGCTTGCCGCTCTGAACGAAGACGTGCGTCGCGATCTGATGCGCCTTTCCGCCTTTTCCGAAGAGAGCACCGGTTCCGTCGCCACTTCCGAATACATTTCCGTGCTGCCCGAAACGCGCGTGGCCGCGGCGCTCAAGACCGTGCGCGCCGCCGCCCGCCGATGCGAATCCATTTACGTCGTCTATGTGCTCGACAGGGAGCAGCGGCTGCTCGGCGCAGCGTCGCTCCGGGATCTGCTCCTTGCCGACGACGGCGAGCTCATGGAAAACGTCATGCGCCGTCACCCGGTGTGCGCCCGCGCGTCCTGGCCCCGGGAGCGCGCCGCGGAAATGATTCGCCGCTACGATCTGCTGGCCCTGCCCGTCACCGACGAACACAACAAAATGATGGGCGTCATCACCGTGGACGACGCCATGGACGTGGAAAAGGAACAGGACGCCTCCCAGCTTGCCCGCTTCGGCGGCACCGCCACGGCCGGGGATGCGGAGCTCGATCTGCTCAAGTCCCCCCTGTTCAGCATGTTCAAGGTACGCGCGTTCTGGCTCGTCTTTCTTACGGTGTTCGGCGTGGTCACGAGCAACTTCGTGGCCGCGCAGGAAGAAATGCTCTCCCGGGTCATCGTGCTCGCGGCCTTCATCGCGCCCATCGTGGACATGGGCGGCAATACGGGAAGTCAGTCCGCCACGCTGGTGATACGGGCCATGGCCGTGGGCGACGTCACCCCCGGCATGAGGGATATGTGGCGCGTGTTCCGGCGCGAACTTCCCGTGGCCTGCGCGCTCGGGCTCACCGTGGCCCTCATCGAAGGCTCGCTCGCCTGGGTTTCCAAGGGCGTCGATGCGCCCGTGCTGCTCACCGTGGGCCTCAGCATGTTCGTCTGCACGGCCTCCGGCGGCCTCATCGGCCTCGCGCTGCCCTTCCTCGCCCGCCGCATGGGCACGGATCCCGCCACGCTTTCCTCCCCGCTCATCACGTCCGTCATGGATCTGCTCGGGGTGTTCATCTACTTCGGCTTCGCCTACCTCTTCCTCGGCGACGCGCTCGCGGCCGCGCTCCGATAAAAAAAGCGCCGAAGCGCCTCCCCGCGCGGGAGACGTTTCGGCGCTGTCCGGCCCTGCCGGAAAAGATCACGACCGTTTCATGGTCAGAAGCAGCACGGAGCCGATGACCAGCGCGCAGCCCACCCAGCCGATGAAGGAAAAATTCTCGTTCCAGAGCCACCAGCACAGCAGCGTGCTGACCACCGGTTCCAGATTGCCCAGAATAGCGGCCTGCACCGGAGACAGATAGCGCAGCGACTGGCCGTACCAGAAATAGGAAACGTAGGTCGAAACAAAGCTGAGAATGAACAGCGCTCCCGCCGCATGCATGGAAATGGGCCGAAAATGCGCGAAGAAGGAAAGCACCACCGCCGCGGGAAGAAAGGTCATGGCAAACAGCGCCTGCGTGGAATAGCGATCCTTGTACCAGGCAAAGAACAGGAACTGAAAGGCGTAGGTGAAGCCGGAAAGCAGGCCGCAGCCTATGCCGACGTACGACACCTCGCCGCCCAGGCTTCCGCCCGAAAGACAGACCAGACTGGTGCCCACAAGCGCCAGCGCCAGGGCCGTGATCTTGGCCGAGTTGATGGCTTCATGAAACAGAATGCGCGAGAAAAAGGCCACCCACGCCGGAGCCGTGAACATGAGAATGATGGCAATGGCTCCGCCGCTTTTCTGAATGGAAATCTGCAGGGAAAGAATCACGAGGGAAACGTTGATCGCGCCGAAGAGCACCATGCTCACGAAGTCGCGCCTTCCGGCATGCAGGCCGCCCACGAGCATGGCGTGAATGAGAAAGCACACGCCGGAAATGGCCATGCGCCAGAACGCCACGGTGGCAGGCTCCATGCCTTCCGCAAAGCACACGCGGGACACGGGCCCGAAATGGCCCACGCCAGAGCGGCAAGCACGCAGTACACCGTGCCGAGCCAGAATCCGCGATCACTGAAATTAAGCTTCATTAACTGATTCTCTCCACTATGCCGAACTCAAGATTGCACGTGCCCGCCAGCGTTCCGAACCGGTCAGCGGCCAGCGCAAGCGCCTTTTCCAGTTCCTCCCTCGGGGAAAAGGAATAGATCACCGTCAGCAGGCGACGACTTTCCGGCGTCACCATGGCCCTCGTGGAATCGCTCGTGGGGCTGCCCACCGGACCTGCGTCGTCGGCCAGAAGCGGCATGCATTCCAGATTCACGGAGTCCTTGCCTATGCCGGGATACGATTCCCCGGGCTTTCCGCGCCGCAGCACGACGGCCCCTTCAAGGCGATCCCTGTCGTAGGTGCCGAGGGAAAATCCCGTTTCCAGAGAAACGAGATTGTTCACGTCCACCACGGCATTGATGCGGTACAGGTCCCGTCCCTGACGGACGCGCCGGTACAGGGCTTCGGACGACACTCTCCAGCGGCCGGGATCCTTGCCGCAGGCGCGGTACGCGCGGCGCGACTCGCCGAGATTCGGCATGTCGGCAAGCGGCGTCGATTCCAGCTGCGCCTTCAATGCGGGCAGCAGCGCCTCCACCGCACTCCACACGGACGCGTCGGATTCGCGAGGTTCCGCGTCATAGATCAGCCAGCCCAGACGGCAGTCCGGGCAGCAGGCATGCATATCGTCGTCAATGCGCAAATCCGGCTTCATGAGACACGCTCCGGTTCAGATATGAAAAAAGGCGGCTGAAATTCTGGTGGAGATGAAGAGAATTGAACTCTTGGCCTCTTGAATGCCATTCAAGCGCTCTCCCAACTGAGCTACATCCCCGTTGCACATGTACATTTGCCAGATTCGGCAGCATCCGTCAAGAAAAAAGATGCATAAGCCCCGTTTTTCCTGCCGAAAGTTTATTCCAGCACGTCAAGGGCGTCGAGCACGGGCTGAAGCGTGCCTTCCTCCTGCGCCTCGCGCATGAGACGGCCGATGTACTGAAGCTGACGCCTCTTCGCCTCAAAGCCGGAAAGCCTGTCGTACTCGTCGAGCCCGTCCTTGAGATCGGGCGGGAGCGGCAGACGGGCCCGCTTCACGGCGGGAATTCTGGCCAGCTTTTCCCCCACGGCCTGCAGCGCGGCGCTGTCGCGTTTTTTCTGCGAACGGCTTACGCGTTCCTCTTCCTCCGGGCCGCCTATCTGATAACGGTTTCTGCGGGGCATTACTGCTGCACCTCGGGACCGCTCTCGTCGGGATTGAAATTGGCGCTCTCTTCCATTTCGAGCGTGTCGATTTTCTCTTCCAGCCACTCCATCAGCGCGCGGGCCGTGTGATAGTTGAAGAGCACCCGCGAATGGATGTGACGCGTAATCACGCGCTCCTCTTCGTCAAAAGGAACCACTTCCGCGCCGAAGGCTCCGTCCGGCTCCACGGCTCTTTCGGAAAACGACGGCAGCTTGTCGCTTTCCACATAGAAATTCACTTCTATTTCACCCTGCGGATTGATGCCGCCCCACACGCCGTGCGTGTACTGCAGACGACAGTCGGGATCCTGAGTGTATTCGTAACGCACCCTGCTGGGATATCTGATCTGACTCATGAGAACCTCTCAAAAATGGGGCCGCCTCGCGGACGAACCTGAATTTCCTTTCATATCCCGCCTTGCCCGGCAAGTAAAGAATATCCTCCCCCCTCCGGGCCGTTTTGCCCCGCCGACACTTGACGGAACCGCGGCCTCGCGGCACATTGGAACATTCCTGACGGCTCAGGCGGGAACCCCGGCCGATCCGACATCACCCCAAGAGGATTTTTATGAACAGCTACACCAAGGAAACGCTGCAAGTCCGCCCCATTTTCGACTTTGAACTGCTGCTGGGACTGCTTTCCGAAAAGCGGCTCGGCGGCAAGGTGCTCGAAGAGCTGGCCGACGCGTGGGAACGCTGGCTGCCCAAGCTGCACGCCATCAAGCTGGAAACCGGCAAAGGCCGCTATCTCGCGCTCTGGCTCGATCAGGACGTGGAAAAGGAAGTGGACGAAGAATGGGCCAAATCCGCCGAATACGGATTCCGCCTGAGCGCCCTTGCCCAGACCATGTGCCAGTGCGCCGTCTATCAGCTCATGCCCGAAGTGGAAGACGCCGGCTGCGCGCCCGCTCCCCAGCCCACGGCCGCGCTCCGCGAAGCGCTGGCCGCCGAAGGCCTGGACTATCAGGACGTCACGCATTCCATGCTGCCCAAGTTCAGCGTGCTCACGCCCTTCCCCTTCCACGGCGCGTGCGACATCTGCTATCTGCGCAAGGAATGCCCCAAGGCCAACGGTCAGTCCAGCGAATTCCGCTCCTTTGAAATCGGCGGCGATCCGCAGCAGCAGGCCTAGTCATGGACCGCGAACGCCTGAAGGAAGGCTTCTTCCATATCTTCAAGGCCGCGGGCTACTCTCTGGCCGGTCTCAGAACGGGCGTGCGCCTCAGTCTTGCCTTCCGGCAGGAATGCGGCGTCTTCATCGCCCTCATCGTGCTGCTCGCCGTGTGCGGCAAGCCCCTCACCACGTGGCTCATCGCGCTCGGGGCGTGGCTGCTCGTCATGATGGCCGAGCTCATCAACACGGCCATTGAAGAGGCCCTCAACCTCATCACGCGCGACTACAACATTGCGGTGAAAAACGCCAAGGACATGGCTTCCGCCGCCGTGTTCCTCATGCTGGCGCTCAACGCCGCGCTCTGGTTCTGCATCTTCATTCTGGGACTGTTCTGAGTCGGACGGGGCGCGTTCTCATTCTCCAAAGCGCGCCCCTCCCGCGCCCGCCTGCCCCTGCCGGAACACGGCAGCGAGCAAACGCAGCCTCTTTGCGCCCGGCGACCTGACGTGCCCGAAACGCCCGACACGCCGGGCGCAGCGCGCAAAACAAGCCCCGGCCAAGCGCTCAGGCGACGCGCGCCCGCGACTCCGAACGCCGCGCCTTCCGATTCCTCTCCGCACTCCTGCGGCACTCCTTCAACGCATCGGGGAAACGCCCATGGAAACCGTTTTTCTCAAAAAAGGCGAAGACCGCCGCCTGCGCGTGGGACACCTCTGGGTGTTCAGCAACGAAATAGACGTCAAACGTTCGCCGCTTTCGTCGTTTGCGCCGGGGCAGTCCGTGCTCGTGGCCGACTGCGGCGGACGTCCGCTCGGCACGGGCTACGTCAATCCCGCCTCGCTCATCGCCGTGCGCCTGGTGAGCCGCAGGGCGGACGAAGCGCTCGACGCGGATCTGCTGCGCCGCCGCCTCTCCGACGCTCTGGCCCTGCGCGAACGCATGTTCCATGCGCCCTTCTACCGCCTCTGCCACGGCGAAGGCGACTTTCTGCCGGGACTCATCGCCGACAGGCACGGCGATCACCTCGTCTGCCAGATCACCACGGCGGGCATGGACGCGCACACCGACGAACTCGTCGCCGTACTCGACGAACTGCTTCACCCCGCCTCCATCCTGCTCGACAACAATGTGGCCTCCCGCGATCTCGAAGGCCTCGAACGCTTTCAGCGCGTCGCCCTGGGTTCCGCGCCCGACGAAATTTTTGTGGAAGAAAACGGCATGCGCTACGCCGTCGCGCTGCGCGGAGGCCAGAAAACGGGCTGGTTCTACGATCAGCGCCTGAACCGCGCCGCGCTTGCGCCCTTCGTGCAGTCGCAGCCGGGCTGCACCGTGCTGGACGCCTTCTGCTACGCCGGAGGCTTCGGCGCGCTGGCGGCCAAAAACGGCGCGGGAAAAGTCACGTTCATGGACGCTTCCGCCCACGCGCTCTCCTACGCCGAGCGCAACGCCGGACAGTTCGGCACGGCCACGGAAGCCCTGCAGGGCGACGCCCTCACCCTGCTCGCCGATCTTCGCCGCGAAGGCCGCACCTTCGACATCGTGTGCCTTGATCCGCCCGCCTTCATCAAGCGCAAGAAGGACGCCCGTCAGGGTCTCGAAGCCTATCAGCGCGTCAACGAGCTGGGCCTCGATCTCGTGCGCCCCGGCGGCCTGCTCATGACCTGCTCCTGCTCCCATCATCTGGAAGCCGACGCCCTGCGCAATCTGGTCACCCGCGCGGCAGGCAAAAGACGCCGTCACGCCCGGCTGCTGTTCCAGGGCTTTCAGGGGCCGGATCACCCCATTCATCCGGCCATGCCCGAAACGGCCTATCTCAAGACCTTCCTTTTCCATCTGCCGGAATAGGCATCAGGGGCGACCTTTTCGGGTCGCCCTTTTTTTGCGCGCGAGCGCCGCTTCCCACGCCGAAAAACGTGAACGCTTCCTGGACTCGGCGGAAAAGGACAAACGACGCGTGTCACCACATCCCCTGCGCGCCCGGCAGACGGCTTTTTTCCGCCGAAGAAGCCGCAACGCGTCCGCCCGGTTCATCGCCGCGCTCTTTTGCCTGCCCCGGGCCTTTGCCGGAAGACTCCGTGCCCTCGAATCCCGGCCCGCGCCACTTGGCAGGCGCCATCGCCGCCGGAGCGCTCCTGCCGAAAACGACCTTTGCTCCCGGCAGCTTATCTTCGCCGGGCCCGACTTGCGCTTGCTGCGCGCTTCTTTTTTCTATACCGTGAAAAACGCGCATTTTCCGCGCCACCCATTCCGGCGCGCCGCCGGCACAAGAGGTTTTTGTCATGTCATCCATTCAGGCTACCCGTATGCTTACCCCGGGCCCCACGCCCATTCCCGACCGCGTTCGTCTGGTCATGGCCTCCCCCCTGCTTCATCACCGCAAGGACGCCTTCAAGACCATTCTGGCCGAAAACCAGATCATGCTCAAAAAGCTCTTCTGCACGGAATCTCCCGTCATTCCGCTGGCCAGCTCCGGCACCGGCGGCATGACCGCCGCTGCGTTCAATCTCTTTGAACCCGGCGAAAAGGTGCTCGTGGCCACGGCAGGCTATTTCGGCAACCGCTGGGTGGACATTGCAACCATGCGCGGCCTCAACCCCGTAATCCTGCGCAAGGACGCCGGCAAGTCCTTCGATCCCGAGGAAATCCGCGCCATGCTCGACGCCGATCCCGCCATCCGCGGCGTGTTCATGCAGATTTCCGAAACGTCCACCGGCGTGCTTCATCCCGTGCAGGAAGTGGCGGCCGTCACCCGCGAGCGCAACGTGCTCTTCGTGGCCGACGGCATTTCCGCGGTGTCCATCTCGCCCGTGCGCATGGACGAATGGGGCATCGACTGCCTCATCACCGGCTCGCAGAAGGGCCTCATGCTGCCCCCCGGTCTGGCCTTCATCGCCCTCTCGCCCCGCGCCTGGAAGCGCGCCGAAGAAGTGCGCCCCCAGTGCTACTACTTCGATCTGATTCAGGAGAGGGCCAGCTGCGCCAAGAATCAGACGCACTACACCTCGCCCATCAGCCTGCTCATGGGCCTGCACGAGGCGCTGACCATGCTGCATGAGTTCGGCATGGAAAACGTGTTCAAAAAGCAGTGGGCCCTCACGCAGATGGCCAGAACCGGCCTTGCCGCCATGGGCATGAACCTGTTCGTCAAGGAAGAAGGCCGCTACACCTGGGGCCTCACCAGCGTGCTCATGCCCGAAGACATGCCCGCCGGTCCCATCGTGGCCAAGGCCTTCAAGGATTGCGGCGTCATTCTCACCGCCGGTCAGGGCGACCTCAAGGACAAGGTGATACGCCTCGCCCACATGGGCTGGATAGACTGGGCCGATCTCGCCGCCGGTCTGCATGCGCTTGCCTGGAGCCTGCCGGAAAAGCCGAAGGGAGCCTATCTCGAAGCCGCGCTCGACGCCTATCACGCTGCCCTCGGAGAATAATCGGCAGACGCCGCTCCCGGACGAAGCCTCCGGCAACAACGCGTCCCCGTCTCCGGCAAGACGCGCCCGGAGCTTTGCCGACGCCTTTTCATCCCAAAAAAGAACCGGCCTGAGCAGTTCAGACCGGTTCTTTCATAGAAAAAGCCAGGAAAGCGTCAGCGCAGCAGCATGAACACGCCGGTGAATATGCACAGGAAGGCAATGGCCTTCTTGAGCATCGCCGTATTCATGTGACTGGCCGCGCGTATGCCCGCCCAGACGCCCACGCTCTGAAGCACCACGGACATCAGCGCAATATTCCAGTTGATCTGGTCGATGATGATGTTGCCGATGCTGCCGGAAAGACAGGCGAACATCTGGAAGGGCTGCGCCGCCGCCACCGTGGCGAAGGGCGCAAAGCCCATGATGATCATCATGGGCACGGAAAGCACCGGGCCTCCCATGCCGGTGAGGCCGGCCATGAATCCGACGAAGGAGCCGACGAAGAGCAGATAGCGGAAGCGTCCGCGTTCCGTTTCCATGCTCCGCATGGGATGGGGCTGGCGCAGCGCGGCCGCGCCGGATATGATGATGAGCACGGCCAGAATGGCGTTGAGCGCCACATCGCCCACCACGTGCTTGGTGAGCGCGCCGAAGCAGCTGAACAGCAGCGCGCCGATGCACTGAGGAATCACAATCTCCTTTTTCAGATTGCCGCGCTTCCAGTGCAGGAACGTGCCTACCGCGGCGGTGAAGAAAAAGCTGCACAGCGCCGTGCCCGACGCCAGGGAAAGCGGCATGCCCGTGCCGTACTGTATGGCCGGAATGAGCAGAATGCCGCCTATGCTGGTGGCGCCGCAAAGAAAGCCCACGACTACGAAACTGATGATGAGAGAAATCGTCATACTCCGTCCCCATGACCGGACACCCGACGGTCTTCCCCCGTCGTCAGGGCGCGGCGCTCCCGTTTCACGCTGTGCATTTTCGCCTATGCCGTACGGCACAGCGTTGCGGTCTCCTGCGGACGCCGCCGCGGCATCCCTTGTCCGATCTCACCGGCATATTCAGCAATATGTCGATATCAATAGTAAAAAAGTTTTTCAGCGGCACGCGCCGCTCTGGCATGAAACATGCATTGCATCCCTGATGAAACAAACAGACCTGTGAGATAATCCATGCGACTTTTTCTTGCCACCGCCTTTTGTCTGACGCTTTTTGCTCTCAACTCCATCTTGTGCCGGGCGGCTCTGGTCGTCTGGGGCATGGAGCCGCTCCAGTACACCGCCATCCGCGGCCTTTCCGCCGCAATCATGCTGGCTTTGCTGTGCGCTCTTCACGTGGTGCGCGCCGCGCCCGGCAAAGGCTCCGTATGGAAACAGGCCTGGAAGGAAAGTTCCTGGGCCGGTTCCCTGTTTCTCTTCCTGTACATGATATGCTTTTCCCTCGCCTACATGACCATGCCTTCGGCCGCAGGCACGCTCATCATCAACATTTCCGTGCAGTTCGGCATGGTAGGATGGGGCCTCGCCCACGGCCTGCGGCTCACCCGCATGCAGGCGGCGGGCCTTGCTCTGGCCTTTGCCGGCCTTCTGGCCCTGCTCTCTCCCGGCCTCACCGCTCCGCCTCTGGTCGGCGCCCTGCTCATGGTGATTTCCGGTCTTTCCTGGGGCGGATACAGCATCTGCGGCCGCGGCGCATCTTCCGCCTCGCTGGCCACGGCGGGCAATTTCTTCCGCTGCGCCATTGCGGGCGTCGTCACCGCATGCGCCGCCATGATGTTTGAGGGCCCCGCGCATCCGGCGGCCTGGGCCTGCGCCCTGGCCGCCGGAGCCGTGGCCTCCGCGCCCGGATATGTTCTGTGGTACGTCATCGTTCCGCGCTACAGCCTGACCGGCTCGTCCGTCATTCAGCTCAGCGTGCCGCTCATCACTGCGGTGCTGGCCGTGCTGCTGCTCAATGAGCCCATCACCCTGCGCCTCGCCCTGTGTTCCGTGCCCATTCTCGGCGGCATCTGTCTGGCGCTCGTTTCCAGGCAAAAGGCCTAGCGCGCCGCTACAGAACTTTCAGCCCATGTTTCTCAAGATCCTTGATCTTGCGGAACATGGTGCTTCTGTCCATGCGCAGCATTTTGGAAGCCGCCGTCATGTTGCCGGAAAAACGGGCGATGGCCGCGCGCAGCATGCGGCATTCCATTTCCCGCATGATGTCGTGATAGTCCTTGCCCTCGAAGTCGAATTCCGCCGACGCGGGAGCAGGCTCCCGCAGCGAGGACGACGAGCTGATGGGCAGATGGTAGGCCCGCACCACGTTTTTCGGGCACGTGACCACGGCTTCCTGCATCATGCTCTTGAGCTCCCGCACGTTGCCCGGCCAGTCGTAGGACAAAAGCAGCGGCTCCACGTCGTCGCCCAGGGTCATTACTCTGTTGTATCTTCTGGAAAACTGCTGGAGGAAAAAATTGGCCAGCGGCATGATGTCTTCCTTTCGCCTGCGCAGCGGAGGAATGTTCAGCACCGCAATTTTCAGCCGGTAGTAGAGATCGCTGCGGAACTCTCCGCGGGCAACGGCCTTTTCCAGATCCTTGTTGGTGGCGGCCACCACGCGCACGTCCACCTTCTTGGGCGTGTTGGCTCCCACACGGACGATGACGCCGTCCTGCAGAAAGCGCAGCAGTCTTGTCTGAAGCGGCAGGGGAAGTTCGCCTATTTCGTCGAAGAACACCGTGCCCCCGGCCGCGGCTTCAATAAAGCCTATGCGGCCGCTGCGGTTCGCGCCGGAAAAGGCTCCGCCCACGTAGCCGAACAGCTCGGATTCGATGAGGTTCGGGGAAATGCTGCCGCAGTCCACCTTGATGAACGGCTTGTCGGCCCTGCGGCTCATGGCGTGTATGCGCTGGGCCATCACGTCCTTGCCCACGCCGGTTTCGCCGAGTATGAGCACGGAGATGTCCGTCTGCGCCATGATGCGCGCCTTGGCCAGAAAGGATTCCATGGCCGCGCTGAAAATGAAATTGCTTCCGTCCTCCACGGTCTGCAGACTGGAATTGTTGATGCGCACCATGGTGTTCAACAGATCGCGCTGATGCGCCAGCTTGTTTTCCATGTTCACGATGGTGCTGATGTCGCGGATGAAGGTGATGCACATGACCACCTTGCCGTTTCTGTCCAGAATGGGAAAACCGTCGAGCGAAAGATGCTTTCCGTTGGAAAGCGTCTGTATCTTTGAGACAGGGCGGCCGGAACTGATGACTTCGGGATTGACGGCCACGTCGAAAATGCCTTCGGCCACAATGCTCGTCGCCTTGCGTCCCATCATCCACTTCTTGGAAAATCCGCTCAGCTCCTCGTACTTTTTATTGACGAAAAGACATGTGGAATCTGCATCGCTTATCCAGATGCCGTCCTGGAAAACGTCGAAAGCCTGTTCCATATATTCAAGAAGCACGGAATCCATGGATAACCCGAAATAAGGATAAAAATTTCTGCCTGCCCAGTCATTTTGCAATAATTTAATCCTGTTCACAATACTTTCCCAAAAAGGGGAATGCCGTGGCTGGGTACAAAAAAGGCCGCCGCGATAACGCGGCGGCCCCTTATTTACACCGCGTTTTCGTAGCGGCCCCTTGACGGAACATTAATCTTCAGGAATTTCCAGCACTTTGCACGCATTTTTGTACATGATCTTCTCACGCACGTCTTCAGGCAGATCCATGGCGGCATAGTTGGCCAGGCATTCGCCCTGCTCCACGAACGGATGGGCGCTGGCAAACACCACCTTGTCGGCGATCATGGACTTCATGGCGCTGATGTAGGTTTCGCACATGGGCGCGACTTCATATTCCGAAATGTCCATGTACACGTTCTTGTTGCGATAGCAGGCGTAAATGGCCTCATGCACGTACGGATAGCCGCCGTGGCTCATGACTATCCTGAGTTCGGGGAAGTCGCGGGCCACCACGTCCACGTCGCGCGGATCGGTGTAGGTCATCACCGCGCCGGGAACCTGAGGCGGCGGAGCCATGGTGATGAACACCGGCACGTTCAGTTCGCAGCACTTGGCGTAAATGGGATAGTAGCGGGCTTCGCAGGGGCTGATGTGAGCAAGATAGGGATCGGTGGCAATGCCCTTCATGCCGTATTCCTTCACCACCTTTTCCACTTCGCGCACGGCGCCCATGCCCTTGTGCGGATCAATGCCCCAGAAGCCGAGGAACATGTCGGGATAGGCGCGGCAGAATTCCAGCACGCTGCCGTTGTTGTCCGGGAAGCCGTAGGTGGTCTGGCAGTCGCGGCCGGTAATGACGCAGCGCGTCACGCCGCGGGCCTTGAGGTCCGCCACGATCTCGTCGAGAGTCTGCGGCTTCCACTTGTCGAAGCCGCTGGCCTCGCAGCTGGCCTTGAACATGGTGCTGTTCTTGATGCCGTTCAGAATGGCCTCGGTGTGAGGCCGAAAACGAAAGTCGATAATCTTCATCACCAGTCCTCCCTGGTTGAAGGATCATGCATAAAAAGGAGCTACTTTGCGCCTCGTTCCTCGTCCACGATGGCCTGCACGCGCGCGGCGACGCCGGCGGGCAGGGAAACTTCGCCCATGGGATACTCTCTTCCCAGGAACATGTATTTCTGCGTTCCCAGGCGATGGTAGGGCAGCGCTTCATAGGAAACGTTGGCGTAGCCCTTGAGCAGCCGGCCTATGGAGCGGGCGGTTTCGTCATCGTCGTTGAAGTCGGGAATGACGGGCGTGCGCACCAGCACGGGCTTGTCGGGGAAGGTTTCCAAAAGCTTCTTCAGGTTGGAGAGAATAAGCTCGTTGCCTCTGCCCGTGGCCCACTTGTGCTTTTCGGAGTCAGTGTGCTTGACGTCGAAAAGGATGTTGTTGAGGAGCGGAGCCGCCTCTTCCATGGTTTCCCACGGCACGCAGCCGCAGGTTTCGATGGCCGTCTTGATGCGGCGTCTGCGGGCCTCGCGAAGAAGCGCCAGGGCGAACTTTTTCTGGAACAGCGGCTCGCCGCCGGAAATGGTCATGCCGCCGCCGGAACGGGAGTAGAAAATGGAATCCTGAGCCACCACGTGAAGCACGTCCTCAACGGTGCGGTTCTTGCCGTACACGATGAGGCTCTGCGCGGGACACGCCGAGGCGCAGGCGATGGTTTCGCAGTCGTTGCAGTGGGTGCAGTCGATGTCGAGAGCGCCGTTGACCGCGCGGATGGAGCCGTAGGGACAGGCGGGAATGCAGAAATTGCACTTGGCCGGAGAAATGCAGCGGGTGGGGTTGAAGGCCATCTGCGGCTGCGGTTTCTGGGATTCGGGGTTGCTGCACCAGCGGCAGGCCAGAGGGCAGCCCTTGGTGAACACAATGGTGCGTATGCCCGGACCGTCGTGAACGGAATATTTTTGAATGTTGAACACCAGGCCGGTGACTTTTCTGTCCTCAAACGTACTCATGATAACCTCGCGTGCGGCTGCGAAAAGGGGCGGTCTGCCCTCCGGAAACGCCGCGCCCGGAATCGGACGCGTTCCGATAAAAGAAAACCGGCTCCTCCCCGGCAAGGAGGAGAAGCCGGCGGGGCATCAGGCCCCTTGTCTACTACAGATCGTCGTGATCGGTACGGGCGATCAGGTCATTCTGAAGGTCGGGCGACAGGTCCACGAAGTAGGCGCTGTAACCGGCCACGCGAACGATGAGGTTGCGGTACTTCTGCGGATCCTTCTGAGCGGCAAGCAGGGTTTCCTGATTGAGCACGTTGAACTGCAGATGCCACAGCTTGAGGTCGCACCAGGTGCGGATGAACTGCACCAGCTTTTCGGTGCCGGCTTCGCCTTCCACGCTCTTGGGAGTGAACTTGATGTTCAGGAGGCGGGCGGCGCGGTTGCGCAGGCCGTAGTTCTTGGTCTTGTAGTTGGAGAGCAGAATGGCGGTAGGACCATTCACGTCCGCGCCGTGGGAGGCGGAAGAACCGTCGGACAGCGGGAACCATTCGGTACGGCCGTTAGGCGTGGCGCTCACCACCTTGCCGAAAGGCACGTGGGAGGTGAAGGGCACGTAGCGCACGTCGTTGTTGATGCCCATTTCGGGGGAGTACTTCTGGGCGAATTCCACGCAGATGCGGTCGATGGCCTTGCCGATTTCGTCGGCATAGGGATCGTCGTTGCCGTAGCAGGGGCAGCTCTTCACGAGCTGCTGGATGTCTTCGTAGCCCACCCAGTTGTGATCCATGGCTTCAAGGAGCTGATCCATGGTGATGCGCTTTTCTTCAAACACCAGCTTCTTGATGGCGGCCAGGGAGTCGATGACCGTGCCGAAGCCCATGAATTCGAAGTAGCCGAAGTTGGCGCCTTCGGGGATGATGCGGGTGTGCAGGTCGAGGCAGTACTTCATGCAGAGATCGTGCAGAGCGGAGCCCATGGGCTGGGCGAAGTGTTCGGCGCGAACCTTGGTGACGATGTACTGCTGGGTGAACGTGGCACGCAGGAACAGGTCCTGCTGAGCCTTGTAGGCTTCCCACATGTCGTCCCAGGTCTTGAAGGTGCGGGGATCGGGAGTCTTCACGCCGAGCTGCTCGTCGCCGTACTTCTTCATCTTGCCCTGACGCAGAGCCATTTCCAGAGCCGCGGCGAAGTTGGTGTACGCACCGCCGGAGGTGTAGGTGTCGCGGTTGGGCATACGGGTTTCGGTGCAGCCGGACACGGCGTAGTCCAGAGCTTCTTCAAAGGTGCCGCCCTTGGAGGCGTACAGCGGCACGACTTCTTCGTCGTTGCAGAGCTTGGGGAAGCCGGAGCCGTACTTGATGGTTTCGGCCACGTCCCACAGGTATTCGTCGGGAGAGAGCGAATGCACGCGGGCGGCGAGGTCAGGATAGTGCAGGGGGAATTCACGCTTGGAGCGCAGGAACAGGTGGGTCAGTTCGTTGGTGGCGTCCACGCCGTCCTTGGTCTGTCCTCCGATGGTCACGGCTTCCCAGTGAGCATAGCCTTCGTTGAAGGCGCCGCCCTGAGGAGAAATGTACATGTCGATGAATTCGGCCATGCCGACCCACATGCATTCCAGAAGTTCCATGGCCTTTTCTTCGGTGAGCACGCCGGCTTCCATGTCCTGCTTGTAGTAGGGATAGAAGTACTGGTCCATGCGGCCGTTGGAAATGGTGGTGCCGGTCTTCTGTTCGATGCGGGAGAACATCTGCACGAACCACTGGGACTGCACGGCTTCATAGAAGTTGCTCGCGGGTTCCGCAGGCACCTTTTCAGCGATTTCGGACATTCTCAGAAGTTCGGCCTTGCGCACGGGATCCGTGGTGGCGGCGGCAACTTCGCGGGCCTTGGCGGCGTAGCGGCGGGCCCACAGAACGATGGCGTCGCACACGATGACCACGGCTTCCAGGAAGGGACGCTTGTCGGCCTGATCCACGGGGCTCGCGGGATCAAGGGCGGCCAGCTTGGCTTCGGCTTCGGCCTTGATGCCGTTGAAGCCGCGCTTGAGCACCTTCTCGTAGTCGTGCACCCACTGGATGGAGGAACGGAAGGAAGAGGTTTCGTTCACCACGAAGCGGGAGATGAGGCCTTCATCGTCCACGTAGGTGAGCTTGTGAACCCATTCGGGGAGAGCCTTGTTCAGGGCTTCGTGATAGGTCTTGCCCTTCCAGTAAGGAGCGATCTCCTCCATGACGATCTTGGCGTCTTCGGGGCTGATGGTGGCGGGGGACTGCTCACGGGTGGGCAGGTCGCGCACGGCGATGTCGAGGAAGTCGCCGTCGAGTTCAGGATACAGGATGCCGTAACGGCCGATCTTGGAGCCGGCGCGGCCGAGCAGCAGCTGACCGTCTTCGACTTCCACGGTCATGTTCTTGGCGATGTGCATGAGCGCCTTGGCCCAGCGGAGCACGAGGGGCTGACCTTCGGTTTCCTTCATGGACTGGGTGAAGTACAGGGCGCGTTCCACGTCGATGACGGGGGTCTGTCCTTCAAACTTGGCGATGAGGTCGAACACGCGGGCATGCGTGTCATAGTACTTGTCCTTTTTGCCCTTCTGTTCGTCAAAGATGCGCTGTTCCTGCGGGGAATGGCATTCACAGGCTTCGGGGTTGAGCATTTCAATGGCACTCATGTGAACTCCTTGAAGGTTCGTTTCGGACCGTGCCTTTCGGGCGCAGGCTCCGGGAGCATAGGGCTCCTGAAATAGGTGAGGAGGGAGACTCCTTCCCGGGATTTTCCCGGGAAGGTCCTTAGGTTGCCGGGTTTGCCGGGACTATCCCGCTCCGCCGACCAGGCAGAGAGGAATGGCCGGGATGTAGGTGATGAGCAGCAGCACGACGATCATCAGGGCGATCATGGGCAGGCTGGCCTTGGCGATCTGCTCGATGCGGGTTCCGGAAATGCCGCTCGCCACGAAGAGGTTGACGCCCACGGGCGGGGTGAGGAAGCCGATGGCCAGGTTCACCACCATGATGATGCCGAAGTGCAGGGGCGACACGCCCACGCCGGTCACGATGGGCAGGAGGATGGGCACCAGGATGACGATGGCGGCCAGAGCTTCCATGAACACGCCCACGATGAGCAGCAGCACGTTGATGATGAGCAGGATGGCGATCTTGCTGCTGGTGAATCCGAGGATGGCGCGGGCGATGGTGCCGGGCACGTCTTCAATGGTCATGATGTTGCCGAACAGGGTGGCCATGGCCATAAGCACGATGATGACGGCCGAGGTTTCGCAGGCTTCCACGCAGCAGGCGCACACCTTGCGGAAATCCAGTTCGCGGTAGATGAACACGCCCACGATGAGGCCGTAGAAGGAGGCCACGGCTGCGGCTTCGGTGGGGGTCATGAGGCCGCCGTAGATGCCGCCGAGCACGATGACGGGAACAAGCAGAGCCCACTTGGCGTCCCACACGGCGCGGGTCACGGTGCCCACGGTGCGGGTGCGGGCGGAGCCGCGCCAGTTGTTCTTGCGGGCGGCGTAGTAGGAATAGCCCATGAGCACGGCGCCGGTGAGCACGCCGGGAACGATGCCGCCGATGAACAGATCGCCGATGGAGACCTGAGCGGCAATGCCGTACACCACGAACGGGTTGCTGGGAGGAATCATGACGCCGATGGCGCCTGCGGCCGCCACAATGGCCGCCGCAAAGGTTTTGCTGTAGCCGCGTTCTTCCATGGCGGGAATGGTCAGGGCGCCGATGGCCGCCACGGTGGCGGGGCCGGAGCCGCTGATGGCGCCGAAGAACATGCAGGTGGCCACGGTGGTCAGCGCCATGCCGCCGTACATGCCGCCCACGAGTTCGTCGGCGAGTCCGAGCAGGCGCTGGGAAAGTCCGCCCGCGCCCATGAACACGCCGGCGGCGATGAAGAACGGAATGGCCATGGTGGGGAAGCTGTCCAGCGAGGTGAAGGACACCTGGGCCAGATATTCGATGGGCAGCGTATCGGCACAGAGAATGGTGGTCAGCGCGGACATGCCGAGGCCGATGGCGATGGGCACGCCGGTGACGCAGAAGATGAGGAAGTAGCCGAACAGGGCGGGAACGGGATCAATGTATTCGGCGAGCACGCAGGGCGACATGACCGCCACCGCGACGACCGCGCCGATGATAGAATCCAGAACGCCCGTGACCTTGATCTGCTTGATCATGGACTGCACGAGTCTGAGACTCATGAGACCGAAGCCGAGAGGCAGAATGAGATAGGGAATGAGGAACGGAATGCGCATGGCCGCCGTATGCTGGGGGAAGCGCTGGAGACGTTCGATCTGGCCCCATCCGTAATAGGTGATGGTAAGGGTGAGCATGAGGAAGATGAGTTCCACAAAGATCCAGCTGATGCGCTGGAGACGCGGAGGCAGCATCTGATACACGAAGTCGATTCGGATGGAGCTGCGCTTGCGTATGGCCACGCTCACGGCAATGTAGGAGATCCAGATGAAGATGTAGCGGGAAATTTCTTCGGTCCAAACCGCAGCGCCGGCGCGTTCGACGAGGGGCGTGATGAAATAGCGGTAGATGACCTGCCAGGTGATGAAGAAAATGATGGCAAGAAGGCCTGAAACCAGAAAAATATTTTCAAAGTTCTCGTCAAGCCAGTGCAGAATGCCGGGGGATTTTTTCGTGTCGGTGCTCATGGATTTCAAGCCTCAGAGATAAGAATGAAGCGGGCGGAGATCTCTCCGCCCGCAGGCGGCATTACTTCTGGGTGTCAGCAATGAGCTTCAACAGATTGGGATCGATTTCCTTGGAGAACTGATCGCGCACGGGCTGGGTGAGCTTGTAGAATTCGGCTCTTTCAGCGTCGGTGAGCATGTGGATCTTGATGCCCTTGTCGCGGAAGGCCTGCCAGGCCTTTTCTTCGAGCTTCACGGTTTCGGCGCGTTCCCAGTCGGTGGCTTCACGGGCGGCTTCCATGATGATCTTCTGCTGTTCGGGGGTGAGGCTGTCCCACTTGGCCTTGTTCATGAGCAGAATGTGCATGGAGTAGTTGTGCTCGGAGTTCATGGCATACTTCAGAACTTCGGTATGCTTGGAGTCGTTGAGCAGGGAGAAGGTGTTGCCTTCGGCGTCCACGGTGCCCTGCTGCAGGGCGGTGTAGGTTTCGCCCCAGGCCACGGGGGCGGGGTTCATGCCGAGTTCGGTGGCCACGGCCACTTCAACGGGGGAGTCGGTGGTGCGCACCTTGAGGTTCATGAGGCTCTTCACGGAATCCAGAGGCTTGGTGGAGCTCACGAAGTTGCGGTAACCGTATTCGCTGAACATGATGGTCTTGAGACCGCACTTTTCAGCAACCTTGTCCAGAGCCTTGCCCAGTTCGCCCTCGTCAAGAGCCTTGTACAGGTTCTGCTGATACTTGGGAGAGGTCACGTAGGGAAGGTCGATGGCCATGTAGTCCTTGGAGAAACCGGCCAGGTTGGGAGTGGAGCTCGAAGACATGTCGAGGGTGCCGGCCTGCGCGGCTTCGGTGGTCACGCGGTCGGAACCGAGCTGACAGTTGGGGAATATCTGAATTCTGATCTTGCCGCCCGATTTCTCTTTGACCAGGGCTGCGAACTTTTCGTAACCGACGGTGACGTTGTTGCCCGGAGCCATGGGATGACCGAGGCGCAGGGTGAGGGGACGTGCAGCTTCAGCAGGAGCGTAGGCACCCATCAGACCGATAACGGCGACACCGCAAAGCAACGTACGAAAAAGTTTCATAGCTTCTCCTTCACAGTTTTATACGATTAGCCGGGCATCCGGCATATTCCCTGGAACGAAGTCTTCGGTTTGAACCTTTTGGTGCAATCTCATTTCCAAATGCGGTTCGAGGCTGCACACTTTTTCCAATAAGCAAGAATCGTGCCAACGGTCACATTTTTGAGCGTTGAAAATTTTATTGTTCAAATACAAATGGTTATTAGTTGTTCAAGTATTATCCACAAAAATGCCCGCACCCCGCATTTTTTCACTGAAATTCACAAATACATAAATTTTTCAATATATTATCTTAATTTGTGATTTTTATAATTTTGCTATTGTATTATTCTATTTCGCATAATATGCATACTTGCATATTATTTTCTGCATATATTACCTTATCATCTAAAATTATTATATTTTTGTTTATGCAGCCCTGCATGTGAGCTTTTATTCATTATGCCGAAATGCATATGCAGGTCTTTTGACGACGCCCTTCTTCAGCCTCGGAAGGCAGAACGCTCTTCCCGGGGCGTCGGCGACAAGGCACGGCAAAAAAGAGAACCCTTGAAAAAAGCGCATTTTTCGTCCCGCCTTTTCCCCGAACACGGGCCTCTTGCCTTGATTTTCAAGCTTGTATAAAATATAACAAGTCTTTCTTCAAAAGGTTCGCCGGGTTGAAAACACGTTTTTTTCCTCCTCCTCAGCGCCGCCTGCGGCGGACGCTTCTTTTCGGAGCGTCCGCCCGGAGCTTGCGCGCGTAAACTTTAACAACGTGCCCTTCCGTCGGCATATGAATGTTCAACATGCCGTATTTACTTCACTTCGCTTTTAAAACCACGGAATGCGCCCGGAAAATCGACTTGTGAAGAGCTCGCGGATACGCGTAATTATCTTGCAATTACCGACGATATTCTGATAAAGTGTCTGCCGATAGTTTTCTTTCGGCGTCATGAACCTTATTCTCTGGAGGTTTTCCCACCATGGCTCTCAATATTCTCATCATCGGCGGCGTCGCCCTCGGCCCGAAGGCCGCCGCTCGCGCCAAGCGTCTCATGCCCGACAGCAACGTCACCATGATCGATCAGGGCACCTACATTTCCTACGGCGGCTGCGGCATCCCCTACTTCGTGGGCGGCGACGTTCCCCAGATGAACGGTCTGCGCACCACCAACGCCGGCGTCGTCCGCGACGAAGCCTTCTTTAAGGAACTCAAGGGCGTCAACGCGATCTGCCACACGCGTGCCCTTTCCATCAACCGCAAGGAAAAGACCGTCACCGTCGAAAACACCCAGACCGGCGAAAAGAGCGACATGCCCTACGACAAGCTGGTCATCGCCACGGGCAGCAGCCCCCGCATTCCTCCCATTCCGGGCGCGGATCTGAAGAACGTCACCTCCGTCACCTGCCTTGAGGCCGCCAAGGCCATTCAGGAACAGTGCGCCGCCCGCAAGATCAATCACGCCGTCATCATCGGCGCGGGCTTCATCGGTCTGGAAATGGCCGTGGCTCTGGCCGACATGTGGGGCATCAAGGTGACCGTCAT
>NZ_CALUYL010000039.1 GCF_944324995.1 uncultured Mailhella sp.
GGGTCACTAGCTCAATTGGTAGAGCAGTTGACTCTTAATCAATTGGTTCGGAGTTCGAGTCTCCGGTGACCCACCATGTGACTTTATGAGGCTGTTTACACAGCCTCTTTTTTTTGCTTAAAAGGAACTGCCCCTGCATCGGATCGGGGGCTTACTTCAGCCACGGGATAGCGTCATGCCCATTGTCCGGACGGTTCCATTCCGTTTTGTCCGCTCGTTCCTCTCTTTCTTTCTGGTGTGCTTCACGGTTGCCTTTCTTGTCATGTCGAAGCGGGAGTTCGACGAGGTGACCATCAATCAGGTGCTGTTCCACATGCAGCTCATGAAGGACAACATCGTGACCATGCCGGGAGACTTCATTCATGTCTTTCTCTGGCATGTGCGCAATGCCGTGCTGTGCGCCCTTACCTTCGCCTTTCTGCGGGAAGCGGCAGTGCGCAGACAGGAAAAACCGGGACTTTTGTTTGCGGCGGTCTGTCTGGCGTTTGTGGCTCTGTGGTTCATCGTGCCGGGCTCGTTCATCGACGACGCCTTCGTCGCGGTGCGCTGGATCGTGGTGGCGGCGCTCGTGATTTCCGCCGCCGGAGCCGCGGGGCTTGCCGGACGCCTGGCCCGTTTTCCGGCCCGCGTCGTTCACTGGCTCTCCGGCGGATGGCGGCTTGCCGGCATATGGTTCGGCATTCTGCTGTATTCCATGTTCTATGTGAACTTCTTTACCTTCTTTCAGGAACAGGCCGTGCTCGGCGATTTTTACACCGAAGGCGCGTACATTGACCCCAGAACGGTGAAGGTTTCCGGCACGGGCACGAAAAATCTCATCATCATCTACTGTGAGAGCATTGAGGACACCTTCGGCAGAAGCGACGTTATGGGGGAAGACCTTCTTGCTCCGCTGCGTCCTTCCATCGAAACGCCCGATCTGCGCATCGATCAGATGCCCGGGGCGGATTTCACCATCGGCGGCATTGTGGCGTCGCAGTGCGGCATTCCGCTCAAGTCCATTTCCATTCTCAGCGGCAATCTCACAGGATGGGCGCTGGACCGCTATCTGCCCGGAGCCGTCTGTCTTGGCGACTATCTCAAGGCCGACGGCTATCACAACGTGTACTACAACGGCTCAAGCGGCGTGTTTTCCGGGCTGAACAAGTTTTTTCTCAGTCACGGCTATCAGGAATTCATGGGCAAGGAAGACTGGATAGAGAAAAAGCACGTGGATCCCGCCACCATGAACACCTGGGCCATGTACGACAGCGACATGGTCGATCGCAGCATTGCCCGCATCGATGAGCTCATGGCCGAAGGCAAAAAGTTCAGCTTTGCGCTTTCCACCATGGACACCCATGAGCCGGGCTTTCTTTCCCCGCCGTGCGTGGACGAGGGCTTTTCGGAAAACTGGTCCGGCTATGTGAAGTGTTCCCTTTCTCAGGTGGAGCGGCTGCTCAGGCATATTCGCGACAAGGGCTGGGAAGACAAGTTCGTCATTCTCGTCATGGGCGATCATCAGGCCAGAATGGCCGAGATGGACAATGTGGAGCTCAAGCACGTGAAGGGACGGTATGTGCTCTGTTCCCTGCAGCGGGACGCCACCCTCAAGCCCGTGCGATCCATCATCACGCATTTTGATCTTTTTCCGACGCTGCTGACGGCGCTGGGTTTTTCCGTACAGGGCGAGCGGCTGGGCTTCGGCTACAACGTGTTTTCGTCGGACGTGCAACCGGAGGCGAATTACCGCGACAGGCTGCGCAAGAGAGTTCTGAGTCACAGCAAGGTGTACGAAAGTCTCTGGCTGCCGGAATATGCGGAGCGGGACGAGTAGGGCGGTTGGTTTGCACTTTGCGCCGGGCATGTTTTTCGGCCGGGAGGACGAAAAAGGACTTGCCAGCGCTGAAAGATTCGGATATAAGCAACAACACACTGACACTGACTGCATGATTGCAGTGGACATATTTGCTGGTGTCCATAGAGAAGCGGGTACACCCGATCCCATTCCGAACTCGGAAGTTAAGCGCTTCATCGCCCATGATACTGCGCATCTTTACGTGGGAAAGTAGGCCGATGCCAGCATTATTTTCAAGCCCCTGTGGAATTCCGCAGGGGCTTTTCTTTTATACGGCCTGTTTCTATGAAGATAGATCTTACCCAGGGCAGCCCTCTCAAGGGCATGTTGTGGTTTGCCCTGCCCGTGTTTCTCGGCAATGTGTTCCAGCAGGGATATCAGATGGCCGACCTTGCGGTGGTGAGCCATGTGCTCGGCGATGCCGCGCTTGCCGCACTCGGCTGCACCGTGGCCGTGTACATTGTGGTGGTCGGACTTTCGTCCGGCATATCCAACGGCTGTTCGCTGGTGATTGCCCGCTGTTACGGCAGTCGGAACGCGGGCGAGCTCGGCAGAGCCGTGACTGCGGCGCTGTGGCTGTGGGCCGGCATGTCGCTTCTGGTCATGGCGGCAGGGCTTTTCGGCGCGGAATCTCTGTTGCGCGCTCTGCGCACTCCGCCCGATGCGCTTCCGCTGGCGTCGGCGTATCTGCGCGTCATTTTTCTCGGCATGCCCGTGCTGCTTGCCTACAACATGCTTGCCGGTCTGCTCCGGGGCGTGGGCAACAGCTTCATGCCGCTCATGTTTCTTCTGGTTGCTGCTGCGGGCAACATTGCTCTGGATCTTCTTCTCGTGGCAGTTCTCGGCTTCGGCGTTTCCGGCGCGGCCGTGGCCACGGTGATTTCCGAGGGCTGCTCCGTACTGCTGTGTCTTGCCTACATGGTCGCCCGCTGCCCGGAGCTGCGCCCCGGAGGACGGGTGAGCGCACGGGCGTCTTCCCGGATGTCCCGTCTGCTGCCCGATGGACGCATGCTCGGCGAGATGCTGGGAACCGGACTTTCCATGGGATTCATGATGTGCTTTGTGGACATAGGCATTATGATCCTCCAGTCGGCCATCAACGATCTTGGAACGGCCACCGTGGCCGGATATGCGGCGGCAAGGCGTTTTCACAGCGTATTCATGCTGGCGCTCGGAACGCTCGGCGTGGCGGCCTCCACCTTTGCAAGCCAGAACATCGGCGCAGGACAGTGGATGCGGGCGAAAACCGGCGTGCGTCATGCCGTGCTTCTGGCGCTGGCCTGGGTGGCGGGCGTGAACGTGGTGGTGTGGTTTCTGGCGGAACCGCTGGTTCACCTTGTTACGGGAAGCGACAGCGCCGAGGTCATTCGGGCGGGAAGCCTGTATCTTCGCGTGGACGCTCCGTTCTATACCGGCATAGCCGTGCTTATTGTGCTGCGATGCGCGTTGCAGGGCATGGGCGGTCGGCTGTTCAGCCTGGGAGAGGGCGCGCTTGAGCTGGCGGGCAACGTGCTGTTTGCGCTGTTTGTGGTGCCGGCCATGGGATATATGGGCGTGTGCCTCTGCGAGCCTGTCACCTGCACCATCTGCGCCGTGTACATCAGCGTGTGCTACCTTCTGACGATTCGCAGACGGGAGAGAAGCATGCAGGCGCCCGCGGGCGTCCTGTAAGACGGAGTCCGGCGCAGGAATGAGACGTCGGAGTTTTACTGCGAGGAGAATGTATGGAAAAGGTCATCAAGGAAGTCATGGGCGGGGTGTTTTGGGAAAACGGCCGCATTCTTGTCATGCGGCGCGCGCCATTCATGAGCTGCCCCGGAAGCTGGGAGTTCCCCGGAGGTAAGCTGGAGGCCGGAGAAACGCCGGAGCAGTGTCTGGCCCGCGAGCTTCGGGAAGAGCTGCGCATTGAAGCGAAGATCGGGGAATATCTCGCGGAAAACAGTCATGATTACGACTTCGGCGTCGTACATCTCAGCGTGTACCGGGTGCTTTCCTGGAAAGGCGAGATTGCGCTCACGGTGCATGACGACATGCGCTGGGTTCCCGTGCAGGAACTTGCCGAGCTTCCGGGCCTGCTTCCTGCGGATGTTCCCGTGGCCCGCGCGCTGGAAAAGAAGCTCGGAGCTACCTCAAAGAAATAGGGGCGGATCGGCCGAAGCGAGCTTCCCGGACCGAGCCGAAGACTCGCGGATTCCGGCGGTCGATGGCGACTGACCGGGGTCCGGCCCGGCGGAGTGCTCTGTTTGTGATTGCTGAACGTTTGCGTGCTGAAGCGGCGCAGCGTTGTGCCTCCCGCCCCCGCCGTGCTTTGCCGAGGCGTTTCGGGGCGGGCAAGGGCGCTTTTTTTACGTTGAGCGCCTCGGCAACGCTGCCGCATCATTGCCGTTCGGGCAAAAAAAGAGCGGCACGCGCGGCGCCGCCCGTTTTTTCAGAAAAAGCGTTATCGACAACACGTCCGGCCGACGCCCTGGTGCAGATTGCCCCTTTCTTCCTGCTCAGCACAGTCGATGCAGAGCTTTCGTCCGTTGACTTCCCTGATGCGCGAGGCCATGACGCCTTCGCCGCAGGATTCGCAGACAATGGTCGGCAGGCGTCGCGCCGTGTGCGGCATGTCGCAGCGGGCTTCTCCCACTGAGAAAAGTTCCTCGAAGGGCAGGGAGAGAATCTGCTCCATGCTTTTTTGCCGCAGCTGCTCGCGTTCAAGCTCCAGCCGGGTGCGGTCCTCTTCCGAAAGATGTTTGGCGCTCAGCGCGTTGCGTATTTCCTGCGAACGGCGGGAAATGGCGTCGTCCCGCAGAATCTGGACAAGGCGCGCGCTCTTGTTGTCGCTGCGGCGGAAGAAGGTGAAGGCCACCTTGCCCCTGTCGCGGAAGATGAGATTGCCTTTGCCGAAGGTGCATCCCACCAGCGCCTGAATGGCGTCCACCGCGCACATGTCCGTTTCCGTGACGGCCACGATTTCCTCGTCGGCCGCGGTGCCGAAATGCTGCATGGCCCAAGCGGCAACCCGTATGCCGAGGCTGATGCCGGGGCAGGTGTGACCGTGAAAGGCCACGGCCTTGTCTATGAGTTCCTGAGTAATGCCTGAAGCGTACATGATGTCTCCTTGTCTTTTCTGCATGGCGGGGCCGGGCGTCATGAGCGGCGCGGGCACACCATGTCCACGGCTCCTGCGGAAATGCGCACGCACTGCGGGCCGTAAATGTGCTGGAGCACCGTTTCGGTCACGGCCTCATGCACGGGCCCCTGAGAGAAGATGCGGCCGCGCGTCAGCACGGCGGCTGTGTCGCAGAACCAGAGAATGTGGTTCGGGTCGTGGCAGCAGACCAGAATGGCCACGCCTTCGTCGGCCACTTCGCGCAGCACTTTCCATACCGCAAGCTGATTGCTGAAGTCCAGAGCGCTGGTGGGTTCGTCCAGAAGGATGAGCGGCGTTTTCTGCGCCATGGCGCGGGCTATGAGCACGAGCTGCCGCTGTCCGCCGGAAAGCTGATTGCAGGCGGCCTCGGCCAGAGACTCTATGCCGATGCGGCGCATGACGTCTTCGGCAATGATCCGGTCTTCCTCGCTCAGGCGGAACCAGCCGTTCATGTGAGGCGAGCGGCCCATGAGTACCATGTCGCGCACGAGAAAGGGAAAGGGCAGCCTGTGTTCCTGCGGAACGTAGGCCACGTGACGCGCGAGCTTTGCAGGGCTCATGTGAGCAATGTTCACGCCTTTGACGTGGACCTGTCCCTCCTGGGGATGAAGAAAGCCCATGCAGCAGCGGAAAAGCGTGGACTTGCCGCTGCCGTTGGGGCCGAGCAGTCCGCATATCTGCCCGGGGCGGACGCGGAGGCTGACGTCGTGAAGCACGGGAGCTCCGGCGTAGGCAAAGGAAAGATTGCGGATGTCGAGCGCGCAGTCTTCATCCGATGCGGCGGGCTCAGCCTGAACGGCAGGCTCTTCCGTCTGGAAAAGATGCCTGAGATGGTGAAAAAAGCCCTGCTGCGCTCCGCGGTGGAACAAAAGGAAGTCTTCGGCCTGGGAGGCGACGCCCCGCCCGGCGGCGCAGGCGGCGGAGAGCTTACGCGCCATAGAGTTCCCTCCCCTTGGCGCGGAGCAGCCACAGAAGGTAGGGCGCTCCGACGATGGACGTGATGATGGCGATGGGAATTTCCGTGCCCGTCAGTGTGCGGGCCAGCGTGTCGCACAGCAGCATGTACAGCGCGCCGAGCAGGGCCGATCCGGGGATGACCCAGCGGTTGTCCGGGCCGAACATCATGCGCGCGGCGTGCGGCATCATGAGGCCCACCCAGGCGATGATGCCCACGGCGGAAACGCATACCGAGGCGGCCAGCGTGGCCAGCACAAGGAAGACGACGCGCACCCGGTCGGGATGAATGCCGAGGCTGCGGGCTTCCTCGTCCCCCAGCGAAAGCAGATTGAGCTTCCACGCCAGAGCGGCGATGATGAGCAGGCAGGGCAGCACCGCACAGGCCGTGACGGTCACGTCGCGCCAGTTGGCGTAATAGAATCCGCCCATCATCCAGAAGGTGATTTCCCGAAGCTCCACGTCGGAAGCGAGATACTTCATGATGCCGAGCACGGCGGAGAAGAGCGACCCCACGATGATGCCGGAGAGCACCAGCGTGACGGGCGGGGTTTCGCCGCGGTTGCGGGCCAGAAGAAAGGAGAGCGTCACGGCGGCCATGCCGCCGAGAAAGGCTGCCGTCTGGCCGTTGGGAAACATCATGGGAAAGACGATGGCCAGCGCCGCACCGCAGGAGGCTCCGGCCGACACGCCGAGAATGTACGGCTCCACCAGCGGATTGCGGAAGCACCCCTGATACACCGTGCCGGAAACGGCCATGGCCATGCCCGTCATGACGGCAAGAAGCAGCCGTGGGAGGCGGATGCGCCACACGATGACGTCGTGCATTTTCGAGGCCGAATCCTCGCCGAGACCGAGATGCGCGGCAAGAACGTCCGCCACGTTGCCGGGCGTGAGATCGTAGTCGCCGGAGAGCATGGCCAGTATCAGAGCTGCGCCCAGGGCGAGAGAAAGCAGCATGACCAGAGGAGCGCGAAAGGATGTCATTATGGCCTCGCACGATGCGGCAGGAGCATGGGCGTCCTGCCGGAAGGGGCGGGACGCGTTTTCCTCATCCAGAGTTAAAGGAGAACTTTAAAGACCTCAGAAGTCGGCTTCATCCATCCAGTCGAGCAGCTGCGTGCTGCGCAGACCTCTGGCGGTTTTTTCATCCACGCCGTACACGTCCTGATAGAAGCGGAGCGCGAAGTCGTACACGCTGATGTCCGCAAAGCGTTCGGGATAGGCGGCCTTGGCGATGATGAGCATGTCGAGCGGATATTCCACGCGGCGGGATGCGTTCATGGGCGACCAGGGGAGAGCATAGACTTTGCGATGCTTCACCGCCTGCAGCTCCTGAAGATTTTCATAATAGGGGGCGTCGTAGAGCTCCCGGGGCGGATGGTAGCCGTTGGCCGTGGGCAGAATGACGACGTCCGGCTCGCAGGCGTAAATTTGTTCCGCGCTCATGGGCACGGACGTGCCCTTGCCCCGATAGGCGTTTTGGGCATGCGCCACCTGCTCGATGATGTAGGATTCCGGCGTGTCCACGCCCTGCACCGAACCTGCGCCGCCTTTTTTCCTCACGTCGGGACGCAGTCCGAGGAGAAGAACGGACGGGCGCTCGCTTTCCGGAATGTCTTTCGTGCGTTCGCGTATCATGGTTTCGGTCTTTGCCAGAGAGTCGGCCAGACGCTCGGCCTGTTCCCTTTTGCCAAACAGTTCGCCGATGATGCCGGCTTCCGTCTTCATGCTGGAAAGGTCGGAAGAGCGGAACCAGGTGGGGGAATACAGCACCACGAGCGGAAGACCGAGCGCCTCAATGGTGTCCACGGTTCTTTTCACCTTGTCCTTGTCCGTGCCGACCGGCGTGTCGCCCACGCGCAGAATCACCACGTCCGGCGCGGCGGAAGCCAGCGTTTCAAAGCTGATGACGTTGCCCTGCGGAGCGTTGACGCAGGGCAGATCGTTCAGCCACGGGTGCAGATACTTCATGGTGTGCCAGCCGCGATATTCGCGGCTTTCCCCGGAACGGGAGGGAATGACGTAGCGGTAGTCCCGCTTCATGGACCATGAGCCGATGACCTTGACTTTGCTGATGACGCCGAGATGCGTCATGACCTCTTCGATGAAGCCGTCGTCGATGGTGGCGACGGCCTGGGGATCGTCGGGAACGGAGACGGCGACGCCTCGCATGTCGGTGACGACTCCGGCCTGCGAGGTCAGGGGAAGAATCGCGAGCATGACGGCCGCGGCAAGGGAAAGGACTGGTTTCATGAGGGACTCCGAAAGTATGCTCGGTGGCACAAAAGAAAATAACGTGTCACCACGAGAAGAGGTAACACGTTTTTTGAAGAAATGCCATGAGAACTTCGGGCGCGCAGGCCCGGAGCCGGGCCTGCGTTCCCATGCGCGGCGCTGTGTTTGGGCGCTATTTTTTAATGATGATGGCTTCGTCGAGAGTGATTTTCGGCACGCAGTGTACGTCGTTTTCGTCGCGGTAGTAGGAAAGACTGCCGTCGGCTCTGCGTTCCACGAGACGGCGTTCTTCATCGGGTTCTCCGACGGCGAGCACCAGCTTGACCTTCAGATCGTCCGGCAGACCGACGAGAGCGGCGGCTTCATTCTTTTTGACGGCGCCTATCATGCAGCAGGCCAGACCGGCCTCGCAGGCGGCCAGATTGATGCTCTGGGCCGCAATGCCGATGTCGATGGTGGCAAAGTCGTCCATGTTTTCCGGGCCCGCAATGACGATGAATCCGCCGGGATGCTGCTTGTCCGTGGCGCGCTGTTCCGGGGTGAGGGCACCGCCGAGCACCACAAGGGCGTTCATGGCTTCGCAGGTGTCCTTGTCGCTGATGGTGACGAAGCGCAGCACCTGCTTGTTGCGGGCGGAGGCGGAGAGACGGGCGTGATCCACAAGTTCGGTCAGCGTTTCGGAAGAGATGCGGTGATCGCCCTTGAAGCGGCGGCAGGTTCTGGCCCGGGAAATAAGTTCTTTCAGTTTCATAGGAATGCTCCATGCGGAAAAGAAAACGGAAGCCGCGGCGCTGCGGTTTTCCATGAAAAAAAAGGTCCCTTCAGCATATGATGAAGGGACCATGACGGCAAGACGGAACTTGTCGTTTGACGCCGCCGGAAAGATTTCCGGGGCGTTGAAGCGACCGGCAGAATCAGCGCCAGCAGCCGTAGTTATGACCGTAGCGGGGCATGCCGCACCAGCCGTTTCCTCCGTGATGGTAGCCGCCGTGACGATAGGCCCCGAAGCAGGGCAGACCGGCGTCGGCCATCTTGGAATAGAAGTCTTCATTGATGGAGCGCAGCTGCTCGTGCAGCTTGGAAATGTCTGCAATGATGGCCTTCAGTTCTTCAGGCTTGACGTTGGGGTTGGGGGAAAGCGCGCGAAGTTCGAGGCCCTTCTGGGTCAGCTGATCGTAGATGGGACGAACGGCGTTGCGATGCTCTTCGCAGAGCTTGTCCATCTGGGCGCGCTGTTCCTCGCTCAGAGCGGGCGTGCCGCGATAGTCGTTGTTCTGATAGTAACCGTGATGACGTCCGGGGCCGTCGTGATAGGCCATGGCGACCATGGGTATGGAGGCAAGAACGGCGGCAGAGAGCAGGGAGATGGAAAGAGTCTTCTTGATCATGGCGTGTTCCTTTATGCTGAATGAAAGAAAGGTTCAGGGGAAGTACGAGTTCAGTATATAGAAAAGAGGGAAGGTCTTGTCACGTTTCAAACTGTTGCAGGGCGTATTTTTTTGTAACGCAGTACGAAATATATTAATAAAAATAAATAAAAACAAAATATTATAGCATTACCAAGCGATTTTGGCATGAAGGGGCGAAGGCGGCGTCAGAGAATCATGGAGCGCACCTTTTCAAACACCGCGTTTGCCAGCGCGGCGTGATCTTCTTCGCTGAGGTGCATGCCGTCCACGCCGTGGGCCTCGCCCCAGGGCTCTCCGCCGATGGCTGCGGCGGCGTCCAGAAAAAAGGCGTCATGCGTTTCGGCCACGCTCCGGTAAAGCTCGGCAAGCCGGCGCGATTTGCGGGGCGCATCGACATAGCGGGCTCCGGCAAGCTGCATTTTGCGCTCTCCGATGAGCGGAGGGGACATGATGAGCACCTGCGGATGCGGATAATCCAGAAGTTCGTTCCAGGGAAAATGTCTTGCCACGTCCACGAGCTCTGCCATGCCTTCGGCAATATCGTGTTCCGAGCGCTGAAGCACGGATTTCATGTCGTTGCTGCCGAGCATGATGACGACGATATCCAGCGGCAGATGCGACAGCAGGCAGGCGGGAAGGTAGTCCAGCGCGCTGAGCCCCGCGCCGGGCACGGACACCCCGCTGCCCACGGTGGCCTTGTCCCGCACCGTTCTGCCGCCGAGTCCTTCTTCCAGCACTTCCCAGTCCCGGCCGAGAAGTGCGGCAAGACGTCCGGTCCAGCGTATGCTTGCCGGATAACGCAGCGTGGGGCCGGAAAGTGCGGCTTGCCATCCGTAGGTGTTGGAATCGCCGAAACAAAGCAGGCGTCGTCTGGTCACGAAAGTTCTCCTTGATCGAACAATGCAGAAAAAATTTGGATTCCGGGTGGCCGCGTTGGAGTGCAGCATGATGCGGACGCGCAGTGCGGCGCGGCGTCCGGCAGGGCGTTTCGGACGCGGGGCGGAGGGTCAGAAAAAAAGCTGAATCATGGCCATGTAGCAGAGCGTGCCGCCTGCGATGGTAACGGCCATGTTGCGTTTCCAGAACTGCAGGGCGACGGTGACGAGAGAGGCGATGATTTCGGGAACGCCGTTGCTGCCCGGCACCAGCGTACCGTTGCGGAAGCAGTACACCACCAGCATGCCCCAGATGGCCGAAGGCAGCACCGAACCGAGATAGGCGATGACGGCGGGCGTTCTTTTTCGGAATAAGAGAAACGGCGTCCAGCGGGTGATCTGGGTGGCCAGCACGGCCAGACCGATCATGACGGCAGCCTGAAGCGTGGTCATGGCCGTGCTCCTGTCATGGTAGAAAGTTTTTTGCGGAACAGAAGAAGCAGAACAATGATGAAGAACATGGCGGCCAGAAGAAAATAGGCCGCGCCGAAGGCCAGAAGGCAGCCCAGCGTGACGCCGAGTCCGCCGAGAGAAGCCGCGTGCTGCCTCTCCTGCTGCCAGCTGCTGACGAAGATGGCCAGAAAAAGGGCGGGCAGAACAAATTCTATACCGCGGGTGTCGAAGGGCATGTCGGCGCCGAATATGGCGCCCACGGCGGTGGCGAGCACCCAGTAGGCTTCGTTGAACAGCGTGACGAAAAAGTAATACCAGCGTTTGTCTGCGCCTTCGGGAACGCGTCCCATGCCGAGAATGGAAAATGTTTCGTCAATCAGCCCGTAGATGAGATAGGGCTTCATCGCTCCGGCGTCGCGGTAGCGGTCGAGCATGGCGATGCCGTAAAAAAGATGCCGCGCGTTGACCACCAGCCCCACGACAAAGGCCGTGACGGGCGCAAACGGGCCGGTAATCATGCTGGCCATGATGAATTCCAGGGAGCCTGCAAAAATGGTGAGCGCCATGAGAATGGGAAAAACGGGCTCAAATCCCAGCGAATGCATGTACAGTCCGTAGGAGAAGCCGCAGAAGCCGAAGCCGATGAGAATGGGCAGCGTAGAGCGAAAGGCAGCCCGCGCCGAAGCTGCCGCAAGTGATCCGGCCATAAAAACCTCGTGATGAATTGCAAAAAGGTATCACCGGTCGTCGTTCCCTGCAACAGGGAATGTCTGCAACGCCTGACAAAAACAGGCATATGTTCTGAAAAAGACATCGTGCTCCGACTGCCGCGCATGGAAGCGCCCGACTATGCCCAAGGTACAGGGCGTTTTGTCTGCGGAAGGTCCCTTTTTTCTTTTGTATTTCCGGGGCGTCATAGCTTCTGAGAGAGGGATGCGCTGCGGGAAAGAGGCCCGGATTGGGAAATGATATCGTCTTGTTGCAGAAGACTCACGGTTTGCTCTGCCCTCTGTTTCGGGTGCAAGGCATATTTTTCTTGCAAGCGGACGAAAACCGGGGTTATATTCACAGGCAAATCACGTCAGGGGATGCCATGTCTGCTTTCAGGTACACAAGGTCGAGGACGACCGTTTTTTCCGTGGAACGTCAGTTCCCCGGCGGTACCTGACGCGCGTGTTCAGCGGAACTGGAAGTTCCCCTGAGACTCTTCGGACGCGCGCAATAATCCTCTTTCGTCTGAATCCGGGCTCTTCCTTCCGCGGCAACTGTGCGGGGTACACGGTTCTCACTCGGTCATGTCGCCAAAAAAACGGCGTGGCAATGGTGACACACTTCTATGGAGGAGCCTTTTCATGAACGGCAAGAATCCCTTTGCCGGCACCGCCGGCATCATCTTCGTCGGCGCGTTTATCGGCGTTGCAGCCATTCTGCTGCAAAAATTCGGCAATCCCGCCAACATGGGTATATGCGTGGCCTGCTTTGAACGCGACATCGCGGGCGGTCTCGGGCTGCATCGCGCCGCCATCGTGCAGTACATCCGGCCTGAAATCATCGGCTTCGTGCTCGGTTCCATGGGCATGTCGCTCATGGTCGGCGAGTTCCGGCCCCGCGGCGGCTCCGCGCCCATCGTCCGATTCATTCTCGGCATGGTTGCGGCCGTCGGCGCACTGGTCTTTCTCGGCTGTCCGTGGCGCACCATTCTCCGTCTTGCCGGCGGCGACGGCAACGCGCTGTTCGGTCTTGCCGGGCTTGTCTGCGGCATAGGACTGGGCACGCTGTTCTTCAAGCGCGGCTATTCTCTCGGCAGCAGCGTCAAGCAGAACGCCGCCGCAGGCTGGTTCTTCCCCCTGATCATGCTGGGACTTCTGGGGCTGTATCTTGCCTTCCCGCAGGTTCCCGGACAGGCGCAGAGCGGGCCTCTTTTCTATTCCGTGAGCGGCCCCGGCGCTTCCCATGCGCCGTTCCTTCTGTCTCTCGGCGTGGCGATCGTCATCGGAGCGCTTGCCCAGCGCAGCCGCTTCTGCACCATGGGCGCGTTCCGTGATCTCATTCTCTTCCGGTACGGACATCTGTTCTTCGGCGTGGCGGCCATGTTCGCCGCGGCCATCATCGCCAATCTGCTGACGGGCGGCTTCCATGCCGGATTCGCCAATCAGCCCGTGGCGCATACCGACGGCCTGTGGAACTTCCTCGGTATGGTCACGGCCGGTCTGGCCTTCGCGCTCGCCGGCGGATGCCCCGGCAGACAGCTCTTCATGGCCGGCGAAGGCGACAGCGACGCCGCCATCTTCGCCCTCGGCATGCTGGCCGGGGCCGCCATGGCGCACAACCTCGGCACGGCGAGCTCCGCTGCGGGCATCGGCGCGTACGGCGTGCAGGGCACGCTCATCGGCCTTGCCGTGTGTCTGGTCATCGGTTTTGCGTTTTCGAGAAAAGCCTGAGTCATAAAGGAGACTTCCTATGCTTATTGATACGCGCGGACTTTCCTGCCCCCAGCCTGTGCTCATGGTGTATCCGCATCTTTCCGGATCCGATCCCATCGACGTGCTCGTGGACAACTCGACGAGTCAGGAAAACGTCAGCCGGGCGGCCAGACGCAGCGGCTGGAACATTGAAGCCAAAGAAGAGGGCGACGGCGTCGTCCGGCTGGAGCTTCGCAAGTAATGCTTGAGCGACTGACCGGCTGGCTGAAGCGACGCGGCGGCAGGGAATCGGAAAACGCCTCTTCCGTGGAAAAGGGTTTTCTGGTCTTCCAGCATACCGGCGAGGTCATTCGGGCGGAACGCTGTCTTCAGTCGGCCGGTTTTCCGGTGGAGGTCAAGGGGCCTCCGCCGGAACTGCGCACCGGTTGCGACATGGTGGTGACGTTTCCGCTCATGATGGAATCCGCCGTCCGGCGGGTACTGGAAAAGGAGCGGCTTTCGCCCATGACCGTGGTTCCGGTAAGCGGACCGATGCTCGAACCCGTGTCGCTGTTCCGCACGAAGGATTTCGGCGACTGGTTCATGGTGCAGGCCGCCAACGTGAAGATTACCGTGGAGCGTTCCTCCGGGCGCATCGTCAACGTATCCGGCGGCGGCTGCCCGGATGTGCCGTATCTTGCGTCGCTTCTTGTCGGCGAAAGCATTGCGGGCGCGGAGGAACCCCGCGTGCAGGGGCACACCCTGTGCTCGTACGCGCTCCAGAAGGCGTTTCTTGAAGCCCGTCGCCTGTGGCGGCAGGAAGGTGGAGCATGAGCTGGCTGATATGCGGCACCGTGCCGGATGACGATTTTCCCCTGTGCCTGGGCTCCTGGAGGGTGAACGGCGACAGGCTTGAGCCCGAGGATGTCCACGTATTGGGGAAAGAGACCGTCGTGCCTTCCGTGCCCGTGCAGCGGGGCACGCCCGCGCTCGCGGCTGCGGCCTTGCTGGTGACGGAGAGACTCGGCGCGCCCCGTCCGCAGATTCTTCTTGCGGGGGACTGCGGCTCGTCGAAAGGAAGCTCGGCGCTCTATGCCTGGCTGGCGTCGTGGCTTGGAGAGGAGGAAGCGAATCTTTCCGGCCTGACGTTTCACTATCTTTTTCCCAGCGTGGACGGGCACAACAGAATTCTCATGGCGCTGGAGGCGCGCCGGGGCCCCATGCCGGCGCTTGTTGCCGATGCGGGCTTCATGTACGCCGCCAAGATGAGCGGCTACGCCTCGCGCTACGACGTGTTCACGCCGGATGCGGGAGAGCTGGCGTTTCTGGCGGATGAAAAAGCGCCGCATCCTTTTTATACGCGCGGCTTTCTTCTTTCGGAAGGCAATCGGGCCGAGGATCTGGCAAGACTTGCCTGGGAGCACGGCGACAGCGCGCGCCTTCTTCTTGTCAAAGGATCATCCGACCTTATCATGGAGGAAGGACAGGAAACAGGCCGTGTGACGGAGCCCTGTCTGCCGTTCATGGAACCGGTGGGCGGCACGGGCGATCTCGTCACGGGGCTGCTTACGGCGTTTGCCGCGGCCGGATTTCCGCTGAAGGAAGCCTGTGTGCTGGCGGCGCAGGGGGCGCGTTTTACGGGAGAGCTGACGAACCCGACGCCTGCGACGTCCATCTCGGCCTTCATGCCCTTTGCGGCGGAAGGCGCGATGCGGGCGCTGAACATGAAAAACAGGTAGGCACGCGACGTGCCTGGAGATCGTATGTCGACATTCTGTCTGATGGATAAAACCAAGGGCGCCGGTTGAGCGGCGAAGACGGCTCCGGAGTTGCTGGAGCAGATTCTTTCCGACATCACGCCGCCGCCGGACAGGGAAGGGCGCGTGCTGCACGGCTTTTCCAACAATGAGGACGCCGTTCTGGTGAAGGCCCCGCCTGCGGGGCTCGCCCTGGTGCAGACCGTGGACATTCTCGGTCCCATAGGCAACAATGCGCGCCTTTTCGGACAGACGGCGGCCGCCAACGCGCTTTCCGACGTCTATGCCATGGGCGGATGGCCGTGGTCGGTGATGAACATCGCGGCCTTTCCTTCTCCCTCGGCGGAATCGGACACGCCGCTTTCTGTGCTGGCGGACATTCTTTCCGGAGCCATGGAAAAGGTGGGCGAAGCCGGGGCCGTGCTGGCCGGAGGTCATACGCTGGATGATGAATGGATCAAGTTCGGTCTGTCCGTCACGGGGGTGATTGATCCTGCGCATGTGGCACGCAACGACGGCCTTGTGCCCGGAGACGCGCTTATTCTCACCAAGCCGCTGGGCACGGGCGTGCTTGCTACGGCAGTGAAGGCGAAGTGGCCCGGCAGCGACGAGGCGGAGCGCGACATGTACCGCTGGACGACCAGATTGAACGCAAACGCCTCTTCGCTGATCCGCGACATGGGCCTCAGGGCCGCCACGGACGTCACCGGCTTCGGCGTCGGCGGCCATGTTCTGGAAATGGCCAAGGGCTCGGGCGTTTCCGTGGAAATCGACACGGCGGCGCTTCCGTTCATCGAACAGGTGGAGGATTTTGCTTCCTGCGGTCTGATTCCCGCGGGAACGTATCGCAACCGGGACTACTGCGCCTGTCATACGCTGGTTTCGGAAAGCGCGGACGAGCTTCGCGCCACGCTGGCCTTCGATGCGCAGACCTCGGGCGGACTTCTGCTCGCCGTGCCTGCGGAACGAAGGCAGGAAGCCTGCGAGCGGCTGGCGGCGCTGGGAGAACCGGCCTATTGCATAGGAAGGGTGCTGCCTCTTCGCGAAGCTCGGGAACAGCTCATTCTGGCCTGACGAATAAAAAATACCCCGGAAGTACGGCTTCGGCTGCATTTTAGGGGTGTTTTTTTATTTAAAAAGGGAGGATGGAGGAAAAGAGACGCCGGGCAACAGGCGGGATGAAAAGGCGGGGCGCGTCGCTCTTTCAAGCGATGGTTGAAGAATCCTTGCCCGAAGGCGGGGGCGATGCTTTTCATCAGCAAAAAGTCTTGGCGAGGCGGAAGCGGGGCTTTTGGAAAAAACGATGCGGCGAAAAGGGCGCTGAGGCGGATGCGGGGGCCACGCAAAAAAACGCTCCGCCCAAGGTCGGACGGAGCGTTGATACAGGGGAATCGGCAGGGAAACTTTCGTCAGCGGCGGGTCGTAAGATAGCCGACGGCCCATTGAAATTCTTCCTGCGTGTTCATGTTGAGAAAGGCCGGGGAGTCGGGCCGGGGCACCAGACAGTTGCCTTCCCGGGGCAGGGCGGACCATATGCCCCAGCGCCCCTGATGCAGGGCCTTTTCCAGCAAGGGGAGACTCTCCGCTTCGTAAATGCCGATGAGAGATTCCAGAAATCCGTCCTTGTCGATAAAGGTCGTGCGCAGAAGAGTCGGGCTCTGCGGATTTCTTTCCGCCAGGGCGCGGGTGCGCGCCCGGATGAGCAGTTCGAGAATGTCCGGCGTCATGAGCGGAAGATCGCACGGAATGGCCAGCACCGGAGCGGGCAGTCTGCGAAGCGCGGCCACCAGTCCTTTCAGCGGCGTGGGCGGGCCGTCTTCTTCATCGGGAACCAGCGTCGCGCGTTTGTCCTTCATATCTTCCACCTGATCCGCACGGCAGGACACGGCAAGTTCACGCACCTCTTTCAGCGAGGAAAGCAGACGGAGGCTGAAATCCGCCATGTCTCCCGCGCCGCCGTGCACGACGACGCGGGATTTGTCGTTTCCGAAACGGGAGGAAAGCCCTCCGGCCAGCACGAGCCCCGTCATGCTACTTGCCGAATCCGCACTTGGGGTAGGTGCAGATGGAGCAGGCCATGCAGTAGCCGCCCTCGCCGAGGCGCGCAAGCTCGCCGCGGGTGATGCGGCGGCCGGCCAGCAGGCGGGGAAGCAGCAGGTCGAACACGGTGTTCTTGAAGAACAGCGCGCAGGCCGGAACTCCCATGACCTGAATGTCGCCGGACGCAGATTCCATGCGTCCCACCATGGCCATGGCTCCGGGCAGCACGGGCATGCCGTAGAGCATGTCCGTCAGGCCCGCGTCCAGAAGCGCGGGACGCGTTACGTCGCCGGGATCCACCGACATGCCGCCCGTCGTGACCAGCAGGTCAATGCCGGCATCCTTCATGCGCTGCACTTCGGCCGCAATCTTCTGTCTGTCGTCGGGCACGATGGCGGTGCGAAGAATGTCGCAGTCGTACTGTCTGGCCTTTTCCTTCATGACCGGAATGAATTTGTCCTCGATGAGCCCGTTGAACACTTCCGTGCCCGTCACCAGCACGCCCATGCGGGCGCGGCGCAGAGGCGTCACCGTGAAAAGCGGCTCGTCGCCGAGCACGGTCAGAGCCTGGCCGAGCAGGGCGCGGTCGAGGAACAGCGGAATAGCGCGGGTTCCAGCCACCTTTTTGCCTTCCTGCACCAGCGTGGCGTCCTGACGTGAGGCGCACATGACGTCCGGCACGAGATTGAAGCGCTCAAGCTTTTTCACGTCCACGGAAAGAAGACCGGAACAGTCGGCCACAAAATCTATTTTTCCCTCGCGGGGAGGAAGCGAGTAGCGCACGCCGGGACCGGCCATGCGTCGGGCAAAACTTTCCGCCGCTTCGTTTTCATGCGCCGGAGCTTCGCCTTCCACGGAAACCTGCTCGTCGATCACGGCCACGTCAAAACGGCCTATCTGCTGGAGTCGGCAGAGGTCGCCGGGGCTCACGGTCTGACCGGCGGTGAAGGCCGAGCCCTTGAATTCGCCGGGAACGATGCGCGTCATGTCGTGCGCCAGCACCTTGCCCACCGCTTCTTCGGCGGAAACTACCCGTATGCCCGGAGCCGCAGGACGGGATGTTTGCGCTGCGTCGGCGCTGGTCGTCGCGTAGTAGCGTTCGCCCTGACAGGCGCGGCAGATGGGGCCATCCTTTAAAGGATAGCCCTCGCCGCACACCGGGCACACGGCTACGGCCCCGGTGTGAGCATGGCCGAGAAGCGCGGCATGCACGGTCACTTCCTCCACCTTGCAGATGCTGTCGCCGGCTTCTTCAATCTCACGCAAAAGTTCTGCTTCGTTCTGCTCGCGCTTGGGCTTGCGCTTCATGAGCCAGTCGTAGTATTCCGGCCAGGCTTCGAGTTTTTTTACGTCCACGCTGACGCGCACGCCCTTGCCGGTATATTTGTCGTACAGGGTGACGGCGTATCTTCCTATGTCGCGCACCTTGACCCAGTTGTTGCCCATGCTGCACAATGAGAGCAGCTGCACGGCGTCCGGCAGACACTTGCGGGTTTCGGAAATGGCCTCGAACAGCGTTCCTTCCGGCAGATGCCGCTGCGCAAGCGCCACCATGTAGCCGCCGAGCAGAAGACCGGGAGCGGCGTAGCCGTGGAAGCGTTCCGCCATGCTTTTGAATTCATTGAAGGTGTAATTTCCTATATTCATGAGAAATCCGTGACTGTTGCGGTTGGCGGGATCTTTTTTACGCATGAGGGCGCTGTGGCTCTTCGCAATGCAGGCGCATCCCGCGGTACGCATCTGCCGGTATATAATCGGGATAGGACATTCCGGCAAGCCATGTTCAACTTTCCGCACGCCGAAAGCGCGCAATACGGCTGCATTTCACCATAGACTTATTCCCTGCAGCCGCAAGAAAGTCCTTTTTTCTGAAAAATCGCGATATATTCGGGCAACGTCCCGTCGGGAGAGCAGCGTATGGACCATACGGAGGAAGAGGTGTTTTCCGAGAAGCACGAACTGGACGACAAAACACTGAGAGAGGTGCTCCAGGCCTTTTATCACTGGCATGAAAAGGCGGCTTCGCCCGCGCAGCAGTGTTCGCGTTCCCGCGTGCTGCTGGTGTGTCTTGTCATGCGCTTTGCGGCGCTGAGACTGGGCGAGGCTCTGGCGCTCAACGATCTTACGGACATCGATGCCGAGCGGAGCGTGCTGCACGTTCGGGGGCGCTGGACCCGGGAGCTGCCCCTGCCGCGGACCGCCCTGAACCGCATGATGGAACTGCGCGACGCCCCGTACAACGTGCGCGCGAAAGGCGGACTCTGCCGTCTTGATCCGGCCTATGTGCGGCGCATTTTTTCGCTGCGCGCGGCGGAGGCCGGACTCCCGGATTTCCGGCCGACGGATCTGCGGAATTTTCGGGAACAGGAGCTTCTTCGACACGGCGTTCCCCTTCCCACGGTGGAGTTTTTTCTCGGCAGAAGAAACGGCGGTCGGCCGAAGGCGGGCGAGCTGGAGCGGTTGCGGGAAATATTCCGTCAGTGGGAGTACGCAAGCCGCACGGGTCGGCACAATGTGGTGACCGGAACGCTCACGCTCATGAGACGGGGAGAGTTCTCGTGCCTGCTGTGCGTGACTGCGGCCGGGACATCCTTTCTTGTTCAGTGTTCCTCAAGAACCTTTGCGAGGCTTGAGCTCGCGGAGCAGAGCGAGGCGAGCATCGTGGTCCGTTCCCTGCAGGTGCAGGTGCTGAAAGAAGCGGTGGAGGAGGACAACTGCTTCGCCGGAACCGTCACGGACGTGCTCAGCTGCGGAGACGAGGCCAGAGTTATGATTTGTTTGAAAAATAACGAGCATCAGTTCTGCGCCATCCTTTCTTCCGAGTGCGTGAAAAGCCTTGCGCTGGAACCGAATGCGGATGTCTGGGTGCATATTCGTCCGGCGGATTTCACCTTCCGAACGGCGGAGCACGCTCCCGCCTGATCCGGGAGTTCACCTTTGGGGACGCATTTTTTATAACAATTATAATAAAAATTTCACAATCTGAGAAAATCAGATATAAATCAAGGGGGAAATTTTTTCCTTTTCAATAGAAACTTGACAGGCGAATCTCAAACGATTATTAGACCGGAACAACGTTTTCCACCTTATTTTTCAGGAGAAACTGTTATGGATATCAAGCGTATTCTTGCATGCTTTGCCGTTGCGGCCCTCTGCTTCGCCGGTCCTGCCTTTGCTGCCGAAAAGGCCAACCTGAACAGCGCCACCGAGGAAGAACTTGCCGCTGATCCCAACATCGGTCCTGATCTTGCGAAAAAGATCGTAGAGTATCGCGAGAACGTCGGCGACTTCACCAGCTACGACGAGCTGAAGGAAGTGGAAGGCGTCACCGACACCAAGATCAAGCAGATCAACGAACATTTTGAAATCGAAGGCGTTGCCAGCTTCGATTGCAACTGCTAACTCTTCACGCGTTTTCAACGCCTGAGTTGTATTTATAATTCCGGGATTTCACTGGGAAATCTTGAACTTCGTCAGACAGTGGCCGGGGCGGCGCAGAACGCTCTGGCCGCCATGTTCTGACGGGCCGGAATTAATCATCCAAGGAGTTCCTATGAACATGAGTGCTCTCAAGGGCCTCGGCAAGCTGTCTCTTGCTCTGCTGCTTGCCGCCAGCCTGAACGGAGTAGCTCTGGCCGGAGTGGCGCCTGTCGAAGGCAGCGCTGCCATGAAATCTCCTGCCTCCAATGCCGCCGTTGTGGCCAAGCTGATCGGTCTTGTGAACAACCGTCACGAGAAGACCATGCTCGGCCTCGAACGCACCATCAACGACGGTATTGTCATTCGTCAGAGCTACATCAAAGACGGTAAGATCATCATCCCTTCCGAAGGTCTGTACACCACTGCCCGCTCGAGCAACTGGTATCCCTTCGATAACGAGCCCACCACCATGGCCGGCAAGTCCTATCGCGTCATCGTGGACCGCTACATCCGCGACGTGATCCGCGACGTCGTCATGAAGAAGGGCGACATTATCACCAGCAACTCGGACAAGTCCCGCGGCTGGGAACTTTCCTCCGTGGAAGGTTGGGAAACCTACGGTCTGGCCGACGGCAAGGAAGCCGTTTTCAAGATCGTGAAGACCACCGGCAACTACTACGGTTCCACCTTCCCCGTGAAGGTCGGCACCAGCATCGGCAATGACGCCGCCGACGGCGCTCTGGTGCATGGTTCCAAGCAGCCTGTGGGACACACCGTTCCTGACGAAAAGAATAATCTCTCCCGCTTCGACTACGGCAGCAACGTTTCCAGCGTGGGCCGCACCTATGTCGTCGTGGACAAGATCGACGCCGACGACAATGTTCACGTTCGTGAACTTGCCACCGACAGCTGCACCGATCTTTATATGTCGCCTTCCAAGCCTGTTGTCGGCTCCTATGCCAACAACGCCACCTTCAAGGTCGGCGACGCCACTGTGGCCGTGAAGAACATCGGCAAGGACAGCGTGAACGTTTCCATCACCGACAAGGCCGGAAACGTCACCACCAAGAAGCTCTACATCGACTCCAAGAACGCCAAGTGGCTCATGCAGTCCATGGTTGAGCGCGACAAGTGCTATGTCGTTTCCAAAGACGGCAAGACGCTTGTTCATCTGAACATTCGCCCCGGCAACCCGTTCAAGGACGGTAAGGTTGATCTGGTTGCGTACTCTGATGTCGTCGACGTGCAGAATGGTTCCGACTGGCCTGATGACCCGCGGTTCCTGGCGCGTCCCGAGACCTGAGCTACCTGCACCTATCCGCACGAAGTCATGATCGCCAACAAGGAACCGATCGTGCTCGACGGCGGAGCCAACAACGTGTTTGTTGGTCCTAACAACCAGTTCAAGATCGTTATCGATGAATTTGACGGCAAGACTGTGAAGGCTTGGCATGTCGAGACCGCTAAGGCCAAGACTGGCAACCTCGCTACTCGCGCCGAGGGCAAGAACATTGACCTTGTCGTTGGCAAGGCGTGCCGCTCCACTGTTCACTTCATCAGCCGCTGGTACGGCAAGATGTACGATGAACATCTGAAGGGCATGGACGTGTTCAAATAACATCGGTCCGGCACGGGAATTCTGCGATTCCCGTGCCTTTTTCATGTCCCGCTGAGGCATGCATGACCTCAAGGTCATGCATGCCTCAGCAGAAGGGCCAGACTCATTGTCTGGCTTTTCTTTCCCTATGAGGCCTGAAAATTTCCGACGCAACGGGAGACGCGTCGTCGGAATTGCGGCGTCGAAGCGGTCTGTTTCAATGCCGTGCTGCGTGGGCTCTTTTTTGACAGACGGCAGGAGCGCCGGTTCCGAAAACTTTTTCGCAGTGTTCCTCGTCGACTCGCGCAGGCTCCCACAGGCCCACTCTCTGGCGGAAATTTTTCTGCTCAACATGTTCAACAGGCAGGTTTATCATGCCCGACAGGTATTCACGAAGAAATTTTCTTAAGCTGAGCGCGGCTCTGCTT
>NZ_CALUYL010000040.1 GCF_944324995.1 uncultured Mailhella sp.
TTCAAAATAAGATGGGGCATGGTCATCGACATCGACAAGTGTACGGGCTGCGGCGCGTGCATGGTGGCCTGCCAGGCGGAAAACAACGTCGCTCCCGCCGTGGACGGCAGCAACAAGCTCCGTTCGCTCAACTGGCTCACCGTGTTCCGTCTCACCAATCACAAGCCCTTCCCCGATCATGAAGTGGCCTACCTGCCCCGCCCCTGCATGCAGTGCGGCAAACCTTCCTGCGTGTCGGTGTGCCCCGTCATCGCCACCGACAAGCGCGAAGAAGGCGGCATCGTCAGCCAGATTCCGCCCCGCTGCATCGGCTGCCGGTACTGCATGGCCTCGTGTCCTTACCATGCCCGCTACTTCAACTGGTACGACCCGAAGTGGCCCGGCGATCTGGCTCAGGCCCTCACCCCCGACGTCTCCACCCGCATGCGCGGCGTCGTGGAAAAGTGCTCCTTCTGCCATCACCGCTTCATGAAGGCTCAGGAAGCCGCCGTCGCCAAGGGTCAGGATCCCATGAACCTGCCCGACGGCGCGTACATCACCGCCTGCACCGAAGCCTGCCCCAACGGGGCCATCACCTTCGGCGACCTCAACAATCCCGCCCACAAGGTGCATGAGCTCATCAAGAGCCCCTACGCCTTCCGTCTGCTGGAACGCCTCGGCACCGATCCCCAGGTGTACTACATCAGCAAACGCGAATGGGTGCGCCGCGAAGGCGACAACTATCTCGAACACGAAAAGACCGGCGAAGCCACAAAGCAGGGGTAGGTTATGGATTACAGCAAACCCGTTGATGCGGAGCTCTTCCCGGAAGGGTGCGAGCGCTGCTCTCTCACTAAGTTCACGGGATGGATGTCCATTCTGGGCGTCATCTTCCTCTGGGGTCTGTACGCCGCCGTGCGCGTCCTCGGCTTCGGCCTCGGCGAAACCGGCATGGACGACTACTTCGGCTTCGGTCTCTGGATCACCTTCGACCTCGCCGTCATCGCCCTCGGCGCAGGCGCCTTCTTTACCGGCGCCCTTCGCTACATTCTCAACATCGACGAGCTCAAGAACATCGTGAACCTCGCCGCCGTCATAGGCTTTTTGTGCTACACCGGCGCCATGATGATCCTCGTGCTCGATATCGGTCAGCCCATCCGCTGCTGGTTCGGCTACTGGTACCCCAACGTTCACTCCATGCTCACCGAAGTTATCTTCTGCATCACCTGCTACTGCATCGTGCTCATCCTTGAGTTCGTGCCCCTGGTGCTGGAGAACCGCCAGCTCATGAAGCGTCCCTTCATCCACGCGCTGGCCCACAACTTCCACGTGTACATGCCCATCTTCGCGGGTATCGGCGCGTTCCTGTCCACGTTCCACCAGGGCTCCCTCGGCGGCATGTACGGCGTGCTCTTCGGCCGCCCCTACCTGTTCCGCGAAGGCTTCTTCATCTGGCCCTGGACCTTCTTCCTGTTCGTGCTCTCCGCCGTGGCCTCCGGCCCCATGTTCACCGTGCTCGTCTGCACCCTCATGGAAAAGATGTCCGGCCGCAAGCTCGTCAGCTGGGACGTGAAGCAGCTCATGGGCAAGGTCGGCGGCACCATGCTCATCGTCTATACCGTGTTCAAGTGCCTCGACAGCTGGTACTGGGCTACCGACATGCTCGCCGGTGAAGGCCTCACCTTCGACCAGATGTTCCACGGCTGGATCTACGGCAAGTGGCTCTTCTGGCTCGAACACGCCTTCATCATCATTCCCATGATCGTGCTGCTCATCAAGCCCCTGCGCACCAAGCCGTGGATCTTCTACCTGATGCTCTTCCTTACCTGCACGAGCATCACCATCAACCGCTACGTGCTCACCGTGCAGGGCCTGGCCCAGCCCGTCATGCCCTTCGACAGCTGGTACACCTACGCCCCCAACTGGGCCGAATGGGCAAGCTGCTTCCTCGTGTTCGCCTACGCGGCCATGGTCCTCTCCCTGGCATACCGCTATACCCCCATGTTCCCCCAGGAAGCAGAACTCAATAGAAAATAACCTAACCCCAATACTCAAAAAGGCGGCCCTTCCCTCGATCGGCCGCCTTTTTTGTGAGAAAGAGAGAATGCGGGGGAAGAGAGGGAAAATTTTTCAAAATTTTCCCTCTCTTCCCCCGCGCCCCCATCTCTCCTTTCAAAACTTTTTAATTTTTGGGGGCGGCTGGTAGAGGATTATTGAGGGCGAAGGCTGGGCCAAGACTGAGGAAAGTCTTGCGAGGGGAGAAAACAGAACGCCGGAGGGGAAACAGCAACCGGGGAGAAACAAGAGGGGATAAGATAAGGAAAGCGGAAAGGGAAGAAAAGAGAAGTCAGAAGGCGTTTCCCCGGATTTTCGCCATGCTTCAAGCGGTCAGAGCCAGATTACGACTACCCGACGCAGGCAGGTAGAGGGGCGCTTTTCCCCGGCAAATACCGTCGACGCGTTTTCCCTCAGTCTTGGGCCCTTTTCCCCGCAAATTCTCTGGAAAAGCTTCCTTGGACTCCACTCCCGGCAGGCGCGAAACCAGCTCCCCGGACAGGTCACAACCATGCGCGAAACCTTGCTCATCAAGAGCCGTTGTTTTCCTCTGGGCGTCGCCAACCTTTTTTCTCCTCCGGCAACATCCCTTTCGGCGGCACGACTGTCCGTGTCAAAGAGATGCAGCGTCTATCCTCTCAGCAAACAGCGCTGCCTTTTCCCCAGACTCGAAGCGCCCCGGCCCGCACTACCGAGCGCACCGGCGTTGTGCGTGAGTCCTTGGACTTCGCACCTCTCCCCCAAGCGCCCGGCGTCCACAACGTCCCGGTTGCGCAAGACTCGCTGTACAGCCTGCGAAACTTGCACGACGGGCATTGCGTTTAACGGCGGGAGTGAATCCCGCCTGCTTATGCCCGTCGGCGCGACCGCCTGAAGGCAGGTCGCAGGCCCCAGAACGTTGAAAGCGTGCCTTCCGGTCTGCCTTTGCCGCTCTGCCCTCGGTGTCTCCTTCCCCAAAACATCTGGAAATCCCATCCTTTGACACTCCTGTCCGACAAATCTCGGACAGAAGTCGGCCACCGCAGGTGGGCGCGACATGCGAGCGCCCGGCGTCCACAACGTCCCGGTTGCGCAAGACTCGCTGTACAGCCTGCGAAACTTGCACGACGGGCATTGCGTTTAACGGCGGGAGTGAATCCCGCCTACTTATACCCGTCGGCGCGACCGCCTGAAGGCAGGCCGCGGGCCCAGAGCGTTGAAAGCGTGCCTTCCGGTCTGCCTTTGCCGCTCTGCCCTCGGTGTCTCCTTCCCCAAAACATCTAGAAATCCCATCCTTTGACACGACTGTCCGACATTTGTCGGACAGGAGTCGGCCACCGCAGGCGGGCGCGAAAGGACACACCTGCACTGCGACCTTACAGCTCTATCGCAAAACACACAGGTCCTTTTGCGCAAGACACACTGTGCAGACGGCATCGCTTGCACGACGGCGGCTACGCTTAACGACGGAAGTGAATTCCGGCTGCCCGCCTGCCGTCGGCCGGGCTCCTGACGTCGCCCGGGGCCCCAGAGCGTAGAATGACGGCCTTCCAGCCTGCACTCCCCCCCTTTGCCCATAGCTTCGGCCATAATCTTCCCGTTCACCCTGTCCTGCCGAACCGGCGAAGCCGGGAGGCAGAAACAGGGGGGTGCGGGGGGAATTATTTCCCCCGCATGCCTTTCCTGTCTTCCCTGCCTTTCCTGCCTTTCCGGGGCTCTTGCTGATCCCCTTCCTCTCTTTTCTTCTCTTTTGTTTGCTGTCGTAATAGTTTATGTTTTTGCGGAGGAGGCGCGTATGAGCGAGAATGCAGGCAAGGGGCCCGGGTGCATTGAGGTCCGGGGTGCCCGGGTACACAATTTGAAGAATGTATCGGTGAAGGTACCGTTGAACGAGATTGTGGCTGTGGCCGGGGTTTCGGGGTCCGGCAAGTCGTCGCTGGCGCTGGGGGTATTGTATGCGGAGGGATCGAGGCGGTATCTGGAAGCGCTTTCGACCTACACGCGCAGGCGCATGACGCAGGCGGCGAAGCCGCAGGTGGACGAAGTTCTTCACGTGCCTGCGGCGCTGGCTCTGCGCCAGCGGCCGGGGATTGCAGGCATTCGGAGCACGTTCGGCACGGGCACGGAGCTGCTGAACAGTTTACGGCTCATGTTTTCTCGGCTGGCGAGTCATCGGTGCCCCAACGGTCATTACGTTGCGCCCTCTCTGGCGGTGGCGGCCGGGCTGGAGATGGAGTGTCCCGAATGCGGGGCGCGCTGGTATGCGCCTTCGGCCGAAGAGCTGGCCTTCAACAGTCAGGGGGCGTGCCGTACGTGCAACGGCACGGGGCTTGTGCGTACGGTGGATCGCTCCACGCTGGTGCCGGACGACTCCCTCACCATCGACGAAGGGGCGGTGGCTCCCTGGAATTCGCTCATGTGGTCGCTCATGACGGACGTCTGCCGTGCGATGGGCGTTCGCACGGATGTTCCGTTCCGCGATCTCACGGACAAGGAAAAAGCCATCGTTTTTGACGGCCCCGCGGAAAAGAAGCACATTTTTTACAAGGCCAAAAGTTCCAATCAGGCGGGAGAGCTCGACTTCACCTATTACAACGCGGTCTATACCGTGGAAAACGCGCTTGCCAAGGTGAAGGACGAAAAAGGCATGAAGCGGGTGGAAAAATTCCTGAAGGAGGACGTCTGCCCCGACTGCGGCGGAACGCGGTTGTGCGAATCCGCCCGCGCGCCGAAACTGCGGGGCATTTCTCTGGATCAGGCCTGCGCCATGACGCTCGAAGAGCTCGTGACCTGGACGGCCGGAGTGCCCGAATCTCTGCCCGAGGTCATGCGGCCCATGGCCGAAAGCATTGTTGAAGCCTTTCAGAGCACGGCAAGACGCCTGATGGAGCTCGGGCTCGGCTATCTTTCTCTGGACAGGGCGGCGTCCACGCTTTCCACGGGCGAGCGGCAGCGCATGCAGCTTGCCCGCGCGGTGCGCAATCGCACCACGGGCGTGCTCTACGTGCTCGACGAACCTTCCATAGGACTGCATCCGTCCAACATTGCGGGGCTCATCGGCGTGATGCGCGACCTCGTGGCCGACGGCAATTCCGTGCTGCTGGTCGATCACGACACGCAGATTCTTTCCGCCGCCGACTGGCTCATCGAAATGGGGCCCGAAGCCGGCGAACACGGCGGCACGGTGGTCGCCGAAGGGCGCATTGCCGACATCGCGGCCGATCCTCATTCGCGCATCGGGCGCTTTCTCGGGCACAGGGGGATTTTCCGCGTGCGCCCGCAGTGTCCGGCCGACGCCCTGTTTACGGAAGGCTCCATTCATCTGACCACAGGGGCCATTCATACCGTGCATCCGCTGGAAGTGGACATTCCGAAAGGCAGGCTCACCGTGGTGACCGGCGTTTCCGGCTCGGGCAAAACCACGCTTATTCTTGAAAGCCTCGCCCCTGCGCTGAACGCCTTCATTCGCGGCGCCCGCATGCCCGATCACGTGCGTGAACTGCGCGCAGAGGGCATCCGGCAGGTCAAGCTCATCGACGCCAGTCCCATAGGCATCAACGTGCGCTCCACCGTGGCCACCTACGCCAACGTACACGATGAGCTGCGCAAGGTGTTCGCCCGCACGTCGGACGCCCGCAAACTGGGACTCAAGGCCGGGGATTTTTCCTACAATACCGGAAAGTTGCGCTGCCCCGTCTGCGACGGCACCGGCGTTGTCAGTCTCGACGTGCAGTTCCTGCCCGACGTGGACATTCCCTGCCCGTCGTGCCGGGGTTCCCGCTTCTCCCGCGAGGCCGACGCCGTGAAGTATCAGAACAGCGCCGGACGCGCCTTTTCCATGCCCGAGCTCATGGACATGGATGTTCGGCAGGCCCTCGACGCCTGCGCCGATCTCAAGCTCGTGCGCCAGCGCCTCGAAGTACTCCAGCAGCTCGGCCTCGGCTACCTCACCCTCGGCGAAGAAACGCCCAGCCTTTCCGGCGGCGAAGCCCAGCGGCTCAAGCTCGCCGGAGAAATGGGCCGCGCTCAGCGTGACTCCGTATTCCTGTTCGATGAACCTACCATAGGGCTCCACCCCCTCGACGTTGAAACCCTGCTCGGCGTCTTCCAGTCGCTCATCGACAACGGCGCTACCGTCGTCGTCATCGAACACGATATGGACCTCATCGGAAACGCCGACTACATCATCGATATGGGCCCCGGCGGCGGTACCTCCGGCGGCCGCATCGTCGCTGCCGGTACCCCCACCCAAATCGCCAGCTGCCCCCAAAGCCTCACCGGCTCCTTCCTCAAGCAGCAATGGACTTAGAGAGGAAGATGATCAGGCAAGAGCCTCGGGGCTTCGCCCCGGAAAGGCAGAAAAGGCATGCGGGGGAAATAATTCCCCCCGCGCCCCCCCCTGTTTCTGCCTCCCGGCTTCGCCGGTTCGGCAGGACAGGGTGAACAGGAAGATTATGCCCGAGGCTATGGAAGGGCGAGCGTTCGGAAACGCAGCGCCTGCGAGGGGTGGTGCGCTTGGCTGAGCTCTGTTCGGTCTGCGGATGCCGTGCAGGTGTGTCCTGTCGGACCCACCTGCGGTGGCCGACTCCTGTCCGGCCTTCGCCGGACAGTCGTGTCAAAGGATGGGATTTCCAGATGGTTAGTAGGGATGCATGACGCCGCGGGAGTCGATAACGTTCGTGCATCCCGCTACATTTGTTTTTCTCCCTTCTCCCCCCTCTGTCATCCTCCCCGTAAAAATTAAAAAGTTTTGAAAGGAGAGATGGGGACGCGGGGGAAGAGAGGGAAAATTTTGAAAAATTTTCCCTCTCTTCCCCCGCATTCTCTCCCCTTCTCTCTTACTCTTCCTTTTTCTTTCTTGCTTTGATGAGTTTTTCGAGCAGGCGGCAGAGGATGGGGAAGTCGATGGGTTTGGAGACGTGGGCGGACATGCCGGCGCGGGAGGTTTCGGCGATGTCTTCGGAGAAGGCGTTGGCGGTGACGGCGATGATGGGCACGGAGGCCGCGTCGGGGCGAGGAAGGGCGCGGATGCTTTTGCAGGCTTCGCAGCCGTTCATTTCGGGCATCTGCATATCCATGAGGATGGCGTCGAAGTAGAAGGGTTCCGAGTGCTGGAAGATATTCAGGGCTTCGCGACCGTTCCAGGCGCGTTCCACCTTCATGCCGTTGAGGGTGAGAATTTCCTCCGCCACTTCCATATTGATTTCGTTGTCTTCGGCAATGAGCAGGCGTTTGCCGGCAAGGCCGCCGCCTACGGGCGCTGATTCGGTTTCCACGGCGCTCTGTTCTTCGCCGCGCACCATGAGGAACGGCAAGATCACGGTAAACGTGGTTCCCTGACCGGGTTTGCTGTCCACAACAATGCTGCCGTTCAAGAGCTCCACCATGCTTTTCACGATGGGCATGCCGAGGCCGGTTCCGCTCACCGGACGCGACGCCACACGGCTTTCGCGGGTGTAGGGCTCGAAAATCTGATGCAGGAACTCTTCCGACATGCCGATGCCGGTATCGGACACGACGATCTTATACTGAATGTATTCCTTCTGGCTCATCTGCGAGACTTCCACAGTGACGGAATCGCCGGCGTCCGTGAACTTCATCGCGTTGGAAAGCAGATTGTTCATGATGCGCGTCAGGCGGAAGGCGTCGCCCATCACCATGGAATGATTCACATTCCAGACTTCGCGGAATATTTTTCCTTCGTTTTCCGCCTGAATTTTAAACGGAGTGAAGCTCTCTTCCAGGCAGACGCGGATATCCATGGGCTGATTGTTCAGCTCTATTTTGCCCTGCGCGAGGCGCGAAAGTTCAAGAATGTCGTTGACGAGCTGAATCAGCATCACGCTTGAGCGTTCTATTTTATTCAGGTAGTCGAGCACCTTCTGCGGATCGCGCGCAAAACGCTTGGCAATGCCGGTAAGATTGATGATGGCGTTGAGCGGCGTGCGCATTTCATGCGACATGTTGCTGAAAAAGAGCTGCTTGGCCTTTTCGTTCTGTTTGGCCTTGTTCAGGGAGTTCATGAGCAGCGTGTGTTCTTCGAGCTGTTTCTGCTTCTCCTCTTCTATTTCGCGGAAGCAAAGAATGACGTCGTGACTCGCGAGCGATTCGTCGAACTGCACCCGGATGGTCACCCAGCGATATCCGTTATCGAAACGCCGCCGAAAGTCCCGACCGAAATCCCGTATGCGGTGCTCCACCAGACGCCGTATGCTGAGCAGGGAAAACTTGTCCATGAACTCGCCAAGGTCGCGGGAATCCAGATTCTCGATGATGACCCGCACCAGTTCCGCGTAGGAACCCGACGACGACAGGCGTCTGCGCACATCATCCGGCGCCTTGATGACCTCGTAACGCGCCTGTTCGTAGTCAATCCGATACACGGCGAAGTAGCTGTTGCCGAGCACCTGAACGGCCTCGTTGGTACGGGCATAGACGCGTTCATTGTGAAGATTTCGCCAGGAAATGAGTCCCATGCCGATGAGCAGCAGCACGACAAGGCCATAGAACAGAGCACTGAAGTAATCAAGATCGTTGAGAATAACGCTGAACGGAATGGTCAGGATGGAAATCCATCCGTTCGGCATTTCAAAGTAGTACACGCCGCGGCGCTGTCCGTGCATATCGCTGGTGCTGGCCGCATACGAAGCCAGTTCGCCGCTCTTGATGCGCAGGAACAACTGATGCACATACGGTCTCATTTCGTCGTAGGACTGCTCTTCCGAAGTTTGCGCGTAGAGCAGCGTGCCCTTGTTGTCGCACAGGAAAAACGACGACTCCTGCAGTCCGGTCAGCGTGACCGAGGAAAAACGGAAATTTTCCGGAAAGATGTCGAAGGCCAGCACGGCCCCTGAAGCGCACGTTCTGGCAATGGTGACGACAGGCTTGCCGTACACGGCATCGATATAGGTGTCGGTGAAGATGACCTTGCCGGGATTCTCCACAGCCTGCCGATACCAGCCGGCATTGGAAAAATCGTAGTCGGCGTCGCCTTCCCAAGGATTCAGGGCAATGATCTTGTTTCCGGAAACCAGGTACGGATCAATCGTGCCTTCGCCAAGCAGACTCTGCACCTGTCGGAAAAAGTACATGATTTTTTCCGCAAGATTGCCGTTTTTCTGACTTTCATCCACAACGGAAACGCCGAACGACAAAAGCACGGAATAAAACTGAAGATTGCCCCGCTGTTCAAGGGCGTAGGTGTGCGCCAGATTATAGCCCAGATTCTGGGCGTTCTTCAGCATATTGATCTTCATGATCTGGTAGCCGAAGAAGGAAAAGATCAGCATGACCATGAAAATAGAGATGCTGAAACGGGATTTGCTGATAATATAAGCAAGTTTTTTATATAAATCTTTCATTTTTCCTCCAGCCGATGCGCGGAAGTCGGAATTTTCCGCTGCGCGCGATTGTTCTTCGCAGCGCAGAGCGGTACAAGAGGGGCTTCCGTCCGGGGCGGCAATATACGCTCTTTATCAATAAAATCAACATTGATAGGAATATTATGAAAGTTTTGCCCCCGACAGACAGGAAGCGCGATGCGAAAACAGCCGCTCCGGCGGCATGACGGCCCCCCCCCCGACCGCAACTCTCCGGCGTCTTTCCGAGCGCCTCTTTCGCCGCCGTCCCGCAACCTCTGCTCCGAATCTGCCGCGCCCGTCCCCGGCAAAGATCTCCGCAGCTCCCTGCCCGCAGCGCTCCCCTCGACGCCGCGGCACGGCCTTCAACGTCCTCCCCTCTCCGACGCCCGATCCGCCGAAAGGCTCCGGGCCCGCAACGCCCCCGGCCCTCGGTAAAATTCCCCGCCCCCACGCGGCGAAATCTCCCGGGCCCCTCGACAACCTCTCTCCCGATACCGCAGCAAAATTCCCAGGCACCCCGATGCCCTCCCCGGGGCCGCGCTCCTTCTTTCCGCCCTCCCCCGCAGCCATAAAAAAAGGCGCGTCTCTCCCCCTCGGGAAAAACGCGCCGCAAATCCGACATCCGGCAGGATGGCAGCTTTAGCGAACTATTGCGCGGCCATCTGCTCGTTCACGCTCGCCTCGCAGGAACGCATGGCGTCGAGCGTGCGCGCAAACAGTTCGTCCAGCGTCCAGCCCAGACGCTCCGCGCCTTCGCGGATCACGTCGCGCGAGCAGCCCGCCGCAAAGCGCTTGTCCTTGAACTTCTTCTTCAGACTGGACACTTCCATGTCCATCACGCTGCCCGAAGGACGCATCTTCACCGCCGCGCCCACCAGGCCCGTGAGCTCGTCCACCGCAAAGAGTATCTTTTCCATTTCGTGTTCGGGCTCCACGTCGCAGCACAGTCCGTAGCCGTGACTGCACACCGCATGAATCATGTCTTCGTTCACGCCGACCGCGCGCAGCAGTTCCGGCGCCTTGCGGCAATGTTCTTCGGGAAAGCGTTCAAAATCAATATCGTGAAGGAGGCCGGACAGCCCCCAGAATTCTTCTTCATCCGCATAGCCGCGCTCGCGCGCAAAATACCGCATCACGCCTTCCACCGTGAGCGCGTGCAGAAGATGAAACGGTTCGCTGTTCCAGGTCTTCAAAAGGGCCAGTGCGTCTTCTCTGCTGATGCTGCTTGTCTTCATGTCACACCCGTTCGTTCAGCTCGTCCCCCTTCAACGGGACGGCGTAATTCTTTACCGTAAGACGGTCGATGTACTCCTCAAGCGTCACCATGCCCGAACCCGTCACGGCCCGGCGACAGTCGGCGTAATCGAGAATCTTGCTCACGTTCTTGTTGATGAGTTCCGCGTTCTCAGGATGCACCCGCCGCGCCAGATATTCCAGCGACGAACGGAACGCTTCCGAAAACTTCTGCAGTCTCCGCCATTCCTCCATCTGCTCCGCCACGCTGATCCGTATCTCTTCCGGAATCAGCGACGCCTCAAGCATCGCGCGGCACAGTCGCCAGTCGATGTACTGGCCGAATTCCACCTCGAACACCGTCAGCTTGTCGCGATCTATCATGCGTCGCCACACCTCGGCGCCCTTGGCCATCACGGGAATCACGTCCACGTTCGAGCCCGAAGGCAGATACTGCGCCACCGTGTCGCGCACTTCCGTCACGATGTCGGACACGGATTCCTTTTCCACGTCGATGACGTCGGCCTTGTTGAGGATCACCAGCACCGGCACTCCGCCGCGAAGCTCCGCCACCCGACCCATGTCGCGCAGCAGTGCCTCTTCGTCGCGCGTGTGCAGCTGCGCCATGTCGAGCACCAGAAAAATATGCGTCAGCGGCAGCTTTTCCAGCGCAAAATACGTCTCGCCGCGATGCTCGTCGTGCTTGCTGGTGTTGGGGCCGGGCGTGTCGTAAAACACAATGGGACGCTTCTTCTCGAGGTGCGGCAGGCGCAGCCAGATGTCGGCGGGCACGTTCTCGCGCATGGTTCCGTTGTACGACGCAAGCCTCTCCAGCGTGAGCGGATGCCATTCGTCGCTCTCCGAAGGATTGCGGCACACGTTCTGCTCACACCACGGATCGTGAACGATTCTGAATATCTGCGCCGTGGTGGCCCGGTTGCCCGCAGGAAACGCCCCGCGTCCGAGCATGGCGTTGAGCAGCGTGGACTTGCCCGAACTCATGCAGCCCAGGATAAGAATGTGAAGCCCGGTATCGGGCACGCGGAACTCGCCCATGTCTGACTCCCGTTCGCCTCCGCCTGCGCGGAAGCCTCGCTTTTTTCTGGAAAAACCGGAAACGCGCGCTGTGCGCCGCCTTTTCCGGCACGGCGCAGAAACAACCGTTGCCGCGCCTTTCCGAACATACCCTATTGACGACGCAAGGCAAGTCCCGGGATTTCCTCGCAAGCCGAACACAACACAGGCAAGGAAAAACGAACACGGGCCCCGCCGTAGTCGTGCCGCCGTCTACGGAAGCCTCTTCCGGCCTCATTCCCTGCCCCTGCCCCGCGCCCGACGCCATACTCCCGCAGCCTGCCGCGCCGCCTCATGCGCCACCGCGCCGCGGGCACGCCCAAAGACATTCCCCCGGCCACCGCATTACCGGCACGGCTGCCGCTCCGCACGCCCGCCTGAAAAACGCGGGCTCCGTTCTGCATCTGCCGGACAAGCACTATTCGTACATGATTTTTCTCTGCTATTTTCTTCACAAGCAACACGATACACAAAAATCTCTCTTTTACGCTCCGCAGCACCGTCCAAACAGCACGACATCATGTTTTTTCACGGTCTCCCTTCCTCATGCACAATTCATCTTTCATATCATCCTATTTACTTCTTTTTTTTCTCTTCACATTTCCACATTCTTTTTTCATTATCCTTTATTTTACTCTCATACTTTATTCGCATTCGATGCAATCATGCAAATAAATAAAAAAACTTTTTGAAAATCTGTTGTTTTTAACTTTCACACCTGCTATGTTACAAAAAAAACAAAGTAGGCATCATTACTCATGATACTATGATTCATGACGTATGATATCTGCAAAGAAAGAGAAAATGTTGTTCTCTTCCCTAGAAAAAGGAGGAAGGTATGGAACTCGGAAGCCTGGTACTCACCATTTGCGCCTGCCTTATGGCGGTAGTCGTCTGCCTCGGTCTGTTTGCCTCCAAGGTCTACAAGTAATCCTTTTGCGCCTGCCCCGGGCAGGAATCCTCACGTCCATTTTGCGGGAACTTTTTCGGAAGTTCCCGTTTTTTTTTCGCTTTTTTACCGGACAGGAATCGGCCACCGCAGGCGTGCGCGACATGTTCCTTTCTCCTTCCTTCCTCCCGAGTGCCTGCAACTGCCCGTTTGCGCAAGACACGCTGTACGGCCTGCGAAACTTGCACGACGAGCATTGCGTTTAACGCCGGAAGTAAATTCCGGCTACTTATGCCCGTCGGCCGGGCTCCTGACGACATCTTGCCGGGGGCATGAGTAACGCCAGCTCCCGTTTGCGCAAGACACGCTGTACGGTCTGCGGGACTTGCACGACGGGCATTGCGTTTAACGGCGGGAGTGAATCCCGCCTACTTATGTCCGTCGGCGCGGGCTCCTGATGTCGCCCGCGTTCCCCAGTTCGTTGAGAGACGGCATTCCGGCGACACTCCCCCCTTCGCCATGGCTTCGGGCATAATCATCCCGTTCACCCTGTCCTGCCGATCCGGCGAAGCCGGGAGGCAGAATCAGGGGGGCGCGGGGGGAATTATTTCCCCCGCATGCCTTTTCTGCCTTTCTGCCTTTCCTCTCTTCCTGCCTTTCCCGTTGCCGGGCGTGACAGGGGGCGGCGGGGCGTGGTACACCGTGGGGGCGCTCCGCGAGGGGCGGGAATGAAGGCAGGGAAGGCATGAAGATACTTCACACATCGGACTGGCATTTAGGGCATCATCTTTACGGGCGTCGGCGGTACGAGGAATTCCGTCGTTTTCTGGCGTGGCTTGTGGATCTGATTCGGGACGAGGGCGTGGAAGCGCTGATCATTGCAGGCGACGTGTTCGACAGTTCGATTCCCGGCAATCCGGCGCAAAAGCTGTACTACGACTTTCTGCACGATGTTTCGGCAAGCGGGAGTCCGTGCCGTCATGTGGTGGTCATTGCGGGCAATCATGATTCTCCGGCCTTTCTCGACGCTCCGGCCGGTCTGCTTTCGGGCATGAACATTCACGTGACGGGCCGGGCGCGTTCTCCCGAAGAGGAAACCTTTCTGCTGTGCGGGGCAGGCGGCGAGCCCGAGCTCGTGGTAAGCGCGGTTCCGTTTCTGCGCGACAGGGATCTTTACCGCGCCGCCGACGGCGACAGCATGGACGAACGCGACAGGCTCATGGCCGAAGGCATGAAGGAACATTATCTGCGCGCCGCTCAGGAAGCGGAACGTCTGCGCGCAGGACGCCCTGTTCCGATGCTGGCCACGGGGCATCTTTTTGCCGCGGGAGGCGTGATTTCCGGCGACGACGGCGTGCGCGATCTGCGCGTGGGCTCGCTCGGTCAGGTGGACGCCGGCGTGTTTCCGGCCGCGTTCGACTATGTGGCGCTCGGTCATCTTCATTCGGCGCAGCGGGTTCACGGGGAAGAGCGTCTGCGCTACACGGGGTCGCCGCTGCCCATGGGCTTCGACGAGCTCGGCCGCGGGCACGAGGTGCGCATTCTGGAAACGCAGGGAGACGGCATCGTTTCCCGCGGGGTGAACGTGCCCGTGTTTCAGCGACTGGAGCGCGTGGAAGGCGACATTGCCGAGATTGAAAGCCGCCTCGACGAACTTTCCGCCTCCGGGGAAAGCGTGTGGGTCGAAGTGCTCTACACCGGCAGCAGCATGATTTCCGACCTGCGCCGCCGCGTGGAGGAACACTCATCCGGCGCCGTGGAAGTGCTCCGCATCCGCAACGCGCGGCTCCTGCCCGAAGGCATGGACGCCGATCCCGAACAGGACGATCTTGAAGAACTCGGCGTGGAAGCCGTTTTTGAACGGCGCTTGCAGGAAGCCTTTCCCGACGTCGCGCCCGACGATCCCGCGCTCAAGGAACTGCGGGCCACGTTCCGCGAAGCCGCGGCCGCCGCGATCTTCGACGAGGAGGACGCTTCATGCGCATCTTAAGCATTCATATCCGCAATCTCAATTCCCTCGCCGGCGAATGGAAAATCCGCCTCGACGGGCCGGAATACGAAGCCGGGGGCATATTTGCCATCACGGGGCCCACGGGCGCGGGCAAGAGCACCATTCTCGACGCCGTGTGTCTGGCGCTCTACGGCGCCACGCCGCGCCTCGACAAGGTGACCAAGAGCAGCAACGAAATCATGTCGCGGCATACGTCGGAATGCATGGCGAAAGTGCGCTTCTGCACCACTCGCGGGGAATATGAGTGCTGCTGGAGTCAGCGCCGGGCGCGGGGCTCGGGCAAGCTTCAGCCGCCGCAGCACCACCTGTACGACGCCAAAGAGCATCCGCTGGCCGACAAAACCACCGACGTCGTCGCCCGCGTGGAAGAGCTCACGGGCATGGACTTTGCCCGGTTCACGCAGTCCGTGCTGCTCGCGCAGGGGCGATTTGCCACGTTTCTGCTGGCCGACGGGGACAAGCGGGCTCCGCTGCTGGAAAAAATCACGGGCACGGGGATTTATTCGGAAATTTCACGGAAGACGCAGCAGCGCAGCAGCGAGGAACAGAAAAAGCTCGACGACCTCAAAAACAGACTGGACGCGCAGCAGCTTCTGCCCGAAGACGAGGAAGCGGCGCTTGAACGCGAGCGGGAAACGCTTCACGCGACGTGCGAAACGCTGGCGAACCGCGAGCAGGCGCTCAATGACGACATGGCGCGCCTTGAGCAGGCCGCGGCGCTCGACAGGGAGGAACAGGCCCTGAACGCCGAAGGGGAAACGCTTCAGCGCGACGAGGCCACCTTTGCGCCGCAGCGCGAAAAGCTGGAGCGCGCCGAACGGGCGTCCGGGATTGTTCCGGCGCTTGAAGCTTTGCGCAGCCGACGTGAGGAACAGCGCAGCGATGAGAAAGCGCTCGCCGCGCTGAAGGAAGAAGCGCCCCGCCTTGCCGAACAGGAAAGGCAGGCATCCGCCGCGCTGGCTGCCGCGAAAACGGCGCTGACCGCCGAAAAGGACGCCGTGGAAAAGGCGCGGGATCTCTGGAAGCGCGTGCGCGCCGCGGACACCGAAATCGACGCCCGACGCCGCGATCTGAACAATCTGGATCTGGAACTCGACGCACGCCGCAGCGCGCTGGAACTTCGCCGCAAGGAGCAGAGCGACGCGGAACGGGGCAAAAACGACGCGGAAGCCGCGCTTGCGGGCGTTTCCCGGGAAAAGGAAGCCTCCGCCGCCGACGCCGGACTTTCCGAAGCGGTGGGCGCTCTCGAAACGCGCGTGGATCGCCTGGAAGAGGACGAAAAGGCCCTCGAAGCCGAGCGCCTCGCGCTGAACGAACTCTCGCTCGGCCTTGAAAATCAGGAAACGGAGCTTGCCGGACGCCGCCGTTCGGAAGAGGCTCTCGGCAAGACGCTTTCCGAGGCTTCGGACAAGCTGACGGCGGCGCGCAGCGCTTTTGCCGAGCTTCTGCGCGGCAGGGACGTTTCCGCGTTCCGGGCCGAACGCGACGCGCTTTCCGCCCGGCTCGGGGCGCTGGACAAGGCCCTCGACGCCGCCTCGACGCGCGCCGAACATCTTTCCCGGGCCGAACGCCTCGCCCTCGCCGCGCAGGCGCTGACCCTCACCGTGCAGCAGGAAAGCTCGGAACTCGCCCTGCTGCGGGAACGCGTGAACGCGCTGCGGGAAGCACAGGCGCTGCGGGCGAAAATTCGCTCCTACGAAGAGGAACGCCGGGCGCTGCGCGAGGGGAGTCCGTGCCCGCTGTGCGGCTCCACGCATCATCCTTTTGCCGAGAGCGCGCCCGCCCTGCCCGATGAAGACGCCGAACGCCTCGCCGCGCTGGAGCGCGACCGCGACCGCGTTTCCGCATCGCTGGCCGGGCATCAGCGCGACGCCGTTCACGCCGCCGAAGGCCGCGCCGAAGCTTCGGCCGCCGCCGAAGACGCCACCCGGAAGCTGCGTCTTGCGCTCTCCGCCCTTTCTCCGACGCTGGCCGCCGCGCTGACGCAAAAAGACGACGCCGCTTCTCCGGAGCCGACCGGCCCGAACGCGCCTTCCGCGCCCGCCGACGAGTCGACGCACAGCCACGCCGCCCCCGCCCCAACGTCTGCGCCTGCCGAAGCGTGGGAAAACGACATTCTTGCCGCGCTTGCGCTCAGCGAACGCGCGCCCGCCCTGCCCGCGCTTCTGGAAACGCTCCGCGCCAAGACCGCCGACGCGCTCGCCCATGCCGAAGAGGCGCTGCGCGACCTCGACGCCCGGCAGCAGGCCGGACGCCGCCTTGCTGAAGACGTGGAGCGCCTGCGCCTCATGCACGACAACGCCCTTGCCGACGTTCAGAGCGCGGAAAAGGAAGCGCTGCGCCTCGGCACGGAAGTCTCGGCGCGCCGCAAGGAACTTGATTCCAAAGCGGGCAAGGCCGACGCCGAACGCCTCGCCCTGCAACACGACATTGCCGCCTTCCGGCGCGCAGACGAAGCCCCCGCGACGCTTCGCGAGGCCGTGAATCTTCTTGCCGAACGCCGCCGCCGCCCTTGCCGAGCGCCTGACTCAGCGCGCCTCGGCCCTGCGCGACATGGAAGCCGCCCTCGAAAAACACC
>NZ_CALUYL010000041.1 GCF_944324995.1 uncultured Mailhella sp.
TGGACAACAGCGTCACCGTGCGCGACAACGGCCGCGGCATTCCCGTGGACATTCATCCCAAGCTGCGCATTCCCGCCGTTCAGGTGGTCATGACCAAGCTGCACGCGGGCGGCAAGTTCGACAACAACGCCTACAAGGTGTCCGGCGGTCTGCACGGCGTGGGCGTCTCCTGCGTGAACGCGCTGTCGAGCTGGCTGGAAGTCATCGTCCGCCGCGACGGCAAGCGCTGGCGTCAGCGCTACGAGCGCGGCGTGCCCGTCACCAAGGTGGAACCCCTGGGCGACGCCGAAGGGCACGGCACCACCGTGCATTTTCTGCCCGACGAAGAAATTTTCGAGACCACCGTCTATTCCTTCGACATCCTGAAGAAGCGCTTCGAGGAACTGGCCTATCTCAACAAGGGCCTGACCATCATCTGCAACGACGAGCGCACCAACGAAACCCACACCTATCACGCCGAAGGCGGCCTTGAGCAGTTCGTGAAGGATCTGAACTGCAACGAGACCGGCCTGCATCCCATCATCAGCGGCGAAGGCGTGCAGGACAACGTGACGGTGGACTTCGCCCTTCAGTACAATTCCGGCTTCAACGAAAAGACGCTCACGTTTGCGAACAACATCCGCACGCACGAGGGCGGCACGCATCTGGCCGGCTTCAAGACCGCGCTCACCCGCGCCATCAACAACTACGTGAAGAGCCAGCCCGACCTTCAGAAGAAGCTCAAGGGCGACAGCCTTTCCGGCGACGACGTGCGCGAAGGCCTGACGGCCATCATCAGCGTGAAGCTCCCCCAGCCGCAGTTTGAAGGTCAGACCAAGACCAAGCTCGGCAACAGCGAAGTGGTGGGCATCGTGAACGGCGTGGTGTACAACGCGCTCGACGTGTATTTCCAGGAGCATCCCAAGGACATCCGCGTCATCATCGAAAAGGCCACCGAGGCCTCCCGCGCCCGCGAAGCCGCGCGTCGCGCCCGCGAACTCGTGCGCCGCAAGGGCGCGCTTTCCGACAATTCTCTGCCCGGCAAGCTTGCCGACTGCCAGAGCAAGGATCCTTCGGAATGCGAAGTGTTCATCGTGGAAGGCGATTCCGCAGGCGGTTCCGCCAAGCAGGGCCGCAACCCCATGACGCAGGCCATTCTGCCGCTGCGCGGCAAGATCCTGAACGTGGAGCGCGCCCGCTTCGACCGCATGCTCGCCAGCGAAGAAATCAAGAACATGATCACGGCCATGGGCGTGGGCATCGGCGACAACATGGACTATTCCAAGCTGCGCTACCACAAGATCATCATCATGACCGACGCCGACGTGGACGGCGCGCACATCTGCACGCTCATGCTCACCTTCTTCTTCCGCTACTATCCCAAGCTCATCGAGGAAGGGCACATCTACATCGCCCAGCCTCCGCTCTACGGCATCAAGAAGGGCAGCAACACCATCAAGTTCCTGAAGGACGACAACGAGCTCGACGAATTTCTGCTTCAGCGCCTGGCCGACGGCGTGTCCGTGACCACCGCCGACGGCAGAACCTACCGCGGCAGCGATCTCATCGGCCTGCTCAAGGACATCGACGACCTTGAAAAGTCCATGACCGAAGCGGAAAATTCCGCCATTTCGCGCGAGCTTTTCCTTTCCTTCCTCCGCTTCAGCGAGGAACTCACGCCCGCCATGGCCGAAAACGGTCTGCCCGAAAACTTCCGCGCCTGGATGGAAGAACAGGGCTATGCGGCGAAGCTGGAAGTGGAACAGCTTGAAGACGACGAACGTTCCTTCCTGGTGTTTGAGAACAGAAGCGGCCATCGCACGCGCCTCGCCGTGGAATTCTTCCACTCGCGCATGTACCGGCACGCCCGCCAGGTCTGGACCAAGCTCGAAAAGGCCTGCGGCTCCTTCCCCGTGACGCTTTCGAGCTCCGAATCCAGCCGCGAGGTCAAGGATTACTTTGAACTGCGCGAATCCGCCTACGCCGAGGCGCGCAAGGGCTTCAACATCCAGCGCTACAAAGGTCTCGGCGAAATGAATCCCGAACAGCTGGAAATGACCACCATGAACCCCGAAAAGAGAGCGCTTCTGCAGGTCAGCATTGAAGACGCCCAGGCCGCGTCCGACACCATTGAGGAACTCATGGGCGACCGCGCCGATCTGCGCCGCGACTTCATCATCCGCAACGCGCTTTCCATGGAAGATCTCGACATCTGATGAGACGGGCCCCTTCCCGCGAAGGGGCTTCCCTTCTTTTCCGGGAACTCATTAACACATCGCCCAAAGGATTCCTACCGTGGCAGAATTTAAAGTCGATATAGAAAAAGAGCTGCGTCAGTCCTATCTGGCCTACTCGCTCAGCGTCATCATAGGCCGCGCCATTCCCGACGCGCGCGACGGCCTCAAGCCCGTGCATCGCCGCATTCTCTTTGCGCAGTCGCAGATGGCCAACACCTACAACCGGCCCACCAAGAAAAGCGCCCGCGTCGTCGGCGACGTCATAGGCAAGTATCATCCTCACGGCGACTTCGCCGTGTACGACGCCCTCGTGCGCATGGCGCAGGACTTCAACATGCGCGATCCCCTGGAAGACGGTCAGGGCAACTTCGGCTCCATCGACGGCGACTCCGCCGCCGCCATGCGATACACCGAAGTGCGCATGTCCCGCCTCGCTTCCGAATTTCTGGACGACATAGAGAAGAAGACCGTGGATTTCCGTCCGAACTACGACGGTTCGGAACAGGAACCCGAAGTGCTCCCCACCAAGGTGCCCAACCTGCTGCTCAACGGTTCTTCGGGCATCGCCGTGGGCATGGCCACCAACATTCCTCCCCACAACCTCGGGGAATTGTGCGACGCGCTCCTTCGCCTCATCGACGAACCCGACTGCACCGTGGACGACCTCATCGATCTCGTTCACGGCCCGGACTTCCCCACGGCCGGCTTCGTGTATGCCGGTCAGGGCCTGCTCGACGCCTACCGCACCGGCCGCGGCGTGGTGAAGGTGAGAGGCCGCGTGGAAGTTGAGGAACGCAAGAAAGGGCAGCAGTCCGTGGTGATCCGCGAAATTCCCTACGCGCTCAACAAGTCCGTGCTCGTCACCAAGATTGCGGCCCTCGTGAACGACCGCAAGCTCGACGGCGTGACCGACCTGCGCGACCTGTCCGACAAGAAGGGCATACGCATCATTCTCGATCTGCGCCGGGGCACCATTCCGGAGCTCGTCATCAACGCGCTCTACAAGTACACGCCTCTGGAAACCTCCTTCGGCATCAACATGCTCGCCGTGGTGGACAACAAGCCCCAGCAGCTCAATCTGCGCACGGCCCTCACCTGCTTCCTCGATCATCGCCGCGAGGTGGTCATCCGCCGCACCCGCTTCGATCTGGAAAAGGCGCAGGCCCGCGCCCACATCGTGGAAGGTCTGCTCAAGGCGCTCGACATCATCGATGAAATCGTGTCGCTCATCCGCGGTTCGGAAACCCCGCAGGAAGCCAAGTCCGGCCTGGTGAACCGCTTCGGCTTCACGGAAATCCAGGCGCAGAGCATTCTCGACATGCGCCTGCAGCGCCTCACCGGCCTCGAACGCGACAAGCTGCTCGAAGAATTCCGCGAACTGCAGAAGCTCATCGCCTACCTGACCTCCATCCTTGAGGATCCCGAAGTGCTCCGCGGCGTGCTGCGCGAAGAAACGCAGTACATCAAGAACACCTACTCCACGCCCCGCCGCACCGAAGTGGTCATGGACGAGCTTTCCGGCATCGACATCGAAGACCTCATTCCCGACGAGGACGTGGTCATCACTCTGTCGCGCCGCGGCTACATCAAGCGCACCACGCTCGCCAACTATCAGCAGCAGAAGAGAGGCGGCAAGGGCATTGCCGGCCTGCACACCTCCGAAGACGACTTCGTGCAGGAATTCCTCACCACCACCAATCATCAGTACCTGCTGCTCTTCACCAACAAGGGCCGCATGCATCAGCTCAAGGTGCATCAGGTGCCGGAAGGCAGCCGCACCGCCAAGGGCATGCACATTGCCAACCTCCTGCCCCTGGAAAAGGACGAGTGGGTGGCCAACGCCCTTACCGTGCGCGAGTTCGCCGAACACAGCTATTTCCTGTTCACCACCAAGCAGGGCATGGTCAAACGCTCCAGCGCTTCCCTGTACGCCCGCTGCCGCAAGAGCGGCATGATAGCCCTCGGCCTCAAGGAAGGCGATGAACTCATCGCCGTGCGCGAAGTCACGGATTCCGATCACGTGGTGCTCGCCACCGCCCACGGCATGGCCATACGCTTCGCCATGCCCGACGTCCGTCCCATGGGCCGCAGCGCTTCCGGCGTGAAGGGCATAGGACTGCGCCGCGGCGACTCCGTGGTGGCCTGCGTCACCGTGAAGGACGGCGACAACTCCACCATGATCATGACGGTTTCCGCCCTCGGCTACGGCAAACGCACCAAGATAGACCTCTACCGCATGCAGAGCCGCGGCGGCATAGGCCTCATCAACTTCAAGGTCTCCCCCAAGACCGGCGAAGTCATCGGCGCCATGCCCGTGTCCGATACGGACTCCCTCATCCTGCTCACTTCCACCAATAAGATCATCCGCCTCGGCGTGGACGAAGTCCGCTCCGTCGGCCGCGCCACCATGGGCGTCCGCCTCGTCAAACTCGACGAAGGCGCCAGCGTCGCCGGCTTCGACACCGTGTCCGACAACGGAGAGAATGCGGAAGAATAGAGGAGAGATTGGCGGGGAGGAAAGGGAACTTTCTGAAGAAAGCTTCCCTTTCCTCCCCGCGCCCCTCCTATCCTTCCAAGACTTTTTAATTATGCGGCGGCTCGGTCGCTGAAAGACAAAAAGCCCCGACTCTTTTTGAGAGTCGGGGCTTTTTGTCGATGTGCTGCTTGGAATGTGATGCAGAGAAAAGGAAAAATTTTAAGGCTGCCCCGGCAACATCTCTGCGGTCAGGGTGGAAAAGTTTTGCTCGACACGCCCGTACTCTTCTCAGCAACGTTCGTGCAGACTCTTCCGCCTTTTTCCTTTCTCCCCCTCAACACTTCCCCGAAATAAAAGTTTTAGGAAGGGGGATGGGGGTGCGGGGGAAGGGGGAAAGCCCTTTTTCAAAAGGGTTTCCCCCTTCCCCCGCATAACCCATAACTACTTCTTCCTCGAAACAACGATGGCGGCTCTCAGAGAATCATAGACCGGGGGGCAGCGGAGGGCGTTGGCTGTCCATGAGGCGATGAAGGCTACGATGAGGGCGCCGGGGAGGCAGGAGAGGGCGCCGGACATTTCCATGACGAGGGCGGTGCCGGTGAGGGGGACGCGCACCATGGAGACGAAGAAGCCGACCATGCCGTAGATGAGGAAGGTGTTCCAGCTTTCCGGGGGGATGAGGCCGGAGGCGGCGAGAAGTTGTCCGCAGAGGGCTCCGAGCAGCGCGCCTATGCAGAGCATGGGCATGAGTATGCCGCCGGGCACGTTGCCGGTGTAGCTGAACAGGGAGAAGGCGATTTTGAGAGCGGCGAGGAGGAGCAGCGCGGGCAGGACGGAGGCGGGGTCGGCGGCAAAGCGTATCAGGCTTCCGGCGAGGTCTTCGCCGCCGCCGAGCACGGCGGGGCAGGCGAAGGCCAGCACGAAGGCGGCCAGCATGGGCGGCAGGATGCGCCAGTTCTGGGAAAGGGGCGTGTGCAGGGCTTCGGCGTTTTTGGTTCCGAGCAGCGCCTTGTTGTAGAGCACGCCCGCCGCGCCCATGACGACGCCCATGAGGGGAGCCGTCCAGAGGAGGGAAAGCGGCAGGGCGTGGATGTCCCGGAAGGGAAAGATGAGTCCGAATCCGAAAAGGCAGCGCGTGGCGAGTGCGGCCGTGGCGGCGGCAAAGCCCACGGCGATGAGTCCGCCCCAGGTGAAGCGGCTTTTCATTTCCTCGAACACGAAGAGCACGCCGGCTATGGGAGAGCCGAAGGCGGCGGTCATGCCTGCGGCGGCTCCGGCGGCGATGTGAATGTGCCCGGCAAAGGAGATGCGTTCCCAGAGTCCGGCAAGAAGGGCTGCGGTGGCGGCTCCCATCTGGATGCAGGGCCCTTCGCGGCCGAGGGAGAGTCCGCCCACCGTGGAAACGAGGCATCCGACGAATTTTGCCGGAAGCACGCGGAGCCAGTCACGGCGCGAGACGTGGAGTCTGCCCCGGACGATGAGTTCCGTCTGCGGAATGCCGCTGCCGGAAATGAGCGGCGTGGTTTTGACCAGCCAGCCCAGAAAACGGGCGGCGGCAACAAGGACGAGCAGCCAGAGCGGCGCGATCCACCAGTTATCCTTCCATCCGGCAAGCCAGGAGGAGAGAACGGGCGCGGCATGGTCGCGGGCCAGGCGGAAGCTGCAGATGACGCAGGCGCAGCCGAGGCCGATGACGACGCCTTCCAGAGCGAGCAGAACGCGGTTGGCGCGCAGAATCCAGTATTTGCGGCGATGTTGATTCATGAATGATTCCTGTGAGGCGCAAAGGCTTCCCGGGGAAAGGTGATGCGGAGCGACGGCAAAGGCAAGGCTGCGCCGACGACCGTGAACGGAGAGGCGCATGCGTTTTTTTTCGAGCTCGTTACCTGTCCTTTTGTCTTGACTGCGGCAACACTGCGGCAATGGTAAACGCAACACGAAGGGCCGACGTTTTTCCGCCGCCTGCCTGTGCAAAGCTGTAGTACAGGAGCGCGGGCAGCGCAAGCATACCTCTGAAGGGAAAAAGAGAACATTTTCGGTTGCCGGGCCCGTGAGTTTTATCCTATACCTAGAAGAAATCATCTTCTTCAGGAGAACTGAACATGGCTCAGCGTGAACAACTTGCCAGCAGACTGGGGTTTCTGCTTCTTTCGGCCGGGTGCGCCATCGGGCTCGGCAACGTATGGCGCTTTCCGTATATTACGGGCAAGTACGGCGGCGCTGTCTTTCTTGTGGTTTATCTGCTTTTCCTGATCTTCGTGGGGCTTCCCGTGCTGGTCATGGAATTTTCCGTGGGGCGCGCCACGCAGCGCAACATGGCCCACGCGCTGGCCAGGCTTGAGCCCCGGGGCAGCTGGTGGCACAGGTTCGGCATCATGAGCCCCATAGGCAACTATCTTCTGATGATGTTCTACATTCCCATCGCCGGCTGGATGCTCTGCTACTGCTGGTTCATGCTGACCGGCCGTCTGGATGTCCCCACGGCGCAGGTTCCGGCGGTGTTCGGCGGCATGCTCGCCGATCCCTGGCTGCTGCTGTTCTGGACCGTGGTGGTGTCCGCGTCGTGCTTCGCCATCTGCGGACAGGGCCTTCAGCGGGGCGTGGAGCGCGTGGTCAAGGTCATGATGCTGGGGCTGCTTGTCATCATGCTGGGGCTCGCCCTGCATTCCTGTTTTCTGGAAGGCGGCTCCAAGGGCCTGGAATTCTATCTCAAGCCCGATCTCGGACGCGCCGTGGACGCAGGCTTTCTCGCTCTGGTGAACGATGCCATGAATCAGGCCTTCTTCACCCTGAGCGTGGGCATGGGCAGCATGTGCATTTTCGGCAGCTACCTGAAGAAGGATCGCTCGCTCACGCAGGAATCCGTGCTCATCGTGGCGCTGGACACCTTTGTGGCCCTGACCGCCGGACTCATCATCTTTCCCGCCTGCTTCGCCTTCGGCGTAACGCCGGACGCCGGGCCCGGGCTCATTTTCATCACCCTGCCCAACATCTTCAACAACATGACCGGCGGACGCTTCTGGGGCTTTTTGTTCTTCGTGTTCATGAGTGCGGCCGCGCTCACCACGGTCATTGCGGTGCTCGAAAACATCATTGCGTTTTTCATGGACGGCTACGGCTGGTCGCGCAAAAAGTCCACCATCATCAATTTCGTGGTGCTCACCCTGCTCACCCTGCCCTGCATTCTCGGCTTCAACGTCTGGTCCGACTTCCAGCCCTTCGGTCCCGGCAGCGCGGTGCTCGACCTGGAAGACTTCATCATCAGCAACAACATCCTGCCGCTGGGCTCGTTCCTGTTCATGCTGTTCTGCTGTCACCGCTACGGCTGGGGCTGGGACAACTTTATTGCCGAGGCCGACACGGGCCGGGGCATGAAGTTCCCCAAGTTCCTGCGCTTCTATCTGACCTGGATTCTGCCGGTGGTGTTTCTTTTCATCTTCGCGCAGGGATACATTCAGAAGTTCTTTTAATTTCGGAAAATTTTTGACGAATTTGTAAGAGCATTTCAAAAAACGGAAAGACGACGCATCCCGACGATTTTCCGTCGTTTTTCGGCGGGAGTCGGAGCGTTTGTGAAGAGGGAGCGGCCGCGGAAGCCGGTTTTTTCCGGTTGCCGGGCCGTCCTGTTTCACATATATGAAGAAAAAAGATTTCCGCCAAGGAGAAATATACTATGGCTCAACGAGAACAGCTCGCCAGTCGGCTGGGTTTTCTTTTCCTTTCCGCCGGTTGTGCCATCGGACTCGGCAATGTATGGCGTTTTCCTTTTATTACGGGCAAATACGGTGGCGCTGTTTTTCTTGTCGCCTATCTTGTGTTTCTTCTCGGCATGGGCCTGCCCATTCTCATCATGGAATTCACCGTCGGACGCGCTTCCAGGCGAAACATGTCCCGCGCCTTTCGTGAACTCAAGCCCGGTTCCAAATGGAGCTATTTCGGCTGCTTCAGCATCATAGGCTCCTATGCGCTCATGATGTTCTACATTCCCGTGGCAGGCTGGATGATGTATTACTGCTGGGCCACCGTGACGGGCACGCTTTCCGTTCCCGTGGATCAGGTGCCGGGAGTCTTTTCCAATCTGCTTGCCAGCCCGGGCATCATGCTTTTCTGGACGCTTGTCGCCTCCCTCGGATGCTTCGGCGTGTGCGCGCTCGGTCTTCAGAAGGGCGTGGAGCGCGTGGTCAAAATCATGATGGGCGGACTGCTCGTCATCGTCGTCGGCCTTGCCGTGCATTCCCTCACTCTGCCCGGCAGCATGAAGGGCGTGGCCTTCTATCTCGTGCCCGACCTTCAGCGCGCCATGGACGCCGGCATCATGTCGCTTCTCAACGACGCCATGAATCAGGCCTTCTTCACCCTGAGCATCGGCATCGGCGCCATGTGCATTTTCGGCAGCTATCTCAACCGGGACAACACCCTGACCAAGGAATCGGTGTTCATCGTTTCTCTGGACACCTTCGTGGCGTTCATGTCGGGCCTCATCATTTTCCCGGCGTGCTTCGCCTTCGGCGTGCAGCCCGACGCCGGCCCCGGCCTCATCTTCATCACGCTGCCCAACATCTTCAACAACATGGCCGGCGGCCGCTTCTGGGGCGCGCTGTTCTTCGTGTTCATGAGCGCGGCTGCGCTCACCACGGTCATCGCCGTGATGGAAAACATCATCTCCCACTTCATGGACACCTACGAGTGGACGAGAAAAAAGGCCGTGAAGATCAACTGCGTGGTGCTCACTCTCTGCACCCTGCCCTGCATTTTCGGCTTCAACATCTGGTCGGACATTCAGCCCCTCGGTCAGGGTTCCACCATCATGGATCTGGAGGACTTCGTCATCAGCAACAACCTGCTGCCGCTCGGCTCGCTCATTTTCTGCCTGTTCTGCTGCCAGCGCTACGGCTGGGGCTGGGACAAGTTCATTGCCGAAGCCGACGCCGGCGCAGGCATGAAGTTTCCCAAGTTCCTGCGCTTCTACCTGACCTGGATACTGCCCGTCGTGCTTCTGGTCATTTTTGTGGAAGGCTACATTCAGAAGTTCTTCTGATTTCTTTTCTGCAACCTTTTTCCGGCGCGCGCCTTGCTGCGGCGAGGCGCGCGCCGCCTTTGTTTTCCGTCTCTGGAGTACGTCATGCAACGAGAAAAAATGGCCAGCCGCATCGGCTTTCTTTTTGTTTCCGCCGGATGCGCCATCGGCCTGGGCAACGTGTGGAGATTCCCCTACATTACGGGCAAGTACGGCGGTGCCGTGTTCGTGGTCGCCTACCTGTTCTTTCTGCTCATGCTGGCGCTGCCTCTGCTCATCATGGAATTTTCCGTGGGTCGCGCCTCGCAGCAGAACCTCGGCAACGCGCTGCGCGTGCTGGAACCCAGAGGATCGCACTGGCACCGCATGGGCTGGCTCAGCATTGTAGGCAGCTACCTGCTCATGATGTTTTATATTCCCGTGGCCGGATGGATGCTCTTTTACGTGTGGAGAACGGCAACGGGACAGCTCGCCCTCGCGCCTGATCAGATGCCCGCCGCCTTCGGAACCATGCTTGCCGATCCTGCGGGCATGACCTTCTGGGCGTTTCTGACGTCCATACTCTGCTTCATCGTCTGCGGCTTCGGTCTGCGCCGGGGCGTGGAACGCGTGGTCAAGTTCATGATGACCGGGCTTCTCGTCATCATGCTGGGACTCGCCCTTCGAGCCGTGACCCTGCCCGGAGCGATGGACGGACTGACCTTCTACCTTGCTCCCGACTGGGAGCGCGCCGTGAACGCCGGCATCTGGAGCCTGCTCAACGACGCCATGAACCAGGCCTTCTTCACGCTGGGGCTCGGCATCGGCTCCATGTGCATTTTCGGCAGCTATCTGGGGCGCGAGTACACCATCACGCAGGAATCCATCTGGATCGTCTGCCTGGACACCTTTGTGGCCATGATGTCGGGATTCATCATTTTCCCGGCCTGCTTCGCCTTCGGCGTGGAACCCGATTCCGGCCCCGGACTGATTTTCATCACGCTGCCCAACGTGTTCAATTCCATGTCCGGCGGACGCTTCTGGGGCACGCTGTTCTTCGTGTTCATGAGCGTGGCTGCGCTGACTACGGTCATCACGGTCATCGAGAACATCATTTCCTACAGCATGGACGTGTGGAAATGGTCGCGCCGCAAGTCCACGGTGGTGAACGGCGTGGCGCTCACCCTGCTCACCCTGCCCTGCGTGCTCGGCTTCAACGTGCTCTCCGGCATTCAGCCCCTGGGCAAGGGCAGCACGCTCATGGATCTGGAAGACTTCATTCTCAGCAACAATCTGCTGTCCATCGGCGCCATCACCTTCATGCTGTTCTGCTGTCACAAGTTCGGCTGGGGCTGGGATAAGTTCATGGCGGAAACCGACGCCGGCCGCGGCGTGAAGTTTCCCAAGTTCCTGCGCTTCTACCTGACGTGGATTCTGCCTCTCGTGGTGGCGCTGGTGTTTGTGCAGGGCTATATTCAGAAATTCTTTTCCTGATGTCGTCTCTCTGAACCGCTGAAGTATCGAGAAGGCCGCGTCTTACCGACGTGGCCTTCTCGATTATGGGCGTGAGCCCGGATGTGAGGATTTCTCCTGCGGCGTCGCTTCGGCTCGCGCGGCGACGCCGGATTTTTCATGTCCGGCGCTCCGCGCGCCCCGTCTGAAATCGACGCGCGCAGGCGTCAGGCCTGCTCGCCTATGCGGCGCAAAACCTCAAGCAGCAGACGCCAGGCCCGTTCCGCAGAAGGAAGGTTGAGCGTTTCCTTGGTGGAATGCGCGCCCGTGACTTCCGGCCCGAAGGAGAGAAAGTCCATGGGGTGTCCGAGCTTCTTGAACTTTTTGGAGAATAGGCCGCATTCCAGACCGGCGTGAATGCCTTCCACTCTGGCGTCCTTGTGGAAGAGGTCGCGGTAGGCCTGTTCAAACAGCGGCTGCAAGCGGGAATCGGGATTGTATTCCCAGGCCGGATAGTCGCCGGAATGTTCCACGGTTGCGCCCACCATGGCGCCGAGCACGTCGATCTGACGGCAGAGGGCTTCCTTGCGGCTGGCGGAGGAACTTCTGGTCTGGCACTGGAAGACCACGCCGTTTTCTTCCATGAGCATCACGGCGAAGTTGTTGGAACTTTCCACCAGGCGCTGCGTGGTGATGGTCATGTCCATGGAGGCGATGCCGGTGGGAATCAGCAGCGCGGCGTCAAGAATGCGTCCGGCGCTTTCTTCGGTCATGATCCTGCCGCCTTCCGCGCTCTCCAGGGCAATGTGCAGACCTGCGCCGTCGGCTCCCCGCAGTTCGTGGCGGAAAACGTCGGCCCAGTCGTCAAGACGGCTGCGCAGCGTTTCTTCGTCGGCACGGATGAACACCACGGCCGAGCTTTCCTTGGGAATGGCGTTGGCCGCCGTGCCGCCGTGGATGGAAGCCAGACGGCAGGGGAAGGTCTGCATGAGATCGTCGAGCACTCTGGCCAGCAGCTTGTTGCTGTTGCCGCGCTCCTTGTGGATTTCGAGGCCCGAGTGTCCGCCCGCCAGGCCGCCCACGGTGATGCGGAAAAAGCGGAAGGCGCTGCTTTCGGGAACGGCGGCCGCGTCTTCAAACGCGGCGGGAATGTGCATTCTGCTTCTTCTTCCGCCGGCGCAGCTCACGCAGAACACGCCCTCTTCTTCGGAGTCCATGTTGATGAACATGGAGGCCGTCACCTGCGAGGCGTCGAACGCCGTGGCTCCGCCCATGCCCACTTCTTCATCCACGGTGACCACGGCTTCAAGCGGAGGATGCGGAATGTCTTTGGAATCCAGCAGCGCGAGCATGTAGGCGAGCGCTATGCCGTTGTCCGCGCCCAGCGAGGTGCCGTCGGCGTGCAGGCTGTCGCCGTCGAACACGAGTTTCAGCGGATCTTTGGCAAAATCGAAGTCGAGGCCGTTGTCCTTCACGCACACCATGTCCATGTGTCCCTGAAGAACCACGACGGGAGCCTGTTCCAGACCGGGCGTGCCGGGCTTGCGGATGAGGATGTTGCCTGCTTCGTCCTGCCTGACGGCGAGGCCGCGCTCGTTGGCGAAGGTCACGAGATAGTCGCTGAGCTGACGCTCGTGCTTTGATTCATGAGGAATGCTGCAGATTTTGGCAAACCAGCCGAGATAGGGCTTGTCGGTGCTGGAGGCATTGTTCATAACTTGCTCCTGTATTTTCCATGTCGTTGAAATGCCTGGGAGGATGCGAGCCCGCAAGGGCGCGCCGTTTCGGTTTACTCAAGAAGTCCGCCGGGTGCAACCGGCTCTTCGGATCGACGCGGGAGACGCTTGAAAAAGCGCTGCGGCGCATGCGATGCCGGGAAAATAAGAGAAGAAATGCGCAGGATTTTTTAATTTCCCGCCGACCGATTGACATAATGTTCTATTAATCACATAGTACCGACGTATGCCTTTTTCAGACGGAATAAGGTTTACGTGTATTATTTATTCTACCTCGGAGAATATTATGGAATACAGCAGAAGAGCCATGCTGGGCGTTATGGGTGGTCTTGCCGTTGGTGGTTCCCTTGCCGCCATGTCCGGTACCGTTATCGCGGCTCCTGCCGCTCCTGCCATGTCCGCCGGTAAAAACGGACACTTTGCGCAGATGGGCGGAGAGTTCGGCTGGACCCCGAAAAAGATCGACGACATCGCCGCTGCGGCTTCCGTGGCCTATCAGGGCTACTGGTATAAGGGTTACGGCTGCGGCTACGGCGTGTTCTACAGCATCATCGGCACCATGGCGGAAAAGTACGGCGCCCCCTACAACACCTTCCCCTTCACCATGATGGAAGGATTCAAGGGCGGCATGTCCGACTGGGGCACCATCTGCGGCGCGCTTGCCGGCGCGGCCATGGCCTTCTCGGTGTTCTATCCGCGCAAGGAAGCCACTCCCATGGTGAACGAGCTGTTCCGCTGGTATGAACAGACGGCCTTCCCCATCTACAATCCCGGCGACGCCGCCCAGGGCGTGAAGGGCGATCTGCCCACCAGCGTGTCGCATTCCGTGCTCTGCCACGTGTCGGTTTCCCGCTGGTCGCACGCCACCAAGCTGGCGGCCAACAGCACGGAACGCAGCGAACGCTGCGGCCGCATCACCGCCGACGTGAGCCGCAAGGCCATTGAGATTCTCAACGCCAAGATCGAAGCCGGCAAGGAATGGAAGGGCGCGCTCGGCAAGCAGGAATCCGTGACCGGCTGCACCACCTGCCACGGCAAGGGCAAGATGTCCGACATCCAGAAGGGCAACATGGACTGCACTCCCTGCCACAGCGGTTCCGAAGCCACGGCGGACAAGTTCCACAACCATCCGTAAATCGGGAAAGGCTCATTCCATATTGATGAGGAAAAGGAGGGGGCCGAATCCCCCTCCTCTTTTTTATGAAAAAGTGTTTTTCGGACGGTTGCGGCAGGAATTGCTGCGGAAAGCCTGACGGAACCGTTTGGTTTGATAAAAATAAAATGAATGTAATCAGTATATTAAATATAAAAATGAAAAAAGAATGAAAAAATCGCAAAAAAGTGTTTGACAAGTCGGGGGTAAATGGGCATAACTCGAAAACGCG
>NZ_CALUYL010000042.1 GCF_944324995.1 uncultured Mailhella sp.
GCTCTGGCTCTCGGCATGGGCGCCGGCTGCGCTAAGAAGAACGCTGAAGTGGAAAACGTGGAACCCGCTCCCGTGGCTTCCTCTTCTTCCGCCCTTGACGCTGCTGCTCAGCAGATCACCGACGGTGTCGTGTACTTCGACTTCGACAAGTACGACATCAAGGCTGAATATCGCGACATGCTGCAGCAGAAGGCTGAACTCATGAAGCAGTATCCTTCCATCCGCGTGCGCATTGAAGGCAACTGCGACGAACGCGGCACCCAGGAATACAACCTCGCCCTCGGCGAACGTCGTGCCCGCGCTGCCTATGAATACATGATCCGCCTCGGCGTGCCTGCCGACCAGCTCGACATCATCTCCTACGGCAAGGAACGTCCCGCCGTTGAAGGTACCGGTGAAGCTGTGTGGGCCAAGAACCGTCGTGACGAATTCAACGTCATCGCCCGCTAGTTTCAGCTGATTTTCGGCTGCCCTGTGTCCTCTACAGGGCAGCCGTTTTTTTATGTTCGGGGCGTGGCGCAGGGGTAGCGCGTCTGCTTTGGGAGCAGAAAGTCGCTGGTTCAAATCCAGTCGCCCCGACCATTTCGGAGTTGTGACCGTGTGTCGCGACTCTTTTTTTTTATTTGCCGTCAGGCGGCGTCTGAGTCTGACGACGCGCGCCGAATCCCTAAAAAAGGGATGCCGTTTCGTGCCGGACGGGAGTGCCGGGCTCCTGCTTGAGGCCGGAGCAGCCGTGATGACGCCGAAAGACGGCGACCTGTTGTCGGGGCGGGTTCGGCGGGGCCTGACGAGAGGCGTCTTTGGGAGGCAACGGCGGAAGACGCGGACTTGAATTTCGGCGCTGCCTGTGCGTTTTGGAGCGAGGGGCCATGCGCTCGTCGTGCGTCTTGAAACTGCGGCTCGGGCCAGACCGGAGCGCGGCGGCGAAAGGCGGCGCCGCTTTGCAGGCAGCGCGGGACATGTGTCGGCGGCAGAGTGTTCCGCCGCGTTTTTACAGGGATTTTTCTGGCACGCGCGGAAGAAACCGGACCGGACTTTCCGAAACGTCGGAGCCCGGTGTGCGTCGGCCAGTCTGAAATCAGCGTGTATTGCTGCCGAATCGTGCGGCGACGGGGCGGGGAAAAGAAGGTTTGCAGCTCCTCGCGCGCCCGGAAAGAAAAAATTTTTTCAGGCTTGTTCTTTCCCGATGCGAGTTGCGGCAGAACGACGGGCGCAAAATGAAAAACTGTTGTCCCGGCATGTTTTTTTTTACATCTGCTTGACAACGGATTCCCTATTACGGAAAAGTAGAGCGTGACGAAGCATTATTCCGCTCATCAAAAACAGGAGGATATCATGTCTGTTTTTTCCAATATTGTCTGCTGCATCAGCCTTTCCGAAAACCCTGACGACGTGGCGCAGTACGTCAACGACATCACCCGCCAGAACGAAGCCAAGCTGATTCTCGTTCACGTGGCCGCCGACAACGAAGCCATTCTGCGCCGCACCGGCAGCAAGAACATGGTGGAAAAGCTCATTGAAGAAAGCCGCAAGGCCAACGAAGAGGCGTTCACCGAATACGTGAACAAGCATTTCGCCGGTCTCGACACCACCATCGTGCTGACCGAAGGCAAGGTGGAAGAGGAACTGCTCAAGGTCATCGACAAGTACTGCGCCGATCTCATCGTTATCGGCAGCATGTCCACCAAGGGCCTGTTCGGTTCTCTGTTCAACAAGCCTTCCGAAAGCATCATCGGCAAGACCCGCATTCCCGTCATGGTGATCCCCAACGATCTCAGCCTGGAATGCACGCCTGAGTTCTAATCGGCGTTTTTTTGCAGTGCAAGGGCCCGTCTGCTTCATGCAGGCGGGCCTTTTGCGTATGGGATTCAGCAGGACGAAAGCATGTCGGATGTTGTCGGAACGTGTACCGGGGAAAAAGGACACGGGGAGGCCGTCGGAAGGCGGGCGCAACATGAGGACGCAGGGGAAGGACGGGAAGACGCACGGAGCCTGCGGAGGCTCGGCGTTGTCGGGGAGTATCTTTTGTTTCGGGGCGAGGGCGCATGAGGCGCGAAGAGAACGGCATGCAAGGGGCACAGGAGGGGAAGAATGCCCGAAGGTGAGCGGTTTGACCTTTGCGTCGTCGTGCCCGGAGAGAGCTCCCTTAAAAGAATGCGAGGGGGCCGAGTTTTGCGGCGCTTTTCCTCTGGACGCGCCGCAGGCTCCGAGTCGTGAGTCTCGACGGACGGCGTTCGCGGTGACCTCCTTCGAGACGCAGTGCGGAGAAAGGCGAAGGCGAGACGAGAAATAGAAAAGGCGCTTGCTCAGGCAAGGCAAAGGCGGCTCGCGGACAGCGGGATGAGGGAAACGGGACGAGGATGACGAAAACAGGGGAGAACCTCGGACAATGTCCGTCGGGCAAAGAGGAGGGAAGGCCCGGCATGCCGAACAGCGCGGAGCGATGAAGCGTGCGGGCGGGGAAGGGCGAAGTCCGTCGTCTGCCGACGCGGGCATAAAAAACGGCCTGCACGTTGATGCAGGCCGCAAGGTCGCCGTGACGGCGGAACTCGATCAGTGCTTCCAGCGGAAAATAAATTCCTGTTCCACGTCCGGATGCAGACTCAGATGCACGGGGCAGGTGTGCGCGCAGTGCTCGATGGCGGCCTTCTGGCGATCGGTGTATTCGCGGTCGGGCATGTCGAGCACGACTTCTATTTTGCCGATGCGGCGGGGACTCGCGCTCATGACCTTGGTGATGGAAATTTCCGTGCCGGTGACGTCCACGTCGTGCTGTTTGGCGTAGATGCCGATGATGGTCATGGCGCAGGAGGCCAGAGCCGTGGCGCACAGATCGGTGGGGGAAAAGGCCTCGCCCTTGCCCTGATTGTCCACCGGGGCGTCGGTGACGATGGTGGTTCCGCTGGCAACGTGCGTGCATTCCACGCGCAGGTCGCCGAGATATTTCGCTTTCATGTTGGCCATGAGTGAACTCCTTTGCCCGGTGCGGGCGCTTTTGCGTCCGACCGCTGCGGTTGATTTGGAGCAAGCAATAGCGGCATACGCGCGTTTAGTCAACGCTCCGGTCTGAAACGGGATTCTTGTCAATGGGGCGCAGCACGCGGCAGGGATTGCCCGCCGCCACCACGCGCGCTGGAATGTTGCGCGTGACCACGCTGCCTGCGCCGATGACGGCTCCGTCGCCGATGCTGACGCCCGGCAGAACGGTGACGTGCCCGCCGAACCACACGTCGTCGCCCACGGTGACGGGCCTTGCGTATTCCAGACCCGAGGCGCGTTCCCTGGCGTCCAGCGGATGCACGGCGGTGTAGATGCCGCACTGCGGCCCGATGAAGCAGTTGCGGCCGAAGCGCACGGGCGCACAGTCGAGAATCACGAGATTGTAGTTGGCAAAGAAGTTTTCGCCGATTTCGATGTTGAAGCCGTAGTCGCAGCGAAAGCCCGGCTCGATGAGAAAGTTTTCTCCCGTGCGGCCCAGAATGCGGCGCAGATGCTCGCGCCGTTCGTCGAGCTGCGAGGGAAGATATCGGTCGCAGAGCACGCAGGCGTCCACGCAGGCGCGGTGCAGGCGGATGAGTTCTTCGTCCTGCACGCTGTAGATCTGACCCGCAATCATTTTTTCCCGTTCCGTCATGTCATTCTCCGCAAAAGAAAAGGCCGGAGCTTGCGCCCCGGCCTTCGAGTTCTTTGGCCTGTCAGGGAAATCCCTGCTTATTTCTTCTTGGCTACCAGTTCTTCAGAAATGCTGGCCGGCACTTTTTCGTAGTGGTCGAACTGCATGCTGAAGGTGGCGCGGCCCTGAGTGCGGGAGCGCAGGTCGGTAGCGTAGCCGAACATTTCGGACAGCGGCACGAAGCAGCTGATGACCTGGGCGCCGGCGCGGGCTTCCATGGCCTGCACCTTGCCGCGACGACCGTTGAGGTCGCCCATGACGTCGCCGAGGTAGTCTTCGGGAGTCACCACTTCCACGCTCATGATGGGTTCCAGCAGCACGGGGCTGGCCTTGCGCATGGCGTCCTTGATGGCCATGGAGCCGGTCACGTAGAAGGCCTGTTCGGAGGAGTCCACTTCGTGGTAGGAACCGAACACGAGGTTGACCTTCACGTCGACGGCGGGATAGCCGGCAAGCACGCCGCTCTTCAGGGCGTCCTGAATACCCTTGTCGATGGCGGGGATGTATTCCTTGGGAATGACGCCGCCGGTGATGGAGTTGATGAACTCGTAGCCCTTGCCAGGATTCGGCTCGATCTCGATGACGGCGTGACCGTACTGACCGCGACCGCCGGACTGCTTGGCGTACTTGGTGTCGGACTTGGAGGGTTTGGTGATGGTTTCGCGATACGCCACCTGGGGCTTGCCCACGTTGGCGTTCACGTTGAATTCACGGGTGAGGCGGTCGACGATGATGTCGAGGTGCAGCTCGCCCATGCCGGCGATGAGGGTCTGACCGGTTTCCTCGTCGCCCGTCACGCGGAAGGAAGGATCTTCCTTGGAGAGCTTGTTGAGGGCGGCGGACAGAGCGTCGCGGTCGGCCTTGGTCTTGGGCTCGATGGCCACCTGGATGACGGGATCCGGGATGTCCAGGGATTCCAGAACCACGGGAGCGTCGTCGTGGCAGAGGGTGTCGCCGGTGGAGACGTTCTTGAGGCCCACGAGGGCGACGATGTCGCCGGCGCCGGCCCACTTGATTTCTTCACGCTTGTTGGCGTGCATGCGCACGATACGGCCGATGCGTTCGGTCTTGCCGGAGGTGGAGTTCAGCACGGACATGCCGGGTTCCACATAGCCGGAGTACACGCGGAAGAAGGAGAGGTGGCCGATGTAGGGGTCGGCGGCCAGCTTGAACACGAGACCGGCCAGAGGAGCCTTGTCGTCGGCGGGGCAGGTGACTTCTTCGCCGGTGTTGGGATTCGTGCCCTTCATCTGCTCGATGTCGAGCGGAGAAGGCAGGTACTCGACGATGGCGTCGAGCAGGGGCTGCACGCCCACGTTGCGGAAGGCGGTGCCGCACAGCACGGGCACGATGGTCTGGGCGATGGTGGCCTTGCGGATGCAGTAATGGAGATCTTCCTCGGAAAGGGTGCCTTCCTCGAGGTACTTTTCCATCATGGCTTCGTCTTCTTCAGCCACGGCTTCCATCATTTCCAGGCGCTTTTCCTCATAGAGATCCATGAGGTCGGCGGGAATTTCTTCTTCCCAGAACTTGGAGCCCTTGCTGTCCTTGTCGAACATGATGGCCTTGCCCTTGACGAGGTCCACCACGCCGCGGAATTCGTCTTCGTGGCCGATGGGCAGCTGCAGCATGACGGGGTTGGCCTTCAGACGATCATGGATGGTCTGCACGGAATGGAAGAAGTCGGCGCCGATTCTGTCCATCTTGTTGATGAAGCAGATGCGGGGCACGTTGTAACGGTTGGCCTGACGCCACACCGTTTCAGACTGGGGTTCCACGCCGTTCACGCCGTCGAACACGGCCACGGCACCGTCGAGCACGCGCAGGGAACGTTCCACTTCGATGGTGAAGTCCACGTGTCCGGGGGTGTCGATGATGTTGATGGTGCGGCCCTTCCACTGGCAGTGGGTGGCGGCGGAAGTGATGGTGATGCCGCGTTCCTTTTCCTGTTCCATCCAGTCCATGGTGGACTCGCCTTCGTGCGTTTCACCAATCTTGTGGTTCACGCCGGTGTAGAAAAGGATGCGTTCGGTGGTCGTCGTCTTGCCGGCGTCAATATGGGCCATGATGCCGATATTGCGCAGATCCTTGATTTCAAAGGTACGGTTCGACATGGCGGCCTACCAGCGGAAATGAGCGAAAGCCTTGTTGGCTTCGGCCATGCGGTGGGTGTCTTCCTTCTTCTTCACGGAACCACCACGGTTGTTGAAGGCGTCGATGAGTTCGGCGGAGAGCTTGGCGATCATGCCCTTTTCGCCGCGGGCGCGGGAATAGGTGATGAGCCAGCGCAGCGCCAGGGAGATCTGGCGTTCGGGACGCACTTCGACGGGCACCTGATAGTTGGCGCCGCCGACGCGACGGGACTTGACTTCAACGTGGGGCTTCACGTTTTCCACAGCCTTCTCGAAAGCGTGCAGAGCGTCTTCACCGGTCTTTTCGCCGAGGATTTCCAGCGAACGGTAGAAGATGGTTTCCGCGGGGCCCTTCTTGCCGTCGTACATGAGACGGTTCACGAAGCGGGCCACGAGGCGGCTGTTGTAAATAGGATCGGGCAAGATTTCCCTTTTTGCAATGGGACCTTTGCGGGGCATGGTGATTCCTCCGTAAACAAGTTGGAATGGCCTTCAGAACCACTGAGAGACCATAAAAATGGAGCGCGGGGCTCTAGGATCAGTTCTTGGGACGCTTGGCGCCGTACTTGGAACGACGCTGACGGCGATCCTGCACGCCGGAGGTGTCCAGGGTACCACGAACGATGTGGTAACGGACACCGGGAAGGTCCTTCACACGGCCGCCGCGGATCATCACGACGGAGTGTTCCTGAAGGTTGTGGCCTTCGCCGGGGATGTAAGCCGACACTTCGATGCCGTTGGTCAGGCGCACACGGGCGACCTTACGAAGAGCGGAGTTAGGCTTCTTGGGGGTGGTGGTGTACACGCGGGTGCACACGCCGCGGCGCTGGGGGCATTCCTGCAGGGCCGGGGTCTTCTTTCTCTTCACCACCTTCTTCCGTTCGATACGGATAAGCTGCTGAATAGTAGGCATGTGTTCCTCCAAAATAAAAACACAAAGTTAGGCCAAAGAACGATATCAAATATCTTTGAATGATTAATTTGTCAAG
>NZ_CALUYL010000043.1 GCF_944324995.1 uncultured Mailhella sp.
CATGTTCAACAGGCAGGTTTATCATGCCCGACAGGTATTCACGAAGAAATTTTCTTAAGCTGAGCGCGGCTCTGCTTGCGGGAGGGGCCGCCGTTGCCAATCCCGACAAGGCCGGAGCCATCGGTTATATCCCTCCGAAAGGTGGAGCGATAACGGAAGTGAAGGGCTATTGTCCTTTCTGTCAGGTGCGCTGCACCTACAAGGCGCGCGTGCAGGACGGCAAGATTCTCAGCGTTACCGGCGACAGCAGCAATCACTGGACGGGCGGCGCCATGTGCCCGAAGGGCATGTCCATTCTGGAACTCATGAACAGCCCCTTCCGCATCACGGAACCCATGTATCATGAGTCTGACGGCAGCTGGCGCAGAATTTCCTATCAGGAAGCCGTGGACATGGTGGTGGAACGCATGAAGGCCGTTCGCGACAAGTACGGCGCCAAGGCCGGCAACCGCGTGGCCCTGACCATGCCTTTGTGGGACTGCCTGGAATCGGAAATTGCGGCGCTCATGACGCTGCGCACGGTGGGCAGCGTTCAGGCCATGCCTCCGGGGGAAACCTGCGTTTCCACGGCCTCGAACATGCTCGGTCTCATGCTCGGCGTGAACAGCGGCTCCACGCAGGTGGACGAACTGCCCAAGGCCGAAACGCTGGTGCTGTGGGGCGCCAACGTCAACGATCTGTATCCGCCCTACACGCGCTGGCTCAAGGCGGCGCGCGAGGCCGGAACCAAAATCATCTACATCGATCCGCGCAGAACCCGCACGAGTATCTGGTGTCATACGCAGCTGCGTCCGCAGCCCGGCACCGACGGCATTCTCGCTCTCGGCGCCATCCGCTACATTCTGGAAAAGGGCGCTTACGACGAGGAACGCGCCCGCTTCCAGATCGAGGATTTTGAAAATCTCGCGCCCCAGACGGAAAAGTTCACGCTCGACTACGTGGAATCCATCACCGGTCTCCCGCAGAAGGACATTGCGGCCTTCTACGACGTGCTCGCCGCAAGCGGCAAGACCATCGTATGGCTGGGCGGGTCGCTTTCGCGGCAGACCAACGGTATCGTCACGGACCGCTCGATCATTCTTCTTCAGGCGCTGCGGGACAACCTCATCGGCGAAGGCAAGGGCATGCTTACCTTCCAGAGCGGCAAGCCCGGCGGCGGCGAAGAACTCGTGGATCACTTCTTCGGCGAAAACAATACGCCGAAGATGAACTTCCGCCGTCTGCGCCTGGCCATGGAAAAGAAGAATCTCGACATCCTTTTCCTGAACTCCAGCTACCGCCGCAATCCCGATGCCCTCGGCGTGCGCAAGGCCATCCAGAAGGTGCCCTTTGTGGTACACATGGGCTTCTTCCTCGATGAAGAGTCGGAAGTGTCCACGCTGTTCATTCCCGCCACGTTCGGTCCGGAAAGCCAGGGCTGCGGCTACGGCAACGAAAATCAGGTGGCCTGGCGCGAAAAAATCGTGCAGGCTCCCGGTTCCTGTGTGCCCGCCTGGCAGTTCTATCGCGACATCGGCCGCAAGCTCGATCCGGAACGCTATCCCGATTTCAAGGATCCGGAAGAGATCTGCCGCATGTTGCAGGCCGAGGTTCCTTCCTGGAAGGGCCTGACCATGGAACGCATGCGCCATTCCTCCACGGTGACGTGGCCGCTTTTCGCCGAAGGCGAAGAAGAGCGCAAGGGCACGGTGTTCACGGAAGGCAAGCTGCTGACGCCTACGGGCAAGATGACCGTTGTGGACAGAGTGTTCGGCGGCATCAACCGCTGGGACTATCCGAAGGGACATCCTTACGGCAAGGACGGCAAGAAAGACTTTCCGCTCATACTTACGCAGGGCAAGCAGCTCTGGCACTGGCAGCAGACCCTGACCAACTTCGCCAGATCCATGGCTCAGTTCTCCAACGGCCGCTTTGTGCAGGTCAACCCCAGGACGGCGGCGGAACTGGGACTCAAGCAGCGCGACCGCGTGATGCTGGAAACCACCATGGGCGGCATTGAGTGCTGGGTCGATATTACGGAAAACGTTCTTCCGGGTGCGGTGTTCACTCCGGCCAACTGCTGCCGGACCACGCCGCTGAAGGAAAACCAGAGCGAATCCATCTGCGATATCCTCCCGAATTACTGGGACCGCATTTCCGCGCAGCACAACTGCACGGGATGCCGTCTGAGAAAAATATGAGAGGTGAGTCATGGCTCGATATGTCATGGTCATTGATTCTGAAAAGTGCATGGACTGCAAGGCCTGCATCATAGCATGCCAGCAGCGCAACCATGTTCCCTACGGACTTTCGCGCAACTGGGTGCGCGAAACGAACAGCGAAAATTCTCCCTGCGGCTTCAAGTTTCAGCCCGGGGCCTGCATGCATTGCGACGATCCCTCCTGCGTGCGCGCCTGCCCCACCGGTGCCACCTGGAAGGCCAAGGACGGCACCGTGGAAATCGACCGTTCCCGCTGCATCGGCTGCGGAAGCTGCATTGAAGCGTGCCCGTATCACGCGAGATTCCGTCATCCGGTGACCGGCACGGCCGACAAGTGCGACTACTGCCACGGCAGCACTCCCGGACAGATTCCGGCCTGCGTGGCCGTGTGCCCCATGCACTGCCGCATCTTCGGCGACGCCGACGATCCTTCTTCCGATGTGGCGAAGGTGCTTGCCGCCCGCAAGGCCGTGCATGTTGTTCCGCTCGGCAGCGGAGCCAGGCCTACGCTGACCTATCTTGACAGCACCACTCCCGAGCAGCTGCCCGAGGCCAGCACGGTGAGCCATCCGGTGGGCGCGATTCCTCCGTTGGCCAAGGGCGTCACCTGGGTGGGCGGTCTGGTTCTCGCCGCGCTGACGGGCACCTTCGTGCGTCAGCTCATCAAGTCTTCGGAAAAGGAAGACGCGGAAATTGCGGCGGAAAAGAAGCTCGCCGCCTCTGATGACGACAAGCATGATAAGGAGGATAATGCATGATCCGGCGACATTCCCGTTCCGCAATATTCATGCACTGGTTTAATGCCGTCTGCTGGATATTCCTGCTTTTTTCCGGTTTTGCGCTGCTTGTCGGCGACATGCAGCCCATCGGTCAGTGGTGGATCGATTTCTGGCACGGCATGTTCGGCGGAAGAGGGCTGCTTGTGGCCCATCTCATCGTCGGCTCCGTGTGGGTCATCGTGTACGCGTGCTATATCCTGCTGTTCTCCCGTCGTGAGGTGCTGCCTTTCCTGCGGGAGGTCACGACGTTCCAGATGAAAAGCGATATTCTCTGGTGCATGAAGAAGGGGCTGTGGCTGGTGCTCGGTCCGAAGATGACCATGAAGATGGGCATTGATCCTGCGCTGCCGCCGCAGGGCTTCTACAATGCCGGTCAGCGCATGGTGGCCGTGGTGGCCGTCATCGCCAGCGTGGGCCTTGCCGCAACCGGCGTCATCATGGGATTCTTCTCCGGCAATGTTGCTTATGCCGTTTCGGAAACCGTGCTGCAGTGGTGCATTTTCATTCACTTCTGCTGTGCCGGCATCATGGCCATTCTTCTGCCCGT
>NZ_CALUYL010000044.1 GCF_944324995.1 uncultured Mailhella sp.
TGCAGGTGTGTCCTCACGGACCCACCTGCGGTGGCCGACTCCTGTCCGGCCTGCGCCGGACAGTCGTGTCAAAGGAAAGGATTTCCAGATGTTTTGGAGAGAAAACGTCGAGAGCCGTCCATGCCGACTGGAAAATGTTCTCTCAACGCTCTGGGGAACGCGGGCGACATCAGAAGCCCGCGTCGACGACGGCAAGCAGCCGGAATTCACTTCCGGCGTTAAGCGCAGCCGCCGTCGTGCAAGCTATGCAGCCCGTACAGCGTGTCTTGTGCAAACGGAAGATGGCAGCCGCCGGGCGCTCGAATGTGTCAGGAAGGCGGGGAAATCTTCACGTACACCCAAAAATGCTGCGGGACGGACCCGCAAGGGTTCGTCCCGCAAACTATGGGGGTTCGGGGGAGATTATCTCCCCCGATGCCTTTCCTGTCTTTCCTGTCTTTTCTGCCTTTCTGCCTTTTCTCTCTTACAGAGCGGTGCTCTGGAAGCCGTTGTCGACGTAGAGGATTTCGCCGGTGACGCCGGAGGCGAGGTCGGAGGCGAGGAAGGCGGCGGCGTTGCCGACTTCGTCGATGGTGACGAGGCGGTGGAGGGGGGCGCGTTTTTCGAACATGGCACCGATCTGGTGGAAGTCGGAGATGCCGGAGGACGCGAGGGTACGGATGGGGCCGGCGCTGATGGCGTTGACGCGGACGTTGACGGGTCCGAAGTCGGTGGCGAGGTAGCGCACGGAGGCTTCGAGGGCGGCCTTGGCGACGCCCATCACGTTGTAGTTGGGGATCATTTTTTCGGAGCCGTAGTAGGTCATGCAGATGACGGAGGCGCCGGGGTTGAGCAGGGGTTCAAAGGCCTTGCAGAGGGCCACGAGGGAGTAGGCGGAGACGTCGAGGGCGAGCTTGAAGCCGTCGCGGGAGGTATCGAGGTAGCGGCCCTTGAGGTCGTCTTTGGAAGCGAAGGCCACGGAATGGACGAGCACGTCCACCTTGCCCCACTTTTCCTTCACGAGTTCGGCGGAGCGGGCGATGTCTTCGTCGCTGGAGACGTCGCAGGGGAAGGTGAAGTCGCCGGAAAGTTCTTCGGAAATGGGTTCGACGCGTTTTTTGAGGGCGTCGTTGAGGTAGCTGAACGCCAGGGAAGCGCCTTCGCGGTGGAAGGCGGAAGAGATGCCGTAGGCGATGCTGTGCTTATTGGCCACGCCGAAGATGACGGCCTTTTTTCCTTCAAGAATCATAGGTATTCCTCTCCTTTTCTGATGGTTGCCTGGGGGAGGTTACAGGGAGCGGCCGGTGATGAGGCGGAAGGCTTCCTGGTATTTTTCCGCGGTGGTGTCGCGCACGGTGGGGGTGAGGGCGGGAGCCGGAGGGGTCTTGTCCCACACCTGGGTTTCGAGCCAGTCGCGCAGGTACTGCTTGTCGAAGCTGGGCTGGCTGTGGCCGGGTTCGTAGCTGTCGGCGGGCCAGAAGCGGGAGGAATCGGGGGTGAGCACTTCGTCGATGAGGGTGAGCTGCCCGTCCACGATGCCGAATTCAAACTTGGTGTCGGCAATGATGATGCCGCGGCTGGCGGCGTATTCCGAGGCTTCGCGGTAGATGGCGAGGGAGGTTTCGGCGGCCTTGTCGGCGAGGTCCTTGCCGACGATTTCACGCATCTTTTCGAGGCTGATGTTTTCGTCGTGGGTGCCCATTTCGCCCTTGGTGGAGGGGGTGAACATGATTTCGGGCAGCTTGTCGGATTCCTTCAGGCCTGCGGGCAGATGAACGCCGCAGAGGGTGCCGTCCTTCTTGTAGGACTTCCAGCCGGAACCGGCGATGTAGCCGCGCACGATGCATTCGGCCTTGAGGGGCTGGGCCTTTTTGGCGAGCACGGAGCGGCCGACGAGCTGATCGCGGTAGGGCTGGAGCGAAGCCGGATACTTGTCCACGTCGGATTCGATGATGTGGTTGGGAATGAGGTGGGCGAACTTGTTCATCCAGAAGAGGGTGAGCTGGTTCAGAATGACGCCCTTCCACGGAATGGGTTCGCCGAGGATGACGTCGAAGGCGGACATGCGGTCGGTGGTGACGAGCAGAAGGGTGTTTTCGTCGATATCGTAGATGTCGCGGACCTTGCCCTTGGAGTGGAGCTTGAAGCCGGGAAGGTCGGTGGTGGTGATAACGGGATAGGGAAGCTGTTTCATGGGGAAACCTCGTGAGTGAAGGGCGTTGGTGGGCGGCGGGATCAGCCGCGGAGTTCCACGGAACGGGCGTGAGCTTCCAGACCTTCGAGTCTGGCGAGCAGGGCGATGGAGGAGGCGTGGGCGCTGGTGAACTGCGCCGAAGCCGCGACTATGCTGGTGCGCTTGGAGAAGGTCTGTACGCTGAGCGCGGAGGAGTGGCGGGCCGTGCCGAGCGTGGGAAGCACGTGATTGGGGCCTGCGTAGTAGTCGCCCACGGGTTCGGGGGAATACTGACCCATGAACACGGCGCCGGCGTGGCGGATGGCGGGCAGCACTTCCCAGGGGGAAGCGGTGCAGAGTTCCATATGTTCGGGGGCGATGCGGTTGGCCATGTCCACGGCCACGGAAAGGTCGGGCACGAGGATGATGGCTCCCCAGTTTTCGAGGGAGGCGCGGGCGATGTCGACGCGGGGAAGTTCGGCCACGCGGCGGTCGAGGGCGGCGGAAACGCGATCGGCGAGCAGGGAGCTCGTGGTGATGAGAATGGCCGAGGCGAGCTTGTCGTGTTCGGCCTGGGAGAGCATGTCGGCGGCGACCCATTCAGGATTGGCGCTTTCGTCGGCGAGCACGAGGATTTCGCTGGGACCGGCGATCATGTCGATGCCGACCTTGCCCTGCACGAGCTTCTTGGCGGTGGTGACGAAGATGTTGCCCGGGCCGGCGATGACGTCCACGGGGCGGATTTCCTGGGTGCCGTAGGCGAGCGCGCCGATGGACCAGGGGCCGCCCACGCGATAGACTTCATTGATGTCGAGCAGGTAGGCGGCGGCGAGCATGTAGGGATTGAGGGTGCCGTCGGCGCGGGGGGGCGTGACCACGGCGATTTCCTTCACGCCTGCGACCTGCGCGGGAATCGCGCCCATGAGCATGGAGGAGATGAGGGGGGTGTTGCCGCCCTTGCCGCCGGGCACGTAGAGACCGGCGCGGTCCACGGGTTCGATTTTCTGACCGAGGATGGATCCGTCTTCGCGGGTGATGAACCAGGATTTGTCCTTCTGGGCCTCGTGGAAGGTGCGGATGTGCGAGGCGGCTTCCACGATGACGCTGCGTTC